>JAUIHP010000020.1 GCA_030431975.1 bacterium | reverse complement strand
TCCTGGGTTACCTCTTCGGCCGCAGTGCGACGATCCATGGCGCATGGGTTTTCCTTGTGATACTGGTCGGTCTGGGCTTGTCGCGGTTCGCGTCTCGCGTTCCGTCGGCGTGGTTAGCCGGCTTGGGGCTCGTTCTCGGTTGGGCACTGACCGTTTGGCTGGGTTGAGGACATGATCGAAAAAGAAGTCGTTGTCAAAAACTATCCAGGTATCCACGCCCACCCGGCGGGGCTCCTCGTCAAGCTCGCGAGTCGATTCTCCGCGGAAGTCTTCGTCACCAAGGAAGACATGACCGTCAACGGCAAGTCGATCATGGGCGTCCTGACCCTGGCCGCGGAAACCGGAGCCAAACTCACGATTCGCGCGGAGGGGGAAGACGCCTCCGAAGCCGTCGACGCCATCGTCGGACTCATCGAGTCGAAGTTCGAGGAAGAGCAGGGATGACCGAAACCCGGATCACGCACGGGTTGGGAGTCTCCCCGGGATTGGCCAAGGGCCCGGCGGTTCGACTTCAGTCCGAGCACCGTGCGATCGACAACCGGCGTCTCGACAAGACCGAAGTCGAGTCGGAGATCGAATCGTTTCACTATGCGGTTCGCCGCAGCCGGGACGAGATCTTTGCCCTCAAGGAAATCCTCCTCGCGGACCAGGACGATCCAGGTGTACGCGTGCTCGACGCTCACCTTCTTATTCTCGAGGACGACTCCTTCCTTCGCGACGTTCAGGAGGTGATCCGAACGCAGCTCAAGCCGGCGGCGACGGCGGTCACCGAAGTCTTGTCGAAGACGATCGCCCTGCTCGAGGCGTCTTCGTCCGAGTACTTCCGCGGACGGACGGCGGATATCCGGGACGTCGAGCGAAGGACTTTGCGCCATCTCGACGGAGGCACGGAGGCATCGCATCGGATCCCCGACGGCGCGGTCCTCGTCGTCGACGACATTTCTCCCAGCGAGGCTGCGGCTCTCGATCCGGACCGGATCGGAGCGCTGCTCATCGACCACGGCGGGGCCACGAGTCACGCGGCCATTCTGGCCCGCTCCCGCGGGATCCCGGCCGTTGTGGGGTTACGGGATCTCTCGAAGCAACTGGGTGGAGGCGAGCTTGTTCTCGTCGACGGCGAAAGCGGCGAGGTCACGATCGATCCGGAAGAGGAAACGATCGAGGGGTTCCTGCTGGCGCAGAGGCGGGCCCAACGGCGCACGCAGGTGCTGGAGGCCGCCCAGGGAGAGCCGGCGATTACCGAGGATGGGGCGGAGATTCGACTCTGCGCCAATGTCGAGACGGCGGCCGACCTGGCTCCACTTCCCAAGTTGCACTGCGACGGGATTGGTCTCTTTCGAACCGAGTACTACTTCCTCGAGCGTAACGAACTTCCGGACGAGGAACTGCAGTACGAAAGCTATCGTCAGGTCGTGGAAGGCGTCTATCCGGCTCCGGTCACGATCCGTGTGCTGGATGTCGGAGGCGACAAGTTCGCCGGCTACTTTGGAATGACCCGGGCCGAGAATCCGTTCCTTGGGGTTCGTGGCATTCGCTTCCTTCTGGCGCACCCGGAGATTTTTCGGACGCAGGTACGCGCCATTCTTCGCGCGGCCGTTCACGGAAAGGTTCGTATTCTCTTTCCGCTCATCACGTCGGTGGACGAGATGCAGCGATCCAATGCCGTCGTCGAGGAAGAAAGAGATCGACTTCTCAGCGCGGGAGTCCCGGTTCCTCCGATTCCCCGAGGCGCGATGATCGAGACTCCGGCGGCGGCACTGCTCCTCGATCTTCTGGCCGCGGAGGCCGACTTTTTTTCCATCGGATCCAACGACCTCGTTCAGTACACGCTTGCGGTCGACCGGGGAGATGACCACGTTTCGCACCTCTACGATCCCTTCCATCCGGCCGTGCTTCGCTGCCTGCGCGGCATCCTCCGCGACGCGCGTACGGTCGAGCGGCCGGCCTCGAGTTGCGGCGAGATGTCGGGGGATCCGGCGGGAGCGGCGCTGCTACTGGGTCTCGGTTGCCTCCACCTCAGTCTGTCTCCGGCGCAGATTCCGCGGATCAAATCCATGATTCGTCACTGCCGGTTGGCCGACCTCGAGCGACTGGCTCAGCGCGTTCTTCAGCTTTCGTCCGGGGAAGAGGTTCGAGCCGAACTGATCCGGGCGCTGGGTCCCGTCCTGGAGGTGGATGAATGAGCTTCGAGACGATGCGGGACTGGGCCTGGGAATGGCCGGATCAGATTCGCGGAGCGCTTCGCCAGGCAGATGCGGAGGGATGGCCCGGCGATCCGGCGATCCCGACGGGTGGTCGGGATGGGATCACGGCGCCGCGGCCGGCTTTTGTCGGAGCGATGGGGGGATCTGCCGCCTCGGCCCGCTTCGCCCGTCGTTTGCTCGCGGAGGACCTGCGGGGACCTGTCGAGGTGCTTGCGGATCCACATCTACCGGCATGGGTGGGACCGGGAGTCGACGCCGGACTGATCTCCTATTCGGGCCAGACTTGGGAGAGCCTCGCGCTTTGGGATCAAATGGAGTCCCGCGGCGTCCGGCCCTGGATGATCACGAGCGGGGGCCAGATGCGCGCCGAGGCTCTGCGAGTCTCCGCGCCTCTCTTCGAGGTCCCGGCCGGATATGCGCCCCGGGCAGCTCTGGGGTGGATGCTGGTTCCGACTGTTCTCGCCCTGGCCTCGACCGGGCCGGACCGGGCCCGGGTGAGGGATTCGCTGAGCGCAGCCGCCGATCAGATCGAAAGCGAGATCGCCCTTTGGAAACAAGGGCAGGGAAACCCGGAGCGAAACCCCTTCGAACTCGCTCCCCGGTTGGCGGGAAGCCGGGTTTGCGCCCTCACTTCCGATGCCCGGAACGAAGCCGTGGCCTACCGGTGGAAAACGCAGATCGAGGAGAACGCCAAGCAGCAGGCCGCCACGGTGCCGTTTCCGGACGCGGCCCACAACGAGATCGAGGGATGGGGCCGACCGACAGGTACGAACGCGGGCGGCTCGGCTCCGGTCACGCTTCTGGCGTTGGATATGAACGAGGCGTCGGATCAACCTGCCTCCGCTGTCGACCGGCGAGTACGGGTCGGACGGGATGCCGCCTGGGAAGCTGCCCTCGAGCACGCCGAGCGCCGGGGACTCGCCGTCCTGCGGGTCGCTCCATTCGGAGAGGATCCGTGGACTCAGGTTCTCAGCCACGTGGCCCTGGCCGATTTCACGAGCCTCCTGGTCGCTCAGGAACTCGGTCTCGATCCTTTGCCCGTCGACATCCTTTCGTCCGTCAAAGACCGCGTCCGGAGCGCCTTTCGGGAAGCCGGGGCAGAACGGCCTGAGTCCGGCTGACCCGTGTCTGCGCTCGTGCTACACTCCGCGGGCCGAGACGCAGGGAGCCAACCCACACAGCAAGGACCGCTGTTGCCGACACCACGGGATGTGATGCCGGCGGGTTGATGCTGACTGTTTTGTGATCCCCCGATCAGGGAAGGGAAGGGGCCATGGCACAACCGACACGCAGGCCACTGGTCGGCGTTCTACTCTTCGTCGTGACCGCTTTGCTCGCGGGCTCGGCTCTTTCTTCGCCTCCGTGGCCCGAGTACGGGCCGTACCTCGGGCTCCCGTACAACGCATGCGGGCAGGTTGGACGCGCGGTCTCCGGCTTCCTCCTCGGCGGCCTCGGCGTGCCGGTCTTCCTCGGACTTTGGTCGCTGCTGTTTCTCGCTGCCCTGCGCTTCGTGGCCGGTGTGCCTCGCATCTCGGGCGCCTTCTTCACCTGGTTTCTGATCACCGCCTTCGTCGGATCGGTCTTCCTGTCGTCCATCGGGGGCGCTCCGATTTGGGGAGGCGGAGCGGGAACGGTTTCCGGGTGGCTCAAAGCCGGCGCGCGACTCGGTCCTCTGGGTTCCGGGCTACTCACCGGAGGCATTCTCACCTGGTTTCTCTTCCTCGGGGCGTCGAGGTGGACGCCCAGTCCGGTCCAGAATCGCGCCGGGGCTCTGGCCGAGGGCGCGCGTGGACGAATGCCGACTCTGGCCGGCGCCCGGGACGGAGCCGCGGAAGCGGGCGAACGGATGCGAGGCTGGGGACAGAAGGCGCTGGATGGTATCTCCTGGTTGGACCCACGCCAGGTCCTGAACTTCCGACGGTCCGAGAATGACGAGCGTGAGCGGTCGACTCCGGCTCCTGCCATCGACATGACCGAAGAGGTCGCTGCAGCCTTGGGCAAGCCGACCCGAAAGCCCAAGGATTCTGGCAACCCTCCGCGTCGGCGTCGTTCCGCCGTGGAGTTCTCGGAGGAGAAGACCGACGTCCTCGAGGCGGTATCGCCCGTGGGGGGCTATGCCGAGGACGAGTACGACGACGAAGACGACGCCTACGCCGAGGCCGAGGCGGATGACGTCGAGTATGTCGAAGAGGACGAATACGACAGCGAGTACGACGGCGAAGATGAATACGAGGACGACGAGGAACAGGAAGCCGAGGTCGAGCCGGTCGCTCCCCGGGGCAAGGCCGAACCTCTCTTCGCACCGCGTGAGGCCGGGCCTCCGCCCGCCCGCAAGAAGCCCCGCAAGAAGCGTGGAGTCTATCCTCTGCCTCCGCTGGAACTGCTCGAGCTTCCCGAACCCCGCCAAGGCACGGTGACGAGGGAAGAGGTCATCCAGAAGAGTCAGCTCCTCGTGAAAACGCTCGAGGATTTCGGCATTCAGGGACGGATCGGGGAGGTCCATCCGGGGCCGGTCATCACGCAGTACGAATACGCGCCGGCCGCCGGCGTCCGCATCTCCCAGATCGTTTCCCGAACCGACGACCTGGCGCTGGCTCTGAAGGCTTCGCGCATCCGAATCGTAGCCCCGATTCCGGGCAAGGCAGCCATCGGGATCGAGGTTCCGAACGCGGTCGCCGAACACATCGACCTGCGAACGGTGCTCGGCGAGGTCGACCTTTCCGACGCTCACCTTCCGCTCTGCCTGGGACGAGACATTCGTGGGCGAGCCCAATACGGCCGGCTGGAGAAGATGCCCCATCTCCTCGTGGCCGGAACCACGGGTTCGGGGAAGAGCGTCTGTCTCAACACCTGCCTCTTCTCGTTGCTCTACAACAAACGGCCGCAGGACATGCGGCTGCTCATGATCGACCCGAAGATGCTGGAGCTGACGGTCTACGACGGGATTCCGCATCTGCTCTGTCCGGTCGTCACCGACGCCCGAATGGCCGCGCGGATGCTGCAGTGGATGGTCGGGGAGATGGAGCGCCGGTACCGGAAGATGGCGACCTTCGGGGTCCGCAACATCGAGGGCTACCACGAGAAGATGAAGAGCAAGCCGGCCGAGGCCGAGGCCGAGCCGATGCCCTACATCGTTGTCATCGTGGATGAGCTGGCAGACCTCATGTTGACCCTGGGCAACGAGATAGAGACTCCGATCGCCAGACTCGCCCAAATGGCCCGGGCCGTCGGCATCCACCTGATCCTGGCCACGCAGCGACCGTCCGTCGACGTCATCACCGGCGTCATCAAGGCGAACTTTCCCGGTCGAATCGCGTTTCAAGTGGCGACGAAGGTCGACAGCCGGACCATCATCGACGGCAACGGGGCCGAGAACCTCCTGGGCAAGGGAGACATGCTCTACCTACCCCCGGGCAAAGGATCGCCGGTCCGACTGCACGGCGCCTTCGTCAGTGACGCGGATGCCGAACGCCTGGTCGAGTATCTCAAGGAGATGCCGGAGCCGGAGCCGATCTTCCGCGAGGAAATGCTGGACAAGGAGACCGATGGGGCGGAGATCGATGACGAACTCTTCGAAGATGCATTGCGCCTGGTCGTCTACCAGAAACAGGCGTCCGTTTCCTTCCTGCAGCGCCGGCTCAAGGTGGGCTACTCGCGCGCCGGCCGGCTCATGGATCTCCTCGAAGGCGCCGGGGCCGTGGGACCGCACGAGGGAAGCAAGCCGCGCGAGGTCCTGGCCGATGAAGGATTCCTGGAGAGTTGGGCCAACAATGCGCCGGCCGCTTCAGAATAGGGAAGAGCCGTCCCAGAGGGCCGCGTTGCTCCTGCTTCTCGTCTTCTGCGTCTCCGCGGCCGTTGGAGCCATTCCCTTCGAAACCGTTTTCGCCCAGAGCGACGCCACGGAAGGGGATCCGGCTACGGACTCCTCCTCCGACGCCCCTTCCTCGATCGAAGATCGACTGACCCGGCAGCGGGCTTCGGCCGACACCCCTGGCGCCCGCCTCCTCGCCGAAGTTTCGATCCCGTTCTTCAGCGTCAGTCGATTCCGGGCCGAGTTCGTGCAGACCCAGGAGTGGGTCGGGATGGATGACCCGGCGTTTTATCGGGGCACGCTCTTTCTGGATCGCCCGAACAAGTTCCGCATCGAGTATGCCGAACCGGCAGGCCACCTGCAGGTCTGTGACGGAAAGCGGGTCTACACCTACGTTCCGGAAAACGAGCAGGTTCTGGTCACGTACCTGCCGGAAGACGGCCGCGCCGACATTCTGGGAAGGATTCTGGAAGAGAGTCGGCCCCAGCCCGAGATCCTGAACGACGAGCTGGAGGGCAGCCCGGTGCGGGTGCTGGTTCTCGAGCCCCCGCTGGAACTGGAACTGGCGGAAGTTCGGATTTGGACCCGCGCGAATTCCGATGCCATTCTCCAGTACGAACTCGTAGAATTGTCAGGGAACCGAAGTACCTACCGTTTCCTCGAGACTTGGGACGATCCGGAAATGGACCCCAGTCTCTTTGAGTTCACGGCTCCGCCGGGCGTTCCGCTGGTCGAGGTGGGATAGTCGGAAGGACGTGGAAACGGACGTCTCCAAGAAAGAGAGCTTCATGCAGACCCCCGACGTGGGCGGGCCTCCGGTCGGCTGTGTTTCCACACGGTCGGACGGCGCGTCGCACGAGGTGTCGCGGACCCGAGCCGAAGACGCCATTTCCGTCGTTACACTGGGCTGTCCCAAGAACCTGGTCGATTCCGAGTCGATCCTGGGACGGCTCCACCGTGCCGGTTACCCGGTGGCGGCCGAGCCGGAAGATGCGGCTCTGGTCGTCGTCAACACCTGCGCGTTTCTGACCGCATCCCAGGAAGAGTCCATCGAGACCATTTTGGAAATGGCCCAACTCAAGCAGTCGGGGCGGTTGAAAAAGCTGGTCGTAACCGGCTGCCTGGCTGAACGACACGGCAACGCGGTCCTCGACGAGATCCCGGAGATCGACTACCTGCTGGGACCGGCCACCTACGACGCCGTCGTTCACGTTGCCGATGGACTACTGCAGGGAAGCCTCGAACGGGGCTCGCGCGTCGGCGAACTCGATCGCGAGGCCTTCGACTGGGAGCCGCGGGTCGTCTCGGGCCACCCGCACTCGGCGTACGTCAAGATCAGCGAGGGCTGCAACAACACCTGCACGTTCTGCATCATTCCCAAGCTTCGAGGGAAACACCGAAGCCGGCCCATCGAGGACATCGTCCACGAAGTGACGCGTCTGGGCCAGGCCGGGGTGCGGGAGATCACCATCGTCGCCCAGGACACGACGTCCTATGGCCTCGACCTCTACGGCGGCTTTGCCCTACCCAAACTGCTCCGGGCACTCGACCAGGTCCCCGGCATCGACTGGATCCGGCTTCTCTACACGTATCCCCGGTACTGGACGGACGATCTTCTGCAGTGCCTGGGTGAGCTCGAGCATCTCATTCCGTATGTCGATATGCCGATCCAGCATGCGTCGGATACCGTCCTCAAACGGATGCGGCGCGGCGCGGGTTGGCAGAGGACCGAAGAGCTTCTCGGCCAGATCCGCGGCGCTCGGGAGGGCATGGTCCTTCGGACCACTGTCATCACCGGATTCCCCGGCGAAACCGACCAGGAGTTCGAGGAGTTGCTCGGCTTCCTCCGGGAGTTCGAATTCGACAATCTCGGCGCCTTCGCCTATTCCACCGAGGACGGCACGCCCGCCGGGGCGATGGAAGAGCAGGTTCCGGACGAGATCCGGGAAGAGAGGAGGGCCCGGGTCCTCGAACAGCAGCGCGGAATCTCCCTGCGCCGGAATCGGCGCCTCATCGACCGAACGCTCCCTGTCCTCATCGACGAGGTCGATCCCCAAGATGGGGCCCCGAAGGGCCGATGGACGGGTCAGGCGTTGGAAATCGACGGTCAAGTCCTGTTGAAGAAGACGGGACTCGATGTGAATATGGGCGACTTGATCGGGGTCCGAATCGTGGGCGCAGGCCCGTACGATCTGTTCGGCGTTCCCGAGAGCGAATGGGCCGCGGCCGGCCGGGAGATGGAAGTGTGAAGACTCGCCGCATCATGACTTGGTTGACCCTTGCGGTCTTTGCTGTCTCCCTGGTCCCTCTGCCTGAGGTGGCCCGGGCCGAAGAGCCGATTCTCAGCAATCTTTCCCTTTTGGACCAGCTGACCCAGGGCGCCGTCGAAGAAGTCGTTTCGGAACTCGACCTCGATCGGGGGCAGCCGGTGACCTTGCTCAGCCGCACGCCGCACGAGGGAAACTTCTTCATCCGTGAGCGACTGGCCACGGCCCTGGCCGATGCCGGCTACGATGTCGTCACCGTGAACACCGCGGCTGAGGCGGACACAGTTCAGGCGGAGGCTGCGAAGCCGAGGCGCGCTGGACAATCCACGGGGTCCGGCGCTGCCGGAAACGGAGCGGCAGAAGACTCGCTGGCGACGCTTGCGTTGGAAGAGCCGCCGGCTCCGGTCCCGGTTTCGACCGGACGGACCCTGCCCGACGGCCGCTATCCCGACGGTACGATTCTCGACATCGAAGTTCTGGAGTTCGGAGTTCGGTACTCTGAAGTCAGCCGCAAGTATCTGCTCGGCCCGGTCGAGTTCACTCGCGTCGCCGGGGTCTATGTCAAGGTTACGGAACTGGAGGGTGAGCGCGGGCTGGTTCGCGACATGGCCACCGCGGAACGGCATCACTGGGACCGGGTATCGGGCCGGGAGCGTCTGCTCGCGGAAGGATCGGAATATCCCTTCCGCCGTCCGGACCTGAATGCCCCGGGACTCGGCACCTACGTCGAACCCGCGCTGGTCGTGGCTGTGGTCGGAAGTTTGATCTTCCTGTTCTACGAGAACCAGAACTAGTGTCCACCGGTAACGAATGAACGGAAACCCGAGGAAAGGACGTCCCGGAATCTTGCCCGCGCGAAGGATCTCGATGAGATGGTCGATAGCCGTCGCGGCACTCGTCCTCAGTGGCGTGTACGGTTGCGGCTCGGGCTCCAAGTTCAGGGCGCCGGGCGCGGAGGGGGAGTTCCTCGCCGGAGTCGACCTCTACGAGCGCGGACGGTGCCTTCAGGCCACGGAGTCACTGACCGCGTTTCTCCAGGAACATCCGGGTTCGGCCCGGATCGACGACGCGATCTACTATCTGGGCCTCTCGAGGAAGTGCCTTGGCGAGTTCATTCTGGCCCGGGAAGAGTTTTCGCGGCTTCTGAGGGAGTATCCGCAGTCCGAGCATCGCGAGGAGGCGGAGTGGAATCGCGCATTGTGTTTCCACGAGTCGCGCCATTCTGCGGATCGGGATCCCGAGCCGACGGAAAGCGCGATCCGGGCCTTACGGTCCTACCTCGATCACTATCCCAGCGGCGCGCACCGCGAAGAAGCGCAGCGGCTGATCGATGACTCGGTCGGCCGTCTGGCTCAAAAAGCCTACGAAAACGGAAAGACCTACGTCATGCTCCGCCGTTGGTCGGCGGCGTTGGTCTACTTCGAGAAGTCGCTGAAGACGCAGCCGACCTCTCCGGTCGCACCCGAGTGCCTCATTCAGTCGGTACGTTGCCACTCGGAGATGGGTGAGATCGAAAAGACCGAGGCGGCGATTCAAAAGCTCGAAGAGTTCGCCACCCCGGAGAACCGCGAGCGTTTCGGCGGCGACTTGCAGCAGGCACTCGAAGACGTCGGGAAGTGGCGTAGGAATGCCGTCGCGGTGAAAGAGCGAATCGAAGAAAGGAAGCGCAAGCGTGAGGAAGAGCGGAGGGACTCCGACGCTCTCAGCAACGAGGTGACTCGCGCCGGCCCTGACGGAGGAAAGCCGTGAGGCTCGGGATCCTCGGGGGCACCTTCGATCCGGTTCATGTGGGTCATCTCTGGATGGCCGAGGCGGCCCGGGACCAGCTACGACTGGACCGGGTCTTTTTCGTTCCGGCGAGTCGACCTCCGCACAAAGAAGATCGCAGAATTCGGACATTCGAGGAACGCATCGCGATGCTCCGACTGGCTCTCGACGGTGTTCCCGGGATGCAGGCCGACGCGACCGAGTCCGATCCAACGCGGCCGTCCTACACGGCAACGACCTTGGAAGTGTTCCATGAGCGTTTTCCCGGTTCCGACTTTTGGCTGGTCATCGGAGGAGATTCGCTGCGCGACCTTCCGACCTGGCGCCAGCCGGACGTGATCGCGAAGTTGGCCCGGTTTGCCGTCTTGCCCAGGCCGGGCGTCGAGCGGAGTATCCCCGATGTCGCGGCGGGTCGCGTCGATTGGCTGACCGGTCCGGAACTCGAAATCAGCTCGACGGAAATCCGCGAAAGGTTGTCCGCGGGCCGGTCCGTGCGCTTTCTCGTTCCCGAGCCCGCGCGCCGTCGGATCGTGGAGCGGGAACTCTACCGGGAGGAATGAGTGGCGAAAAAGAAGAAGCGGGTCTTTCTCGTCGACGGTTCCGGCCTCGTTTACCGCGCCCACTTTGCGATGCTTCGCAACCCACTGATCACCACGTCGGGAGAGGTCACGAGCGCGGTCTACGGTTTCTTGAATGCACTTCTCGTGCTGCTGCGAGACGAGAGCCCGGATGAGCTGATCGTGGCCTTTGACGTGAAGGGGAAGACCTTCCGTCACGAACGCTACGACGGGTACAAAGCCAATCGTCCTCCTGCGCCGCCCGAACTTCGCTCGCAGATTCCACGCGCCAAGGAACTCCTCGACGAGATGCAGTTTGCCCGTGTCGAGCGGGAGGGTGTCGAAGCCGACGACCTGATCGGAAGCTTGGCTCGTCAAGCGCTCGCCGACGGCAAGGAAGCGGTCATCGTTTCGGCCGACAAGGACTTCTTCCAGCTCATTCGGCCCGGCGTTCGACAATGGGTTCCGCCCAAGATGAACGAGCCCGGAAAGTGGATCGACGCGCCGCAGGTGCGCGAGAAGTACGACGTCGACCCGGAGCAGATGCGCGATCTCCTGGCGTTGATGGGAGACTCCAGCGACAACGTTCCCGGGGTTGCGGGTGTTGGTGTGAAGACGGCGGCCAAGTTGCTTGGGGAACACGGAACCCTGGATGCGATCCTCGAAGCTGCCGATGACGTGCCGCAGAAGGGCCTGCGCAAGAAGCTGCAGGACGGACGCGACGACGCCAGGCTCAGCCAGGAGTTGGTCACCATTCGGGACGATCTCGAGGTCGACTTCGACCACGAGAGAGCCGAGGCGCCGGAACTGGTCGCGCGCCCGGGACTCGTTCGACTGCTCCGCGATCTCGAGTTTCAGCGTGTGCTCGATCAACTCGGTCCCGGAGTCGAAGGCGAGGACGGTGCGGCGGCCGACTCTCCCCGTTCCGCCGTCGAAGTCGCGGATGACTTGAACGGGTTGGGAGTCCTGGCGGAGTGCGAGGGCGGTTTGGCCGTACATGTCCTGCCCGGCGCCGGTCCAGGTTTCGGTAGCCGAGGTGCGGGCGGACGGGCGTCCGAGGATCCGGCCACACCGGGTCCGTTCGGTATCGCCCTGGGACGAGGGGACAATGTGTGCTTTCTTCCCCTGGCCGACATCGACCTTCAGGAACTGCGTGAGACCCTGATTCCATTGGCGAAAGATGGGTGGGTCGGTCACGACATCAAGGCGGACCTGCACGTACTGGGTGCGGGGCCGGAGTTACTGGACGCCGTCCCGTTCGCCGACACGATGATTGCCTCCTATCTGCTCGACCCGGAAACCTCCCATGCGTTCGAAGCGCTCGCGCTTTCGCAACTCGATCGCCGGCTTCCGTCCGCGACCGAGATTCTGGGCGTTGGAAAGCAACGCAAGGACTGGGCGGACCTCCCGATCGAAGAGGCCGCCGAGTTTGCGGGAGAGCGGGCGCGGATCAACCTGGAGTTGGCCGAGTCGCTTCAGATTCACCTCGAGCAGACGGAGCTTCTTTCTCTGTGGCAGGAGATGGAATGTCCGCTCATTCCGGTGTTGTTCCGGATGGAAACCGCCGGCATCGCTCTCGATACGGATTTCCTCGAGTCCCTTTCCGTCGAGATGAAGGTCGATCTGGAACGGCTGACAGAACAGATCCATGAGGCGGCCGGACGTGAGTTCAACATCGGTTCACCGCTTCAACTGTCCAAGGTCCTCTTCGAAGAACTGAAGTTGCCGAAGAAGAAGAAGACCAAGACCGGTTTTTCGACCGACCACGAGGTGTTGGAAAAACTGGCGGAGCTGCATCCGGTACCCAGGCTCGTGCTCGAACACCGCAGTCTGAGCAAGCTCAAAGGGACCTACGTAGACGCGCTTCCGGAGCTGGTCGATTCGGATGACGGGCGCATCCACGCGTCGTTCCATCAGGCCGTGGCCGCGACCGGACGTCTTTCGTCGAGCGATCCGAACATTCAAAACATTCCGATCCGTTCCGAGACCGGGCGCCGCATCCGGGAAGCGTTCGTTGCGCCATCGGGTCGTGTGCTCATCTCCGCCGACTACTCGCAGGTCGAACTCCGGATCCTTGCGCACATTTCCAAGGACGAAGGGCTGCGGGAGGCGTTCGAAAGCGGGTACGACGTTCATACCGCGACGGCCGCGCGGCTTTTCGGCGTTCCGCCGGAAGAGGTCGGCGTCGAACTTCGTTCCCGATCCAAGGCCGTCAACTTCGGCGTCATCTACGGAATGGGTCCGCAACGATTGTCGCGCGAGATGGGCATCTCCATGCAGGAAGCCAAGGATTTCATCGCCGACTACTTTGCCAAGATGCCGGGCGTGAAGGGGTATCTCGAGGGAAGCCTGGAAGAGGCGCGCAGCCGGGGCTACACGACCACCATCTTCGGCCGACGTCGGTACCTGCCGGGACTACAAAGCGAGGACCACCGAGTCCGTGCGCAGGCCGAGCGAATCTGCTCGAACACTCCCATCCAGGGTTCCGCCGCCGACATCATCAAAGAGGCCATGCTGCGGGTCGACCGCGCCTTCGCCAAGTCGAAGGCTTCGGCAAGTCTCCTCCTGCAGGTGCACGACGAACTCGTGGTGGAGTGCGACAAGTCTGCGCGGGAAGAGGTCGAAGGATTGCTCGTCGAATCCATGACGGGAGCGGCCGATCTCGTCGTCCCGCTCGAGGTGGAACTCGGGTCCGGGCGGACCTGGGGCGAGGCGCACGGATGAGCGGCGAGGCCCACGGACCGCTGCTCCTCGGCATCACCGGCGGAATCGGCGTTGGCAAGAGCGAGTTCGCCCGCATTCTCTCCACAGAATTCGGGGCACCCCTGATCGATGCGGACCAACTCGGTCACGCGGCCCTCGAGGTGGGAACGACCACCCACGACGCACTGGCCGCCCGATTCGGGGACGAGATCCTGCAGGCGGGGGGTGGGCTCTCGCGTCCACACCTTGCCCGGATCGTCTTCAACGACCCCGGGGCCCTCGACGATCTGAATCGGATCGTTCACCCCTGGATCCTCGAGCGCATCGAAAGGCGGCGGGCCAGCTTGAAGGCCTCGGGTTACGTCGGTATCATCCTTCTCGACGCGGCTCTCCTCCTCGATTGGAAGGAGGAACTCGATCTCGACGGTGTCGTCGTGATCACCGCGCCTCGTCCCGTTCGCATCGAGCGACTGCTGGGGCGGGGAGTGTCGGCCGATGAAGCCGAGCGGCGTATGGACGCGCAGCGGGCTGATGACGAATGGGCGCCGGACGCGGACTGGATCGTGTCCAACGACGGTGACCTCGATGAATTGGCCCGGAAGGCGAAGGCCCTCTGGGCCGAAGTTTGTGCGCGCTGGAACTGTCCCCCCGTACCGTCGGAGTGGGAACAAGGAGGACTTTGAGATGGTGGAACTGGAAAAGACCATTCGTGAAGGAACCGAGCGACTGGATGCACTCCGGAGCTATCTTTGACCTCCCCAACAAGCAAAAGGAAATCGCCGAAGGTGAGGAGCAGATGTCTGCTCCCGGTTTCTGGGACAAACCTCAGGAAGCACAATCCCTCCTGCGTCGGGTGAATCTGGTCAAGCGGGAAGTCGAACGCTTCCTCTCCATCGAAACCCAGAAAGATGACCTCTCCGTTCTCGTCGAACTTGCCGGCGAGGACCCGTCGGCCGCATCCGAAGCCGAAACCGCTGCCGTAAAGTTCATCGACGCCCTCGAATCGTTCGAGCTGACGACGCTGCTCGACGGGGAGCACGATGCCAACAACGCGGTCCTGACCATTCATCCGGGCGCAGGTGGAACCGAGAGCCAGGATTGGGCCGAGATGCTCTACCGCATGTACACGCGTTGGGTCGAACAGGCCGGGATGAAGTATTCGCTGCTCGACTATCAGGAAGCCGACGAAGCTGGAATCAAGGACGCCACCATCGAAATCGAAGGCGACTTTGCCTACGGCTATCTCAAGGCCGAAAGCGGCGTGCACCGATGTGTTCGCATCTCACCCTACGACGCACAAAAGAGGCGCCACACTTCGTTTGCCTCGGTCTTTGTACTGCCGCAGGTCGACGAGATGAGCGATGTCGATGTGCGCGACGAGGATCTGCGCGTCGACACCTACCGGGCCAGCGGCGCCGGCGGCCAGCACGTCAACAAGACCGACTCGGCGGTCCGGATCACGCATATTCCCACCAACATCGTCGTCCAGTCCCAGGCGGAGCGGTCCCAGCATCGGAATCGAGAGTTCGCGATGAAGATCCTCATGGCCAAACTGTGGGCCCACTACCGCGAGGAAGAAGAAAAGAAGCTCGGGCATCTCACGGATTCCAAGAAGGAGATCGCCTGGGGCAGCCAGATCCGGTCCTATGTCTTCCATCCCTACACGATGGTCAAAGATCACCGAACCAACTGTGAAGTTGGAGACATTCAGGCGGTCATGGATGGACGGCTCGGGCCTTTTATCGACGCGTTTCTGCGCAAACCGAAAGAAAGTTGAGTCCAGTCATGTCACTACCTCTTCATGTGTTTCGGGAGTACGACGTCCGCGGGATCGCGGAAACCGAACTCTCCAACGAGTTCGCCGAAAAGCTCGGTCGCGCCTTCGGATCCAGGTTGCGGACGGACGGCGCCAAGAGCGTTGTCGTCGGGCGCGACGTACGTGAGTCCTCGCCGCGACTGGCGGAGAACCTGGGCAAGGGCCTCATGAGTTGCGGCCTCGAGGTCATCGACATCGGGATCATTCCGACCCCGGGTGTCTATTTCGGGGTCGTCCACCTCGAAGCCGACGGTGGTGTCGTCGTGACCGGAAGTCACAATCCGATCGAGTTCAACGGATTCAAGATGCAGGTGGGGAAGGCCTCCATCCACGGCGACGAGATCCGCGACCTGGCTCGACGGATTCAGGAAGACGATTTCGTCACCGGCGAGGGCTCGAAGCGGGAGGTCTCCATCCAGGATACGTATGAGGCGATGATCGTGGAGAAGTGTCAGCCGGCACGTCCGCTCAAGGTCGTCCTCGATGCCGGGAACGGAGTCGCCGGCCCCACGGCTCGGTCCGTTTTCCGGGCCCTCGGCCATGACGTGACCGAACTCTACTGCGAGCCGGACGGCTCGTTTCCCAATCATCAGCCCGACCCCACGGTCGAGAAGTACATGACGGACCTCAAGGCCAAGGTCGTCGAGGTCGGCGCCGACGTCGGCTGCGGCTTCGACGGGGACGGGGACCGGATCGGAATCGTCACCGAGGAGGGGAAGCTGCTCTACGGCGATCAGCTGCTCGCACTCTTTTCGCGTGAGGTGCTGGAGCGGATTCCGGGCTCGCCGATCGTTTTCGACGTCAAGTGCTCTCAGGGCCTCGAAGAGGACATCGCGGCGCACGGCGGCCGGCCGGTCATGTGGAAGACCGGTCACTCCCTGACCAAGGCGAAGATGAAGGAGCTGAAGGCTCCGATCGCGGGTGAGATGTCGGGACACATGTTCTTCAGCGACGGTTTCTTTGGGCACGACGACGCCATCTACGCCGCGGCCCGTTTCGTGGCGCACCGCTCACGGATGACCGAGCCGGTCTCCAGGACGGTGGACGAGCTGCCCAAGTATCTGAACAGTCCGGAGGTCCGGGTCGACTGTCCGGATGATCGAAAGTTTCCGATCGTCGAGGAGCTGGGCCGGCACTTTGCCGAGTCGCACAAGGTCATCGACATCGATGGGGCCAGAGTGCTTTTCGAGGACGGATTTGGTTTGGTTCGGGCCTCGAACACCCAGCCGGTGCTTGTTCTTCGCTTCGAAGCGAGGACAAAAGCCGGGTTGGAGGCGATCCAGGGAGAGTTCCGGGAGGTGCTTTCCCGTTACCCGGAAGTCAAATGGGACTGAAGGAGGAGAGTTCCAAACGGCCGTAGCGGTTGACACCCGGCAAGTCGCTGCCTAATCTTCCGACTCGAGGTCTCCTCGCGTTCCGGTAGCGGGTCTGCCTGGGGTTGTCGGAGTGGTAGGGAACGGGCGGCGGGCGGAGTCCGAGCGCTCCCTTCCCCTGTGAACAAGCGACACGCGCACAAGCGCGCAGGGAGCTATCCCCTTTATGAGCAACGTACGGCGCCTTCCGGCGACCGGGGCGTCTGCCCACCTATTGTCCCTTCTCATCGTCATGGCTGCGACGGTCTGGCACACGGGCTGTCAGAACACCGACGACGTGCTCAAACCGGGGGACGTACCGATCGACGTTCTGACGGCGACGTTCGTCCCTGACAGCGTGTTCGCGGAGAATCCGATCGAGCTCAACGGCGAGGCGATCGAGCGGGAGTGGGGCGGGCCCCTCAACGAAGACCTTCCATACTTCCAGATTCGTGTCAGCTCCGAGGACGGAGCGGGCGAGCCGGGCGACCCCCGGTACGTTTCTGCGAAGGTCGTCTACACCGAGTCGGACATCTACTTCCTCTTTCGGTGGACCGACCCGCGGTCGGACGTCTACAAGGACGCGCTTTTCTACAATGGTCCGAGCTACGTCACGGGCAGCCTCTGCTTTCCGCCCCTGGAAGATCCGGACAACTGGAGCTTCGACGGAACGATTCCCCAGTTCGACGACGCCCAGGATCCCGATCCGGTTCACGACGAAGACCGTTTCGTGGTCCAGTTCGAGATCCCAGAGGATGCCGATTCAGGGGGCTCTCCGGGACGGCGGGACGTATGGCAATGGTTGAGCACGCGCACCAACTTGACGCGCAATCTCTATTCGCCGGATGAGAACCCGAACTTCCCGGCCCGCGGAACTCCGGGTTACCTCGAGGACGGGGTGTTCGATCCGGACTTCGGATTCTTCTTTGATCCCGGGACACCGACGTGGCGCCGAAACTTCGATCCGGGTTCGCCGCTCCCCGACATCATCTACCGCCAATCGGACGACGTCTTCTTCGAACCGGATGAACCGTCGAACTGTCAGAACTCTTTCGGGGCGGATTGTGTCGTGAACAATGGAATCTCGCCCTACTACATCTGGCGGGAAGACTTGAGGAACACTGTCGAGACCTTCAGCGCCTGCGACTCCATCAACTATGCGCCGGTCGTGGATGCCGAGCCGCGGCCGTTCCAAACGGGCGACTTCGTCTCCGGATACTGGTACACCTATCCGACGGAGAGCCGCGCGGACGTCCGTGGCAAGGGGGTCTGGGACCTGGGACTCTACACTCTCGAAGTCGGCCGACCCCTCTCGACCGGTGATGCCGCAAATGACCTGGCCTTTACGGCCGAACCCGGGGATCGCGTCCCCTTCACCATCCAGGTCTACGACAACTCCGGAGCGGTCTACTGGGGCTCCGGCGTCAACTACCTCGAGTTCGGCGAGAAGGACGTAGGACTGCTGCGCACCGCCGGGGAAGGGGAGGAATCGTGATGACCCGACGTCTCCTCGCGACCTTCGTCCTTTGCGGAATGCTATTGACCGTCGGCGGGACGGCTCGGGCGCAGTACCTGGTCTTCAATGCAGACCAACTCGGCCTGGACTCGGATCCGCAAGACTCCAACGTCCGTCTCCTTTCGATGGGCGGCCTCCGTTTCGTCATTCCCGACGAGAACAATGAAATCAACCAGGCCGACTTCGGCGGGAATGTCGCGGGCATCGCCGCGGACAAAGACGGTTGGAGCGTCGAATCCACGGCGGCACGGAAGCGTGTGACGGATGACTACCAGGCGACCCGCGCCGGAACCGGATTCGCGCAGCGGGAAGCCATCACTTCCGAGGTGCTGTCCGCCGAGGCGATTTACCGCAGCGAAGCCGGACGCGCCATTGGGGGAAGCTTTGCCTGGACCGCTCAAGGTTCGGAGTTCCGCGTTGGAAACGACGGTCGTGTCCGCGGCCCTTCGATGTCGGCCCTCTGGAACGAGCCTGTCGGGGACTTGAGTCTTGGCGCTCAGGTGACTCGGATCACGGACGACGAAGCATTGGTCTCGACGAACGTGTTCGGAATCACCCACGAGTCTGAAGTCTGGATCGTCGCCCTCGGAGCGGTCTACCCGTGGGCGGGCTTCGATTGGGGAGCGCAGTACGAGTTCTACCGAACGACGATCAACGGAACGAGCCGGGATCCTTCCGGATTCCACCAGGATGATTTCCAGTGGCAGCGCCCACAGTCGAGGCTTCGGCTGGGCGCAATGCTCCCGACGGGTGGCGCCCTGGAACTGGGTGTGAACTTCATCCGGGACGCTCTGGACGGAGCCGAGGACGGCCAGATCAGCTGGTCGGACCGATTTCCCTCGAACCCGGGTGGTTTCAACTTCGACAAGGAGGTTCCGACGTTCGAGGAGGAGGACAACTCCACTCGGATCGAGGCGCGAGCGCTGTACTGGCTCGGATACTCGCCTCGGGTCTCGGCCTTCGTTGCCCAGGAGTCACGCGAGGTGGCGATCACCGAGTCCGCCAACTTCATCGGATCGCGGCGCGCCGGCTCGAGGGACGGGTCATCGACCGAGATCGGCGGCGGAGTCGCGACCGGGCTTTTCGGGGAGCAGTTGACGATCGGGGTCGAGGGCGAGGTCGCCTACTCGGACTTCGACGTGACGGATCGAGAGGGAGTGACACGAAACATCAAGTCCCGTGACGGCGCCGGCCGGATCGGACTCGAATGGTTCGCCCGGGAAGACTTTGCGCTTCGTGGGGGCGTCGAATTCCTGAGTACAGACCCGGATACGGACGCGCCCTTCACGTTGCAGGAAGGGCTCTCCGTCTCGACCGGGTTCGGATGGGTACCACGTGGTGGCATCTATGTCGTTGATGGCATGTTCCGTTATGTGGATCGCGAGCCCAAGGAAGACGGTGGATCGAATCGGGAAGTGGACAGCTTTGAGTTGGGTCTCTACTGGAGACTGCTCTTCTGATCACGCACCGGAGTTCCGGATCGATCCGTTAGATTTTCGTGACCGAGTCGACTATTGCGGACAACACGCGGGAAATAGTTGACCTTCATGAAAATGGACCGATAATATCCGTACCGGGGTGGGGACCTCGGTGTCAAAACTACGCGCGGTCATGGGCTTGCCGGGAGCCTGGACCACTCATAGCTCGGGGAAGGAGCTACCTTCATGCGCAGACCGTTCTTCCTCCCGGCGATCTTCCTCACGGTTGCTCTCGCCGTTTGTTGCCTAACCGTTTCCGCATGGGCTCAAAGCCCGCTCGGAGGGAAGGGCTCCATCAGCGGGAAGGTCCTGGACGAAAAAGGACAGCCCGTTCCCTTCGCCAACGTCATGTTGCTGGGGACGCAATGGGGTGGCGCCGCCGTCGATGACGGAAGTTTCACCATTGTGAACATTCCCGTGGGCACCTACACGTTGCGGGCGAGTTCGATGGGCTTTGAGATTTCCACGCAGGAAGGCATCCAGGTCCAGGCGGACCAGACGACCACGGCCAACTTCGCGCTGCAGTCCAAGTCCGTCGGGACCCTGAACGAGGTCGCCGTCACCGCGGAAAAAGAGCGGATCAAGACGAAGCGAACCGACACCTCGCACGACATCAACAGCAAGGACTTGGAAAGCCTTCCGGTCAACGAGATCGCCGAGGCCGTAGGCCTCAAGGCTGGCGTCATCGCCAAGGGAGGTGACCTCCACTTCCGCGGCGGACGGGCCGGTGAGATCAACGTCACCGTCGACGGTGTTCCGGTCAAGGACCCGCTGGTCGGTGGAGGCGGCGCTGCCTTGGCTTCGCTCGCCGTCGAGGCGACGGAAACGATCCTGGGCGGACTCGATGCCGAGTACGGCAACGCTCAGTCCGGCGTCATCAACTACACGACGAAAGAGGGCGGCCGCGAGTTCGAGGGCCAGCTCTACTACATGACCGACGACTACGGTCAGCCGGACAATACGTACGACAACCTGGACCGTGTTTTTCTCGGGGTGGGCGGTCCCAGTCCGATCGACAACCTGACCTACTACGTTTCGGCCGAGGGAACCTTTTCGGACGCCTATCCGGCGACCCCACGTGACCGTAGCCGGACCCGCATTCTCAACTTCATCTCCGTCGGAGACCGGAAGTCGAACTCGGTCCGCATCCAGTCGAAGCTCGCGTACCGTCCGGGCCCGAACTACAAGCTGACGGGCGAGGTCATTTACAACAACACGCGGTCGGAACCGTACCTCCACATGTGGAGTCGCGTCGGCTACGTCCAGACCTTCCGGGACACGACGCAGACCGGAGAGGTTGTGACGCGGAGAGGCCGTTGGTCCCCGACGCAGGTGGACGACACCTACGAGTACTACAACCCGTCGAACCACACGCCGACCAACATCAACCGCTTCAACCAGCTCAAGGCGGTCTGGAATCACACCATCGACGAGTCCGCGTTCTACAACGTGAAGCTGAGTCGGAACTTCTTCTACGTCGACAGTCGGGTCGGTGGAAAGAACGCCTGGGAGTACGAAGGCGAGCGTGAGAACGATCTCTGGTTCAACTACACGGACCGTGAGGCCGAACCGTTCTTCATCATCAGCGGCGATTACCCGACACTCTCTCACCGCGAGACCATCGTCTACACCCTGAAGAGTGACTTCACCCAGCGCTACAAGAACCACACCTTCAAGACGGGTATCGAAGCGACTTACAACGACATGTCCTTCTTCCGCGTCGACCGGCCCTACAACTCGAACAGTCAGGGT
This sequence comes from bacterium, assembly GCA_030431975.1. Taxonomy (GTDB): domain Bacteria; phylum Eisenbacteria; class RBG-16-71-46; order CAIMUX01; family CAIMUX01; genus JACKCR01. The sequence continues at coordinate 111,171 of JAUIHP010000020.1, read as the reverse complement.
GAAATCGGCGGAACGCGGACGAATTACCACTACTACAACCCCGAGGGCGCCTGGTACATCCAGGACCGTTGGGAGCACGAGGGAATGGTCCTGAACCTCGGTGTTCGCTACGACGTCTTCTCGGTCGGTGAGCAGCTCGATATCAGCGAAGTCCGTGAGCGCGTGAAAAAGCAGTTCTCGCCGCGCATCGGAATCGCCTACCCGATCTCGGACCGGGACGTGTTCTCGTTCCACTACGGCCGTTTCTATCAGATCCCGGACCGCCGGTTTCTCTATGACAACCGCGACGCACTCGACGGCCGGGTTCGTGGAAACGCCAACCTGACCAACGAGACGACCGTGTCCTACCAGGCCGGTATCCAGCATCTGTTCTCGGACAACGTCGCCGGTCAGTTCTCCGTCTACTACAAGGACATCTTCGGACTGATCTCGACGGAAGCGGGTTCCTCGTTCGGTACGGTCGGAAACACGAACCAGTACGTGAACAAGGACTACGCGTCTTCCCGAGGCTTCGAGGCGACGCTCTCGCGCCGTTTCTCCAACGGCTTCGCCGGGGAGATCAACTACGGCTTCGGTGTCGCGACCGGTGTGGCTTCGGATCCGAACGCCGCCGTCGAGCGGACGTTTACCTACCTTCCGATCTCGGAGCAGTCCCTGGACTGGGACGTGCGGCACACCTTCAGCGTCCAAACCCAGTTCGCCGATCTCGGCAACTGGCTGGCCTCGTTCATCTGGACCTATTCCTCCGGGTTCCCGTACACGCCGGAAAGCCGGGACACGCGTGAGCTGCAGCCGGAGAATACGAACTCCCGACGTCTGCCGAGTTCGACCTCGCTCGACATCCAGGCCGAGAAGTACTACCGGCTCTGGGGACAGCGCTTCAAGGTCTTCCTCCAGAGTCGGAACGTCCTCGACGCGAAGAACATCACGACGCTCAGCCCGGGCAACTGGCCGAATCCGCCCGGATCGATCGGCGACGACTACACCATCTATTTCACCGAGACGGGTAAGGCCGGAGGCGCCTACGTCGACGAAGACATCGACGGGGACGGAATCGGCGATTGGGTCGCCCTCAACGACCCGCGCGTCTTCCTGGATCCGCGAAACGTTCGTCTCGGGTTGCAGCTGAATTTCTGATAGTCGGGTAAGTCGGCCGACCGAAGTTCCGGGGTGGAACGGTCGGCCATAGGAGGATTGCAAAAGTGCTGCGGAACCTCTCCAGGAGCTTCGGGATCGCCACCGCCGTCATCGTCGGTGCGAGCCTGGTCTCTGCTCCGACTGCGGGGGCGGAGGATGCCTACAATCCCTACGGCACGCCCGGCGGGAAGTACGGCTCGACGCACCCGCTCTTCACGACGGGGCCACCCAACGTCTTCTACCACAACGTCGGTTTGCTGGAACTCTTCGTCTCGAACATCGGACGAGTCGGAAACGGGCAGCTCAACCTCGACTCTGTGTCTGCGGGTTGGAGGGGAGGCGAGTACCTCTACATCGGTGCGATGTGGATCGGCGCCATTGCCCCGGACAACCTGGCCTACGTTTCGACCGGTGGTTATGACTTCGAGTTGTTGCCGTCCCTCGATCCGGTGGACACGATCTATCCGGCCTACGAGGGAATTGCGAACGGAAACCGTCCCGGTTTCTCGCCGGCTCCGGACGACGACAATGACGGCGTCATGGATGAGGAGTTCCTGAACGGTAAGGACGACGACGGTGATGGTCTCATCGACGAAGACTACGCCGCGGTCTCCCAGCAGATGTTCTCCTGCGAGTACTGGGACTACTCGGACCTTTCGTCGGACCTGAACGCGGAACACCGTCCGCTCAATGTCCGCGTGCAGCAGAAGAGTTACGCCTGGTCCACGACAGGATCGAACGAGTTCATCGGGTTCGACTTCGACATCATCAACGACGGCTTCGAGGTGCTTCGCCAGGTTTACCTCGGGTTCTTCGTCGACTCCGACGCCGGGCCGAAAGACGCGGACGGTTACTGGACCGACGACGGAGTTGCGCTCTTTTCGACGGACACGACGTTCGTCGATCCGTCCATCTCCTACGAGTGCAACGACCGAGTCTCCCAGGAACTCTTCAACTGCGCCGAGCAGGTCCTCAATCTCGACATCATGTACATGTACGACGTTCCCGATGACGGCAATACGGCCGAAGGCGGGGATGTCGACGGGTACTTCGGCGGAATGTTCCTCGGGCACACGACCGACCCGTTCGGTGAGCGCGCTCCGGAGCAGGTCGAGATGCACACGGCCCGTTTCTTCTCTGGAAACAATCCGTATCCTGCCGGTGATCCTCGTAACGACACCGAACGATATGACCTGCTGCAGTCCGGAGAGCGTTCGACGCGTCCTTCGACTCAGCCCAACGACTATCGCTACACGTTTGCTGCCGGACCTTTCGCCGAGCTCCTTCCGGGAGAGAAGATTCAGCTTCAGGTGGCCTTCGTCGCCGGCCAGGGTCGCGACGGGATGATTACGAACGCGATCAATGCCCAGCGGATCTACAACGGGCGCTGGCGCGATATCGACAGCAACCCGCTGACGGGTGTGGATGGTCGCGAGACCTGCCTTCGGGCACTCTCCGCAGCGGAACCGCAGTTTTGGCGGGATGAGTGCGACTCTCTCAACCCCTCGCAGCGAACGATCAAAGTTACTCAGTGTCTGATCGAGAACTACGTCGACAACGATTGCAACTGCTGTACTCCGCTTCTGCCGAGCGCGACGGAAACCGGACTGGAAACTCTGGTCAACTGGGTGGGTACGGTGGCTCCGCCGCCGCCCAACACCAACGTCGACATCGAGACGGGGATCTACACCCACCCGTGCGACCCGGACCGTCCGTCGGTGCTGGACGCCATCGTCGGCGTTCAGGTCTACGCGCCGCCCGGCGATCGCAGAGTCGAACTGCAGTGGGACAACGTCAGTGAGCTGACGGCCGACCCGATCCAGGCACGAATCCTCTTCGCCGGATACCGAATCTGGCGAGTAGAAGGATGGGACCGACCCGTCGGATCCGTCGGACCTGCGCCCAACGACTGGCAGCTCGTAGCCGACCTTTCCTACAATCCTTTGGATGGGGACAGTTCTGCGTCGCCCTTCTATCTGCCGAAGTATTCGGACGCCGACTTCGATTCGACGCTCTGTCAGGATCTCGGCGACTGTTGTCTCGTCAACACGGGATCGGTTAGGGAGGGCGAGGAAGTCCGGCAGTATCGTCCGCCAGGCTACTACTCCTACACGGACACGCTCGGGCTCAAGAACGGAATGGTCTACTTCTATGACGTCACGGCCTACAGCGCGTGGACGGATACGTCAGGCCTGTACTTCGAGCTCGAGAGTCTTCCGTCGGCGACGGAGGCTCAGGCGGTCACTCCGCGTTGGGATGCGGTCAAGGACGGCAGCCTCGACGAGGTCTTCGTCGTTCCGAATCCGTACATCGCCAATGAGAACCCGGCGGGCTGGGATCTGACGCCGAGCGACTCGGACCCGACCGGAACGAAGATCATGTTCGCGGGCTTGCCGGATGAGCCGGCCAAGATCAAGATTCTGACCCTGGCCGGAGACCTCGTGGAAACACTCGACCACGATGGAAACTCGGGCAGTGTCGAATGGAAACTCATCAGCCGTAACGGTCAGGACGTCGTGTCCGGGGTCTACATCTACTCGGTAGAGACCTCGAACGACAACAAGCTGGGCCGTTTCGTAATCGTCCGGTAGGGGAACGATGATGCTGTGGAAATCAGGTTTGATGTCCGGGGTGGAAGGGAACGCGCAAGAAGGCCTCTTGGCGTTCCGAAGGAGGTTTCCTGTGAAGAGGACATGGTTGGCTCTGGGGTTGGCCTTGGCGATGGCACCCAGTGTCTCGCAGGCGGCCGCGGAGTTCGAAAAGGTGGGAACGATCGGTGGTCAGTTCCTCAAGCTCGGCGTGGGCGCCCGTGCCCAGGCAATGGGCGGCGCCTTTGTCTCCATTGCGGACGATGCCAGCGCGATCTTCTGGAATCCCGCCGGAATCGCCCGCATCAACAAGTCCGTCGTGAACATCAACCACGCAAACTGGTTGGCTGACATTTCCTTCACCCAGGCGGCCTACGTCTTTGACGTGGGCTTCCTTCCGGGCAAGGTCGCCGTCAACGCGCGCAGTCTCTACATGGACTCGCAGCCGGTGCGGACGGTCTTTCGTCCCGAAGGCAACGGTGAGTCCTTCGACGCCGGCGACATCGCCTTCGGCGTGACCTATGGACGTTCGTTCACGGATAAGTTCTCCGCCGGAATCTCCGCGAACTTCGTCCAGTCGACCCTGGCTACGTATGAAGATCAGGCGACGACGTTCGACTTCGGTACGCTCTACGACACGGGATACCGGAGTCTCCGGATCGGAATGTCGATCCAGAACATCGGATCCGACATGCAGTTCATTGAGGACACGGTCAAGATGCCGACGGTCTTCCGGGTCGGGATGTCGATGAACCTTTACGAGTCGGACGCCCATCTCTTGACGATGGCCGGCGAGTTCAGTCATCCGCCGGACAACAACGAGCGAGCGAGCTGGGGAACGGAGTACGGCTTCAAGGAGTTCTTCTTCGCGCGTGGCGGATACCAGTTCCGCTATGACCTGGAAGGTTTCTCTGCCGGGCTCGGGTTCAAAGTGGCCACCGGGTTCAACTCGGAAGCTCGCGTCGACTATGCGTACACGGACATGAGCGAGATCAACACCGGAATCCACCGGTTCTCGATCGACTTCCGTTTCTAGGTCTCCTGGCGGTCCTTCGGGGCCGCTGGTTCGGACCGTCGAAAAACCTCTCCCAACGACACTGGCGAACGGCTTCCGGCCGTTCGCAGCTGACGTCCTCTCATGGGGTTGGGAGAAGGGACTCTCAGGATGCGGTACCTCGTTCATTGGGGTCGCGCCCTCCTTTGTGCCGTCTGTCTCCTTGGCTTTGTCCGTAGCGACTCCCTGGCACGCGAGTCGCCGTCCGACTCGGGCATCTACGCCTACTTCCCTCCAAACAGCGTTTATCACGATGTAGGCCCGCTCACTCTTCATCTCAGCAACGTCGGAATCATCGGCAACCCCGGCTGGCACGACGGGCCCTCGGCGAGCTGGCGTGGGGGAGAGTACCTCTACAGTGCGTCTCTCTGGGTCGGGGCCATCGGACCCGACAACCTTCCGCGCGTCTCCGCTGCGACCGAATGGCGGCCGAGTACGGATCCGGTCGACTCCTTTTACCCGTCCTACGAGGGCGTGGCGGGAGGGAATCGGCCGGGTTATTCCCCGCAACCGGATGACGATGGAGACGGACAGGTCGATGAGGAGTTCCACAACGGGAAGGATGACGACGGTGACGGGCTGATCGACGAGGACTTCGAAGCCGTTTCGCAGCAGATGTACTCCTGCGAGTACTGGGACTACACCCAGGCGGCCAAGGATGCGTTCGTCGACCACGAACCGATGAACCTTCGCGTTCGGCAAAGAAGCTTCGCCTGGTCGGCGCCCGGTATCAACGAGTTCGTCGGTTTTGACTTCGAGGTCATCAACGACGGCATCGATGTCCTCCGGAGTGTCTACCTCGGATTCTTTGTCGACGGTGACGCCGGCCCCCCGGACTCACCCAACTACCACACCGATGACGGCGGCTTCTTCTACTCGACCGACACGACCTTCGTCGATCCCACTATCGAGTACTTCTGTACCGATGACGACTTCACGATCAAGGACTGCGCGGAGAGAAGTCTCCATATCGACGTCGCCTACATGTACGACGTTCCGGACGACGGACAAACGGCGGAAGGCGGGGACGTCTCCGGGTACTTCGGCGGAATGTTCCTCGGTCACACGACCGATCCGACCGGGGAGCAGGCTCCGCTCAATGTGCAGATGAACACCGTACGCTTCTTCTCCAGCGGCAACCCGTACCCGGAAGGAGATCCCGCGACGGACGACGAACGATACGACCTGCTTGGTTCCGGTGAGCGGCCGCGACAGGCCACGGCGCAGCCGGCGGACTACCGTTACGCCTTCTCGGCCGGCCCCTTCGACGACTTCGTTCCGGGTGAACGTCTCAATCTTCAGGTTGCCTTTGTCATCGGGGAAGGGTTCACCGGCATGATCGACAATGCCGTGCGGGCGCAACGCGTCTACAACGGATCCTGGCGCGACGTCGACGGAGATGTGGCCACCGGACGTCCCAAACTCGAAACGTGTTTGGTGGCTTTGGACGCGTCGACGCCGACCTTCTGGAAGGATCCCTGCGACAGCCTGAACGCGGTCAACATCCTGATCAAAGACACCCAGTGCATCCCCAAGAACTACTTCAACGCGGACTGCGATTGCTGTACGCCGCTCTTCCGTAATGCGACGGAAGTCGAGACGACCGGTCCCGAGACCCTCGTGCATTGGGTAGGCACGGTCTCCGTTCCCTCCCCGACGACCAACCTGACGGATCCGGTACCGGGACAACAGCGGATCGAGTCCCGAGGGGATCGCAAAGTGTACCTGGCCTGGGACAACACTTCGGAACTGGTGGCGGACCCGATTCAGCAGAGGCTGCTCTTCCGGGGTTACCGAATTTGGCGCGTCGAGGGTTGGGGGCGTCCGACCGGGCAGATCGGCCCTGCGCCCAATGACTGGCAGCTGCTGGCGGACTTGTCTCTGTCGCCGCCCGACGGACTCGGACGGGAATCGCCCTACCATCTGTCGAAGTATGTCGACACGACGGTGGACTCTCTCTATCTGCAGCCGACCGGATCCGTCATTCCTGGGGAAGAGAACCGTTGGTACTACCCCGTCGGCCGTTACCGCTTCACAGACGATCGCGGAATCAAGAACGGCATGAAGTATTTCTATGCGGTGACCGGTTACAGCGGCTGGTTCGACGAACGTGGCGACTACTTTGAGTTGGAGGGAACGCCGAGTTCTTCCGAAGACTTTGCCGTTGTTCCAAGGTGGGACGCGGTTCCCGAGTTCGATCCCGGCGAGGTCTACGTCGTTCCCAATCCGTACATTCGGGGCGAGAACCCGTCCGGATGGGACTTGATCCCAAACGATTCGGATCCGACCGGAACGAAGATCGCTTTCGTCGGTCTTCCCGAAGCGCCGGCGACGATTCGCATCTTTACCCTGGCCGGAGACTGGGTCGCCAACGTCGATCATGATCCGGAGCGCGGAGGAGGAACCGCGTTCTGGAACATGATCTCGCGGAACGGCCAGGACATCGCGTCCGGGGTCTACATCTACTCGGTGGAGGCAGAGGGAAAGAGCGGTTCCGGGAGGTTCACCATCATTCGCTGAGTTCAGTTCGGGAGGCGACCCGTTTCGCGACAGTCGTCTCTTTCTGCTAATCTGAGCCCAGCCCTGATAGAGAAACTCTAGACGAGCGCGGAGTGCCGGGACCGCGAGGCGAGGAGCGAACTTTGCGATACCTGTTCGTCCTGACTTCCGTACTTCTCGGTGTCTGGCCGCTTTCCGGTGACGACCCTCTGGAGTCGACCTTCCCGCAGGAGGCGGAAGGAAACATTCGATTTCAGGCGGATGTCGTCATGTTCTACGAGGACGGGCGTCCCGCTCCCGAGGTCTCGCTGGCCATTCCCAGGTCTGCCTTGGAAGAGCGGAGTGACGATTCGCTGCAGGTCAAAGTCGCGGTCGAAATGCTGGACCGCGGCGGAAACCCGCGAGCCCGTTACGAAACGGAACTTGCTCTCGGCCCCGACTCGACCCAGTCGGACTCCCGCTTTCCCGTGCCCGAACGTTGGCTGCGCCTGCATCCCCGGTGGCTTCCGGAGACGGCCGGTCTTCGCGTCGAGGTCGAGGACGTTACCCGGATCAAGGCTGGCATCATCAGTGTCCTCCAGGGCAACCATCCCAAGGGCGTCGTAGAGGGAAGGGTTCGCGCTCCCATTGAGGGCGAGCCTACGCCGCTACTCAGCGACGTGCTCTTTGCCTGGTCCCTTGCGGAAGGCTCGGATTCCGCTGGCCCCGGACTTCGCTCTGTTCGTTCCCGAATCAAGCCCAATCCCTTTCGTTACTACGGTCTCTTTCAGCCGGTGATCTCGACCTACCTCGAAAGGTACGGGCTCCCGGAGGGAATGGGTGAGGGGGAGGACGCGGAGATGCACTACGAAATCCGCCGCGCCGGCGACGGTGCGCTCGCCCTGGAGACGACCGACGAGATCACGGTCTCGGAGCGACCGCAGTGGGAGTTGAAACGATTCGACGTTTCCGGTCTTCCCGCCGGATCCTACGAGCTTGCGGCCTCATTGCGAACGGCGACGGGAGAGACACTGGAGCGGAGGCAGGGCACGTTTCAGGTTCTGTGGGAAGAGCGGCGCTGGACCGAAGATCAGGAACTCCTGATGTCCTACTCTCGCATTCTCTTCAACGTAGAGGAAAACGATTCGTTCATGGTCATGAGCCGGGGCGAGCGGGAGGAGTTCCTCCGGGAATTCTGGAACCGGCGCCAACCGGTCCCGCGGGGACAAATCAACCCGCTGGAGACCAAGTTCCTGGAGAGGATCGAAAAGGCCAACGAGCTCTTCAAGGGGTACCGGCCTGGGTTCGAGACCGACCGCGGACTCGTCTATGTCCGGTTGGGGGAGCCCGACGAGATCTCCTTCAATCTCATTCCGCAGGACAAGGAACTCCTGGGCTTCGTCCTGGAGGAGGAAGAGGATCCGTCCGACATCGAGACGGGTCGGGCCACGTCGCGGCTGCGGAGCACGAAGCTGTGGACGGTACGGGATAACCGGGCCTATGAAGTCTGGGAGTACACCATGTATGGTGATCCCCTCATCCCCGAGTACACGGGTATGAAGAACGGTTTGAAGTTCATCTTCGTCGATGAGTTGGGCTATGGGGACTACTCCCTGGTCTATACGAACCTGCCGGGCGGCATGCGCTAGAGACGACGAGCCAGCGCGAACGTCCCGAGCACTGGAGGACGTTTCGTGCAGCGCAAGACGATTCGCGACATCGAGGTCTCGGGCCTTCCCGTCTTCGTCCGTGTCGATTTCAATGTTCCCTTGAAGGACGGCGCCGTCGCCGACGACACGCGGATTCGGGCCGCTCTTCCCACCATCCGACACCTTCGGGATGCGGGGGCCAAGGTCATCCTGGCCTCCCATCTCGGGCGTCCCAAGGGAGAGAGGAAGCCGGAACTTTCTTTGGCCCCGGTGGCTGCGCACCTCGCGGAACTCTTGGGGAGCGATGTTGACTTCGTCGGGGACTGCGTCGGACCGGAAGCCGAAGCGGCTGCGGCCAAGCTGTCTTCCGGGCAGTGCCTTCTTCTCGAAAACCTTCGTTTCTACAAAGAAGAAGAGGGCAATGACCCGGGCTTCGCGCGGAAGTTGGCCGGCCTGGCCAAGTCGTACGTCAACGATGCCTTCGGTACGGCCCATCGAGCCCACGCTTCGACTGCGGGGATCGTCGATCACCTTCCGACCGCCGTCGCGGGTCTTCTCATGGAGGCCGAACTCCGCTATCTGGGTGAAGCCCTCGACGATCCCGCGCATCCGTTCGTTGCCGTCCTCGGCGGAGCGAAGATCTCCGGAAAGATCGATGTCATCGGCCATCTCCTTCCGCGCGTCGATCAACTTCTCATCGGCGGCGCGATGATGTTCACCTTCCTCCGGGCCCAAGGGAAGGAGACGGGCAAGTCCCTGGTGGAAGAAGACCGTTTGGAAATGGCGAAGGAACTGATGCAGGGACCGGGCAGTGAGAAGCTGATCCTTCCACTCGACACACGGATTTCAGGCAGCCTGGACGGAAGTGATCCCGGGCACATCGTGAACGTCGACAGCATTCCTGCGGACGGGATCGGGGTCGACATCGGGCCGCGAACGGTCGAGCTCTACGCGAAGACGATCGGAAAGGCTCGGACCGTCGTCTGGAACGGACCGATGGGAGTCTTCGAAGTGGAGCCCTTCGCGGAAGGGACGTTCGCGGTTGCCAAGGCCATGGCTGCGGCTACGAAGGGAGGAACGACGACCATCGTCGGCGGTGGGGACTCTGCGGCAGCGGTTTCCCAAGCTGGACTGGACTCCGAAATGTCGCATGTGAGTACGGGTGGTGGGGCGTCTCTGGAGTTTCTCGAGGGGAAGACGCTGCCCGGCGTGGCCGCGCTTGATCCGGCGTCGTAGCCGAACCGTACCGTCCCGTTCTCTCCAGCGTTGCTTTGGAAGAATGGCCTTCAAGAGGAGCGATCCAGGATGAAAGTCGTTTGCGGTAACTGGAAGATGTTCAAAACGCAGCCCGAGGCCAAAGCCTGGGCGCGTTCCTTCACCGAGGCCCCTTTGCCCGCCACGGGTGACGTCAAAGTTCGGATCTACGCGTCGTTCACAAGCATCGCCACGCTGGCCGATGCCCTCGGCAAGAGCGGCGTTTCGGTCGGAGGGCAGAACCTTCATCCGGCCGACGACGGAGCCTTCACCGGAGAGGTCTCGGCCCGCATGCTGCTGGATGCGGGTGCGGAAAGCGTGCTCGTCGGCCACTCCGAGCGGCGGCACGTCTTTGGCGAGACCGATGAGTTCCTGGCGGACAAGGTCCGGTCTGCACTCAACGCTGGTCTCCACACGGTCTTCTGCGTGGGCGAAACCTTGGATGAGAGAGAGGCGGGAACGACCCACGAGGTTCTGACCCGGCAGGTCGAGCGCGGCCTGGCCCGGCTCTCCGCCGCGGATCTCGATCGGGTCGAACTGGCCTACGAGCCGGTTTGGGCCATCGGGACCGGGAAGGTGGCCGAAGTCGAGCAGGTGCGGGATGCTCATCAGTTCCTCCACGAACAGCTGCGCACTCGCTACGGCAGGACGGTCCCGGTGCTCTACGGGGGCAGCGTGAAGCCGTCGAACGCGCTCGAAATCCTCTCCACACCTGGGGTGGATGGCGTCCTGGTCGGGGGCGCGAGCTTACAGCCCGGGGATTTCCTCGAAGTCGTAAGGGCAGCGGAGAAAACCGCTTGACCGTTCTCTACCGGCGCTGATAGCGTTCCGCCTTACGCGTTCAAAGGGAACTAAATCATGTTTGCTCTGCTCGTTCCGATTTTCGTCATCATCTCCGTCCTCCTCGTCATCGTCGTACTGATGCAGTCGGGGAAGGGAGGCGGTCTTTCCGGCGCCTTTGGCGGCGGTGGAAACCAGACCGTGTTCGGGGGACGTGGCGCCGTCGATTTTCTGGGGAAGGCGACCTGGATTCTGGGTAGTGCCTACATGGTTCTGGCTCTGGTCCTGGCCATCGTCTCGGCCTCGAACACGGGGCCGCGAAGCCTGATCGAAAAGAGTTCGACTCCGGCTCCGACTCCTCCGCCTTCCGCTCCGGTCAGCGGAGAGACTCCCGCCGGAAGCGGCGTACTACCCGGGGAGATCGACTTGTCCGATCCTGCCGGTGGTGACGCTGGCGTCGGCGATTCGCCGGCGGTGACCCCTCCGGCCGGGACGTCGACGGATGCACCTTCGGGCGACACGCCCTCTGGGACCACGACGGAGGAGCCAACCGGCACGGGCGGCAACTAAACCGCTCGTCCCAACGTTTTGAAGATCCTGTTACGGATGCCGAGGTGGTGGAATTGGTAGACACGCACGCTTGAGGGGCGTGTGGGGCGACCCGTGCGGGTTCGAATCCCGCTCTCGGCACCATCATTATGCAGAACCACCCCGATCGCTCAGTCAGACGACTTCTTTCTCGAAGTGTCTGGGCGACCGGGGTGGTTTTGCTTTGGGCCCTGGTTTTCGGGGCGGCCCTCGAGACCTGGTCCCGCGGTCGGATGGCCTGGATCAGCCGAAACAATCCATATGTCCTCGAAGGCCGACAAGACCGTGTCGAACTCGCCGCGGCGCTGGACTCCACTCTCTGGGATGTTCCGTGGTACTCCTATCTCCCCAATCTCGATCGGCGGGTGGACTTTGACGGCGGTGCTTTCTCGTTTCAGACCGACTCCCTGGGGTTTCGAACGGAGCCCGTTCGCATCCCCAAGCCCGAAGGAACGTATCGAATCGTCTGTGTCGGGGGCTCCACCACTGTGGAAGGGATGTCGAACCAGCGGACGTACCCGAGCCTACTTCAAGCCAAGCTGCGCGAGCATTTCGGCCGCGACAAGATCGAAGTGGTCAACTGCGGGATCTCAGGAATCAGCTCCGACGGGGAGAGTCGCAAAGCCGCCGAGTACCTGGCCTACGAGCCGGACCTGATCCTCGAGTACAACTGTGTGAACGATCTGTGGATCTGGGCGGACGCGGCGTACCGGCGCCTTCCTGCAGGGCGGTCCCTTCTGGCGGAATCCCGATGGGTGCGCGATACCTGGAGCGCTTCTCTCACGCGGTCGGGCTTCAACCGGTACTGGGACCGGGCTCCCATCCTTCGGCGGCTCGGCCGTCTCGCACGACGGGCCCACGCGGCGGATGCCGAGATTGCGTTCGTCAGCTTTCTCCGGCCCCGCTTCGAAGACCTGTCCGCAGCCGAACGGGATTTCTACCTTTACGATCTGACCTACGGGTGGAAGGGGCAACTGCTCAACCTCGAAACCTACTCGCTGTGGATCGATACCTACAATTTGCGGCTGGCTGAGTGGTGCGATCGGCAAAGTCTTCCGTTCTTCGATCTCGCCGCCGAGATGACCGGGGGCGCCGAGACTTTCAGTGATGTGTGCCACCTCACTTCCGACGGAATCGAAAGAAAAGCGAAGCGTCTTGCCCGGCTGTTGACCCCATTTTTGGAATCTCGGATTTCCTCCAGTTCGGATTAGCCGGTCTACTGGACAAACGGGCATGTTTTCATCGTCCGAATCCTTGTGATTGCCGAACATTGTTCGTAGCCTCTCCGCTGGAAGAGTTGTCGCCGAGTCTGCATCGTCCGGTGGACGTTCGGACGGGAGGGATGGAATGGGTTGGTTCTCCGCGTTTTACGGTTCTTCGATCGGGAAGAAGACCGTGGTCGCCGTCACGGGCCTGGCCATGATCGGTTTCCTCGTGGGTCACATGTTGGGCAACCTTCAGGTGTTTGCCGGTCGGGGACCGACGCCGGAGGAAACGAAGCTCAACGAATACGCTGAGCTTCTACGAATGGAGATGGGGCTGCTTTGGGCCATGCGCCTAGGACTGCTCACGGCTCTCGTCCTCCACGTGGTCACGGTGATCAAGTTGCGTGGCGAGAATCGGAGGGCGCGGCCGCAGAACTACGCCGTCCAGCGATACCAGAGCGCGAATGCGTTTTCCCGTTTCATGATGTGGGGAGGGATCGCTCTGCTCGCCTACGTCGTCTACCACATCCTTCACCTGACCATGGGCGTCGCTCACCCCGATCTCTTCGAGCCGCACCACGTCTACGACAACGTCATCCACAGCTTTCAGAAACCGCTCATTGCCGGGGTCTACGTGTTGGCGACCGTTGCGCTCTACTTCCATCTCTATCACGGGGTCGTGAGCGCCTTTCAAACGTTGGGTGTCAGCCACCCCCGCCATCTGCAAAACGTGCGCGTGCTCGGTCACGCGCTGGCCGTCGTCATCGTCGTGGGATTTGTTTCCGTTCCGGTCGGAGTCCTACTCCGCGTCGTAAGCTGACCAAAGTCCGCGCGAGCGGCAGTTCTTGCCTCCATTCCGCAGGGACCGTGGGGGCAGGCTGCAAGAGGAGCCGAAGAGCATGAAACTGGACGCCCGCATTCCTTCCGGGGCCATCGCCGAAAAGTGGGACAAGCACCGCTTCGAGATGAAGCTGGTCAATCCCGCGAACAAGCGAAAGCACTCCGTCATCGTCGTCGGAACCGGTTTGGCCGGAGCTTCCGCGGCTGCGTCGCTGGCCGAACTCGGCTACAGCGTGCGGACCTTCTGCTACCAGGACTCCGCGCGCCGGGCGCACTCCATCGCGGCGCAGGGCGGAATCAACGCGGCGAAGAACTATCAGAACGACGGCGACAGCGTCTACCGGCTCTTCTACGACACGGTCAAGGGAGGCGACTACCGGGCGCGGGAAGCCAACGTCTACCGACTGGCCCAGGTCAGCGTCAACATCATCGATCAGTGTGTGGCCCAGGGCGTGCCCTTCGCCCGCGAGTACGGTGGCCTTCTCGCCAACCGTTCCTTCGGTGGAACGCAGGTCTCGCGCACGTTCTATGCGCGCGGACAGACGGGACAACAGTTGTTGCTCGGCGCGTATCAGGCTCTGGCCCGGCAGGTGTCCGCCGGAAAGGTCGAGCACCACTCGCGCACGGAAATGCTGGACGTCGTCCTCATCGACGGTCGCGCTCGCGGAGTGGTCACGCGCAACCTGGTCACGGGAGAGATTCGAACCTGGGTCGCCGACGCGGTTCTTCTCTGCACCGGCGGGTACAGCAACGTCTACTACCTGAGTACGAACGCGATGGGCTGCAATGTCACCGCAGCCTGGCGCGCTCACCGGCGGGGAGCGGGTTTCGCCAATCCCTGTTTTACGCAGATCCATCCGACCTGCATTCCGGTCGCCGGAGAAGAGCAGTCCAAACTCACTTTGATGAGTGAGTCGTTGCGGAACGACGGGCGCATCTGGGTTCCGAAGAAGGCGGACGAGAAGCGTCGTCCACCGGAGATCCCGGAAGGGGAGCGGGACTACTATCTGGAGCGTCGCTATCCCTCGTTCGGAAACCTCGTCCCGCGGGACGTGGCCTCACGTGCGGCCAAGGAGCGGTGTGATGCCGGCTACGGCGTCGGGACGACCGGCTACGGCGTCTACCTCGACTTCAAGGACGCCATTGACCGGATGGGGCAGAATGCCATCTCCGAACGCTACGGCAACCTCTTCCAGATGTACGAGAAGATCACCGGCGAGGATCCGTACCAGACGCCGATGCGCATCTATCCGGCTCCGCATTACACAATGGGTGGGCTCTGGGTCGACTACAACCTGATGACGACGATTCCGGGACTGCATGCGCTCGGAGAAGCCAACTTCTCTGATCACGGCGCGAACCGTCTCGGCGCATCCGCCCTCATGCAGGGGTTGGCCGACGGTTACTTCGTCATTCCCTACACGCTGGGCCACGACCTGGCGACGGCCGATCTTCCCACGGTCTCGGAAAATCACGAAGAGTGCCGCAGAACCGAAGAAGAAGCACGGCAGCGCGTCGAACGTCTGCTGTCGATCGACGGAAAGCGGACCGTCGACGACATCCACCGTGAACTCGGACGACTGATGTGGAACGAAGTCGGGATGAGTCGAACCCGCGAGGGCTTGAAGAAGACCATCGCCCGCATTCCCGAACTCCGCGAGGAGTTCTGGAAGAACGTCACGGTTCCGGGAAGCGGAGAGCATCTCAATCAGTCGCTGGAAAAGGCGGGACGCCTTGCCGACTTCCTCGAGTTTGCCGAGGTCATGGCCCGGGATGCCCTCGAGCGAGAGGAGTCGTGCGGCGGTCATTTCCGCGAAGAACATCAAACCGAGGAAGGAGAAGCCATGCGCGACGATGACAACTTCTCCCATGCTTCGGTCTGGGAATGGAAGGGCGAGAACCAGGCGGCGGAGCTGCACAAGGAAACGCTCGAGTTCGAACACTGCAAGCCGACCCAGAGGAGCTACAAATGAGGTTCACGCTCAAAGTCTGGCGCCAGAACGGGCCGGGGGACAGCGGTCGTTTTGTCGAGTACGCAGCCGAAGACATCAGTTCGGACAGCTCGTTTCTGGAAATGCTCGATCGCGTCAACGAGTCGTTGGAAGCGGAGGGTGAGGAGCCCATCGTCTTCGATCACGACTGTCGGGAAGGAATCTGCGGCGCCTGTTCGATGATGATCGACGGATACGCCCACGGACCCGAGCGTGGAACCACGGCCTGCCAACTTCACATGCGCCACTTCAAGGACGGTCAGACCATCACTCTGGAACCGTGGCGTGTCCGACCCTTTCCGGTCGTTCGGGACCTGATGGTGGATCGCTCAGCATTCGATCGCATCATCGAATCCGGCGGCTATGTCAGCGTCAATACCGGGTCGGCTCCGGAAGCGAACCTCATTCCGATTCCGAAGGACATTGCCGACGATGCGTTCGACTCCGCGACCTGCATCGGTTGTGGGGCCTGTGCCGCATCTTGTCCAAACGGAAGCGCCATGCTTTTCGTCAGTGCCAAGGTGCACCACCTGAACTCGCTGCCGCAGGGCGAACCGGAGTCGTTGAAGCGCACCGCCGAGATGGTCATGCGCATGGACGAGGAAGGCTTCGGCAACTGCACGAACCACGGCGAGTGCGAGGTGGCCTGCCCGAAGGAGATTTCCATGCGGAACATCTCCCGAATGAACCGTGACTTCGTCCGCTCGAGTCTGCTCGCGCGGGTCTTCGGGTCCAACGGAAACTCTTGACCCCAGGGAGGCGGGGCCGCACCGTCCCGGAGTGGCCTCCGCGTCTCCCAAAGAATCCTCGGCCGAATCCTCGGCCGTATCTGCGGCCGTTCGGCAACGCGCCGAGCCGGTGGGGAAGGGAAGTGTTCCCTGGATCCATGCGATCCGAACCCGCCTGTTTCTCGGCTTCGCTCTTCTGGCTGCGCTCCTTACGCTGGTTCTTTCGTTTTGGATCGAGCGCGAAACGCGCCGACATCTCGAGAACGAACTGACGGCCAAACTACACGCGGTTGGAGGCAGCGCCGCCGCGGCACTGCGTCCCGCGATCGTGCCGGCGCTTCTTTCATTCGGCCCGTCCCAAAAGTCCCTTCGGACCTATCGCGATGCCCTGCGCGAGCTGACCGATCTGCAGTCTCGCACCGAGGTGCGGCGCATCTTTCTGGCCAGCCTCGAGGGTCGCACCTATGTCGACACGGATGCCCGGATGAGCATCGGGGATCTGCTTCCAACCCTGGGCACGAACTCTGCCGTCATGAAGGAAGCGCGCGCCGGGCGGCCGGCGGACGGACCACTCTTCACGGAAGAGGACGGAGAGATCCGCAAGACCGGGTACGTCCCCATCGAACTGAATGATGAGGTCATCGCAATCATCGGAGTTGAAGCCGACGCCGAGTTTCTGGGCGCCGTTCGTTCGCTTCGTGACCGCATCCTCTGGGTCGGCGGCATCGGTCTCGGACTCGCCCTGGCTTTGGCCTTCGTCTTTGCGCGCGGGCTGACCCGGCCCCTGGAAGGACTCGTCGATTGGGCGCGGTATCCGGCGTCTGGCGATCTCACGCGTGTCGTTCCCCAATCGGGAAAGGACGAGATCGGACGCCTGGCCGAAACGCTGGAGACGATGCGAGGTCATCTCGAGCTGCAGGACCGCGAACTTCGGGCCATGGTTTCCGGTGTGGCCCACGAGATTCGCAATCCGCTGGGGGGAATGCAGCTCTACGCCGAGATGATGCAGCGCGACAAGGCCATGACCGAGAAGCAACGCGACCGGACGGGAAAGATCTTGTCCGAACTCGACCAGCTTCGGCGCATCGTCGAGGAGTTTCTCGACTACGCCCGCCCGGCCCAGCCGGTCCCGGAACCGGTGGCGATTCCGGAGTTCATGTCCGAGTTGCTGTCTCTCTTCGAACCGGAAGCGGCGGTCAAGAGTATTGAACTTGGAAGCGATCTCGAGCCGGAGTTGGTTGCCGATGTTGATCCCACTCATCTTCGGCAGATCCTGCGCAATCTCATCGGGAACGCCATCCAAGCCGTTCCGGAAGGGGGCGCCGTCGTCGTTCGCGGCCGGGCCGTCGACGACGGTTTGGTTCTCGAAGTGGAAGACAACGGTCCCGGAATCGATGCGGAGACGAAGGAACGGATCTTCGAACCGTTCTTCACGACGAAAATCAAGGGCGCCGGTCTTGGGCTCCCGATTGTTCGTCGTTTGGTCCTGCTCAACCTGGGACGAGTCGAGCTGGAAGACGCAGAAGGAGGAGGGGCCCGGTTTCG
This sequence comes from bacterium, assembly GCA_030431975.1. Taxonomy (GTDB): domain Bacteria; phylum Eisenbacteria; class RBG-16-71-46; order CAIMUX01; family CAIMUX01; genus JACKCR01. The sequence continues at coordinate 93,334 of JAUIHP010000020.1, read as the reverse complement.
CATCTTCCTTCCGAGTCGCGGCACGGAGACCTCAAACCCTTTACCCACGAGTGAGCCGACGAAGTGAGAGACATTCTCGTCATCGAAGATCAGGAAACGCTGCGTGAAGCCATTCTGGAAGCCTTCGAGGAACTTGGAGTCAAAGCCGCGGGAGCCGGTACGGCTGCGGAAGGCTGGGAACTCTTTCAGGAAGAGCGCGCCTCGCTGGTCCTCACCGACCTTCGCCTGGAAGAGCCTGAAGCTGGTCTCGACGTGATCCGGAAGGTTCGGGGACTGGCACCCGAGACCGAAGTCCTTCTCATGACGGCCTTCGGAACGGTCGAGGTCGCGGTGGAAGCGATGCGCTCCGGCGCCTCGGACTTTCTGCTCAAACCCTTTTCTCTGGATCATCTCCTGGAGAAGGTGCGGAAGATCCTCGAGATCGTCCGGGACCGTCGGGAACTGGCGCGGGAACGAACGCGATCGTCGCTTCTGGAAGACGAGCTGACCCGGAAGGTCAATCTCGGGGAGATCGTCGGGCGCAGCGCGGTCATGGAGGCCCTCTTTCAGAAGATCGAAAAGGTCGCCGCCGCCCAGAGTTCGGTCCTGGTTCTGGGAGAGAGCGGCAGCGGGAAGGAACTCGTAGCCCGCGCCGTCCACCAGAGAAGTCCGCGTTCCGAGGAACCCTTCGTACGCGTGAACTGCGGAGCGCTCTCCGAGGGTGTGCTGGAGAGTGAACTCTTCGGTCATGAGAAGGGAGCGTTCACCGGTGCGGTCAAGCAACGTCGGGGGCGCTTCGAACTCGCCCACGGAGGGACCATCTTTCTCGATGAGATCGGGGAAGTGCCCGCCGCGACTCAGGTCAAGCTGTTGCGGGTGCTTCAGGAACGGCAGTTCGAGAGAGTGGGCGGGGAAGAGACCCTGACCGTCGATGTGCGGGTCATTGCGGCGACCAATCGCGACCTGGGTGAAGAGGTGAAAGCCGGGCGTTTCCGGGAGGACCTCTACTACCGGCTCTACGTCATCCCGCTCGAGGTTCCGCCCCTGCGCGAGCGGCCCGACGACATTCCTCTTCTCTGTCAGCACTTCATCGAACGGATCTGTCGGGAAATGAACCGGTCCCCGCTGGATGTGTCTCCGGAGGCATCGAAGTTGCTGCGTGTGTATGGATGGCCCGGTAATGTCCGGGAGCTCGAGAACGTGATCGAGCGGGCCATCGTCCTTTGTGAGGGGGATGAGATCCGGCCCGGAGATCTTCCGTTTTCCGGTCGGGACGACACCCCTTCGGTGCAGATCCCGGATGGTTTCCCGCCCCTTCGTGAGGTGGTGGAACGTGTTGAACAACAGATGATTGAGCGTGCGATGGCTGCGGCGGAAGGCGTGAAGACGGAAGCCGCCAAGCTGCTGGACATCAAGCCCAGCGTGCTCTACTACAAGCTCGAGAAGTACGGTTGGAAAGACAGCCCCGAAAAGCCTCCGGCGCCGGATGGAACCGGTTCCGCATCCTCAGATTCCTGAGGAATGGTGTCGCATGCCTCGGTTTTCTGATGGTGTGGGGCGTCGTCCTGGATGTGCCGGCTTCGTTTGCCCAGTCTGCGGGCGGGGGATCCTCACGGTCCGGCGCCACGCCGAGTCCCTCCTCTTCGGCTCTCGTCCCGACGGATGCCGCCTGGGTCGGTGACTTTCCCGAGATCGGCGACGCTCTCGATTGCCTGGCCTTCGAGAACCGCCTTCGAACGCAGCGCGACCGGCTGCTCAACGAGGCCGACAGTCTGGGTTTCGAGGCGGAACTCCGGCCGGCCGAGCGGAACCGGCTCTTCCGTGAAATCGAAACGCTCAAGAACGGATACGCCGATCTCGGACTCGATCTCTTGCTGCGACAGGAGGCCTGCCGTACCTTCGCAGAGGTGGCACTGAGTCGTTGTCGGGAAGAACTCAGCCGCGCCGAGGGGGCCGGAACGACCGCGAAACGGGCTTGGTTGCAGGCAGTCCGAAACGAACTCGAACTCGCCCTGGTCGAGCCGACCGTGACGGACTACCCGATCCTTCCCTCGACGCCGGGCGAGACCCAGGAGACCCTCGAACTCAAGCTTCAGTACTACCGCGAGGCGACCGCTCTCCTGGAGAGCCTCAACGACAAGATCGAAGCCCGTCTGCAGTTGAACCGACAGGAGTCCGCGGCGGTTGAGGAAGCGATGCGATTCGTCGACGACCTTGGGTTCGTCGATATGGGAGATCCCAGTCCCGGTGGAGATGTCCGGACCCAGGTCCACATTCCGTCCGGTGCGGATGACGGACCCAACCGTCCGTCTACCCGCGTCTCGGTGGAGGGACTCGAAACCTCGCTCGGGTTCGCGCTTCTCTCCGACCCCTCGGATCCAGACGCTCGTCAGCGGTGGGAACCCCTCCTCGAGACCCGGCAGCTGCAGTTGGAAGACCGAATTGCGGCCATGGCTGCTGAAATGGAAGCGATCCAGACCCAGCTTGCCGACGACGGCCGGTAACCTGGCCTCTCCGAGATCCGTCCCGTCCGAGCCGGTTCTCAGCGCTCCCGACGGTCGCTCGATGTCCTCGATTTTCCTACTCGCGATCCTCCTACTTCTCGGGGCTGTCGTTCCTGCGCCGGCTTCCGACTGGACTGCCGGCTGGCGAGTTCAGACCGTCGGCGGCTGGGACAGCAATCCCCTGGAAGCCCTGGACGAGGTCGACGGCGACGGATTCTTTCGCGTTCAGCTGGAGGGTGACGCTCTTCGCCGGTCCGAAAGCTGGATTCGCAGCCTTCACCTTTCCCTTCGCGGCTTCGACGAAAGATATCTGGATCATCCCCGCGAAGAGCGACTGCAAGGGGAGGGACGAGTCCGTTTGGACCACGTCCTCGGGCGGCGTGGGGGAAGCGGGCGTATCGAGCTGTCGACGAGGGCCCGCTCCTACCCGGATTCGACGCGCAGGGACTTTGGGCGCGACCGCATTCGGTGGGACGGTCACATCAAGCTGGGTCCCCAGGGTCTCTTCCGACCGTCCATCGAATGGAAACAGCTGCGGCTCCGCGGTTCTGACGAGGACGATCGGACGGAGTTCGAAGTCGGGTTGGGGTACGAGTGGACGGCGCGGCCGGGTTGGGCCCTGTTCGGCGGGCTCGATCTGGGGGGAAAACGTTATCAGCGGGCGTCCGTTCAGGCCGAGCGAGTGGAAGGGGAGCTGGAACTTTCCTTCGGCAAAGATCAACGGGACGACCTGCGGCGCGTGCGACTGGGAACCCGAGCCCTCTGGAGGGGCGGCCTGTACCAGCTGCAGTACGGCTATCTGTCACAGAACTCGAACTCCGTCGGTGCATCCTACGGTCGCCATGAACTCCGCTGGCTCGCTTCGCGCGGACTCTTCTTCGGCATTTCCACCCAGTTCTACGGGAGCCTTCAGTCCACTCGCTACGACGATGATCTGGACGAAATCTTCGTGCTTCGGCCCGGCGAGGTCACCGAGGCCGAGGATGACAACAACCTGGTCGCGCTGCAGGTGTCCCGAAAGCTTGCGGCCAAGCTGCGTGTGCACGTTCGCCACTCCTGGTACCGGAACGAGTCCCTTCTCGTGGGCACCTTCTACGACAAGCGGGTCTTCAGCGCCGGACTCTCCTGGGAGGACGGGGCTGTCTCAGGTTTCTGAGGGTGGGACCCCTGGCTCCCTCAGATTCTGGAGGGCGGGACAGGTCGGTCGACCCCAGTTCGAATCCTTGGTTTCGTCGACGCAACTGTAAGTCGTTGTTCTTGAACGCCGATGCGTTTTGCCGAGCCAGGAGGGTCGATGTGGCACGGACCTTTTAGCCTCTGTCTGCGAGGTCAATGAAATGAAGTTCTCCCACGGTCTCATAAGTCTCTCCGCTCTCTGCCTCATCGGTTGCTCCGACAATGCAACCGTGCCCGAGGCCGACGGCGACTGGGACGGCGTTCGCCTTCACGAGGGCGGGGCCGAGACCTATCGGGACCTGACCGTCGAATTCAACGGGCAGCTCATGCTCGAAACGAGTGATCGAGGGGGCGCGTCGCCGGCGCGGGGCCTCCTTGCGGGTGAGAGACTGGAGACGCTCACCCGTCTTATCGGTGACCTCCCCCTCGATTCTTCCGTCCCCTCCGATTGTCCCGACTCCGATTTCTTCATCAGCCTGATTCGCGATGGAGAGGTACAGACCTATCGGGGTCATGAGTGCGGGACTCCCAGCGCCGTCGAGACTCTGCGGGACTTGATGGCCGACGTCGCGACCGAAGTTCAGCGTCAACGCAGCGAAGACCGTGGTGCGGTTCGCGTGCTCGCCTCCGGGCACCTGAGCAACATCCAGGCATCGCAGCGAATCATCGTTGAGAATCGCGATGAATTGATCCGTCTGTTGCAGCGGCACGATCCGCGTGGGCTGACCGCCCTTCCGCCCGTCGACTTCGAGACGGAAGTCGTGATCGGCTTCTTCGCCGGCATGCGGAACACGGGCGGCTACGATTTGGGCCTTGGCTTGGTCAACGCGGGCGATGGATGGATCCGTATCGAAACGATCGAGACCGGCCCGGGTCCCAATTGCCTGGCGACCTTGGCCACGACGCAGCCGTTCCTTTTCGTGGCGGCCAAGCGTGCATCTGAAGGATTTCTCTTCGACTCGAAAACGGTGACGCGTCACTGCGAGTAGACGCAGTAGCTAGCCGGGCGAGTCGAGGTCAGGTTGGAGGAGAGACAGTACAGGCAAGTGGTTGCTTTTGAGTGGGAAGCAACCCTCCTCACATGCGATTCCCCCGTGTTGAGGATCTCTGCACTGTGCGGTACTGGCTCTCCTCCACAAGTTTTCCGCGGTGACGCGGGCCGGTGCTGTGCTGGAAGGACAGTGTCTGAAACCTCTCTCCTCGGAGAGTTGTCGATGACGTCTCCACCAAGGCTTGCACGTTAGGTGCCTTCCGGCCAGTTGTTGGGGGACATGGATCGCTTTCCGGATCCCTCTCCCAGTTGAAGGAGGACCTGGTCCTCCGCCCAAAAGTAGAGTCGACGTTCTCTTTGGATTCTTCGACTCTGGACAGTGCAGACAAACATGTTTGGATGGAGGTTCTAGGAATGAAGAAGTTTGCTATCGCTCTCGCTGCCATCGCCGTTTGCGGCACGGCCGCGCTTGCTGACGTGCCGGTTTCGGCCAACTGTGAAGCTCAGCCGGCTGACGCCCTGAACGGTCTCGTTCTGGCTCCGCTGGATCCGACCCCGGTCCCGGCTTCGATCAACACGATCACCGTCCGGAACGGTTCGAACTCCCCGATCGCCTCCGCCGGCGTCGAGGTCATCGTTTCTTCCAGCAACATCCTCTGTGGCGCCACCGTTCTTACGGGAACCACGGATGCTGCCGGTGAAGTTGTCATCACCCTCGGTGGCGGCGGCTGCTCCCACAACACCGCTCTCTCCGGTCTGATCAAGGCCAACGGCGTTACGATCCGTTCTTTCGACAACGTCAAGAGCCCGGACTATGATGGTGGTGCTGGTGACCTGGTCATCAACCTTTCCGACCTCGTTGACTTCTCCAACGAGTTCCTCGGTTCCGCGACGTCCGACTGTCACGACTATGACAACACCGGCGCGACGGACCTTTCCGACCTGATCATCTTCTCCCCGACCTTCGTCAACCCGAACAGCTGCACGCCGTAAAGCGTCGTTTTTCGGGGGAGAATCGCCGAGTTCGGCGGGCCTTAGCGGGCCCGCCGTTTCTCGTTTTTGTGGGTTCGACCGGGAATCACCTCTTGGCGTCCGACGAACACTCCCAGTGTTTGACAACTGAGACCACTGAGGAGGACCAGATGAGAGTGTTCCGTTTCGTGTCCTGTGTCGTCATTCTGTCTTTGTGGGCACTGCCCGTTTCGGTTCGCGCAGAACTCCCCTCCAACAACACGTCTGTGCAGCCGGCGGACGCACTTAACGGCCTGGTTCTGGCGCCCTTGGATCCGGTCCCCGCCCCGGCGTCGGTCAACGTCATCACGGTTCGAAGCTCGTCGAACGCTCCGATTCCGGGAGCCACCGTAGAAGTGATCGTCAGCTCCGCAAACTCACTGTGTGCAGCGACCGTGATGACCGGGGTGACCGATGCGTTGGGGGAAGTGACCATCACCTTGGGGGGAGGAGGGTGTTCCAACGGCACTGCGCTGAGCGGCCTGATCAAGGCCAACAGCGTCACAGTTCGTTCCTACGACAACGTGAAGAGTCCCGACTTTGACGGGGCCGGGGGAGATCTGGTCGTCAATCTCTCCGACCTCGTAGACTTCTCGAACGAGTTTCTGGGCTCGGCGCCGTCGGACTGCCACGACTATGACAACAACTCCTCGACCGATCTGTCGGACCTGATCATCTTTTCACCGACCTTCGTCAATCCGAACAGCTGCGAGCCGTAGCAGCCAAGACAGGTCCCCGTCCCGTGCTGCGCCGGACCGAGGGACTGCACGAAACTCGGAATCCTCATTCGACCCGGACTCATTCCCGCTGAGGTCGTGCAGCGATCGGGGAATCCTGGTTTGGGTCCTCGCTCTGCTGCGGTACCATGAAACCGCACCATCGGCCGGCAATCCCGTCAAATATGCATAGGATTGACGAACTGCATTTGGCGACGTATCTTACGCCGGTCAACGGAACGGAGAGCCAGTGACTGACGAACCGAAAGAAACCCAGGGAACGGAATCGGTCGCGCCGACCCCCGACGAGCCTACTGCGGGCGCGAAGGCGGATGCGGAGACCGGCGGAACCGCCGTCGCGACACCGGTCGACACGGGCAGGTTCCGGGGCTATCCGGTTCATCTCGAGCGTTTCGACGGTCCGCTCGATCTCCTCCTCGACATCATCAAGCAGAACAAAGTCGAGATCTGGGAGATCTCCATTTCGGAGATCACGAATCAGTACCTCGAGTACATCGACTCGATGAAAGCGCTCAACATCGAGGTCGCGGGCGAGTATCTCGTCATGGCCGCGACCCTGATGCGGATCAAGAGTCAGCACCTGCTTCCGAAACCGTCCTTCATCGAGGACGACGAAGACGAAGAGGTTCTGACCCGGGACGCGCTCATTGCCCGACTTCTCGAGTACCGACGCTTTCGGGAAGCCGCAGAGGATCTGCGCCGCCGCGAGTCGGAGCAGGGGCGACGTTTCGTGCGGGGTACGGTCGCCCAACTCGAGAAGGGCTACCTGCTGCCGTTGCGTGAGCCCAAGGTCGTGGATCTCATCGGGTACTTCCGGGACGTTCTCACCCGGGACGACGAAGAACTTAGACACGAGGTCGAACTCGAAGAAGTCGATCTCGACGATCAGATTGGCTGGCTCAAGGCCGGCCTGGCCGGGGAAGTGGAGCTGGAGGAAATGCCCAACGGACGGGGCACCGGGATCCGCTTTTCCAAGATGCTGCGTCGACCGGGGGCGGTCATGGAAGTCGTCGTGACTTTTCTGGCAGTGCTCGAGTTGGCTAAGGTTGGGAAGCTGAAGTTCTGGCAATTGGATGCGTTCCACGAAATCTGGCTGACGGATGGAGACGGGGAACGGGAAGCTGACAAGCCCGAAGGACCGGGCGACGCCACTTTGGAGGACCAGGGATGACGGGGAATGAACGAATCGCGGACCAGACGCTGGAAGCGATCGTCGAGGCCATACTTTTCGCGACGGACCGTCCGGTTACGCTGGACGAACTCGGCCGCGCCATCCCGGAAGCCGACAGCGAGGACATCGCGATGGCTCTGGTTCGCCTTACGGAGTACTACGAGCAATCCGAAGAGAGAGGCGTCGATCTGGGCGAGGTCGCCGGTGGCTACCAAATCATGACCCGCGCTTCGGTCGGTGATTACGTCGAACGCTTTCTCGTCGGCAAGCGCCGTTCGCGGCTTTCCCGTGCGGCACTGGAATCCTTGGCTACGATTGCCTACAAGCAGCCGATCACGCGGGGAGAAATCGAGGAACTCCGCGGCGTCGATTCCGGTCACGTCATCCACCGCCTGATGGAGCGCGACCTCATTACGGTCAGGGGACGAAGCGAAGCTTTGGGGCGACCGCTTCTTTACGGGACAACCACCGAGTTTCTGCGCTTCTTCGGCATCGGCTCCATCGAAGACCTGCCGAATCTGGAAGAGTTTGAGGCTCTGACCACGGACGATCCACTCGAGGATCCGGAGATTCGCCAGGCTTTGGAAACCGAAGGCCTCCTCGACGAGTCCGATGAGGATCTGCTCGCGGAGCGGGAAGGAACTCCCTTCGCCGGCGAGAGCGGCGAAGGCGACAACGCGCTCGACGTAGAAGCGAACGGTAACGGCGCGAAGGGAAATGGCACGAACGGAAGCGGCACGAACGGAAACGGCACGAACGGAAGCGGCACGAACGGAAACGGCACGAACGGAAACGGTTCGCTGGCGACCGTTTCCAACGGCGCCAACGGCCACGGTGATGCTGAGCACGGCGCCGAAGCCACAAACGGCAACGGAAGTCACGCGCCCGGAAACGGCAACGGAAATGGAAACGGCAACGACTCGTCTGAAGCCCAAAACGGAAACGGGAACAGCAGCGACTCGCCTGAAGCCAAAAACGGCAGCGGCAACGGCAACGGAAATGGAAACGGCAGCCATTCGTCGGACGACGCCAATGGCAATGGAAACGGTAGCCACGCGGCCGATGACGGCAACGGAAACGGAAACGGCCGAGCCTCGGCTCATGCGGAAGGAACGAACGGAGATGACACAGGGGTCTCCAAAACGGAGCAAGGGGCGTTCAGCGGGGTCGGGGAAGGCTCCGGCGCGCTCGCGGGCGGGGACGAACCCCCGGCCTTCGAAGACGACGAAGTCCTCGCAGAGGGCTCCGAGCTCGAACGCGAGACCGACGGGTCCCCGGAAGACGGGGCCGAAGTCGGCGACACCCAAGTCGACGAAGGGGCGTCCCCGCAGAGCCGGAAGGCCGACTGAGGACGCCAGGCTCCTTCCAGGTCGCACTCGATTGGCCCGGGACGCTCGCGATCGCGGCGCCCGGGTTTCCTCTACACGCCGCCCCGACACCGGCGCCCGGAACTCACGCGAACACGAAGCCGGCTCGCCGGACGGGATGCGCCTGAACCGGTTTCTGGCTCTCACCGGGTTGGGATCGAGACGAGCCTGCGACCTGCTGATTGAGCAGGGACGAATTGAAGTCAACGGCGAGATCGTGACCCGCCCCGGAATGCGCGTCGATCCGCACAAAGACCAGGTTCGTTCGGACGGGGAACGCCGACGTCTCCCTCGCAATTGGATCTTCCTCGCGATGAACAAACCGTCGGGCGTCGTCACGACCCGCTCAGATGAGCTGGGTCGTTCGACCGTGGACGAGTTGCTGGGGCGCTACCGCGGCCGGGTCATTCCAATCGGCCGCCTGGACAAAGGAACCGAAGGTCTTCTTCTCTTCACCAATCACGGGGAGATTGCCCACCGGCTTCTGCATCCCCGATACCGTCAACCGCGGACCTACCTGGTCTGGGTGCAGCCTGCTCCGAGCCCGGCCGATATGGAGCGGATTCGTGAGGGCGTGCCCATCGGGATGGGGGAGTGGTCCGGTCCGGCCGAGCTCAAGGCTCTGGGCAGGAAGGGTGAAACGGCGCGTTTGCGGATCATTCTCCGGGAGGGCAAGAACCGAGAGGTGCGACGGATCTTTCGTAGCGTCGGCTCCCGAGTCACTGCCCTCCGTCGTGTCGACTATGCGGGAATCGGCTTGGGGGGCCTGGCCGTCGGCGCCGTACGCAGTCTCGATCCGGACGAGATTGAACGGTTGACCGAGGCGACGGGAGTTCCGATCTGAGATGGGCTCTCTCGACGACCTGCGGAAAAACATCGATCGGGTCGACCGTGAGTTGGTCGAGCTACTGACCGAACGGCTTCAGCTTGCCACCGATATCGGCAAGGCGAAGCAGGCCGGTGGGCGGGCCTTCTTCGATCCCGTCCGCGAGCGGAAGGTTCTGGACAAGGTGCGCGAACTGGCCGGGAGTCGTTACCCGACCGAGCGGCTGGAGTCCATCTACCGGGAAATCATTTCGGCGACTCGAACGGCGCAAGCGGGAGAGACGGTCCTCGTCCACGGCGCGCCGGGAAGTCTCGCCCATGAGGCCGCCCATCAACGCTTCGGTGGCGGCTCCATCTACGAATGGACCGCGCGCGAGGCCGATGTCTTCGCGCGTTTGGGCGAGGGCGACTGTGACTTTGCCGTCGTCGCTTTGGAAGGGCGGTCTCTCGAACTTTCAGTGGACCGTCTCGATGCGTTTCTCCAAACGGAAGCTCAGGTCTTTGCAGAGATCTGGACCTCGCCGCGTTACGGACTTCACGCACCGACGGAAGTCGACGTGTGGGACGACCGTCCGATCTTCGCGACCGCTTCGGCCCTGGCCTCGGTGTCCCGATGGCTCGAAGGGCAGGCCGGTCGTCGCGACGTCCACGTCGTGGGCACGGCCTGGGATGCTGCGGCCGCTTGTCGGGACCTCGGGGGTGTCATTCTCGGACCGCCCGTCGTGTCCCGCCTGCCAGGTTTCAAGACCGTGGCGGAGGGGCTCGAGGACGAGCCGGAAGCGGTCCGTCGCTACTTCGTGCTTTCCAAGCAACCGGCTCCGCCGTCGGGAAAGGACCAGACCCTGCTTCTGGTCGTCCTGGCCAACCGTTACGGTTCGCTCCACGCGGTGACCGACGTTTTGCTTCAGGAGTCCGTCAACATTTCCTGGATCGAGCCCAAGTCGACGCATTTGGGAAGTTGGGACCACATCTTCCTGATCGAACTGGATGGCCACCGGGAGGACGCGAGCGTGATGCGTGCCGTCGAGCGACTGGCCGGTTGCACCGAAGTCATGCGAGTTCTAGGGTCATTTTCCAGGGACCGGGGATAGAGCAGATGTCGAAGCACACGTCCCCATGTTTGCGAAATCTTCCGCGGGAGAGGCCATGAAGACCGACGCAGATCACAACAACACTCAGACCGAAGTTGGGCGGCGGCGCGAGGCCCCTGCGGTGGAGCGCGTCGAAGCGGACCGGAGTTCCTCGGTAGGCGGCTCGCCCTTTCGTCCGTGGTTGGACGAGATCAGGCCCTACGTTCCCGGTAAGCCTCCGGAGGAGGTTCTGGAAGCATCGGCGCCGATCGAGCCGGCGAACCTGGCCAGCAACGAGAATCCTCTTGGTCCTCCCAAACAGTGTTTGGACCAGTGGCATTATCTGTCCCAGGTCGTGAACCGTTATCCCGACGATCAGGCGCAGATGCTGAAGGAGGCGTTGTCGGAGCGCTTCGATTTTCCGCTCGATCATCTCGCCGTCGGCAACGGATCGAACGACCTCATTGATCTCCTCGTTCGAATCACCAGCACACGCGGTACGTCGGTCGTCATCTCCGACTGGAGTTTTCCGACCTGCCCGATTTCCGCGCGAGGGACCGGCGCGGAAGTGCGTGCGGTTCCGCAGCGCAACTACACACACGACCTGGCGGGAATGCGGAACGCGATCGACGAGACGACACGGCTCGTCTACATCTGCAATCCCAACAATCCGACGGGAACGATGAACACCGCGGCGGAGGTCGACGAGTTTCTCGACGGTCTACCCAGTCATGTCCTCGTCGTCTTCGACGAGGCCTACTTCGAGTTCGTCGAACGGAAGGACTTTCCCGACCTGTTGCCGCGCGTTCTCGAAGGGCAGAACATCTGCGTCCTCCGTACGTTTTCGAAGTGCTACTCCTTGGCGTCGCTTCGCGTCGGCTACGGCTTCTGCCCTCCGCAGGTGACGGAGCGAATCGAGAAGATCCGGCTTCCGTTCAACGTCAACGCCTTCGCGCAACGGATGGCGTCGGTCGCCATCCTCGATCGGGACTCCATTGCCATCAGCCGCCACTACAACCGGCAGTGGAAGGCCTGGTACCGGAACCAATTCGAGAATCTGGACATCGAGTACATCGACTCGGAGACCAACTTTTTCATGATCCATGTTCCCGAGCCGGCGGATCTTCACGAGCGACTCTTGAAACGCGCCATCATCATTCGACCGCTGACGAGCTTCGGGTTGCCACGCGGCTATTACCGGGTTTCCATCGGAAGAAACCTGGCCAACGAGAACTTCATGCGGTCTCTCGAGGAAATCCTGGGAAAAGATTCCCCGTCGTGAAAGACCGTGAACGCAACGACAGCTTGAGTCCGTCGTCGGCTACCGATTCGGTTCCGGCCGCCGATCCGGTTTCCGTCGTGGCTATCGACGGAGCCGCCGCGACGGGCAAGACGACGACCGCCGCTGCTGTCGCCGAGGCGCTGGGCTTCGCCTATGTCGACTCGGGCGCAATTTATCGTGCGGTCGCGTTGGGTTTGGCTCGAGCCGGGATCGAGTCTGCCGACGATCCGAACCTCGGTGACGAACTGGGCCGGCTCGAACTGACCGTGGTTCCGCAGGGCACGACATTCTCCATTTCCCTGGGAGGCGAGAGACTCGGTGACGAGATCCGGACTCCCGAAGTGACGACCCTCTCGTCGCAGTTTGCGGTACATGCCGAGGTGCGGAACCGTGTCCGGGAGTTTCTGCGTGCCGCCACACAGGTTGGCAAGCTGGTCGTCGAGGGGCGGGACATTGGGACCGACGTCTTTCCCGATGCGCGGCTCAAGGTCTTCCTTACGGCCGATCTCGAGATTCGGGCAAAGCGCCGACATGCCGACCTCATCCGGATGGGGCGGAACGTAGCGCTCGACGATGTGCGTCGTGACCTGGCCTCCCGGGACGAACGGGATTCGGAGCGCCGGCTGGCGCCCCTTCGGCAGGCGGCGGACGCCATCGTCGTCGACACCTCCACCGGCGGAATTTCCGACCAGGTCGCAGCGATCGTAAAGGCCTGGCGCCGACTGGAACCATGAGCCAGCGACGCGAGCGATACCGGGTCAGTCAGGCCGCCGTCCGGCTCTACCACCACCTGCTCTTCGGGTACCGCTCCTTCGGAGTCGAGAACGTCCCGCTGGACGGCGCCTGTATCCTGGCCGCCAATCACAAGTCGTATCTCGATCCGCCCGCGGTCGGCGCCTGCCTGCCGCGAGAAATCCGCTACTTCGCCAAGCGGGAACTCTTCGACATGCCCGTACTGGGGCCGCTGATCCGGAGCTACGGGGCCGTTCCCGTCGACCGGGCTGCCTTCGACCGAAAGACGCTCCGGATGGCTCTCGGCATTCTGGAGAGCGGGGAAGCGTTGCTGGTCTTTCCCGAAGGGACCCGAATTCGCAAGCCCGACCTGGGACAGGCCAAGGAGGGCATCGCCCTTATCGCCGACAAGGCCGCGGTGCCGGTCATTCCCGTCTGGGTCGGGCACACGTACGAACCGCAGAGGGGGCTCTTCCGCCGAATTCCCGTGGAGATTCGCTTCGGGAAGCCGATTCAGTTTGAGAAGGAGGAGGGCGAAGACCGCCGGGAGCATTATGCCTCGATGGTCGATACGATCATGACCGCCATCGCCCGCCTCGGAAACCTTCCGGCGACGACGGAACCCAGGGCCGAAGGGACGAAGGACAAGGTCGGCTAGCCTCACCGCTAAGTTCCCATATTGTCGTTGTCTAGGAATCCGTGAGTGGTATACTCCCCGCTTGTCCGTCAACTACAACTTTTCAACCCGGGTTCGCGCGGCCGCAAGATCGACCGAGCCAGGAGACCTTTCAATCGTATGTCCGAAACCAACCACCCGAACCGTGATGATGACCTCGCCGTGGATACTCTGGATGAAGAGGCCCGGCCCAACGAACCGAAAAAGCGTCCTCTGACCGTCGACAACATCATGAACATCGACGAGGACGACGAGCGCGACAAGAGCGAGCTCGAAGACCTCCTTTCGATGTACGACGAGTCGATGCACCAGATCGAAGAGGGGGAGATCCTGCGGGGTCGCATCCTTCGCGTCGATCAGGAAGAGGTCGTCGTCGATATCGGTTTCAAATCCGAGGGTGTCATCCCGCTGGACGAGTTCGGGGATGCGGACGCGGTCAAGGTCGGCGACGAGTATGACGTCTTCCTCGAGAAGATGGAGAACCAGGACGGTCTCGTCGTTCTTTCCAAGCAACGTGCCGACTTCCTCAAGGTCTGGGACCGCGTGCGTGAAGCCGCGGACAAGGGTGAGGTCGTCGAAGGACGGATCACGCGGAAGATCAAGGGTGGCGCCGTCGTCGATCTCTTCGGCGTCGAAGCGTTCCTTCCGGGCAGCCAGATCGCGCTGCGCCCGCCGCACTCCGTCGAAGAACTGATGGGCGAGACGCTCCAGTTCAAGATCATCAAGCTGAACAAGCGTCGCCGGAACATCGTCGTTTCGCGTCGTCTCGTTCTCGAGGAAGAGAGGAGCCACGCAAAAGAGGCTCTCATCCAGGAACTCGAGGTCGGTCAGGTCCGCAAGGGCTTCGTCAAGAACATCACCGACTTCGGCGCCTTCATCGACCTGGGCGGTATCGACGGCCTTCTTCACATCACCGACATTTCCTGGGGACGGATCAAGCACCCGTCCGAGGTCGTTCAGGTCGGGGACGAGATCGAGGTCAAGGTTCTCTCCTACGAGATGGAGCGCGAGCGCATCAGCCTCGGTCTCAAGCAGCTCAGTGAGTACCCGTGGGAGCGGGTCGACGACAAGTACCCGGTCGGGACCAAGGTCACCGGTCGCGTCGTCTCGATCACCGAGTACGGCGCCTTCGTCGAGCTCGAGAAGGGCGTCGAGGGTCTCATTCACGTTTCCGAGATGTCCTGGACCAAGCACATCCGGCACCCGAACAAGATCCTCACCGAGGGTCAGGAAGTCGAGTGCATGGTGCTCAAGGTCGACAAGGACCACGAGAAGATCTCCCTCGGTCTCAAGCAGGTCGAGCCGGATCCGTGGCTCACGCTCGACGAGAAGTACCCGGTCGGTCTGGCCGTCAGCGGAAAGGTCCGCAACCTGACCAACTTCGGCGCCTTCGTCGAGTTGGAGGATGGTATCGACGGACTGGTCCACATCTCCGACCTTTCCTGGACGCGCCGGGTCAACCACCCGTCCGAGGTCCTGAAGAAGGGGCAGGAGATCGACGTCAAGGTGCTCAACATCGACAAGGAGAACCGTCGCATCTCGCTCGGCCTCAAGCAGGCGGGTGAGGATCCGTGGCCGCGTCTCGTCGAGGAGTATCCGGTCAATGCCGAGGTCAAGGGTGTGGTCGTCAAGACCATGGACCGCGGTGTCATCGTCATCGTCGACGGGGAGGTCGAAGGCTTCGTCCCGACCGGCGACCTGGGCATCGATGCCTCCAAGGACCCGGCACATCACTTCATCGAGGGTGATGAGCTGACCATGCTCGTAACGCGGATCGACTTGGCCAACCACCGGATGGTCCTCACCATCAAGGGCTGGCTCGAGCAGGCGGGCGAGGAGGCGCAGAACGCTTTCCACGCCGTCCACGACGAGCCGCGGACTCCGCCGCCGCCGAAGGAAGATGCGGGCGAGGACGCGGGTGACGATGGGGAGTCCGATTCGGACTCCGACGAGTCGAACGAAGACTAAGCGGGCCCCGGCCGCCGCGGCCTTCGGAAGCAGACTGGACGGGAACTCGGCTTTCGGGTTCCCGTCGCTGTATCCGGCTGCGGGTTTCGCGGGAACGGCCCGGAGGCTAGAATAATGAAAACGCCGCTTACGAAACCGGAAGGAACCGGCGGAGGAAGCTTCTGATCATGCTCTCACTTCTCAAACTCATTTTGGCCGTGGCCCTGGTCGTTGTTCTCGTCTCCATCGGCGTTCAGAACAACGACGGGATCGATCTCAGCCTTCAGCCGATTCGACAACTTCCGTTCCGGCTACCGCTGTCCCTGGCCCTTCTTTATGCGTATGTGGCCGGGCTCCTGACCTTCGGACTCGTCCACCTCTTTCAAGATTTGAAACTGCGTTCCCAGATCTCGCGTTTGAAGAAAGAGAACCGCAAGGTCTCCGAAGAACTTCATCAGCTGCGAAGCATCACACTCGAGGGACTACCGGGAGAGGACGAAACCGAGGTTCGACCCTAAGCTTGCGATCGCGGTACGGAGCCCTGCCGACCCCGGCTCCCGCATCGCGTCCGCAGCGGCACCGAATCGGGAGTAAGTCTTCCCGCGAGGAGGCGTGAATGGATTCCGGACAGTTTTGGTTGCTCGTACTGGTCCTTGTCCTGGTCCTGACGGCGATAGGTTTGCCCTGGCTTCTCGGGCGACGCCGGTCGTCCCGTCCATGGAACGCGACACAGGCCTATCTCGACACCATCGACGCTCTCGTGCGCGGGCAGAAGAATTCCGCGGTGCGCGTGCTCGAACGCGTCGCGCGTGAAGAACCCGAGAACGTCGGCGCCTTCCTTCGCCTGGGGGATCTGGTTCGCAGCATGGGCCATCCGGAAAAGGCCCAGAAGATTCACGCCGGGCTCGCGGCCCGCAACCTCGACACGCCCGAAACCCGAAATCGGGTCAAAGAGAGCCTGATCGAAGACGAGGTGGCTCTGGGGAACTGGTCCGAGGTCAAACGCCTGGCTGCAGAGCTGCGGCAAACCGAGAAGAAGAATCTCATCGCGCTCCGTGCGCTCGCCCAGGCCCACCGCGCCGAGAAAAACTGGAGCGCGGCCTTCGAGGCCTTGGACGAGTGGGAACGGTTGGCTCCCGGAACGGCGCGTCCCCGACCACACGAGATTCGGATGGAAGCCGCGCAAAGCCGGTTGGAGTCCGGTGAAGCGCCGGCGGCACGGACTCTGTTGGAAGAAGTCCTGGCGTTGGGTGGCTCGGAGAGCGATGCCCACATCCTTCTCGGCGACGTCTTTGCCGCCGAGGGTGAGCACGAGAAAGCCACGGCGCTCTGGCTCGACTTTGCCAGGAACCATCCCGACCGGGCTCACGTGGTTTTTCCACGGTTGGAGCGCTCCTACTACGAAATGGGACGCTTCGGGGAATTGCTCGAGGTTTATGAAGACCTGATCGACCGCAGCGCCCAGTCGACGGCGGCGGCTCTGGCCCTGGCCGACATTCACCGTCGCCGGGGTCGTCCTGAAGAGGCGGTACATCTGCTGGAATCGGTCCTGGGCTCCGACCCCGCCAACGCCCGCGCGCGGCGTGCCCTCATCCAGTGTCATGTCCAGTCGGGGCACACCGAGGCGGCCATCGAGGAAGTCAACGCCCTGGTCGAGGCCATGGGGGAAGGCTCCGGGGAAGTGACCGGTGAATCCGGCCCGGAAGAGTCTCCGTCCATCGACATCGTGTCCGCTCGGGGCGCCGGATGAGCGTGGGGCCGCGTTCCCTACGGTTTGGCCTTTTCGGATGCTGGGTCCTGCTGATCGCGCTTTACGGCGAGGCCTTGGCGGTCGATGCGCGACTGGAATGGGAAAAGGCCCGCCAACAAACTTCGGTCACGGAAGCGCGTAGCCGGATCGAATCGCTCTACACGCAAAACGGCGACAAGGAAGTCGCGGCCAAAGCGGGTTTGTGGCTCGGACAACTCGAGTACGCCATTGGTCGATACGAAGCGGCGCGAGAGTACTTCCATCGAGCCGTGGAGCGAGCCGAGCTCGTCACGACCCGCCGCCAGGCTTCCTTCTGGCTGCGACAGACCGAAAGCCTGCTCCAGGTGAATCCGGGCAGTGGAACCGACAGCCCAAACCCTCATGTGGGAACCCTGTTGGCCGAAGGGGACGGGTTGGTTCGGGCCAAAGAGCCGAGGAAGGGTGTTGAAACCTACCTGAGTGCCGAAGGCGGTGCCCGGGAAACGGGTTGGCTCGGTCCCCTGGCCTATCGCGTCAGCGTCGTCAGCCGCGCCGCCAAGGATGCGAAGGAAGACAGCGAGCTCTTCGACCTCGATCGGGTTCGGGATTGGGAGCGCGAGTTGCGACACTCTCCTGAGCGCGGCCTCATCGTGACCGAGCTTCGAGGCAAGGAAAAGCTCTCTTCAAAGCAGGGCGGATCCGAGTTCGCTTCGCGCTCCGCGGATCCCCGGGTGGAGACCCGGCAGTGGGGCGACGAGGAGACGACCGCTCAACTGGAACTGAAGCGGTCCGAGCTCGAGGAAGAGCGGGCCGAACGTGCATCCTCCAACCGGCGAGGCCCGGCCGAGGCCCGTCTTTACGTAATCCAGCTGGGTGCCTACCGTGACCGGGGCGTGGCCCGACAAAAGATGGAGCAGCTGACCGCCCGAGGTCTCTCGGTCCGACTGGAGCGGGGAACCGACGCGGGAGGGGCGCGACTCTTCCGCATTCGGCTGGGTACGGAACAGTCCCGGGAAGGCGCGGAGCTTCTGGCTCGTCGGCTGCTTCAAGGCATCGAGTACTCCATCGTTCCGGTGACTTCGTGACCCCGGGTTCGGGACCGGAGTCGGGATCGGGCGCCCCGACCGCGTCGAAAGCGTCGAAAACGCCGAAAACGCCGAAGACAAAGCCGCCCAAGTCCCGCTCCAAACCGACGCCGATGATGGCGCAGTACCTCAGCGTCAAAGCCGAGCATCCGGACGCGCTCCTCCTGTTTCGGATGGGAGATTTCTACGAGACCTTCTTCGAAGACGCGGAGATTCTCTCGAGGGTCACCGGGATCACGCTGACCAGTCGCAACGCAGGCGAGCCGGATCCGATTCCGTTGGCAGGTTTTCCCTGGCACAGCTCCGAATCGCATTTGGCCAAGCTGCTAGCGGCCGGGCAACGCGTGGCCATTTGCGAACAGGTGGAAGAGCCCGGTCCGGGAAAGAAACTGCTCGAGCGCAAGGTCGTGGAGATCCTGAGTCCGGGAACGGCCCTGGCCGATTCGCAGCTCTTGGCGGGTCACAACAACTTCGTCGTCGCCCTCCACCTGCACAAGGACACGTGGGGGCTGGCAGCAGCCGACGTCTCCACAGGTGAACTTTGGGCCGGTGACCTGAGCCGGGCCGAGGCCGAAGAAGAGATGGCACGTCTCGCTCCCGCAGAAGTTCTTTGGACTTCTCAGACGGCGGGTTCGGCAGAGGGCTTTCTCGACGTACTGGAGAGGGCTCCGTTCACCAGCGAGGCGGAGGATTGGACGTTCGGCCACGAGCGATCCCGCCAGCTGTTGCTCGACCAGTTCCGCGTCTCTACCCTCGACGGCTTCGAGTGCGATGAATTGGGACCGGGACTCTCAGCGGCCGGGGCCTTGCTCCACTACGCTCGCGAGCAGAAACAGTCCGACCTCGGACACATCGGGCGGATGCAACGACTTCGTCCACGGGACGGCCTCGTCCTCGATGAAGCGACTCTCCGTTCGCTCGAGGTTCTGGAACCCATGCCGGGCGCGGACTCCAGTTCGACGCTGGTTTCCGTCCTCGACCGAACGCTGACAGCAGGGGGAGGTCGTCGTCTGCGGCGCATCCTTCGGCGCCCGTCGGTCGATCCCATCGAAATTCAAAGACGACAGGAAGGCGTGGAGCGCCTGCTCTCCTCGGCCCTGCGGGACTCTTTGCGGGACGCGCTCCGCCGCACTGCGGACGTCGAACGGATTCTGGCTCGTCTCCACTGCGGCCGCACTCTGCCGAGGGACCTGGGCGCTTTGCGTTCGACCTTGGCCGTTCTTCCGCAGGTCGAAGAAAAGCTCCGTGAGATCGACCCGACCGCTGCGATCTGGCCAAGGTTGGCAACGCAGGGCAGTGAAAAGCTGCGCGACCAACTGGGGCGGGCGCTGGTCGATGAGTTGCCCGCGACGTTGGCCGACGGTGGAATCTTTCGTCCGGAGTGGGACGCAGAACTCGCCGAGGCGCGGTCCCTGGCCTCGGACGGCAAGAAATGGATCGCCGAGCTGCAGGAGAAGGAGCGCCAGGCGACCGGAATCCCCAACCTCAAGGTCGGATTCAATCGCGTCTTCGGTTACTTCCTCGAAGTGACCAAGGCTCATCACGACAAAGTTCCCGATCACTACCAACGGAAGCAAACGTTGGTCGGAGCCGAGCGCTACCTCACTCCCGAACTGAAAGAGTTCGAACAGAAGGTGCTGACGGCCGAGGACACCGCCGTGCGGCGGGAGCGGTTGCTCTTCCAGGATCTCTGCGACTCGGTGACTGCAGAGACGTCCCTCCTGCAAGAGCTGGCGGCCCATCTGGCTTACGTCGACTTTCTACAGGCATTGGCCGAAGCCGCCTCCCGCGGGGGATGGATTCGTCCGACGCTCCTCGACGAACCGACTCTGCGACTGGAGGACGGAAGGCACCCCGTCGTGGAACGCGCCCTGGGTGCCGGCCGGTTCATCGCAAATGACACGGCGCTCGATCGCACCGATCAACAGCTGGCCATTCTCACGGGGCCGAACATGGCGGGTAAGTCGACCTATCTGCGGCAGGTCGGGCTTTTGGTCATTCTGGCTCAGATCGGTTCCTTCGTACCCGCAGCCAAGGCGGAGATCGGGCTGGCCGATCGTGTCTTCACGCGTGTCGGGGCGCAGGATTCTCTGGCCCGCGGTCAGTCGACCTTTCTTCTCGAGATGGTCGAAACGAGTCGCATCCTTCATCACGCGACCGAGCGCAGTCTCGTGCTGCTCGATGAAGTTGGTCGGGGGACTTCGACCTACGACGGTTTGGCCATTGCCTGGGCTGTGGCCGAGGCTCTTTGCGCGAAGGGCTCGGCCCGTCCGCGAACGATCTTTGCCACCCACTTTCATGAACTGGTCGCCTTGGCCGAAGCCAACGACGGCGTGTTCAACCTCAACGTCCAGGTCAAGGAGTGGGGAGACGAGATCGTCTTCGTACGCAAGGTCGTCCCGGGTGGAGCCGATCGAAGCTATGGCATTCACGTCGCCCAGCTGGCGGGGATTCCCGAGTCCGTGGTCGTCCGTGCACGGGATGTTCTCGCGGAGCTGGAGAAGGAAGGCCGCGACCGGACTCTCCGAATCGAGCCCGACGGATCCAAGCCGCGGACCTCGGGTCGCGATCAGCTTTCCCTTTTCGCACCTCCGGAACCGGCCTTCCTGGACGAACTTCGGAAGCTCGAACTCGACGGCCTGGCCCCGATCGAGGCCTGGCAGATCCTGCGCCGGTGGCAGCAGAGCGCGGGATCGGGGAGCAAAGCGGACGAATCTGGGGTAGACTAGGGGAAGCCGGGAAGGAAGTAGAAACCATGATGGCGAGACTATTCATTTTTGTGACCTGCGGCCTCTTCCTCTCCGTTGCCGCCTGCTCCACGCAATTTACGGTTCTGGAGGGCGACCTCGAACCGGGACAGCAGTTCGGGACCGCTCGAATCGACACCAACAGCGGGGCCTATCAGTTCGATCGCGTGCTTGTGACCGCGGACTCACTGGTCGGTGAGTACGAGGTTGAAGTGCAGCGTCGAAGTTCCACTGAAGGTATTTATTACGAGGACGTGACCCGGGCGCGGGCCGTGCCTCGGGGCGACGTCGTGTCCGTGACCTCCGCCAAACGCGACGGCGAACGGACGTTCTTTTTCGGCGTCGGGACGGTGGCGGTCGGTCTGCTCCTTCGGGACGTCTTCGAGACGCAGCTGGGCGTGGGCGGGGGCGGAAGCTCCAAGTCGAAGCCCAATCCCAACGGCTGATCCGGACGCACTCTCCCTTGCGTCTGCTTCTTTCGATGCAGCGCGGCCTCCTTGGGGCCGCCCTGCTTCTCCTCCTCTTCGCCACATTTGACGCTGCGACTTCTGCGGCTCCGAGCCTTGCCGCTCCGAGTCTTGCTGCTCCGAGCCTTGCCGCGCCCACTCTTGTCGCTCCGAGTCCTACCGATCCGTCTGTGTCGCTTTGGGTGGATCGGCCGATTGCGGCCATCGAAGTCACCGGACTGGTCAAGACGCAGTCCATCGTGGTTCGTCGGGAACTCCGCATCGCGGTCGGAGACGTCGTCAAGTGGTCGAGAGTCGAGGCCGACCGGTTGCGCCTTCTGGATCTGGGGCTCTTTGCCGAGGTTCGCACCGAGCTGCGGCGAGATCGTGAACTCAATCGCCCTGTTCTTACCTTCGAGATCGCCGAGCGCCCTTCCTGGGTCTTTCTGCCGCGGGTCGACTACGATCCGGAGGACGGTTTCACCTACGGTCTCTACTACTCGGAGAGAAACTTCCGGGGCCGGCGCGAGCGCATCTCGGTAAGCGGCCGTTTGGGAGGAAGAACGGGCGCGGGCGTTTCCTACGGCGTTCCCTGGATCGCCGGACGTCGCATCGGCGCCGGGATCGGGCTCTTCGTGTCGGAGCGCGACAAGAAGACCGAGCGGGTGCGGGAGTCCCGATCGGGCGTGTCCCTGTCGTTGTCCAAGTCGTTCGGCTACGAGCGGAGCACGGCGATTTACGGAGGAGTCGAGGAAGCGAAGACCGACCCTTTGGATCCCAACGAAAAGAATCCTCCTCCCCGGGAACGCGAGGACCATCGCTGGACCGGGGTCGGTTTCAGCCACGACGATCGAGACTACCGGGTCCGGGCGTTGCGCGGTCGTCACCTCGGGCTTTCCGTCACCCAACACGGTGGGCCTCTCGGAGGGGACTCCGACATGGTTCGGTACGGGATCAACTACCTGCAGGTCGTCGGTACCGGGGGAGGGACGGCTCTTACCCTGGGTACCCGCGCCCTCCTTTCCGACGGACCGGTCCCGACCTATCTCCGCCAAAACCTGGGCGGGATCAACACGCTGCGTGGTTACGACCAGGGCGAGTTCGGCGGAGAGAGTCGTTGGATTGCGTGGGTGGAAGAACGTATTCCGCTTCTTCGCAAGAGGACCACTCGGATCTGGGGGAAGACCCTCGACTTTGCCGTCGACTTCACGGTCTTTGGCGACATGGGCTCGATTTGGGAGGGGAACGAGCTTCTCGAAGGTCATGCCAAGTCGCGATGGGGTGGCGGGGGAGGGCTTCGGCTCATCATGCCCTGGGTCGATGTCTTTCGGATCGAGGTGGCCACCAACGGGGAAAACGTCATCGCCTACGCGGCCAGTGGTGTGCGGCTTTGACGGCGAAACTTCCCCAGCTCTCTCTGTTCTTTCCGATGCACAACGAGATCGGCAACGTCGACGCTGTCGCGGCTTCTGCAATCGAGGCCGGGTCCCGTTTCGCCGACCAGTTCGAAGTCCTTCTCGTCGATGATGGATCCACGGATGGGACTTCGGAACGAATCGACGAACTGGCTGCGGCGCATCCCGAGGTTCGCGCCATCCATCACCCGCGGAATCGGGGATACGGAGGCGCGTTACAGAGTGGGATCCGCAACAGCCGAATGGAGTGGATCTTCTACTCCGACGGCGACAACCAATTCGATCTCGCGGAGATTTCCAAGCTCCTTCCGCTTCTGGATCGGGCGGACATCGTCAGCGGCTACCGGGAACGGCGCCGTGACGCAGCGCACAGAATCCTCTTCGCGTGGATCTTTCGACAGGTCACGCATGCGCTCTTCGGCGTCAATCTGAAAGACCCGGACTGCGCATTCAAGATTTACGACGCCTCGATCTTTCGGGAAATGGAGCTGACTTCGGAAGGCGCCATGATCGACGTCGAGATCCTCAGTCGAGCCCGAAGAGCCGGGGCTCGCATCGCCGAGGTCGGTGTTTCCCACCGGGCTCGTGAGTACGGGGATTCTTCGGGCGGGCGACCCGATGTCGTCTTTCGTGCCGCGGGAGAGATGTGGCGCCTTTGGTGGGCGTTACGAAAGACGCCCGGCCGGTAGGGCCAGGCGTCGGGAAGGGCATTCGACGACTCAGAGCGAATCCGCACCGTCGGCTTCGGTGCGGTGGCGAGCCTACGGATTGCCGATGGACTCGTACTCTTCCTTTTGCTTCCGCTTCTTTTCCAGGTATTCGCGGATCGTCGTGGCGTACTTGTCGGCGGTCTTGCGCTTGTTGAACTTCTTGTCCGCCGCCGCCTTCTCGTAGTGGGTGAGAGCGGCCTGATCGTTCTTCAGGTTGTTGTAGTAGATGCCGCCCAGCATGTAGTGCGCTTTGCTGTTGTCCGCGTCGAGTTCCAACACCTTCTTCAGGCTGGCGACGGCGTCGTTCCACTTACTCTGCTTTTGGTAGACGACGGCCGAGTTGTAGATCGGGGTCGTGTCGTCCGGCTTCATCTCGGAGGCCTTCTTGTAGGCCTTGATCGCTCCGGCGTAATCGCCGGACCGGCTGCAGATCGTACCCAGAGAGACGACCTTGCTGTAGTAGGACTTGTGGTCGGGTCCCTTCTCCAGCGCCCGCTCGATTGCGGCTACGACCTTGGGCGTTTCTTCCTCGGTCGTGTAGGCCTTGGCTGCGGCGTCGGACGCCTGGTAGTAGAGATCGACGTTCTCGACATCGGCGGCGATAGCCTTGTCGTAAGCCGCGACGGCCGACTTGTACTGCGCGGCCCGGTGCAGCGACTCGGCGTGAAGGCGCAGGACGTTCTTGTCGTTGGGCGTGACGGACAGGACCTTCGCGAAGTGCGTGGCCGCGCCCTTGTTGTCATTCAGCCGCTGCAGGACGAGGGCCAGGTTGTAGTGAGCGTCCTTGTATTCCGGATCGATGGCCAGGGCGGCCTCGAACTGCGTCTTGGCCAGTTCGAAGTTGCCTGCCTGAGCGGCAGAGAGACCTGCGTTGTAGGTCTCGGCCAAAGCCGGGTCGACCGTGCCTTGTGCGTGACCCGTGACCGCGGATCCGACAAGGACGGCACAGGACACCAGGGTGGCCAGTATGAATCTCGTTTTGCGCTTCAAAGTCATCGTCTCGATTCTCCTTCCCGTTCGCGGCCCGCAGGCCCAACCGACGCGGCAAGCTATCATCCGGTCGAACATGGGTCAACCGAGGGCCCGCCATACATATAGACGCGTCAGACCGGCGAAAGGTCACATGGATCCGATCCTTGTCCTGCCCTTCACTCCGCCCCATTGTATTCGGATTTCGGCCCGAGGGTTCCGTTTTACCAGATACAAACGAAGTCGTAACGCGGACAATGGTTTGGAGTCCAAACAGGCAGCCGGAAGGGCGAGTGAGAGCCGGGCCCCTGGGAGGAAGCTTGACGGAGGAACGGGTGACAGGGTCGACAGGAAGAACGGAGGCCCAGCCGTGGTTCACCGAGGCTTTCGGGGCCTTCTACGCCGAACTCTACGCGCACCGGGACGATCGGGAAGTAGATCAGCTCCTTTCCGTCCTGACTCCGCACCTTCCGAAGGATGCTCCGATCCTCGACCTGGCCTGCGGCGCGGGCCGGTTGCTTCGTCCTCTCTCGGAACGCTTCCCGGACGCGGTCGGGATCGACCTCTCCTGGGAGTTGCTGCAGATGGTGGGCGCGCGGCGCGTGGCCCGAGCGGACATGCGGAGCCTCCCGTTGCGACCCCGAGCTTTCGGAGCCGTTCTCTCCCTCTTCACGAGCTTTGGTTACTTCGACCACGCCGACGTCGACCGCGCCGTCTTTCGCGGCATGGCTGAACTTCTTCGGCCGGGCGGCCTGCTCGTTCTCGACTTTCTCAACGCCGACGTCGTTCTTGCCGGGTTGCGTCCTCACAGTGTCGACACGATCGGGGATCGACACGTCGAAAGCCGGCGCCACTTCGATGCGGCGACCCGCATCCTCGAAAAGCAAGTCGAGGTACGCCGAGGGCACGATGTCGAGAAGCGCTACCGGGAGCGTGTGCGCGTCTACGATGTCGAACAGTTGAAGGAACTCTTTGTGGAACAAGGTCTGGAAATCGAAACGATCTGGGGCGAGTACGACGGAAGCGCGTTTACCCGGTCGCAGTCTTCGCGGTGCCTCATTCTCGGACGGCGGCCTCTGCAATGATCCGGCAACGTAGACTCTCTTTGGACGTGAATTGGACCCGCCTCGACTCACGGGTGCCCAATCGGTCGCAACCTTCGCTCGACTTGTCGTGGCTCCGTTCCGCCTGGAAGAGCAATCTCAGTTTGGGCGCTCCGGCCTCACTCGAGTCGAAGGTGGAAGCGGTCGGGAACGGCCGTGGTTTCGTTGTCATCACCGGCCAACAGGTTGGGCTTTTCGGCGGTCCGCTTTACACCCTCTACAAAGCACTGACCGCCATCGAACTGGCCCGAGCGATCGAGAGCCGTACGGGTCACGTGGTGTTGCCGGTCTTCTGGACGGTGGGGGACGACTCTGACTTCGGGGAAGTGTCGTCTTCCTGGTTTCCGAACGCACAGGGTCGGGTTCAACGCGTTCGGGACGAAGACGTCCCACCCGGCGGGACGTTGGTCGGCCGGCTGCCGGCCTCCCGCCAACGAGGACTGCGGGATGAGGTCGCGGCGGCCCTGGATGGTCTTCCGTACTCGGAAGAGGTCCTGCGACGAATCGACTCCTCGCTCGACCGCGCCGAGACCTGGGCCGAGTCCCAGGCGGCCTTCCTTCACTCCGTACTCGGCTCCGACTCGGCCCTGGTCGTCGACGGCGGGGACCGCGATCTGCTTTCTGCAGGGCGTCCGTTTCTCGATTCCGCGCTCGACTTGCCGCTGGAAGAGGACTTGAAGCAGGGGGGAGACGCGCTTCGTGATGCGGGACTTCCGGTCGCCTTCACGCCGGAACTGGCCCGGTCGTCGTTTGTCCTGCGCGGCGCGACGCGAACCTCGATCGAGGATGGGTACCAGGCCGGTGACCTTCTCGCTCCCAACGTCGTGCTTCGTCCGTTGCTTCAGGATGCGCTGCTGCCGAACCTCTCGACAATCGGGGGGCCGTCCGAAATCGCCTACCGTCGACAGTTGGGCCCGCTCTACGAGAGGCTGAGCGTGCCGGAGCCGATTGTTACGCCCCGCTATCGGGCTACGCTCGTTCCGACGCTGACGTCGGTGACAACCGCGTCTTCGGCTCTGGGAGCGACTTCGAATTCGGCAAGACTGCCGAACCACTTGCCGCCGAACTCGTCGCCGGACGCTTCGCCGCCGGGCGACGAGTCATCGCTGTACGCGCTTGCCGTGGCCGACCCGCGGGCGTTTGTCGCCTCTGCGGCCGAAGCCCGCCGTCCGGAGTCGCTCCGGGAACTCTTGGACCAAGCCCGATCGCGGGTATCCCATGAATTGGAAGCTTTGGGTTCGTCGGCGTCGGAGTTTGACAAGAATCTGAAGCAGGTCGTCGAGTCGGCGCGCGGGAAGATTGACTATCAGTTTGCACGAATCGCAGACGAGTCGGTGAAGAAGGCCCGGAAGCAGCTTGCGGCCGAGAACCCGGCTCTCATCGGTCTCGAAGAATTCGTCCTGCCGAAGCAGAAGCCGCAGGAACGGGTGCTTTCCTGGTGGGCGCCGCTGGCTACCGACGGAATGGACGCCGTGGAGAGTCTTCGTCGTTCCGTTGCGGAGGCTGTGACGAGCGAGTCCGAGTCCGAGTCCGGGTCCGAGTCCGGAAACGGTTCTGCCGACGAGCTCTGGCAGCTGCTAGGGTTGGGGCCGAGTTTGGGGAAGGAGTGACGAGATGGTGGATGTCGATACGAGCCGCAGATCACCCGTGAACTCGACGTTGGGAGACTCGCCGGGACGCATCGGAATCGTTTGCTATCCAAGTTCGGGAGGGAGCGGCGTCGTCGCCACCGAGCTTGGGTTGGCGCTGGCCCACCGAGGTTGGCAGGTTCACTTCATCACCTATTCGTTGCCGATCCGCCTGCAGGGATTCGAGAGCAACGTCTTCTTCCACAAGGTGCAAACGGATGACTACCCAGTCTTCCATCATCCGCCCTACACCCTGAGTCTCGCCGTCAAGATCAGCGAAGTCGCCGACCTTCACGGGCTGGACGTCATTCACGTTCACTACGCGATTCCGCATGCCACGGCGGCCTATCTGGCGCGGGCCATGATGGCCCCCAGAAGTCTTCCCATCGTGACCACGCTGCACGGGACCGACATCACCCTCGTCGGCGTGCAGCCGTCGTTCCACAAGATCACGCGTTTCTCTATCGAAGAGAGCGATCGGGTCACCGCGGTCAGCGACTTCCTGCGGCGCCGCACCCTCGAGTCCTTTTCCGTCGAACGGGAGATCGGGGTCATTCCGAACTTCGTCGACCCCGGCCTCTTCCGTCCACGGGAACGCAATCTTCCGTTTTGCGTCGATCCGACGGAAAAGATCGTGCTGCATGCCTCGAACTTCCGGCCGGTGAAGAATCTGCCCGCGGTGGTCGAGACCTTTGCGCTTCTGTCCAAACGCATCCGCGCGCGGCTCATTCTCGTTGGGGACGGCCCTGAGCGCGGGGAAACGCAGGAGCTGGTGCGAGCCGCCGGCCTGGAGGACAAGGTTCACTTCCTCGGGATTCGCGAGGGAATGGCCGACATCCTTGGCTGTGCAGATCTCTACCTGCTGCCGAGCGAACACGAAAGTTTCGGGCTCTCGTCGCTGGAGGCGATGTCGTGCGGAGTTCCGGTGATCGCGACGAGCCGAGGTGGTACCAGCGAGGTCATCGAGAGCGGGGTCAACGGATTCCTTTCCGATCCGCACGATACGGAAGGTATGGCCAAGACCGCGATCGAAGTCCTGGGCAATGCGGACTACGGAAAGCAGATCGGAGATGCTGCGCGCGAACATGTCATCGAGCACTACAGCCAGGACACGATCGTTTCCCGTTATGAGGATCTCTATCAGAGTCTGATCACGGTCTGACGCGCCGGACGCGGCCAACCCTGCGATCGCAGTCAACGTCTTCCGCAACGCGCTAAAGGACGTAGGCGCCCATCCGCCCGGTCGGCGCTTCCTTGCGATGACTGAAAAGCCGGTCCGTGTTGCATGCGGTGCAGAGTTCCGACCGCGTGATCCGATTTTCGTCCACGCCGGCTTGTTGCAAACGACCGAAGATTTCTGCGGCGAGGTCGAGGTGGGGGCGGGGACCGTCCGTTGTCCGGATGTGCTGCGGCGCGAACTGTTGCGCGACTTCCTCTCCAACTTCGAAACAACAGGGTCCGATCCCGGGTCCGATCCAGGCGGAGACTTCCGGCGCGGGGACACCGGAGTTTGCCAGAGACTTCACCATGACCTCGACGAGTCCGGCGGCGACGCTCCTCCAGCCGCAGTGGGCCAAACCCTTCCATCCGGGCGCGGCGAAGGCGACGGGGTAGCAATCGGCGACCGTGATCCCGAGCGCAAGTGAGGAGTCGTCCGTCAGGAGCGCGTCGGCCTCGCCGTGATGGCCTTCTTCGCGCGTCGTGACGGCGCGGGCTCCATGCACCAACCGAACCTTGGCCAGTCGGCCCAACCCGAGAGACGTACGAACTCTGCGCTCGTTCTCTTCGACGTTCGCGACGTCGTCATCGGTGTGCGTCCCCACGTTGAGACTGTCGTACGGAGCGGGGGAGACCCCCCCGTGCCGTTCGGTGACCCAGGCTCGTACGTCGCCCAAAGCTCCGGCGGGCGAGCCGACCGTTTGAATCGTGGAACTCATTGAGCAAAGAGAAACGCACCAAGGGAAACGTTGTCCAGCCCGAACTCAAGCGTGACCTTCGAGCATGACCGTCTAGCGTGACCGTCTAGCGTGACCGACGAGTCTGACCTCGCCCGATCCCGCTCGGCCCCGACTGACCTTGCCGGACCCCGCCCGGACCCCGTCCGGAGTCCGCCCTGAGTCCGCCCTGAGTCCGCCCTGAGTTCCGGCCTGAACACCTCCGGGGTGGTTCCTCTGTCGAAAGCTGCGTAGAGTCTGCCGCGAAGGAGGGTCCTCATGGACTGGGAAAGCCTGGACCTCGCTGTTCTGTTGGCCATCAATCAAACGCTGACCCATCCGGTGCTCGACCGGTTCTTCGTTTGGTTGACCGATCCTCCGGGCCGCGAGATCTACTTCATCGTCGCAGGTCTGGCTCTCATTCTCTTTGGAGGGAAGAAGGGACGGATCGCGGCACTCACTCTCGGGATTGCCGTCGCTCTTTCCGACCAGATCTCCGCCGGATATCTCAAGCCACTCTTCGATCGCGTTCGTCCCTGTTTCGCACACGCAGAAGAGGTCCGTCTTGTTCTCGAGAAGCAGGCACGGAGTGGGTCCTTTCCTTCCTCCCATGCGGCCAATGCGTTTGCCGTGGCCACCGTCCTTCGCGACTTCAAACCCAGGTTCGGTCCCTATCTGTTCGTGTTGGCGTTTCTCATCGCCTACTCACGCCCCTACGTCGGTGTTCACTATCCGAGTGACACCTTGTTCGGCGCCGTCCTCGGCGTGGCTTTGGGGCTTCTCGTCATTTGGAGTCGCAACAGGTTGGTCTCGCTCTGGGGTCGGCGCGCGAAGAAACGGACCGGGGTCCAGGAGCCACCGGGAGTCGAGGCGTCGCAGGACAAGGGCCCATCGGAGTAGCCGTCCCGGTTGCGGTTCGCTCCGCGTCTGATCCGAAACAACGTGTGACCCGGATTGCTCCGGTCTGTCCGACTCTCCGTTGCGTCTACTTCGACGTGTCTACTTCGTCGTGTTTTACCTCGTCGTGTCTACCCCGTTGCGATGGGCGGACGCTGTCGATGGTGGTCCGTCTCCGCCTGATAGAGCATTCCCAGCGAGACGAGGTCGCTTTCTCCGAAGAGCTTTCCCGTAAAGGTGATGCTGGTCGGCGTCCCGTCCTGCCGAAACCCGTTGGGAAGGCAGAGGGCCGGATGTCCGGTCAGGTTCGTGGCCAGAAGCAGATCGCCGCCAAAGCTTGGGGAGACCAGGACGTCGACGTCCCGCAGCGCTTCCTCCCAAGCGGCACGAAGCAAGGTGCGGACTCGATTGGCGCGAATGTACTCGACGGCCGGGATGAGTTGACCCTGTCGGAACACGTTGGGCCAGGCGTAGCGCTCCTGTCGCACCAGGTCATCGTCACGTCCGGATCGCGTCAGGTCATCGAAAGCGGCCGTGGCTTCGGCGGTCAGAATCGTCGAGAGTGGACCGACCGGAATGTCTTTCGGCAACGACACCGGTCGTAGCGTGAGACCCGCCTTTCGCATGATTTCCAGCACCTGGTCGTCATTGCGCTGCCACTCGAGTTCTCCCTGACGGACGGCTTCGTCCTCGATCCCTTCGCCGCGATCCCGTTCGAAGGCTTCGGGGACGAATCCGACGCGAAGCTCCCGGACCGGGCGAGGGGGCCAGGTCAGACGCGGGCGGGGCCGCACGGTGGCGTCGAGTCCGTCTGCGCCTTCAATGGTCGCAAGGACAAGAGCGCAGTCTTCGGCGCTCCGAGCCATCGGACCCAGTTTGTCCATCGACCAACTCAGCGCCATCGCGCCGGCACGGCTGACCCGCCCGAAAGTGGGGCGCAGTCCCGTCACGCCGCACCGGGTCGAAGGGGAGACGATGCTGCCCCAGGTCTCCGACCCGATAGCGAACGGGCAGAGCCCCGCGGCCGTCGCCGCCGCCGGTCCAGCCGACGACCCGCTGGAACCCTGCTCCGGATTCCACGGATTCTTCGTCGTTCCGCCGAACCAGACGTCCCCCCACGCCAACGCGCCCAAGGTCAGCTTGGCCAGAAGGGGAGACCCGGCCCGGTCGAGCCGGGCCGCCACCGTGGCTTTCTCCTCGATTCGCTGATCCTGATAGGGACGGGCTCCCCAAGTCGTACGCGTGCCCGGATAGGCCAACAGATCCTTCGCGCCCCAGGGGATTCCGTGAAGCGGATTCTGATCGCGGTCCCGGCTCCGTTCCTCGTCGGCGCGACGCGCCGCGGCAAGCGCGATCTCGCGTGTTTCCTCGATGACGCACTCGAGCTTGGGACCGATCCGGCTCAGCCGCTCCAGGTAGAGTTCGGTCAACTCCACCGATGAGATCCGGCCGCTGCGGAGCCAACCCGCCAGTTCCCGAATGCCCGCGAATGCCACGTCGAGGTCCCCTGAGGGTTCGCGGTCGGGTGAGGGAAGCGGAGCGAGCAGGTCCGGCTCGTCCGGCGCGGCGGCCCCGGCCGGATCGAAGTGGAGGGACGGCGGCACCGAGTTGTCCAGCGGTACCTGGCGAAGCGTCTGGTAACCCTCCAAGGTTCCCGCGATGTCCTCGAGCATGAGTTCTCCGTCAGCGTCGGAGACCTCCAATCCCGTGAGCCAGGCGCTGGAACGCAGGCGTTCGATGTTCACCGGATTACCCTCCTCAGCAATGGCCGCGGAGACGCCGGCCAGCCCGAAACTCGTGCCTCCCAGTGTGCGCAGGACCTCCCTCCGCGTCCATCCTCCGTCCCTTGTCCGGTTTTTCTCACGAGACATGCCAGCACCTTCCTTCCTGTCAGTTCCGGTAGGCGGAAGAATATTCCCGTTTTGGTGCGGAAGGCACGGTTTCCCTCGCCGAAAGTGGAGACCCCGCCCGCAAACGCCGATGGATAATGAGGATGGAACCGAAAATGGCGGAAACGGAACGGACTCCTCCGGAGTGGCTGGCCCGGGCTCTCCCCGACTATGCGGACAAGCCTCGGCTGCTGATCTACGTCGCCCTCGTCGTAGGTCTGGGCACCGCCTGCCTCGCGACCTACTCGTCTCCGCCGGAACTGGCTGAACTCATCTCCTGGCCGTTGCTTGCGTGGTTTGCCGCGAACTTCCTTTCCGAGTTCCTTTGGTTGGAGACCGAGGACGGGGATTCCACCGACTCGATGGCTTCGACGATGAACCTCGGCGTCATCATGCTGCTGACCGCGACGCAATCACTCTGGATCATCAGTCTCAGTGTCTTCATCGCCACCCGTTACCTGCAGAAGCGCGACTGGATCAAGACGGCGTTTGGACTGGGCCAGATGGCCGTCACGACTTTCGTCGCTGCGGTCCTCTTTCACGCGATCCACCCGGGAAGCGTCCTCGAAGATGGATTCGGCAGCCCACTCTCCATCGTGGCCATGTTCGTTTGTTCCTGGGCTTATTTCTTCGTCAACACCTTCCTCGTCGTGGGAGCTCTCTCCCTGCAACTCAACGTGCCCTTTTGGCAGAGCTGGCGAAGGAACTACGGAAGCCGAAACGGAATCGTCTCCTCCTGCGCGCTCTTTCTTTTTACTCCGCTGCTTATCGTGGCCTACGACGCGCTCGGATTCGGCGGAGTCATTCTGTTCTTCTTTCCGCTGCTCATCGTCAAGAACCAGAACCGCGACTACATCCAGCTCAAGCGGATGGCCGAGGAAAAGGTCCAGCGCGAAAGGCTCGTCGAGGCGGGCCGTATCGCCCGAGCCATCGGTCACGAGATCCGGAATTTCCTCGGTGTCATCTCCGGTCGTGTTCAGTTGATGGGACGACACGTTTCCAAGACCGGGGACACGCGTCTGGACTCGGATCTCCAACACATCCGTGAACAGATCGAGAACCTGGCCGAACTCTCCAAGCAGATCATGGAGTCGACGGAGCGGGGCATCCGTCCGAAAGAGACCGACATCAATCGCTTCCTCCTGAAGCAGGTCGAGATGTTGCGGCCGTACCCGAAGCTGGCCGGAACCGAGATCGTTCCCGAGCTCAGTCCCGAGGCCGGCGCAGCCGAGTTCGATCCGGGGCAGATTCGTCAGGTCGTCGTCAATCTGATCAAGAACGCGGCCGAAGCCATGGGCGACGCGGAGGTCGAGTCCCCGGTCGTCACCGTTCGCTCCCAGGCCGTGGGCCGCGACGCGGTCCGTATCGAGATCTCGGACAACGGGCCCGGTGTTCCGGCGTCGCTTCAGGAGAAGATCTTCGACCTGATGTTCACGACGAAGAAGTACGGCCACGGTTTCGGTCTCTCCACCTGCCGGGCCATTCTCATCAAACACAACGGCTCCATCCGCCTTCACTCAGAGGAAGGGGAAGGCGCGACCTTCGTCCTCGAGTTTCCGCGATTACATCCGGACACGAACCAGGAAGAGCCGACTCCGTCGCGTGCCTCTTCGGGTTCCGGAATCTCCACGGGGGACGCGGAGCGCGGAGCGGCCTGATCCGGCGGAGCCTTCCCGATACTCGGCTCGAAGGACCGGATTCAGCGACTCGAGCTGTCTTGATTCCCGAGGGACCCCCGGCTATGTTTTGACTGGGGCGTGTTCATCCTCAAGCCGACAGGAGCTCGAAAGACTACATGCCGAAAACGAGAGTGGGCCGCTCTTCCGGATACCGGATCGGCCTTTTCCTGACTCTTCCGTTCGTCCTTGTCATTCTCGCTTGTCAGAGTGAACCGGAGCCGCAGCCGGCGTCCACGCCCACGCCCGTCGCCGAGGTTCCGATCCAGGACCGCTGGACCACTGTCGTCGACACGGTTCGACGGGGAGACACTTTTTCCGGCGTTCTGCTCCGTAACCGGGTCGGGGTCCAGGAGATCGCCGACATCCTCGGAGAGATGCGCGAAAAGGATCTCTTTTCGCCGCGAAGCCTGCGGCCGGGTCAGGTCCTCTCCCTTTCCCGGGATTCCTACGGCTACTTCCAGCAGCTTCGATTCCATATCTCGCGAGAGGAAATCCTCTCCTTCGAGCCGGACGGGGACAGTCTGTTCGCCCAGTTCGAGGACGTCGACCGCGAGGTTCGCCTACGTAAGTTCGACGGTGAGATTCTGTCGAGCTTCGATGCGGCCGTACGTCGGGCCGGTGGCGACTATCGACTGACCCTGAAGGTGGCCGACCTTCTGGCCTACGACATCGACTTCTTTACGCAGGTCCGGGAGAACGATCGCTTCGAGATGCTCGTCGAGGAAAAGTTCGTCGAAGGCGAGTTCCTCGGCTATGGGGATGTGGTCTACGTCGCCTACGACGGGCAGGTCGCGGACTGCGAAGCGGTCTACTACGAGTGGGGAGAGGACCGCAAAGGCCATTACCAGCCCGACGGCTCCGCCATGAAGAAGGCGTTCCTCAAATCGCCGCTCAACTTTCGACGAATCAGCTCGCACTTCGGCCGACGTTTCCATCCGGTCCACGGCCTCTACAAGCATCACAGCGGCGTCGACTTTGCGGCTCGGACCGGCACCCCGGTCGTAGCCCTCGGCGACGGAGTCGTGGACTACCGCGGTTGGAAGGGCGGCTACGGAAACACCGTCCGAATCAAACACAACGGGCGGATCCAGACGCTCTACGGGCATCTCAAGGGCTTCGCCAAAGGTCTGAGCCGGGGCGACCGCGTCGAGCAGGGGGAGGTCATCGGCTATGTCGGCCAGACCGGCGTCGCCACCGGTCCGCACCTGCACTTCGAAGTCATCGAGAACGGGCTCCAGATCGACCCGCTGCAGTTCCGCAGCGAGCCGGCGGAGCCGCTTCCGGAAGGGCAGCTTGCGGCGTTCCTGAACTGGGTCGACCGGGTCCGGGACGTACGCGAGGACATGGTTTCCGGCCAGATCGTTCCCACGATCGACTCGCGGACCTTCTCGGCGGATCTGGCATTGGGAGTGACCCAGCCGCGTTGACACCTCCGGGGGCCGATGCTAGCCTGAGTCGTTCGGAGTGTGAGACCTGCTAGGCCGCGCACCCCGTTTTTTCAATTCCTATCCGTGAGAGGAAGGCCTCGTCCTTGTCCAACCTCGGTTCCTTCGTTCGTTCGGTTGAGACCGACTCAGACCTTCGTGAGTTCCAGGATCCCGTCCAGCGCGAATTGGAGGATCTCCAGGAGTCGATGGTCGAATTCTTCCGTACCTCCCTGGGCTTGCTGCAGGGAGTCGGATCCCATTTGCTCGGGGTTCGCGGGAAGATGTTCCGCCCGACGATCCTCCTTTTGTTCGCCAAGATGGGAAAAGACGGTAACCGGGGCGACAGCATCTTCTCGGCGACGGTCATCGAACTCATCCACCTCGCGACGCTCATTCACGATGACACTATCGACCGGAGCGCGGTGCGCCGGGGGTTGCCGACCCTGAACGTCATGTTCAACGACCAGGTCGCGACCATTCTTGGTGACTACATTTACACCAAGGCCTTTTGCGAGCTGATCGACCGGGACCTGCCTCGTCTCGTGCCGGTCGTTGCCAAGACGACGCACCGCATGACGGTGGGCGAGGTTCTCGCCATCGAGCAGAAGCGGGACATCGAAATCAGCGAGGAAGACTACTTCCACCTGCTCGATGAAAAGACGGCGTCCCTGATGGGAGCGGCGGCGGAGATCGGCGCGGTTCTGGCAGGGATGTCCGAGGACGACATTCGCAAGGTGCTGCAGTTCGGCGAGTACCTTGGTCGTGCCTATCAGGTGACCGACGATCTCTTCGACTACATCGGAAATGAAGGACAGCTCGGTAAGGGTGTCGGCTCCGACCTCGCGGCCGGAAAGGTGACCCTTCCCCTCATTCACGCGTACCAGAATGCGGCCTCGCTCGAAGAGCGGGACTTCGTTCGGACGCTCAGTTCCAAGAAGGAATTCGACGAGTCGCAGTGGTTGGAGCTGCTTTCCATTCTCGACCGTACGGGATCGCTGCAGTATTGTCGGGAAACGGCGCTGGGACTGGCCGACTCGGCCCGCAAGCAGATCGAGTTCCTTCCGGAGGACGAGTACCGGAAGGCCTTGGAGAAAGCGGTTTCCTACGCCGTACAACGCATCCATTGAGAGTGGCATGATCCGATTCGAAAACGGATTTTCCTACACACCTGTCGAGGAAGCGCATTGACCAGCGCCTCACCCAGCCCGCCCAACGAATCTCAGATCCTGGCCCGACGGATCTCCGAGTTCATGCTCGACAAGCAGGCCGAAGATGTCCTCATCCTCGATCTGCGTGAGGTTTCCTCTGCCTGCGATTTCTTCGTCATCGGGTCGGGACAAAGCGAACCCCAGGTCCGCGCCATCGCCGATCACGTCGAGGAGACCCTTTCGAGCGAAGGCACCCGGCCCTGGCACGTCGAGGGCAAGACGCAGAGGCGGTGGGTGCTGATCGACTACGTCCACGTCGTGGCCCATGTCTTCCACAAGGAAGCGCGCGACTTCTACCTGCTGGAGCGTCTCTGGTCCGACGCGCCCCAGGAGGAAGTCAAGCCGCAAGCCCGGCTCACCGCCGGAATCAAGGAGGAGGACACCGAATGAGTTTGCTCGTCGTCGGGTCCGTCGCACTCGACTCGATCGAGACGCCCGCAGGTAAGCGGGACAATGCCCTTGGGGGCTCGGCTTCGTACTTCGCCATCGCGGGCGTACGGTACGCGCCCGTTCACCTTGTCGCCGTCGTCGGCGAGGACTTCCCACAGTTGGATCGCGCCCAGCTTCAGGACCAGGGGATTGATCTGGACGGGCTCCAGACCGCTCCGGGCACGACCTTCCGCTGGGGTGGGCGTTATCACGAAAACATGAATCAGCGGGACACCCTGTTCACGGAGCTGGGCGTCTTCGAGGCGTTCCATCCCGAGCTGCCCGCTCACTACCGTCAGATCCCGGTCGTCCTTCTTGCGAACATCCATCCGAATCTGCAGAAGGAAGTGCTCGAACAGGTCCGTTCGCCCAAGCTGGTCGCTCTCGATACGATGAATCTCTGGATTGACATCACCCGACCGGCGCTGCTCGATGTCCTGGGTGGGGTCGACCTTTTCTTCCTCAACGACGAGGAAGCTTTGCAGCTGACCGGCCTCAGCAATGTTCTGACGGCAGCGAAAGAGATTCTGTCCTACGGACCGAAGATCGTCGTCGTCAAGCGGGGCGAACACGGAGCGCTCGTCCGAACGGCGCACGGTTGGTTTTCGCTGCCGGCCTTTCCGGTCGAAGACTTGCAGGATCCAACCGGAGCCGGAGATTCTTTTGCCGGAGGAATGCTCGGATACCTGGCGTCCAAAGGCGGAGCCTACGACGACGAGTCCATTCGCACGGCGGTCGCACATGGAACCGCGGTGGCGTCCTTCACGGTTTCCCGGTTCGGGGTCGACGGCCTGGTTGACGTCGACCGGTCGCGGATCGATGCCCGTGTCCGCGACGTATGGGATCTGACCCGCTTCAACGTCGAGGAGTGATCATGTCCGGTTCGTCGCGCATCCTCTTTCGTTCTTTGCATGTCTACCGGGAAGCCCGCCGGGCCGAGACACAGGTCGAACTCTGGAATGGAGCCCAGGCTCTGGTCGGCACGGCCAACGGATTGGCGGTTCATGGCGGGCTGCCGACGCTGGTCGCGCGCGCGACCCTTGAGGCCCTGCGCGGCGCGATCGATCCCCATCTCGACGTCGATCTCGTCGGCGTCGAGCGCAAGAGAATGGGGCACCGCTCGCTCATGCTGACCCATCTCGTCGTGCTCGAAGGCCGCGAAGAACGCCATCTCTCCGGAAGTGTTCTCATTACGAGCGACGCCTTGGAGGCGACGGTCTTTTCGGTGCTCGATGCGCTCAACCGAATCCTGGATTTCGGGGCGGTGCAGGTCGTGCCGGAACACCGGCCGGTAGATGGAATTCATGATGAGTTCGAACGCAGGGGCAGAGGGCCGGCCTCGGCCCGTGTCCCGGACCCGTCGCCTGCGAAGGTGAAGCCCCGGAAGCCGCCGGTCTTTCGGAGTTCCGTGTCGGAAAGCGAGTCTCGATCGACTACTCAATCAGATTCCCAGCCGGAGTCGCGACGGGAATCTCGACCGGAATCCCAACCGGAACCCCGATCCGAAGCCCGACCCGAAGCCCAATCGGCCGCTCGACCGGCATCGAGCCGTGACGGCCGGGAGCGTCTTGACTGGGGCGGCCTTCCCGCCCCCGAGTCCCATTCCAAAGAGAGGGACGCAAATGATGAGGGGTGGCAGGAGTTCCAGGTCGATTCCGTCGTCCCGCGGCAGGAGGAGGGTTCCTGATGGCCAAGGCCAGCTACCGCGACGCGGGGGTCGACATTGACGCCGCGACCTCGGCCGTCGACCGGATCAAGGTCCTTGCCAAATCGACGCGAACCGAGCGGGTCGAGAGTGATCTCGGGGTCTTCGCCGGTTTCTTCTCTTTTCCCGACGCGGGTTCGGAACGCCTCATCGTAGCCTCGACCGACGGTGTCGGCACGAAGCTCCGCCTCTACGGTCAGCTCGATCAGTGGGAGGATGCGGGGTTCGACATCGTGTCCCACTGCACCAGCGACATTCTCGTTCACGGTGCCCGCCCGATGTTCTTTCTCGACTACGTCGGAGCCGGGAAGCTCGATCCCGACGTCGTTGTCCGCATCGTTTCGGGAGTGACCGAGGCCTGCCGGATGACCGGATGCGCACTACTCGGCGGCGAGACCGCGGAGATGCCAGGAATCTACAATCACGGTGATCTCGATGTGGTCGGAACGATCATCGGAGAGGTCTCTCGTTCCTCGCTCGTCGATGGACGGAGCATCGAGGCCGGAGACATCCTGCTGGGACTAAGTTCCGACGGTCTGCACACGAACGGGTTCTCACTGGTTCGTAAGCTGCTGGGCTCCGACGACCGTCCCGAAGTTCTGGGAGAGTGTCCTGCCGGATCGGCCAGGACATGGGGCGAACTTGTCGGTACGAGGCACCGCCTCTACTTTCCGCAGGTCGCTCCTCTTCTGGGGCGGGTGGCGATCCAGGGAATGGTCCACATCACCGGAGGCGGCCTCCTCGACAACGTGCCCCGAATCCTGCCTTCCGGCGTGTCGGCCCGCATCCGAAGGGCCGCGTGGGATGTGCCGGAGGTCTTTCGCCATCTGACCAGCCTCGGCGAGATGGACCCTTCCGAGTCTCATCGTGCGTTCAATATGGGCATCGGTTATGTCCTCATCGTTCGTCCGTGGGATGTTTCCGAGGTCCAGGCGATTCTTTCGGAGCACGGCGAGCCGGCGGTCGAAATCGGTCATGTCGAAGAGGGCGGTGAGGGCGTTCTTCTCGACTGAACGGATGACCGTGACAGGACGCGAGGCAGGCGATGGACCATTCGCTTCTTTTCGTACGCTCTCGCATCGCGAAAAGCACACCCGTCCCGACCCGTCTTCATCGCTTTGCTTTCGGCTCATCCCTTGCCGCCGGACCACGCAGAGTACCCTGCGCATCTGCTCCGGCTG
This sequence comes from bacterium, assembly GCA_030431975.1. Classification (GTDB taxonomy): domain Bacteria; phylum Eisenbacteria; class RBG-16-71-46; order CAIMUX01; family CAIMUX01; genus JACKCR01. Next base: position 53,685 of record JAUIHP010000020.1, on the reverse strand, counting down.
GTCAGTGTCCGCTACCGGGACCATTTCCGGTGGTCCGGCCGGGGAGACCCGCCGATGGAGTGGAGGAAGCGGCTGGTACGGCTCGTATCGGAGGCCCACGCCGTCCCAGGGCGCCGGATTCGTCTCTTTGCGGCTCCCAAATCCGGCCGGCTCTATGAGGCGGCCTTGGCCGGGGGAGTGGATCTGATCGGAACGAAACACCTGGAGGACACGGCGATCCTATTGCGCCACTGATGGGCCGATCGGGAGGGGCTCGCTCTCGGCCCCCTCGAGGGGCGCCTGAGGTGGTGGCACGGAATATCCCGTTGACAGCTCCGGATCGCCTATCTTACTCTCCGCGTTCGGCTAGTCGGCTTCCGGGTCGCAGTCGTTCGTGGGCGATTAGCTCAGATGGTTAGAGTGCTTGCTTGACATGCAAGAGGTCACTGGTTCAATTCCAGTATCGCCCACCAGTTTTACCATAGCCTCGATCGACACCGTGGTCGGGGTGAAAGAGAGCTTCAAGTAGGAGTCAGCCGCTCCTCACCCGCCGGCCTTGGACGGCCAGGACGGGTCGCCGACACGCACCGCGGACATCGTTCGTCGGTGTATCCGTGTCGTTTCAGAGCGGCCCCCTCTTGGGCCGCTCTTTATTTTTGGTTCGGTGCAAGGAGGGAAAGCCATTCCGCCCAATTCTGACGTGACGAGGGTGAACGATCGGATTCGCGCCCCCATGGTGCGAGTTGTCGGAGCCGACGGGAACCAACTAGGAGTGATGGCCATTTCCGAGGCCCTGCAGATGGCTCGGGATTTGGGTCAGGATCTCGTTGAGGTCGCCCCGAACGCAAAACCACCCGTCTGCCGCATCATGGACTACGGCAAGTACAAGTATCAGCAGTCCAAGCGGGAGCAGCAGGCAAAGAAACGTCAACATCAGGTCCAGGTCAAAGAAGTCAAGCTGCGCCCCAAGATCGAGCGCCACGACTTCGAGACCAAGATGCGCCGGGCCCGCAAATTCCTCGAAGCGCGTGACAAGGTGAAGATCACCGTCATGTTTCGGGGAAGAGAGATGTCGCACCAGGGCCTGGGGTACGAGTTGCTCCAAGCCGTCGTAGAGGAGCTGGCCGACGTAGCCGGGGTCGAACAGAACCCTTCTTCGGAAGGACGAACGATCACGATGCTGCTGACGCCGCTGGCGGGGACACAGCCGCCCAAGCCGGCGAAGCCGAAGAAAGAAGACGCTCCGCCGCCTGAAGCCAGCTAGCGGAGTCAACGCTAGCGGAGTCGAGAGGAGGGCCGAACATGCCCAAGATGAAGACAAACCGTGCCGCAGCCAAGCGGTTCAAGCTGACGGGATCGGGACGCATCAAGCGGAAGCATTCCGGACTCAACCATTTCAACAACAAGATGGCTCCGAAGAGAAAGCGTCAGCTTCGGAAGACGGGATACGTCTCGCCGGCCGACGAGAAGCGGGTCCTTCGCAACCTCGCGAAGGCCTAGTCGTCGCCTCGCGCTCAGCGCGAAACCGAGAACGTCGTCCCTAACCGCCGAAACGGAGAAACGTCATGTCCAGATCGAAAGCCCTCGTTCCCAGTCGGAACCGTCGTAAGAAAGTCCTCAGCGCCTCGCGTGGCGCCTTCGGAGGTCGTCGCAAGCTCTACCGCGTGGCGAACGAGAACCTCCTGCGGGGAATGGCCTACGCGTACCGTGACCGTAAGCAGCGCAAACGTCACATGCGTCGTCTTTGGATTCAGAGGATCAACGCAGCCGCGCGTCACTTCGGGTTGAGCTACAATCAGTTCATCGACGGTTTGAAGAAGGCCGAGATCGAGATCGATCGCAAGGTTCTGAGCGAACTGGCTGTCACGGACATGGACGCATTCGGCAAGATCGTCGAGACCGCCAGGGAACACCGAGCAAACTAGACGAGGGCACAGGGAAAGAGAGCGTTCGGGCCGCGCCCGACATAGGAGTTTCGATGGGCAACAACGGAGTGGAGTCCCCGACGGAAGTCTCGATCGGAATGGAATTCGATCGCCTCGAAGAGAAAGTTCAGAAGGCTGTCGAGATGATCGACCGTCTTCGCAAAGAGAAGCAGCAACTCGAGACCGAGAACGAGCGTCTTCGCTCGATGGAGAACGAGTGTCTGCGACTGATGGAAGAACGCGAGGAAACGGTCAATCGTCTCTCGCGCATCCTCGAAAAAGTGGATTCGATCGAGAGCCTTTCCTAGCAGAGGGTCCGCACCGGGTGGGTTCGGGTCACCGGTCCTGACCTGATCCCCTGCGACGGGTCGGAACGGAGGGGCCATGACTCAAAATGACGCGACGGCCGTCGAGATTCTCGGTGAGGAGTTTCTCATCCGGGGAGCGTCTCCGGAGCGCATCCGCGCTCTCGCCGACTTCGTCGACTCGCGCTTTCGCGAAATGGAAAACGCCGGACGGCTTCAGGACCCGCGCCGACAGGCCGTCCTGGTATCCTTGAACATTGCAGAAGAAGTCTTTCGGGAACGCGAGCGCCTGGTCACCGAGTTGACCAAAACCCGTGAGCGTTTGGACCGATGCGAACGCATCCTCGACGGCGCCGTTGAGGTAGAATCGGAATAGCGCGGGGCCACGGTCTCGCTGATCTCCTGGTGAACGGGGTATGGCTCCTTGAGCCAACACTTTCCTCGAGGGCGCTGACCGCCCGCACCTAAGTGACGTTCCGGCGAAAGTCGGAACCGCGAGGGTGGGGGATAGGTGCCCACCTGGTACGCCAGGTTCAAGGCCAGAACCGCACCGGAGATCGGCGTGCCCGTGGCCTCGCTATTTGACTGGAGTTTCCTTGCGCATTCTCTTCGTCGGGGACGTCGTCGGCCGCCCCGGTCGGCGCGCCGCCGCATCTCTCATTCCCCAGCTCCGTGAAGAACTGAACCTCGACCTCATCATCGTCAACGCCGAGAACTCCGCAGCGGGGCGTGGGATTCAGAGGGACTCAGCGCGACAGCTCTTCGAGGGCGGGGTGGATGTCCTGACCGGCGGCAATCACTTCTTCGACAAGGCCGACGGGATCGAGGTCATCGACAAAGAACCTCGCATCGTTCGACCGCACAACCTTCCTCCCGATACGCCGGGGCGCGGACTCGGGCTCTACGAGATCGGGGACGACACCGTCGCCATCATCAATCTTCTCGGCCGTGTCTACATGAACCCGGTCGAGTGTCCGTTTCGGACCATGGACCGCATCATCGATTCCCTCGGCGACCGGGCCCGCATCGTCATCGTCGACTTCCACGCGGAAGCGACCGCGGAAAAGATCGCCATGGGTTGGTACCTGGACGGCCGGGTCAGCGCGGTCCTTGGAACGCATACGCACGTGGCGACGGCGGACGAACGGGTTCTACCTCAGGGGACGGCCTACATTACCGATGTCGGGATGACCGGGCCGCACGACTCCGTCATCGGCGTTCGAAAAGAACAGGCCATTCAGCGAATGGTCTCGGCCCTGCCCGTTCGTTTTCAGGTGGCGGACAACGATCTCGTTCTGAACGGAGTCGTGGTCGAGGTCGACTCGGCTTCCGGCCGCGCCGAACGGATCGAACGGATTCGTCGGGAATGGAAGGGAGAGTCGTGATGGCGGTAAGACTGGACGGAAAGTCTCTGGCTCGCGACATTCGCCGTTTCCTGAGCGCGCGCGTAGCAGAACTCCATGCGCCTCCCGGGCTCCTTCTCATCCGTGTCGGGGACGACCCGGCTTCGGAAGTGTACGTCGGAACGAAGCAGAAGATGTCGGCCAAGGTCGGCATCGAGTCCAGCGTCGAGGTCTATCCGGAAGACACGAGCGAGTCGGCGCTGCTCGCCCGAATTGCCGAAGCCAACCTGGATCCGAAGATTCACGGGATTCTCGTCCAGCTTCCGCTTCCGAAACAGATCGATCCGGATCGGGTTGCGGCGGCCGTCGATCCCACGAAGGACGTCGACGCTCTTCACCCGGTCAACATCGGGCACCTGGCTCAGGGTCAGCCGACCTTCGTATCCTGCACTCCTCTGGGTGTGCTCGCCCTGCTGCGGAAACATGAGGTGGAGTTGTCCGGACGGCACGTCGTCGTGCTCGGCCGCAGCAACATCGTGGGACGTCCCCTCAGCCTGTTGCTTGGCCTGAAGGCGCCGTGGGCCAACGCCACGGTCACGGTCGTGCACAGCCGATCCCGGGACTGGGAGGCTCTGACCCGCCAGGCCGACATCGTCGTCGCCGCCATGGGACGGCCGGAAGCGATCCGCGCTGAGCACGTCAAGCCGGGGGCGGCCGTTGTCGACGTCGGGATCCACCGGGTCGCGGGCGGTGGTCCGGACGGCAGCCCGGACGGCAAGGATCGTTTGGTCGGTGACGTACACGCCGAGAGTGTGGAGCCCCTCGCCGGCCACCTGAGTCCGGTCCCGGGAGGGGTCGGTCCTCTGACGGTTGCGATGCTCCTTTCCAACACCGTTCACGCCGCCGAACGAGTCACGGGGCGAGACGGCGGTTCTGTGGAACTCGCCCTCCAGGCGGCAGGTGTCCTCTCGTGAACGTTTCCCGGGAAGAAGTTCAGGTCTATACCGTCCGTGAACTCTCCCAGTGGATCAAGGATCTGCTCGAAACCGACATCGGCCGGGTTTGGGTGGAAGGTGAGATCTCGGGTCTCAAGGTTCACGCGCGAAGCGGTCATGCCTACTTTTCCCTGCGTGACGAAGAAGCCGACGCCCTTCTCAACTGCGTGGCCTGGGCGAGTTCGGTTCGACGGTTCCGGGTCGAACCGCGCGACGGACTGCGTGTCCGGGTTCAGGGTTATGTCTCTCTGTGGGAGCCGCGCGGCAACTGCCAGTTCTATGTCGACCGAATGGTCCTGGCCGGCGAAGGGGAACTTCATCGGGCGTTTCTCGAGCTCAAGGCCAAGCTCGATGAAGAGGGACTCTTCGATCCGGACCGTAAGCGTCCGCTGCCCCGGTACCCTCGTCGGATCGGAATCGCGACGGCGCCCGACGGAGCTGCGCTTCGGGACATGCTTGCCATTCTCGAATCGCGGTGGCCGGTGGCGGAAGTCTTCGTTGCTCCCGCTCTCGTTCAGGGACCGACGGCGGCTGGAAGCCTGGTTCGAGCCCTCGGGCTCTTGCAAAAGGTGCCGGAACTCGACTTCATCATCCTCGGGCGAGGCGGAGGATCTCTGGAAGACCTCTGGGCTTTCAACGAAGAGAAATTGGCACGTGCCGTCGCTCGCTCCACGGTCCCGGTGGTTTCCGCCGTCGGTCATGAGGTCGACTTCACCATCACGGACTTTGTTGCCGACGTTCGCGCGGCCACCCCGACCCATGCCGCTGAGCTTTCGACTCCGAATCATGCAGACGTCGAACAAACGCTGAGTCGAGCCCGGCAAAGGCTGCGCCGCTGTCTCCTGGACGCGACCGGTCAAAAGCGGGAGCAGCTTCGCCGTCTGGCCGGCAGCCGGGCCTTCCTACGCCCGGAAACACGGGTTCAGAGGGAGCAGCTGCGGTTGGATCGGCTGGCCGACCGTCTGAAGGATGCGCTGGCCGCGCCGACAGAGCAGGCCCGGGAGCGGCTTCGCCGACTCTCGTCCCACCTGACCGCGGACCGACTCCTCCTACGCATCCAGGACTCGGCCCGGGCCAGGCAGAGGGTGGAAGAGAGGTGGCGGCGTTGCCTGCCGGAACGGATGGGGGACCACCGTCGTCGTTTGGATGTGGCTGCGGCGGCCCTTCGGATTCTGGGCCCGACCTCGGTCCTGGAACGCGGCTACGGAATCATCCGAAATCCCGACGGAACGGTCCTCAGGTCCGCGGCCGATGCGCCGGTTGGAACCCAGGTCGAGGTCCGTCTGGCCGCGGGAGAGTTGGAGTGCAGGGTCGAGGCGCGTACACTGCCCGAAGAAAAGAAGGGTTCCGCGACATGACGCAAGATGATCGAGACAAAGAGCCAGCCTTCGAAGACGCTCTCGAGCGGCTGGAGGGACTCGTCGAGGACATGGAGTCCGGTGACCTTCCACTGGAAGAGACCATCCAAAAGTTCGAGGAAGGACAGCAGCTACTGCAGGTGTGCGGCCGGCTTCTGGAAAGAGCGGAGCTGCGCGTGAAGACGATTCTGCGCAACGCCGATGCCACAGCAGAAGGGCCGGGCGCCGAGGACGATGGGGCGGACGACGCCGGAGAGGATGTGGATTTTGGAGACCGCTGACGAGAACGCCTGGCACGCCTGGTTGGAACGGGAGACCCCGATCATCGAGGATCGGCTGCGAAACTCGGTCCCGTCGCGCCGGCAAAAGCCGGCCAACATCCACGAAGCGATCCACTACGCGGTCTTTCCCGGAGGGAAACGAATTCGACCCGGTCTGTCGGTCCTGGGCTTCAAGGCGGCGGGCGGTCGGGGGAAGGCCGGAGCGCAGCTGGGCGCTGCCATCGAGCTTCTCCACACCTTTTCGCTCATTCACGACGACCTTCCCTGCATGGACGACGACGACCTCCGGCGGGGTCGCCCCACCGTGCACAAGCAGTTCGACGAGGCGACCGCCGTTCTGGCCGGGGACGCGCTTCAGGTGCTGGCCTTTGAACAGATCGCAACCCTTCCCGGGGCCGCCGATCGCAAGGTCAAGGTTCTGGCCATGATCACCGAAGCGGTCGGGACGGCCGGCGTCATCGGCGGCCAGGTCGTCGACATCGAATCCGAAGGCAAGAAGGTGCCGCGAAAGACGCTGGAGTGGATTCATGACCACAAGACCGGTGCGCTCTTCCGGGCTTCCCTGGTCGGCGGCGCGGTACTGGGCGGCGCCGGCCCTGCGCTCGTCCGACGCATGACGGAATTCGGGGAGGCCTTCGGCCTGCTCTTTCAGATCGTCGATGACGTTCTCAACGAAGTCGGCACCTTCGAGACGTTGGGGCGGGACCGTGGGGGCGACCGGGCCAAGGGAAAAGCGACCTACCCATCGGTCCTGGGACTCGAGAAAACACGCCTGGCTCTCAACGATGCCCATCGTCGCTGTCACGAAACCGTTCCGGTTCAGGGAAAGTCCGAGGATGTTTTCCGCGGACTCGTGCAGGCCGTCGTGGTTCGGTTGCCGGAAGACTGGGTACCGTCGAACGCCGGGCGGAGGAACGGGAGACCGCGTTGAAAACAATTGCGCTCCAGGCCAACCTCGACAAAGAGGACTGCGGTGAAAAGGCCCACGAACTCGTGGCTTGGCTTCTGGATCGCAAGCAGCGTGTCGTTGTTCCGCAGGAGCTGCGGGGACTGGTACCCGAGGGGGCGCGCTTCCTTCCCGATGACGAGTTCGTCAGGGACGCAGATCTGCTCATTGTTCTCGGGGGAGACGGAACTCTTCTCCGCGCCGCCCGCGTTGCCTACCAGTACCGCGTTCCGATCCTCGGCGTGAACTTCGGAACGCTGGGATTCCTTACCGACGTCAGTGTCGACGAGATGCTCCCCTCGATCGAGCAGGTGCTGCGGGGAGACTATCGCGTGCAACCGCGCCTGATGGTGCGGGCCGAGGTCCTCGAAGGCGACGAGGTCGTGGCTACAGCGATCGGTCTCAATGACTGCATCGTCCGGGAGGTGGCCGGTCGTTCCATTGGGATCCGCACGTCCATCGAAGGAACTCCGCTCTCGGCATATCGCGGCGACGGGGTCATCGTTTCCACGCCGACCGGCTCCACCGCCTACTCACTTTCGGCGGGTGGGCCCGTCGTGGAACCGAGTTTGCAGGCTCTGATGGCAACGGCCATTTGTCCGCACACGTTCTCGGTCCGTCCGATTCTGTTTCCCTCGCAGGAGGCGATCGAAATCGGTTTTGTGGGGCGGGGCAACCATGTGGCCCTCTTTGTCGATGGTCAGTTCGTGATAGACTTGTCGGAAGATCAACGAGTTCGTGTACGCCGCGCCCAGCGCCGGATTCACTTCATCCTCGTTGGCAATCGATCCTTCTATGAGGTTCTCCGGTCTAAACTTCGCTGGGGTGGTGTGTAGTCTAAGATGCTCCTTCGTCTGGCTCTCGAGCAGTTTGTCGTCGTCGAAACCGGCGAGCTGGAGTTTGGATCCGGACTCAACGTTCTGACCGGCGAGACCGGGGCCGGGAAATCGATCCTCATCGATGCCCTGGGCCTTCTGACCGGAGGACGGGGTCGGGCCGAATGGGTTCGTCCGGGAGGGCGTCGGCTTTCCATCGAGGGCGTTTTCGACCTCCGCGACCAGCCGGAAACCCTGGAACGACTTCGCGTCGCCGAGATCCCGATGGACGAGGATGACTGGCTCATCGTCCGGCGCGAAATCGGCACGGACGGTCGCAGTCGCAGCTTCGTCAACGGGCGGCAGATCCTGGTCTCCCAGCTTCGGGAGCTGACGACCGGGCTGGTCTGGATCGTCGGCCAGGGCGAGCAGCGGGCCCTTCTATCCCAGTCACAACAGGAGCAGCTTCTCGACCGCATTGCGGGGTCGGCCGAAGCTGCCCGCGCCTACCGGGACATCCGGCGCAACTTCCTGACGGCGAAGAATCGGATTGGCGACCTGGAGCGGGCCCGGCAGGAGTTTCGGGCCGAGGAAGAGTGGCTGGAGTACCAGGTCCAGGAAATCGACGCGCTGGGTCTTCGTCCCGGGGAGCGTGAAGAACTGGAAGCGGAGCGGCGGCGCCTGGCGTCCTCGCGGTCCGATGGGGAACGTGCGGCGGAACTTCGCTCGCGGCTTTCCGACATGGAAGGGTCGGTCCTCGATCACGTCGAGTCCGCTCTCTTCAAAGTCGAGGATGCGACCGGCTCGGACTGGGAAACGATCGCTGAGACGCTTCGGGACGTGCGCGAAAAGATTCACGGGATCGTGTCTGCGCTTCCTGAGCCCAGCGAAGAAGTGGAAGAGGAAGCGCAGGCCGTCGAAACCCGCCTTTCCGAGCTGCAGCGCGTGTTCCGCAAACACGACGCCGACGAAGAGACGCTACTCGCGCTGCTGTCGCGAATGAGGGGGCAGCTGGAGACGGGACGGAGTCTCGACAGCGAGCTGCGCGATGCCGAGAGCCAACTGGAGTCTGTTCGCGACGAGTTGGCCGCCGCGGCTGCCGAGCTTTCGGCACGACGGCGGGAAGCGGCGCAACATCTCGAAGCCTCCCTGGGTCCGGAACTCGAGGCCTTGGCCATGCCGGGCGCCGGGATTCGGTTCGTCTTCGAGCGTGAGGAGTCTCCGGACGGAGTCGGGCCCATCGAGGGTCGGTACTTTCTGCCCTTGGAAGGCGGCATTGACCGGATTTCCCTCCGGTTCCAAAGCCATCAGGCGTTGGACTGGGGCGAGCTGGGTCGGGTGGCTTCCGGCGGGGAGTTGTCCCGCGTCCTTTTGGCCATGCAGGCCGTCCTCGGACAGGGGGCGCCGCCCGGCAGCTGGGTCTTCGACGAGATCGACCAGGGGGTCGGAGGGGAAACGGCGCGACGGGTCGGCGACCGGCTCGCTCGAATGTCCGAGCATACCCAGGTTTTGTTGGTCACCCATCTTCCCGCGATTGCCGCGCTGGCCGATCGGCACTTCACGGTCGAGAAGGACGTCGATGCCGATGCACCGTTAACTCATCTTCAGGCCGTTTCGGGTGAAGCCCGTCTCGGTGAACTGGCTCGTATGCTTTCCGGAGACATGGACTCCAAGGTTGCGCGACGCCACGCACGTGAGCTGCTCCGGTCCGGACCGCAGTCGGGAGTCTCGCCCTCATGATCCGTCCCAGCCGCGAAGAGTTCGATCCGCTGCAGCGGGAGTTCGACGTCGTTCCCGTGTTTCGGGAGATCCTGGCCGACGAGGAAACCCCGGTCTCGGCGTTCCGAAAACTGCGGCCGCACGCGTCGGTCGCCCTGCTCGAATCGATCGAAGGCGGCGAGACCTGGGGTCGGTACTCCATGATCGGCCTCGATCCGTCGAGTGTGTTCGAGTCCCGCGGAAGTGAAGTCCGTTGGACGAATGAGGGCACGACGAAGACGTTCACCCACGAGTCCCCGATTTCCTGTCTCCAGGAGCTGGTGCGGGAGCGGAAGTGCCCGGAGATCGCCGGTCTGCCTCGCATGACCGGAGGCGCCGTCGGCTTCGCCAGCTACGACGTGGTCCGCACCTTCGAACGGCTTCCGGATCAAAGCGAAGACGACCTCGGGGTGCCCGATACCCGATTCGTTTTCTACGACACGGTCGTTCTTTTCGATCACCAGTTTCATACCGTCAAGATCGTTGTTCATGTCCGGGCCAACGGCGATGCCGAGGCTGCCTACGATCAGGCGCTGGTCCGGATTGAAGAAGTGCGGGCGCAGCTGCGCGGGGAGTCGCAGGGGCGGAACGACGGCCTCCCGAAGGCGTCTCCAGACATCGAGAGAGCGACCGAGACCGAAACCGAAACCGAAACCGAGACCGAGACCGAGACCGAGACCGAGACCGAGACCGAGACCGAGACCGAGACCGAGACCGACATCGTTCCTCAATTCGCCTCGACCGTATCGCGCGAAGAGTTCGAAGACGCGGTGCGGGAAGCCAAGGAATATGTTTGCTCCGGCGACGTCGTCCAGGTCGTTCTGGCTCACCGTCTGGAAGCCGAAGTCAAAGCCCATCCCTTCGAGATCTACCGCGCGCTACGCGTGACCAATCCGTCGCCGTACATGTTCTATCTCGACTACGGAGACCTGGCCGTGGTCGGCGCTTCTCCGGAGGTTCTGGTCCGGCGGGAAGGAGAGCGGGTCGAAGTACGTCCGATTGCGGGGACGCGACCCCGGGGGAAGACGGACGAAGAGGACCACGCCTACGAACAGGAGTTGCTCGCTTCCGACAAGGAGCGCGCCGAGCATGTCATGTTGGTCGACCTCGGCCGCAACGATATCGGGCGGGTTGCCGACTTCGGCAGCGTCGAGGTCAACGACTTCATGGTCGTCGAGCGCTACTCGCACGTCATGCACATCGTCTCCAACGTTCGGGGACGGGTCTCCCCGGAAGTCGGCAACGACCGCATTCTTGCCGCTTGTTTTCCGGCCGGGACTCTTTCCGGGGCTCCGAAAATCCGGGCCATGGAAATCATCGACGAACTGGAACCGGTCCGGCGCGGAATCTACGGAGGCGCCGTCGGCTACTTTGATCTTCATGGAAACATGGATACCTGCATCGCTATCCGCACTCTCGTCTGCAAGGACGGTCGGGCCTACATTGGGGTAGGGGCCGGGATCGTCGCCGATTCCGATCCGGCCGAGGAGTACCTCGAGACCATGAACAAGGGCAGCGCCGTCATTCGCGCCTGTGAGCTCGCAGCCCGCGGACTCGAATCGTTTTCCCGGGAACAGCTGCGCAAGCGGTTCCGTGAACTTCCGAAAAGGGGCGACGGATGATCCTCGTCATCGACAACTACGACTCCTTCACGTTCAACATCGTGCAGTACCTGGGTGAACTGGGCGCCGAGGTCGTGACCCGTCGCAACGACGAGATCACGGACGAAGAGATCCGCTCGATGCAGCCGAAGGGGATCCTCATCTCTCCGGGACCGAAACGGCCGGAGGACACGGAAACCAGCAATCGCATCATCCGCAACTTTCAAGGGCAGCTTCCGATCCTGGGCGTCTGTCTCGGCGAACAGTGCATGGCCTACGTTCATGGCGGGCGCATCGTTCGCGCCGAGCGCCTCATGCACGGCAAGACCTCCCCGGTCCATCATCGCGGTCAGGGGGTCTTCCGTGGAATCGAGAGCCCGTTCCCCGCGACCCGCTACCACTCACTCATCGTCGATCGCGACAGCCTGCCCGATGACCTCGTCGTGACCGCGTGGACGGAGGAGGGGGAGGTCATGGGCCTCGAGCACGTGTCACTGCCGCTTTGGGGTGTGCAGTTTCATCCCGAGTCCATCCTCACTGACGCCGGCTACACGCTGCTGCGCAACTTCCTCGTCCTGTGCGGAGAGGTTGAAGGCGCACCGGAGGACGCGAAATGACGGACTTCGACATCACACATGCCTTGGCTCGAGTTGCCGAAGGCGAAGACCTCTCGCAGGACGAGTCCCGGCAGGTGCTGACCCAGATCATGACCGGGGAAACGACTCCCGCACAGATCGGTGCGTTCCTCATGGGGATGCGCATGAAGGGGGAGACGGTCGACGAGCTGGCCGGCGCCGCGCTCGCCATGCGATCGGTGGCCACACGGGTCGAGACGACTCGTTCACCGCTGCTCGACACTTGCGGAACGGGGGGTGACGGAGTCGGCACCTACAACGTTTCGACGGCGACGGCACTCGTGGCCGCCGGGGCGGGAGTCGCCGTGGCCAAGCACGGCAATCGCTCGGTGAGCAGCCGGTCCGGTTCGGCCGACGTGCTGGAACAACTCGGAGTCAAACTCGACATCGGTTCAGAGGAGATGGGACGTTGCCTCGATGATGTCGGGATCGCGTTTCTCTTTGCGCCCGTTCTCCATGGTGCGATGAAGCACGCCATCGGACCGCGGCGGGAAATGAAACTCCGAACGCTCTTCAATCTGCTGGGACCGCTGACCAACCCGGCCGGTGCGTCGCGGCAGCTTCTCGGCGTTTGGGATCGGGACCGGGCGCGACAGGTGGCCGGCGTTCTGCAGAAGCTCGGCACCGAGCATGCCTGGGTCGTTCACGGCCTGGAAGGTCTGGACGAACTCTCCATCGTCGGTCCCTCCGTTGCCTTTGAGGTGCGCAAAGGTGTGCCCGAGATCCGGGAGATCGAGATCGACCCGAGAGCCCTTGGTTTTCCCGACGCCAAGACCGAGGACATCATCGGCGGCAGCCCGGAAGAGAACGCGACCTGGTTGCAGGAGCTGCTCGACGGAAAGGTCCGGGGAGCGTCCCGCGATGTTGTCGTTCTCAATGCCGCCGCCGCTTTCGTCGTGGCCGGCGCCGCGCCGGAACTGCCGGCTGGTATCGAACTGGCCGAGGCCTCGCTCGTCGATGGGAAGGCCGCCCGGAAACTCATCGAACTACGGGAGCGAACGCAAGCCAAGTGACCATTCTCGACGAGATTTGCGCGGCCAAGCGTGTGCGAGTCACCCAGCTGAAGAAGGAACGAACCTGGGCCGACCTCGAGTCCGAGTCGATTTGGCGCGACCAGCGGCGGTCTCTTTCCGCAGCTCTCCGTCGACCGCACGGGGAAGAGATGCGCTTTCTCTGCGAGATCAAACGGGCCTCTCCCTCGGCCGGATGGATTCGTCCGGGAGCCGACGCGGTCGAGATTGCGAAGACCTACCAATCGGCCGGCGCGTCCGCGATTTCGTTGCTGACGGAAGAAGAGTACTTCCGTGGAGAACTGGCCGACCTTCCCCGGGTTCGCGAAGTCGGGCTCCCCGTTCTCATGAAGGACTTCTTCGTCGACCCGTACCAGGTTGCGCTGGGCCGCGGCCTGGGTGCGGACGCGATCCTTCTCATCGCGGCCGTCAAGGACCGGCCCATGCTGATCGAGGTACGCGCCGCGGCCCGGGAACTCGGTCTCGATGTCCTGGTCGAAGTTCATCACGAGTCCGAGTGCGACCTCGCACACGAGTTGGAACCGGAACTCATCGGTGTGAACCACCGGGATCTCAAGACTTTCGAAGTCGATCTGGCCACCAGTGCGCGGCTCGTTCCGTACCTGCCCGAAGGGACCCGTCTCGCCGAGAGCGGAATCAAGACGCGCGACGACGTCGTTCTCATGAAGGAGACGGGCTTTGACGGATGTCTGGTCGGTGAGTCCCTGATGCGCGAGAACGATCCGGGAGTTGCGCTGCGCCGTTTGCGCGGAGAGGCGGACTCCTGATTCGGGTCAAGATCTGCGGGTTGACGCGGGCGGAAGACGCCCGATGCGCGGGCGAGTTGGGCGCGGCCTTCCTCGGTTTCATCTTTGCCGAAAGCCCGCGGCGTGCCGATCCGAACGCACTGTCTGCTTGGCTTCCGGATGTGCGTGCAGAGTTCCCGGAGCTTCGAACCGTCGGTGTCTTCGTCGATCCGGACACGCGCGAAGTCAACGATCATGTGGAAGCTCTAGGCCTCGACTTCGTCCAGGTGATCCGCGCCGCCAAAGGGTTCGCGTTTGATTCGTCCCGTCTGATTGAAGTGCGGACGAGCCGGGAACTGGAAGCTGTGGGCGCCGAGTCCGGGGGGCTCGAAGGCTTGTCTTCGGTCACGGGGGAGAGGCCGTTCGCGTGGCTTGTCGATACACCATCCAAGCAAGGTGGTGGTAGCGGCCGCAGTTTCGACTGGTCGATCCTGGAGAGTTTCCGCGTCGACTGGGACTTTACGGAACAGGAACCCGCCGGACGGTCTGCAGAAGAAAGCAGCGCCCGACTCGCGAAAGGAACCGCTGAACGGCCAGCGGGACGGCCAGCGGAAGGATCTGCGGCACGCTCCCGTTTGTTTCTTGCCGGCGGACTCGGCCCGGACAATGTCGCTGAAGCCATCCGTCGCGTGCGGCCCTACGCGGTGGACGCGTCCTCGCGACTGGAGAGCGAACCGGGAAAGAAAGATCCGCAGCTCCTGCTAAAATACTTCGAAGCGATTCGGGAAGTGACCTCACCGCAACCGGTCGGGCCGCTCCCGGGAAAGAAAGAGATCTGACGTGAGTCCATCTCCCAGCGACAACGACGCGAATCCCCTTGCCTCTTCTTCCGACACCGGACGGTTCGGTCCGTACGGCGGCAGCTTCATTCCGGAAACCCTGAGTGCGGCTCTGGATGAGCTTGTCCTTGCCTACGAAGCCGTCCGTGGCGAGCCCGAGTTCTGGTCCGAGTTCGACCGGCTGCTCGCGCGCTTCGTTGGGCGGCCGACTCCGCTCTACCGTGTCGAACAACTGGAGCGGGCCTGGGCGGAACCGGGCAAGGCGCCGCGGATCTACTTCAAGCGCGAAGACCTGGCCCATACCGGCGCGCACAAGATCAACAACTCACTCGGCCAGGCGCTGCTCGCCCAGAGCAAGCTCGGCAAGAAGCGGATCATTGCCGAGACCGGCGCCGGACAACACGGAGTGGCCACCGCCACGGCCTGCGCGCTCCTCGGCCTCGACTGCGTCATTTACATGGGGCTCGAGGACACCCGACGCCAGGCTCTCAACGTCTTTCGAATGAAGCTTCTCGGCGCGGAGGTCGTTGCTGTCGAGTCCGGTAGCCAGACGCTGAAGGACGCGATCAACGAAGCCATGCGCGACTGGGTCACGAACGTCGACGACACCCACTACATCCTGGGGTCCGTTCTGGGGCCGCATCCGTTTCCGACCATCGTCCGGGACTTCCAGTCCGTCATCGGCAAGGAAGCGCGGGCGCAGATTCTGGACGCGGAGGGCCGACTCCCGACCCACCTCGTGGCCTGTGTCGGTGGAGGGTCGAACGCCATCGGTCTCTTCCATCCGTTTCTGGCAGACTCGGACGTCGCCATGATCGCCGTCGAAGCGGGAGGGGAAGGGGTCGATACCGGTCGCCACGCCGCCCGCTTCGCCGAGAAGAAGGTCGGCGTCCTTCACGGGACCAAGACCTATCTGCTCGAGGACGAGAACGGCCAGATCCGGGAGACGCATTCCGTGTCCGCGGGCCTGGATTACCCGGCGGTAGGGCCGGAGCACGCCCAGCTCCATGATGAGGGACGGGTCGAGTACGTTTCTGCGACCGACGAAGAGGCTCTGGCCGCATTCCAGGACTGTGCCCGGCTCACCGGAATCATCCCCGCGCTCGAGTCTGCGCACGCCGTAGCCCATCTCCGGAAACTGGCCGCTTGCGCCTCTGATAGTGATCTGATACTCGTCAACATGTCCGGGCGAGGGGACAAAGATGTCCAATCCGTTGCCCGGATCCTCGAAGAGGCCCCGTAGCTCAGCTGGATAGAGCGTCTGCCTCCGGAGCAGAAGGTCGCAGGTTCGAATCCTGCCGGGGTCACATCCTCCTCCCATGCACCTTTCAAGCTGTGGGAGTGCAGCATGCACGTAGGCACCAAGGTTTCCGACGAAACATCCGCTCCTGTTCATCCGCACGCCTGGATACAGGACACAATTGTCGGCCTCGTCCTGACCGGACTGGGTCTGACCATCCCGTACTTCGTCTGGCTGCTCGTTCAGGTCCAGGACAAGGTCGGGTTGAGCGGAGGTCGGATCTGGGCGTTCGTCATCGGCTTTGCCATCATCGAGTTGTACCTGATCTATCGAGTCCGTTCTCAGGTCCGGAAAGCCGTCCGCAATCGCCGGGCGGCCCGGGCCGGATCTTCCGGCGGGATCGACCCGGCCTGATCCCACTGGAGCCTTCTCCGTAAGGGGCCATCCTCGGCCCGTTCCCAGACCCTGACTTCCACTCCGGCCACGCTTCGGCACATGCCTTGCTCCGTGCAACGGGGGCATAGCGACACGAAACCGTTCTTTGAACGGGATGATGGGAAGCTCCGGCCACGTCCGGCCGAAACTGACGTGCCAAGGAAGGACCATGGATACCCTGCGCCTCTGCCAAGATCTGCTCCATGCCGTGGAGTCGAGCGCTTCCTCCGACCGGGGGGAGTGGCTCCAGCTCTTCCTCGAGAGACTTCGTGCCGAGCTGGGTGCGGAGAAACTCGTCTTTGGGGAAGCCCGCGACGGCGATTCACGCGACGAGTGGGTCCGTCGTTCTCTCTTTGACGAGACCGGGTTTCATGCCTGGACCACCGAAGAGTTGAGGGGCGTAGCGGCCGTCGCCGACCTCGACACCTGGCCGAAAGACCCGTCGGCCTTCGGGGAGCATCCGTCGTTGCTGGCGGAATTCCGACCCGAGGACTCGGCCTGCGGTATGACCCTGGATCGATCCGCCGGGACGACTGGGCCGCAGCCGCAAACTCACGCGGCGGGATCGCAAGACGGCAGCCTGGTGCTTCGTCGTGTCCCGCGGGCCCGCGTTCGTTCCTGGCTTGTCGCCGCCGATTCGCGCGGTCCGAAAGACTGGGCCAGCGACGCCGGGAGTGTCCTCGAACTCGGCGCCGAGTTCCTGGCCACCGCGCTCGCGCACGAGAGAAAGACCCGGGAACTGGAAGAGCTGGCCATGACGGATGGCCTGACCCTCATTCCGAACTACCGGTTCCTTCGTCAGGTCCTGCGCGTCGAAATGGATCGCGCCCGCCGCTACGGCGAGGTCTTCTCCGTCGTCATGGTGGATGTCGACAATCTCAAACAGTACAATGCCGCGCACGGTCATCTGGCTGGCAGTGAGATCCTGCAGAAGGTTGCGGAGATTCTCCGCGCCGACGTGCGCGGGGCCGATACCGTCGCCAAGTACGGCGGGGACGAGTTCCTCATCGTGTTGCCGCGGACGTTGGCCACGGGAGCGCTCGCGCTTTCCGAACGGATCCGTCGCCGGGTCAACGAGCGGCTCATCGGACGGGGCGGGGAGAAGATCTCCTGTTCCTTCGGTGTGGCTTCGTTTCCCAAGGATGGCTTTGACTACGAGGGGCTCATCGCGTCGGCAGACCGGGTGCTCTACGAAGCCAAGCATCAGGGGCGGAACCGGGTCGTTTGGACCGGAGAGATCGGTACGGGCGGCATCTCGACCGGTTCGGAAGCCGAACGGGTCAGGGAGATGAAAGAGCTCTCGGACGGCGGGCTGGGCCGCGGCGAGGGCGTGGCGTAGTCGAGGGAGCGGCCTCTTTGAGGGTCTCGGTCTCCCGTTGAGGAGTGGGGACCCATGACCGATCTCATCGCCACTGGAATCTCGGTGCTCTACATCGGCGCTGTCGTCGGTTCCAGTGAGTGGCTTCGTCGCACCGGACGTCTCAGTTTCGATCACTCCCGCAAATGGGTCCACGTCGGCGTCGGAACCTGGATCCTTCCCACGGTACTGCTCTTCCAATCCGCATTCTGGGCCGCCTTCCTCCCGGGGATCTTCGTCCTCGTCAACGCCGTCAGTCACCGGTTCAAGCTGGTCAAGGCCATGGACGAGGAAGCCGGCGACAACCTTGGAACGACGCTCTTTCCTCTGGCCTTCTGCATCCTCATCGCCATCTTCTGGTCGCGCGACGGAGGTAAGGCCGCTCTGACCGCCGGAATCCTGGTCCTGGCCTGGGGTGATGCGGCTGCTGCCCTGGTCGGGAAACGCTTCGGCCGGCACCGCTACCGGGTCGGGTCGGGCTGGCGCAGCTTCGAGGGCTCGACCGCCATGTTCTTCGTCTCGATCGTCGCCGTCTGGGTCGCTGGGTCATTTGCCGCTTCAGAACCCTACGGTTGGCTGCCGATCCTTGGAGCAGCCGGTTTGGCCACGGTGCTGGAAGCCGGAAGCCGTTGGGGATTCGACAATTTGATCGTTCCGGCAGGAACCGCTTTCTTCCTCTGGGGTTTGGGATGAGGACCTCTGCTTGCTAAGATAGCGGGGGAGGCGCGCCGACAGGCGCATCGGGCCGGGGCTCACAAAACACGACATGCGGACGCTCGCGTTGGGACTCGGCCCAGCGCTCCGATACGCGAACGGAGCTCACTTACCTCATGCTGTTTCAGACCCAGACCCTCCGGTCGTTTCTGCTCTTCTTCACCCTTCTCATCCTGGCTGCATCGCCTTCGTCCGCTCAGTACTTCGGACAAAACAAGGTCCAGTACAAAGACCACGAGTGGTCGATCATCGAGACGGACAACTTCCACGTCTACTTCCACGAAGGTGAACGTCGTGTGGCTCTCGATGTCGCCCGGATGGCGGAACGCGCCTATGCCCGGCTCTCGACGATTCTGGATCACGAGATTCGCAATCCGGTCCCGCTGATCCTTTCGGCCTCCCACGCGGAGTTCCAGGTTTCCAACGTCTCCGCCGGTTTTGTCGGAGAGGGGACCGGGGGCTTCACCGAGTTTCTGAAGCGCCGCGTGGCCATGCCCGTCACCGGTGACTACGGCGAAGTTGACCACGTCCTGACTCATGAGCTCGTCCACGCCTTCCAGCTCGACCTGCTTGCGGCCGGCGGCCGGGGCATGGGAGGAGGCTTCCGCTGGCTTCCGCCGCTCTGGGTCATGGAAGGAATGGCCGAGTACCTTTCCACGGGCGACGTCGACGCGCTCACCGAAATGTGGCTACGCGACGGCGCTCTCGAGGGCTACCTGCTTCCGGTCACGGTCATGGACCGCGTGGCCGACATCCGCGTCTACCGCTACGGCCAGGCCATCATGTCCTACATCGGCCACACCTTCGGGGACGAGAAGATTGGTGATCTCTTCAAGAAGATGACGGTGACGCAATCCGTTCCCCGCGCTCTCGAAGAGACTTTGGGCATCACGATGGAAAAACTGAGCGACAACTTCGTTCAGGAGATGCGGAAGACCTATCTGCCGACCGTTGCCGATCACGAGCGTCCCGATGACTTTGCCGTGCGTCTGACGCACTCCGAACGTGAGTTGGCCAACGTCAATCTTTCGCCGTCCATTTCGCCCGATGGAAAGCACATCGTTTTCTTCAGCGACCGCTCTCTCTACAACGACCTCTACCTGGCTTCGGCCATCGACGGAAAGGTCGAGAAGCGACTGGTCAAGGGTGAGCGCAATCCGGAGTTCGAAAGCCTCCGTTACTTCCGAAGCTCTGCGGACTGGGGGCCGGACGGCGAACGCATCTGTTTTGCCGCGCTCAACAAGGGCCGCGATGCCATCTACGTGCAGCGCGTGCGCGATGGAAAGATCCTCTCCAAACTCGAGTTCGATCTCGACGGCATCAACAGCCCGTCCTTTTCCAATGACGGAGCGTGGATCGTCTTCTCCGGAATGGATGATGGAAGCTCGGACCTCTACCGGGCTCGAGTCGACGGCAGTGATCTGGAACAGTTGACCAGCGACCGGCACATGGTTCGGGAACCGCGCTACTCTGCCGACGGCACGAAGATCATCTTCGTTACAGACCGGGGTGCGGGCACCGACTTCGAGCGGCTTCTCTTCGCGGACCCGAGTCTGGCCATCTATCACGTGGAGACGGGGGAGATCGAGGTCCTTCCGAATCAGGTCGGGACGAACATCAGCCCGCACTTTCTCGAGAACGACGCGAAGATCCTCTACGTTTCCAACCGCTCCGGCATCGCCAATCTCTTCATTCGCGATCTGGCCACGGGAGAAGACCGTCGCATCACCAACGTGCTGACGGGCATCAGCGGGATCATTCCGACGGGAACGTCGATGTCTCTCTCGCGGAATGGCGAGCGGGTCGTCTTCTCCGCCTTCAGTCGCGGAGGACTCGATCTCTTTGCCATGAAGGATCCGATGAAGCTGTGGGACGAATCCGAACCATGGGTCGACCCGGCGACCGAGCCTCTCCTCGTCGATGAGGATCCGCTGGCCGTGCGTGTCGTCCTCGACGACGGTCGGACGCTTCCGCAACCGACCGACTGGGCTTCCGACAACGCGGCCGAAGGTCCTGATGAAAGTGTGAACGACGAGTCGGCCGAGGACTTGGGCGCCTACGGGACCGACTCCGCGTCATCGGCTCCGGCGACCGCGGTCCTTCCGAACGGCGACACCGCGGAAGCCGCACCACCCGAGTTTACGGAAGAAGAGATCGAGGCCCGTCTCGACAGCCTGTGGTCGGAGATTCGGGACATCGACTCTCCGGAAGCGGCCTATGCACGGGACGAGTCCCTGCCGGTAATGGCGCGGGACCGGGAAACGCGCGACGAAATCGACGTCGAACAGGTTTTTGCCGAGAACCGTGACCTGCCCGATCCGTCGGGATTCAAGATCAACCGCTACCGCGCGAAGTTCAGCGCTGACTTCGTTTCCGCGAACGGTTTCTTCGCCAACAACGTCGGACTGGCCGCGCAGAGTGTTCTTCAGTTCTCGGATGTCCTCGGTAACCAACTGATCCTGGTCGGAGCGGATGTCTACGGAAGCTTCAGCGATTCCGATCTCTTTCTGGGCTATACCAACCTGAAAGGCCGGACCAACTGGGGTGTGTCCGCGTTCCAGTACCGGAACGATTTCTATGTCTTCACGGCCGAAGACACCGACGATTTCGTGAGCCAGGTCTATCGGGGCGCGAACATCACCTTCCAGCGTCCGTTCGATCGTTTCCGGCGCATCGAGACTTCCCTTTCGGGCCTGGCCGTCTCCGAGTCCGTCTACCGGGGAAGTTTTGCCTCGCGCGAACTCAGCATCGACAACGAGGGAACCCGCTACTACTTCCAGCCGGGACTCGCTCTGGTCAACGACAACACCCTGTACGGATACACCGGGCCGATCAGTGGTGGACGGGACCGGATCTCGTACGATGTTGCGATCGGAGACCTGAGCTACCAGACGGCACTGGCCGACTTCCGGCGGTACTACAACCTCAAACAGCGGTACGCGCTGGCCGTCCGTTTCATTGGCGCCACCTCGGATGGACGGGACCCGCAGTACTTCCGCATCGGCGGTCCCTACACCGTTCGGGGATACGACTACGGCGAGTTCCGGGGTACGAAGATCGGGATGGCCAACGTCGAGTTCCGCTTCCCTCTTATCGAGCAGCTGCGTATGGGATGGCCGTTGCCGTTGGTTCTGCAGGGCGTCCGCGGGGCCCTCTTCTTCGACATCGGGGGAGCTTGGGACAGCAATTCGGCTTTCAAGCCGTCCGAGTCCCACGGCGACTCTTTCCGGCTTCGGGACCTGAATGCGAGTTACGGACTCTCGACGAGCATGAATCTCGGCTTTACGATTCTGAAGTGGGATCTGGCCTGGCGGACCGATCTGCACACCAACATCGGAAAGCCGGCGGGATATGTCTCATTCGGACTCGACTACTGATCTACGACAAACGAGCCTAGGCCGAAAACGGCCCGGGTGGATGACCTACGGGGCAAGAGGAGTTCTTCTTCTTGCCCTTGCCGCTTTCTTCTACGCGGCGGCTCCACCGGAAGATGGGCGGAACGCGGACCTCGTGCTCGAGCGCGCCGAGTCCGTCCTTCGCCTCGGCGAACCCGGGGATTCACGGCCTGAGTTACCCGGATGGACCACGCCGCCGGGCCTCGCCCTCGCCGCAGCCTTCTCCGCCGATCACCTGGTCAGCAGGAACGAAAGCTCCCGACTCTCGCGATGGTTGGAATCGGAGGAGACACAGCGTGCCCGGGTTCGGGGCGTGTGGTCTCTGCTCGCCGCGACGGTCGTGCTCCTCGCCGCGGTCCTGTCCCAACGGGTTTCGCTTCTCTTTCCGGCGTTGGTCTTCCTCCTGCTTCTCATGGCGCCTGGACTTCGCCTGGCTGTCGCTCAGACCTCGCCCGGCGTGCCGGGCGCCCTCGGACTTCTCCTCCTGACCTGGCGTCTGGGAGCGGCTGTGGGTTCGGGAATGACCTGGGGACTGGGATTCGGAGCGGTCCTGGGATGTGTTCTGGCGTGGGCGGGGGGGCTCTGGCCGTTCGTCGTCGCCGCGCTGCTCGCTGCAGCGGTCAAGCGGGTTCGGGCGGAGAACCTCATCGCTTCGGTCGTCGTCTCGTTGTCGTTGGCCTTTGCCCTCGAGCCGGAACGATTGCGCCAACCGCTCCAGCTTGGCGAGGTCCTTTTCACGGAATGGTTCCGGATGGGTGGTTGGAGTCTTCACAGCGCGGTGACGGCTTCAGCAGGTTGGGACGTTCTGACGTTGTTCCCGGTTCTGGGTTGGTTCGTGTTGCCCGCACTCCTGGTCCTGGCTGTTCTTGCCGGTCGAAGGTGGCCGTCGCCGCTTTTGCTTTGGTTCGCTCTCGTCTTCGTGCTGGGTTCGGTTCTGCCATGGGCCTCGGGTCTACGGAGCTTTGATTCCATGCAGCTGGCCGTCGGCCCCTCGCTGGCCGTAGCTTTGGTTCTGGGAGTCTCCGGGATCCAGCACCGTCTCCCAACCTGGGCAGAGCGGATTCTTCCGGCGGCCTTGCTCATCGGGAGCGTCGGTCCGTTGCTTTCGTCGGGTCCGGGTCCCTCTATCGACGCGGAGGCGGTCGCGAAATGGATCGATGTCAAAGTCGACGCCGACGCCCTCATTCTCCTGGAGCGCCCGCTTCCCGGGGGAGCGCAGCTCGAGCAGAATCATTTCGTCCTTCCCCGCGACAGCCGTGCGCCCAATCGGTATGACTTCGCCTACTGGCCGCGTTGGTATCACGGGTTCACACACGTTCTACTCGACGAGTCATTGACAAAGAGGAATGTCGGGCGTGACTTGCCCGCCCATTTCTACGGCCAGCTTCGCGATTTCGGAACCGTTGTCGAAACGTGGGGAGAGGAAGGGAAGAGGCTCGTGCTCGTGACCGTTCCCGCCGACGGGGAGTTTTCGCGACTCCCTTCCGGTGACGAGTTGCAGGCGGTCGAAGACCCCGCGGATTTGGGAGCTTTTCTGACGCAGTTGGGCTCGACCTACGCGGAACAGGGTCAGCGTTCGGCGGCGACCCGAATCTTCGAGATCGGTGTCCGTCTGGATCCGAGCCGGGTTTCGTTGCAAAACAATCTGGGATCGATCTATCTCCTCGACGGGGAGTGGGAAGCCGCAGCCCGGGTATTCGACAACGCTCTTCGGATCGCGCCCAACTCGCCCGAACTGCTCTTCAACGCGGGACGGGCCTACAGCGAGGTCGGCGCTCTGGAGCGTGCAGAGGGATTCTTCCGCCGCGCGGTCGCGGCCAAGCCGGACTTCACGGATGCGCACTACGAACTGGCTCGCACCTTCCTTGCGCTGGGCCGGGCGGAGCTGGCCCGAACAGCGCTCGAGAGAGTGCTCGAGCTTTCCCCAAGTCCGCAGCGGCGCGCACAGATTGAGGAGGTCCTTCTCGAGTTGCGGGGCGGCGAGGGCGGATGAAGTCGGTGCTCGAAGGACGCAGAAAGCGGGTCGCCATCCGCGTTCCCAACTGGATCGGGGATGCCGTCATGGCGGGTCCGACGATCCAGGCTCTCGGACACCAGTTTCCCGAAGTCGAGTGGCACCTCTTCGCCATTCCCAGAACCGCGCCCCTCTTCGAGGGACTTGACTTTCCGTTTCGTCTGCATCCGCTTCCTGCGCGAATGCGGGGTTTGCGGGCCTGGAACGCGGCGGTCGACCAAATGAGAGCGGTGAGTCCGGACGCAGCGCTCATCCTTCCACCGTCCTTTTCTTCAGCTTTGCTCGCTCGTCTCTCGGGAGCCGAGGTGCGTCTGGGGTGGCCAGGAGACGGCCGCAAGGCGCTTCTGACCGATGTCGGTCCGGTGCCGCGGCGGGACATTCATCTTCGCGAGCAGTACCACCAACTCGGCGACATGCTGGCCCGACGCGTCCTGGGTCGAGCGCTCCGTTCGGACCGACCCCGGCTTCGCTTTCCGCTTCGGTCCGAAGAGCAAGCCGAGGCCTCGAAGTGGTGGGAAGCGCGACAATGGAATCCGAGCGAGGTTCTCGTGCTGGCCCCGGGGGCGACCTACGGCCCGACCAAGCGATGGCCGGAGGACCGGTTCGCCGCGGTCGGCCGGCGTTGGGTGGAACGGGGTCGGCCGGTCCTGTGGTTCGGGGGTCCTGCCGAAGCCGAGCTATGCCGACGGTTGGACGCGCGGATGGAGGACGCGAAGCATAGCTTCAGTTTGGCTGGGGAGACCTCGCTGCGACAAAGCCTGGCTCTCCTGGCCGACGCCGGGGTCCTGGTCAGCAACGACTCGGGAGCCATGCACATGGGACAGGCGGCGGGGCTTTCGGTGGTGGCGATTTTCGGTTCGACCTCACCCACATGGACCGGACCTGTCGGCGCATCGCAAAACACGATCTACAAGGCCATCCACTGTTCGCCTTGTTTTGCGAAGACGTGCCCGACGTCCTTCGAGTGTTTGGACGCGATTTCGGTCGACGAAGTGGATGCCGCGGCCACCGCGTTGTGGGAGCGCGCTGGTCTCCCCGCGAGCTTGCCAGGCGCCGAAGTACGCACGGGATCCGAACGACGACCGGCTGTCTTCCTCGATCGCGACGGGACCCTGATCCGGTTCGTCGATTATCTCCATCGCGCGGACGACGTGGAGTTGGTTCCGGGAGCGGGCGCCGCCCTTCGCGCTCTACGTGACGAGGGCTTTGCTCTCGTTCTGGTCACGAACCAATCCGTGGTGGCGCGGGGGACCATCGGACTGCAGGAACTGGAACGCATTCACCTGCGACTCCACGAACTGCTCGCGGGGGAAGACGTTGCTCTCGATGCGGTCGAAGTCTGTCCGCACCATCCTGACTTCACGGGTCCGTGCTCCTGCCGAAAACCGAAACCCGGAATGCTCCTTCGAGCCGCTCAGCATCTGGATTTGGATCTCGGGCGGAGTTGGATGATCGGCGACACGACGGGAGACGCCGGCGCCGCGGCCGCGGCAGGAGTCGGGTTCAAGTTGGTTCGAACCGGTTACGGAGCCGAGGTCGAAGCCTCGTTGTCGGGCGTCGAAGCCTGCGATGATCTCGTCACCGCGTCCCAGTCGATCCTTTCGTCGCTGCGCACGGCGCCCCAACGATAGATCTGAGCTCCCGAACCTTCGGCGCGATACGGCTGGTCGGAAAGAACATCCTGCGCGTCCTGCGGCCAAACGCTTTCCTCGATCAATGCCGCCAGTTCGGTCGGATAGTGACCGGCTCGCTGCCGGTAGATTTCCAGACCCTGAAGCACGGCCGTGCGGTGGCGCACGGAGGCCCGCTGTTCCTTCGCCTTTGTGATGTCGGCGATGGTGTGCGAGCGCGAGTAGGTGCGAACGGCGTGACCCGTGGCCACCGCTGCAAGACTGGCCACGAGAAGAAAAACGGCCAGCGCCGGCTTGCGCAACCGCATCGGCTGCTCGATGAGAATCTGGGTGACCGAGTTGGACGGTCGGTCGGCGTCGACCTTGACCACGCCTCGACCCTTGAGGTCACGGAGTGCCGTCAGGACCTCGTACTCGGCGACGTTCAGCGTTTCGATGAGCTTGGCGACGGAGGCCTTGCCGTCGATGCGTGAGAGAAGAGCGCGTTCCAGCGACGCCGGAACCGGGTTCTCCGCCTCGTAGGCACTTTCGGATGGCGTGCTCAGAAGCTCGGGAACACAGTCGTGGGAGAATCCCGCCGCCCGAAGGTCGGCCGCCTCGTCGAGCCGGCGCATCGATTCGAGCATCGCTGTTTCGACGTTCCAGGGCGGACCCGAGACCGGTGGCACCGGGCCCGATTCGAAGTCGAACTTGCCCTTGTTCCAAAGGAGCACCCGGTCGAGGACTCCTTGCAGGACGATGGTCCGTGTTTCCTCGAGAGTCTCCGGCTCGAGCTTGACGCTCTCACTGATCTGGCGCCAAAGATCGACCCCGCGGTCCGAGGCCAGCATTCGGATCCGGCGCTCCTCGTCCTTCCCGAGCTGTCCCAGCCCGATCAGGGTGTCGAGAAAGGCGTCGGGTTCGGTGGGGTTCTCCGGTTGGCAGCCGATGAAGCGCCCTTCGCGAAAGTGAAGTCCGAAGTTGCTCTTTCCAGAGCGAATGCGAAGCGTACCGGTCTTTTGCTGCAGGGCGATGACCTGCAGAGTCTCCAGGACGCTGAACTCGTTGAGATTTCCGCTAAGAGCCACAGTTCGTTCCTCGGAAGCTAGGCGGCCAGCCGGTCGACGTCACGATCGAGGAAGGCCTTGACCGTAGAGTTGCGTTTGCGTGTTGCGCGAACATCGAAGAAGCCGATGAGGACGGCAAGGACGAGTAGGACGAGGCCCGCCACGCGGACGAGTCCGTTCAGCGGATCGGGCCACGGTCCCCAGAAGAGCGGCTGTCCCCACTCCGGATAGAGAAACTGCGCCGTACCGAGCCCGCCGCAGACGGCGGCAATGAAGGCGACGAAGGGTCCTCCGTAGACCAACCCCCCGATGCCCGGGAGGAACGAAGCGAAGAGCCGGGCCAGTTGTCCGGTCCATTCCCGTTTGTCCTCGAGGAGGCGGCGCAACAACACCCGGGTGGCTTCGCCGGAGGAGAGTCCTCCCAGTGCCTCAGCGCAGCCCGCGCAGTAGGCGCGCCGGTCCATGCGGACGAGGCAACGACGGCAGATGGGATCCCCACACTGATAGCACTCGTGGACTCGAATGATTCGTTGCAGTGAGCGCCCGGCAATCAATCCGACGACGAGCGCGAGAACCGCAATCGGGGCCGACCAAATCAGACTTCGCATCGGAAGAAAGAACGAGAGGGGAGACGGGGCCACGACCGGACCCGGATGCTTGAGTGTCCAGGCCCATAAGTCCGAGGCGCCCCACAAGGCGTCGATCGGTTCGGGTTCGCCGAGGTCCTCATTCTTCCGGGTGAGTGCGCGGAAACGGTCGAGGTCGATGCGACTGGCCAGTTCGAACCGGGCGTCAGACTGCAGGTACTGACCGGCCCGCGCCTGGGTCACCGCCAGGTTGTAGTGCGGCTCGAACGCTCCCGGGTCCTGCCCGATCGCCGAATGGTAATGACTGATCGCCATGTCCGGCTCGTCGGCCTGAATCCGGGCGTTGCCGATGTTGGTTTGCAGAACCCACTGCGGAATCTCACCCGACCGGCCGGCGCGCTCGTAGAAGAGGACGGCGCGATCGGAGTCGCGCTCGACCTTGCTCGCCAAACCTTCCAGGTAGAGGGCGACGCCTTTACCTTCCTCTTCGATCCAGTCGTCGACCCGAAGTCGGAAGGCGGGGGAGGTTGGGTCCTCCTGAGCTTCACTGATGAGGACCGCGTTGCGTCCGTTCGGTGGAACCGACCACCAGGGACTCGTCACGACGAGAACCGGTCCGACGATGATGCCCCAGCTGGCGGTGGCCAGTGCGATGACGCGTTCACCGCGGTTGTACCGGTAGCCGGTCAGGAACAGGTAGAACAGCGCCGTCACCACGATCCCGAGATTGGCCGCGACCGGAATGAGAAGCGCGACGATCGCAAGAATGCCAGCCGGAATCGGGTCCAGGCGGAAGGCGTAGGCAAGAGTTTCCCGTACCGTGTGATGCAACGAGCGCGCGTGTTTGAGAAGCAGGCCGATGACCAGGGCGACCGACGCCAGGGTCGCGGCGAGGCAAAAGCCGAGGATGGCGTTGCTCAGCACCCACTGCTGCACCTGAAAGTCGCGCTGAAAGATTTCCAGACACTGACGCAGCGTAACCATCGCGCCGGAAAAGTCCGAGAGCAGACTCGTCTGGACGAGGCGAAGCCGCGGCGGAAGGTAGCTGTGGTCAAAGGCGCCGCTCCGCGACCAGTGCTCTCGCGCTTCGTCGGCTCGTCCGGCGTCCCACGCTTCCTGACCGAGAAGAAAGGCATCGATTGCGGCGAGCCTGTGGTTTCCGCTCGGGTTTTGTCGGCGCTCTTCTTCGAGCCGTTCCCAGCGGGATTGGGTGAGGTTTTCCTCGGTCGTTCCGTTCATTCCGCCGCCCGTTCCCTGAGCGGTCGCGAGCGGGTTCCACAGGACCAGAAGTCCCAGGAAGAAAAGAATCGTCCAAGGCAGCCGTCGTCCGGCCACCCGACTGTCGGCGTGAGCGCGTCTTTGAACCATAGAGTCGATGTCTCCCCCGGCCCGATCGATCGGCACGATCCACCCCGGGTCCCTAAAAGTTGCCTCCCCTGAGTTATCGGGAAGTGGCTGCAGCCTCTTGAAGATCCTGAGGCGAAGTGGACAGGTCGGAGGTCAAACGCCAGGCGGTGACGGGTGGGCGCAGAAATGACGGGGGGAGAGCCGACCGGCCGTTCGGGTGGGTCACGAAGTGGCCGAGGGCCGATGCCGACTCCACACACAGGCGTAACAGACAAAGGTCTTGCGTAGTGGAAGTTACTGTAAGAAAGTTCCGAAAGGATTGCCGGGGGTACAGGAATGCGAACGTTTGTTCCTGTGGCTCCGGCTTGATCGTGACTGAGCCGAAGCCAACGGGACGCCCTCACGAGGGGTCTCAGCAACGTCGCTCGAGGAGAAACGGATCGATGAAGGTTGGGAGTCTTCTGCGGAGAGGGTGGGTGCTGCTTTTCGTCGCGACCGTCGCGATTGCGCCCCTGACGGCGGTCTACGCCCAGGATGGCGGCAACGCTGTCGATGAGGCGGCTGAGACGGCCGGTGATGCCATGGATGCCGCAGGCGATGCCGCCGGCGACGCCATGAATGCGGCTGGAGATGCAGCCGGAGATGCAATGGATGCGGCGGGCGACGCCGCGGGGAATGCGGCCAATGCCGCGCAGAACGCGGCAAATAATGCCGCCGATGCGGCGGGTGACGCGGCAGCCCAGGCCGGTCAGGCGGCGGAGGGACCGGCAACGGCCTTCGTCGAGTTCTTCCGGAAGGGCGGAAACTTCATGTGGCCGCTGCTTCTTCTCTCGATTGTCGGCCTCATGGCGATCATCGAGCGCTTCATTACGCTGCAAAAGGCCAGCACGAACACCAAGAAATTCATCGCGCGAATCATCGAAGAGTTGAGGACGAACGGGGTTCGTTCCGCCATCGAGGTTTGTCAGAAGACGCGCGGTCCGATTGCCGCCATCATTCATTCCGGCCTGACCAAGGCGGATCAGGGACCGGCTGCCGTCGAGAAGGCCATTGAGGCTGCCGGCGGGATCGAGGTTTCGTTCCTCCAGCGTGGACTCATGATCATGGGTACGGTCGCCAACGTCGCGCCGCTCCTCGGATTCCTTGGAACGGTCTCCGGTATGATCAACGCCTTCGAGGCTATTGCGGCCGCGGAGCAGGTCAGCGCGAAGCTGGTGGCCTCGGGTATTTCCGAAGCTTTGATCACGACCATGACCGGTCTGATCATTGCTATCCCGGTCCAGATCTTCCACAACTACTTCATCGCACGGATCGATCGCTTCATCATCGAGATGGAAGAGTCCTCCATCGATCTCGTCAACGAGCTGGAAGCCGGAAACATCAAGCCGTAAGTAAGCGAATCCGGGTTCCGCCTCGTCTTCCTGGAAGCGAGGCGGACGCGAGGTTCGGCCGCGGAGGACTCCGTACATGGCTATTCGAAAGAGCCAGAGACCCCAGGAAGACATCAGTCAGTCGTCGCTGTCTGACATCGCCTTCCTGCTTCTGGTTTTCTTCATCGCGACGACGATCTTTCCCACGGAGAAGGGGATTCCGCTCATTCTCCCGGGATCGACTTCGGTTAAGAAGCAGATCAACCGGAAGAACGTCATGGTCATCACCTGTGACCAGTCCGGTGCCGTCTTCATCGACGACCAGCAGTTCGCGGTTCCGTTGATCGAAGATGAGGTCCGCAATCGGATCAAAGAGAATCCGAATCTCGTCATCTCCATCGAAACCCATCCGGAGGCTCGCTACGACATCATGGTCGACGTTCTCGACGAAGTGAAGTTGGCCGACGCCGAGCGTATCTCCATCAAGATGTTCCGGGGCTAGGGGGGAAGACGTGGCCAGATTCACACGGACCGTTCACAGTGACAGCAACATCCCGACCGGATCGATGGCAGACATTGCGTTCCTGCTGCTCATCTTTTTCATCGTGACGACCATCTTCCGTATGGAGGACGGTCTCAACGTCATCCTGCCTCGAGCCGAAGCGGGACAGAAACTGCCGCGGCAGCAACTGGTCAACATCTACATCGATCTTCGCGGTGACATTTCCATCGACGATAACCTGATCCGCATGACGGACATCGAACCCATCCTCGTGACGAAGCTTCAGGAGAACTCCTCGACGGTCGTCGGGCTCAAGTTCGATGAGGGCGTTCCCTACAAGTGGGTTCACGACTGTCTCGATCAGATGAAGCGAGCCAATGCTCTGAACACGGCCTTTACGGTCGAACCTGAGAAGTCCGGGTCTTAAGTCATGGCGATAGCTCTCGAAACGATTCAACAATCCGAGCACTTCAAGCTGAGGAAGGCCTACAACCGCTTCCTTTTCATTGGAGCTGTTCTCGCCGCGATTCTTCATGCCGTGGCCGCGATCTTTTCGCCGCCCTACACGCCTCATCCGTACCAGCTTCGCGAGCGCAAGCTCTCTTCGGTCGAGCTGCCGGACGATATCGTGATCCCGCCGCCGCCGGCGGAAATCTCACGTCCGGAGCTTCCGCAGGAAGCCGAAATTTCGGAAGAGGCGAGTGAAGAAGAGACGTTGGCGCCGACTTCGTTCGACCCGTTCGCTCCTCCGGCCGTTCCCGATGTCAGTTCGGGTGGAGAAGCGGAAGTCTTCGTTGCTTTCGATACGCCTCCCGAGCCGGTTCATCAGGTTGCGGCGGAGTATCCCGAGTTGGCGCGGCAAGCCGAGGCCGAGGGTTTGGTCATGGTTCTGGTGACCATCGACGAGACCGGCCGTGTCACTGCTGCCCAGGTCCAGTCCAGCGACGCTATCGACTCGCTGCAGCAGGCTGCGGTTGCCGCGGCAAAGAAATGGTTGTTCAAGCCGGCGAAGCAGCGTGACAAGCCGGTCAAGGTTCGAATCGTTATTCCGTTCCGATTCAACCTGAACTAGTTCTTGGGCGGTCGCTGTTCGCGGCCGCCTTCGTTTTCCTCTCTGTCCGGGGTTTTGTGGTGACAGCGAGCATCGTCCGTTCCATGTGGACGGGGCTGCGCGCTGTCTGACAAGAGGCCCGGCGTCCCAGGCGATCCGTGATCGTCTCTTCCTCTCCGGATGGCACCGACCTCCCAGCCACGATGTCGAAGGACATCGCTGTCCGCGCGAGCGTCGGTCATGGCTCCTCCATCGGCCGGCTCGACGACGACGCGGGCGGGAGAGGAATGAACCATGACGTATCTGAGCGCGACCCTCCGAGACTCTGCGCACTTTGAGCTGAAACAGGCCTATGGTCGCTTCGTCGCCGTTTCGTTGATGCTGGCGTTGGTCATCCATGCCGTAGCCTGGCTTTTCGCCCCGCCGCGGGTGCCGGCTCCATTGGTCCTCGATCCGCATCCAGCGGGACCCATAGTGGTCGTTCCGGATTGGATCGAGATTCCACCCGCACCGCAAATCGCCCGGCCTTCGCCGACCGACAACGAGGCTTTCGATGAGATCGTCGACGATCTGCCGATGCCGCCTCTGGCCCCTATCCGCCGCGACGTGTTCGCGCCACCCGCCCTTCCGACCCCGACGGACAACGGTCAGCCAGCCGTCGACTTCGTGCGCCACCCGGAAGTGCTTCCGACGATCTTGCATTCCGTGAAGCCGGAGTACCCCAGTCTGGCCCGAATGGCGGAAGCCGAGGGGAAGATCATCGTCGAGGCGTCGATCGGGGTGGATGGTCGCGTGCTCGACGTTCGAATCGCTCAGAGCGACGCCATCCGGTCCCTGGAGATGGCGGCCATGGCCGCGGTTCGGCAGTGGTTGTTCAGCCCCGGAAAGCAGGGAGGAGAGCCGGTTCCGGTCAAAGTGCACATCCCGATCGAGTTCGCCCTGCGCTAGCGGGCGGGATCGAAGGCCCGGGATCGAAGCTCTGGAATCGAGGGCCGGGGTCGAGGTGGAACGTGTGACTCCATTCCCCGAGCGGAGCCGCCTTTCTTCCCTCTTCCCGGTTCCTCGTCTATCCTTCGCGCTTCCGCCGGATGCAACCTTTGCCCGGCGTGGGCGTAGAGAGAGCAGAACCAGAACAAGGGGGTTCTGACAAAAGGCGCGACGGCGGAATGATCGATGCCGTCGTGGGGGCGAGTCGGAGGAAGTGTGATGAGCGAGTTGTGCCGGGGTCTTTCGGAGTCATCTCACCGGGAAGCGGGACCGCGCCGCCAAGGTTCCCCTCGTCTGTGGGGACTGATGGTGTTGGCGTGGATGGCTGCAGGCGCTACAGGAACGGCCGAGGCCCAGGATGAGGCCCAGGATGTGGACCTGAGCCGGCCCCTCAGCCTGGAACAGGTCATTCGCCTTGGTGAGGAGCGGAATCTCGGGTTCATCCAAAGCGTGCTCGGCGTCGAGACTGCGGATGCCGCCTACACCAGTTCCCGAGCGCAGCTGCTTCCCAGCCTCAATTCCTCGCTGAACTATCGGCGGTCTATTGCCAACTTCAACCAGCCTCGTATCGATACCGAGACCGGGCAGGTGCTGGAGGCGAACACCACGAATGTCAGCGTCGAGTCGTCCTTCTCAGTCAGCGGAGGCGTTCGGCTGATAGATCCATCGGCTTGGCAGAGCGTTCGTCAGTCGAGCATTGGACGCGAGACGACCCGGATGGGCGTGGCCCGTGCACGGCAGGATCTGGCCTACTCGATGACTCAGCGGTACTACGAATTGATCCGGGCCAAGCAGCTCACTCAGGTCAACGCAGAAGCCTTCGTTCTCTCGCAAGAGCAGTTGGCAAGAGCCGAGGCGCTCTATGAACTGGGTTCCGTGGCGCGAAGCGATGTTCTGCAGGCGCAGGTGAACCTGGCTTCGGCAGACCGGGATCGCATCTCGGCTCTCAACCGCGTGCAGGATGAGCAGGCCCGGTTGGCCGTCGCGATCGGGGCGCCGGTCAGTACGCCGATCGATGTTGTCGATCCGGGCGCCCTTTCAAGTGAAGTCGATACGGGCGACGAATCCGATCTCATCCGGGAAGCCCTGCGGCAACGGCCCGATATCAGCCAGGCCTCCCTCGAGATCAAGGCGGCGAAGGCCGGGCTCTCCTCCAGCAAGTGGGACCGTTGGCCGACGCTCAGTGCGTCCTATTCCTGGTCGAAGCGCGGAGACGCGCCGGACGACGTTCTCAGCGACTTCGGTCGGGACTACAACTACGGCGGCAGCATCGGGCTCAACTGGACGCTCTTCGATGGATTCAATACGAAGGGCGCGATTCAAAGAGCAGAGGCCAACCTGGCCACGCGGGAAACCATTCTCGAGGAGACCGAGCTCAACGCAGCCCTGCAGGTCCGTCAGGCACAGCTCGGCATCAAGAACGCTTCCGAGGCCATTCGCTCCGCCGAAGAGGGGGTGCGGCTTGCCGAGGAGAGCGCTAAACTCCAGCAGGCTCTTTACGAGAGCGGAGGGGGAACCCTCCTCGAATGGAACAATGCGCAGGTCGAGTTGACGCGGGCCCGGGTTTCTTTGGTCGAAGCCCAAGTTGATCTTCGACTCGCTCTGGCGCAGCTCGAGCTCGCGGTCGGACGGCTCCAGGGCCGTTGATAGTCGTAGAGGCACGGCCCAGCTCCGAAAAGCCGGGACCGCCCCAGCCCGAAGCCGGGCAAGGTGCGGAACCCCGGCATCGCCGAATGGAGCGGGTGGATGAGCGCAGGGAAGCGCGGCTTTTGGATCGGGTTCGTCGTTGTTGCGTTGATCGTCGCGTTCATCGCGGCGAGCCTTCTTCGCTCCGGCGGCAACAAGGGAGTCGAGGTTCGCTACGAGCCGCTGCAGCGTGCCTCCATTGAGTCCTGGGTTCGTGCTCCGGGCCGGATCGAGCCGGTCCGAACCGTACAGATTTCCTCCAACATTCAAGGGCGGGTCGAAGTCCTCTCCGTCGAGGAAGGGGACCGTGTCGTTGCGGGCGATCTACTCCTGCAGCTGGACGATGAGCGCTACCGATCCCAGGTGACGCAGGTCCGGTCCCGTTTGGAAGCGGCGGTCGCGAACCGGCGCGTGGCGGAGGCCCAGGCGGCCCGGGCTCGGCAGGACCTGGAACGAAAAGAGCGGCTCTTTCAGCAGAAGCTGATCGCGCCGGAAGCTCTGGAAGACGCGGCGACCAACTCGCGCGTCGAGACGGCGCGCGCGGAAGCTGCGCGCGAGGACGCGGAGAGCACCCGGGCACAGCTTGATCAGGCGGAAAAGGATCTGGCCGAGACCGTCTTTCGCGCGCCCATTTCCGGAATCGTGACCAGCCTCAACGTCGAAGAGGGTGAGAACGTCGTCACCGGGACGATGAACACCCCGGGGACCGTTCTGTTGACGTTGGCCGAACTCGATACGATGCAGGCGCAGGTCGACGTCGACGAAACCGATGTCGTCCGCATCGATGTCGGGCAGCAAGCCAAGGTGTTCGTCGATGCGCTTCCCAACACGGAACTGGATGGCCGGGTCACCACCGTCGGTCAGTCGGGACGCGCTCAAAGTTCCCGCGAAGGGACGAACTTCCGGGTCGAAGTTTTGGTCTTTGATCCACCGCCGACCCTTCGTCCGGGAATGAGCGCCGACGTCGAGATCCTGACGGGCTCTGCTCAGAATGTCTGGGTCGTCCCCATTCAGGCTCTCTCGGCCTTTCCCCGCTCTCTGATCGACGAGTGGAGAGAGGACGACCCTTCGGCGGCAGAGGGTGAAGGGAAGGGGCGAGTCTCATCCGGCAACGACGATCTGGTCGAAGGCGTTTTCGTCGATGACGGCGGGACGGCCCGCTTTCACTCCGTGACCCTGGGTTTGCGCAGCGAGACAGAGATCGAACTCAGCACCATCGTTCCGCCTCTCGATGCCGAGGCCAAGGTCTTGGTCGGGCCCTACCGCGCACTTCGCAATCTCGAGCACGGGGATGCCGTCCAGTCGGAAGAGGAGCGGGCCGCGGGAAGATCGCGATGAACCCGCTCGTTTACATGCGATCGGTTTCCAAGATCTACGAAGTTGGAGACGAACTCGTCTACGCACTGCGTGAGGTGGATCTCGAGATCGAGGAAAACGAGTACGTCGCGATCATGGGACCGTCGGGTTCGGGAAAGTCGACACTCATGAATCTGATCGGCTGCCTCGACACCCCGACCCGGGGCAGCTACGAGTTTGCCGGACATTCCGTCGAGGAACTGGACGCAGACGAGCTGGCCCGCGTCCGCAACGAAGAAATCGGTTTCATCTTCCAGACGTTCAACCTGCTGCCCCGGTCGACCGCCGCGAGCAACGTCGAGCTTCCACTCATTTACTCGGGAATGCGCCCGGCGGAGCGTCGCATCCGGGTCGGCTCGGCTCTTTCGCGAGTGGGATTGACCGATCGCGCCCACCATCGACCGAATCAGCTTTCGGGTGGGCAGCGACAGCGGGTGGCCATTGCCCGGGCCCTGGTCACGGAGCCCAGCCTCATTCTGGCCGACGAGCCCACGGGAAATCTCGACACCAAGACCGGGGACGAAATCCTGGACGAGTTCGCCCGCATTCACAATGAAGGCGCTACGCTGGTCATGGTCACACATGAAGAAGAGGTGGCCCAGCGGGCGGAACGGGTCATTCGACTCCGCGACGGTGAAATCGAGAGCGACCGTCGGAGGTAGGACGGAATGTGGAAGGAACTCGTTCGACTCGCGGCCTCGACGCTTTGGGCGAATCGCCTTCGCAGTTTCCTGACCGTCCTCGGTACCGCAGTGGCCGTCCTTTCCATCGTCGCCGTCGTTTCCGTGCTTCACGGACTCGACAAGTTCGTTGCTGGACAGATTCTGACAACGGGCTCCGACGTTTTCACCATGACCAAGATCGGATTCATCTTCGACTTCGAGTCCTACCTCGAAGCATCCAAGCGTCGGGATCTTCATCCGGAGGACGCAGAGTTCCTGCGGGAGCGACTCACGTTGTCCTCTCACGTCGTGGCGCGCCAATCGACGACGCGGACCGTGGAGCGGGGACGAGAACGAGCGAAGGACGTACCGGTGTGGGGGGTGGGCAGCGACTATCCGGAGGTCGGAGACTTTCCCCTGGAAGGCGGACGGCATCTTTCACCTGCCGACGATCGGGGTCGGGCTCCGGTCGTGGTCATCGGATCGCGAGTTCGCGAAACGTTGTTTCCGAATGAGGATCCCATCGGAAAGGACCTACGGGTGGCCGGACATCGCATGACCGTGGTCGGGCTCCTCACCGCGCGCGGTCGCGGCTCCAGCGGCGATTCCAAGGACGACGTCGTCCTGCTTCCCATGGGAACCTTTCGCAAAGCGATCGAGTCACGCGGTACGGTCGAGCTCATGGTTCGCGCCGCCGATCCGGAGTGGATGGCGGACGCCCAGGACGAAGCTTCGCTTCACTTGAAAATCCGGCGGGGAAGGAAACCTTACGAAGAACCCGACTTTTCCGTCGTCACCGATGAACAGGTCCTTGCACTCTTCACGCAGGCGACGCGCTTGATCTACGCCGCGCTCGTGGGCATCGTCTCACTTAGTTTGGTCGTCGGCGGAATCGTCATCATGAACATCATGCTCGTTTCGGTGACGGAACGAACACGGGAGATCGGCGTTCGGAAAGCGGTCGGTGCCCGCGGCCGCCACATTGTCATCCAGTTTCTGGTCGAAGCCGTCGTGCTTTCGTTCTTGGGCGGCGCAGCGGGCGCACTGCTTGGGGCCGTCGTTGCTTTTGCAGTCGGGCGTTTCTCTCCGTTACCTGCCGCGGTGCAACCCTGGTCGGTCCTGACCGGGTTGCTTCTTGCGGCGTCGGTCGGGCTTTTCTTCGGGATCTATCCGGCGCGCCGGGCGAGTCGGCTTCATCCGATCGCCGCGCTCCGCTATGAGGGGTAAAGATTCGGTGAAGGGCGCGCCTGCAGCATTTGGAACCCGGCGGAGGTCCTCGCGGTGAACCGCCAACTGATGCTCTTCTGGGAGTCGGTCCGGCTCGCGGCTGGCTCGTTGCTCGGCAACAAGCTTCGGTCGTCGTTGACGATTCTGGGAATCGTCATCGGAGTGGCCAGCATCATTTCCATGGTCTCCATCATCAGCGGACTGGGGCGGTCGATTCGTTCGCAGATCGACTCACTCGGGACGGGCGTTCTCTACGTCAGCAAGTACGAAGCGGGACTCAGTTCCGACCGGGAAGAACAGGAGAAGCGACCAGACATGCGCCGCGAGGATGCCGCGACCATCCTCGCCAATTGTCCGTCCGTGCGGGGAGTCTCTCCGGAAATCAAACAGCCTGGGTTCGCCGAGTACGGCGGCAAGCGGACCTCCATCCTCGCCGTCTTCGGCGCGACGGAGACCCATGTCGACGTGCACGGTTGGAATCTCGAAGAAGGCCGCGCCTTGACCGAGTACGACGTGCGACATCGGGCAGATGTCTGCGTTCTCGGATCCAAACCTTCGGCGGTGCTCTTTCCCGAAGGTCGGCCCCTCGGGCGGTGGATCGAAGTGGAAGGACATCCCTGTCGCGTCATCGGTGTTCTCGAGGAGAAGGGCAACTTCCTCGGGCAGAGCATGGACGACATCGTCGTCGTTCCGTTGACCGTGGCCTCGGGGATCTTCGGAATGCGGCACGAGGTGGATCAAATCGTGGCCGTTCCCCACAGCGCCGAGTATGCAGATGAAGCGATCGATGAGATCACCGGACTGATGCGTCGGATCCGCGGGCTCGCTCCGGCCGACGAGAACAACTTCAGCGTGCTCAGCCAGGACGATCTGCTGGAGCTTTACAACCAGATCACCGGGGCCTTCTTCCTCATCACCATCATCGTTTCGTCGATCGGTCTGCTCGTCGGCGGCATCGGCGTCATGAACATGATGCTGGTCACGGTCAAGGAACGGACCCGGGAGATCGGCACCCGAATCGCTATCGGGGCCCGGAAGAAGGACGTCCTCTTTCAGTTTCTGCTCGAGTCGATCGCGCTGGCTTTGATCGGCGGCGTAACCGGAATGGTCCTGGGGTTTCTCATTGCGGGAATCGTCAGTGTGGCCGGCGGCATCCCGATGGCGGTCACCCAGGGCGGCATCCTGGGAGCGGTCGTTCTGTCGATGGGGATCGGTGTCACCTTCGGGTTGTTGCCGGCATATCGAGCGAGTCGCCTCGACCCCATCGAAGCTCTTCGTCACGAGTGATCGCGGATCCCGCGCGACAAGCTGAGCCAGCCTGACGGAGTCGATGGCTGATGACAGTCTCGGTCGCTATATTAAAACATTCGTTCGGTAGCTTTGGGCTGTGCTAATCTCCCGACCTCGCTCGATCTGTGCAGGTCTGAATCACTCGTAAGAAGGAAAAAGAGCAACGTGGATGCGATCCGGATCCGGGGTGCCCGGGAACACAATCTGAAGAATGTCTCCCTGGAGATCCCCCGCAACTCCCTGGTCGTCTTTACCGGAGTGTCCGGTTCCGGCAAGTCGTCGCTGGCCTTCGACACGCTTTACGCGGAAGGTCAGCGCCGCTACGTCGAGTCTCTTTCCGCCTATGCCCGGCAGTTCCTCGGGCAGATGGAAAAGCCGGACGTCGATCACATCGAAGGGCTTTCGCCGGCCATCTCCATCGAACAACGAACCGGGGGACGAAACCCGCGGTCGACCGTGGCCACGACGACTGAGATCTACGACTACCTCCGCGTCCTCTTTGCGCGAGTTGGGGTTCAGCACTGTCCGCAGT
Source organism: bacterium (assembly GCA_030431975.1). Taxonomy (GTDB): domain Bacteria; phylum Eisenbacteria; class RBG-16-71-46; order CAIMUX01; family CAIMUX01; genus JACKCR01. The sequence continues at coordinate 14,720 of JAUIHP010000020.1, read as the reverse complement.
GCGATCAAAGAATCTCCGGCCAGTCCATCGATGAGATCGTGGCCCGCGTGCTTTCCGCGTACGAAGATGAAAAGGTTCAGATCCTGGCGCCGCTCGTCGAGGGGCGCAAAGGGGAGTACCGGAAAGAGATCGACCAACTGCGTCGGCAGGGCTTCCTTCGGGTACGTCTGGACGGCGAGATCTACAGCCTCGACGAAGAGCTTCCCGAACTCGACAAGAAGAAGAAACACACGCTCGAAGTCGTCGTGGACCGAATCCAGGTCGATGTGCGACGTCGCCAGCGCCTGGTCGACTCCCTGGAAACGGCGTTACGAGTCGGCAGCAGCATCGTCCGGATTCTCGGCGAAGACCGGGAAGAACTCTTCAGTGAGAGCAATGCCTGCCTGAAGTGTGGGATCAGCTTCGATCCACTTCATCCGCGCAACTTTTCCTTCAACAGTCCTTATGGAGCCTGTCCGGATTGTCAGGGGCTCGGGGTGCTCAAGGAAATCGATGAGGATCTGCTCGTCGTCGACCCGAACCTGTCCTTGAACGACGGAGCCATCGGAGTTTGGAAAGACGCCGAAGCGGGATGGCACGGCTCTGTGCTGACCGCTCTTGCCGAAGAGCACGGCTTCTCGCTCGATGAGCCCTTCAAGAAACTGAAGAAGAAGGTGCGGAAGCTGCTTCTCCACGGCACCGGGGGCAAGGAGGTCGAGGTTCGGCATCAGGCGAAAAAGGGCGAGGTCGTTTGGCGCACGACGTATGAAGGAGTCATCCCCAATCTGCTTCGGCGCTATCGCGAAACCCATTCCGATGACATGCGGGACTGGATCGAAAAGTTCATGTCGCCCAAGGCCTGCACTTCGTGCGGGGCCGCCCGTCTTCGGCCGCAGAGTCTTGCCGTTCGGGTCGGCGAGTGGAACATCGACACCTGGACGCGGCAGTCCGTCGGCGACGCTCTGGCCAACGTCGACGGCTTCGTTCACGGCGAGAACGAACTGCAGATCGCCGGTCCCATCATCAAAGAGGTCAAGGATCGCCTCGGGTTCCTGGCCAGTGTCGGTCTGGGCTATCTGACCTTGGACCGAGCGGCCGCGACCCTTTCCGGCGGGGAGGCGCAGCGCATCCGCCTGGCGACGCAGGTCGGATCGCAACTGGTCGGCGTTCTCTACATCCTGGACGAGCCTTCGATCGGACTTCACCACCGGGACAACCAGAAGCTACTGCAGACGCTGTTGCAGCTGCGCGATCTCGGCAACACCGTGGTCGTGGTGGAACACGACGAGGACACGATGAAAGCCGCCGACTATCTGGTCGATCTGGGACCGGGCGCCGGTGTCCACGGCGGAACGGTCGTCGCGCATGGGACGCCGGCCGAGGTCATGAAGGACGAACAGTCGCTGACGGGCGGGTACCTGTCCGGCCGGCGCGAGATCGAGGTCCCGGAAACCCGGCGCGAAGGGACCGGCGATGCGGTGCGGCTGGTCGGAGCCTCCGAACACAATCTTCGCAACGTCGATGTCGACATCCCGCTCGGGAAGTTCACGTGTGTAACCGGGGTTTCCGGAAGTGGGAAGAGCACCCTCGTTCACGACATTCTCTACCGCGCTTTGGCGCGGCACTTCCACCGTGCGGGAACGGCCGCCGGAAAGCACGATCGCATCGAGGGCCTCGATGGGATCGACAAAGTGATCGAGATCGACCAGTCTCCGATCGGTCGAACTCCGCGTTCCAACCCGGCCACCTATACCGGTTCGTTCACCGACGTCCGGGACCTCTTTGCCCGGCTACCGGAAGCGAAGGTGCGCGGCTACAAGCCGGGACGTTTCAGCTTCAACGTCAAGGGCGGGCGCTGCGAGTCGTGCAGCGGTGACGGCGTGGTCAAGATCGAGATGCACTTCCTGCCGGACGTCTACGTTCGGTGCGAGGTGTGTCAGGGACGTCGCTACAATCAGGAAACGCTCGAGGTCATGTTCAAGGGTAAGAACATTGCCGATGTCCTGGAGATGACGATCGAAGAAGGGTTCGAGTTCCTGCAGCACATCCCGTCGCTACGGCGCAAACTGGGAACACTGGTCGACGTCGGGCTCGGCTACCTCAAGCTCGGTCAGCCGGCGACGACCCTGTCCGGCGGCGAGGCCCAACGGGTCAAGCTCTCCACGGAGCTGTCGCGCGTGGCCACGGGAAGAACTCTCTACATCCTGGACGAGCCGACGACCGGACTGCACTTCGAAGACGTCCGGGTTCTCCTGCAGGTCTTGGGAAGGCTGGTCGACGCGGGCAACAGCGTCCTCGTCATCGAACACCAGCTCGATGTCATCAAGACCGCCGACCACATCATCGACCTGGGTCCGGAAGGCGGATCGGGCGGCGGAGAGATCGTCGCCTTCGGCACGCCCGAGGAAGTGGCCGCCGTGGCCGGGTCGTACACGGGTCAGGCCCTGGCCACCGTCGTGAAACCGGCAAGTGGGAGTTCTGCCGCCCCCGCCGGGACGGGCGGGCGAAAGAAGGCGAGCCGGAAGACCAGTAGTTCGAAAACAGCCGGCAAGAAGACGAGTAGCCGGAAGGCCGCGAGCCGGAAAGCCGCCGGTGAAAAATCGGATGGCCGGGGAGCCGCGGGTGGAAGAACCGCCGGCCGGAACACGGGTAGCCGGAAGGCCGCGAGCCGGAAAACGGGCACCCGGAAGGCCGGTGGCGGGGGCCGAACCGCCTCCCGCTGAGCGCGTTGACTTCACCCCGGGTGGTGTTTACTGTTCGTCCTCCAGCGGCTGGAGGAGGAAACGGTGGGCACGACACTAAGGAAGACTCCGCTCCACGCGGAGCACGTGGCGAGGAAGGGAAAGCTCGTCGAGTTCGGCGGTTGGGAGATGCCCCTTCAGTACGGTGAGGGCATCCTGGCCGAGCACGAAGCCGTGCGCGAACGGGCGGGCCTTTTCGACGTTTCCCACATGGGTCGTTTCGAGATCTCCGGTCCGGGACGCCTCGAGTTCTCCAATCATCTGATCACCAACAACGTGGTCAAGCTCGATCCGGGCCGGCTTCTCTACACACCGATCTGCAACGAGTCCGGTGGTGTCCTCGACGACGTGACCGTGTACCGCCGCGACGAATCGGTCCTGTTCGTCGTCAATGCCTCCAACCGCGCCCGCATCTGGGAATGGATCGAACGCCAGGCCCAGGCCTGGGACGGCGAGGACGTTCGTTTCGTCGACCGATCCGACGAGTGGGCGCAGGTCGCGCTCCAGGGGCCCAAGGCCCAAACGATGATCGCCTCGGGTACCGACTCGGATCTCGAAGGCGTCGGTTACTACCACTTCGCCGAGACTCAGGTTTTTGGAGTCTCGACTCTCATTTCCCGCAACGGATACACCGGTGAAGACGGTTTCGAGCTCTACTTTCCCGCGGCGGATGCAGTGCGGTTGTGGAATGCGATTCTCGACGCCGGCCAGGCCGAAGGCATCTCCCCGGCCGGACTGGGTTGTCGCGACACGCTGCGGTTGGAGATGGCCTACTGTCTCTACGGCAACGAACTCTCGCCGGAGATCTCCCCGCTCGAAGCGGGTCTGGGTTGGACGGTGAAGCTGAAGCGGAAGGAACCCTTCATTGCCCAGGACATCCTGAAGCAGGAAAAGTCCGAGGGTTCGAAACGCAAGCTCATCGGATTTCAGATGGAAGGACGACGCATCGCGCGGACCGGGTATCCGATCCTGGTCGGTGACGAAACAGTCGGGGAAGTGACCAGTGGTTGCTTCTCTCCTTCCCTCCAGGTGGGTATCGGTTTGGGGCTGGTCCGCGGCGATGTCGCCGAGGTCGGGTCAGAAGTTTCGGTCGACGTGCGCGGGAAGACGCAAACGGCGACCGTGGTGGAGCGTCCGTTCTACAAAGATGGTTCGCACCGGTAACAGGGACGTGCTCGGTCCGCACGCAGGAGGTTGAGAGGATGTCTGCCCAGTTCCCCGAAGATCTGAGATACACGAAGGAGCACGAGTGGGTGCGTCTGGAAGGCGACGTTGCGACGATCGGGATCACCCACTTCGCTCAGTCCTCCCTGGGAGACATCGTCTTTGTCGAACTCCCGTCGGAAGGGGACGTCCTCGAACAGGAAGAATCTTTCGGTTCCGTCGAGGCGGTGAAGGCGGTCAGTGATCTCTACGCGCCGGTTGCCGGCGAGGTCGTCGAAGTCAACGAGACGCTCGACGCGGATCCGGCCGTCATCAACGGCTCTCCCTATGAAGACGGATGGATGGTTCGGATTCAGGTCTCCGATCCGTCTGAAGTCGAGGAACTCATGGAGCCGGAGCAGTACCAGGAGTTCGTGGCCGGGTTGGAGGAAGGGGAGTAGGGTCTGCCCGAGGTACCGCAGACTCCGCCCCAGGGCGAGCCGGAAGGTCCGCAGATCGACGCGTCGACCGCGACCACTCCTTCCTACGTCTGGACGGCCCATCCCTTTCGAAAGCGCCCGGGCCGAGGCTTGGCAGTGCTGGGCGTCGTACTTATACTCTCGTACGGCATTGGGTGGACCCTGGAAGGATGGCCATGGGGCGTTCTGGCGGGGCTTCTTCTCCTCTTTTCCCTCGAGAGCTTCTACCTTCCAACGAAGTACAGGGTCACGGAGGCAGGAATCGCCGCCCGCCGTCTGTTCTTTCGAGGGGACCGTCCCTGGCCGTGGATCCGAAGGGTCTACGAGGACGCGGACGGTCTGACCCTGAGTCCGTTCGTCGGCGGAAGCCGCTGGGAAGGCTTCCGGTCGTTTCGTCTTCACTTCGAAGGCGGGGAGGCGTCGGAGATTCGGGACCAGGTTCGAACGGGGTGCGCCCCGGAGGTCGAGTGGATCAAGGTGGGAACGTGAGCGGGTCGGATGCCGGACTTTTTCAAAGTACGGAAGAGGCGGATGCCAAGATCCTGGCTGCGGTGGCGGACCGTGTCGTTCGCATGAGCATGACCGTTCCAGCCGTTTTCTTCCTCGAGTCGACCAAGCCGCTCAGCTTTGTCGGCAGCCAGGCGCTCATCTTCTTCGAGCCCTACGTCAAGGCCTTCCTGCCCTTCCCGGACTACCAGCGCTTTGCGGTGCTGATGGAAGATCGCAACAATCTCGAGAAACTGATCGTGGAAATCGAACGCCGGGACGCGGAATGGACCGCGGAACAGCGTGCGGCCCGGGCGCGGGCCAAAGCGGAAAAGGAGCCGGATCCTCGGCCTCGCTGGAGGCGGTGGTTAGGCCCGTAGAGGTCACGTGACCGGTCGTCGCGTGGACGAAAGGAAGCTTCATGGCGGAGAAGAAGGAACTGCAGTCGATCCTGGCCACGGACTGCGGCTCGACCACGACGAAAGCCATCCTCATCGAGAAGCAGGGTGACACCTACCGTCTCGTCGTTCGCGGCGAAGCTCCGACGACGGTGGAGGCTCCGTTCGAAGATGTGACCAAAGGTGTGCTCAACGCCATCATGGAGGTCGAGGAACTGGCGGGTCGCAAGCTCCTCGACGGCGACAAGATCATCGTCCCGCAGGAAGGTGACACCGGTGTCGACGCCTATCTCTCGACTTCGAGCGCCGGTGGCGGTCTTCAGATGATGGTGACGGGGGTCGTCAAATCGATGACCGGGGAGAGCGCGGAGCGTGCCGCGCTGGGCGCCGGCGCCATCGTCATGGACATCGTGGCCAGCAATGACAAGCGGCTTCCGCATGAAAAGATTCGGCGCATCCGCGACCTGCGGCCGGACATGATCCTCCTCTCCGGCGGCATCGACGGCGGCACGAAGACCCATGTGGTCGAGCTGGCCGAGATCATCGCGGCGGCCGATCCCAAGCCCCGCCTGGGAAGTTCGTACGACCTGCCCGTCATTTACGCGGGAAACAAGGACGCCATTCCCGAGATCAAGGAACGGCTCGAGGAGAAGTCTTCGTTGGTCGTTTCCGAAAACATCCGGCCGACCATGGAGCGCGAGAACCTGATGCCGGCGCGGCACAAGATCCATGATCTCTTCATGGAACACGTCATGGCCCAGGCGCCGGGTTACAAGAAACTCATGAGCTGGACCTCGGCGCCGATCATGCCGACGCCCGCGGCCGTCGGAAACATCATCCAGACGATTGCAAAGCAGGAGAATATCCAGGTCGTCGGCGTCGATATCGGCGGCGCCACCACCGACGTCTTCTCCGTCTTTCAGGACGTCTTCAATCGAACCGTCAGCGCCAACCTCGGCATGTCCTACTCGGTGTCCAACGTGCTGGCCGAGGCCGGACTTCCAAGTGTCCTGCGTTGGGTTCCGATCGACATCGACAAGATGGAGCTTCGGAACCGGATCAAGAACAAGATGATCCGACCGACGACGATTCCGCAGACTCTGGAAGAACTGGTCATCGAGCAGGCGATTTCGCGCGAAGCGCTGCGTCTGGCCTTCGAGCAGCACAAAGCACTGGCCGTCGGACTCAAGGGTGTGCAGCAGGAACGGACCATCTCGGACACCTTCGACCAGAGTTCTTCCGGAGAGACGCTCATCGATCTGATGAAGCTCGATCTTCTCGTCGGTTCAGGCGGTGTCCTTTCGCATGCTCCGCGGCGCATCCAAACCGTTGCCATGCTGCTGGACGCGTTCCTTCCCGAAGGCATCACCCAACTGGCCGTGGACTCGATCTTCATGATGCCGCAGCTGGGTGTGCTGGCTCAGGTCGACGAGCGCGCGGCGACCGACGTCTTTGTAAAGGACTGCCTCATTCGTCTCGGGACGGCGGTGGCGCCGGTCGGCAAGGCCAAGGAAGGATCGGTCGCTCTGACCGGGACGATCCAACTGCCGTCCGGCACCGAGACCGTGCACATGACGCACGGATCGATGAAGCTCATTCCGCTCGCGGTGGGGGAGACGGCCCAGGCCAGTCTCGTTCCGCAGGGCAAACTCGATCTCGGATCCGGACCGGGCAAGGGCGTCAACGTGACCCTGACCGGCGGAATCGGCGGGATCGTCCTCGACTGCCGCGGCCGGCGTCCTTTCGAGATTCCCGAGGATGCAACCAGTCGCGTGCGCAAGCTCACAGAGTGGGCGGAGGCCCTGGGGCTCTACCCGAACACGGAAGCAGTGCCGGTCTAAAAAGGAGCTAAGCTGTGGCCCACGCCTATACCCCCGGACTCAAAGTCACACCGCGGACGCGCATCGTCAAAGAGCGCCGGCTTCCCCTGAAAGGGGATGTCGTCGTGAAGAAGGGCGACGTCGTCGAGGGTGAAGCCGTCGTCGCGCGGACGGAGCTTCCCGGCAACGTGCAGCCGGTCAAAGCGGCCAGCATCCTGGGAATCCATCAGGAGGACCTCGAAGAGTACATGCTGAAGAAGCCCGGCGACGCGGTGGCCAAGGACGAGATCATCGCCACGGCCAAGAGCTTCTTTGGTCTCTTCAAGTCCCACGTCAAATCGCCCGTCGACGGCAGCCTGGAGTCTCTTTCCACGGTCACGGGGCAGCTCATCCTTCGTGAACCGCCCATTCCGGTCGAGGTCCATGCCTACTTCGACGGTACGGTCACGGAGATCCTTCCCGAGGAAGGCGTCGTCATGGAGGCGGTGGGCGCTTTCATTCAGGGCATCTTCGGCGTTGGCGGTGAAACCAACGGCGAGATCATCATGGCCGCGTCGTCACCCGAGGACGAAGTGACGGCGGCGACGTTGCGTCCGGAACACAAGGGCAAGGTCGTGGTCGGTGGCTCCCGTGTTCACCTCGACGCCATCGAAGCGGCGCGCAAGGTCGGAGCCAAGGCCATCGTCGTGGGCGGCATCGACGACTCGGATCTAAAAGAGATCCTCGGATACGACCTTGGTGTTGCCATTACCGGGCACGAGCAACTCGGCGTCACGGTGGTCGTAACCGAGGGATTCGGCCGCATGAACATGGCGCAGCGGACCTTCGATCTCTTCGGTTCTTTCGAAGGGAAGCGTGCATCCGTCAACGGGGCCACCCAGATTCGGGCCGGGGTCATGCGCCCCGAGGTCATCATTCCGACCGAAACCCAGCTTTCCGACGTACGAGAGGAAGCTGGAGAGGTCGAAGGGCTCTCCGTCGGGACCCCGATTCGCGCCATTCGGACGCCCTACTTCGGCCTTCTCGGAGAAGTGGTTTCTCTGCCTCCGGAATTGCAAAAGCTCGAGTCGGAGGCTACGGTCCGAGTACTGAAGGTCCGCTTCCAGGATGGTTCGGAAGCGACCCTGCCCCGAGCCAATGTGGAGATGATCGAATCGTGAGACAACCCTCCGTCTTCTTCACGGGCCTTATTCTTCTCCTGACAGGACTCTTCCTTGTCTCCGCCGGACCAGTCTCGGCGCAGGCCGTACAGGGACTGGCTGTCGAAGATCGCGCTTCGGACGGGGGAGACGCACTCATCGTTTCGTGGAACGCGACCGGGGCTCCAGGCGAGGTCGTCCTCGAGCGGGCGGCAGCGGCCTCCGGCCCGTGGGAAGAGGTGGCGCGGATCGAAGGCGCCGAAGGCCGTTACGTCGACAACAACGGGATCGAGAACGGTCAGACCTACTACTACCGGGTGGCCGGCACGGCCAACACCGTTTCTGCCCAGGCCGCCGCGTCCTTCTTCAACGCGGCGCGATTCAACCTTCTCATCATCCTCCTCATCTTCCTCGGCCTGATCCTCTACTTCCTGCAGAGGGCCAAAGCGGGCGGCAATCTCTTCATCCGCAAGATCGCCGGTCTCGATGCTTTGGAAGAAGCGATCGGCCGCGCCACCGAGATGGGAAAGCCGGTCCTTTACGTACCGGGAATCGACGAAGCGACGAACATCCAAACCATCTACTCGATGGCCATCCTCAACAGCGTGTCCAAGATGGTCGCGCAGTACGACACCGAGCTCATCGTGCCGGTGGCCAAGGCCTTCGTCGTTCCGCTGGCCGAAGAGACGGTTCGCTCCGGATACATGGACGTCGGACGTCCCGACAGCTTCAAGGCGGACAACATCCGCTACCTGTCCGACGAGCAGTTCGCGTTCACGGCAGCCGTCAACGGGATCATGCTTCGCGAGAAGCCTGCCGCGAATATCTACCTCGGCTCCTTCTTTGCCGAAAGTCTCGTCCTTGCCGAAACCGGTTTCACCACCGGAGCCATTCAGATCGCCGGTACGGCCAACATCCATCAGCTGCCGTTCTTCGTCGTCGCCTGCGACTACACCATGATCGGCGAGGAGTTCTTCGCCACCTCGGCCTACATGTCGCGGGAACCCATGCTCGTGGGAACCTTGAAGGGGACGGACGTGATGAAGCTCGTCATCATGATCTTCCTCATCGTCGGCGCCATCGCCCAAACCCTCGGCTCGACGTGGTTCTTCGACGTCATGGCCGTACGCTAGGAGTCTGCGGTGCGTCGAGAAATTCCTCTGTTTCTGACCATCCTCTTCGGTTGCTTCATGGTGCTCGGGTACTTCGTGCCCCATCCGGCCGTTTCGAGCCTTCGCGCGGACTTCGAGGAGTGGATGATCATCGTCACGGCCGGCGCGGTCGTGCTGGGTGTCGTCAACGTAGCCCGCATCCACATGCATAAGATCAGCCGACGCGAGCCGGACCACTTCTACAGTTTTCCTCTGCTTTTCGGTGTGGGGCTTATGGTCATCGTCGGACTCCTTCCCGAGGGAATGATGACGGCGATGGGATTCCCGGCCGCCGGAGTTGCGGAAGGCAGCCCCTTCGATTGGCTCTACAACAACGTCTACGTTCCGATGCAGGGAACGATGTTTGCGCTTCTCGCGTTCTACATCGCCTCCGCGGCGTTTCGTGCCTTCCGTATTCGGACGCTGGAAGCAGCGCTTCTGGCCATCACCGCATTGCTCGTCATGATCGGGCGGGTCCCGATCGGCAACGCCATCTGGAGCGGTCTGCCCGAGATCCAGCAGTGGATCATGGACGTCCCGAACCTCGCGGCCAAACGCGCCATCCTCATCGGCGCGGCCCTGGGCGCGATCGCCACCAGTCTCAAGATCATCCTCGGTATCGAGCGCAACACTCTGGGGGGTGACTGATGAGTTGGGCACAGAAACTCGAGACCCTCGATCGCCGAATTATCTTCATCTTCATCTTTCTGGCCGTGCTCATCCCGATGCTCTTCCCGATCGGACTTCCGATCGTTCCGGGCAACGAGAGCCAGGCCTTCTACGACACGATCGCTGAGTTGAAAGCCGGGGACACCGTCTACCTGGCGGCCGACTACGACCCGGGTAGTCTGCCCGAGCTCCAACCCATGTTGGAGGCAGCCATTCGGCAGCTCTGCGAGAAGGACGTCAAGATCGTCGTCGGTTCTCTCTGGCCTGCGGCGCCGCCACTGGTCAATCGTGCTTTGTCTGCGATCGCCGTCGACGAGTTCAAGAAGGAACCCGGCGTCGACTTCGTCAATCTGGGCTTCAAGGAAGGCCGCGAAGTCGTGATGAACCAACTGGGTCAGAACATCCACGACGTCTATCCGGTCGACAACGCCGGCAACGACGTCTCGTCGATGCCGATCATGAGGAACGTCCACAACTACGAGGACATGAAGCTCCTGGTCAACGTTTCGGCCGGTTATCCGGGAACCAAGGAGTGGGTCCAACAGGTTCGCAGCCGCTACAACATTCCGATCGTCGCCGGTTGCACCGCCGTTTCCGCTCCCGAGTACTACCCGTACTTCCAAAGTGGGCAGCTGAGCGGACTGTTGGGTGGGTTGGCCGGCGCGGCCGAGTACGAAAAGTTGGTCGGCGGCCCGGGTGGCGCTGCCAAGAAGATGGACGCCCAGTCACTCGGGCACGTCGTCATGATCATCTTCATCGTCCTCGGAAACATCGTCTACTTTGTGCGCCGGAATGAAGGGGCGACCGCCTGATGGAATACCTGACGAGCGCCGAATTTCTGGGGAACACGCTGGCCGCGATGCTGACGCTGGCCATCTTCAGCTTTCTCTACAAAGACAATCCGATCTACAAGTTTGCGGAGCATCTCTTCGTCGGTATTGCCGCCGGGTACTACGCTGCGCTTCAGTACCACACGGTCTTCAAGCCGAATCTGATCGACAACCTGGCCGCAGGCCACCTGATGTCGATCTTCCCGCTCATCCTCGTCATCCTGTTGTTCGCGCGGCTCGTTCCCAACGTGGGCTGGCTCAGTCGTTGGCCCATGGGTGCGCTCATCGGGACCTACGCCGGGCTCCAGCTCGTCGGGTTTCTGCAGGGAGACCTGGTCGCGCAGATCCAGGCCAACGTGCTTTCGGTCAACACCGGGTCGGCGGCGACCAACACCAACAACTTCCTGCTCATCATTGGTGTGCTCACGACGCTCGTGTACTTCTTCTTCTCGACGGAGCACAAGGGAGCGGTCGGGGTCGTTTCGAAGGTCGGGATCTACTTCCTCATGATCTCCTTCGGAGCGTCCTACGGGTTCACGGTCATGGCGCGTATCTCGCTGCTCCTGGGGCGTATCGACTTCCTGCTGAGGGAATGGCTGCGGTTCGGGGCCTGACGCCCGCCCACTGACGCCCGTCCGACCAAAGGACGAATCATTGGACAAATTCGAATTGGCGGTTACGCCATCCGGGGCCGAGCCCACGATCGGGCGTTGGCTCGACGCCCTCGTCGAAGTACGGGAACGGACCGAGCGTTTGGTCCGGGATCTCGATCCGGCTCTTCCTACGAGGACGGCTCGCGTCGTCTCAAGCGCGTCCCGAACATTCCTCTGTCGGAACATCTTGCCCGCCTCGAAAAGAGCCGGTCCATCTTCCTACGCGAGATGAAGGAAATGAGCCTGGAAGAGTGGCGACGACTGCGTCCCGATCCGCAGGATCAGGAGTACGAGTGCACTCCGGAGTGGGTCGTTTTCCACCTCGTCGAGCACGAGGCGGCCCATGCCGGGCAGATCTCATCTCTCATCCAAAGGGGCCGTCGAGCGTTCGGGGACGCCTGAGACCGGCAAACCACCCACCGCTGACCTAAGCCCCGGATCCTCCAACCCGGGGCTGGTTTCCGCCCCGATCCGCCTCCGGAATCGGGAAGAATCTCCCCTCCAATCCTCAACTACGTGGAATTCCCTGCAGAGTCCCTCCGGACCTGTCGATGCCTCCTTGGGGACGAACAATGAGTGGGATGTCCCTAAATGGTGCTATGTCACCGTTTAAGTTCAAGTAAGCGAACGAATTTACACGGCTTCTTAAAGCAGTTTCTCCTGCGAGGAAGAGGCACCTGGAGGGTCTGCCGTGTCGTCTCGAAACCATCTGCGCTGGTACTGGATCATGCTCTGGACGATGGTCGTCCTGGGGTTGCCTGCGGGCTGCTCCGATGAGGACTCACCCGTCGCTCCCGACACCCAGTCGGACATCAGGATCGGAGAAATGGAGATCGGTGGGAACCGGCTCTCCAAAGAGCAGATCCAGGACACCGTCATCGACGTCTTGTCGGGCGAGTCCGTCGAACTGAAAGTTTGGGTCGTCAAGGGAGATCCCGGGACGCCGGTGGAAGGCGCAACGGTCGCCTTCTCCGAGTTCCCGAGCAATCTCTCCGCCTCGAGCTTCTCCAAGACGGAGGAACTCTCGGACGCGACGGGCTGGGCCACGGTGACCTATACGCCTTCGGTGGCCGAAGGCATCGTCAATCTCAAGATCAAAGCCGGCAGCGACATCGACTATCCCGAGCTGCGTGTCAGCAGCACGCCGTCGAACTCGGTCAACCTCTCCGTTCAGGCAGAGGGTGGCGCGACGTCGATTCCGGCCGACGGCAACTCCAGCCTCGCCCTGACCATCACGGCGACGCAGGGTGTGACCGCGACTCCGGTCGCCAACGCGGCCATGACGTTGGTCGCCGGTGACAAGTTCATCGACGTCGACGGCAACGGAGTCTTCTCCGCCGGAGATCAGGTTTCGCCGAGCGGCGACCTGGACGGTGACGGCGAGTGGGACGCCGAGGGTTCGATTCCAGAGCAGGTCACGACCGACCTCTCCGGAAAGGCGACCTTCCTCTATCGCGCTGGTGAGAACCAGGGCAACGTCTACATCAAGGTGACGATGGAAGGGGCCACGCTCGACTACGCCATCTTCCAGCACCCGACTTCGGTCCAGGTGACCGCTCAGGCCGGCGCCCGCGAGCTTCTCGCCGACGGTGTCAGCCAGACGCGCATCGAAGCGCAGGTCAGCGACTGGGGTGGTGGTGGCATCGGTGGTGTCATCGTTCGCTTCGTTGCCGGTGAGTCCTTCACCGATGTCAACGAGGACGGCTACTTCACGCCGGGCATCGACAGCTACGTTGACGCCAACAGCAACGGCCAGTGGGACACCATCGGTTCGATCGAGTCCGTCGCCACATCCGACGCCTCCGGCTTCGCCAACGCGACCTACACTGCAGGCACCGAAGCCGGACCGATCTCCATTCGAGTTTCGACCTCCAGCGGCTCGAGTGAAATGACCCTCGATCTCGTCGAGGTTCCGCCGGCATGGTCCATCAACCTGCTGACGGACGCCACGACCCTTCCGGCCGACGGCATTTCGCAGACCACCGGTACGATCATGGTCCGCGACGTCAACGGCGCTCTCGTTTCCGGCAAGCAGATTCGACTCGTCGCCGGCGAGAAGTTCGAAGACAACAACAAGGACGGTGTCTACACGCCGGGCATCGACAACCTGGTCGATTCCGACAATGACAACGACTGGTCCGCGATCGGTTCGATCCCGGCCACCGTGGTCACGAACGTAGACGGCACCGCGACCTTCCAGTACACGGCCGGTCTCGATTCCGGTTCGACCTGGATCCGCGCTTCGGCCGACGGCGTTTCCGTCGACTCCGAAGTCGTTCTTTCCAACCTGCCGACCGCCTGGCGGATCGAGCTCAGCTCCTCGGAGTCGGGTCTCTCCGTCGAGGGCGCCGGCGGTGTCGACAACACCATCATTACGGCGTCGGCCTTCGACGCGCAGAATCGTCCGGTCCCGGCCGGTGTCCCGATCGCATTCGAGATCGTGGGCGGCCCCGGTGGCGGTGAAGAGATTCAGGGTGCAGTCGGCGGCGTTTATGCGACGCGCACGAACATGAACGGCCAGGCGACGTGCATTCTCGGTTCCGGTACGGCTCCGGGTCTCATCAATGTCGAGGCCACCTCGGGAACGACGGCCCGCCAGCTGAGCGTCGTCGTCGGCGCCGGCCAGGCCGCCACGCTCTCCGGCCGGTCATTGGATGAGGAGATCGAGTTTTGGGCCGAGACCGAACTCGAGGTCTTCGTTCAGGACAGCTTTGGAAACCCGGTTGCAGACGGCACCGCGGTCGAGTTTTCCGTCGACGAGGGTGCGGTCGTGACCACGGAAGTGGCCGGCATCTCCCGTACCGAAGGCGGAATGGCCACCGCGACCTATCGCAGCCTTGGCCCGTCCGAATCGACCGACTACGTTGCAGTTATCTCGGTCAGTGTTCCGGGAACGACGGCCCAGACGAGCTTCGAGGTTCCCCTCATTGCTCCGACCAGTGTCGTCATCCAGTCGCTCTCGATCTTCAGCAGTCGGACCGAGGTTTCGGTCCAGGGCTCGGGCGGCACCGAGGAAGCGGCGATTTCGGTCCAGGCTTTCGACAGCCAGGGTCGCGCCGTCGGTAGCGGCTTTGCCATCGATTTCAGCGTCGTCGAGGGACCGTCCGGTGGTGAGAGTCTGAACTCCGCCGGGTGGGGTCCGATCACGCTGCTGACCAATGCTGAAGGCCAGGCCACGGCCATCTTCCGCTCCGGTGACCTTTCCGGACCGGTCGAGATCCAGGCCCAGTAC
>JAUIHP010000019.1 GCA_030431975.1 bacterium | reverse complement strand
CGGTGCGAAGACGGATGACAGAAGTGCACTTCTCGGTCGGATCGGGCACTCGAAGCATCTCTTCCCAGTAGCACGCAGAAATCTTCCCGAAGAAGTCGGCGGCCGCTTTGGACATCGCCGTCGGGTCAGGCGGGACATCGGTGCCGGCTTCGGGCACCTCAGTTGGATCCGACGGAGTTTCGAGTCCTGTGGCGTCAGCTCCGACCGACTTACCTGCAGGATCACAGTCCGTGTCATCCGTGTCGTCCCCGACGCACGTGTCGCTCCCGTCGACGCAGCATGCCGACATAGCATCGCGCTGGATCTCGGCGTCGTGTTCGAAAGCGGCTTCATGGAACGCGGGCAGAGAAATCAGTTCCGGAGTTCGACGAAGTCGGTCCGCGATCGCAGGCCACGTAGATTCAGACGGTGGAGCCAGGCGAAGCCGCGGAGGCCGAGAAACGGTATCGCCAAGATCGGTGTCACGGGGATCGTCACCAGGGTCTGTGCCACCAAGATCGTTACCACCAGAATCGGTGTCACCAGAATCGGTGTCGCCGAGATCGTCACCGGTACTGGTCGGCAATAGATCCTCGTGCGCCATTGCCCAACGGACCTGTTGTTCAAGAACCGCGGCGGTTACTTCCGTTGCGCGCTGACGCCACAGACGCATGCTCTCTCCGCCCGCTCCGGCGCGTTCGATTCGGCTGAGTGCAAGAAGCGATGTCGTGCGAAGCTCCTCGGCGGACTGGGCTTCATGCAGCGTGCGAGAGCGAGTCTGCCACGCCCGAATCCACTGGTTGGCGGTCCGAACCGAAACGTCCAACCGATCTTCGACATACTCACGGAAGCAGTCGACACCGAGCGGTCGCCATGCGTGCGTGCTCCGAATGTCATAGAGCAGACAGGCCAGATGATTGCGAAGAGACCGAAGCTTCGCTTCGAGCGAGCGGAACTCACGAATCAAGTCTGCAGCGCTCGAATGAGTCGGAATCTTTCCTGTCAGGTCGGCGCCGGCCGGGTTCGTAGCCGTAGCCGTAGAGGTCGCACCTACGAGGCCCTCGACCACGGCTTCCGCGCCGCCGTTGCTCCCGAAACCCGTTGCCATCACGGCATCCAATTCGGCTAGTCGAGTCTTGCTCAAGACGAAGTCGTCGTGATTGGACACGCGAATCACCGACATCCCTTTGCCACCTGTTTGCGGGATCTCCCTGATTCCACCGTCGGTTTCGTTCTCGAAGAACTCCGGAGGTTCGTCGGGAGGCTCATACAGATCGACGAAGTTCGAAGCCTCGAACTCGGCCAGCAGGACCTCGAGGGCCTGGCTACTATTTGCCGGGCCGCCGGTCCGACGTGCGACGTCTTCGCAGAAGGCCTCGAAGATCCAACGGAACTGGGTCGGACATTCGACGTCGACCAGAAGCCACATCCCGCGGTGATAGCGGTGGTTTGCACCGTGATTACCGAACCCATTGAGGTCGTTCAAACTCCGTAGGCCGAAGTCGCGCGCATCGGTGCTTTCCCGTCGCCCTTTCGCGTGGTTGCCTTTCGCGCGCTGCTTGTCCTTCCCGTTCCCCTCTTCCTTCTCCTTCTCTGCTTCCTTCTCTGCTTCCTTCACCTGCTGCACGCGCTCTTTGAGAGCCTTGTTTGTGAGCGAGCAGGCGGTTCGCAACCACTCGACTTCATTGTCCGCATCCAGAACAGGGAGAATCGTCAGAACCTTCGACTCACAGATGATCCCTTCCGCCATCGCGCGGCGAAGTAGCGGTCGGGCTTCGGTCTCTCGTGAAATGCGTGCGGCGTCCTGAAAGGATCGGTGACTGATTCCCAGCTCTTCGTTTGCGAAAACGGAAGTCCGTGAGTACCCGAGATCCAATGGGTCGACCTCCCGCCGGATGCGACCCAACAAGTCGATCCGGGATAGCTTCGTTGCGGCGATACGCGACTGCGTGTCCCGGACCTGCCGGTCGAGTCGAATCTCATGCGCACGAGGTGGCCGAACGAGGGACTCCTTGGACCAACCCAAAGCGGGGGCCAGGATCTCGCGTTCATAGACAGCGATGGCTTTGTGGTCGACTCGCATGTGGGTGCGGCCCGCTCGGTTTCTGGATCGAGATTGTTGGCGTTGTTTTCTCGGAATCTGTGTCGAGCATTGGGGCATCGTCATCCTTGACGACGTGTAATACAGAATCTAGACCCATCAAATGTTGAAGTCAACAATAAAACACACAATTGTTCGCCTGCGAGATCCGGGCAGTCCATCATTCCACCCCGGACCGTTTATGACAGTCGGAGTGAGGTGCAAGAACGCCCCGCGAGGCAGGAGGTAGGAGGCGCGAGGGCTGAGGCACGAGGACTGAGGCACGAGACACGCGGCACGGGGCCTGAGGGCATGAGGCATGAGGCACGAGGCATGAGGACGAGGACGAGGCACGCGGCACGCGGCACGAGGTACGCGACACGAGACACGAGGCACGACACACGAGTCCGGAGACACGAGACACGAGGCACGAGGCTCACTCGGCACGCGTCGACGACGCAGACGCTTATACACGACAGCACACCCAGCCGGATGCTGAGAAAGACCCATCGGGCCTTGTTCCGCACCCCGCTCAGCTCGGTTTGGAGGCAAGTCTGCAGAAAACTTTCTTCCCACCCGCCTTCGCGGTCGGTGAGAAGTTTGTCAGTAACCTAGACTAAGAGTAACGGCAAACGCAGGACCGTAGCTGTGGTGAGACTCACCACCGCAGTAGACCATGACAAACAGGTGGAGCGACCCGAGATACCAGCCGCAGCCGGGATACACTCGGGGCTCCTACAAACTGTTGCCGCTAGAGAGCTAGACTTTGTGGGCCGGTTTCTCGAAAGCCAGCAAGTCTTCCGTCACTTCATCGAGGCATCGACAGCCCGCCAAAGCCATGGCCAGATCGAACTCCTGATGCAACAAGGACAACACCTTGGACGCGCCCTCCCGCCCTTCGACCGCCAAACCCCACAGGATCGGCCGTCCGACAAGCACGGCATCCGCACCCAATGCGACCGCTTTGAGGATATCGGTGCCCCTGCGGACGCCGCCGTCCATGAGCACGACCGGCAATGAACCGTCCTGGCAGCTGTGACCCGAGACCGCACGCCGCACTTCGGACAACGCTTGGATGCTTGGAATCGAAGTGTCGAGTTGCCGACCCCCGTGGTTCGAAACAACGATCCCCTTCGCACCGTGCTTCAAAGCCAGCACGGCATCATCAGGGTGGACGATTCCCTTGACGAGAACGGGGACCGGAGCCCGCTGCACCAACCACTCGAGATCAGACCACTGGATCGACGGATCCAGAAGGTCGGCCGCGTAGGAAGCCAACCCACTCTCCCCTTGCTCCTGAGGAAGTGAGCGGTAGTCGTCCGGAAGGAAGTTCTCCATCCGGATCCCTTCCGGAAGGTGAAAGCCGGTCCGCATGTCCCTCTCGCGACGACCGAGCTTTGGAGCGTCGACCGTCAACACGATGGCTTTGCAACCGGCGGCCACGACGCGATCGACCAAAGCGCCTGTGATCTCGCGATCCTTGTAGATGTAGAGCTGAAACCACACGGGATGCTGCGAAGCCGCAACCACGTCCTCAACCGCGCGATTGGACAGCGTGCTCAGGATCATGATCGTTCCATGTTCGGAAGCCGCACCGGCGGTGGCCACTTCCCCCTCCGGTGTCGCAAGCTGATGGAAAGCACTCGGCGCGACCATCAGTGGGAACGGGAGTTCATGGCCCAACACGGTCGTACCCAAGTCTCGCCGGGAAACATCGCGAAGGACACGGTAGCGCAGAAACATTCGGGAGAACGCACTTCGGTTCTCACGGAGCGTAATCTCATCATCACTGCCGCTGACGTAGTAGCCGTAAGCCATGTCCGAAAGACGAGACCGGGCGGCCCGCTCCCAGTCATCGACATTCAGACGTGGGCCGACGGGGTTGGTTTCTGAGTGATTGGGTGCGGGCGGATCGCCCGCTGCCGGACTGCCTACTGGGGGATTGAGCCCCTCCGGTTTCGGCACTCGGCGCTGGGATCCCGGGATCTTGGGCGTGTCGTTCATACGCGAATGATAAACGCGCGGGGACGCTCACTGGGAGGGCCGTTTTCGAACGAAAGCACTCGGCCTGTCTGGTCCACACAAAATGCAGTGGACAACAACCAAGGAATCGGTCCACCCGGCCTGACGACTCCGCCTCACGCGGCGCGGCGTTGACGATCCTCACTGCCAATGATGTCGTAGGCGATCTCATACACGGCGCGAAGGGCTTCACTTCCCGAGTCCTTACCCAGAGATCCCTTGTCCATCGTCTTTGCCCAGTTTTCGAGCGTCCGATCGTAGGGAACGGTGCCAAGTGCGTGGACTTGGAGGCCCAGAAACTTCATGCAGACTTCGCGGATCATTTCTCCGACGCGGAACTCTTTCGCATCCCGCGCCATGTTGACGATGAGTTCGATCCGAAGGTCTTCAATCGACGCACGAACGTCCTCCAGAGCCTCGGGTGCGCCGACGGAAACCTCCTGCAGAACCTCTTCAACCGACTGTGGAATCGGGTCGTCCGCCCTCGCGGACACATCG
This sequence comes from bacterium, assembly GCA_030431975.1. GTDB lineage: Bacteria > Eisenbacteria > RBG-16-71-46 > CAIMUX01 > CAIMUX01 > JACKCR01. The sequence goes on along the minus strand of JAUIHP010000019.1, from coordinate 129,687 downwards.
AAGAGTCCTTTGAGAGGCGTCTGACGAAGGGACCGCGATACGTTGCGAAAGAACGCCGACTTGATGAAGCCGTAGGCGTTCTGGATCGACGTCGGCTGCGGTGTCATCACAACGATCTTTCGGGGACAGGCCAGAAAGAGGTCGAGCGTATTGAGGCTGGCTCCGGCACCCAGGTCGACGAGCAGCATGTCGGCACTGATCCGCTTCATCCCGCGAAGGATCCGCGACTTCTGCGCAAAGTTCGGATTGGCCAAGGCGGGGATCTCGCTTCCCCCGGCCAACAGACGCACGTTGGACATGCTCGTAGGCAGCAGAATATCCTCGAGAGAGTCCACTCGTTTCAGAATGAAGTCGTCGAGATTGCGCTTCGGGATGCGCATGCCCAGCATGGTGTGGAGATTGGCGCCGCCCAGGTCGCCGTCCATGAGAACGACGTCCTTCTTCAGGCGCCCCAACCAGTAGGCCAGAGAAACGGAAACGAGGCTCTTTCCGACACCGCCTTTGCCTCCGGCAATGGCACATGTCTGCGTGGAGAGACCGCCGATTACGCTTTGTTGTCCGACTCCCACAGGCTCCATAGATACTGCACGTCGCCTTTCCCTGGGCTCAGTAGTTCTTCGACGTCTCTCAGGAATTCAGGTTGGGGATCGATGAACTGCAGTCCAAGCTTGCAAACGCGGCCATGCTCTGTGTCTGCGGAGGATTCGGCCCAACGGATGTCCGCGAGCACGGACACTCGCTGCTCCGCCCCGGGTCGTCGTAGCTCCAGGCGGACCCGATCACCTTTGACTTCTTCCGCCACCAGTCGCCCGAAGCGATCCCTCACCTGGACGCCGGCGCCCGAAGCCGATAGATCCTGAACCTCGACCTCAATCTTGGAGAGACCTCGGGACTTCGTGTCACCGTAAAACAAGAGATTGGCCGAGAGTTCGAGCCTCCTGCGTCCCACCTTGCGTTGACCGGCAGGACGAAGCGTTCCGGCGACTCCCGTTGTCGAACGCCAAACCAAAACCATTCCGTTGGGAAACCGATCATCGTCAGAGATGTCGATTTCACGCAGGACCCACGTACGGGAACCGAACTCACCAGACTCCGGGTACGGCTCGAACTGCAGAGAGTCTCGTTCGATGACCGACCAGGCAATCTTGGACCTGGCGGTTCCCAGGAACTCGCGTGGAAGGGGTTCCGTCGATCTCTCCGAGTCGTCGAAGCGAAGAGCTTCGGAGAGCAGAGCCTGAAGTCCCGAGTGAATCCCCCACTTGGCCGCGAGCACCTTGAGTAGGGCGAGTGCCAGAAGAAACTGGCCTTCCGCCATCCACTCCCGAAACTTCGACCGCGCCCAAACGAAGTCTCTTTCATCCGGCACCAGATGCGGAGGGAACTCGAACGGCTCCGGGACCTCGTCCGTACCCTTCACCTCTCGGAGCAATGCATCGTCGAGGTTGCCTTGAAGGGCCTGGCCCAATCTTTCCATGTCGTGGTGCGACGACATCTCTATCCCCGTTTCAGCCGAAGAGTTGACCGCTTGTGGATTACGGTTCCCCACGAAAGATTCGGCTTTCTCAGAACCCAACTTGAGCTTGCACCCGGGAACGTTCGGGCTTTCCCCACCCGGATACGCTTCGAGATACGGGGTCCCCCTCGAGGATTGGGTGGGCGCCGGACACAAAGGAAAATCCGGGTCGGTTCGCGCACCACAGGAACTTCCTGCCGGCTCCCCCGAGCCATATCGGAACTGCCGATCTAAACCGTTCGACCATGACTAAGGGTGGATTTGACCGTGCCGCCGCCGCTCTCGTAATCTGGTTAGGCTGCCGGACGGCTTCCCCACATGAGCCGCCCAAACTTCGGAGTCTTTGGACTCTTCAGCTATCTGGAGGCACCTGCATGAACCGAACGACCACGACCCGGGTGAGTCGCTTTGCCTTGGCATCGCTCCTCACAGTCTGCGCGATCTTTGCCTTAGGCGGGTCCGCTCACGCAACAACACTGGAGCTGAATGGAACGGCCGACCTCACCGAGCTCTCGGACACCATCGTCACCGGAACGGTGACCCAGATGGAGGCTCGGATGCACCCCGAGCACAAGTTCATCTACACCTACGTCACGGTCGAAGTCGACGAGGTGCTGAAGAGCCGCACCGTGTCTGCGAACGGCACGATCGTTCTCGAAGAGTTGGGCGGACGAGTCGGAGACTGGATCCACCACGTCCCGGCCGTCCCGAAGTTCGAAGTCGGCGAGCGCGTCCTTGCGTTCCTCGAGGATCGTCCCGACGGGTACTACCGCACCTACGGAATGATCCAAGGCAAGTTCCGGTTCAGCATCCACGAGCGGACCGGAGAAGAAGTTCTGACCCGACCGGGTGAGTGGACCGACGTTCACTTCGCCTCCTCCGGCCAGTCCCGTGACCTCGTCGCCATGCGCGCCGACGGCAGCTTCGCTGCACCGAAGCTCCTGAGCGCCGTTCGCGACTGGATCGCCACCCATTAACCGGTCCCAAGAAAGGACATCATGATGAAAAAGAGAATGATGACAGGGACCGGGATCTGCGCCGGACTCTCACTCGCATTGACGACTGCCGCCTCCGCCTACGTCCTCATTGACGTCGATACGGATCGGTTCACCGGCTGGATCGGACCGGACCATCCCGTCGAATGGCGCCTGAACACGGACCTCAACGACAACACGATCGCCAATGAGTTCGAGATCCTCCGCGGATCCTTCGACGCTTGGACGGTCATTCCCAGCATCGACATCACGTTCTCGGAAGGCGCCAACACGACCTTCTGCGGACTTTCCCAGAACATGGTCAACCACGTCTCGATGGAAGACTGCTTTTCGCAATGCACCGGTTCCTGTCTGGGTGTGACCTCGACGGTGCTTTACGCCGTTGGTGACGGTTTCTGGAACACCAACACCGTCAGCGACTCGCTCTACCTGGCCAGGCAGGAGTCGGACATCACGTTCTCGGCGACGCGGAACTGGGACGACTACCGGGACTGGGGTTCCTGCGCCGGCGCGTTCGATCTCTGGGGCGTCGCCACCCACGAAGTCGGCCACTTCATCGGTCTGGGACACTCGCAGTTCGGCCAGGCAACGATGTTCGCCTCCGTCGCTCCCTGCGACCCGTCCAAGGCCAGCCTCTACATCGACGATGAGCGCGGCGCGCGGGTCATCTACCGAGATGGAACCAAGGTCGCAGCCACGACCATGACCGCAGGCGCCTCCTCGCTGACGGTGACCAACAAGGGCAACACGGCCTACACCGGATCCGGTGGACGCATCGGTGAGTCCTTCCGTTGGGATCCCCTCGGCGCCGCCGAGCACATCTTCGAAGCTTCCTTCGCCGTGCAGGCCGGCAACGGAGCCGTCTCGGACAACTACCGGGTCGAAAATGCCGGACTGCCGGGCGGGGACGCGGACTTCCAACAGTCCTCCGACCTCGTCATCGACGGGACCCCGGACTACGTGGCCCAGGAAGCGACCGCGACCTTTGACGATTCGCGGGCCGAGTCTCCGTGGGGATTCGACATCACGGCCAACTACTACGCGGACGATGCGGTCGCCAACGAAGACTTCGTCATCACCGAGTACGTCATCACGAACAACAGCGGGCAAACTCGCAACAACGTTCGTGGCGGTGTCATCGCGGACGTCGACTTCAACAACCTCTTCAGTACCAACTCCGTGAACTACGACGCAGCCAATCACCTGGCCTATGTTTCCGGGACGAACACGAGCAGCTTCATGGGCATCGCCATCCTCAACGCCGAGGGCGGGGTGGCCATGCGCGGACTTAACAACGCAACGGACGATGCCACGGACGCGAACAAGCAGGCCTGGTTCAACGGCGGTTTCAGCTCGACCTCTGCCGGTCCGGCCGACATCGCTCTGCTCATTGCCACGGGTGACTGGACTCTGGCCAACGGCGAGAGCGCCTGCGCCGCCTTCGCCTACATCGGTGGATCCAGCCTGGCCGACTTGCAGGCCAACGCCCAGCAGGCCCAGGACCTCTACCAGAACGTGATCAAGCAGGACCCAGCGAACGCGCCTGACCTCGCGGGCCACGCGGTGATGCCGTTGGCGCTGGAACAGAACAGTCCGAACCCATTCCGGGGCAAGACCCGTCTCGCCTACACGCTGTTGGAAGAGGGCCCCGTCAGTCTGGACATCATCGATGCCTCCGGACGCGTCGTGACCCACCTCGTTCAGGAGTCGCAGGGCAAGGGACAGTACAGCCTGGTCTGGGATGGTACGGATACGGATGGCAACACCATGCCGTCGGGCGTCTACTTCTCGCGTTTGCGCCAGGAAGGTCGGAATGACATCAAGAAGATGCTTCTGATCGACTGACGCCGCCAAGCCTCAGAGTGGTTCGGCTGCGGCCGACGAAACTCCTGAGGCCGGGCCCAAAAAGAAGCCGCGCCGAACAGAACGGGGCCGGCGTGCCAAACGGAAAGCGGGCCGTGCTGAAAATGCACGGCCCGCTCTCCGTTTCCGTTTCCGTTTCCGTTCCTGATTCCGTTCCCGTTCCCGTTCCCGTTCCCGTTCCCGTTCCTGTTTCCGTTCCCGTGTCCGATGTCGCTCTCTTGTCGGTCATGCGGCCGAGCAGCTCTTTGACGTTCGCGACGCAGCGACACCATCGCTTCGCACAGGTCAGGCTCCGAACTGCTCGAGGTGGTAGTCGAGATGCTTGAGGAAGAGCCGGCTCCACTCAGCGGACGTCAGCGTCCCGAACGTCGGGTTGCTCTTGCCTTCGAAGTGACCGGCGCCGAGGTCGTGCACGGCCTGAAGGTTCTCGCGCATCCTCGTCTTTTCCTTCTCCAGATCCTTTGGATCACTGACCGCCCATGCCGGGGCCGTCCTGGCCTTCTTCATGTACGGCTTGTCGCCGATGACCATGCTTCGAATCATCCGACTGACGATCCATCGTAAGATCGGATTCATCGTCGGGTAGGTGTCGTTACGGGCGCTCTCGAAGATCAGAGAGTTGTGGGCCAGCATCTGCGCCGCATCCATCTTCCCCCACTTGGCACGGGTGTCCGGCTTCAGGGTCTCGATGCGGGCGACAAAGTCGTCGACGGCCTTCTGGTCGAAAATGCTGTGCAAGGCTCCTCCGGACGTTGCGTGGATGGATCCGGCCCCGGCAGTTGGAATGTAGCACCGGCGAATTCAGCCTGGACAGGAAAGAAAGAGCCACCCTGCGGTTGGCAAGGCGGCGCTTCACGAACTTCCGCGCAGTTCGGCTGACTATGGCAAGAGGATCACCTTCCGGTTCGATGAACCGGACGCCGTAATCAGCCGCTGAAAGTAGACCCCACTGCGCAGGGTCACGCCGTCCCGGTTGCGACCGTCCCACTCCACTTCATGAAGGCCTGCGCCAAAGCTACCTTCCGCCGGAACCGCCAGGACGCGTCCCTGAACATCGACCACTTCGATTCGAGCCGGCCCCGCATTCTGCAGCTGGAAACGCAGCGTGCCGCCGATGGCCGGCAACGGGTTCGGAAAGGAAGTGAGAACACTGGACGAGTGACTCGCCAGGATCTCGCTTCCAGGTGCGGAAGGGTCGCCATCCTCGACGCCGGAAGGCGCCGCCGGACGGATACGCACCTCGTGCTCCTCGTAAACGATCTCGTACTCGAAGCCTTCCGGTTGAACGACGGCTGCGAACGTGCCCTCGACGACGCCGACCTGACTGATGATGGAAAGTTCCTCCCCGGTATCCAATCCGGCGAAGCCGTCGATATGACTGAGGACGAGGGTTCCGGCACAAACGAGTTTCGTTTCGCTGGCGTTGCCGTCTCCAAGGACCTGGTCGAAAGAACCCGACTCTGTCCCGCCCAACTCCACGACGAGCTGCGCGCTCGAGGTCAACTCGACCTCCGTGGTATAGCTCAGGTCATCCAGTTCGAACGTAGCGGTCGGATCGTCCGGCGTGTAGATGCCGTCAGTGACGCCCGGCGAGAGCACTCCATCGATCTGCACCTTTCCAAAGAACGTACCGCGGCCGGTGATGACCTGTCCGGAACCGAAGATGAATCGGCTGTCTGCGTGGCTGGTGCCCAGTCGTGCGCCACTCTCTGAGCCCTCCCCGGATTGGAGCTCGATCCAACCTTGCCCGGAAACGAAGGTGTCCTCCGGACTCGAGAAGCCGCGCGAACGCAACTGGGACGCCGGATTCCCGGCGACGCCGAAGACAATCATCTGTCCCTCGTTCTCGATTTCTCCGCCCCAGGTCAGTGCCGGATTGACGGTTCCGGTCGGGGCGCTGGGAAACTCGACTCGTCCGATCAGAGTGCAGTCGGAAAGTTCCTGCAGGGGCCGGATGACACCACCATCATTCCCTGCAAGGGTTCCGCCGACGCACTTGTGAACGACGATCTCGGAGTTCAGGCTGGCCTCGATGAGGCCATCCGGGCCCTGGGAAAACAGCGTGGCATCGATCTCGATTGCACCGCCCGCGCCAGCCCGAATGACGCCGTTGTTGACGGACGAGTTGCCCGTCATAAGGAGGTTTCCGGCGTGGATCAAACCTTCGTTGACGAAGACCGCAGAGATGGTGCCGTTGCCCTCGACCGTCACCGCGGAACCGAGTGTGAGAACGCCGCCGCACTCGAGAAAGGAACGGGAGCGGCCTTCCTCGAGGCCCGAGTTCAAACGAATGGTTCCCCCGCCGCCGACCGTAGCGGTTTCTTCGAAGCGAAGAGTCGCAGGCAAGTCGGAAGGCTCGGAGTCTCCGACATGAATGCGACCGATGACGAACGGAGTGTCATCGTGAATGGTGAGAGTCCGAGCGTTCTCGACGGCCAGGGTGACGCCGGGCCGGAACAGGTTGAATCCGTCGGCTTCCGCATCCAATTGGTCGATGGTGACGGTGTAGGTCCCATCCGGAAGAAAGGTAACAAGGTCACCGGAGGTCGGGATGCCGTCGGGATTCCAGTTCGCAGCCGTGTGCCAATTGCCGTCGACTGGAGCCTCCCAACCGAAGGTCGCGGCCGTTGAAGGCTCGGACGTTGCTACGGAGAAGAGCGATGCCGCGCCGAGGCCGAGCCGCAGGACCTTGCCGAACCCGAACCCAAACCCGAACCGGAGCCCGTGCCGGCTGGACCCACGATGCTCCGATTCAACCTGTCGGGACGTGATACGGCCGGTGTCCGGGCACTCGGATCCGACACCGCCGGGATTCCGAAGGCCGGGCTCTCCAAATGAAGAAAACGAAAGGGTTTCCAACGACGACATCTCTGCGAACCTCCTGAACCTGGTCCGCCCGGACCGGCGTTCGGCAGAGAGCGCCGGTTACCTTTCGGGCGGTGAATCTCGAGTTTGGGCTTCAGGAGTCCCATGGCGACGAACGGTGTCGGAAGTGGACACCGATTCGTTCTTTTTCTTCCGGTCGGCGGGGGAACTGCCGTCGAGGTCAGCGTTCCAGCCGCTCAATCAGCGAGCGGAAGGCGCAGAATGGTCGGCGGACGGAGTTCGTAGCCATCCTTGACGCCGCCGTCGTCGGCCAAGCTCGGCCACTGGCTGTTGGCGACGTAGTGAAACTCGTTGCCGACAACAGTTCCCAAGGTCGGCTCGTCAAACTCCGGATGGGCCTTTTCCAAAACGCGGGTCGACTCGATGGACAGCCCCTCTTCGGAGAGCTTCAGACCCAGGATCCGGTGCGGCGAGACTCCATTCTGAATGGCAAGAAGCTCGCGACCATGTCGGGCCAGGCCGTCGATACCGATAAGGCAACAGGCATCGGGAGCCCATAGGCGAGTCGCCTCCTCCGTCTCCAAGTCTACGGCGACAATTCCAAGCGAGTAGTCCGCGATATAGAGACGCTTCTCCGAAGGACCGAGAACGACTCCCTGCGGCGAAGCCAACGAAGGCGTCACTTGAAGTTGCGAGAAGTGGCCGTTCGACAACCGGTAGACCGCGCCGGATTGGTTGTCCGTTGCGAAGACGTCACCGCCTTCGGCCAGGCACAGATCGTTGAGAATCTGTGGTCCGTCGGATTCTGGCAGGTCGTAACGCGCGATCTCCGCGCCGGAATCCAGATCGAAGCAAAAGAGTGCTGACGTGTTCTGCACGGCTTCCGACACTCCCGGGGTCTGTGCCATCCAAGCCGTGGCCACGCAGAGTACTCGTCGGTCTGCATCGGCAATCAGTCCGAAGACGGAACCCATTTCCGGCCGGGAGGACACGAAGACGCGTGACTCTCCGTTCGTTTCTCTCACCCAGACCTCTCGCCCGCGAATCCCTCCGACAAAGTGACGGCCGGTCTTGGTGTCGTAGGCCACGCCCTCGGGAAGGAGTTCAGGGACATCCAAACGAAAGAGAACCTCACTGTGCGTCGTGGGCTCCAGATGATCTGACATCTGTTGCACGAGAGCCGGCCAACCCTCGGCGCTTCGGATCGATTCGAAGGACCGCTCCTCGGAGATGGGGTACCCGAGGCCCATCTCGGCAAGACGACCGAGCCGGGCCATCGCCGGCTCCGTCGCGTTCGCTTCAGCGTGGCCGATCGCACAGTAGTAGAGGATCTGCGGATGGTTCGGCCGCAGCCGTAATGCCTCTTCCATCCGGTCGACGAAAGTCGCCACGTCTCCGGAATCACGCGCAGCGAAAGCTTGCCCGGCAAGGACCCGGGATTGGTCGACCGCTTCTGTAAACAAGGAGGCTTGCCCCGCCGGCGTCGCGGCAGATTCCGTCGACTCGGCAATCAAGCTGTGAGGCAACGCGCCGCACAAGGACAACAGAACGAAAGCAAACAGGACCGCACTTCGGAAGGACAAGGCACATCTCCAAGAAACATCCCGTGGGGACTGGTTCGTGCCCACCCCGGCAGACTTCAGTTTCTCACGGATCCAGCTGTGGGGTCATCAAAGGCTTTGGCGGGCTCCCGACTACGGCGATGCATGCTTGGCTGCCTAGACCAGGCCTGGTAGGCGATGACCCCAAAGAGAATCGAAGCCAACACCGAGACGGATGCCCACATCGGGATCGCAACCTTGTCCCCCGCAGCATAGCTGTGCATCCCCATGAGCAGATAGTTGACGCCAAAGTACGTCATGATGATGGACCAGATCGCGAGAAACGAACTCACCGCCTGCACGAACGGGTTGGCCAGCTTTGGGATCCAGCGGAAGTGAAGGATCATGGCGTAAAGAAGGATCGAGACCAAGGCCCACGTTTCCTTCGGATCCCACCCCCAGTACCGCCCCCAACTCTCATTCGCCCAGACACCGCCAAGCAGGGTCCCCACCGTAAGTAAACCAATCCCGAAGATCATGACGTCGACATTCAACTGATCGAGGATGCCGATGGCGCGAACCACTCCGGGACGGTGTTGACGCCAGTTGACGAGAAACAGGACCAGCGTGAGCAGACCGAGCAGGCAACAAAGCCCCAGGAATCCGTAGCTCGCGGTGATCACCGTGACATGAATGTTCAGCCAGTACGAAGAGAGCACCGGCATCAACGGGCCGATCGACGGATCAAACGTTCCCAACATGGAGACGCCCAAGACCACGGCCGTGAGCAAGGAGGAGAGGGCACCGACAGCAGCGGTGCGGCTGATCCACTCAAAGAGAACACCGGCAAACGCAACGGTCAATGCGACCCACAGCAACGATTCGTGTCCGTTGCTGAGCGGTCCTCTCGATGACGCAATCCAACGGAGCACGAAGCCCCAGAGATGAATCCCGAAGCCGGCCAGGAAAGCCGACATCCCAATCGCGTAGAGCGGATTCTTCCATGACCAGACCCCCCCGCGCTGCGACAGCAGTCCAACGAAGTAGGCGGAGATCAGGAGGACGAAGCCGACCAGATACGGCGCGACGGAAGTGACGAACGGTCGGACTCGGTTGAGCGTGAGCTCTGAATCGACCCGGAGCGGAGTTGGAACGACGACCGCACCGTACCGTTGCTGAAGTTCATGGACGAGCCGAAGACCGTCGGAAGTCTGCTCGTCATTCCCGGCGAGGAGCCCCTCGAACAGAGTTCCGGCGGCCACCTTGAACTCCCCGACACGCGGATCACCGGCGGGCATCACTTCGAGCACTTTCTCGATGCTCTGCCAGGTGTCTTCGGGATCATCAGGTATCGGGAAGATCCGGAGTGGATTCCCCTGAAGCGCTCCGAAGAGTAAATGAACTCGCTCATCAAAGACGATGAGCTTTTGCTGCGTCTTGTCGCGGCGATTCGACGGAGTCCGATGCGCTTCCTCGACAACGTTCTGAAGTACGTAACCGTCGTCCCGCAGCACCCGCGAGAGCGGTACGTGGCGAGCCGAAGCATCCACGCCCAGCAGCTGTCGAACGCCGGGATTCTTGGCGCGAATCATCGGGTGTGCGTACCAGGCCTCGGGATGCAGGGGCAACCCCAAGAATATCTCCACCGGCTCCCGCCCCTCGAAGCGACGGCTCTTGGTGATCTTGATCACCGTCTCGCGAGCCAGCGTGTCCAAAGGTTTCATCCGGCCCCGGAAGTCTTGGACGATGAGACGAGACGCGAGATGCAGGTTTTCCTCTGAGAGGGCAAAAGCCGGCGGCCCCCGGGTCGGATCGGGCGCATCGTGGATCGAGCCGGTTCCATCGGTCTGCGCGAAGCCGGCCGTGCTCGATGTCGCCGACCCGATGCACACCGCAAGGACGGCCGCGACCTTCGACAGGGCACGCAGATCGACGACACGCCGGTGAATGAGGCGAAGGACAACGACAAGAAAGCCCAGAGAGATGACGGTGTATCCGATGTATGTCGTCGTCTTCCCCGGATCCCGATTGATCGCCAGAATCGTACCCAGTCGGTCCGGATCGTAGCTCGACTGAAAATGTTTCGTCCCCCGGTGATTCATCGGGTGGTTCATCCAGATTCGAACGGGACGATCCGTGATTCCCCGTTCGCGATCGGTCAGAAGAACGTGACTCTCATAACTCGCAGGATTGTCACTACCCGGATAGGTCTGCAGTACGAAGTCCTCCAGAAAAACATCGTAAGGCAGCTTACTGAAGACCGATCCGTAGCGAAGCTCGATCTGCCGCCCTCCGAGCACAACCGTCTGCGCCTCGTCTCCCCGAACACAGACGGCCTCTGCCTGCTCACCTTGGAGAGCGACGAAAACTCGCGCGGCAGCTGGCGCGTTCGGGTCCGTACTTCCCACTCCTCCCCATACAAGTGAGGGTGCCACGTCGTGGACGCGGGTTTCGAATCCCTCGGGTCCGAGAATCCACTGTCCGGTCTCTGCAGGGACGGCGTCTCCCGCGGCTACCTCTCGGGCTGATGCTTCGGCTGTTCCGTCCTCCGGAGCCGATCTGATCCGGAACGGAAACGAAGCCCTCATGACGACGGTGTCTCCACGCTTGACCAGATCAAATGTGTTGCCGTGTTCGTAGCTCAAATCGATCTGCGAGAGGACGGCGAGATCTGCCTCCAGCGTTTGCGGATCCGGATGCCGGGCGAAGAGGCGCTTCTCGACGCGTTCACCGGCCGGCGACGTCACCTCGATCCGGACCATCGGATTGCTGAGAAGCGGCCCCATTCTCAGGTCGTCGACAGGCTTCGCGTTCGAAGCAGCTTCGCGGCCATCTGTGCGTGGAAGCTGTTGAGTACCGCGACTCGCCGAGCGGCCCATGCGGGAATCGTCGCCGGCAAGTTCTCCCATCCGAAAATCGCCTTGGTACTCGATGAGGTCGAACACCCATCCACCGCACTCCCCAATTCGACCGGTGTCCGACTCGATGGCAAGCCGGCACGTCTCGTTCGCCAACTGCACATGGAGGTCACCGTGGCGACCGGGGGCCGTCGGCCAGTCTCCTTCGAAGAAACGAACGACGGTCCGCCCTATCCGCGCGTAGTCACCCGCGAAAAGCGGCAGCGGCTCCATTCCGGACGGCCCGCCTGCCAGGACGACCCGTGCTGCTCCTCCGGGCCCAGGCTCCAAGCGTCGTTCGAATCGCGGCCAAAACTCGGATACGCCGAGCGTGAATGTCTCCCCATCGAGAACGACGTCCGTCCGGTGTAACTGCGGCCCCGGACGAAAGAGGCGGACCGGCAACGCGGCTTCCTCCTGCCCCAACTTCACAACGGCATAGGCGTCGCTCGAGGCCGCCATGTTGTTGCTCTGGCCCTCGCGAATCCGCAGCGTCCCTTCGTAGCCCCACCACCGCGTCACTCCCGCCCCGGCCAGGATCAGCAGCATCCCGACGTGAACGAGGAGAAAGCCGGCGGGACGGCGCCCTCGCAACAGACGCTGAATCAGGTTCGTCAAGAGGTTGACGAAGAGAAGCACGAGCAGTGCGTTGAACCACGGCGCGTCGTAGACGAGTTCGAAGACGGCAGCGCGACCAAAGTCCAAGGATCCCAGATTGGAGTAGTGGGCTTCCACCCAGGTTCCGACACCCGAAGCGACGGCAAAGATCGCCAGGATGACGGCAGCGAGGCGCAAGTCCGCAAAGAATCGGAAGATCGGGTTGTGCAGTACTCTTCTCACCGCGCCTCGCACACACGCAAACAGGCATATCGCACCGACACCGGGTACCAGCAACTCGCACCCGATAGAAGCCTCGAGTCGTTCGCAGGAGGCTTGCCTCGATTCGAGGCGAGGCTAGTGTCCTGTCTCAAGTCTGTCCACAGCCGGCGGGTCCGTGATTTCCCCGACCTGCCGTGATGAACCTTGTCACCCCGGTTGGAAAGCATCATCTTCCGAATGCTTCCCTGTTTCTGAGACACACAACGGAGTAAGGCTATGCGCAGTATCACGTGGAATCTCTTCCTGGGGCTGGTCGTCGCGGTGATCGCGAGCGGGGGGTGCGGCTCCGACTCCGGTTCGTTCAAGGTCGTCCTGACGGCGGACGACCAGATGAAGTTCGATCAAACCACGATCGAGGTCCCCGCCGGTGCGCAGGTTTCGCTTACGCTCAAACATGTGGGCAAGATGTCCGCAAAGCAAATGGGACACAACTTCGTCCTGTTGGACGAGGGAACCGACCTGAACGTCTTCGCACTGGCGGCGGCCTCTGCGATCCAAACGGAGTACATCCCCGCGAATCAGAAGAAGAAGGTGATCGCCCACACACGCATGCTGGGTGGTGGTGAGTCGGACACGGTCGTCTTCACGGCTCCGGCACCTGGAACCTACAAGTTCATCTGCAGCTTTCCCGGACACTACACCACGATGCGGGGGGACTTCGTCGTCGGCTGAACGTCGTCAGCTGAACCCAGCGACAGGCCCAAAATGCAGCGCGCCGCGCTCCGACAATGTCAGAGCGCGGCATGCCTCGAATCTGAAGACCCCTCCTCATCGACCGCACTCCACGGTCGACGAGCACTCTTGATCCACGGACTATTCGTGGCTCAGATAGGCTGCCCGTTCCGGGACGCTCGTGACGAACTCGTCCGTCAGACGGTCCTGCGCGGCTGCCTGCTTCAACCAGTCCGCCATCAGGGTGTTCCTGAAGTTCTGCTTGTCCGCGATGAGCTTCGGCATATCCAGGCCCGCCAACTTCTGAGCCTTTTCCTTGGTGGAGAAGTCCGGCGCCTGATAGTTCGTCACGCCATACTTCGACAGCAGGTTCGTCAGATCCAGCCGCGCGTCCATCGCCTTGTCGTTCGCCACACTCAAAAGACGCAGCGTCTCTTCCGGAGCGTGGAAGAACGAACCATGGCTGGCGATGGAGTAGTCCCAAGTCCATTGCGATGAACGGATCTTCGCCAGAATCGGATCCATCTCAGCCTCGGTCGCTCCGACTTCCCACGCCTTCTGCGCCGTCAGGTGGGCAATCGCCAGACTGTTCATCGCCATCACGTTGAGCTGGTTCTTGCGCGCCAGCTTCTCTGCGACGATCGACCGGAACTCATCCTCGCTCTGCCGGTGACAGGTCAGACAACTGTTGTCGATGTTGTTGAGGGGACTCTGGATGTGGTGCGAGGTGTACTTGACCCCGCCCTCCTGGACATAAGGCATGTGGCAGTCCGCGCAGGCGAGACCTCGTTTTGCGTGGACACCCGTGGTGAAGATCTCGTAGCCGGGATGCTGGGCCTTGAGCATAGGGGCACGACTCAGCTTGTTGGTCCAGTCGACGAACTTCCTCTCGTCGTAGTACTCCTCCATCGCCTCAGCAGAGAGACCGTTGGCCCACGGGAAGGTCACGACCGCCGCCGTCTGCTCCTGGCCTTGCTTGTCCGTGTACTTCGTCTTCTTGAAGTAGTACTCCGAGTGACACTGGGCACAAGCCAATGAGCGCATGTCCTGGTGGGTGATTTCGTCGACACTACGACCACTCGCTTCCCAGGCCCGCAGTAGGTACGGTCGGGAGATAGCCAACTGGCTGGTCTGGCTGTCGTGGCAGTCGGCACATCCGATGGGGTTGACGATGTCGGCCCCGGCACGGGCCCACTTGCCCGTGAAGTACTCGTTCTCGCCTTCTTCGACCAGCAGGCGGGCGACGTCACTGGATTTGCAGGTCCAACAGGCCATGGGCATGGGACCGGTCTCGCCATCGGTCGGCGCCCCGGTACGAAGCGTGTTCCGATTGCTCGTCAAAGCGTAGGCGTGGCCGCGAGGCGCGTTGTAGTCCTTGGAGAATCCGTAGCCGGCCCAGAGGATGGCGAGTTGCGGATACTTCGCGACGAGGTCTTCAATCTCACCGCTTTCCTTGGTTTTCTCCCAGGAATCGCGCTGCCGCGGATAGTGTTCTCCCCAAACATCACTGCGGGCTTCGACCCCTTCGGCCTTGATCACCGGTGCGGCTTTCAAGAGGACCGCTTCCTGCTTCTTCGAGCCGATGGAAAGCAGCATGTAGGTCATGAGGGCACCGGCCGTCAGCGCTGCCACAAGTAAGGCGATGGTCCGTGTCATTCCGGCCTCCTGGGTCACTTGTCCCATCGGACGCTAAGGTTGTTGGGTGAAGCATTGATGCTGCGGACCTTCCCGTGCGGAACGAGACGATGGCAATCCCAGCAGTTCCTGCCTTCTCCAAGGGTTTCATCTGAAAACGCATAGTGGGCATCGCTGCCCTCGGTCATCGTGTGGGCCAGGGACGAGTGGCAACGGACACAGTTTTCCTGTACCCGTCGCGCTCCGTCGTCGGACAGAAGCATCCGCTTGCCGTACGTGTTGAAAGTAAACGCGACGGTGTGATTCCAACCGTCGCGCGCCTTCGAAACGTACTTGTCGACCTTGTTGTCATGCGGCAGATGGCAGTCAACGCAGGCGGCGTGTTCGGCGTGGGAGCTGTGCTGCCAGGAGACGTAGTAGGCGTCCATCACATGGCAGTTGATGCAGGCCCGCGGGTCGGACGAAAGGTACGACGTCGCCTTGGACTCCCGGACCAGCTGAACTCCGAGAACCAAGACCCCGAGGACTGCCGCCAGAGCGCATAGTCGAAGGATGTTTTCGGGCTTCATAGCCACCTCGTTGAAATGATCATTCGCGACTGTCGGCCCACTAGAACCCGGCCGTCACCATGGCGAAGAGCCAGTAACCTGGGTCCGGATCCTTCATTCCTGCGAACGCTTCCGTCGGTAGGAAAACCGAGGTTCCCAGGACGACCGTTGCGCCGGTCACCTTGCTCGTCGACGCCGCGAAGTCCAACTCCATTCCGACATCTGTCGTCTTGTTGTCATCAAAGTCGACATACTCGGCAGCAGTCTGGAAGAAGTGGAAATCACCCATCAGCTTCCAGCCGTCAGCCGGGACGACTGAGCCTCGGAGCATCAGGTCCATCAGTCCCGCCGTGCTCGAACCGAGGAAGTAGTCCATGGCGCCGCGGAACTTGTGCCCGGTGTAGTAGAGGTTGTTGTAGGTCTTGATCTTGTCGTCAGCTTCGTCGTCACCCGAGGCGTAGTCGATGCCGGCGGCCACGCGCCCCGTATCTCCGACCTTCGTTCCGACCTCGAGCGTGAGGAGGAACGCAGAGATGTCGGCGTCCGTCGTGGTGGTGACATCGCCCTTGGTGCTGTTGAAGTCCTGGGATCCCATCTGGAAAACGAGATTCGTCTCTGCGTCGAGCCGGTCGTACTGCCGCTTCGCGTGACCACCGAGACTGATGCGAGTGAATCCGCTGGCCCCGTTCAGGACTTCGATCGCTTCATTTTCGAGAACGACGAAGGCTTCGACTCCCGGCTCGGGGAACGACGCCTGAACGGCCATCGCGTCAAAGTCGCGGTTCTCTTCCGGGTTGTTCCTCTCCGCAGCCTTCAGCCACATTCCATCCAGACGAGCTTTCTCGAGGGTGTAGAAGGTGTGGATCCCTTCCCAGGAACGTCCGACGTTGTGCCAGCCGACGCCCCCGAAGACCCTCTGGTTCCCGAGGTTGACCTCAAAACGACCGGCCCGGAGTCCCCACCCGTCGGCAAAGACTCTGTCGAGGTGCACATAGGCCTGATGAACGTCGACATTCGATCCACCGGCCAGGGAGCCCGACGTCAACGAACCCGACTGGTTGACGCCTCCGAAGCGGCGGCTGTCCTGGACCTGTATGTAGGCGTGACCGTTTCCCTTGAGACCCGCCTTGAGGCCGACGCGGGTACGCAGGTCGGTGTACTGCTGGGTCCCGGCATCTGGGTTGAAGAAGTTTCTGCCGTCCACCTCGGTTCGAACCCGAACCTGACCATCAATCTCGATCACTTGGTCGTCCGCCCAGGCGTCACTCGACGGGGCGAGGAGGAGCGTCACCGCAACGGACGCTCCCGCCACTCTGCCCTTGCGTCCGAACAAACTCGACCCTTTGCGTCCCTCGCCTCTCATGGCTTTCTCCTTCCCATCGGTTGGCCGGTGCGCTTCTTTGCATGACGAACCGGTTTGATCGTCCCGAATGGGACGTCGTTGGACCGGGAGAGATCTTCGGTCAGGACAGGGTCGTCCGCCTTGACCCACATCAAGCCCGATGGTCAGGGGATTCCCGTATCCTCCGCTGGTGGTGAGTCGGGATCGGGATCGGGATCGGCTTGCCGTTTAACGAGGTACTGCGGCGACTTCACCGGGGCGGCAAGGTAGGGAACGGAACGCCGAGAGGTGTGGAAACCTCTCGGCGTTGCGAGAAAGAAGGAATCGAACGGACCGGCTACTGGACCCGGACGAACGCCTGCGTCGTCGTTCCGTCAGCCGAAGACATCCGCATGAAGTAGACGCCGGACGTGACCGGGCGCCCTGCCGTGTCGTTTCCGTCCCAGGCCACGACGTGCTCGCCGGCGGTGATCAGACCGTCGACCAGCCTGCGGACTTCCCGGCCCGTCACGTCGTGGACGACGATCCGCACCTGCTGAGACTGCTCGATGCGGAAGCGGGCATCGACGCTCGACCGGAACGGATTCGGCCACGGTGCACTAAGTGCCCCACCGCGGCTGACATCCAACCAAGGATCGACGTCGGCGGGATCACAGCTTCCGCAAGCGCTCACGTCGTAGGCTCCCGGAGTTCCGACATCGCCACCGGTCGATGTCCATGATCCGAACGAGTCTCCGTCGACCGACAACACCCAGGCAGTCACATCGTTCTGTCCGAGTGTCTGGCAACAGGCCTGACCGCTCGCGTCCCGCGTGCGAATCGTCTCAGGGAAGTCTTCGTCCCCATAGGTCAACCGATCGACAAGAGTCGAGGTCGCGTCATAGAGGTTGATCTCGTCATTCCGACCGAGGTTGTTCCCCTCGAGAACACCGAGCTCACCGATGATCTTGACGGAAGCATCCAATCCCCAGGCAACGCGGAAACTGTCGGCAATCCCTTCGGTCAGAATGACCGACTCATACGGTTCGACGACACCAAAGGCGGACAAGTCAAAAGCACCGGGCAGCTGGTTTGCATCGTCGAAGCTGTATCCCGACATGTCGACGGCAGAGTCCGACCAGTTGGTGAACTCGACGAACTCCTCGTTCGTTCCCGAGTACATCCACTCGGTGATCCGCATGCCCGGCACCGAGCCCGCAGAATACTCGATGGTGATCGGATCCCACTCGGTCCGCTCCGGACCAAAGCCCATCGACCCGTACGTGTCCGAAGACGTCGCACCGACGTAGAACGAAACGACCTGACCACCTTGAGCAGTGACGGGCAGGACCGCCGAAAAGAGTCCGCCGCCCTGATCCGCCATCGGTGCGCTTTGGTAGACAGCTCCGGGAGTCCCGCGATAGTAGAGGTCCACGCTCTCGATCGCCGTATCACCGGGTGTAACCATCGCGGTAACGGTCACGACATCCTCAGGTTCCGGAGACTCGTCGGACACGGTTACGTCGGAAACCGCCGGCGCACTGCCGTTGAGTTCGGCATGGCTGGCGAGATACGCCGCACGCTGTTCGACGAACGGCTGGATTCCGATGAGGTTTCCGCCACCGGGACCGCCGCCTCCCAGGTTCACCGTCATCGTGAAGTTGTCGAGGAAGTCCTGATAGGAATAAAGCCTCTTATCGTCGGCCAGCACCGCGCCGGAAATGAGATCACGATGCGCCATGAAAATCGGCTCGAAGTATTCCCAGCTGAGGTTTTCCATCACCGTCCTGAAATGAGCCATGTAGCGCGCACGAGCCTCGGGGAAGTCCGCAATGACATGACTGAGCACAGGCTTGTTGCTGGCGCTGAAATTGAGGGTTGGTGACCAGTTCGTTTGTGTGAAGGTCTCGTTGGCGTCGGTTTGCAGAAGGAACATCCGCTCATCTACCGGATCACGGTAAGTCATGAAGTCGGCGCCCTTGTGGACGTAGCTGTCATCGTCGGTCAGCATGTTTTCCAGAGCGACCGACCAGCAGGACGGGTCCACGGCAAACAGCGCGTCGATCGACGGTACGTCAGTCCCGTTGGTGACCGCCCAACAGACATCGATCAGGGCGCCCCACGGATCCGTCAGTCCGCCGTCATTCTTGATCTCGTAGCCTCCGTAGCTGCCCGGATTCTCTCCGGCGTACCGAAGACCCGGCCCGTTCGGATTGTTGGCGCACTTGATCCGAAGCCCGTCCGAGTCGGCATAGTGGGGAGACAGCATCGTCTTGTCGAACTGCTGGACGTTGTTGTAGACACCCCAATTCTCGCCATTGAGGGTCACGACGACGTGATTGGCGCGGGGATTCGGGATGAACTGCGCCACATAGTTGTTGTAGACGACCTCACGACAGAAGGTCGGATCGCGATGCCCGTTGTTCAGGTTCAGGCTGTCGTATCCCATCACCTCCTGTCCGTCGTTGACGAAGTCGACTTCGATGTTCAACGAGTACTTGACGGAGTTCGACGGCAGGCTCGTGTACGAGGTGTTGCCGCGGATTCGCACTCCGACATCCGGATAGGTGACCCCCTCAACGACGAGGTCGGCCAGGATGTTGGTTTGCGACTGGTAGTTGTCCTCCAGAAGCTCCAGCCAGTCGGCATCATGGAAAGTCAGAGCGAACGTACGCAGGACGGTCGTGTCGTAGAGATCCTGTGCCCTCGCCGAAGTCGCGAGACAGCAGAACATCACGCACACAGCCCAATACGCACGAAAACGAGTGGGGCGCATGGTTTGATTCCTTTATCCAGTTAGACTTACCGGCGCCCTAACGACTTCGGAGCCCCCTCATCCAGAGTAGAAAATGCGATCCGGGGACGAGGGACGGACGCCATTCCGCGAGCGCAATGTTAGCGAACAATGTGGTGGGCATGTGTGGCACAAACGTGGCAAGTTGGCCTCAGTCCTCCCAAGTGTCGCCGGATCGGAGCCGCTTTTGACCTCCATCAAACTCGGTCAACCGGTTCGTGGAACGGCTCACGGAGCTGAGCCGAAGATCCGTTTGAGGCCTCCCCACGAGGAGTCCCGGGCTGGAGTGGGATCGATTCCAAACGGCTCACTCACTCCGACTCCGGCATCCACCGGTTCCGCCTGCTCCGCAATCAATCCGACGGTGGAGCGGACGATTCGAGTCAGGAACTCGAAGTCGAGCGTCTCTGAGATGTCCGAACTCAGGTGATAGTTCGGGTTCCGAAAGTTCGCTCCGTCCGTCAGGAAGAGCGCGGGAATGCCCGCATCCCAGAACCGGGCATGGTCGCTCCGTCGAAAGTTGGGATTGTCCGGTGTGGCGAGGGTGGACAGGACCACCAGCTCGGGCGCGTAGGTGGCCGCCGCCTCATCGAACAGGTTCCGAAGCGCGTCGCTGTTCTCATCTCCGATGTTGTGGATGTAGTCACCGAGCGGACGGAAGTCGTCGCATCCGTCCTCTTGGCAGGTGTACCCAATCATCTCGAAGTTGACGACTCCGAGCGTGTTCTCCCACTCGGGGATCCCCGCCCGCACGTACTCCCGACTTCCGACCAGACCGATCTCCTCCAGGTCGAATCCGATGAACTTGATCGACTTTCGAAAGTGGAACTGCGAAAGGACTCGCATGGCCTCGAGCATCCCGATCACACCGGATGCGTTGTCGTCGGCCCCCGGGGTCGTGGGCACGGTGTCAAAGTGGGCATCGATGATGAAAACGTCCGACTCGGCTTCCGTGCCGGGCCAACGCCCAATGAGGTTCTCTGCGTTCCAGCGATTGGCAGCGAAACGCTGCCGCTGCGCCTGAAGTCCGTTCTCCCGGAACGCCGACTCGATGTAGTCCTTGGTTCGGTCGATGAGTTCCGCGCCGAACTCGTAATGTCGCACTCCCTCGATCGATTCCAAATCGGTCCGCATCCGGTCGGTGTCGACCAGGGAAACGATGTCCGCAACCGACACGACGGTTTCGGAGCGCGCGACGATCTTCGCCGCGTAGGTGGCCGACGCGGGAAGCTCAGTGGGTGCATAGCTCCAAACGGCTTCCAGTTCCTTACCCGGAGAGACCCAACCCAAGTCTCCGGTCACGTCCCCGACGGGAAAGAGGAACGTCGTCCCCCCGTCAGTGGAGATGTGGAGCGAGGCAAACAGCGGCTTGGACTCGTCGGTCGACAAGTCGTAGCGTACAAACACGCGGTTGGAATCTGCCACGACTCCGACGCGGACGTTCCGAACCTCGATCGCGGCGGCCGGATCGGCCTGCTGCAACACCAAGATCAGGACCGCCAAGACGGGTCTGGCCAGGAGGAATCGGAAACGTCTGATCTGTCGGTTCAACGACAGTGTTGTCCGCGGGACGGAGGTTCCGGCGAGCCGCATGGAAGCACCTCTTCGATCGGTCGTTCGGCTCGAGACCTCGGCAGGCAGTCGCTGACATTGTAGCAGGAAGACACCAAAGCGGCCCCGAGACGGCCAGGGTCGGCCCCATCCCGCCCCAAAACGAACATTCGCTCGCAAAACCGGCAATCCCTGCCTATTGAGAGCCCGAAAACCGCTCTGATACACTCGTAGTTCGTGACCAAAACGCCATTTCCAGCATTTCAGACGAGTGGACGCCAATGAACATCCTCGGTATTTCGGCCTTCTACCACGACAGCGCTGCCTGCCTGATCCAGGACGGTAAGATCGTCGCCGCGGCTCAGGAGGAGCGCTTCACCCGAAAGAAGCACGACTTCGGCTTTCCAACCCAGGCGAGCAGCTACTGCCTGAAAGAAGGCGGGATCAAGGTCAACGACCTCGATGTGGTCGCGTTCTACGACAAGCCACTCCTGAAGTTCGAGCGGCTCCTCGAAACCTACTTCGCTTTCGCGCCGCGGGGCTTCACCTCGTTCCTACAGGCCATGCCGATCTGGACCCGCCAGAAGCTCTTCCTCGCGGACATCATCAAGAAGAGCCTCGACTACAAGGGCAAGATCATCTACCCGGAACACCACGAGTCCCACGCCGCCTCCGCGTTCTTTCCGTCGCCTTACGACGAGGCAGCTTTTCTCACTACGGACGGGGTCGGTGAGTGGACGACGACGAGTTTCGGAACGGGTAAGGGCAACAAGATTCAGATCCAGGGCGAGATCCACTTCCCCCACTCCTTGGGGATGCTCTACTCGGCCTTCACCTACTACACCGGATTCCGCGTCAACTCCGGCGAGTACAAAGTCATGGGACTCGCTCCCTACGGCGATCCGCGGTTCGTCGACACGATTCTGGAACACGTCATCGACCTGCGCGACGACGGCTCTTTCCGCCTCAACATGGATTACTTCGACTACTGCACGGGCATGAAGATGACCAACGGCAAGTTCGACGAACTCTTCGGTGGCCCGCCGCGGAAACCGGAATCGGAACTGACCCAGCGGGAAATGGACCTGGCGGCTTCGGTTCAGGTCGTGACGGAGTTGGCCATGCTCAAGATGGCCCGGCACGTCCGCAAGGTGACGGGCCAGAAGTATCTTTGTCTGGCCGGCGGTGTCGCCCTCAACTGCGTTGCCAACGGAAAGGTCCTTCGCGAAAACATCTTCGATGACATCTGGATCCAGCCCGCCGCGGGTGATGCCGGCGGGGCGCTCGGCTGCGCCCTTATGGGTTGGCATCACTACCTGGACAAAGAGCGTATTCCGTTCCCCGATGGGACGCCGGAGGAACGCCCGGCCGTCGCCGCCGTGGGTGTCGGCGCCGAGGCGGCGTCCGCATTCGGGAATGGAAGCTCCGGTGACGGAGGTTCCGGAGGTGCCGGTGGCTCGAGTTCAGGCGGCAACGGCTCCGGCGGCCACGGACAGGTCCCGCCGGGAGACACGGTGTCCAAACCGAAACACGTCGCCCCGATCCGGGACCGCCAGATGGGCTCGTACCTCGGGCCGGACTTTTCGGACAAAGAGATCGTCGACTTCCTGGAAATGGCGGGAGCCAAGTACGAACGACTCGGTGATGACGAAATCATCGAACGCGCAGCCGAGGTACTGGCCAACGAAAACGTCGTCGGTTGGTTCCAGGGACGTATGGAGTTCGGTCCACGCGCCCTCGGCGGTCGAAGCATCATCGGCGACGCCCGCTCGCGCGAAATGCAGACGACGATGAACCTGAAGATCAAGTTCCGCGAGTCGTTCCGTCCGTTCGCTCCGAGCGTCCTCGAGGAGCACGTCGCGGAGTGGTTCGACATCGACCGTCCCAGCCCCTACATGCTTCTGGTCGCCAATGTTCGAGCCGAACATCATCTGCCGCAGGAGCCCGGAACGGAAAACCTCTTCGGAATCGAAAAGCTACGGATCAATCGGTCGACGGTGCCATCGATCACGCACGTCGACATGTCCGCGCGCATCCAGAGCGTTAGCAAAGAGACGAACCCGCGCTATCACGCCCTCATCTCCAAGTTCTATGAGAAGACCGGGTGCCCGGTCGTCATCAATACGTCGTTCAATGTGCGGGGAGAACCGATCGTCTGCGCGCCGAAGGACGCCTACACCTGCTTCATGCGCACGAACATGGACTACCTCGTCCTCAACAACTACTTCCTGGCCAAGCCGGATCAGCCAGAGTTGCGGGACGACATCGACTGGAAAACCGAGTTCGTCCTCGACTAAGAACTGGAGCAACGATGGCAGCAGCAACGAAGAAAGAACTCCGCGAATTCGGGTTGGTCGTCGGCATCGCCTTCGCCCTCCTGGGTGGACTGATGTGGTGGAAGCACGGCCATGTCGATCCCAAGATCTTCTGGGGAATCTCCGCGTTCCTCATCGTCAGCGGACTTCTCGTCCCGGCCATTCTACGTCCGTTCCAATGGTTCTGGATGAAGTTGGCCCACGTTCTCGGCTATGTGATGAACCGGGTCCTCCTCGGCCTCATCTTCTACATCATCTTTACGTTTGTCGCGATGATCATGCGGGCGATCAAGCGTGACATCATGGAGCGTCATCCGGACAAGTCCGTTGACTCCTACTGGAAGCTTCGGGACGGAGAGCCCGTTCCCGCCGAACGGTACGAACGGCAGTTCTAGTGGGGCCAGAGCGCTTCAGGACGGTCGTAAGGAAAGGAAACAAAGGCATGCAGGAAGCTCGGGTCAGAGAGATCATGGAGCGCGAAATCATCACGGTGCAGGCAGACGACGGCATCGGTGAAGCACTCCGCCTCATGATCGAGAATCGTGTCTCCGCCATGCCCGTAGTCGACGCCAAGGATCGTTGCACCGGCGTTCTTTCCATCACCGACATCGTGGGTCTGGTTCGAGACCACGCGTTCGGGCACATCGAGCCGGATGAGTTCGTCCGTATCGCGTCCACTCTCGCGGAATCTCCCGACGGAGAGTACAAGGGGCGCAAAGTCGACGACCTGATGAGCAAAGACCTGGTCTCGGTCGACCCGGAATCGTCCGTGGTCGATGCCGCCCGGGAAATGGTTCGGAGCCGTGTCCACCGTCTGGTCGTGGTCGACGATCACGGTCGCGCCATCGGCGTGGTCTCTACGTTGGATCTGCTCGAAGTTCTTTCCAAAGCCTAAAGGCCTGAGCCGCGGTCAGACGTCCAACCCAACCGACCGCATGAGTTCCAGCGCGTTGCTCTTCTCGACGACACCGGGCCGCATTCGGTAGTCGAAACGCATCTCTCCATCTTCCAGGTGATCCTGAAAGTGGGCGTTGACCACGCCTGGAATGGCTTCGTCCATTTCGGTCAGGGCCAGATCATGCGTCGTGATGACACCGACGGCTCCACGCTCCAGGAGAGTCCGCATGACGGCCTGCACCCCAATGCGGCGATCGTGCGAGTTCGTGCCGTGGAGGATTTCGTCGACAAGAAAGAGTACGTTGTCGCCGTCCCTTCCCTGCTGACGTTCGGTTAGGGCAACGATGCTCCGCAGTCGCCGAATCTCGGCGTAGAAGTGAGAAATCCCCGCCTGAATCGAGTCTTGAATCCGAATCGAAGCACCGACTCGAATGGGACGGAAATCAAACCGCCGAGCCCGAACGGTTCCACCGGCAGATGCCAGAACGAGATTGGTCCCGACGGCACGAAGGAAAGTGCTCTTCCCCGACATGTTGGAACCGCTAACCACAACCAGCCGCGGCCCATCCCCACCCAACCGGAAATCGTTTCGCATGCATGAAGACAGCGGAAGGAGCGGGTGACCGATCTCTTTCGCTTCCACGACGGAAGCCAATTTCTCCTTCACCGGTGTCGGAACGATGTCATCCGGACGCTCGTAGGCGTAACCCGCCAGAGAGGCAACCGCTTCGAGTTGTGCCACCGCTCTCACCCATGCCTCGACATGGGAGCCGGCCTGCTGTCGCCACCGCTGGATGAAGAACGCAACATGGAAGTCGAGCGCGAACAGAAAGACAAAGACCGAGAAGAGTGAGTTGCGACGTGACTCGAACACGTCGAACAGTCGGTCGAGCCGGGCGATCCATACCGACGGAGGTCGGGCCTCGGCCTGCAACGAGCTCTGCACGTTGCGGAGCCACTCACTCTGAACGGGCGCCGTCTCGAAAAGCGCCAGGACCCGAGCGAGCAGACGCAACTCATCGCGGGCGTCATCCAACCCGTTCGTCACACCATCCAGACGCTTTTGCAAACGCATTCGCAAGAGGATCTGGACGATGGCCGCCAGGACCAGCAGCGAAACACCCCATCCCCACCAAAACCAGGCGAGGAGCCCACACAATGACATTAGAGTGGCCGCTCCCACGAACAGCCAGAGGCGGGATGAACCGAGCCCTTCCTGGGAAGGGTCCGCCCAACGCACGATCCGCCAGGGATCCCCACCCTCTTCCAGATCGGACCCTTCCAACGCCAGGGTCTCGCGCAGGTCCACCTGATCCTGCAACTCCGAAACCGCCGCCTGCCGAAGTGCGATCTCCGTCGGAGATGCGGCAGTCAGAAGCCATTCCGCCAGCTGCCTCTGTCCGAATCCGGTCCGCGCCAGACAGACCCGTTGAAAGAGGGAGCCGTCACCAAACAGGTCCAGGTCGACGGCATAGGGATGCTCCGCATCGAGAAAGCCAAGCCCGGTCGGTCCCAGGCCCACCCATTCGTCTCGCAGGCGAGCGAGACCCCGCTCGTAGTACTCGACCGCCCGCTGAGCGCGCCGCAAGAGCAGCGTGGTGTAGCCGTGGAGCCACACCAGTGTGGCGAAGAGGCCCACGGGAACCCAGATCCAATGGGCACTCCCGTCGCGCGGGCCCCAAACCCACCAGAGGACGAAAACGAAAAGCGCGAACGCTGCCACACGCAGGTGGGATATCCGTGCGAACCGGGATTCCAGGGCTTCCCGGGCCGCGGTCCGCTCGGCCAGTCGCCGCTCGTATTCACTGTGCGGATCGGGCACCTTTGTCGAAGGACTCATGGAGCCAAAGGTTGGCCGAAGAATTGCAAAGACGCAACAGTGCAACAGTGCAACAGTGCAACGGCGCAACGAACCAACGAAGACCGAGCCTTCGCGGCCGATCTCGAAAACGCAAAACGCTGAAACCTGGAAAGGCGTAGATCGCGTAGCCATGTTCATGCAGACCCACTCTCGCTTCCGTTTCCTCCACGACCGGTTGACGCCTGCGGCGCGCACCGTCGTCCCGGTTCTCGCCCTGGCTCTCACCGTCACCGCAGCGTTTGCGCAGGAAAGTAAGCAGTCCGAAACTCCGCTCGATGACGCGGCGGCCTTCGAACTCCTCCGGCGTATGGCTCGGGAAGACACTTTGGGCGTGCCAGAGATCGACTACATCTACGGTTCCTGGGTCGATGTCGAAAGCCAACGCCCCACGCTCGAAGACATCCTCGGTTGGTGTATCGAAAACGAGAAGAAACGATTCCAGAACCTGGACGAAGCCATGTTCCGGCGCCGCCTCCGCACCATCATGCTCTTCAATCCCGAGGACCCGGACGGCGAGTACGAGCTCCATGAGGAAGTGACCCAGGTGTACGTCCAACCTCCGGACAAGGTCATCGAGGTCCGCCTGGGACAGCGCGAGTTCAAGAGCAAGGAAGAGGAGACGGACTCCAATGTCGGAGCCGAGATCGAATCTTCCAACTCCGCTTTGTCGGACCTTCCCTTTTTCTTCGAAAAACTGGACGAGTATGCGTTCGAGATCGTAGAGCGGCGATTCCTGGGTGACCGCATCCTTTACCGAATCGAGTTTCAGCCACGCAGCGAGTTCGCCGCCCTACCCGAGGGCAACTTCCTCATCGATACCGGCGACTACCAGATTTTGCGGGCAGAGTATCAGTGGACAGAGAATGTGCCCTATCCGGCGTTTCTCAAGGCCGTCGACAAGGTCGTCATTCAAAGACGCAAATCCGGGGACACGTGGTTCGTAGAAAGTGTCGACGTCGCCGTCGCGCTCCGCTCGATCCCGTTCATGGGGATTCCCAAACGTATCGAGATGGAGATGCGAGTGGAAGACATGCAGATCAACCCGGAGCCTGCCATTCCGGACTCCGTCTGGAGCCTGGGGGACTAATGATGCTTCGGACTCTGACTGCACTCATCCTCAGCATCGTGGCGGTTACCGGAATCACTCTCTCCTCGGCTTCGAGCGTCAAAGCTTTGGATTCATCCTCCACGACTGCAGCCGAAACGCCGCTCGAGTCGGTTCTCGACAGCCTGCGAACCGAGACCGAGTCGGAACGTCGCTGGGATCGCTTCGTCACCTCGACGGACTGGGACTCCACTTCCGCCAACTGGGTGCCATCCGCGGCGGATGGTCTGCGCGGCTCCTCCGGCTGGACTCGACTCAAAGTCTCGCCGGCGCCGCGCTATCGCTACAACAAGGTCGAAGGACCGACACCGGGGGTCGGCGCGACACTGCAGTGGGGACGTCGACCGGGTCTGCGCCTTTCCGGCGGCTACGATAGGGCGACCGGCCCCGGACGCTACTCCGGCGAGGTCATGGCCAGTTTTCAAAGCCACGTCAACCGCGCCTACCCGTTCGCCGCAGTCTCACGTTCGCGCATGACCGGAAGCGGACCCGAGACCCGCAGCAGCGTCCTGGACGGAGGCAACCGAAGGTCGGGGTGGCGCGCCTATGTCGGCTACGCCGAGCGGCCCGTGGCTTTCGGCGCGAATCGTCCGCTATCCAACTTCGTCCAAGCGTCACTTCTCAGCCTCGACGCTCAGAACTACCTGCAACGGGAGGAGCGCGTCGCGGGACTACAATGGCACTTCACTCGATCCCTGCTCGGTGAGGTCGCATACACCCAACGAAAAGACTCTGCTCTCCATGTTCCGAACTCGCCCTTTTGGAACACGGATCCCGCGGGATGGCGAAACGCCGCCATCGATGCTGTCGACACACAGGGAATCGTCGCGCGGATGAGCTGGAGTCAGCCGTTCACGACCGACAACGGAGTTTGGCTACGGGCGGGCGCCTTTGGCGGATCTCTGGGAGGGGACCGCGAGTTCTATCCCGTTGGGCTCGAAGTCCGACGTGCGTTCAAGGCGCCTCTTTCGGCTCGCTTGGAAACCGGCGTCTCGGCAACGGCCGTCGGGGGCCGTCCGCCGCGGCAGGAGTGGGCGGATCTGGGCGGTGTCTGGGGTCTGCGCGCGCACCGATCGCGCGCGCTCACCGGACGCGCCGCCGCGGCGTTCCGCGCCGATTACATGCTCGGAGTCGATCTGTTTCGGCAGCTGAGCGTTCCGCTCCTCGACCGGCTTCGGATCCAACCGTCGCTCTTCGTCGATGTCGGGGCGGTTTGGGGCCGGGATGACTGGACCGATCGCAAGGACCTGACCGGACCGGAGTCCTCCGACATTCGAACGGACTTCGGCTTCGGTCTCAGCCGGCACCTGGGTTACGTCGGTATTGTCAATCGCGCACGCGTCGACTTCGGCTGGAGAACGGACCGGGCGGAAGACCGGTTCCGGGTCAGCCTCTCCATCACTCCGTAGAAGAGTCGACTTTCGGCGCGGCCTCCGGAAGCCAGGTCTCGTGGACCAACATCCACGAGAATCGTTCTTCGCCGTCACGGGGCCGGCGTAGCACGGCAGAGCTGAGACGGCCGGTCTCCTCGTCTCCGACGACCTGCCACTCTTCATAGGAGACGGCGACGAACTCCTCCGTACTCCAAAGACACCTCTCGTGTCTCGTCGAGATCTCAAAAGTCTGCCCCTCGCGGGTTCCGTGCGCCCGAAACAACAGACCGAGAAGAGACTCCCGTCCCGTCGGCACCCCACGAGGGGAAACGATCCGAAACTCGGAGGCCAACGCCTCATCGACGACAGCAAACGCACTCTTGGTCGCGGGGATCTCTCCGCGGAACCACTTCTCGAAGAAGTCGTGGAGGTGTCGGACTTCCTTTTGAACGGCAATCAGAAGCTCAGTCACTCGGCGCCCTCCCGGTTGACGGAGTCCGGCGAAAAGGCAGGAAGACAGACGGCGATGTACTCGGCGCCTTCGGGACCCGGCGTGCTGTACCGCACCGTCTCGCCCGCGTGAGCGATGACACCCTGGCCTGCCTGCACGTCCTGCACGCCGGCATCGGATTCGACCCGAAGCATGCCTTTGAGAACGATCGTGTACTCGTCGAAAGCCGGGGACTGAGCCGGCTCGACCCAACCCGACGGACTGATCATCCGGGCGACACTGACCCCGTCGGTGCCCGAATTGACACGTCCGACGAACTCCTCGATCTGCTTGGGCTTGTTTCCGACGGCGGCGACCTTCGTCGGACCTTCGATGAATGTTGGCACGGCAATCCTCCTTGAGAGACCGTCGGAAACCCTAAACCAGACCGGACCGCCCGTCTGCGCCGAACGAATGTTCCGATCGTAACTTTCAACATCCGAGGTCCCGGTTCCGATAACCCAGCTTGTGGACTGGGCGCCAGTCCGACCGAACCCAAGAAGAGGACAGGGGGCCTTCGAACGATGTCCGACGCAAAACCACTGGGACAAATCCTCATCGAGAACGGATTCATCAGTTCCGAGCAGCTGCAGGTCGCCCTCGACGAACAGGGGCGCCGCAACCGGGCCCCGCTCGGCCAGATCTGCGTCGATCGAGGTTGGATCAGTCGCGAAGATTTGCAGAAGCTCCTCAAGAGCTACGGCAAGCGACTTCCGTTGGGCGAAATGCTCACCCACTACAACGTCATTTCGGAACAACAACTGGCCGAAGCACGGAAGCTCCAGGAAGCCACCGGAATCCGCATTGGAGAAGCCCTCTCCCGACTCGATCACATCGACGACTCCGATCTGTGTGAGTTCCTGGCGGCCCAATTCAATCTTCCCATGGTCACCTTGGCGACCCTGAGGCCCGGCCCCGGACTGAAGCAGTTGATCAACCCGACTTTTGCTGCGCAAAAAGAAGTCGTGCCTATCGCGATGGAATCGGGAAGGGTGACCCTCGCGATCTCGGACCCGACCGTACTGCCTCAGCTGCACTCGGTCATTTCCGCGATTCTCTATCCCGTCGACATCGCGATCGCTCCGCGAAGCCACGTCTACACGTTCTACCGGAAACTCTACGGTCGGGAGCCCGGCACCGACCTCGGTAAGCGCACTTCGTCCACGGCTCGACTCGGCCTCGACGACGCGCCATCTACGGTGAGCTCCGAAGAAGCCGACGCGGTCTGGTCGGACATGGTTCCGGAAGACGAGTCCGTTTCTCTGGGAACGGTCGGGGGTGGCAACATTGACGTGCTGGAAACCGACGCCATCGTCGAATCGACGGAATCCAGCTATGGCCGGTCTTCCGGAGACAGCCCGATCGTTCAGACCCTGGTCCAGACCATCGTCTCCCGGGCCCTGGCTCTGCGATCCAGCGACATTCATTTCGAGAAAGGAGCCAACGGCGCCGCGCTTCGCATGCGCATCGACGGCGTGCTGCACCGCTACCGGCTCGACGACCTGGATGACGCGTTTCAGGGCAACTACCGGTCGATCATGGCCAGGGTCAAAGTCCTTGCCCAGATGGACATCACCGAAAAGCGACGCCCGCAGGATGGAAGCTTCCGCATGCTCATCCGCCGCGAGGGGCAGCTTTCCAATGTGGACTTCCGGATCTCAACCGTTCCGGGGCGTTACGGCGAGGGAATGGTCATCCGGTTGCTGGACCAACGGAGAGCCCCGGTGTCTCTCGACGCCCTGGGGATGACGCCGGTGGTTCGCGACGGCATCCTCAATGCCCTGAGGCGCCCCAGCGGAATCTTCCTCGTGACCGGCCCCACGGGATCGGGAAAGAGCTCGACCCTCTACGCCGCCATTCGGTCCGTGGTCACTCCCAAGATCAAGATCCTTACGGCAGAAGACCCGATCGAGTACACGCATCCCGGCATCTTCCAGACGGAAGTCAACGCGGACATCGGAAACACCTTCGCCCGCTATCTGCGTGCGTTCCTCCGGCAGGATCCGGATATCATCATGGTCGGAGAGATCCGCGACGCCGAAACTGCCGCCATGGCGATGCGTGCCTCGCAGACCGGACATCTCCTCCTCAGTACCCTCCACTCGATCAACTCGACGTCCGCCATTCAACGTCTTCTGGACCTCGACCTGGAGCCGAACAGCGTGGCGTCTTCGCTCAACGGTATCCTCGCGCAACGCCTGATGCGTCTGAATTGCAAGTCCTGCGCAGAGCCGGAAGAGCCCGATGCCGGCATCCTCGCGGACTGGTTCCACGGTGATCAGCCCGAGGTCGAATGGCAGAGAGGCGTCGGTTGCACCCGGTGCAACTACACCGGGTTCTCCGGTCGCGCGGCCGTGACCGAACTCTGGACGCCCACTCCCGAGAACGAGATGCTGATCAACAAGCGCACTCCACCGGATGAACTGCGGGAGATCGTCCTCAAGGACACGGCGAGCATGGCGGAAGACGCTCTGCTGAAGGCCGTTCGCGGTGAGACGACGTTGGAGGAGGCCCTTCGCGTCGTACCGTACGAGGATGTGCGCAGAATCCGCGAGGCCGGTCCGCACCGCGTCCTCGCCACTCTCGCTTCCATCGAGAAGCACGAAAACGAGGAACAGGCGGCGAAGCAGGCTACGACAACGTCGGTCGAAGCTGTGGCGGACCGACGACGCAAGCCCAGGCGGAAACGCGCCTAGGCCGAACGTCCGGCCGACATCGGGGCACGACTTCTTCGACTCATCCATCGTCGTGACGAGAGTGAAGAAATCCGCGGAAGGTGTGAATCGGACTCACCGATCGCTGTAGGCTCCTCCACGTACGTTTCCCAACGAAGCGCAGGAGGACGACATGACCGCAGTATCGAGTCTTTTCCGCCGAGCAGGAGTTTCCCCGTCCACCCGCGGTCCGGCACGACGACGACCTGGGATCCGCCGGGCCGTTTCACTGGCGCCGTTGTTCGGACTATTGGCCCTGCTGATCAGCGGCTGCGGCGCGGCCCAGGATGTGGCGGACGCCGTGCAGATCTCCCGCAAGGTCAAGGAGCACGTCGGAGACGGCGAAGTCGACATCAACTTCAGCAACGGGAACATGCTTCAGATCGAGATCAGCAACTCGCAGTGGAGCGACCGTCCAACCGGCGAGCGCCGGAGCCAGGCCGACGAAATTGCCCGCATCGCCTATCAGAACTTTGAAGGCCGGGCGGACCTCGAACGGATCTCCGTGCTGTTTCAAACGACGAGCAAGAAGCTCGGCGTCGTCAAGATCACCAACGAGGATGAAACGTTCGAGTACGGCTCCGCCGACTTCTCCGCGTGGTAGAAGACGCGCGCGCTACGAGGTGGCTACGGCCCCTCTTCCCGAAAGCGTTCGATCTGCGCTCCGAGTGAAGCCAGCCGGACTTCGATCTGCTCGTAGCCACGGTCGATGTGATAGACGCGGTGAACGACCGTCTCTCCCTCGGCAACGAGACCCGCCAGGACCATGGCGCAGGACGCCCGCAGATCGGTGGAGAGGACGTTTGCACCCTGAAGGCGACGGGCGCCCTTGACCGTCGCCACGTTGCCGTCGAGCCGAATGTTCGCCCCCAGCCGCCGCAGCTCGGGGACATGGCTGAAGCGGTCCCCATAGATAGTGTCTTTAATGACACCGGAACCCTCGGCCACACAGAGAAGCGCCATGAAGATGGCCTGCAAATCGGTCGGGAAACCCGGGTGAACCTGGGTCGTGATATCGATGGCCTGAAGCTTGCCGTTTCCCTCGACCGAAACCGTCTGACCCTCAACGGAAACACGAACCCCCATCTCCGTGAGCCGATCGAAAACGATAGGCAGGTGGTCCGGACGAACTCCGGTCAGGTGCACCGCTCCCCCGGTGATGGCAGCGGCGGCGAGGAAGGTCCCGGTCTCGATGCGGTCCGGGATGTTCTCGAACTCGGTCGGTTTCAATTCCGAGACACCGTCGATCTCGATCGTCGATGTGCCCGCTCCGGATATCGACGCACCCGCAGAAGAGAGAAAGTCCGCCAGGGCGACGATGTCGGGTTCCTTTGCAGCGTTCTCGATGATCGTTCGTCCCTTGGCCAGGACTGCCGCCATCAGGATGTTGCCCGTGGCCCCGACACTCGCAACATCCAGGGAGACGTGGGCGCCGCGAAGCCCGCCGGGCGGCGCCTCCGCGACAATGTAGCCCTGATCGAGTGTCACCTCCGCACCCAATGCTTCCATGCCCTTGAGATGAAGGTTCACGGGGCGTGGTCCCCAGGCGCAACCGCCCGGAAGCGAAACCCGGGCCTTACCTCGTCGAGCCAGAAGCGGCCCCAAGACATAGATCGAGGCACGCATTCGTCGGACGAGATCCCAATCCGCTTCGTGGGAGAGGAGTTCCGTCGCATCCATATCTAGGACGTGGCCGTTCAGTTCACAAGACGCACCCAGCTTTTCCAGAACCCGGGACATGGTCGTGACATCCCGGAGCGCCGGGACACGACGTAGGACGGTTCGTCCCGGTATGAGGAGGGCCGCCGCCATGATGGGCAACGCGGCGTTCTTTGCGCCGGCAATCTCGACCGTACCTTCGAGGCGACGACCACCGAGTATTCGAAATGCATCCATGTCTGACTCCAAGCCGGCGTCAGTGCGCCGGTCCTCTCTCTAGCGCCCCGCCCGAGAAGGTAGCTGCAAGACTACACCCCGCGGCCTCCCGGCCAGATCCGTGAAACTCTCTTTCCGTTCAAACCCGACACTCTCAGCCAGACGAACGACGATGTCCGGCTGATCAGTGGCCAGCTCCAGCGCAAGAAGACCGCCGGGCTTCAGGACTTCGCGCCCCTGCGCCAACAGAACGCGCACATGATCGAGACCATCCTCGCCCCCATCCAGGGCCAGACGAGGTTCATAGTCCCGGACCTCCGGCTGCAGACCCGCAAGCTCGGACGTCGGGATGTAGGGTGGATTGGAAACGACGACGTCCACAGAGTGCGGCGCCAGCACCCCGAGATGTCGGGCTCGAACAAGACACGCCCGCTGGGAGCCCAACGCACGGCAATTGCGTCGCGACAGCGCGATCGCATCGGCAGAAGGGTCGATCCCCCATCCCTGCCAGCCAGGAAACCGGTGTAGCAACGTCAGGAGAATGACTCCCGTGCCGACGCCGACGTCGACCATCCGCCCGCCGGTGGTCGGTGCTTCCGAGGTCATCCAATGACTGAGACGCTCGACCAGGACTTCGGTCTCCGGCCGCGGGATTAGGACCCCAGGCCCCACTTCAACCTCGATCTCGCAAAAGGGAACAGACCCCAACAGGTACTGCAGTGGTTCGTAACGACAACGGCGCTCGATCAGTTCCTGAAACGACGCCGCGGTGCCCTCCTCGACGTCACTTTGCCGGTCGAGAGCCAGAAACTCCCGGCGATCGAGACCGAGGACACGCTGGAGTAGAAGCTCTGCCTCCCACAGCGGCCGATCGGTCAGAGGACGAAGGCGACGAGCCGCCTCCCCCAGCAACTCACGCTGGTTCAGCCTCCGACTCCCGCCGCGAGACGCGCCTCCGAGTCCGCAAGCTTCAGGGCTTGAATGAGAGGCTCGATATCCCCTTCCATCGTGGCCGGCAGGTTGTAGAGCGTGAGGTTGACCCGGTGATCGGTGACGCGACCCTGAGGGAAGTTGTAGGTCCGGACCTTGGCACTCCGGTCTCCCGTCGAGACCATGGAGCGACGGGCTTCGGCCGTGGCCTGGTCCTGCTTCTGCCGCTCGTGGTCGTAGAGGCGCGCGCGCAGAATCTTCATCGCCTTGTTCTTGTTCTTGAGCTGGCTGCGTTCGTCCTGGCACTGAACAACGATCCCGGTCGGGACGTGCGTGATGCGAACCGCGGAATCGGTGGTGTTGACCGACTGACCACCGGGACCGGACGAACGATAAACGTCGACCTTGAGGTCCTTCTCTTCGATGGCGACTTCGACGTCCTCCGCCTCGGGCAGGACCGCCACGCTCACGGCCGACGTGTGAATGCGCCCCTGCGCTTCCGTCGCCGGAACGCGCTGCACCCGGTGGACTCCGCTTTCGAACTTCATGGTGCCGAAGGCTTCCTCGCCTTTGATCCCGAAGATCATCTCCTTGAGTCCACCGATCTCGTTCGAAGATGAGTCCATTTCTTCGATCTTCAGACCCTTGGTTTCGGCAAACTTGACGTACATACGGTAGAGATCGCGGGCAAAGAGGGTCGCCTCATCGCCCCCGGTACCCGCGCGGATCTCGACGATAGCGTCTTTGTCGTCGGCGGGATCGCGCGGAGTGAGAAGCAGTTTCAGCTCCTGCTCCCGTTCGTCCCGGACTTCCTGGGCGGCCGGGATCTCTTCTTCGGCCATCTCCCGGAGTTCGGCGTCATCTCCTTTGACCGCTTCTTCCAAATCCTTCAGCTCGTCGATGGCTTTCTGGAACTGCGTCATCGAGGCGAGGATCTTCTCGAGGCGATTTCGCTCCCGACCCAAGCGCTTCATCTCACGGGCGTCGCCGAGAACCTTCGGGTCGACGAGTTCCTGATTGACCTCATCAAACCGCTCTTCGAGCTTCGACTTGTTCTTCAAT
Source organism: bacterium (assembly GCA_030431975.1). Lineage (GTDB taxonomy): Bacteria > Eisenbacteria > RBG-16-71-46 > CAIMUX01 > CAIMUX01 > JACKCR01. The sequence goes on along the minus strand of JAUIHP010000019.1, from coordinate 94,030 downwards.
AGATCCATACGTTTGATCTCTGCCTCAAAAAAGAAAACGGGCCCCGATGAGAACACCGGGGCCCGCTACGAAGGAAACGGACGCTAACGCTGCGCAGTCATCCGAGCCGGTTCGTTCAACATCCCTTCCGCGAACACCGACGTGTCACGCAACACACGTCCGGAAGGATGGCAGGCCGAACAGATTTCGACTCGAAAGTCGGTCCGAACGGATGAACGAGTCTGAAACGAATTCCCACATGAGCAACGTACGGTGATCTCGAAGTACTGCGGCTGGCTCTCCGCTGGCATCGATTCTACGCCTCCCCACGGTCGGAAGTTATGGCCTCCTCAGGAGAAACCAGAATACTCCCGGTTTTCATCGAAGAGAAGCTGAATGCGAACGACTTTCTAACCGTATGGGCGACTGACAGATACTTCCCCGCCGATCAAAGCGGGTTTTCCCAGTTCCCGGCGGGCCGGTCGGCCCCCACGCCGGTCCCGGCGCAGTTCCCTGACGGAAACGCAAAACGGCCCGGTCGAGTTCACATCGACCGGGCCGCTTTGTTTCTCTCGGGAGGCGTGGGTCCCCGGCCAGGCTCCGGGAAGACTACGCGTTCATCGACTCCATGAACTTCTTGTTCGTCTTCGTCGCCGACATCTTGTCGACGAGGAACTCCATCGCTTCGACGGAATTCATCTCGGAAAGGAACTTCCGCAGGATCCAGATCTTCCGAAGATCAGACTCACCCAGAAGCAGCTCTTCCTTACGCGTTCCCGATCGATTGATATCGATGGCCGGGAAGATGCGCTTGTCGGAGAGCTTCCGATCGAGGACGAGTTCCATGTTACCCGTACCCTTGAATTCTTCGAAGATGACGTCGTCCATGCGCGAACCCGTCTCGATGAGCGCCGTCGCCATGATGGTGAGCGAGCCACCCTCTTCGATGTTGCGCGCGGCTCCGAAGAAGCGCTTCGGACGGTGCAGTGCGTTGGCGTCGACACCACCGGAAAGGATCTTTCCGGAGTGCGGGACGACGGTGTTGTAGGCGCGGGCCAAACGGGTGATCGAGTCGAGGAGAATGACGACGTCCCGCTGGTGCTCTACCAGACGACGGGCCTTTTCGATGACCATTTCGGCCACCTGCACGTGCCGCTCGGCCGGCTCGTCGAAGGTCGACGCCACGACTTCCGCATCGACAGAGCGGTCCATGTCGGTGACTTCTTCCGGGCGTTCATCGATCAGCAACACGATGAGCACGCACTCCGGATGATTCTCGGTGATGGCGTTGGCCACCTTCTGCAGAATGATCGTCTTACCGGCCTTGGGCGGCGAAACGATGAGACCGCGCTGTCCCTTTCCGACCGGGGCAAGGAGGTCGATGATCCGCGTCGAAAGGTCGCGCGACTTCGTCTCCAGAACGATTTTCTCCAGCGGATAGAGCGGCGTCAGGTTGTCGAAGAGAGTCTTCTCTTTCGCGACCTCGGGCGGTTCGAAGTTGACGGCCTCGACCCGCAGTAGCGCGAAATAGCGCTCGCCTTCCTTGGGCGGACGGACCTGACCCTGGATCGTGTCGCCGGTGCGCAGATCGAATCGTTTGATCTGGGACGGCGAGACATAGATGTCGTCGGGGCTCGGGAGATAGTTGTAGTCGGTCGAGCGAAGGAAGCCGTAGCCCTCGGGCAGGATCTCGAGCACGCCGGTGGAAAAGATGAGACCGCTTTGATTGGTCTGCGCTTCGAGGATCTTGAAGATGAGCTCTTGCTTGCGGATTCCGGCAACACCCTGGATGTCCAGATCCGTGGCGATCTTCATCAGATCGGGCACGGTCTTCTTCTTCATCTCGCTGATGTCGAGAGAGCCGGCGTCCGTGGACTTGGGAGTCCGTCCTTCTTGTTCCTGTTCTTCTTCGGGGATTTCTGTCTGCTTAGCCATGATTCTCGGTAGGTTGGAGTGTGGGTAACGGGACCAGCCCGAGGCAGTTCCGATTCAGGGGATGCGTTTCCGGATGATTCGGTCGCGTGGTCTGGAATCCAGTTAGGAGAGACGTAGGTACCACAAAGGCCCCATCCGCCCGGACCGTAGGCCAGCCCTTCTCAGCCTGTCAATCGTTTTTGTCATCCTGAAAGAGCCCGCGAATCGTTTCCCCGGCGTCCTCGAGGTCGGACTTCCGGTTCTCGCCCGGTGCCTGACGCGCCCATCCCGGATTCTGCCGACGGACGTCCAACCACTCCCGGGCGAACTCGCCGGAGCGAACGTCGTCCAGAATCGATCGGAGTGCTTCCCGAAGCTCTGCGGTCCCCACCCGCGGCCCCCGGGAGATATCGCCGAAAAGCGCGGTCGTACTGATTCTTCGTCGCATCCCCTCGATGCCGTAGGACTCGACCAGTTCGGCGGTGAGCCGCAGCTGGTGGACGCACTCGAGGTAGGCCGCCTCGGGCGCATAACCGGCGTCGACCAAGGTCTCGAAGGCTGCGGTCGTCAACGCGTTCATCCCGCCGCAGAGAACAGACTGCTCTCCGAAGAGGTCGATGTCGACTTCATCCCGGACGCTGGAATGCAAGAGCCCGGCGCGACTGCAGCCGATAGCGGTGCCGTAGGCTTTGGCCAATGACTCGCATTGACCGGACGGATCGGAATCGATGGCGAGGAGCGCCGGCACACCATGGCCGGCTTCGTACCGGGTGCGCACCTGAACTCCCGGACTGGCCGGAGCGACGACGAAGACGTCATCGGTCGGACCGAACGGTGGACGATCGTAGACCAGGGAAAACCCGTGAGCGAAAGCCCAGGCCCGAACTTTCAATGAGCCGGATGCTTCGTCCGGAGAATCCGAACCCGAAGTCGCGACGGCTCGAATCTGCCCGACCAACTCTGCCTGCAGATCGTCCGGAGCGAGCATGGCCACGACTTCAGCTTCGCGACCGAGGCGTATCAAGGGAACGACCTCGAGACCATCGCGAAGAGCCTGGGCTGCACTCGGCCGATCCGCATCGTCCGCCCCGATGAGCACACGAAGCCCGGAGTCCCGGGCATTGAGGGCATGGGCCCTCCCCTGATTCCCGTAGCCGCAAACACCCAGCGTCCACCCCGCAATCGGATCCAGAGGACACTCGTCGAGTCGAGAGATTCGCATGCTCATAAAAAAGTGAAGGCGCCGCAAACAACGACGCCTCCGGGACGCGCAAGAAAAGCGCGTCAGTTCCTTTCTGTGTTCAGACGCTGAGAGTCGGCGTTCGCTCGACTACTCACCGGAGCCGGCCGGAACCGGTGCAAAGGAGGTGACATGAATCTCCTTGCCGCCCTGGAAGGCGTAGGACTTGCCCCGCTCCCAGTAGAACCAGACTTCGTAGGCCGAGCCACCCGTGTCGACAAACTTGCGGATCTCATCCGGGTCGCCGAACTCGCGATACCGGTCGAGCTGCTGTGATCTCGGGCCGTGGGCTTCGGCGAACGTCCGCGCCTGCGCGGGATCCAACTCCTGGCCGGAGTCCAGTGCCTGACCAATGAGAAGGTCACCGAACATCGCCTTGTTGTCCTCGAGCGAGCCATGGATGCGACCGCGATTGATGTGGTACCGGCCGTTTTTCGGATCAGAATCGACCAGCTTGGAAGAGTAGTCCAGTGCGGCCTCCAAGTCCCCGGCGGCCTGCGTCAGAAGCGACAGGTTGTAGATGACCTCGGTGTTGTCCGGCTCGACCTCGAGCACGGACTCGTAACCCTTGCGGGCCTCAGCGAGAAGTTCCGCCTTCCGGCTCTCGTCCGCATCCGCAAGTTCCCACGCCACCGCGGCACGGTTCTGCGCCGTGTCGATGTCTTCGGGGTTCAGTGCCATGGCCTTGGTGTACAGAGTGAGGGCAGTGTCGAGATGCTTGACTGATTCGTCGGGGTTTTCTTCCTCACGTGCATTCAACGCCTTCTGGAAGGCGTCATTGCCCTGCCCGCTGTAGACGGTGTGAAGAAGCGCCTTCGTGTCCTCATCGGACGAGAAGGACTCGAGCTTCTCGAACGTCGCCATGGCCTTTTCGACTTCACCGACCTTGAAATAGGTCACACCCATGTTCCGGTGGGCTTCCGGACTCTCCGGCTTGTAGATCATGGCCTTCTGCAGCTCGTCGATCGCGCTCATGTAGTTTTCTTTGGCGTTCGCTTCGTCCTCGGACTCCGCAAACTCCTCGGCCTTTTCGTTGAAGGCCAACGCGCTGTTGAAGAGTTCACCAAAGTAGTGGTCGCGATTGTCCGTGATGTTCTGTTCCAGTCGAGGAGCGAACTCCAGGGCCGTTTTGAAGTTGGCTGCGGCCTCGGTGTGCTTGCCGAGTTCGCCCTTGGCCATGGCCAGGAACATGTACGCCTCGCCGTTCTCGGGCTGGGAGTCGACAGCCATCTGGAAATTCTCTTCGGCCTGTTCGAAGCGCTGCTGGTCGAAGTGGAGCTTTCCACCCGCGAGGTGCGGGTTCCCGCATGCGGCAATAAGGACCAGCCCGCACGCAAAGGCGACCAGGCGATGCATCGATCTCATCGTTTCTCCTATTCGTAGGTTCGGTTCCCCGGCGGGAACGCCGAGTCGTTCCTCTCTCGGCGGCCTGAGAGTAGGCGGCGGTTCTCCAAAGTGTCAAGAACCCGACCGGACCGGCGAAGTGGGACAGGCACACCCCGGACAACCTCCAAGAATGCCCGAACTGTTTGTCCCTGTACAGAATACACCTGTTTGACGATTCCGTTCCCGGGCTTAAAAGCCAATCGTCAGGGGTTTCCGCAGACACGGGTGTGGGGCCTTCCCAGATCCGCGCGGCGAAGGAACCAGCTTCTCAGCCGGACGAGGAGTCAAGAAGGCAGCGGGTCAGCTCGTTCACAGAGTCCACTTGGACGTCCGAGCCGGCCGACTCCTCCGGGTGTCCGAATCCGTAGCGGCAGAGCACAGACGGAATCCCTGCAGCCTGAGCCCCTTCGATGTCGGACTTGCGGTCCCCGATCATGACGGCGCTGCGCGTCCCAAGGTCCGACATGGCGCGTTCGATCATCTCCCCCTTGGTCTGAAGCCCGTCCTTCCCGAAGTGGTAGAGACCGTCCAGCCAGTAGTCGTAGTTCAGGCGCTCGGCGACGGCTCCAATGTAGCGATGGCCGGCGTTGGTGATCAGGGCAATCTTCTTCTGCCGCTCTTTGAGGGCGGTGAGGAGGTCCTCGATCCCCTCGAAGAACCGGCCCCGATCCAGCACTTCGAGGACCTCTTCGTCTATGCACATCTCGCGAAACTCAGACCACTTCCCGGCCAACTCGGCGGGCAGCAACTCGCGATAGAAGACAGGTCCAGGCTGTCCGGTCAGCTCGAGAATTCGATCATCGGAAGGCTCAGGCAGATCCAGTCCCTGAGAGCGGACAAAGGAAACGTAGCGCCGCTTGATGGCCGGGTTCGCGACCTCTTCTGAACGGAAGAGCGTCCCGTCGTTGTCGAAGCAAAAGAGTTCCTTGTCGGCAAAAGAAAGTGGAGTCGAGGTCACCAAGTGTTCCCTTCAATCAGACCCGCAGGCGTCGCCCGTCCGTCCGTTCGTCAGTCCGTTTGTGCGCTCGTGCGTCTGTCCGTTAGTGCGCTCGTGCGTCCATGCGTTCTTCCGTACATTCATCCAATCGTCCGGCATGACTCGTCAATGCTAAAGCATGGAGACAGGGTCAACATCAGCCACGATGCGCGTCCCGGACAGACCTCGCGGAGGCTTGTCCTCGAGGGCAAAACGCGCGAGGTCGTGAAGCGCACGCACCGACTGGCTGATGAGGCCGAGGTGCCAGCGATACTGTCCCTTCAAACGGGAAATGGGCATCGGGGCCGGACCGATCGAGCGCGCGGGGACCCGGCCCTCGGCGATTCGTGCACTGATACGTTCAGCGATGTGCTCGGCACGGTTCTCGACATGCGCCTCCTTGGCGCCGTCGATGAGCAGATGGATGATTCTCCCAAACGGTGGATACCCGAGATCTCGCCGGTAGTCGGTTTCCTGTTCGGCAAACGTCTCGTAGTGTTGCTCGGCTGCGGCACGAATGACGTAGTGCTCGGGCATGAGCGTCTGAAAGACGACCCTTCCGGCTCGGTCGCCTCGACCAGCACGCCCGGCGACTTGGGTCAGAATCTGAAAACCCCGCTCCCCCGCGCGAAAGTCCGGAAGCAGGAACTCCTGATCGGCGAAAAGAACTCCAACCAGAGTCACTCGCGGAAAGTCGAATCCCTTCGCCACCATCTGTGTTCCAAGAAGGATGTCGACGTCCCCGACCTCCATCTCCTCGACGAGACGGCCGTGCGAACCTCGGGATTTCATCGCGTCCCGGTCCATTCGCGCCACCCGCGCGCGTGGCAGCAGGTCCTGAAGCTCCTCCTCGATTCGCTGCGTTCCGAACCCGCCGTAGAAGAAGTGCCCGCCGCCACACTCGGCGCATCGATCCGGCTCGCGGCGATGGGAGTTGCAGTAGTGACAGCGGAGTCTTTGATCGGAACGGTGAAACGTCATGACGACGTCGCAGCTCTCGCAGGAAATCGTCTCCCCGCAATCGCCACACTGGACCACCGTCGAATGCCCGCGTCGGTTGAGAAACAGAATGGTCTGCTCACCGCGTTGCAGGCGTTCGCCCATTAGCGAGATGAGTCGTGGGGAAAACACCTGGGAGCTGTGGGACGAGGTTGCGTCGTCTTCGTCGTCCGCGGAAAGGTCGACCACCTCGACCTCCGCCTTGGGCCGGGAGTCGATTCGGTCCGGGAGCTCGATGCGCTCGTACTTTCCCTGTTTGGCGTTGTCCCAACTCTCGAGCGAAGGCGTCGCCGAACCGAGAACGACCACAGCCGAAGACGCGCGAGCCCGATAGATCGCAACGTCGCGGCCATGATAGCGGGGCGAATCTTCCTGCTTGTAGGCCGCCTCGTGTTCTTCGTCGACAACGACCAGTTGCAGGTTCGGCATCGGAACGAAAACCGCCGAACGCGCACCCACCACGATGGGGAGCGTACCGTTTCCGGCGCCCACCCAAACGCGACGCCGCTCCGCCGCTCCTGCCTGACTGTGGTAGAGACCGACCTGTTCCGGGAACCGCGCCTGCACCCGGGCCAGGATCTGAGCACCCATGGCGATCTCAGGAATCAGAAAGAGAACCTGCCCGCCCCGTTCCAGAACTTCGGCGGCTGCACGCAGGTAGACCTCGGTCTTGCCGCTGCCCGTCACACCGTAGAGCAGAAAGGGCCGGTAGGAACCGGTCTGGAGAGCGCTCTGAATCGACTGCAGAGCCGCAGACTGGTCGGCCGTGAGACGGAGAGAGCGTTCACTCGTTTCGTCACCTCGATCCGACTCAACGTTCTTGTCGGCGTCGGTCTTGCCGTCGGTTTCGGTTTCGATGTCGGTGTCGGTTTCCCCACCCGTCTCGTTGGCCGCTGCCTTGAATCGCCGGTCCCGAAACCCACCCTTCCGAATGTTGGCGGGAAGGGCGGACTCCATCACCTGCCCCCACGGAGCCAGGTAGTACTGCGAGACCCAGTGCGTCAGCTCCAATAGCTCGTCCGGCACCAACCGTTCTGCCGGTTCGACCGCCAGAACCTCGCGGATGCGCGGAAAGTTCGGACGATCCGAGCTGAGACCGACAACATAGCCATGTGCTTCGGTGCGCCCCAGAGGAACACGAACGCGATGGCCCGGCTCGAGTTCCAACTCGGACGGAACCGCGTAGCTCAGCAGCCGGTCCATTCCGGTGGACAGGGCAACCTCGGCATAAAGTTGGCGGAGTAGAGTCGACATGAGCTCGGAACGTAGCCGAACCCTGTTTTCGAAAAAAGAGGAATGACGGAGCCCCCGGGTCGGGGCCCGTTACTCGTTGGAAGCGCGGTCCAGGGTGGTCTCTTCGAAGAGAGAGCGGATCCGGTCGAGGAGACGGCGGGGACTGAACGGCTTCACGATGTAGTCGTCGGCTCCCTTGGAGATCGCCGCTTCGCGATCGACGGGACGTCCCTTGGCCGACAACATCAGAATCGGAGTCGCGGAAAGTTCATCGTCCTCGCGAAGGTGACGGCACACTTCCAATCCGTCCATGCCCGGCATCATGACATCGAGAACGATAAGATCGGGGTGACACTCGCGAGCCTTGCGCAACGCTTCTTCGCCGCACGACGCCGTCACGACCTCATAGCCTTCCATCGTCAGGCTGAACTCCAGTATGTGAACGATGTAGACCTCGTCGTCGACGACCAGAATCCGGCGTTTCGGAGAGCCGTTGTCGGTAACCGGTACCATGCGCTAGGAGTCCCCCTCGCCGCGGCGATCCCAGACGAGCACACTCTTTGCCTGGGTCTTACCGAATCGTTTCAGTTCCGCGGCCAAGTCGGAAATCTCGGCAACGTGCATCTCGGTAGCCGTCGTGCTAAGGACCGCAGCGATGGTCAGAGTCATGACCGGATAGCGTTGCTGCTTCCCCTGTCGATTCGTCGTCTCGATGTAGCCGGTCATCCGGTCTTTCTCGTTGTAGAGTTCACGGACCTGTTCATCGAACCGTTGGATGATCCGCTCACCGACATCCTGCGCCGTGTCAGGATGCGTGATGACAACGAAGTCATCCCCTCCCACGTGCCCGACGAAGTCCTCCGGAGTTCCAAGATCGTCGACAGATTGCCGCAGCAGGAAGGCCAGAAGCCGAATGACCTGATCGCCCTTCTGATAGCTGTAGAAATCGTTGAAGGGCTTGAAGTGATCGACGTCCAGGTACATGAAGACGAACGGCTCATCCCCAGAGGCACGCAGGGCCAGTTGGCGTTCGATCCCCTTGTTTCCGGGAAGCCCCGTCAGCGGGTTGGCGTCGCGCTGCAGCTTGCCCCAATCGAGGAGGTTGCGTACGCGCATCAGGAGTTCGCGCTGCTCGTAGGGCTTGGTCACATAGTCGTTCGCGCCCAGGTCGAGCCCGCCGATCCGGTCTGCCGTTTCCGACATCGCGGTCAGCATGATGATCGGAATCTGCGACGTGTGCAGATTGGACTTCAGGATCCGGCAGAGTTCCCGCCCGTCCATCTTCGGCATCATGACGTCGAGAAGGATGAGATCAGGCTGCTGTGTCTCCACGACCTGCAGGCCCTCTTCCCCGTCGCCGGCAGTGAGGACGGTGTAGCCCTCTCGCATGAGAATCGCGCGAAGGATCTTGCGCAGATCGGGGTCGTCCTCGACGACCAGGATCTGCGGAACCTCTGGGAGTGCATTCGGTTGTGCTGTCATCGACGGTCCCGGTTCGTGGTTGTTTTCACCCGCACCCACATTTGGAACTATCGGGAGGCCAAAACGCGATGTTGATGGAAGTTTCCCCGTTGCGAGGAAACGAAAGCGGGCTCTGCTTTCTCGGCAGAGCCCGCACTTCGATGGCCGACTTGGGGCAAAAGCCCCGCTGGTCGGAAGTCTTTACCGAACGACTCGGAAGTCTCTACCGGACGACGTGGATCTTCCGGCTTTCCTCCGCGTCGTCGCTGCTCAGCTGGACGAAGTACACTCCATCGGGAACTTCCAGGCCCTGATCGTTCCGTCCGTCCCAGTGCAGGGTGTGCGCACCGGAAAGCTGATGTCCTTCCCACAGCGACCGCACAAGGCGACCGGCCGTGTCGTAGACATCGATGTCGACCGGACCGGAGCCCTGAAGTTGGTAGCGAATCTGGGTCAGACCGGCGGTCGGATTCGGCCAGGCCTGGGCGCCCATGCCCAAGGCTCCGATCGAGCCTTCGGCGTCTTCACCCAAGTCCGGCGTCTCAGCGAGCACCAGCTTGCGTCCGAGCGGATCGGAGAGGCGAATGTGGTCGACCCGCATGTCCTCGACGGACTGCCCACCATCCCAGGTAGCCACCACCGGTAGATGGACGGCCAAAGGCAGATCACCGAGCCCCAGGGCGCGGCCCTTGAGATCGTATGCGGCAACTTTGATCTGACCGAGATGCTCCCGCCAAGCCAGAGAGACTCCCGCCTTGGCATTCTGGAGTTCCGGCTCACCTGCGAGCTCGAAACCGCGAGGCAAGCCCACAACAGCTTCGACTGCACCCACCCGGCCCGGGTCGAGGAGCAGCGTGAAGCCGGCGCCGTCCCGGTTTGCGCCCCACTCGACGGCTTCCGGATTCTCAGCCGCAGCCTGCAGCGCGGGGCGCGGTAGACCCGACGAGAGAATGCGGGAGACGATGGCGGCAACATCTCCGATGGAAACGCCCGACGTTCCGTCCAGGTCGGCACAGGCCTGCCCGCCGGCGGAAAGCGTCTGGATCGCGAGAACGTGGTTCACCGTGGCGACAACGTCGAGGACGTTCGTCGAGAAGTCCTCGTTGGCGTCTCCGGGATTCGAACAGTTCTTCGTCCCGCCCTCGACAGCGTTGACCGCCGCCTCGACATCGAGTTTTCCGTGACCGAACGCCTTGTCCCAGGTTCCTCCGCCGGTGAATCCGTCGCGGCGGGCGGTGTCCTGCAGGATCTGTTTGACCTCGGTGCGGGTCAACGTGGGGTCCTTTTCCAGCATCAGCGCGATCGCTCCAGCCACGTGCGGTGCGGCCATCGACGTACCGGAAAGAGCCATGTGCTGCTGGCCATCGTTGATGATGAGGGCCTGCTGGGTTTGGTGCGAAGCCGACAGGGTCGAGATGATCCACTGTCCGGGCGCCGCAATGTCCGGTTTCTGTCCGCCGTCGCGACGCGGACCCTGTGACGAAAAGCCCGAGATGTCGCTCAACGGGTTCGTATCCGGAACGTTGATGGCCCCGGCAATGCTCTCCCAGTCGAAACGCGTGTTGTAGGAGCCGACCGTAATGACCTCGTCGGCCGAACCGGGCATGGCCACGATGTTGTCGAGACTCGCGTTGTTGACCTTGAACTGGAACTGGTTGCGTTCGGCGTAGAAGTGAACGGGTCCGGATCCGCTGACCGAGTTGACCCTTACCTGCCAGTTGCCGCCTTCGACTCCGCTGGAAAAGTTGCGCAACCACAGAAGGGCGTTGCCCTGCTGGTTCGCAGGATGGCTTTGCGTCGTCGCAAAGATGACGCTGTCCTGACGCGAACTCGTGACCAGCATGACGTTCCCGCCGGTGCTCGCGTCAAGGTTCGCGGTCTCTCCACCCGGTGTCGTGATATCGATCTGGAACTGACGTCCCGTGTCCCACCAGAGTTCAAAGAAGATTTCACCCAGAGGACCCGACTGCGTCGTCTCGTGATTCGCCGTAAACGTGGCACTGCCGCCGGAGGAGACGTTTGCGACACTGTGCCAGTCCGCTTCCTGATCGTTTCCGGAAGCCACACAGATGATGGTGTCGTTGTTCTGGATGAACTGGTTGTAGGCCTGCTCAAAGAGCGTCGTTCCGTCATGCGGTCCCATCGTCACGCCCTGGCTCTGATTGATGACCAGAGGTTGACCGAGTTGTGAGGCCTTCTGTTCGAAGTATGTCAGCGCATCCAAAGAGCCGACCGTGGTCTGTTGGCCGAAAGGACCGAACCCACCGCCGTAGCAGAAAAGGTCGCAGCCGCCGTTGACGACGGCAATGATGTCGGCATCCGGAGCGACGCCTCGATAGCCGGCCCCCGAAGAGGATCCATCACCGACGGAAATCCCTGCTACGTGGGAACCATGCCCACCTTCATTGAGAAACGCCGAAGCCTGACCGTTATCGATCTGCTGTTGCGAATACTCGACGCCGTAGCTAAATCCAGATGGAGGCGTTCCCTGGCCGAAGTGGTCCCAGACGAACTTGATCCGGGTGTTCCCGTTCGAGTCCTTGAAGTCATCGTGCGTAATGTCGATCCCATCGTCGAGGAGTCCGTAAAGAACTCCCTCCCCGGTAAACCCGGTCCCGGCCTGATTGACCCGATCGGCACGTGTTTCCGGAATCGAGCGATCGAGGGAAGGGGACAGCCAGTACCCCGCCTCCACAGCGGCAACCTCGGGATGAGACGCCACACGGTTGAGATCGCGTTCGCTGACGCGGGCGGTCACGATGTTCCCGACTCGAACGTCGCGGGCGACCCCCAACTCGGCGAGTTCCGCGTCGTTGAGTTCCGTCTTGATGAAGACGGGAAACGTCAGTTCCGCAGCCGTCTCTCCGAATATCGGAAGCAGTCGTCCCGCGGAGGTCACGTAGGAATCATCATGGCGGGGCTGAGCCAACGCCATCTTCAGGCGCGGATCGACCTTGGACGCCGCCGCCGCGGTCAGTCCGGTCGAACGTGCCATCCGGGCAGCGTCCGCCGTTTCGACGGACTGCGTCGCCAGAACGAGGAAGGTTCCTAGGAGGATGGCCGGAATCCCGGCGACCTTCGGCATTTTCATGTTCGTTACTCCCATCATCCTGAGTGGTCCTCGGAGAGGCCGTGCAGGTAGGCCAGGGCCGCTCCCTCAAAGGTGCTGAAGGTGGTTCCGTCGACAACCCACGTGGAGGGGTTGCCGGAGTCGAGTGTCGTCGGGTCGACGTTGTTCCCGAGCTGCACTGCGGAAGTCAGGTTCCCCTGGGCCGCACGGGCGAACACCTCGATCAGCCAGAGGTCCTTGATGTCGAAGCTCGTGAAGTGTTCGAACTGGAAAGCGGCGTCTGCGGTTCGGGCCGCCTGCGCTTCACTGATCGCCAGATTCAGGTTCGCCGAAGCGCCGAGCCCCAACTGGGCTGCAGCGATTCCGCCGCGAACCTCGGCTCCGTTCTCTCCACGCGACTGCGCATCCTGAAAGGAAAGAATCGCGTTGGTCAGATTCGTCGAGCTCGGTGTTCCCTTGAGCCGCGACCAGCCTTGGCCGACATACGCTTCCCCGAGGTTCGGATCCAGTCCGATGGCCTGGGTGAAGTCGGCCAGAGCATCCTCGAAGTCGCCACCTGAGAAGGAACTCCAACCTCGGTCGACGAATCCGGGAGCGTCGGTCGGCTCCGACGAGGTCACACGTTCGCGCTCACCGCATCCGGCCAGAAACGAACCCACGACCAGGGCAACGGCCAAAAGCGGGAATGCAAACCCGCGCGTGCCGCGGACCCGGTGTCCGTTCTTGTTCGAGAGTGTTTTCACGCTTTCCTTCCTGAGGCTTCGCCTCGACCGGCACTCCATCGCGGACACTAGAAGCTCACCGTCTTGGAGTCGGTACCCGTCCCGACTCCGTTCGTGTCCGATGCACTGACCGTTACGCTGCTCACGTCGCTCGTCACGTAGAACTGCCCCTTGAAGAGGCCACCCGCACCCGCCATCGTCACGGCCGCGCCGCCGACCGTCACCGACGGAGTGCTGCCCGATCCCCCCTCGACCAGCACATGAATGTCGAGGACTCGGTTGGAACCCGGGTTCTTCAGCACGGACACCTGGACTTCCGGCGCACCCTTGGGCCCGGACGTGACCGTGGCCACTCCGGCCTGCCCGGTCGCGGCGAGGGAGTTCGCGTTCGGATCCGACAGCACGAGGTTGACCGGAGTGATCGTGGACTGTGCGTTGAGCCCACCGACCAGGCGGAAGTTGAGATTCGCAACCGTTCCGTTCCCGGCTCCCAGCGTCTGCGTATCGTCGAAGTAGAGAACAACGCGGGCGCGTCCACTGGACACCGTCGAGGCATCGGCCTCCATCGCCGCACCCCGTCCGGTCGGCACTGCGGACGAGAAGGACACGACCGCCGGATCAAAGTCTAGATCGAGCTGCAGCGCTTTGACCGTGTCATCGTTGTTCACACTGAGCGAAAGGGGAACGGTTTCGCCGTTTCCGCCGGAGACCGATCCCACGGAAACGACATTGCCTCCGGAACTCGTATTGATGGTGAAGTTGGACGACTCGTCCTGAGCCGTGGTCGATCCGTCGGAGGCGATAACCAAGACCCGTGCGCTGTTCGTCGAGACGGATGGGACGCTCCAGGAGTAGGTTCCGCTGCTGGAGAGACCGTTCTGGATGTTGTTCCAGCTGCTCCCGCCGTTGGTCGAATACTCCAACTCGACCGTGATCGATCCGGATCCGCCCGTGGCCACCCACTGAACGTTTTGGATGCTGCCGCCGCTCAGGACTTCGCCTCCCGTCGGCGCGACGAGACTCACAGCCAGGTCCTGTCCGCCGCCCGTCGCCGTGACCGAACCGGTGTCGCTCGCGTCCACGGAGAGGGATGTTCCCGTCTCGCTCGACAGCACTGCGCCGGACATATTGAGTGTGCTCGTCCCGGAACTGACCAACGAAAAGGAAAGCTGCGCCACAGCGCCCGTGCCTGCGGACAGGACGGACGATGGTGTGGACTCCGTGAAGAGCACGACGCGGGCGCGACCTGTGGAGACCGTGTTCGAAGAGATGTCGAACTGAGACGTTCTTCCGGCAGTCGTCGCGTTCGTGAACGCGACCTTCGAAGCGTCGAACGTGACGTCGACCTGCAGTCCCTTGACCGTGTCTTCGTTGTCGAGGTCGAGATTGATCGTAACGGTCTGGCCCACTTCTCCACTGGCCGCGCCTAGTGCCAGGGTGTTGTTGCCCGACTGCGGAACCGTGATGCTGAAAGCGTTGGATTGGCCGCTTCCCGACGCCTGCCCATCGTTCGCGGTGACGCGAATGCGTCCGCTGGACGTTTCCACGTTGGCAACCGTCCACGACTCGGTATGCGAACCGACAGACCTCGTGCCGCTACTGATGACGGTCCAGGATGAGCCTCCGTTGGTGGAGTATTCCCAGGTGGTACTCTGCGAGTCCCCGTCGTTGTCGCTGATGACGTAGCTCAGACTTTGCGTCGACCCGCCCGTGTAGCTTTCCCCGCCGGCCGGGGAGGTCACGGTCACCGACGGAGGTTCGTTGCCTCCGCTCCCAGCAATGAAGTCGACCGTGAGAATGTAGGAGTCGCTACTGAACCCGCTCCACGGGTAGACCTGGATGTAGTAGACCCCCGCCGTAGCCGTGGCTTGGATGTCTTCGTCGTCGTTGTCAGGGTTGTCGGAGCACAAGCTGTCTGTCGCGCTCGCGTAGACGCAGACGTCGTAGTCCACCTCAGGAGCAAGGCTCGTCAACTGGATCCGCACGGCACCCTGTTCGGCCTGCTCGAAGACGTACCAGTCCGAGTCGCTTTCCGAAGAAATCCACGACTCGATCGGAACTCCGCTTTGCGTGATCTGGTGCGCCTGGGCCGGCGTGTCGTTGGGCTCGAAAGAGTCCTGGGACCAGGCCGGGTTAGCGACAACCAATGAGACGACGGCGACGGCCATCATGACGAGCCACGAAGGCAGCCGACGTAGGGCCGGAGAGGAAAGCTTCATGTACAAACGATCCCTGTGTTCTCGCGTCCGTGGGCCGTCACCCGGGTCGGGTCCTTCCAACGTTCTGGGCCCAGATTCTGCAGATCCTATCATCGGTTTCCTCGGGGTCTCAACTGAGTGAGACGGGCAAGCCAACACCGAACAACCACTTCCGAACTCGCTCACGCGCCGGCGAACGGCGAGGTCAGGACCAATTCGTCGAGATTGGCGACCGCAGGCAGTGACAGCGGATCCGTCTCTCCGGCCCGCAGCCTCGACAGGGCGGCCATTCCGATCATTCCCGCATTGTCCTGGCAGAGGCGCGGCGAGGGAACACCGAGCTCGCCCCCGAGCGACCGGGCCATATCCCCCGCAGCTTCCCGGAGGGCACCGTTACAGGCCACGCCTCCGCATAGGAGGACGCGGTTCGTCTTCGTTTCCTTGCAGGCCAGTTCCAACTTTCCGACCAGAACATCGATGACCGCGGCTTGGAAAGAGGCACAAACGTCTGCAAGAAAGGCATCCCGATCCGGGTCCGAAGTTGCCGGTTCTTCCGAAGAAGGCGCGGCTTCGTCAAAGAAACCGACATCCTCCAGGTGATACTTCACGGCCGTCTTCAAACCGCTGAATGAAAAGTCGAACGGCCCGTCTTTCTTGAGCCAGGCCCGAGGGAAGGCAATCGCCTTCGGGTTCCCCTGTTGTGCATAGCGGTCGACGATGGGGCCACCCGGAAAGCCAAGCCCCAGGAGCTTTGCGACCTTGTCGAAGGCCTCTCCCGCTGCATCGTCCCGAGTCGCCCCGAGAAGCTGGTACTCGCCCCATTCGGGAACGTACATCAGTTCCGTGTGCCCGCCGGATGCAACCAGGCCGACGAAAGGCGCCTCCCACTCCTGTTCCGCACAAATGGCCGCGAGATGGCCCTCGATATGGTTGACTCCGACGAAGGGCAACCCGCGAGACAAGGCGAGCCCTTTCGCCGCGGACAGTCCCACGAGAAGGCAGCCGATCAGACCGGGACCTCGAGTCGCCGCAACGGCGGAGAGATCGTCGAGACCGACTCCGGCCTCTTCCAGGGACATTCGAACGGTCGGCAGAAGTAGACGCTGGTGCTCTCGCGAGGCCAGCTCCGGGACGACCCCGACGTACTCCTCGTGGATGGCCTGACGCGCGACGACGTTGGAGAGAAGCGTTCCATCGCCGCGCACGACGGCGGCGCACGTGTCGTCGCAGGACGTTTCTATGGCCAACAGCAGATCCGACTCTCGAAACACAAGAACTCCTGTTCCAAACCTCCGAAGCCCACCTCGAATCGAGGTCAAGCGGGCAGTGTAGCGCGAACATCCCAGCCCGCGCAGACCATCGCGTATCCGGGAGCCTCTCCTGACGCAGAATCTCCCGCAGCACCCAATGGTGCCGCGGAAGACTCATCGACGTCAGATCCCGTAGAGTTGCGTCCCCTCGGGAAAAAAAGTGGAGTGCTTGCTCGTGGTCCGTAACCGTCCTCGGTCGCGGTCCACTAATCGGGGCTTCCTTTCGGAGGGACCGGAGGAAGGGGCCGCCGACCGTTCGGGTCTTCGTCATCGCCCTCATCGCGCTTGGACGGATCGTCCGAAGTCATGTCCTTGAGGATGTCCTCGAGCGGATCCCAGTCCGGACCCAGCGGCCCTCCCGGCATCTCGCCCTTCCCAACCGAATCGCTCTGAGGCGAGTCGGAACCTGACGGGACTCCCGTCTCATCTGCCGGCTCGGACGATGTGAAGGAGGGCGGGGCGGCCGGCGGCATGGGCGGCGGCATCGCTCCCGTGAATCGAGGCGTCGGGTTCGTCGGATGCGCGCCAGTCTGCGGATGGGGGCCGGCCTGCGGATGAGCGCCAGACTGAGGCTCGCCGCCGGGCTGAGGTTGGGAGCCTTCGGGAACCGAGCCCGGAGAAGAAGGCGTGTGCCCCGCCGACGGACGGCCGGGTACCGGGGGCATTCCCGGAGCCGGCGCGCCTGGGTGTGGTGACGGACCTGCGGGCGGAACTGGTGCCGCGACATCACCGAAGGCAGCCGGGGGCCAGCCGTTCTTCCTCCAGGCGAGGAAGGACCCGACCATTCCCGCATCGGCAATGGCTTTCGTCGCGACGACGCCGACGACGAAGGCGAAGAGACCGAGAATCGATACCGCAAAGAGGGCGAGGCGATAGACGATCAACCAGAGGCGGTTCCCCTTGGCCATGCGCCAACTCTCCTTGAGAGCGTTGGTCGCGGACATCCCTTCCAGCGAGACCAGAAAGACACCGAAGAAGAGGCCCGATTCCACGTAGACGAGCACGGGCACTGCCACGAAAAGACCGTAGAGCATGGCGAAGAGCACGAGGACCCATCCCGCTCCCTGCACGCTGTCGAACAACTCGTGTCCGAAGGCCGCGGTCACGCCTCCGACCAGTCCCAGAGGGATGAGTGGGATGATGAGGCCGATGACGGTCAGCAACATGAGTCCATTGCGAATGATCTTCCAGATCAGCATGTCGAGGAAACGGTCGGTCGACCCAAAGACGCGTTCGATGTTCGGGCGCTGGCCGTAGACGGCCCGTCCCGCGGTCCGCATGTAGCCCGGCGTGATGTAGACCTTGAGGAGGAAGAAGAGAACGGAGAAAACTCCGCCGGCAAACAGCGCGAGCCCGAAGTACTCGAGCGCCCAGCGTGGAGCGTCACGGAAGTCGTCGCCTTCGATCCCGCAGTTGGAATCGAGAACGACCAGAATCAGTGCGGCCACGAGCAGCGCGAGAGGTGCGCGTTTGACCGCGTTCCAGCCGGCTTCCACAGCCTTGCCGATCGAATAGGCTTCCGTGAACTTCATGGTGTCTCCCATTGCGGCGGGTCAGTCTCTCTTCCCAAACAACTTCTGAAGCCAGCTGCGCTTCCTTGGCGGACGGCCGCCGATGCGAGTCCTCAGGGCCTGGATTTCCCTGGCCTGATCGCGGGACTCCTGCGAGGCACCACGCTGCGTCATCGCTTCGGTGTACGCCGCCAGCTGCCGGTCGAGCGTCTCGAGCTCCGGTGGCGACAAGCGAAAGCGGGCGGACTCCGGCTGATCCAACAGGATGTCTTCCAGTCGCTGGATCATTCCGCGAACCCGAACCAGCTCGCCCGGCTCGAAAACCCTCTTTCTCATGTATGTGAGGGCTTCGTGCAGCGACTCGAGGTCGCGTCGCGTCAAGGCCCGGTCGTGTTCTGGCATCTTTCTGTCACTCACAACTACGTGACGGAGACTCCAAGGTTTCCGTCGGTTCTTGGGAAGAACGCAATGGATTCCCAGAGTATCGCGGGATCGGCCGGACCTCACCCTTGAATAATCGTTCCGAAGCCGGACCCATGAGATCGAGGAGTTGCACATCCAGAGACGCACCGTAAAGATTCTCGGGACGGGCGCGCAGAAACGCCGACGCCCCGCCGATCCTAATTTACAGGGGAGACCATGAATCGATTCACTCGTGCGCGCCGCGCCGCCCACATCCTCGGACTTTCCGTCGGACTGACGGCGCTCTGGGCCACCTCCCCCATCGCCGGCCCGCGAGAGCTGGTTTCCGAGGTTCAGGAACTTCTGGGCTCAGATCGGGGCCAGGGGCTGAAGTTCGCGCTCCAGTTCGTCCCCCTCGAGGAAGAGACGCGACGTCCGACCGTCTCCGTCGGGGCACAAAAGCCGTTGATACCTGCCAGCGTGACCAAACTCGTCACCTCCGCCGCGGCGCTGGACGTGCTGGGCGCCAACTACACGTTCGAAACGCGGGTTCACCGAACCGGAGACTTCCGGGCGGGAGTCCTGAGCGGCGACCTTTGGGTCTCCGGCGACGGCGACCCATTCCTGGTCAGCGAACGGCTGTGGCTGCTCTGCCACCGCCTGCGCTCGGCAGGACTGCGGCAGGTCGATGGCCGGCTCATCATTCATGCTTCCGGCTTTCCTCTCGACGACCCGACGGCCGGGGAAAGCCTGGGTGGCTCGGACCGGTCGTACGCCGCGCGGCCTTCCGGCGTGGCGATGAACTTCAACAGCCACGTCCTTCGACTGACGTCCGCGCCGAAGACCGGCGAGCGGGCCATCGTTTCCGGTGATCCCTACGACCTGGGCTACTTCGAAGTCGACAATCGACTGCGGACGGCGGCTCCCGGCACCTCACAGGATTTTCACGTCGACCTCGACCCGACCGTCGAAGGGATGCGCTACGAAGAGTGGTGTCATCAGATTCAGACGAACGACCCGACGGCGCCTCCGGTCGTGGGAAGTTTCCGCCTCTCCGGCGAACCGCTGGAGGTCATTCGTCTGACCGGCCGCCTGCCGATGGGCACGGCCGATTACAACGTCTACCGTCGCGCCCGCTATCCCCTGCCTTTCGTAGGCTCTCTCTTCCTTTCGTTCCTGCGAGAGTTCGAGATCGAGGTCAACGGACCGATCGAGATCGCCGCCGGTACGGCTCCCGACGACGTTTGGATGGAGTTTCCCTCGCTTCCCGTTGCGGAACTCCTGACCAGCATGAATCGGTACAGCTCCAACTTCATCGCGAACCAGCTGGCGCTCGCCGTCCACCGGGAGCGATTCGACGCGCGATTGGCGAACGGAAACCCCGGCTCGATGGGCGACCAGAGTTCGTCACATCTCGGCCCCGGTTCGGCGTACCCCGGCGGTTCGCCTCTCGAGCCCGCGGCGACGGAGTCTGCATCGCTTTTCATGGAGGACGCCGGACGGGCGCTGACGGATTGGCTGCGAGAAAACACCACCGAGTGCCGAGGCTGCGCTCTTTCCGACGGAAGCGGGCTTTCCACAGAGAACCTACTGACCGCGGCCGGAGTGACCGAACTCCTGGTTCGGGCTTGGGATGACCTCGCTTGGCAACCGAAGCTGCTCTTTGGCCTTCCAGGCCCCGGCCAGCCCGGCACGTTGAGGAATCGTTTCCGCGGAGATTCACCCCCGGTCCTTTGGGCCAAGACGGGCACTCTTTCCGACACGAGGGTGAGCAGCTTGGCCGGCTACGTCGAGGATGCAAACGGCGAGGCCGTCGCGTTCACCCTGATTCTCAACGCCGAGGCCGGATCGCGGTGGACGGTCCCAGCCATGCAGGATCTGCAGGAATACTGGATTCGGACCTACCTGGACTAGTGGACCGTAACCGGATCTCCCAGCGTGGTATACTCCATGCTGGAATGCCCGAATCGCCTGCGTTCGGACGAAATTGGCTCTCACTCCTAAGGAGTCGGCATGCGCCTCATCGCCGCAACCGCTGTCTTTGCAACTGCTTGTGTGGCACCCACCACGTTTGACTCCCACGCTCCCGAGCCCGATCCGAATCACATCGGGGTCGTCGAGGCGGTCCCGATGGTTGAGCCCAACGTCAAGGTTCGGGCCGCCATGGCGGGAACGCTCCCCAGCCCGACCGAACTGGCCCTACATCAGGACGAGCGGCGAGAGCAGAAGCAGGCGCGGGCCGAGTGGATCGAGTCCATGCACAAAGCGCCCGGCGTCGACTGGCGGGCCATCGATCGCGGACACCGTACCGCCCTGGCACTCGAGCGCTACACGCAGATGGAGCGCGGGGCCACGACGAACAGCTGGACCGAGGTGGGTTCGGCCAATCAGGCCGGCCACTCACGCACCGCCTGCCCGACGGCCGACGGATCCACGCTCTACGTCGGCTCGGCCAATGGCGGCGTTTGGCGCAGCCCGATCGACGGCAGCGACTGGGCGCCCATCTCGGACGCACTCGGCTATGAATCGAACCAGGTCCTGGTCGTCCCGGCCGGGAACGGACATCCCGAGACGGTCCATACTCTCGCCTCCGAGGGCGGCTTCGCCCAACTTCACACGACGACCAACGGCGGCGACTCCTGGTTCGTTCCGAGCGGTTTGGCCGAGGACTTCTACGAGGCCATCCGCATGGTCCGCGACGTTTCGGACCCGCGGCGCGTGTACATGATGACCCGCGCGCGCGACATCTGGGACGGCGGCGGCGGTTTCGACTATGGGTTCCTTCTTTACCGTTCGCAGGACGGTGGTTTCTCGTGGGAACTGCGACACGTGTTTCCGGGCAATCCGCGTTCGGACATTTGGATCGATCGCCAGACCGGCGGGGATCTCTACGTCCTAAGTGGGAACACGCTTCAGGTCTCGACGGACCAGGGACTCAACTTCTCGAACGTCGGAACTCTTCCCACGACCGGAAACGTCAGCGGCGTCATCCTCGCAGGATCGGAAGCCGGTGGTCCGAGTTTCTTCGCCATGGTCCAGGAGGCAGGTACGTGGAAGCTGTACCAGTCCGGCGCCGGCGGAACGACGTGGAGCTATCGCCACACACCGGGAGACTTCTGGACGGAGATGACGTGTTCGATCTCCGACCCCGATGTCGTCTTCTACGGCGGCGTCGAGTGCTGGCGGTCGACAAACGGCGGACTGAACTTCTCCGTCATCAACACGTGGGGCGCCTACTACGGCGATCCCGCGAACCAGCTGCACGCCGACATTCGCGGTCTCGATTCGAAGATGGTCGGTTCCAACGACGCCATCTTCTTCAATACGGACGGCGGAACCTACGTTTCCTACGACAATGGCGCGACGGTGCAGAACCTTTGTCTGTACGGCATCGGGATCAGTCAGTACTACGACACTTACACCAGCGGCAGTGATCCTTACCTCGTCGCGGGCGGTTCGCAGGACCAGGGTTATCAGCAGTCGCTGCCCGGATCCGGCACGCCCTACCTCGCCTTCGATCAGCTGATCAGCGGCGACTACGCGCATATGGTCTCGACGAACCGGGATCACAATCTGCTGTTCTCGGTTTATCCCGGCTTCATCCTGCTGCAGAAGTTCGAGGACGCACCGCAAGGACTGGCCAACATCGGGGACTTCCCGACTTCGCAACACCTGTGGCTGCCGCCCCTGTGTGCGGATCCCGATGACGAAGGCACGTTCTACTTCCTTGGCGAAGCGATCTACAAGTACGACAAGATCGGCACCAGCTACCATTTCGACATCACGATGCTTCCGCAGAACTTTGGAGGAGCGACGCTCTCCGGTCTGTCGATCTCACTCGCGGACACCGACTACTGGTACGCCGTTCAGGACGATGGACAGATTTGGTATTCCCATGACCACGGCGTCACGTTCACGAACCCGACACGCGGACCCAACGGTCACTGGTTCCACGGAACGACCGTCGAGCCGTCACCCAACGACCGCGACCTCTGTTACATCGGAGGCAGCGGTTACCTCGGACATCCCGTTTGGAAGACGACCGACGGCGGAGCGACGTGGGAAGGAATCGGCGACGGTCTCCCCAACACGTTGGTCTATGAACTCGTCCTCGGCGGCCAGAACAACGATCAGCTTTTTGCGGCCACGGAAGTCGGCGCCTACCGCTATGACGAGTCCGCAGGTGAATGGGAAAGCATCATGGGAACCGAGGCTCCCTTGACCACCTACTGGAGCGTGGAGTGGGTTCCGGAGATCAACTCCGTCCGCTTTGGCACCTTCGGCCGCGGCATGTGGGACTACTCGCTGCTCGATCCGGCCGACGTTGTCGGCGAGGGTTCCGCACAAGACGCTCTGGCTTTCCGCATCGCACCCAATCCCGTTCGCGATCACTTCGCCATGCAGTTCGAGTTGGCAGAGGCCGGGCCCGTCAAGGCCGAGGTCTTCGATATTCATGGACGACGGTTGGACGTGCTGGCGGACGGGACGTTCTCTGCGGGAGCCCATGACCTGACGGTGGATTGGAATCGGGATCTGCCGGTCGGGATGTATCTCGTGCGGGTGACTACGGAGAGTGGCGTTGCGGTGAGGAAGATTCAGACGACGCGGTAAGCTACTAGCTACCAAGCAAATAACGTCTAGTCGCCTGGCCAGCCGCGTCGGATCAGACCTTGTAAATCTGTCACGACGTGGCAGAAATCCGCGACAGCGGCCCACTGCCTCACTTCACGAGTTCGAAGGACGACGTCTGACTCTGTACACCGGCCACGAAACACTCCCCTTCGATAAGAATCTCTATGCGGTTCCGATCGACTCGATGTGGGAACCTGGCTGAGAGAGTCGCGACGATACTCCAGTCGCCAGACAGGGAGGAGAAGTCGTGGACCCGGAAGCGCAGGATTCGCGACAAACGCGACGGATTGCTACGGAACATTACCTACTTGGGTGGGAGCCCAAAACAGGGCTCAATGCACTGGCACATTGCTGTCCTGCGGGACTCGGGAGGGAATGACCTGCCATGACGAACAAGAACAAAGCCTACAACTCCTTTACTGTGGCCCAGAGCCAGTTCGACCGGGTGGCCGACATGATCGAACTCGACGGGGCGAGCCGCGAACTACTGCGCGATCCTCTCCGCGAGTATTCCTTCGCCATTCCAGTCCGGATGGACTCCGGGACGGTGCAGGTCTTCCGAGCGTTCCGGGTCCAACACAACGACGCGCGGGGTCCTTCGAAGGGCGGCATCCGCTTCCACCCGCTGGAAACCCAGGACACCGTACGCGCACTTGCGATGTGGATGACCTGGAAGTGCGCAACCTTGGACATCCCCCTCGGCGGAGCGAAGGGCGGCGTCGTGTGCGACCCCCACAACCTCAGCCAAAGAGAGCAAGAGCAAGTCTGTCGCGGCTGGGTCCGACAGGTCGTCAAGAACGTCGGGCCATCGATTGACGTTCCCGCGCCGGACGTGATGACCTCGGCCCAGCACATGACATGGATGCTGGACGAGTTCGAGACCATCTCCGGCTCGAAGGCCCCAGGGTTCATTACAGGAAAGCCCGTCTCCATGGGTGGATCACTTGGCCGTACGGAGGCCACCGGCTACGGAGTGGTCTTCACCATGCGCGAGGCGCTGCGAGAAATGGGCGTGCGTCCCGACAAGACCACGGCATCTGTCCAAGGCTTCGGCAACGTGGCCCAGCACGCGATCGAACTCTACGACCAAATTGGTGGACGGGTCCTCTGCGTCTCCTGCTGGGATCAGCAGGACCAGACCTCATACGCCTACCGCAAGCCCGAGGGCATCCGGCTCGATGAACTCAGAAGCATTTCCGACCGATTCGGTGGAATCGACAAAGAAAAAGCAGCCAGCCTTGGTTATGAGCGTCTGCCGGGAGAGGCGTGGCTCGAACAGGAGGTCGACATCCTCATCCCCGCCGCACTGGAGAACGAAATCCGTGCCGACAACGTCGAGAGGATCCATGGTGGGGTCAAGATTATCGCCGAAGGAGCCAACGGACCGACCACGCCGGAGGCCGATCTTGTGCTGAGAGAGCGCGGGACCTTCGTGATTCCCGATCTTCTTGCCAATGCCGGCGGGGTCACGTGCAGCTATTTCGAGCAGGTCCAGAGTAATATGAACTACTATTGGGAAAAGGATGAAGTGCTCGGCAAGCTCGACGTCAAGATGACCCACGCATTCCTTGGCGTGAGCCGCCTGGCGAAGCAGCGAAACCTGTACATGCGCGATGCGGCATACATCATTGCTATCAGCCGGGTCGTCCAAGCTTGTCACGACCGCGGCTGGGTCTGACCGCATCCGGAACGACCGGGAGGGTACTGACCGAGCCGCAGTGTCCTCCCGCTCCCCCAAAAGGAACCGCGTTGGATAACCAATCCCCAAAGGTCCCTCCGTTCGACCGGGACTTCTTCCGATCTGGACTGCCATTCGGCCAGATCGGAGGCGGCGAGATCGGGGGCAAGGGTTCCGGCCTTCTTTTCGTCCACCACGTACTGAGCCACGCGCAAACGCGGACAGCAGACACCGCCTTTGAGGTCCGCGTTCCACAAACGGTCGCTCTCGGAACGGACTTGTTCGATGCCTTCATCGAACGCAACGATCTTGGGGGCATCGCCCAAACCGATCTCGAGGACGCGGAGATCGCACTCGCCTTCCAGCGGGCCTCGCTCCCGACCGAAGTGGTGGGTGACCTCAAGAGCCTGATCGACGGAGTTCGTAAGCCGCTAGCGATACGCTCGTCGAGCCTTCTCGAGGACGCCCTCGCACGCCCGTATGCCGGAATCTACGCCACTAAGATGACTCCGAACGATCAGCCAGACCCGGCAAAGCGATTCCGGAAGCTCGTCGAAGCCATCAAGCTGGTCTATGCCTCGACCTATTTCCGAGCCGCCCGCGCGTACGCACGAAGAACAGGGCGTTCCGTCTCAGAGGAAAAGATGGCGGTCCTCGTGCAGGAAGTCGTCGGCAGCCGTCGTTGGGAGCGCTTCTACCCGACACTGAGTGCCGTCGGCCGAAGCTTTCACTATTACGCGCCCGATGGAGTCCAACCGGAGGATGGCGTCTTCAGCCTCGCCCTGGGCCTCGGCAAGACGATCGTGGATGGCGGTGCATGCTGGACCTACTCTCCAGCACATCCTCGGAAGCCCGCACCCTTTGGATCGAACCGCGACCTGCTGCGCCAATCCCAGAACCGTTTCTGGGCCGTTCGCATGGGTCAACCGCCCGTCTTCGACCCGACGACTGAGACCGAGCACCTCGTCGAGGCGGATTTGGCGGACGCAGAGTTCGACGGTTCACTTGAGCGACTCGCCTCGACCTGGGATTCCGGCTCTGACCGAATGACCCCGGGGATCGCGCGTTCCGGGCCCCGGGTACTCGACTTCGCTCCCCTCCTACGATCCTCGTCCCAGTCGTTCAACGAAGCACTCCGAGAAGTCCTTCGTCTATGCCACAAGGCGTTCGAAGTCGACGTCGAGATCGAGCTGGTCGTGGACTGGAGCCCGGAGAGGGAACGCCCCCTCCTCGGCCTCCTACAGGTCCGCCCGATGGTCGTGACCGGGGAGGAAGTCGAGATCGAGGAAACGAGCCTCGACGACGATAGCCTACTTCTGACGTGCCGGTCTGCCATTGGAAACGGCTATCTCGACGAGATCGAAGACATTGTCTACCTTCGCCCGGAGACTTTCGATCCGGGCTCAACCGTCCAAATCGCTGCTCAGGTGGCCGAGAGGAATGCCGCCCTCTGCGCCGACCAACGCCCCTACCTCCTTGTGGGGTTTGGCCGCTGGGGGACAACCGACCCCTGGGGAGGCATCCCGGTTCGCTGGGAACAGATCGACGGGGCCCGGGCCATCGTCGAGGTCTCCCTACCCAACTTCTGGGCCGAGGGTAGCCAAGGGTCCCACTTCTTTCACAACGTCACGAGTCTCGGAGTCCTCTACCTCAGTGTGAACGTTTCGGAGGAGGCTCGAGTAGACTGGCGTTGGCTTGCTGCGCAGGAAGTCGTGCACGAGGACGAGTACGTTCGGCACGTCCGGACACCGATTCGGATCGGAGTCGACGGGCACAGGCGACGGGGCGCCGTTTGGAAGATCGGGTCCTCGGGTGTTCGCAGTCGGACAGAGACACGATGACTACGAACGACCAACCCTTGGATGAGATCCTGCGCGACCTCCGGGAGCGGGCGAAGGAACTCACCTGTCTCTACCGCGTGGACGAGATCCTTCACGTCCCGGACGCGTCCGTGGGGGAAGCCATGGACAAGATCGTGGCCAGAATCCCGGAGGGATGGCAGTACCCTGAGGAGTGCAGAGCCAGGATCACCCTCGGAGACCAGTGTTTCCAGCCGCTCGACTTCGAAGAGTCCCTCTGGCGCCAAGAGGCGAAGATCATCGTAGAAGGAGAGCCCGAAGGACTGGTCGAGGTCTTCTACACGCACAAGAAGCCAGCCGCCGACATCGGCCCCTTTCTCGAAGACGAGCAGCGACTGATCAACTCGATTGCGGAGCGGATCGGCCATTTGCTAAGCCAAGAACGCCTTCGCTCAGCACTCGCAAGCTGGCAGGAAGCGACCAAGCAGACTCAATCCGTTGGGCATCACCGTTGGAAAGTAATCGTCGACTTTCTCAGGAACGCCGACGAGAAGCTTCTTGCCCGGATCACCCGCCGAATGGTCAATCACCTTTGCTGGAGCGGATACCCCGGAAGTGAAAGACTCCTCCGCGCTCTCGGGCCGACGGTAACCGATCCGGAGGACTCGATGACCGCGGAGAACCGTCCAAGCCTCCGCTTTGGACCGACGGACGCGACTGAATTCACGAATGAGACGTTCGAGTGTGCCTCGCTCCACCTCTCGGACGACGAAATTACCGACTGTGTCCAACGTTGGATTCGTGAGGATCGGACAAGCTTTCTGGCCGACGTACTCGAGGACCCGGCGACCTCGATCGGCGAGGTAGCCGACGCTCTCGAGCGCCACAGAGCTCTCGCACTCGATCCTGGGACCCTTCCCTCTCCTCTCAGCACGGGCCTCAAGGTATCCCTGCTTCGACGTTGCTTCACCGACCAGGTCGACTTCATTAACACGGCCAAAGGATTCGTTGAAGTAGAGGATTTCCACGACCTCCTCCCCAAAGTCATCCACCCTTCCCGAAGCCATGGAAAACTGGGGGGCAAGAGCGCGGGGCTCTTTCTCGCCACCCAGGTCGTCCGAAGGGGACAAACCGAGGAGTCTCTCCTCCAGGGCGTACAGGCGCCGAAGACCTGGTACATCGCCTCGGACGGGATCCTCGAGTTCATTCGCTTCAACAGCCTCGAGGACGTGTACGTTCGCAAGTATGACACGATCGAGCATGTTCGACAGGGCTACCCGCACCTGATCCAGGCTTTCAAGCACTCCGCATTCCCCCCTGACATTCGCAGCCGTCTCTCCGTGGCTCTCGACGACCTGGGTGATCGACCAATCATCGTGAGGAGTTCCAGCCTTCTCGAGGACCGCACCGGGTCCTCCTTCTCCGGGAAGTACAAGAGTCTCTTCCTCGCCAACCAGGGCACCCGGACGGAGCGGCTCGCCGCCCTTCTCGATGCCATCGCAGAGGTCTACGCGTCTACTTTCGGCCCCGATCCGATCGGCTACCGAGCCGAGCGTGGCCTTCTCGACGTGCACGAAGAGATGGGGATCATGATCCAGGAGGTGGTGGGAACGAAAGTCGGCGATTTCTTCCTCCCCGCCTATTCCGGAGTGGCTTTCAGCAACAACGAGTTCCGCTGGTCTCCCCGCATCCGTCGGAACGACGGACTGGTTCGGCTCGTTCCGGGTCTCGGCACGCGGGCCGTGGACAGGCTTTCCGACGACTACCCGGTCCTGATCGCACCAGGCCAACCCACCCTACGTGTCAACGCCAGCGTCGACGAGATCGTCCGGTACTCACCGCGCAAAATTGACGTCATCAACCTGCGGACGAACCGGTTCGAGACGATGGACGTCGCCGAGATTCTCCGCCTCTGCGGAACGGACTATCCACACCTACGTCGCGTCGTCTCCATCGTTGAAAGCAACCACCTACGCCGCCCCGTAGGCCTCCTTCCTGATACGGAAAGCGCAGACTTCGTCGTCACCTTCGATGGACTCCTCGGAGACACGCCGTTTCTCGAACGGATCCGTACCATCCTCCAACTCCTGGAGACGAAGATGGGCACCCCGGTCGACGTCGAGTTTGCCTCGGACGGCGATAACCTCTACCTGTTGCAATGCCGTCCCCAGAGCTATTCCTTAGAGAGTTCACCGAGCCCGATCCCGCGCGATCTCCCCCGCAATCAGATCCTCTTCAGTGCGAACCGGTTCGTCTCCAATGGGCGCGTACCCGACATCACCCACGTCGTGTACGTCGATCCCAACCGCTACGCCGAACTGGCGAGTCTCGAACTTCTTCGTGATGTGGGCGGTGCGGTACGGGGACTGAACAAGGTTCTTCCGAAACGGCAGTTCATCCTCATGGGACCCGGACGCTGGGGAAGCCGTGGTGACATCAAGCTCGGCGTTAGCGTCACTTATTCCGACATCAACAACACCGCCGTATTGATCGAGATCGCGCGCAAGCGGGGAAACTACGTCCCAGATCTCTCCTTCGGGACCCACTTCTTCCAGGATCTTGTCGAAGCGGGCATCCGCTACCTCCCGCTCTACCCCGACGACCCGGACACCGTGTTCAACGAAGGCTTCCTTCGAAGAAGCCGAAACCTTCTCTCGGACATCCTTCCCGAGTGCGAACACTTGGACGAGACCGTCCGAGTGATCGAGATTCCTCGCGAAACGAACGGTCGCATTCTTCAGATCCTGATGAACGCCGACATCGACGAGGCGGTGGGAGTATTCGGATCGCCGACGGAAAGTGGGGAGGAAGGAGGACGTCCCACATCGGGCGAACCGATCCCCGAAAGCTACACCCCGCAAAACCACTGGCAGTGGCGGCTCCGGATGGCGGAGCGTCTGGGCATGGAGCTCGACGGCGAGAAATTCGGAATCGCCGGACTGTACCTCATCGGAAGCACGAAGAACGGAACAGCCGGTCCGGGAAGTGACATCGACCTCCTTCTCCACCACATGGGCGACGCAGAGCAAAAAAGGGATCTCAAGCTCTGGCTCGATGGTTGGAGCCAATCCCTCGCGGAAATCAACTTTCTCCGCACCGGCTATCAGAGCCCCGGTCTGCTCGACCTCCATTGGGTGACGGACTCGGATATCGAGCGGCGTACGAGTTTCGCGATCAAGATCGACGCCATCACCGACCGGGCCCAACGACTCGTTCTAAAAGGGGAATCCGGCTAAAGCAGTGTCCGCTCTGCCGCATCCAAGGCGGCGGGATCGAACCGAACGAGAGCAAGTTCCGGCCCATCGTGAGCTGCGGTGAATAGTTGGGTCCGCCCGATGCGACCTCGCCACTGGCCCGTGATACGGGGCGCCTCGTGGACGTGCCCGTGGAGGCTCAGGTAGGGCTGTCTGCACTCGATCATCCGCCGGACCGCGATGCTCCCAATATGGACGTCCAGAGGAGCATGGTCGACCGTCATTCCGTCGAGGGCCGCTCGATCCAGATCCGTTTGATATGGCGGAGCGTGAAAGAGGAAGATAGCCCGCGTCATGTCGTCTTCCCCTACCAGCGAGTCCAAGTCCTTGGCAATGGTGGCGTACCGCGCCACCTCCGGCGAAACCGGGACCGAGCGCATCCCTTCCTCCGGACTTACGCACCCAGGATCGATGAATCGGGAGACATCGTAGCGCTCCCAATCCTTCAGCTGGAAGGGACTTGGCGGAACACAGGAGTATCCGTAGACGGTCCAATCGAAGAAGGCGACGCGACGATCATGCACATACTCCCAACAGCCGGCAGCCGCCAGCGAAAGAAATGACGGCTCTTGGAAGCGACCATCGTCGTTCCCTAGAATCAGAAAGACCCGCGGGGCCTCCGCCCCTAGAACACTGCGGAGCTGGGCGAACTCGGTCCCGAGAAAGCCGTGGACAAAGTCCCGATGGCGAGGCTCGACAACGTTGGCGGCAACCCAAGGATTGGGCAGGAGATCTCCTCCGAGAAACACCGCAGTGGGCCGTTGCTCAAGAACAGCAGCAAACAGCTTCTCGTAGCGGTCAACATGACCGTGAAGGTCGGAGACGAAGAAGCACAGCATCCTGGCATCCTCTTGAGAGCTGGACCGTCCCCTACTTCGGGATCTCCGCCAACGTAATCCCCCACAAGTGAGGGCGCCGCGGCGGCGACGCGTTCCAGTCGCCAAAGGCGTGGGATCCGTCCGTCTGGTAGTGCAGTTCGTAGCGACCGGGCTCCAGTGACAGGGTCTCCCGGACTTCCCGGTTCTTTCGGGCGCCGCCCGCTTCCCGGGTGAACTCGTACTCCATCTCCCAAACGACGCGGCCGTCGCTGGAGCGTTCCAGCCAACCGAAATCGTGCATCTCTCCCCGCGTGCCTTCACCGACGGCGAGGATCTTCACCTGCAACGGATCCGTGACCTCGAAGCGGCGGACGATGTGCTCGTCGCTCTCGACGGGAGTGATGCTGACGATGGCCCGGCGGTCGTCGGTATGTCCCGGAACGATGGCCGGTGACGCGCTGTTCTCGACGTCGGCGATGGAGATGCCCCAGAAGTCGGGATCGAACGGTGCGTCCGTGTTCCAGTCATCGTAGCTGTGCGAGTCGTCTGTGAAATAGCAAAGGGAGTAGTTGCCTGCAGGAAGCGTGATGACCTCTTCGATCAGGCGGTTCTTTCGCGCACCTCCGGCCGGATAGGAAAAGTCTCCGGACATCGACCAGACTTCCTCGAAGTCGCCGACGCTTTCGATCCAACCGAAGTCGACGAACTCGCGTTCCTGACTGACCTGCTCGCCGGTCGCACGCACGAGGATGCGAGCTTCGCGGGTCAGGTGGAAGGGACTGGTAACGAACTCGTCGTCGCCAACCTGGGTCAACCCGATGACAGGTTCCGGTCGCGCCGTTTCAGAAATGATATGAAAGGCAGAGCGGTCGGACGGGTCCTTGACCCTCATCGCGAGTCCCCAGCTGTCCGGGTCCCAAGGAGGCGCTGCATTCCATGAGCCGGTGGCGTGAGAGTCGTCCGTGGCGACGGTGACCATGTACGTTCCGGCCGGGATTCGGATCGTCCCGGAAAAAGCCTGGTTCTTGTCGGCCCCGCCTGCGTGATGCATGTTGTCCGGATCGAGCGCCCACACGCGGCTCCAGTCCGAACGATCGACCATCCACACGTGGTCGGCGAAGTAACGTCCGCGCCGGATCCATTCGCCGGTCGCCCAGACTTCCATGTCCAGTTCACGATCCAGTTCAAAGGCGACCTCTTCGATCTCTCCGTCCCGCATTCCGAGAATGCGAACTTCGGCGCCGGGGTACGGCTCGAACTCGTCCGAGGGAAGGGTCGGAACACGGAAGTCCGAATCGGCCGCATAGACGACAGCACCCCAGGTTTCCGGATCGCCCAAATCATCCCAGTCCCGCTGCATGCCGATATTCCCGCGGATCTTTCCGATCTCGATGCCGAGAATCTTGAGCGACTTGTCAAAGTCGATGTTTTCGGGATGCGTTGCGTAGTAGAGGCCGTAGGTTCCGGCCGGAAGACGAAGCTCGTCGGAGGTGATCCAGTTCTGCGAACGCCGGTCGATGTGACCGGGAGCTTCGCGCTGCGTCCAAACCGGTTGCCTCGAATCGAGGTCGAGAATCCAGGCATGGGCGACAAAGGCCTCTCCGTGCTTGTCACCGGCGCCTTCGGCCTCGATCTCGACAGTCGCCCCGCGGTCGAGGACGAAAACGGAGCGCCGCACTCCCTCCCGGCGGATGTCATCGATCTCGGCGAGACGCGGACCCCGGGCGTCTGCATCGGAGGCTGCGCAGAGCAGAACTCCGCCGATGCCGGTTAGCAGTCCAAGGGTCAGGACGATTCTGTTTGATTGCACTCGGTTCAAAGCGTGATTCCCGTCTGGGCGGTCCGTCCGTGGCTCGATCATCCGTTCCCTGCCGCGGACCGCCGTTCCCCTTCTTGTACGGAGTCCCAGCAGGATGGGTTTCCGGCCGACTACGGTAGGCCAGGACCCGGATCATGGCAACGGGCCCTCTGGCTCTGCCGGGGGCAACGCGGTAGGTTTCCCGTCATGTGGTCCAATTGGTTCCCCCGCATCTTCTTGGCAGCTCTGGCCTGGATTGCCTACTACCCGGTTCTGGATGCCGGGCGGGTATGGGACGACCACCTTCTCTTCGCGGAGAATCCCGTACTCAGCGGCCAGGTCCACTGGAGGGAGGCCTTTCAGCAGCCGTTCTTCCCCTTCGAGATCTTCTACCGTCCCCTGACGATTCTGACCCTGAAGACCGTTCCCGACGACCGGTCGCTCCACTTTCTGAGCATCCTTCTCCACATGACGGTGGTCCTGGGCGTCCAGCGGTGGGCCCGTAGTCTCGGCGCCCAGCGCTTTGCGGCTTTCGCCTTGGCGGGTTTGTTCGCTGTCCATCCCGCGCTATCCGAGGCGGTCTCGTGGATCGCGGGAATGGGAGACCTTTGGACGGCCACGCTCGGAGTTTGGGGATTGTGGTGCCTGGCCAATCCGGGAAATCCCGTGCGACTCGGTGCGGGATTCGTTCTTCTCGGGCTGGCTCCCTTCTGCAAGGAGACCGGGATTCTCTTTCTGCCCGTCGCGCTTCTTACGTCCTTCACACACTCGTGGGAGGCCCGACGCCGAGTCATTTTCTTTGTGGTGCTCTTCATTGTCGTCGGAGGCGGCTGGCATGCGTTGCGGAACCACGCGCTCGGGGTCCCGCTTCATGAAATCGCGATGTCCGTTTCTGCAGGAGCCAGCGACGGCTCCCTTGCTGCCAACACCGCTCCCGTCGAGGCCTCTCAAGACACAGTCGCCGCGTCCGGCTCCGTGTCTGGCTTGGAACGAACCTCTGCCCTGTTCGGGATCTATGTCCGCCTCGCTCTGTCGCCATGGCCGCTCAACCTTTGTCACGTGATCGACCGCGGCGCGCAACTGGGTTGGACCTTGATTGGAACCATCACGTTGGGGGGCCTCGCCTTTGCCGCATTCGCCGCCGGACCGAAACCGTCGCCCCCAACGAAAGGAAGGGTGAGCACAGAGCCGTTCTCGACGGCAGAGACAACCGGTGGTCGCCCGGGCCGGAAAGGTTCGGGACGCGGCCGCCTTCCCGCTGCCGTGATTCCAGTTTCCTGGCTCCTGCTTCTCGGAGTTCCGGCCGTGCTCTTCCTTCCGCCGGGAACGACGCTTCTGGCGGAACGCTACGTCTACGTCCCGATGATCGGTGTCGCCGTGCTGGTTGCCTTGGCCGCATCGAGGATTCGCGAGAGGTTTCCGACGGCACGAGGTCGCGGGTCCCGATCCGTATCGATGGTCGGCATTGCCGTCCTCGTTCTCTTCCTGGGGCTGACGCAAAGACGTGCTGCGGTCTGGGCCTACGAGGACATCCTTTACGAAGAGACGATGCGACGCGAGCCTCGTGCGGTTCCGATCGCAGTCAATCTCGGTCTGAGCTACCGCCGAATGGGACGCGACGCCGAAGCACGTTTCCTCTATGCCGAGACGATCGAAGCCGTCGAAGAAGGAAAACCGTTCTTTCCCTATGACCTTCACGACGAGACGTATCCGCGCCTTCTCTTTGAACACGGAACGCTCTCGGCGCAGCAGGGCGCCCCGAAAGATGCAGAGCGCTCCATGCGCCTTTTGCTGGAGCTCGATCCGAAGAACGAACGCGGGTGGATCAGCCTCACGGCTCTGCTGGGATCAGAAGGCAGGTACGACGAGGCGAGCGAACTGGCTCGCGAAGCTCTGACGCAGTTCCCCCGCTCGGTTCAGCTGTGGCTCAATCTCGGATTGGCGCAGCTCCGGCAGGGCAACTTGGACGAGGCGAAGGAGGCATTCTCAAAAGTGCTTCGGCTCGACCCCGACAACCAGGTTGCGCAACAGCGGCTCCGCGCCCTTTCGGCACCGGAGTAGACATTGGTGAATCGTCCACGTTAGGCTTTCGCCATGGCTGATACCATCTTTCAGAAGATCCTGGACGGTGACATTCCGTGTCACGAGATTTACCGTGACGAGCACGTCCTTTCGTTTCTCGACATCAATCCGCTGAGCCGCGGACACACGCTGGTCATTCCGGTCGAACCAGCGGAGACGCTGGATGATCTTTCCGACGAAGCTTCGGCGGCGATCGGGCGAGTTCTACCGCGGATCTCTCGCGCCGTTCTCGCGGCGACGGGTGCGAAGGCGTTCAACGTGCTTCAGAACAACGGCCGCCTGGCTCACCAGGAAGTTCTGCACGTGCACTTCCACATCATTCCCCGCTACGACGACGGGACCGGGCTGGGAGTCGGGTGGAACGTCATCGGAACTTTGGACGGGAATGAAGGCGCGGACCTCTCCTCGTCCATCCGTGCGAAGCTCTAAGGCAGGGACATCTCCCCGAGTGAAGCTCGGGGGTACGGACCTCTTCCCGAACGAAGCTCTAAGACGTAGCCCGAACCGCTCCGTTCGATCACGGAAGGCTCGGGCGACGTTGGCCGACTTCGGCTAGGCGTAGCGAATCCACCGCATGAGTTCGGGCAGGCTCGGTTTCTTGCCGTGCATCAGCAAGCCAACACGGAAGACGCGAGCGGAGATCCAAATCGATCCCATCACTCCGACGAAGAGGATCGCCGCCGACAACGCGACCTGCCACATCGGCGGCATGACCACGCAGGCACGCACCGTCATCAAGATCGGTGAGAAGAGCGGAATCATCGACAGGATCGTCGTCACCATTCCGTCCGGGCTGCGAATGGCCAGGAACATCATGAGGAAGGCCGCGATGATCGGCATCATGACGGGAGTCTGCAGATTCTGCGCTTCCGTCTCGCTGTTGACCATCGCCCCCACCGAAACGAAGAGTCCGCTGTAGAAGAGGAATCCGAGAACAAAGAACACGAAGAAGATAACGAAGACCATCGGCGGAACGGAAACCGCCTCGATCAGCTGCGTGATGTCGGAGATCTGTCCGGGCAGGGACTTGCCCTGCTGCACGAGCAGAATCCCGGAGATGAACCAGACGGCAAGCTGCGTCAGCGCGGCCCCGACGATCGCGATGAGCTTTCCGCCGAGAAGATGCGTCGGACGAACGGAGGAGATCATGAGTTCCGCCGTTCGCGCGGTCTTCTCTTCGAGGACGGCGCGCATGGCGGCGATGCCGTTGTAGATCAGCATCATGTAGAAGATCATCGAGAACACGTAGGCAAGAATGAAGGTCTGCCCTTCGTCCTCTTCGGCCTCCCCACTGCGAACCCGGAACGTGGAAAACTGTGTCGGAACCATGAGCTCCGCAATCTGCTCCGTCGAAAGGTCGGAGCGGGAGATACGGACCTGCCGCGCCGCCTGATCGAGGATGCGCCGGAAGCGGCGATTGCGCATGTCGTCCGAGACGTTTCGCGCGTAGAACGACGCGGCGCTTCCCCCGTCGATGTAGTCCTCGGGAATGACGAAGAAGCCGCCGATCTCGCCTTCCTCGACCGCAGGAGTCAACTCGGCAACGATCGCATCGATGTCGACGGTGCCGGCCCCCGACCCGTTCGTACGGCTTCCACTATCGCCGTGGGCCGCTCCCGACGAAGCCAGGTAGTCTTCCAGGTCGTAGAGCCGCTCCCCCACTTCGTTCGTGTCCGGTAGAGCCTCGACCAGATCATCAAAGAGCTGACCGGTTTGATCGATGACCTGGTAGGTCGCCGCCTGCTCCACGTCGACGTTCATGAGAAGCGCGGGAAGGAACATGAGCGCGGCAATAAGAATCGGGAAGAGAATCATCCCGATGACGAAGCCGCGGTTGCGGACGCGATTCAGATACTCCTGCTTGGCGACGATCAGCATCTTGCCCATGACCGAGTCTCCTTACTGCACTTCCGCGGACAGACGCGCCCGCTCCTCACCCACGACCCCGACCGTCTCCAGAAAAATCTGCTGCAGAGACGGCTCCATCACTTGAAAACGGCGGATCTCGATCTCGCTCTGCGCGCGCGAAAGAATCTGTTGCGGACTCACGCCCTCTGTCGGAACGACTTCCAGGAACCGGCCGGAGTCGTCGAATCGACGCACCAGCGATGAGTCTTGATGGAAGGTGGCCCGACCGTCGTACTCGATCTGTATCGATCCGCTGCCGCGCTCGGCTTTGACCTTGGCCAATGGCCCTTCCAGGACCTTGGCCCCGTTGTGCATCAGACAAATGGAGTCGCAGAGTTTTTCGACCGTCTCCATCTGATGCGTTGAGAAGATGATGGTCATTCCTCCGTCGCGAAGCTCGAGGAGGATGTTCTTGACCAGATCAACGTTGACCGGATCGAACCCGGAAAAAGGCTCGTCGAGGATGACCGCCTCCGGCTCGTGCAGCACGGTTCCGATGAACTGCACCTTCTGCGCGTTTCCCTTGGAGAGAGCTTCGACCTTGTCGTTGGCCCGTTGCGTCAGCGAGAAGCGCTCGAGCCAGCGGTCAGCACGCTGCGACGCCTCGCCCGCACTGACGTCGCGAAGTTGCGCCAGATAGACGAGGAGTTCCTTGACCTTCATCTTTCGGTAGATCCCACGTTCTTCCGGCAGGTAGCCGATCCGATTGCGACGGACTTCAGGATCCGTTTCACCAAGGAGAGTGATTTGTCCGGTGTCCGGCTTGATGATGTCCATGATCATGCGAATGGCCGTCGTCTTGCCCGCGCCGTTCGGACCAAGGAGGCCGTAGACCGCGCCCTGGTTCACGACCAGATCGAGGTGCTGGACGGCTTTCACCTCCGCATACGACTTGCTGACGCCTTCCAACTTCAGGGCTTCGTTCATTCGTGACACTCCTGAGCCATCCATCTTTTCGTTTCCCGTTGCCGCGAAACGAGTCTGACACCGCGGCGCTCGCCTTCACTACCCAGGGACTCTCGCACTATTCGGGATCGATTTCACTTTCCATCCTGGCCAGGCGCCGTCGCAGAAACATGTTCTCCGGATCGTCCGCCAGGCGGGCCCGAAGTTGTCGGATCCAGTCCGCGCCGATCGCCTCCAGCTGCTCCCGATCGAGTTCAGTTGCCACCGCGTCGGCCCGGCGCCAGCTCTCGTCGACGTTCGGATCCCCGGGCTTCTCCCGGCGCAGCTGCTCCAGCCACTTTCCAGCTTCGTAAGGATCGCCACGCTGTAGCTCGATCCGGGCCAGATTGTGGCGAGCCCGCGGGTCCTTCGGGTAGCGCTCGACCACGGCTCGGACGTGCTTTGCCGCCTCCTCGAAGCGTCCCTGCGATGCCAGAAGGCCCCCAAGGTTGTTGTGCGCCTCGGTGTTTCCGGGATCGATCCGAAGCGCCTCTTCGTACTGAGCCTGAGCGTCGGCCACTCGGCCCTGAGATTGATAGGCCAGGCCCAGGTCATAGACCGTGTCGCTGGAGTGTCGCCCCGGCATCGCGAGAGCCGGCAGGTTCGAGACGGCGAGCACGACGAGGAACACTGTCGCAGCTGCCAACGCGGGTGCGCGGCGTTGCTTCCACCACAGCGGAAACAAGGTCAACCCCGCCCCGGCGAAGAGTGCGAGATAGGGCAACAGTGGCGCTCGATAGCGGGAGGTGACGAAGAAGAGAATGATCGAGAGGCCGTAAAGCAGGACAAACACCTTGAGCAACAGCCAGGCTCTCCGGTCCCGACCGGGATCCTCGGTACCGGAGCGAGTTCGGCCGGGATGACTCCGGCTCGACACGTGTTGACCGGACTCTTGCTGGCCGTGTTGGCGTTGACCGGGCTCGCGTTGGCCACCCCAGAAGAACCCGATCCAGCCCGCGACCGCGAGCGGAATGAGAAGCCCCGTTGGAAAGGCGAGTCCTTTCGACCACAAAAGGACGGACAAAAGGTATGAGGACTCGCGGTACGGATAGAGTTCCTGATTCCGCGGAATCTCATCTCCCCTTAGAAGCAGTCCCGCCTTCCGGAGCCACAGCGAGACGGCCTTCCCGGGTTCGTCCGTAATCCACTGACGTGACTTTTCGAAGAAGTAGTCCGATTGTTCCCGGAACCCCGTGGCTCCGTGGATCGCAGGCTCCTGAACCAGAGCCTGCCAGGCTCGTCCTGGCCGGATCGCGGTCGTCGCGTCGTAATCCGGGTTGTTCCCGATCCAGAAGTTGATCCCACCATTGTAGGAGATGGGAATGAACTCACGGCTGACCTGATAGTTCTGCCAAGCGACGACAAGAATCGGAATCAACGCCGTGGCCAGACAAACAGCGCTTCGCATCGCCGCGGTTCCTCTTGGTATGGGCCGCCCACGGCCGGAGTCTCCCCAAAGGAACCAAAGGCAGAGGGCCACCACGAGAAGCAGCATGTTCCCAACCGTGATCGAAGCCAGACCCGCCAGCAGCCCGGATCCCGGTGCCCGAATGAACCACGGCAAGCGTTCATCCAAAGTGAGAACCCAAGCACCGAGACAAAGGAACGTGGCGAGACTTGCGGGTAGAAGCTGCAGATCAAAGAAGACCGCCGGGCCGGACAGCGCAAGGATTCCCCAGGCAACCCACGCGGCGCTTTCGGTGACGAGACGTTTCGCCAGAACGAAGAGGAGGACGCAGGAACTCGAGCCCAGAAGGATCTGCACCCAGCGAAAGCGATCGGGCTCTGTACCGAGCGCACCGTAGACGACGGAAAGAAACTGCGGGAAGAAGGGAGGCTGCCAGTGGGGGGCCTTCATCTCTTGCGAAGCGAGGAGTGCCCGGGCCACGGCGTCGTAGATCCGCGCGTCGACAAAGAGGGTGTCGTAGTACGGATCGCCCGAGAGTTCCAGGTGCACGACAGCGCGAACGAGCGCAGGCACCAGAAAGAGAATCGCCAGTTTCAACCGACCGTCGATCGATGGCACCCGCTCCGCCCCTCCCGATTCCGTTCCGTCCCCGTCCCCGTCCCCGTCCGTCTCGTCTCGTCCCGTCCCGTCCCGTCTCGTCCCGTCCCGCCTCGTCCGTCCCGTCTCGTCTCGTCTCGTCTCGTCCGTCGTCCATCTCGTCCGTCTCGCCCGGCTCCGGCGGCTCACTCGGATCGACCACCTTTATCGGTCGGATCGTTGTTCTCCGACCCGCTTGGCCCGCCTGGCCCGCCATTCGGCTTGGGTCGACCAGCCTTCCCGAGATGTCGGTGGACCGCTTCTCGAAGAAGATACTCGATCTGACCGTTGACGCTGCGCAGCTCGGCATCCGCCCAGCGGCGCAGGTCGTCGTAGAGGTCCGGATCAATCCGGAGTGGAAAGGACTTTCTTTTCGGCATCAGGATCAGCTGTAAAGCGATCCCGTGTTGATGACCGGATGCGGCGAGTGGTCGGAACACAGAACGACCAGAAGGTTGCTGATCATCGCGGCCTTCCGCTCGTTGTCGAGATCGATCACGTCCTTGGCTTCGATCTCCTCGAGTGCGTGTTCGACCATTCCGACTGCGCCTTCGACGATGGTCTGCCGCGCGTCGACGACGGCCTGCGCCTGCTGACGCTGCAGCATCGCACCCGCGATCTCAGGGGCGTAGGCCAGATGGCTAAGCCGTGCCTCGATGACCTCGACTCCGGCCATTTCGAGTCGCTCTTGCAGTTCGGTTTGGAGCTGGTGGTTCACCTCGTCCGCGGCATGACGCAATGTGATCCGGTCTTCCGGACCGTCGTAGGGGAACGCACTGGCCAACTTGCGGACGGCGGTCTCACTCTGCGTTTCAACGTAGTACGGATAGTCGTCGACGTCGAAGACCGCCTCTGCGGTGTCGTGCACTCGCCATACCACGACTGCAGCAATCTCGATCGGGTTACCGGCCAGATCGTTGACCTTGAGCTTCTCGCCGTTGAGCGTTCGCGCCCGCAGCGAGACGTCGATCTTCTTGGCAAACGGGTTCGCATAGAAGAAACCATTCGCTTTCGCGGTCCCGACGTACTTCCCGAACAGCGTCAGAACCTTGGCCTGGTTCGGCTGAACGACGAAGAGCCCCGCAAGCAACAACAAGGAAACGAGAAGAACAACCACCCCCAGGATCCCGCCGGGAGGCGAGTCGGCGCGCGCCGACGACACGATGAGGAAGATCGAACCGAGAAACAGGATCACGACCAGACCCAGCATCGGCCAACCGGAACTGAATCCCACTACCTTCTCTTTACTCATCACACACCTCCGATGAATCCTGAGGGCCTGACTGGCCATTCGATATCTGGATGATATCACTTTAGTATCGGCCAGGAACTGAAAAACGACCGCTCTTTCTGGGTCTGCCTGCTAGCATCCTTTTCCAGAAGGCGGTCGACACGAGATACCGGAGCGGTCCGGACGTATTCTGGCGAAGAGATAGGAACCAGGTAAGTCCTTGGAAAATCGAGCGAAAGACGAGCGGATCAATGCGTGGAAGGCCGGTACCAGGGCGGGGGCCGGGAACGCACCCATCGAAACGGAGGCGGCTCGGACCGAGATAGCCGTGTCCGGCGGAGCCCAAACCAACACCACAGTCACCACGGCAGATTCGCCCGAGCGCGCCGAAATTGGGATCGGCGGCATGCATTGTGCCGCCTGCGTCTCAAAGGTCGAAAAGTCGCTGCTGGCCGTTCCCGGAGTCCTAACGGCGGCGGTCAACCTGGCGACGGAACGCGCCACGGTCCACTTCGATCCGGGCGCGGCTACCACCCAGCGCCTGGACGACGCCGTCCGTAGCGCCGGCTTTCAGGTCCGGACCTCTGCCGGAGAATCCTCGGACGCGGCGCGGTCCGAGGCAGAAGACTCGGCTCGCGACGAACTCTATTTGGACCGAAGGCGTCGACTGATCGTCGCTGCGGTTCTTGGCGTCCTCGTCCACATCGGAAGCCACTTCGGATTCGGTCCACTCTCGAGCAGTCTCGACGGATCTTTTCTCGGACTGGACACGCCCAGGCTCCTTTGGATCCTGTCCGCTCCGGTCTACTTCTGGAGCGGGTGGCCGTTTCACAAGGGTTTCGTGGCAGCGCTGCGGCGCGGCACGCCCGACATGAACAGCCTGATCTCCATCGGGACGACCGCCGCTTTCGCCTACAGCACGGTCGCTGCATTTTTTGGAAGCCGATTCCCGGAAGCAATGAAGGGCGGCCACGGCGGGCACCCTCCGCTGTTCTTCGATGGCGCCACCGCGATCATCGCGTTGATTCTTCTCGGTCGCGTTCTCGAAGCACGTGCGCGAGGAAAGACGGGAGCCGCGATTCGGCGGTTGATGGAGCTTCGTCCGGAAACGGCGAACATCGAAGTCTCCGGTCCGGAACAGAACGACGACAATGTGACCAGGCAGCGCGGGAACGCTCCGTCCGTGCGCACCATTCCCATCGACGAAGTTGCCTTGGGGGACGTCATCGTCGTGCTTGCCGGCGATCGAGTGCCCGTCGATGCCGTCGTGCTGGGTGGCGAATCCCACGTCGACGAGTCGATGTTGACCGGTGAGCCATTTCCTGTGGCCAAGGCTCCCGGCTCCCGCGTCGTCGGGGGGACGATCAACCAATCGGGAACGCTGCGAGCGCGGGTTACCGAGATCGGACAGGAGACCGTGTTGGCTCGGATCGTACGCACGGTCACGGAAGCGCAGAGTTCCAAGGCTCCCGTGCAACGGTTGGCGGATCGCATCGCCGCGGTCTTCGTCCCCACCGTCGTGGGAGTCGCCGTCCTTACGTTCCTCCTCTGGTGGTGGCTGGGACCGGCGCCGTCCGTGGTTTTCGCTCTAGTCACCTTCATCTCCGTCCTCATCATCGCGTGCCCGTGCGCGCTCGGCCTTGCGACGCCCACCGCGATCATCGTCGGCTCGGGACGCGGCGCGGAACATGGCGTACTCATCAAGAACGGAGCGGCCCTCGAGTCCCTCGCCGGCATTGATGTCGTCGCACTCGACAAGACCGGAACGGTGACGGAAGGACGCCCCGAACTGACGGACTTGAAAGCGGGATCCGGGAGAGGACTTCTCGAGGCCCTCGGCTTGGCGGCGGCCATTGAGCGGGAGAGTTCGCATCCGTTGGCGCGCTGCCTGGTTGATGCCGCGGAGAAGAACGGGCTCGATATCCCGACCGCGACCGAT
This sequence comes from bacterium, assembly GCA_030431975.1. Classification (GTDB taxonomy): domain Bacteria; phylum Eisenbacteria; class RBG-16-71-46; order CAIMUX01; family CAIMUX01; genus JACKCR01. Next base: position 51,501 of record JAUIHP010000019.1, on the reverse strand, counting down.
GTTCGGACGGTTCCGGGGCAGGGCGTGCGCGGGAAGGTCTTGGCGAACGGGACGAATGGGGCGGATGGGACGGACGGATCGGATGGATCGGATGGATCGGATGGATCGAATCGGGCGGTTGGGACGGACGGAAAGAACGGATCCGGTCGGGCGGACGGAACGGCCGGGGCCAATCAATCGGATGAGGTGGCCGTCGGAAGCCAGAAGTTCATCGAGAGTCTGGGGATCGACTGCTCGGAACTCGCCTCCGGAATGTCGGCGGCCTCCACCTACATCTTCGTTTCGGAAGGATCTCAGTTGGTCGGTCGTTTCGGCGTCTCGGATCCGATTCGCGAGGAAAGCACGGCGGCAGTTCAGGCGTTGCAATCCATGGGCACCGAGGTCGTTCTTTTGACCGGCGACCGGGAAGAGACCGCCGCTGCCGTGGCCGGCCATCTCGGAATCGACCGCTGGGGATCCGCGCTTTCGCCGGAAGGAAAGTCGGAGTTCATCGCTGAGCTTCAGTCCCAAGGGCGCCGGGTCGCCATGGTCGGCGACGGAATCAACGACGCGCCCGCCTTGGCCCAAGCTGACGTCGGCATCTCCGTGGGTTCCGGAACCGACATCGCCATCGAGTCATCAGACGTCACGTTGATGCGCAGTGATCCGCGCGCTGTCGCCACCGCAGTGCGACTGAGCCAGGCGACGTTGCAGACCATTCGTCAGAATTTGTTTTGGGCTTTCGCCTTCAACGTCATCGGGATTCCGATCGCAGCGGGCGTGCTCTATCCGCAGTTCGGGCTGCTGTTGCAACCGGCGTTTGCGGCGGCGGCGATGTCGATGAGTTCAGTTCTGGTGTTGGGGAACTCGTTGCGGTTGAAACGGTCGGTGTTGCCTGGAGCTCAAGTCGAAGAATAGACAAGAGCCGACTTGCCCTTCCGACTCAGAATCATGTTCTTCCGGAAGCACGTCCTGCGAGAACATCGTCGTAGATGTTCCGTAGTTTCGATGCCACCGCTTGCAGGGACAGGTCTCCGATTCTGTCTCGCGCGCTCGTCCGACCCGCTTCCCCCCATTTGACGACACCCGCTGCCAGCCCAGCGACAAGCGTGTCATTCGTCCGGCCCGTCACCACGGTTCCGCCATCGCTACGGGCCAAGAGCTCGGCAACATCTCCGACATCAGTCGAGACGACCGGCAGGTTGCAGGCCAGTGCCTCCTTTACCACATTTGGGGACCCCTCGGATCGGGATGTCAAAAGGAACACGTCGGCCGCACTCATCCAGTTGACAACTTCTTCCTGCGGCCGACCGGTTACGACATGAAGGCGGACACGGCCACCCAGTGAGTCGACGACTCTGGAGGCCAGATCAAAATTCTTCACAGGAGCTTCAGGGCGGCCGGCGAACAGAACATCGAACGGACGTTGCAGGTCAGGGGTATCTCTTAGACCGACCCGATCTCGCGCCTCCTTGCGATCAATGGGACGGAACAGGTCCAGATCTACACCGTTTGGAACTACGTGGGCATGAGCCGGATCCGGCAGGACATCAAGCATCGACCGGGACTTCACGATCACCCGATCGAAAGCATGTGCTCTGCCACGATTGATCGACACTTCCGCGCGCCGGACCCATGAACGCATCCACGGAACCTCCGCCGGATGGAACTGAAGGTCGCTCCCAAGAAACGACACGACAAGAGGAACCCGACACGATGCGGGAACACTGCGCAAAGCCGCGGCAGCACACCAACCGGTATAGCCGTAGTGGGCATGGATCAACTTTGGACGGTGGTCACGGAGAATGAGTCTGCGAATTCGGCGGACGAGCCGGAGATACTCCACCTTGCTCCGGTGGACCTGTGCGACTTCCACCGCAACATCCACAGCTACGGACGCAAGTGACTCGATCTGAGACCGGATGAACGTTCCCCGCCCGGGGTTGCTCCCGTCCGGGTAGACGTTTGTCGCATGGAGTACGAAGATCCGGTCGAGGCTCATCGTTCGGATCCCAGATCTCTATCCGCAGACAAGCTCAGGAACCCATCGCCGGCAATCTACAGCCACTAGTTCTGGGTCGCGCGATCAACAATGAGGTAGACCGTGAGGATTTGGGTCACAACGGCCAGAGACTCCTTGAAGATGTTCCAGTAGTTGCGTTCGGCCTTCTCCGGAACCCAGATCGTATCTCCGGCGCGAATCTCTCCGGCGTCTTTGCGATCGACCCATTCACCGGTGGCAACCCGAATCACTCGTACCTTCCCCCGATCCGCGTTGTCCGCGTAGCCTCCGGCCATTTGGATGTAGTCGTCTGCGCTCACACCGGACTCGTGGACGATGTTCCCCGGAGTCGCCACCTCACCGAGAACAGACACGAAGTCTTTCTGTGGCGGAATTTCGATCAGGTCACCGGATCGCAGGAGAATATCGTGCACCGGATCCCCGGAGGTCCGAAGCTTGACGAAGTCCACGACCATGAGGCCCTTCTCTTCGCGCGACTTCATCTTGAAGTACTCATACTCGTCGTCAGTCATCTCCGACGCACTCATCAGTCGAAGACGTTCGTACTCCTTGTCATCGAGGCGAATGGCCCGCCGACGGATGACCGAGGCTTCCTCCAGGAAGGCAAGGTCCGTGAACCCTCCGGCACGCTCAATGACTTCGGAGATCCGCGTCTCTCCATCGACAATGGCGAAGGTCCCCGGAGAGTGAACCTCGCCACGGAGGTCTACGACATGCCGCCGATGCCAGTTCAGTCGACTTGGAAAGAGAATCTGATCGTCCGGTTGAAGTTGGAAGGAATCCCCGGCCCTATCGAGGTTTACGTAGAGCCGGGTCGTCTCGTCCCCACCAATGAATCGAGTGACCTCTACGGAATCCGGTGCGGCTCGATCGGTCGTTCCCCCAGCGATCCGTACGAGATCAGCGAGCGTGTCGCTGGGAAGGACCTCATACGGCCCGTCCGACTTGACGGCACCGTAGAGAAACACTTCTGGCCCGCGAAACGGTACGTGCACGACATCCCCATCCCGAAGGGTCGGATTGCCGCTGATTTCACCCGTCTTCAAGTAACGAAAAACATCGGCTGGAATGACGGCGCCATCCGACCGTCGAATCTCGATGTTTCGGAGGGAAGCGTCTTCCAGCGCGCCGCCTACCAGCGCGATGGCGTCAAGGACCCTGTCGGCAGACGAGGTCAGAACGGCTCCGGGGGTCTGAACCTGGCCGGTCACGTGAACCTGGAACCGGCGCAGCTGGAGCAAACTGACGCTGATCTTCTGGTTTCGAAACCTACTGGCCATCGTTCGGGCGATGTCCGTCCGGGCCTCGGAAAGCGTCCGCCCGAGGACATCGACCTCTCCCACCTGAGGAATGATGACCTTCCCGTCCAACGTAACTCGAGAGTCGAAAGTGATTGGAGGCTCACCCCAAAGATAGATGCCAAGACGGTCCCCGGGCCCGAGCCGGTATCCGGCATCAACGGCGCCTTCGAGCGCGTCGACTCCCGGGCTGGAACCGGTTGAGAACTGAATCGTGCCATCCGCGCCGCCGGGCGGTGGGATCACCACTCCATCTGAAGAGCTTACGGCCACCGGAGCCGATTGCACGGCACGCGTCTGCGCTTCCGCCGTCTGCGCGTTTGCGCACAGGATGCCGCCGAACAGCAACGACATCGTGATGAAAGCTACCAACGTTCTCATGTCCGGACTTCCATTCTGGACAGGCTCCTTCCGCCGTAGAGCACTCCAATGGTGGCGAAAAACACGTAGAGGACTACCGTATAGTTCAAGAATGCCATCCCAAGCGCGCTGAGCAGGCTTAGCGTGCCGAACAGAACGAAGATTGCGGTGCCGAGTCCCGCATGTCCACCCTCAGCTGCGCGCACCTGTTGAAAGGTCCAACGACGGATCACACGCATGAACTGCACGACGACATAGATCCAGGCGGACAAGCCGATCAACCCCTGCTCGACGAGAACTCGGATGACCTCATTGTGCGACCCGAACCCGGCCCGAAATCCCTCCGAAGTCGTGGTCTGCGTGGGATTGACCCACTCCGTGGCCCGTAGCCCGTGCCCCACGATGGGACTCTGGAGAAACTCACCCCAAAGCCGGCGATAGTTGAGAAGCCGCCAGGTCAACGAATTCTGGTCCCGGACCGCACCGAGATCAGGCTGGACCCAAAGATCCTGAAAACGCCAGGCAAGAAAAGGGAAGAGAGCGACGGCCAGTACCAGGATCGCTACGAGAGCCCCCACTTTCCGCCGGGTGGATCCCAGAACGGACCACCACATCAGGCTTCCCAGAAACACACCGAGCGACGACCGGCTGTAGGTAAAGATGAGAAGCGTAGCGGCAGCCACCGCGCAGAGCATGACGGCGCCCCGACGACCTCGAGCCCAATCCAAGTCCTGGAAGAACCCAACGCAAAAAACCGTGATTGTCGTCAGGTAGACGCCAAACGGGTTTGGATGGCCGAAGGTCCCGATGATGCGCCGGACGCCGTAGACATTGTGGCTGACATCGCCGGTCACAAGTTGGTAGATCCCGACCACCATGGGAGCGACGGCCCCGAGCAGGATGCACCAGGCGATGAGCCGGCCCCTTCCCAGTGGAACGAGATTGACCACAAGCAGGTAGAGTGCGAGGACGCTGGCGAGGCGGACCCATTCCTTGATCCCGAGCCCGATGGCGACTCCACCGTAGTTCAAGGCGCCGACCAGAACGGCGAAGCCCGACGCCACGAGCCAGACGGTCCACGCGGCGGTGATCCGTCCGCCCCACTGGATCCGCGCTCCGGCTCGAGCTTTGAGCGTCAGGACCACACCCGCAAGGAGGATGACGCTGACTCCGAGTAGGGACGCGGGGTTCAGGCCCATCAGGACAGACACGTCCATGAACTTGTCGAGGCTACTTCTGGAGGCGACGAGAAGGCCCAGTCCAAGTGGCGGGGCTTGGATCACGAGGATGCAGAGAACAACACCGCCGATGAGGAGAACAAAGTTCGGCCCGAGCAGGCCCGCGATGACTCCAAGCGAGGCAGCAGCCGCCAAACGCCCTCGGCCCTGCAGGCTACGATCGAAACCCATCCCGCTAGTATACAGGTAACCCACAAAGCGCCATAGGTTTTGGCTGTGGCCGCGTCACTTGACACCGCAAAAGCCACGTATCTATAGTCCTGCGAATCTCTATGCAAGAATCCTTCTCCCTCGCAGGCGAACTCGGTCGAGCTCTCTCCATCCTTTGGGATGGTCGCCGCCGCATCTTCGCCTTCGCCGTCATCGGGGCTGTCTGCGCGGCGCTGGTCAGCCTGGTCGTCCCGAACGTCTACCGGTCTCGAGCCTCGTTTCTTTCCACTCAACAGGAAGGAAACAGCCTGGCAAGTTCGCTGGCAGCGGCAGCCGGCGCCGCCATCCCCGGCGGGCTCCTCAGTACACCGGCTACCTCCGTCGACCTGTTCCGAGAGGTACTCGAGAGCCGGACCGTTCGGTCGGCGGTGGTCGAGGATCTGAATCTGATCGAACGCTACGGGATAGAGGAGAGTGATCCGGAACTGGCGAAACGTGAGGCCATGTCAGCCCTTCAGGGCCAGGTCCGAGTCGCCCAAAAGAAAAGCGGCCTCCTTGCCGTGGAAGTTGACGTTGCCAGCCCCTGGATGCCTTTTCTCGACGCGGAGGCCCGCGAAAGTGCGCGACTTCTCTCGTCGGAGATCGCCAATGCCATGGTTCGCCAACTGAACCAGATCCTGCAGGAACGCCGGGCCTCGAGTGCTCGCAATTCGCGCCTGTATCTCGAAGCCCAGCTCGAGCGAAACAAGCAGCAGCTGGAAGCCGCCTCGGACAGCCTCGTCGCGTTCCAGAAGCGACACGCAACGTTGTCGATCGATGGCCAGGCCCAGGTAACGGTACAGATGCTGGGCACGCTTCAAGGTGAGATCGTCGCCAAGGAAATCGAACTCGACGTCATCGGGCGCAGCCGGACTCAGGGCAGTTTCGAGTACCAGCGTGTGCAAACCGAGCTGGAAGCACTCGAGCGGCGGTACAACGAACTGCTTCGTGGCGAAGGCGTGGTCAGCGGCAACGAGGGCTTCAGCAGTCTGGCCGGGGGATCGAGCCTCCCCGACGTGGCCATGGAACTCCTCCGCCGCACCCGGGAGGTCGAGCTTCAGCACACCGTCAACGGACTACTCACAACGCAGTACTACCAGGCCCGACTGGAGGAGGCCCGAGACACTCCCAGTGTCGAAGTCCTGGATGAGGCGATTCCTCCGCTGGGCAAGGAAAGCCCCAAGCGGAAGATCATCGTCATTCTTGCGTTCACCGCAGGGATCGTGCTCTCGGCCGCAGTCGAACTCCTACGCCGGAAATCGGAATCCACGCTTCCACTCAAAATCGGAGCGTCGGGTGCTACCCAGGACGTCGGCTGATCCCCAATGGAAAGCGGAGCCCGCCGACTCGGAAGGAATCTGAAGTGGTTGCTGGCTTCGGAGGCTGGGGCACGTGCTCTGGGCTTCGTCTACGTGGCCGGCATCGCCCGGTTGCTCGGTCTCGAAAACTTCGGCGTTCTCTCACTGACCCTGGTCTACGTCGAGGTGTTTCGCCTCCTGATCGGATTTTCCTTTCAGGAAGTCTACGTCCGGGAAGTACTTCACAACGGAACCTCGCCCCGCCCCCTCCTCCGTCGCATGTTCGGCATCCAGATGGCAGCGTCCGTCTTTGCTTTGATCCTCGGTTTCGGCATCGGGCGAGTCTACGGAGGAGAACTCGAACTGTTGGTTCCGCTGGCGACCGGCCTGGCCTTGCTTCGGTCGGTCGGTCAGACTTGGCTGGCGGTACCTGCCGCTCACGAGGACTTTCGCCCTCGTGCGACGTACTCGGTCCTCGAACGTGCTGGAGCCGTACTTGCCCTCGCGGGCCTTTGGCTCTTCGACTACGGCCTTCCCGGTATTCTGCTGGCGTTGACCGCCGGTTCGCTTTGTACCGCCGCCTTCGCGCGGGTTGTGGCCAACCGTCTTCTTGGGGAGATGGAATCGCCAACCGCTTCCGAGTCTCCGAACCCGTCCCTCGCGACCCGAGCCCTCCTTCGAAGTGGAGTCGAGTTTAGTGGCCTTCGGTGGCTCGGACTTCTGCACAGCCGTTCTGACGACATCCTCGTCGAGGCTCTGGCCGGGCCGGAAACATTGGGCATCTATGCGGCGGCGTACCGACTGATGGAAGTGTTCAAAGTCATCCCAAACCTCGCCGAGCAGACGCTGTTCCCCAACTTCTTGAAGAGACTCAAGGACGTTCGGGAGACGCGCACTGCTGTGGGCCGGGTCTTCAAGTATCTCGTCGCCCTGACGGCTCCCCTGGTCGCGATCTCCTGGGCACTTCAGGATGAGGCGGTTCGTGTCGTCTATGGTCAGCCTTACGCTGGCGCCGCCCCCGTTTGGTTCATACTCATGGGCTCCCTGGTTCTGATCAGCGTCAGTCGTCCCTTCCTGGTTCTTCTCCGGGCGGAAGGGCGCCTCGCAGCGGCGAACGCCATCGCCGTCTGCTCACTGCTGGTCAACCTCGGTCTCAATCTCCTTTTGATACCGAAGCACGGTGCCCTCGGAGCCGCGGCCGCAACTTGCGCCAGCCAGGCAACGTTCTTTCTGCTCGCAAGCGGACTTCGCCGTGAGTTCGGCTCGGCCGCCCTCAAGTACATGGTCGGCCTTCTTCCCTCACTTGTGGTGCTCGTGGGACTCGTGATGATTCTCCAGCGCATCAACCCCTGGACGGCGGCCATCGCCGCGACCTTCGCATACGGCGCCACACTCTGGTTTGCCGGCGGGTTCAATCCGGCGGAACGCCGCCAACTACAATCGCTGGCAAGAGGCTGATGGATGAAGGTCCTCCTGCTCAGCTACGAGTTCCGCCCTTGGGTCGGCGGAATCGGGACCTACGCGGAAGAGTTGGCGGCGAGCTTTGCTCTGGCCGGAGACGAGGTCGTCGTACTCGCGCCCGACTACTCCATCGAGGCACGACCGGGCTGGAAAGGAACCGTCGACGAAACCGACCACCCGACCGGCCGCACGGAACATCCGGAGCCCGATCCGTTCGAAGTTCGACGATTCACCAGTGGACGTGGCACGGGGCCTCTCTCCCAAATGTGGTCTTTGGCGGGTGAACTGAATCGAGAGATAGACCGATTCGCCCCGGATGCCCTTCTGCTGTTGGACCTGCACGGAACCATGCTCTTCAGTCTGGCCCAGCTACGTCGGGGAGGGGCCCGTCGCGTTCAATCCGTTCTTCCCATCCTTCACGGTTCGGAGATCTATCACCTACAGAAGGGCAGGAAGGCACGTCTTTTCGGAAGACGGGTTCTCGATTCGGTACCGTACCTGTATACCAACAGCGAGTGGACGCGTGAACTCCTCAACAGCATGGGAGAGTCCAGGTGGTACAACCGCGCAAAGGTGGCGGGCATCGGTGTCGCGCGCCGCTTCCATCAAACGCCCGACACCACCGCTTCCGTCGAGGAGCTCCGGACTCGGTGGAAGGTAGCGCCAGGCCGAAGAGTCCTGCTTACGGTCGCTCGTCTGGTTGACCGAAAGGGAATCGACCACGTACTGCAGTGTTGGTCCCGACTACCGGTCCAACTTCGTTCGGATTGGCACTACGTCATCGTCGGGTTGGGTCCGGAAAGAGGGGCATTGGAACGAATTGTTCAATCTCTCGGGCTCAGTGATTCCGTAACCTTCGGTGGGTCCGCTCCGGGAAGTGAGTTACCTACTGTCTACGACTGCTGCGATCTTTACGTTCAGCTCAGCCGAGAAGTGGATGGAACCGTCGAAGGACTGGGGCTGACATTTCTCGAAGCCGCCGCGCGAAGCAAACCGTCCCTGGCGACTTGGCACGGCGGAATCCCGGAAGCCATTGCCGACGGGGAGTCCGGCCGCCTCGTTCCGCCGGGCGACCTCGCCGCGGCAACCGAGGCGCTTGAGACACTGATGCAAGACGAACATCTCCGTGAGAAGCTAGGAATCCAGGCGAAGGCTCGGGTACGGGAGCGATTCAACTGGCAGGATGTACGAAGCCGTCTGGTAGCCGACCTTTGAAGATCCTTCTCGTCAGTCCCCACTTTCCCCCGCGCTACTCGGGCGCAGGGCAGCAGGCGGCCGCGATTATCGAGAGACTCGAAAACGATTTCGAGTTCACCGTATGGACTCTCGGTTCGCCGGAACTGGAACGAGAGTCCCGTTTCGGTTCGGCGCGCGTGGTTCGACTGGGGTCGACCCGCAAACCTGCCTACGGGCGTGTTTTTGGAAGCGCTGTCGGTCTTCGACTACTGCGGTCCCGGTTCGATTTGGTTTGGATTCAGGGGGCGGGCCCAGCGGGATGGGCGGCTTTGGCCGCGTCTCGACTCAGGGGAATGCCCGCTGTGCTCAAGCTGACTCTGGAAGGGGAAGACGATCCGGTCACCCTTCGAAACAGGTCGTTCGGTCGAGCCCGGCTTTCTCTTCTCTCAAGTGCACAGGCTCTGGCCTGCCCTTCACGTCGTCTGGTCGAGCTGTGCCACAGTGCGGGACTTCCACCGGACCTGCCGGTCCACGTTCCCAACGGCGTCGACACCCGACGATGGGATTTCGTGGAGAAGGAGCGACTGGGGGACGGGATCGGCTCTGAAGCCTCCGTAGTCTGGGTCGGCGCCATTCAGGAGCGCAAAAGACCCGACTTCGCCCTCGAAGTGTTCCGGAGGGTGGTCGAACGGTGTCCCCGTCTTCACCTGCACTTCGTCGGAGGCGACGGTCGTACCGAGCACCGCCGGCACTTCGCCCAAACCCTACGAGCGGGAGTCGAGGAGAAGCTGAGAGAAAGAGTCACCTTTCACGGTCATGTGGCCGATCCCGTCAAGGTCATCTCACAGGCCGACTTCATCATCCATCCGAGTCGCGCAGAAGGCCTCCCCAATGCGGTCCTCGAGGCCATGGCAGCAGGAGTCATCCCTCTCGCTTCCGACCTTCCGGCCCTTCGGGAGATCGTTGATCCGTCGACCGGACGGTTGCTGGATCCGGACGATGCCGAAGCCTGGGTAGACTCGATGACTGATTTGTTGGCAGATCCGAAACTTCGAGCCGGGATGCGAGCCGGCTGTCGGCGCCGGATCGAGCAGAGTTTCGACTTGTCGGCCGTTTCCGACTCTTACCGGCGCCTGTTCCTCAGTCATGCCGCTAGGGGATAGTCTGCTTCACGGTCGACGGCGTTGACCCCGATCGCACCGCCAGCGCCCGTTCGTACGCGGCCAGAAGTACAGCGGCGCTCCGATCCCACCCGAAGTCGCGAGCCATTCTCTCTCGTCCGGCTCGCCCCAGCGTGGATGCGCGATCCGGATCATCCAGAAGCTCCAGAACCAAGTCTCCCAATTCTTCCCAATTGTCGGGCTCCGCGTAAAGCCCGCAGTCCCCGGCGGTGACCCGAGTCTCCGTCAGGTCGTAGGCGACGACCGGCTTTTCCAGAGCCAGGTACTCCATCGTCTTGATCATGGTCGAACGATGATTGAACGGAGACGCCGGATCTGGAGAGACGCAAACTCGAGCGCGAGCCAGGAGCCGCGGTATGTCCGCGTGAGGAACGACTCCCGCGAACTTGACGTGATCGGACAGTCCGAGTTCCCCCGCGAGCGCTGTCAGTGTCGGCACCTCCGAGCCGCCTCCGACTAGTATCGCCCCAACGTCGCGTCGCCCTCGTTCGTTGACGATGTGTCCCAGGGCACGAATGAGATGATCGACACCGTCCTGAGAACCCATCGTCCCGATGTAGCCGATGAGATGAGGGTGCGTCGGCGCAGGCGCGTCGGCCGGGTCAACAGGCACAAAACCGGCGGCGGGGCCGTTTCGGACGATGAACACGTCATCAATGTCCATTCCCCCTCGGCCAATGGCGACCTCTTTGTACGACTCGTTCGTCGAAATCACGACGTCCGCACAATCCATAGAGTGGCGTTCCGCAGCCAGAAGCAAACGATGCAGGACGCCGCCTTCCTTTCCACCTTTGCCCATCCAAAGCTCCGGAGACAAATCGTGGTGATCGAAGATGACGGCAGCCCCGAACCATCGTAGCGGCTTTGCCACTGGGAACAGTACATCCGGTGGGTTTGCGAGATGGACAACGTCGATCCGTCCCCGCAGGCGGAGCCACGCCGCCTGGAACGCGATGAAGACAAGTGCCAGGCTGTACTCGAAGAGGTAGCTGACCGACCCCGACTGGGCTTCCCACAGAGGAAACCGCCGGACTTCGATGCCGTCGAGGTCTTCCCGCCACGGCACTCCAGGTCGTTTGCGTGGACAAATCACGCAAACCTGCCATCCGGCTTCGTGGAGGGTCCGGGCCTCGAGATAGACGCGACGATCATGAGGGACCGACTCGTTCTCGACAATGAGCAGAGCTCGCTGCCCCATGCTCTAGGCCGGATCCACCTTCCCGGCAAGGTCCAGCAGGAAGGCAAACCTCAGAGCGACTTCCTTGAACTGCTCAAACCGCCCAGAGGCTCCACCATGCCCGGCGTCCATATTCGTGTGTAACAGGAGCCGATTGTGCCCGACCTTGAGGTCACGCAACTTCGCGACCCATTTGGCCGGCTCCCAGTACTGTACCTGCGAATCGTGAAGCCCGGTCGTGACGAGCAGGTGCGGATAGTTCAGCTCCCGCACATTGTCATACGGCGAGTAACTCCGAATGTAGGCGTAGGCTTCCGGCTCGTTTGGGTTGCCCCACTCGTCGTACTCCATCGTCGTCAGCGGAATGGATTCGTCGAGCATCGTGGTCACGACATCGACGAACGGAACCGCGGCAACAACCCCATGAAAGAGATCGGGACGCATGTTCATGACGGCGCCCATGAGCAGACCGCCGGCGCTTCCGCCGTAGGCAAAGATCCGGTCACGGGATGTCATCTTCTTTGCGATGAGGTGTTCCCCGCAGTCGATGAAGTCGGTAAAGGTATTCTTCTTCTTCATCATCTTGCCGTTCTCGTACCAGGCGCGGCCCAGCGCTTCGCTACCCCGAATGTGGGCAATGGCGAAGACGAAACCACGGTCGATGAGACTGAGCCTGGCCGAACTAAAACTGGCGTCCATGGTCGATCCGTAAGAGCCGTAGCCGTAGAGCAGCAGCGGAGCCGAACCGTCATCGACCCTCGTGTCCTTGTGGTAGACGAGACTGATCGGAACGTGGACTCCGTCACCGGCTTTGGCATGGAGCCGTTCCGTCACATAGTTCTCGACCTTGAACTCGCCGCCCAGGACACGATCCCGCTTCAGCAGCTCCCGCTCCCTCGTCTTCATGTCGTAGTCGTACACGGACCCGGGGGTTGTCAGCGAGGTGTAATAGAACCGCAGGATCTTGGTATCGAAGCTTCGATTGGCGTAGAGATGCGCGGTGTAGGCCGGCTCGTCAAAGGCAACGTAGTGCTCGTCTCCGCTCTCCCACTCCCGGACCCGTAGACGAATGAGCCCGCCTTTTCGCTCTCCAAGCACGAGGAAGTCATTGAAGATCTCCATGTCCTCGAGAAGCACATCTTCGCGATGGGGAACGATCTCTTCCCAAGTCGAACGACTCGTATCGCTGACCGGGCAACGGAACATCCGGAAGTTCTGGGCAGCGTCGTTGCTGTGGATGTAGAAAAAGTCCCGGTGGTGCTCGACCGTGTACTCGTGTCCCTTCCGACGGGGCAGAAAGACCTGAAACTCGCCCAACGGATCGTCGGACCGAACGAATCGGAACTCGCTCTGCACCTTGTGCGCACTCTCGATGAAGATGAACTCCTTGGACTTGGAACGCCAGACGCCGATGGCGAACGTCGTGTCTTCCTCTTCATAGATGAGAACGTCCTGCGAGGGATCGGTACCCAGCTCGTGTCGCCAGATCTGGTGGCTACGGAGAGTCTCTTCGTGCTGCCGGGTATAAAAGAGGTAACGATCGTCTTTGGACCAGGCCATCGATCCGGACGCGGATGGCAGGGTCTCGTCCAACTCTGTCTTCGACTCCAGGTCGCGGATTCGGATGTTGCAGATCCGTCGGCCGACCGTGTCCACGGCGTAGGCGATCATCCGGTGACTGGTGCTCATGGCCGCGCCGCCGACCGCAAAGAAGGAGTGCCCTTTCGCCAGTTCCGGCTCGTTGAGAACGATCTCTTCTTCTGCCTCCAATGATTTGTGTTTGCGGCAAAAGAGGGCGTACTCGGCTCCGTCTTCGTAGCGGTTGTAGTAGAAGTAGTCGTCCTGTCGGTAGGGAACGCTCTCGTCCGTCGGGTCCAATCGCGAGACGATCTCCTGATACAGGTCCTCGCGGAAGCCCGCGATATGGGAGAGCGTGGTCTCGGTGTAGTCGTTCTCTGCGTTCAGGTAGGCGATGACTTCCGGATCTTCCCGGTCTTTCAGCCAGTAATAGTCATCGACGCGAGTCTGCCCGTGTTCATCGAACTGGGTGCGCTTCTTGGCAGCGACGGGAGCTTTCATTCCATCTACCTCTCTGAATGCGGAAACGAGGTCGGGAGACCTCGGCACGAGTGGGACACAAGATCAGAGAGTATGTTGACAGGACCGGCTCCGCGCAAGGTTCGATCACTTCTCGAGGCGAACTCCCGCCCGAACCTGGCGGCCGGCTCGGGGAAGACCGAGCTGCGAAAGGATCTCCGTGTCGGCGACATTGTCGACGCGCACGAAAACCGTTCCGCCCAACGGGGTGCGACTCGACGGCGTCCACCGATAAGCCAGTCGAACGTTCGCGGAAAGCGTGGCGTCGATCTCGGCGAGGTCTCCGGTGTTGTCATCGAGGCTGTAGAACGGTCCTTGGAAGATGCCCTCCGTCTGCAGTTCGAGCCCACGGGTCTTAGGGAGCTGAATGCGCGCGACCAGAGCGGAACTCCAGGAAGATTTGCGTTCGACCCGAGCGGTGAACTCTCCATCCTCGGCCTTGGCGCGAACCCGAACCGCCGTGAAATGACCGTCGAGCGCGACCGTGGGTGTTACGTTCCACTGTCCGGACATCTCCAGGCCGAGACTTCGGATCTCATCCTCGTTGACACGGCGTCGAAAAGACTCTCCGTCGGGGGTCGTTACCCGCACACGTATGATGCCGTCTTCGAGAATGCTGCCGAAGACTCCGGCCGAGAAAGAGGCAGTTTCGTGGGCGAATCCGCCGCCCAACTCCAAAGTGCTTTGCGTTTCGGGGTCCAGGTCCGGGTTTTCGAGAAACACAGAGCCCGCGTCAGAGTAGCGCTCTCGAAGGGAAGGGAAGCGCGAACTGCGGCCGAAGACCGCGTGAAGCTGCGCCTCCTCGCCGACATCGCGGGACAACCGAAGAGTGGCCTTGGGAGCGACATCCGCGGACTGTTCAGGTCGACCTCCCGTCTTGGGTGTCGAAGAACCGTCGAGACCGAACCCGGCTCGAAGGGACCAGGGGCCGCGGGTCCGTCCATCCCATTCCATGGCAGCTCCCCAGAGAACCTGCGAGAACTCGTCGCGAACGCCGGCCTCTTCCTCGACGTGTTCGGTCCAGCGAACGGACCCCGCCCAACTGAGATTGCGCGTTCGGCGTCGATCATTGGTCCGCGTCAAACGGAGCCGCATCTCTCCACCGACGTCTTCTCCGCGAGACAGGCTGGCTTCGTCACCGCCTTGAACTTCGGTATAGGTCGCGTCGGTGTAGTCGCGAATATCCTGCTCGAACACATCGAGTGAGAGACTTCCGGCGAACCGCCAAAGCCTCTCTTCGTCCGGAACGAAGTCGGCTTGAAGGCTGGCGATTCCACGCCTCCACTTCGGAACCCGCCAAAATCGTGCGTCGTCACCAACATGAGTCTCCGGTGGCACTCCTTTGCGCGAGTCCATTCCGTGAAAGCTGACCGCGATCGATCCGTCCCGTTGAAGATGCCGGGCGACCCGCAGGAAGACCGAACTCTGCTCTACATCCGCATTCGTCCGATTGCGTCCGGATCCCTGATTGTCGAGATCTTCGAGATCTGCTGGAAGGAGAAAGCCGTCCTGCTGACGACGCTCGACGGCTCCCAGCCAGGACCAATCCTTGGTGCGCCGCGTGTGCACGAGTCCTCCGCGCAGCCGCGAGACCTCCCCAGCTTCGAGAAGAACCCGGGTCCGGGAACCCGTATCGTCGAGACGGCGGCTGAGAATGTGGGCCACGCCCCCCATCGTATTGGGTCCGTCGAGAACGCTGGTCAGTCCGCGACTGACCCGAATGGTGCCCGCAGCTTCCATCGGAACCAGAGAGAGATCGATTCGCTCGTCCCAGGGCAGGTTGAGGCGAACTCCGTCCTGGAAGATCGCGACCTGACGCTCGGAAGCGCCCCGCAACGTCAGATTGGCTTCACCACGCGAGTTGGTGGAGATGCGGGCGGCAGGGAGAAGAGGCGCCAGGTCCTCGGCGCTTTCGACGTCCTGGTCATCGAGGACCTGGGCCGGAATCTCTGTTTCCCCGGGCGCCGCGATGACCTCGAGTGAGGGAGCGGCCACCAGCACTTCACCAAAAGAGTAGGTTTTCAGCGAGTCGCCGGGCGCGACGGTGCCGTCCTCCTGAGCCCATGTCGTATCCAAGGGAACGGTTTGTAGCGATAGCAAAGCGAGCGCAGCGAAGCAGAGGAAACGATGGTGCATCGACATAGTATGCGGAAACGCGGGTCATGCTGTCCAGCGATCCCGGATCACGCTGGCTACTGCAGCTGGGCTCGGGCCTCCTCCGGTTCCGTTGTTGGTGCCTGACATGCGTGATCCCGACAAACATAGAGCGCCGCTTTCCCGTCGACCGGCCTCTTTCCCTGCAACCAATTCGGCTCGTCCCCCGCTCCATCGTTTGTCTGAGCGAAGACGGCCTGCGGAAGAAAGCTCGAACGGAGAACTCCGCGGAGTTCGTCGAACCCTTCCGCCTCTGGAGCGCCCGCCAGAACGACGTCGAGCGGCGGGTCCCAATCGAGATCCAATGCGATCAGCATCTGCTGAAGTCCGGCCGGGACCTTCTCAAGGTAGGACTGATAGCTGGCCATCGCACCCCGCGCCGCCTGGAGGAAATCCTCACGACCGGTCAGCCGTCCCAGACGAAGTAGCGCCTCGGCCGCAGAGGAGTTACCGCTTGGTGTGCTTCCGTCCTGCCCCACCTTGACCCTAACGACCAGGCCGTCATGATCGTCCGCCGTATGGAAGAACCCGCCGGCGGGATCGGCAAAGTGATTGGACATCGCATCCGCCTGCTCCGTCGCAAGGTCCAACCACTTCTTCTCGAAGGTCACTTCGTAGAGTTCGACCAGCGCCGCCAGGTAGGAGGCCGCGTCCTCGAGGTAGGCCGGGAAGGCGGCCTTCCCGTCCGCAAAGACTCTTTGCAGTCTTCCGTCCACGATCATGGAGTTGGCAATGAACTGCGCCGCGCGCGCGGCCGCTTCGACGAACCGGGGCTCGTTCAGAACGTAACCCGCGCGGGCCAAGCCTCGAATGGCGAGTCCATTCCAGGCGACCAACACCTTTTCATCCCGCGCTGGACGCACCCGGGATTCCCGTTCTTTGAAAAGGATCTTCCGGCTCGCGTCCAACGCCTTCTCCACGTCCGGTTCCGAAAGAGAGAAGCGTCGCGCCAGGTCCGCGGTCGAGGCGACGCGGCGCAGGATGGTCTTCCCTTCCCAGTTGCCGACCTCGTCGACATCATAGGCGTGGGTAAACAGATCCGCGGCTTCTGCAGGAAGCAGGTCGCGTACCTGCTGCAAGTCCCAGACATAGAATCGGCCTTCTTCGCCTTCACTGTCGGCGTCTTCCGCCGAGTAGAAAGCACCTTCGGGCGAAGTCATGTCCCGCAACAGATACTCTCCGGTCTCACGAAGCACCTGCGCGTAGAGCGGTCTTTGCGTCGCCTGGTAGGCCTCGGCATAAGCCAGCAGAAGAAGCCCCTGGTCGTAGAGCATCTTTTCGAAGTGCGGCGCCAGCCATTTCTCATCGACGGAGTAGCGATGAAAACCTCCACCGAGCTGATCATAGAGACCACCCTCCGCCATCCCTTCCAGGGTGCGATGCACGATCTCCAGAACACGCTCGTTGGGACGGCGGACGTTCTCGCGGAGGAGAACCTGAATCGAAAACGACGGTGGAAACTTCGGCGCCCCGCCGAATCCACCGTTGACCTCATCGAAGTTCTCGTGAAGTTGGGTTACCGCGTCCTCCCAGGGACGCAGGCTCCGCTCACCCTCGGCTGCAGGTAGGCCGGTCATCGTAGCCAGTCCCTCGGCAACCTGCCCTGCACCCTGGTCGATCTCCGCGCGGCGGTTCGTGTACGCATCGACGATCCCGTTCAGCAGACGCAGAAAACCCGGCCTTCCCTGCACATCCTGAGGTGGAAAGTAGGTACCGCCAAAGAAAGGACGCAGGTCCGGCGTCAGGAAGACGGACATCGGCCATCCACCCTGCTGCGAGATCATCTGAACAGCAGCCATGTAGATCTCGTCCACATCCGGCCGTTCTTCGCGGTCGACTTTGATCGAGACGAAGTGCTCATTGAGAAAGGCCGCGATGGACTCGTTCTCGAAGGACTCGCGCTCCATGACATGGCACCAGTGACAGGCCGAGTAGCCCACGGAAAGAAAGATCGGCCGGTCCTCGGTCCGCGCCTTTTCCCAAGCCTCCGGTCCCCACGGATACCAGTCGACCGGGTTGTGAGCGTGCTGCCTCAAATAGAGGGACGCTTCTTTGGCCAGTCGATTGGCGGGACGGTTCGCCGGGTCGTTCGTGGATCCCTCAGTACGGTCCATGCGTTTCTCTCCATTCATTTCGTGCGTCGAACTCGGGCACAAATCGCTACGTTCCCCGAACGCGTCGACTGCGGGCACTTTGCGGGGCGCGTCTCACTCCGGAAGCTTTGCGTAGGAGCGTCGCAACCTGGAGTGGAAATGGTGAACACCGGACTCCCGCTTCACGGAGAAGCGGCCGCGGTCATAGACGTGTGACGCCAAACGCTGCTGCACATCCTCACAGATTTCGATGTCTTCCTGCTGTACGTCGTCGCTCGACCGAACGTCATCCTTCACCCTGCCGGCAGATGCGGCCGAATCAAGATCATCATAGAAGTACTCGAATTCGACGCGACACCGGTCCGGTCCCAGCGGTACGACGCGGTTGGTCTGCAACCGCCCGGGCAGAATGTTGAGCATGAAGTTGGGGAAGACGAAGTAG
Source organism: bacterium (assembly GCA_030431975.1). Lineage (GTDB taxonomy): Bacteria > Eisenbacteria > RBG-16-71-46 > CAIMUX01 > CAIMUX01 > JACKCR01. Next base: position 33,335 of record JAUIHP010000019.1, on the reverse strand, counting down.
TAGAAAGCCCGCCCCTCTTCATCCGGAGCGTTCGGGTCGGCGTAGGGATGGTCTTCCCCGGAAAATGGACTGTGCTGCAGAGAACTCCACTCCCCCACCTCGGTGACGTAGCGACGGTAATCGAGGAGTTTGGACAGTTCCGGATGAACCAGAGGAAGGTGATATCCCTCCAGATAGTTGTCGACGTAGACCTTCCAATTGCACGCGATCTCATAGGACTCTTTGTGAGCCCGTTTCTTCGCTGTCAGAGTCCATGGAGCGATCCGCTCCGCGATTCCCGCCAACCATTCACCCAGCGTCGGTTCTCCGTCGCGCAACCGCACGAAGACAAGACCCTGCCAGGTTCCCACCTCGACAGGAATCAACGAGAAGTCCTTCTTGTCGAAGAGCTCGACGTAGTCGAAGTCCGGCACCCCGCGGAGCTGACCGTCCATACGGTAGGTCCAACCGTGGTAGCGACACTGCAGCATGCATCGCGATCCGGGCTTGACGGACAGGGGTCCCCCACGGTGACGGCAGACGTCGTAGAAGGCGTGGATCTCTCCGTCGTTCCCGCGAACGATGATCACCGGTTGGCCGGCGACTCGAACTCGAACGAACTCCCCGGGGTTCGCCAAGTCCTGGACGGCTCCCGCGAACTGCCAGGACGCGGCCAGGATGCTCGCCTCGTCCGCCTCGTGAAACTCCGGACGGACATACCAACTGGAGGGAATCGTTTCGTCACGGGCGAGGGCCTCGACACGGAGATCTTCGTCGCTGCAGTCGGGAAGTTCCGCGCGCCTGAAAGTCGGCCAGTCGATACTGCGCGCCAGGTAAGGCGGTCCCTGCGAGAGACGGCGATGCTCCCCCGCCATCCGTGAGAGCACCGGATGTGAGGCAAGGTCCGGTTCGCCGGAGGAATCCCGATTCGAAGCGAGATCCGGCTCGCAGGAGGAATCCGGTTCCGAAGCGAGGTCCGGTCCGCAGGAGGAATCCAGATGCGAAGAGAGATCCGGTAGCGAGGAGGATTCGTCGCGCTTCTTACCCATCGGTTCTCCTCAACCCTCCGGCTTTCCTGGATCCCAAACCGACACGTCCTCCAAGTCCTTCCTCCGAATGTCCGGTACGACAGCGTCCCGCGCCGGATACCCAATCGGAAAGAGGATCGATGGCCGCTCATTTTCTGGGCGTCCCAGGATCTCGCTGAGAAACTTCATTGGACTCGGGGTATGCGTCAACGTACAGAGCCCCATCTGATGAAGGGCCGCGATGAAGAAACCGGCCGCGATTCCTACACTCTCCTTCGAGTAGTAATGCTTCTTACGCGAACCGTCCGCAAAGTGCCCGTACGCCTGCTCGAACAGAACGACGATCCAGGGGACGGTCTCGAGATAGGGTTTGTGCCAGTCGGTTCCCAAAGGAGCCAAGGCCTGCAGCCACTCCTCAGACATCCGCCCCTCTTCGTAGGAGATCCGCTCCTCTTCCTCCGCCGCCTCCCGGATTTTGAGCTTCGTCGCTGGATCACTCACCGCGACGAAGGTCCACGGTTGCTGATGTGCACCGGAGGGAGCGGTGGAGGCCGTCCGAATGGCCGTCTCGATGAGGTCCCGGGGGACAGGGTCGTCGCGAAAGAAACGCACGGAACGCCGACGATCCAGTTCTGCGTAGAAGCTCTGCGCCCTCTGCCTCATCTCCTCGAGAGTTCGCTCCTCGAACTCCAGAGGACGGAAGGGGTGGTCGGCTGCGCTCATAGGCTGACTCTATCCCCGATCGCGCTTCGGAAGAATGGGGAATCTCGATCAAAGGAGACAACCGTCACGTTCGGGCTTCAGATCGGGCTTGGACTCGGATCGGAGCTCGACATTCAAGGTCGCGAAGAACGGCGAATCGAGGCTAATCTGCCCTCCGTGACGGAATCACTGACCTTAGCCACGATCTTGATCACGGTCCTGACCAGCCTGGCTGCGTTCAGCTCTCGCGAGATCTTCGATCGCTTTGCCCTTCATCCCTGGAGCATCGCCCGGGAGGGTCTGTGGTATCAAACGATCACCTCCGGCTTCCTTCACGGCAGCCTCGGCCATCTGCTGTTCAACATGGTCACCTTGTTCTTCTTCGGCCCCTACATCGAAAGCCGCTTCGGACCGGTCGGGTTTGCCATCATCTATCTGGGTTCGATGCTGGGCGGCAGCCTCCTGACCTTCGCCCGCCGCCGCAACCAACAGAAGTACCGGGCCATCGGCGCCTCTGGAGCGATCAGCGGCATCCTCTTCGGGTTCGCATTGCTCGAGCCGCTGTCACCGATCTATCTCATGTTCATTCCAATCGGAATTCCGGCAGCGATCATGGCCGTTCTCTTCGTCCTGGTGTCGATCTTCGGAATGCGCGGCTCGTGGGGAAACATCGGACACGATGCTCATCTGGGAGGCGCCGTCACGGGGCTCATTCTGACCTGGGTGCTGGAACCCCGCGCCATCTCGATCTTCCTCGACAAGATCTCACGAGGAATGTGAGTCACAGACCCCGCTCGCGATGCGCTTCACGAATCGTCGCCGGTCCCGCGCGGAATGGTAGCGGACTAATGTCAGTGGACTAGCCGATCTCGAGAACGACGCTGGCCTGGCCTGCGCTTCGACTCCCTGACCGGTAGGTTCGATGAAGAGGCGGCGGCGTCATTCCGGACTCCTCGAAACGACGGCGCACTGTGGTCGATGCGGTTTCATAGTCGTTGTTGTCGAGCTCTTTCCGATCATGGTTTTCGCTGAGATGAGCGAGAAGCACCGGCACCTGCGAGTCCCGAAGCCCGGCAATGAGTAGGTCGGCACACTGGTCGTTGGAAAGGTGGCCCCGGTCGCCCGCCGAATGCATCAGGTAGTCCCACTGGCGCGCAAAACGAAGGTCGCTCAGCTTCCGCCTTAGCCAGGACTCTTCATAGTTGGCTTCCAGGAGGACGGCGTCCGACTTCTTCAAAGCCGCGATGTGCGTGAGGTCGAAGGAGCCCAGATCGGTGAGAGCCGTCACCGACCTCTTCCCGTGACTGACCCGAAAGCCGACGGTGCGGCCATCGGTCGTCGGATGGGCGTGGGAGGTGTCCAGCGTATGGATCTCCAGATCACCAATCCGCTCAGGCAGGGGCCGAGGCTCGACGACTCTTCTCCACGAGCTTCGTCCCCGACGACGTTTGAGCGCCCGATCGACCGTGGGGTCGACATAGATCGGAACACCGAGCCGGGCCGTCAACGTTCCCGCGGCACGATAGTGATCGGCGTGCGCATGCGTGATGAGAATGCCGTCGAGTTTTTCCGCGTCTGCGCCGAGCGAAGCCATCCGGTCGACGATGGTCCTTGCCGGCGTCCCCGCGTCGATCAGGATCGACGTCGTCTCGCTGGCGACCCACGTCGCGTTCCCGGAACTTCCGCTGGCCAGTGCACAGAAACGAAGCATGGGCGGAGGATAGCGCATCCTCGCCGTAGATGCGGCCTGGGTCGGGGCAGCTCTTCACGTCGCAAAGCAGCTTCTCGACCGATCGTACTTCCCGATACGGCCTACGCGGCCTGCCGGACGGTGCGGACCTCGTGCGGCGGCAACACCTTGAGAACCTCCTCCAGCGTCGTCTCGCCGGAGATGGCCATCTGGAGGGCCTTGTACCCGACACCGGACACCCGGTGAAGGAACGACTCCCGGAACTGCCGCACCGAACTCGTCGGTCCTTCCGTTCTCATCCAATCTTTTTCGCTGGACGAAGGAGTCCAGAACTCGGAAATGGTGCGCTCGGCAGAGAAGCCCGTCCCCTGACAGGCATCGCAGCCATGACCGCGACGCCAGCGCGCCTTGGCCGGGGCCGCTCTCGTCCCGAACCACTCGGCGAGCACCAGCTTGTGCGGCTGGTAGGAACCGGCGCAACTCTCACAGTTGCGGCGGACCGCACACACCGCGAGGGCGCCCAGGAACTCGCTGGCCAGACGCTCCGGATGAACTCCGAGTGCGAGCAGCCGGCTGAACGCCATCGTCGTGTTGGCCGCATTGATGATGGCCAGGCGAAGCTCGCCGTTGCGAACCTCGCGGAAAGCGGCTTCGGCGCTTCGGGCATCCTTGATCTCGCCCAGTCCGGTCAGGCTTCCGATCTCTCTCGAGGAATCGAGCCCGCCACCGGACGCCTTCCCGAAACGGAGTAGACGGAGGTAGACCTCCTCCACCTGATCCTGGGTCACACCGCAGACGAGGAACACTCCCTGCCCCGCGTCCATGATATCGACCAGGTTCGAGGACTCGTCCTCGCCCAGCCCCATGTCGGCGTAGCGGGTCGTCCCATCGCCGCTCGTGTCGACGTTGGGACCGTCCTTCTGACCTTCGATGGCGGAATCGATCTCTCCGTCGGTCAGGTCATAGAGGTTCTGGATTCGCTCGAAGACGGCGCGGCGGGTATCGAGAATGAAGCGGACACGAAGTCCGGTCGACTGCTCGATCTCCTGCTGCAGGGCGATCGCCGCCGGATGCCAGATAGCCAGAGTCAACACGCGTCCGATGTGCGACACCGGTGCGATTCCGTGCTTGAGGGCGTAGATCTCGTTGATGAGGGAGGTGAATCCCTCCTTCCACGACTCGTCCTGGTGCAGAGGGACGTAGGGAATGTCGCTTTGCTCGGCCAGGACCTCGGTCAGGGTGATCTCGTCGATGATCCCTTCGCTGACCAGGATCTCGCCAAGGAGTCCTCCGTTTTCACTTTGGACTTCCAGAGCCGTCTCGATCTGTCCTTCGGTCGCCAGATTCCGCGAGATGAGGAGCTCACCCAACGTCATCCGCTTTCCGTGAAGATCGAGCAGGTCGCGAAGCCGGCGCTCACTGAGAAAACCCAACTCGACGGCCAGCTTCCCGATGGGCTGGCGCTCCTCGATGGATTGACTCGCCTGAAGCTGGACCAGCTTGTCCACTTCACTCCGGACGAGGATCCCCTCTTCGACGAGGATGTCTCCCAGGCGCTTCGGCTGCCCAACCGACGGCTCGAGCGCTTCGTCTTGATCTCGACTCATGATGTCTCCCTACCTTGGGACGAGATGTCCTTACCCAATGCAGAGAATCGGCCGATTCGTCCCGTCCATTTAGCCCCGTATGGCCTGGATGTGTCTGACGGACAACCCGCAGGGGGTCGGAGAGGAGATGGAAAACTCGTGGTCTGAACACCGGAACTCTCGCGGCCATCGATCACCCGGCCCTGACCGAAACCAAAAACGGCGACCCTGAGGCCGCCGTCGCGTCTGATTTTGGACCTGTCTCGGCCGGACTTCAGTCCTGGAAGGCCCCGGTGACCTTCTCCCGAAGGACTTCCTTCGGCATCGCTCCGACCTGGCCGTCCACGACCTCGCCGCCCTTGACGAAGAGGATCGTCGGGATGCCCTGGACGCCGTACTTGGAGGCCAGCTCCTGATTGTCGTCCACATTCACCTTCACGAACTGAACGCCTTCCATCTCGACGGCGAGTTCTTCGATGATGGGACCGACCATCCGACAGGGTCCGCACCAGGGAGCCCAAAAGTCGACAACGGTCGGCGTTTCGGACTTCAGGACCTCGGTGTCGAATTGTGACTCGTTGATATCTTTGACCGCTGCCATTGCTCTCCCTTTCCTTCAGATCCTTTGCGTGGCCTCTTTTATCGTCACTTGTAGGATGTCTTCTTTGCCCGAAAGGTAACGCTGACTCTATCGACTGAGTTCCAGCATCCTCTCGATCGGAAGCCGTGCCCGGTCCAGCAGTTCTTCGGCGACATGAAGCTCCGGTCTCTTGTTCTTGAGACACAAGTAGAGCTTTTCCAACGTATTCAACTTCATGTGAGGGCATTCGTTGCAGGCCTCACAAGCTCCACGCGCCGGAGCGGGAATGAACGTCTTTCCGGGCGCCTTCCGCTCCATTTGGTGGATGATTCCAGGCTCCGTCGCGACAATGAACTCCTGCCCCTCATCCTCCTGCACGAAGTTCAGCAGGCTCGACGTGGATCCGACGTGGTCTGCGATCGCGAGCACGGAACGCTCACACTCCGGATGAGCGATGACTTTGGCTTCCGGATGACGAACCTTCAGCTGAACGATCTTCTTCTCGGAGAAGATTTCATGGACCTGACAGGTTCCCGGCCACAGAACCATGTCCCGACCGATGGTCTCGACAAGCCACCGACCCAGATGACGATCCGGAGCGAAGACGATCTTCTGATCCGGCGGAACCGACGCCACCATCTTGGCAGCGTTCGATGATGTGCAGATGAGATCGGAGAGGGCCTTCACCTCCGCCGAGCAGTTGATGTAGCTGATGACGAAATGGTCGGGGTAGTTCTCGAGCCACTTCTTGAAGGCCGGGCCCGGGCAACCATCAGCCAGGGAGCAACCCGCGTCCATGTCGGGCACGAGGACCGGCTTGTCCGGGTTCAGGATCTTCGCGGTTTCGGCCATGAAATGAACGCCCGCGAAAACGATGACGTCGGCATCGGTCTCGGCGGCGGACTGGGCCAGGGCCAGACTGTCACCAACGAAGTCCGCGATGTCCTGGATCTCGCCCTCCTGGTAGAAGTGGGCAAGAATGACCGCGTTCATCGACCGCCTCATCCGGTCGATCTCCGCGAACAAATCCAGCTCGGGGTCGATACCGGAAAGCGACATGACCCCCGAAGTTGCTGTCTCCGAGAGCTTTCCGCCTCCAATGCCCATCTTGCATTCCTCCGTGCGGTCTGGTCTTGCGTCATGCAGCGAAGGGGACCGGCCGATAACGATTTGCATGGCGGCTGTCCCTCATCTGCAACGGGTGAACCCGACGATCATACACCGATGTCGACGCCAAGTGCCCTTTGCAAGGCGAATGGCCACGATCGGGCTTTTTGCTAAAGCAGTGATTCTGCCGCGTCGAATCCAACCGTGACGGGTGGCGACCGCCCTCCCTCACCGTACGTCTTCGGTTGAGGGATTCCCGTCAGGCAGCGGGAGCGGATCGCCAAAGAGTTGGGCAACCGTGCGGGTCCACGCTCAGGGAGAGCGGGAAGCCCACACGGACCGAGGAAAGAACATGAAGGCATGGATTGCCGCTGCGATTGGGATTCTCGCGATCCTGGGATGGGGTTGCGGAATCAGTGGCTCCGGAGATCCGTCCACGAAGACGGATGACGAACTCCGGATCGAAGACATCGAGATCACGTCGCTGACGGATACGACGGCGACGTTGTCCTGGAAAACGACGCTGCAGACCGCGTCCACGCTCTTTTATGGCGCGGAGAGCTCTCTCCTTGCGTTCACGAAGGGGTCTCCGCTCGGTACCCGTCATACCGTCCAGCTTCGGTCGCTGTCGGAGAACACGGAGTACTTCTACCAAATCCTGGCCACGGACGGCTTCGGCAACAACGCCTCCACGGACACGGAGTCGTTCCGCACCGATCTCTCGCCGGATCGCAACGACGATACGCCGCCGGTCATTCGCAACGTGCGTGTCACCGGAATCACCATGGTCGGCGCAACCATCGCCTGGGAAACGGACGATCGGACCGTCGGCTTGGTTCGAAGCACCGGAACGACAGGATCGACGTTCGAAACCCGTTCGACCCCGGCGGATGACTTCAAGCGCAGTCACGCGGTCACGGTCAGCGGCCTGTATCCGAGCACGACGTACGAGTTCGCAATCGACGCCACGAACCTGGCCGACCTTTCGAGCACGAAGTCGGGTGATCCCTTTGACACGATGGCGGAGCCGTCGCTCTACATCCACCCGTCCAACATGCAGTACTCGATCGGCGAGGACATCGAGTTCGAGATTCGCATCGAGAACTCGGTCAACCTGGCCGGCATTTCGGTGACCGTCATCTACCCGGACGACGCGCTCCAGGTTCGACAGATCATTCCGGGTCAGTTCTTCAGCCGCGGCGGACACTTCTTCGGGATTCCCGATCAGGACCTGGACCCGATTACCGCAGAAGCCAGCTGGTTCATCAATTTCGACGACGTCAACGGCACACCGGTCGGTGCGCAATCCGGTTCCTCGGGAACCGTCGCCATTGTCCGTGCCAAAGCGATCGGGTCTTTGAGCGAAGGGAAAGTCCTCTTCAGCCTGGGCACAGGCGGAGATGGCGAGACCTACGACTACGAAGACCCGAACAACAGAACCCGTCTTCTGGACCACAACCGGCAACCGATGCCGGTCAGTGTCCGGAACGCGACGTTAGATATTTTCTAACTGGAGGACCGGACATGGACCAGAAAACGACACGGAAGTCCCTGCGCATCACCCCAAACCTTCGGGAACGTGACGGCCCGGGATCTGCACCTGAGACCGAACCGCCCTGTTTCGATTCGCACCGAGAAGTGTTCAAAGGAGGAACCTCGATGTTTACGCGAACCAAAGTCATGAAGGGGACGCTGGTCATCCTGCTCCTAGCCGTCGCCACCGTGACGCGGGGTGCCGTCCAGTACGATCCGATCCTGGAATGGAACGGCCCCACGTTTACTGTTGTCAACAATCCGGACACGCCGCAGCTGGTCAACAATCCGGCGATCGACTTTCCATTTGTCGGTCCCACCGCGATTGCGGCCCGTGAGCACGCGACCGGACAGCGCGATGTCGTCTATGTCGTCGACTCCGGAAACAACCGGATTCAGGCCTTCGAGGCCAACGGCTACTACGTCAGCACGGATGAGACGGCGTTCACCTGGACCGAGCCGGTCACTGCGGCCAGCCAGTGGGACAACGATCAAGTCTATCTGGCGGAGTGGGCAGCGACGGCGACGAACTGGATCGTCCCGGGCTCCATCACGCTCAGCGTCGATGGTACCGCCTGGACCTACCAGTCGGATCTGACGGGCCTCACCGCCGCAGATCAGGTCTTTTCCGTCGACTACGACGACGCCACGAACGCGCCGGAGATCACTCTTCCGGCGAACTCGCTGTCTGCGACGTCTGAATTCACGATCCGCTACGCGGCCAGTGACAATCAGACCGGCGCCACGGACGCTTTCGGTGTCGGTGACATCGACTACGGAACGGGCAACGGCGCTGCTCCGGTCCTGACCGAGATCACCGAGGCTACGGGTGGCCCGACGTCGTTCGAGCAGCTGCGCGGTCTGGCCGTCATCCAGAACGAGCAGACGGCGACTTCCGACGATCTCTTCGTCGTGGACGCCGCGGACGCTACGGATCAGCTCTTCTACTACACCGTCGCGGTTGCAGGTACGGCCACCGCCGGTGAGACGTATGAAGACGCGCTCTCCACGCCCTGGGACGTGGCGGTCGCGCGCTCCGGCGCATCGGTCCGGGCCACGGTCACACCGGCAGACGACACTGGTCCGTTTGATCAGGCCACGGCCGTCGTCGTCGACGACAGCCAGGTCACCGGTCACACCTACACGGTCACCGTGGCGGGTACGGACGTCTCGATCACCGATGCCACGACCGGGCGCGTCCTTTTGGACACCGCAGCGTTCGCGAGCCTCTCGGATCCGTTCCTCGGCATCCCGGGACTGTCGCTTCCTCTGAATGCGGCCGTCGGTGCGTCGAACACCATCGCGACCACGCAGGCCACGATCGGGCGTTATGTCTTCGTCGCTGACACCGGTAATGACCGGATCAAGGTTCTGAGTGCTCCGGACGTCGCTTCGATGACGGGTGGCTGGCTCGCCAGTGACACACGCACCGTCGACGCCCAGCCGGGTGCTGCCATCGGTGGATCCGGAACTACGGATTACTCCGAGACGACGCCGGCCACGATCACCGAGGACCTGACCTACTGGACAACGGCTTTCCCGATCGCCGAAGGTACGCTCGCGAGCATCACCTTCGATCCGGACGGAACGCCGGACGTTTGGACCGTCGTCGATGACATCTCGACGGCCGGCCCGAGCGACAACGTCTACGAGGTCGACTGGACCAACGGTATGATCCGTTTCGGCGACGGCATTCATGGCGCCCTGCCGCCCGCCTCCACGGACTTCGAGTACACCTACGACACGACTCCGGACGTTCTCCGTTACGGCACGAGCGGTACGGGTGAGGGTCGTTTCAGCGGACCGAAGGGAGTGGCTGCGCGCTACAACTCGACGGTCGCTGCGTACGATGTCTACGTCTCCGACACCGGCAACAGCCGCATCCAGAAGCTCCGCTTCCACCCGGCCGACGCCGCACTCGGTATCGCTGCCCGGATGGAGTTCATCACGGAGTGGGGCGTGGCCAGCTCGGCTACGGACGTTCTCAGCGGTCCGACGGACATCTTCGTCGCTGCAGACGGCAACACTCCGGTGGACGTCTGGGTGGGCGTCGTCGACAACGGCGGCGATCGTGTCGTCATCTACGATGACACCGAGGCCAGCGATGTCAACGGTACGACGGCACCGACCTTCGACTCTTCCCTGGGTTCGAACGGCTCGAGTTTCGGCCAGTACTCCGACCTTTCCGGTCTGACCGCCCTGGCCAACGGGAACGACCTCGACTGGTACACGGTCGATGCTCACCGCAACATCGTTACCAAGTACGAAGAGTCCCCGACGCCGACGATTACCATGGATTTCTCGGCCCTGCCCGAGTGCTTCCCGCCGACGGGTTCCTACACGTTCTCCTGGACGTCGACGAACGTGCCGGAAGGTGGCTACATCGACTTCTACTACGACACGGCGTCGACCTTCGACTCCGACACGGCCATGCTCTGCTTCACGGCTGAAAGCATCTCCTCGACGGCAACCTCCGCGGTCTGGACCTTTGCCAGCTCGCCGGACGGCACTCCGGCAGACGGAACGTATTATCTGTACGCCCGGATGCACAACAGTGCCGGCAACCTGGTTGCCAATGATGCGACGCTCTCGACCGAACTGCTCTGCATCGACTCGACGCTGCTGCCGACCATGGCCGTGGCTGACAGGATCGATGGAGACAACGTTCTCTACCTGCAGAACAGCCTCGAGCGGGTCGTCGACCTCAACGTCCTCTACCCGGACAGCGTCATCTCCGTCGGATTCGAAGGAACCTTCGATGCTTCCGTTCTGGAGATCGTCGACATCACCCGGGGCACGGCTTGGGATGGGATCGGCGCGACGAACATCACGTTCGAGCAGACGTTCGACAACGTGAACGGTACCTTCCTCATCGTTTCGTCCGCTCTGGACGCTCCGAGTGGATTGACCGCAAACGGTCCGCACACGGTGGCAAGCGTTACCGTTCGGGCCAAGGCCAACGCGATCGACGAAACCAACCGGTTCAACTCGTCGGTCCTCGCGGTCAACAACTCCGGCAGCGGCCTCTCGGACATCAACGGTGAAGAGTCCGGTGACCTCGTCTACACGGACATGACGGTCAAGATCGCCTACCTCGCCGACATCGCGTCGAATGCGGGCGCAGGCGGGACGGTCCCGGCCATGACCCCGGATCCGGATGGTTTCATCAACTTCGATGACCAGATGATCTTTGCCCTGGGTTGGAACGGCGCCAGCAACATGCGAGACCCGATCGCCGACATCGGTCCGATCAGCGGTACCGCACCGGACGTCGTCTCGGACCCCGACAACGCCTGGAACGTGGAAGACATCGTCACCTTCACGACCATGTTCTCCTGGGCTGCAGCCAACGGCTATACCGGCAGTGGCGGCGCAGCACCGGCGGTCGAGGATGGTGGGGAGAACCTCTCCGTTCCGTTCATCGTCAACAGCCGTCCGAGCCTCGGACCGGAAGTCGCCGGCGCAGCCTACGCCTACGTGGAAAGCCACGTCGACGAGGCCAAGCCGGGTGCGACCTTCGAGGTCGACATCCTTGCGGAGAACCTCGAGGACCTGAACGGCGCCCTGCTCAACTTCGGCTTCGACGTCGACCAGATCGAATTGATCGACGCACGACCGGGCAACCTCTTCAGCTCGGCTCAGGGATTCCTGTTCCTGGACCGCAGTGGTGAGGGCTGGGTGGAGCTTTCCGCGAACCGTCTCGACTCGGCCCAGCCGGGTGTCGATGGTAGCGGCGCGCTCGCGCACCTGACCTTCCGGATGAAGACGGCTGCGACCGAAGAAATCGACCTGGCCTATGACCTGCGCTCGAGCCTCAACGAGATTCTCTCTCGCGGTTCGGCCAAGACGGGCCCGCTCGACAACATGAGCACGAGCTTCCAGCTCTACGCTCCGTATCCGAACCCGGTCTCGGCGCAGAGCCAGATCGTCTACGCGCTGCCGACGGATGGTGAGGTCAACCTCAGCGTCTACGACACGGCGGGTCGTCTCGTCCGGACCCTGGCACAGGGTGTCCGTGAGGCCGGCTTCCATGTCGTCTCGTTCGACGGTCGTAATGACAACGCAGCTTCGCTCCCGGCCGGTGTCTACTACACCAAGCTGAGCGTGGCTGGACAGGATCTGACTCGGAAGCTGGTCATCGCCCGGTAGTCCAACCGAATCAGCTCGAGAGTCTGCAGGCGCGGCGTCCACTGGATGCCGCGCCTTTCTTCGTTTGCCTAGTTTTGCAGGCGGATCTGCTACGGCGACGTTCAGGCGGGCAGCCCTCAACTCCTGCGGGGAAACCCTCAATCTCCGTTCAACAAACGACCTCCCCCGGACGACAAGGGAGGAGATTGCGATTCCCTTCACTCTGTCGAGAGGCCGTAAAAATGTCGAGTGAACTCGCTCTCGTGTCGAACGATGACTCTGACCTCGCGGCGGCAGCCGTCGCGCGCATGGCGCGACAGTTGCACAAGCAGGTCTCCCTCGCTTCCGACGCCGTAAGTTCGACCCGCGCCCTGCTGGACATCCTGGGCCGGGCCAACGAGGTCGCCGCTCAGGGCGGCTTTGCCGGCGTCATCGAAGAACTCAGCCACGTCGCCGAAAGCGTCGGATCCCAGGTGGAATCGACGATGCGAGCCGTCGAGGAAACGGTTTCCGCCCTCGACGAATTTGCAAAGAACGTGGATGCGTTCGATCAGGAACTGACCCGGCTCACTGAGTACCAAACCCGCATCCAAGGCTCGACAAAGGAAGTCGCCTGGGTCGCAGAACAAATCACTCTGTTGGCCTTGAATGCCCGAATCGAAGCTGCACGAGCGGGGCAGCAGGGAGCGGGTTTTGCGGTTGTGGCCGGCGAGGTCCGCGATCTTGCCCGCAGTACGACCGAACTCGTCGACGGAATCATCGGCAACATGGACGGCATCACCTCGGCGTTGACCCGGACCAGTGAACGGTTCGAGGCGAGCCGGACCGGACTGACCAGCGCCCGGAGCAACCTCGAGATACTGAGCACGGCGTCGAAAGCCATGGCGTCGGAAGCGGCCGACGTCATCCAGGCGGCTCACAAGGTGGAGACCATCGCCTACGGACAGGTCGGACTTCAGGAAAGCATCGAGCAGGCCGGGATGTTCGCCGGACACGTCCACGAAGCTGCGGACACACTGCTACAGCACATTTCCTTGACCTGCGACGAAGCCGACACGCAGTGGAAAGACGCGGATACTCTGCACCCACCGGCCGCCCAGACGCTGGAGTCATTCACAACACAGATGTCCCGCGCGCTACAGGACGACAATCCGCCTCTGGCGACCAAGACCCTCGAGTCCGCACTGGCTGCAGGAGTCTCGGCCGAAGAGCTTCTCCATCGGCTCGGCACGGTGGCCGCTACCGTCATGCAAGGGCAGGCCAATGACGCCCCTGCCATCGCGCACTTCCGCAATGCCCGAATCCTCGAGCAGGCTGTCTGTCGACTGCAGGAATCCATCGGGCACACCTCGGACGACGACCGTCCCTGTGTCGTACTCGGAAACGCGTGGCAGGACTTCCACGACCTGGGTCGTCGGATCATCAGCATTTCTCTGAACGCTGCCGGTTACCGGACGGTCGACCTCGGCCTCAGCGTCCGAAACGAAGTTCTCGCGGAGACGGCGATCAAAGAAGGCGCCAAAGTCATCGGGGTTTCTTCATTGCTGCTCCACACGGCCAAGCACATCCCCGAGCTCAAGACCGAGTTGCAGAAGCGGGGCCGAGATGACATCAAAGTGATCGTTGGAGGCGCGCCCTTCGTCGTCGACCCCCACTTGCGGCACCGTTTCGGAGCTGACGGCGTGGCTGCCGATCCCGGCGGCGCCATTCGCCTCGTCGATTCCATCTACGCGGAGGTGAACGCACGATGACGACAGCCGTGGAACGCATTCTGACCACACTCGGGCTCGGCGAAACCGATCGTCCTCCCGTCATGCCTGTCATGCTCATGCAGGGAGCCAAGGCACTGGGCACCGATCTCCTTTCCTACTTCGAAACACCCGACCGGATCGCCTCGGGACAACTCGGCCTGATCGAGACGTTCGGTCACGACGCCGTCTACGCCTTCCCCCACATCGTGCAGGACGTTCTGCCCTGGGGGGCCGGACTTGACTTCCATCCAGACGGACCGCCGTCCGTGAATGGGATGGTCATTTCGAGCAAAGAGGACATTCCGAATCTGGTCGTTCCCGATCCGACCTCGCATCCCTACCTCAAAGCCACGCTACGCTCCGCCGAACAGCTGGCTCGAGAGGTCAAAGGAGACCGTCTCATCGTCGGTGCACTCATCGGACCGTTCTCACTGCCGACCATGCTCATGGGAACGAGCAAGTTTCTCGATCTGCTTCTGATGCCCGAATCCGAACGCAAACAGTGGTTCGATCCCCTGATGGAAAAGATGCTCGAGTACACGCTGTCGTGGGGACGTGCACAGATCGCCGCGGGGTGTGATGCCATCGTGCTCGCTGAGGGAACGTCTTCGGCCTCGATCATCGACCCGGAGCTGTTCCGTAGCTGCTCCCATCCGGTACTCCGCCGCTTCATCGAAGAGATCGGCGCTCCCGTCGGCTTTGAGTTCGTCGGGCGAGCCATGCCCATGTTGGACGCAGCCAGCGATCTCGGACCCGCATTGTGGTTGTTGGGTGAAGAGGATCCGCTTGGAGAGGCCCGCCGGATTCTGGGCAGGAAAGGCGCGATCATGGGATCGGTCAACAACCTGAAGCTCATGCGTTGGGAGCCGGAGCGGGTCGAGTTCGAAGCCCGCCGTCTGATCAACGAAGCCGGGCCGGGGTTCATTCTCTCCAATCAGGGGCCGGAAGTTCCCTGGGACACTCCGGACGAGAACATCAAAGCGCTGATCCGAGCCGCTTCACGCAGCTGATCCAGAGTTCAGTCCTATGGACAACGGGCTGGGGTAAGGGAAGACCCGAAGCTTTTTCGGGAGGTGTGCGAGCATGTATAATCCTTGTCGTTTGGGGCGACGGTTCGAGGAGAAGCCTGTCGGCTGATCCATTAACCTCGATCCGAGGGCACGCTATGGCGCGAGCCGAAGGCGGTTTCAGCCGTGAAGGATTGACGGGTCGAGGTTAGTCAACGCTGCCCCGCTTCTGATCAAGGAGCTTCCATGTCGGCGTCCCCTTCCCTGCTGTGCTGCGTCGTCAGCATCGTCGCCGTTGTCTTCGGCGCCTCTTCTTCCAACGGCGCTCCTTCGGCCGATCTTCCGATCCGAACCCAGGACATTGACAATTCCACGTGGGTCGAGACGGACTCGCTGGAGATGGTCCTGACCAATCGTGGGTCGTTTGCCTACGACGTGGAGGCAGGGAACGGCGGTTTCGTCTTTCCTCGCGGCACGAACAACAGAGCTCTCTTCGCCGCGGGGATCTTCATCGGTGGGAAGCCCGAAGGAGAGGAGCTGCCTCGTGTCACGGTTGCCGAGTACTCGTCTGAGTTCGCCGGTGGACGAATCGAGGCCGATGGCAGTTGGGATGAGAACTGGGCACAAAATCAGCAGTGGAGAACCTACCAGATCGAGCCGGGAGACACTCCGACCTCCAACCCGGACTACCGGGACTGGCCGGTGGAAGACGGAGCCCCCGTCGATGAGTTCGGCCAACCACGACACCTTGGCGACCAGACCTGCTGGGCTGTGTTTCACGATGCAGATCCGAGCTGGCACACCAACGACGCCGGCGCCTCCGTGCCGCTTGGAGTGGAAGTCCAGCAAACGACCTTCGTGCGATCCGAACCCGGACTTCAGAACGTCGTCTTTCTCGAATGGAAGGTCATCCACAAAGGTGAAGCCGTTCTCGACTCGGTCTTCCTGACCGCCTGGTGCGACCCCGATTTGGGACAGTCGGACGACGACCTTGTCGGTTGCGACCTCGACCTGGAGTTGGGTTACGTCTACAACGGAGATGACTTCGACGACCTTTACGAAGAGTTCCCTCCCGCGGCCGGCGTGCAATTGCTGCAAGGCCCCATCGTTCCGGCTCCCGGTGAAGAGGCCTACGTCAGCGGCCGCATCGTCCCGGATCACCGCAATCTGCCGCTCTCCGCATTCATTCGGTACAGCAACGGATTCGACCCGCACACACCGTTGGAGAGCTACAACTACATGCAAGGGCTGGAGGCGGACGGTTCTCCCATCATCGACCCAACGACCGGAGAGCCGACCCGCTTCGCCGTCACCGGAGATCCTGTCACGGGGACGGGCTGGATCGACACCGAGCCGGGCGATCGCCGTTTCATGGTCAACTCCGGGCCGTTTACGATGGCTCCCGGCGACACGCAAACCGTCGCCTACGCCGTGGTCGCGGCACAAGGCGCGGATCGCCTCGACAGCATCACTGCGCTCCGACGCCAAGCTGGAGACTCGGTTCGCCTCTTCCGAGCCATCGTCGGGGGACAGGACGGCGCCTGTTGCGCCCCCGACGGAACCTGTCTGGTCCTACCTGAAACGGACTGCGAAGGAGTTTTCTTTGTAGGTCGAACCTGCGACCCAGATCCCTGCTACGTCTCCGGAGCCTGCTGCAGCACAGATGGAACATGCACATTGACCCGGGAAGACGAGTGCGATGGAAGCTATCAGGGCGACGAGTGGCCGTGCACACCGCTGGTCTGCGAGGACCCCTTGGTCGGAGCTTGTTGCACCGGTGACGACTGCACCCTGACGTTCCTCGATCAATGCGACGGAGTCTTTCAAGGAGTCGGCACCGAGTGCCAACCCACGTCCTGCAGCGGAACCGTCTGGGAATGGGAACCCGAACCCAGGTGGCTGCGGGGGTATCCGTACGCACTGAGCGCGTTCGACGGTGGAATCGGCCTCGGCTACGAATCGTTCTTCGGTTCCGAGTTGGAGAGGTCCGAGGTCTCGGACATCGAGATCCGATTCACCGACGAAGAGTCGGAGTGGTCGTACTGCCAGACCTACCGGCGCGACCTCGACTACGCACTGGGTGGAATCGGTACCTTCCCCGGATCGGCCTGGGATGTCTCGGATCCGAGCCAACCCCGCCGCATCAACATCAACTTCGTCGAGGACGACTCTTGGCAACCCGCCAACCAACGTTGGGATCCCAACGGCGACTTCTTCGGCGGATTGGAGTTCGCCTTCTTCATGAAGAGCGACTACGACGGCGGCCAAAGCTACGGGGACGGTACCGTGCTGCCGGACGGTCGCAATTCCGACGTCATGTTCTTCGCCTGGACCGTCGTCAAGGAACGGCACGAGTTCCTGGAAACGACTCCCTCCTATCTTCGCCTGATCGTTGGCGACCTCGCGGATCCCTTCGGTGCCTGCTGCCTGCAAGGTCAGGTCTGCGTGCTCACGAGACGATCCGAATGCGACGGCGCCTACCAAGGCGACAGCTCGGTGTGCGACCCGGAGATCCCCTGTCCGTTCAGTGTCGGCGCCTGCTGCCTGCCGTTGGGACAGTGCCAGATCACCGGAGAGCTGGACTGCCCGGGAAGATTCCTTGGCGCGGAAACAAGCTGCGAACCCAATGTCTGCCCTCCACCCGGAGCTTGCTGCACCTCGGACGGGCGGTGCGTCATCATCGACGGCATTCTGTGTGCCGAACTCTTCAAAGGAGATGGGACGACCTGCGATCCCTTCCCCTGTCCACCCGTCGGGGCCTGTTGTCTCGAGGACGGTGAGTGCCGGCTGACTCGTTCCGAATCCTGTCGCGGCGAGTACCTCGGTGACGGAAGCTCGTGTCAACCCAACCCATGTGCACCGGGTGTGACGGATGTGGCCACGGAGTTGTCGACGCCGAAGTTCTACATCTCGAACAACCCGACCGACTCGCCCGTGGATATCCACTTCAACCTGGAGCGTCCGGCGTCGATCGAACTCGAGATCTTCGACGCCGCGGGGCGGATTCAGTGGCGCCATCGGCATGAGGCTCCGATCGGGGTCTACGTCGCGCGCTGGGCGTTGGAGGGGGCGGATGCGGGGCTGGTGCCGCAAGGGAAGTACTTCCTTCGGGCACGAATCGGGGATGAAGGCGGTTGGACGGAGCGGACTCAGACGATCGTTGTCGTGCGGTAGGCACAAAGCCTGGCCCGAACGATTCACGACATCGCGCCCCGGCTCTTCGTGTGCTGTGCCGACTTCGGATGCTTCCGGTCTGTCCGCATGCAGGGAACACCTTTCCTAGTCGTAGGAGTACGGCGGCAGAAACTTCCTACCGTCCTGCAGTCGCCCTCCCCTCCACGTCCGCCAACCGCATGTTTCGCCGTCACTTCTGTCGCTCTCCCCTCATGGCACGACTGTTGACCTTACGGAACGGAGTCTTGGCTATGGCGGGAGGAACCGATGCCTCGAGGTCTACAACACACTTGTGCGAGGAACTGGGAGAGAGGTCGCGCTCCGCTCCGTCGCACTCTGATCTTCTGGATGATGGCGCTTCTGCTCGGTACGGCTGCGCCTCCCGCCGTTTCTCAGATCACCTGGCTGAACTGGGAGGATGGAGACGTTCTCAACGTTTCGTCCGCCAGCGGACTGATGCCCGGCCGGGTCGAATTGGACGTCTCGCGGTCGCTCGAAAGTGGCATTGCCCGCGGTGAGATTCTGCACCATCACTTCCTCTTCAAGTACGGACTCACACGCAGCCTGACGTTCGGAGCCTCCGGGCGGCACTTGCAGCAGAAGAACGGAGAACTGTTCAAGGACGGGCTGGGGGACTCCAACCTCTTCCTGAAGTGGCACTGGCGACCCAAGTCGAGCGCCTACGCCGTCGGCCTCCGTCCATCGATCAGCATTCCGACCGGGTATGAACTCGAGCGCCCGGGACTGGAATCGTTTACGAGTAGTCACAATGACTTCGCACTGCAGGCTCTCTTCAGTTTTCACACGGACAAGCTCGGCATTCATCTCAATCCTGGAGTAATCGCGACCGGGGGCGACAACCCGATGTACCTGACAGCAGGGGCCGCGTTGAACCTGCATCGCTTCATTCCGCTCGGCATCGACATGGCCGGCGAATACTTCACCCGCTGGAACATGGTGACGGAAGATTTCGAGTCCGACGTCTTCATGAAATTCCACCGCTCACTCTTCTGGGGTCTTTCACTGGAGACCGGCGTCAAGCGCAGGCTCCTGGAGAGCGCGAGCAGCCAGGCCGAGTGGCGTTTTGGTCTCAGCTTCGGGCGTGTCCACGATCCTCACGCGGACAAACGCTATCTCCCGCCCCCCAAGTACCCGCCGGTTCATCTGAACATCACATCGGTCTCGACGGGAATTCCCGATCCGCTCGGATGGGCGCCCCTGTTGACGGATGAGTTTCGAACGACGGGCAAGCAGCAGGCCCACGGTGTCCCCGTCTACGTCGGGACCGATGGCGTCAGCAAGCGCGGGTACACCATGAACATCGAAATCATCCAGGCCGAGGACGGGCGCGTCGGTGGCATCAGTCTCCCCATGATTCTGCGAGCACCGCGCGCCGAGGCGGAAGTCCACGCCCGCGTCCGCCTGCTCGATGAGGATGGCGTTCCCGTCGGGCGGGACGAAGTGTTTCAAGCATCGGCGTCGCGCGGGCTGGGTGCTCAGCTCGCTCCGATGAACTCCGACATCGAGAACGAAGTCGTACCGGACGAGGTACGCAACGACCTTCGACGCAAGGCCGCGCGCAAGCTTGCCGAAGTCATTCTGGATTCGAACACCGACGTCATTGGACGCAGGGAATCAAAATGAGACCGAGTGAGACATCGGGTAGGAGATCAAACGAGAGAGGGATCGCAAGACCGAGACTGTCGGAGCGATTCGTCGTATGGCGGAACTACTGGGGCCTCGCCCTGCTGTTCCTCGCCAGCGTCTTACTCTACCCCACCGGCTGCAAGACATCCTCAGAGCCATCGACATCGGAAGCGATCGCGATCCAGCTCGACGCCGTCCCGCTGCTCCTGGAAGCTGCGGACACGTTGGACACGGCGACGATCTGGGCGACGGTCCTCGAACACGGGGAACCGATCTCCGACTCCACGGTGGTCTCCTTCGCCGCCAGCAACGGAAAGATCGATGCAGAGGCCATGACCATGGATGGGCTGGCTCGCGTCGTCTTCGTCCCAGGTCGAAACGTCGGTGTCGCCGCCATCGTCGCGCAGGTCAAGACCGTCCGGGACACCGTACTGGTTACGCTCTTCTGACCATCCGTCTCTGCGAATGTCGGCCATTAACGTTCTTCAACGTTCCAGTTCTTGATGTGTGGCATCCGGATCCCTAGAGTTCAAAGGTTGACGTTGTCTTGGCAAAACCCCGCAGAGGGGAGGTTGCGTGGACCCGGTCGTCCTTTCGAGACTTCAGTTCGCCCTCACCATCGCCTTTCACTACATCTTTCCGCCGCTGACCATCGGCATGGGTGTCGTTCTCGTTTGGTTGGAAGGCGCGTTTCTCAAGACGCGGAAACCCATCTACGAGATCGCGGCTCGCTTCTGGACGAAGGTCTTCGCTCTCAACTTCGCCATCGGTGTCGCCACCGGAATCGTCATGGAGTTTCAGTTCGGGACGAACTGGGCGACGTATTCCCGGTTCGTGGGTGACGTCTTCGGTTCGGCTCTGGCGGCCGAAGGAATCTTTGCGTTCTTCCTCGAGTCCGGCTTCCTGGCGCTACTCGTTTTCGGTTGGGACCGGGTGGGACCCCGCCTGCACTTCTTTGCCACGCTCATGGTCGCGCTCGGTTCGATCTTTTCGTCTGTTTGGATCGTCATTGCCAACAGTTGGCAGCAAACTCCGGCCGGTCACCACGTCGTTCCGGTAATCCGGGATGGGGAACCCGTCTTTCAGAACGGAGTGCCTCTTCTGAGGGCCGAGATCGTCGACTTTTGGGCGATGGTCTTCAATCCTTCGACGGTTCATCGCCTCGTCCACGTGTGGATCGGCGCCTTCATCATGGGCGCCTTCTTCGTCATGTCGATCTCCGCGTGGTACCTGCTGAAGCGGCGCCATGAAGAGTTCGCCCGCCGGTCATTTGACGGCGCGTTGGTCCTGGCTACGGTCGCTTCTCTCTCTGCACTCGTCTCCGGACACTTTCAGGCCGAGATGGTCTACCACCATCAACCGGCCAAGATGGCAGCCTTCGAAGGACACTACGAGACTGGACCGGCCGACATGTCCCTGTTGGGCTGGCCGGACGACGAGTCGGAATCCATCCGGTTCAACATCGCCGTGCCTGGTGGGCTCAGCATGCTGCTGCACCAGGATCCGAACGAGCCGGTCGTCGGTCTCGATCGCTTTCGGCCCGAGGACCGGCCCAACGTCGCGATCTCTTTCGCCAGCTATCACATCATGATCGCCCTCGGGATGTTCTTCATCGCACTCACTCTCCTAGCCTCTTTTCTTCGCTGGCGAGGGACTCTCTACCGGCAACGATGGCTCCTTTGGATCTTCGTCTTCGCCGTCATCCTTCCGCTCATCGCAAACGAGATCGGTTGGGTCGCAGCAGAGGCGGGACGACAGCCCTGGATCGTTCATCCTCCGGTGGAATGGAAGGCGGATGGAAGCGACGTCGTCGTCGGCCCGGGTGGAGTGGTCGTCTATGACGAAACAGTCGCGCTTCGCACCGTCCACGGAGTCAGCCCGACGGTGCGGGCGGGGCAGGTCCTGGGCTCGATCATCGGCTTCGGCATCATCTACATCGGCCTGGGAGCGGTGTGGGTCTTCGTCCTCAACAGTAAGATTCAACACGGTCCGCCCGTCATCGGTGCAGAAGCGTTGGTGCCCGGCAGCGCACCATCCGGAGGCTGGAAACCGAGCCGTCTCCTCGAGGTCATCCGAAAGGAAGCGGCCAAACGCCGTCGGCTGACGCGAGACAAGGAACGAGGTTCCTCCTGATGTCCTACGAGGCCCTTTGCATCACCTGGTTCCTTCTGCTCGGGGTTCTGCTGGCGGGCTACGCCGTCCTCGACGGTTTCGACCTGGGGGTCGGTATCCTTCATCCCTTCGTTGCTCGCACCGATCGCGAACGTCGGCTCTCCATGAACTCGATCGGACCGCTTTGGGACGGCAATGAAGTCTGGCTCGTCACTTTTGGAGGCGCACTCTTTGCAGCGTTCCCCCATGCCTACGCGACCGTGTTCTCAGGTTTCTACACCGCGTTCATGCTTTTGCTACTGGCCCTGATCTCACGCGCTGTTTCCTTGGAGTTCCGCTCCAAAGTCAAAACCGATGGCTGGCGACAGTTCTGGGACTGGAGCTTCTTCGCCGGATCCGCCCTGGCCACGTTTCTCTTCGGCGTCGCCACGGGAAACGCGATGCTGGGAATCGCACTCGATGAGTTCGGCGACTTCCACGGCACGGTTCTCGACCAACTCGGCCCCTACCCGATCCTCGTCGGGTTGATGACGCTTTCCCTGTTCGCCATGCACGGCGGCCTCTATCTGTATCTCAAGACCGAGGACGAACTGCAGAAGCGAGTGCGGGACTGGATGTGGAGAAGCTGGGGACTCTTCCTCGTCTTCTTCATGATCACGACCGTGGCGACCGTGGCATTCGTGCCCAGATCGACGGCCAACTTCCAACACTTTCCCTGGGCGGCAGCTTTCGCTCTCCTGGCCATCCTTGCAGTCGCCAACATTCCGCGGGCGCTGTACCAACAACGAGCCGGGCAGGCATTCGCCTCGAGCTGCGTCCTCATCGTTTGTCTGGTCGGGCTCTTCGGGGCGGCGAGCTTTCCCAATCTCGTCACAGCCTCGAACGATCCATCCCACTCCGTGACGATCTTCAATGCGGCGTCCAGTCCCAAGACTCTCGGCATCATGTTGACCATTGCGGCCATCGGCATGCCGTTCGTCCTCATCTATTCCGCCGTCATCTACTGGACCTTCCGGGGCAAGGTCGACCTTACCGACCACAGCTACTAGCGGACCGTAACCGGGGAAGCGGTGGTGATTGAGTGAGGGACTCTCGTTCTCCGCAAGGCGCGACGACGACGAATACCCAAGGCGGTGTTCGGAGGAGAAGCAACGAAGCGGAGGGCGAGAAGAGCCACTCAGGTACTACCACCACTCACCGGGCTGCCTCCTTCTGAAACAAATCCGTCCGCTCTTCGACCATCACGCGTTCTTACAAGTGAAGGCGCTGATCAAAGGATCAAGCCGGAGACAGAAACCGCAAGATGGGACGTGGGCCGGAGCCCGCGGAAGGAGAAAGAAAATGAAGAAGCTGACGATGGCTCTCGGACTGGCTGTGGTTCTGGCAACGAGTTCCCTGGCGGCTCCCCTGGAGTACGAGCAGGATTCGGACAACGACGGCGGCGGTTGGAGCACCGAAGAAGCGGCCGATCTCGGCGGTGGGAAGAGAGCACAAGGGGAAGCACAGACGGATGTCGATGCGGAGGACTTCGTTCCCTCGAACAACGCGACCTCCATCCTGAGCGCGCTCTGGGAGGTCGTCATCGGCGCCCACTTCTCGGACCTCCGATGAATAGGCCCCGAGCCCCGGAGAGCCCCCCTCTCCACAGAAAACCCTCCCTGCGCTGAGCACTTGCCAGGGAGGGTTTTCCTTGTCTACGGACCATTCGCTCTAGATCAGCAGTCGCGAGACCACCTGAACGAGCGCGACCAACATCACCAAGCCGGTTCCAAGCATGGCGAAGCGGTGCCCGCCCGGCTGGTACGCATCGCCGTCCTTCCAAACGGGCCGCATCGAAAATCGGCTGGCCGTCGGAATACGTCGACGACGGGCGGCGTACATCGCCGCCAAGCCGGCGAGCAGGACCAGAAGTTGAATACCCAAGAACAGGCTGTTTTCCAGAATCATGAGCAGGCTCCTATGAGTTGACACACTACGCAACTGACAACGACCCAGGCACAACCCACGCAGACTGGGTTGAGGCTGCCCCCGTAGGGGCACTTCAACAACGTGCAGCCTGCCGCCACCATGCAGATTTCTTCGATGGTTGGAACGGCCATCCCGGTGGAGCGGCCTCCGCTCGGACTTGCTATCTCAACCTGGCCCGAAAGCAGTCGATTCAAGAACGCGCCTTCCGGGTTGTGGTTGAGACTCGAAACCGAGGGAGCCCACTGCTGCCATCGTGTTTGGGCTTCGTCGAAGCTTTGACTGTCGCTGTACTTGAATGTGCCCTTCCGGACTCCGCTATCGGCGCCTTCCCAAACGTACGACTCGGTCGTAGATCCCTCCGAGCGACTCACTGTGATGCTGAGACGCTCGAGACCGTCGGACTCTACGATCGAGGTCAGCTCACCATTCCCATCGAACTCCATCCTTTGCTCCCACACCAAGGAGTTGTTCTCGTCAACGACAGCTGCCTCTACGGCGATGTGTCCTTCGTCTGAGCGTTGGGTCGAAAGAGAGATGTGGCGCTGCTTGCCATCCATCAAGAAGTCAACCCTGCCGTGGCCGTTGTCGAGACCGCCTCCCAACTGTTCAACACTGGTGACAAGGGCGTTGCTGTACCCGAGTTCATTCACCACCTCGCTTGAGGGCGAGATCGCCTGCTCCTTGTCCAGGTCTCTTTGACAAGCAGCTGTGGCTACTGTCAATAGCGTTCCAACGATCACCATATTCACGATGTTCTTGTTCAACTTAGTTCTCCCGTCGTTGACTCCCAACAGTTCAGGTCCCGATCAAGGCTCTGCAACTGTCGTTCCCGAACTGACAGAAGAAATGCACCACGATCTCCGGCAACAACTTGCGTGCGTCATGGCGGCTTGCGGACCGTCTATATATCGTCGGTGGATCGTCGGAGTCTTCGACACGGGCTGTATCTGGAGCGAGCCGCGGGCCCTGCGGGCGCTACTTTGCCGTTCGAACGGGTGCAGGCAACGCGTCGAAAACCGTCTCCACCTGCTCGATCCCCGATCGCAGCAGGTAGTGCGAGAACCGCCCGTAGGACTTGTTCCCGATGACGAACAGATTGGGCTCCGGGCTCCTGAGAGTTTCGATGCCCGCAGCCGGGACCGCCATGCAGTCCGCGGCCGAATCGTCTCCCATGGCGCCCAGCAGCGCCGCGGAAAGCTTCATCAGTCCATCGCTCGCATAGCAGAGGTGAACCTGGCACTCTGCCAGCAACGCCGTATCCGGACGGTAGCCCGTCAGAGCGAGAACATGATCCGCGGTCAGGGTTCCTGCGTGATCTCCAGCGAGGCTGAGTTCAAACCCCGAGCCGTCCGTCGAGCCTCCCTCGATCGGAAGTTGGACGAGCGACCGTATGCGTGTTCCGCGCAGGATGGTCAGGCCGGGCACATCAGCTGATGTCGCAATACGGTTGATCTCCTCGACAAGCCGAGCACGTTCCGGCAGGACGTCATCCCGCACGGCAGTGAGCGGCTTCCTGTCCGCGTTTCGGAGAATCCAGGAGATCCTCGTGCCAGCGACCTCGGCCGCGATCGGGAGCAGGTCGCGCAACGCGGTTGCTGCGGAAAAGCCGCCGCCGACAATCACCGTATGCTTTCCGGCGTAACGACCCCGCTGGCTCGCGACATCAGGAATGTAGTGATCGACGGACGCTTCACATTCCTGCGCAACCGCGACCTCGGTGAATGGGGAAGGCTGATCGTAGACACCGGATGCGTCGATTAGAATAGGTGCTTCGACTACGCTGACCGGATCCGAAGAGCCAGCCCGGGCGAGAGTAACCTGAAAAGGATGATCAGCTCGGCGCGGATCGCCGATCAGGTCCGACTTCCCGATTCCAGCGCGTCCCACCGCAATGACTCGTGTTCCGGTGCGAATCGAGGGAGCGAGCTCTGGGCTCTGCGCGATGGGGTGCAGGTAGTGTTCGAGGTATTCAGCCCCGGTCGGGACGGCGGCGAGATCCGGCACGGGGTGACCGTGGACCGCCAAGGTCTTCCGTCCCAGCGGCGAGGTGTTGTGCTCCCACGGGGAAAACATGCGAACGTGCCCCCAGCGCCGAATAGAAGCACCGATTTCTCCCGCCTCCACAAGGATAAAGCGGAATCCTTTGTGGCTGGCCGCGAGGGCCGCCTCGATTCCGGCGGGGCCACCGCCGACAATGATGAGGTCGACTGGATAGGTCATTAGCGTTTGCTCCGGCGACTCCTGGGGAACACTGAAACGGCTGGTCCACGTCCTTGGTCCGGAACCAAGGGACTTTGATTTGAGGGCTTGGGCAAGGGTGTCCGGCTAGATCGACAAGCGCGCGGGGGGCAGTCGCTCCTCGGCTTACCGGCGTGCCTCCCGTTCCATCAATTCTTCCCACGGTTCGTTCACGCCGCGGTCACGAAGCCACCGCGACGATCGTACCTCACTCGCGCGTCTGAGCGCGCCATCACCGCCCCAATACCGCCAGCGGAGAGTGGCGCCATGGTGCACCGTTAGGCAGGTCTGCTCGCCTCCCTCGTTCCAGAACTCGATGGTTGGCGACCCCAGACACTGGCAGTGATCGCCGCTTCTGCTCTCGTCAATATCAATGGTCGCGACGAACTCTTCGATCTCCGACGGATCGTCGGTAGAAAAGAGGACCTGCGCGTTGTCCATGCCCGGGTATCCGTTCCGGATGATCATGCGCTGGGAGCCGCGAGTGAATCTCCGAAGCAAGCGTGTCCATCCGAAGATGACTTTGCAATGCGGATTGCGCTGCTCGAACGTATCGACGACCTCCGTCGGAACAGGGGTACTACGGAGCCACAACTCCTGCAGGGCCGGCAGTTCTTCCGAAGGCAGAGTGCACGTTTGGCTGAAGTCGGCGTTAACGATCCTTAGATTCGGAAACAGAGAGACGGAAGACAGGTCAGTGACGTGGCTGTGTGCAATGTCCAGCTCAACGAGGTCGCGACAGGACACCAGGTTTGACAGATCGTCAGCTTCCAAGTCCCGAAGGCGGAGTGTCGCAAGACTCGGCAGCTCACCCACGAATGGCAAGTTCTCCTTCGAGAGTTGGTCCAGCGCGAGAGACCGCAGCCGAATCGCGGCTAGAGATGAGAGGCTCTCTACAGAGAAGTTCGTGAGAGAAAGGACCTGAAGATCATCGTGCTTCTCGAGCCAGCCCAGGTCGAAGGTCGGCCGGCAACGAACAAAGCTGATAGAAGTGAGATGAAGTGCCCGCAGGTGCCGCAACTGCTCGACACTGGCAAAGTTCACCAGCCCTCCCGTCGCGCTGCCGTCGTGGACAAGGTAGGAAAGTTCGTCCGGAAGCCTTGGGAGATGGTTGTCTGACTCTTCGCGGTTCCAATCCGTGGTCACAATACAGAGGTTGGTCGCACCCAATTGCTGAAGCTCGGACTCGATCTCCGAGTTCCATGCTTCGAGGCGGACACACCGCAACCCCTGCCGGGCGGACCCGTCGAGTTCTCGGAGGGGATTGCGGACGGCGAGACTGTCGTCGTCGTAACTACACCCAATTCTGACCGCGATCGGGGTCCTCGACGCGCCCACCCGGAGGTAAAGGATGAGCTCGCCGGGGTCAGACTCGAGTTCGAGACGCGTCTCGCCGTTGTACGGGACCCACCACCTGTGCCCGATACGAAGGAGATCGCCGGGAAGGAGTTCGTTGGGACGTCCCTCAAGGGAGATCCGCTCGGGCTGGATCTCCCTGCCGTCGAGATGAATCGATGGAAGCATCTGTCTACCTCCAGAAACCGAGAGGGCTTCTGTGTCACGACTGGACCGCGTCCTCCACTCTGCCAACGATCTCTTCCGACCGCTGCCGCGCGCGGGCCACCAACTCCTTGGACTTTGCCTTCGTCTCTTCTCTCCATCCCTGATCCTCAATTCCCGGAAGGTTGATCAGGACGTTGAGATGCGCCCCTTCTGCACAAGTGCGGGCGGCCAGAGCTGCAACCCCGGCGTCGCTGGCCGAGTTCGGATTTCCGTGGGCCGCTGCCGTATCCGCCAAGTCCAGCACCTCGAGCGATGTCTCCAGAACCTGGAACGGAATCATCGTCGCATTCTTCGTCGCCTCTTCGATGGCTTCCGCGCGCGCCGCGATCTCCGCATCGCTCTTCTTCGGCAAACGCATCGCGGCCATGACCTCGTTGAACGCGTCGGTGTCGGCGTCGACCAGATGAAGCAGGCGATCCTTTAGCAACTGTCCCTGATCGCCGACTTCTCGCATCGCGTCCCAACGGTCCTGGAACTTTTTCTTCCCGATGGTCAGGTTGGCCACCATCGCGGCCAGTCCGGCTCCCAGAGAACCGCACAAAGCCGCAACGGAACCGCCGCCGGGTGCGGGCGAATCCGAGGACAGTTCGTCGACGAAACCACTCACCGTCCTGGACACGAGCGGGCCGCCGGTTCCACGAACACGGTACTCGATGATCTTCTTCGACGGATCGAATGCGGAGAGTTCGTCCAAACCGAGCGACTGAATCGCGATGCGAACCAATTCTGACTCCGGAACGCCGGTCGAGAGTCCCTGCTTGGCCAGGTAGTGACGCCCTGCATCCCGCATGGCCGCCAGCGGGATGAGTCCGACCAGCTCGCTGCCGGTCACGCGCAGGCCGTACTTGCGCGCCTCCTCTTCGCAAACGTCGAACGCCTCGTGCATCGGCGTGATCTTGTAGTTGGTCAGGTTCATCGAGATCTGCGCCCGAGCGTACTCTTCGATGTACCAACCCACCGCTCGGCACTCCTTGAGCCGCCCCGGATTCTTGATCGGCTTGCCCGCTTCGTCGCGAACGAACTTCCCGTCGGGTCCGCGCTTGTTTCGGCCCATCTCGCGGACGTCGATCGCAACCTCGTTGGCCAGTCTCTTGTCGCGGGTGTTCAGGTTGATGTTGTAGGCGATGAGAAACTCGCGGGCGCCGATCGCGGTCACTCCGGCGCGCGTGTTGAGCTGGGTGGGGCCGAAGTCCGGCTTCCATTCCGGCTTCTGAATTTTGGCCGCCATCCCTTCGTACTCGCCGGCGCGGACCGTCGCCAAGGACTGGCGTTCCGGACTCGAGGCCGCCTCCCCGTAGAGAAAGACGGAGATCCCGAGTTCCCGCCCGACCCGCTCCCCGAGCTTCCGCGCCAGTTCCGCGCAGTCTTCCATCGTCACACCCTGCAGCGGGACGAACGGACAGACGTCGGTTGCGCCCATGCGGGGATGCTCTCCCTCGTGGGACGCCATGTCGATGACGGACGGCGCCTTGGCGATTGCGCGAAAAGCCGCCTCCGACGCAGCTTCGGGACTGCCGACGAAGGTCACGACGGTGCGATTGGTGTCCGCCCCGGGATCGACATCGAGCAGCTCGACGCCGTCCACGGACTGGATCTCGTCCGTAATGGCGCGGATCAGTTCGGGATCCCGTCCTTCGCTGAAGTTGGGAACACACTCGACGAGTTTCTGCATGGGAGTCTCCGGGATTTCGGGTTCTTGGGTCGAAAAACGGGAGTCTACGCTGAACCCGCCCCAAGACCCAAGATCCTGTCCCATTCGGCCGATCTCTAGCCGTAGAATGGCGCTCGGACGCTACGGTTCACGGAAGGAGGCAGGAGTATGGCAGGCAGGCAGCATCGGCGGGAATGGACTTCTCCCCGGTTGGCTCTGATGGTTTTCCTGGTGGTCGGCATTGCGGCCGCGGCAAGTTTGGCCGGTTGTTCGAAGTCCGGATCATCCTCGACGCCGTCGACGGACCCCGGGTCCGGGCGGGCCATGGATCCAGGTTCCATGCACGGGACCGGCGGAACGTTTCTTATCGATCCGAACGAGCAGATTCGTTGGACCTATCAAACGATGCCAAACCCAGCGCCGCAGACCCGTCCAAACTATCTGCTCAAGAGCTACATCTGCGAAAAGGGTTCGGCCAACCTCGGGCCCGAAGCGCGGGGCGCACTTGGTGAATTGGTCGAGACCTTGAAAGCGCGTCCGGACGTCACGGTCCTTGTTGTCGGTCACTGCGATTCCAATGCGGAGCAGGTCAATGCCGAGAATCTGGGGATGAACCGGGCCCAGACCGCACGTCGATTTCTCACCGACCGTGGCGTGGCCAAGAGTCGCATTCTGGCGTCGACCTACGGTTCCAGTCAGGCTCAGGCGCCGCCGAGCGAGACCATCGGACAGCGCCTCGATCGTAAGGTGGAGATCTGGCTGGTCAGTGAGTAGAGGCCCGCTCGTTCGGGTGCGGACACGCGCCCGAACGCTCACGGCAGCGGGACTTGTCGGCGTCGTTCCGCCGGCCGGCCAGACGCTTGCGGCCGGACTCGCCCTCGCGGCCGGCCAGACGCTTGCGGCCGGACTCGCCCTCGCGGCCGGCCAGGCGCTTGCGGCCGCACTCGCCCTCGCAGCCGCACTCGCGCCGTCCCCCACTCTTGCCAACACCCCGCGAGTCGAAATCGGAGACGGGTGGGGGCGCCCCCAATATGAAACTTCACCTGACCTCTCCGCGGGCCTGGCCGCCGGCGATCTCGGTCCGGTCGTCGCATTTCTCGTGGTCCGGGACGGACAGGTTGTCTTCGAACACTATGCGCCGCGAACGCAAAGTCCGAACATCCAGGTTCATCGCAACACTCCGCTCGAACTCGAGGACGCTCTTCTCCCACTGGTTTCCACAGTTGCCGGAGCGGCGTTCCTGCACGGTCACGTCCTCTCGACCGACCACATAGCGCCGGTCTCCGGTCACGGCCACGATCAGAGAATTCGAAACCTCGAGGTCGTTCTCGAAACCAACACGCGTGAAGCCCTGACGAACTACGCGCAACGCGTCCTCTTTCAGCCCCTGGGAATTCACAACTACAGTTGGTCGGGCGCCGTTGCGCCGCGCGGTCTTCGAATGACGGCCCGCGACATGGCCAAAGTTGGGCAGGTCTACCTCGACGAGGGCGTATGGCAGTCCCATCGCGTACTCCCCGCCTGGTGGCCCCGTGAAGCGTTCCGTACAAGAAAGGAACTCGGCGGAGGCTGGGCTGTGGGTTTCGACTGGTACATCCACGGCTCGGTCCCGGATCAGGCCGGCGTCACCGCCACGAAGGGCAACGTGATTTGGGCCGTTCTTCCGGAACACCGTCTCGTCGCTGTCGTTGTCGCGGACAAAGAGCTGCAGGCAGACCGTGTCATCCGGCACGTCCTGGAGTTTCGGCAGACCGGGCTTCGACAGTAACGAGGCCCCAACCTCATTGTTCTCCGGAAAGCTTCTTACCATCGACGGGGAGCCGCCGGCCTACAAGACCAGGAACACCGCGGAGAGTCCGCCAGACTCCGTTAGGTAGTCTTGCACCCACGTAGTACGCTTACCCCCTCCCTCTCAGAAACACCCACGATGAAAAAACTGCATCGGGAGGCTATCGATGAATGCTCGCTTCTGGCTTGCGGCCGGCTTGACCGGTCTCGCGGCTCTCTTGCCCTTCAGCCCCGTTCACGCGGATGTCGTGTCCGACTTCGACGACGGAACCCTACAGGGCTGGACGCCCGAACCTTTCTTCGGAGGCGACCTCTTCGCAGGGGCGCCCGGCAATCCCGGTGAGTCCATGCAGGCTACCGACTCCGAGGAAGGGGGAGGTCCTCTCCTGGCCCGCGCACCGGCTTCTTACGAAGGCGACCTGTCGGGCTTCCTCGGGATCTCCTGGGATGAATTCATCGTCGACATGGGGAGCGTGACGCGCCTATCGACCTCGGTGTGGATCCGCGGCAACGACGGCACCACGTTCCGAACGGATCAGACCCTGGGGCCGCTCGACGTCTGGAACACGAAGTTCTACGAGTTCGAAGCCTCGAGCTGGATCCTGGAGTCCGGAGCCGCTTCTTTCGAGGATGTGATTGCGGACGTCGAAGGACTCTTCGTCCAGATGGATGTCCAGGGAATCTCCGGACCCGGTATCGAGAGTTACGTCGACAACGTCACGTTGGTCGACAACCCGGTGCCCACCTTCGAAACCTCCTGGGGGCGCGTCAAGACGAAGTTCGAGTAACGGCACGCCGGCCTGGTTCCGCAGCCTGCGGAGAAGTAAGCGAAGCCACGTATTCACCTCTTCGAATCGAGGGACATACTATCAACGTTGACGACTTGGTCGGTCCTCACCAAAGGAGCGTTGCCCGGATGAACGTCAGCGACTACATGACGGATACAGTGATCACCGCAAACCTGCGCGACGGCCTTCGCCAGACTTTCTACCGCATGCGTGAGCGCGGCGTCCGCCACATGCCCGTCCTCGACGATCAGGAAAAGCTGGCTGGAATCATCAGCGACCGCGATCTGCGCCGCCCCAACTGGGTGGATGACGAGGAGAACATCGCTCACTACTACCTGCTCGACAATCAGGCAAAGGTTGAAGGCGCCATGACCCGCCCTGTCATGGTCGTCAACCCCGACGATCCTTTGAGCAAGGCGCTCGACCTCTTCGTCGAACATCGTTTCGGAGCCATCCCTGTTGTGGACGGGGATGGTCGCCTCGTCGGGATCATCTCCGCCTTTGACGTCCTCAGGGCCTTCGCATCACCTCAGGAAGGTTGACCGGCCCGAAAGCCCAACAAGGAGGCGCGCCCGAGCAGATTGGCGCGCCCACCTGTTTCTTCACGCCTCATTCCGTGGGCCTTCGCCAACGTCCCGGGCTAGCGTCGATTGACCTTTAGCCGTGAAGCCTTCCGTAGTCGTAGATCATCAGCGGCTCGACTCCGCACATACGAAGATAGACCGCCAACTGCCCCCGGTGGTGCCAGTGCTCGTCGTAGGCGAAATTGAGAAAACCATGAGCCGGGAACGACGTGCCGTAGGCCTCGATCGTGGAGTTCAGGTTCTCCTCGGTCAGGTCGCCCCAGATCTGATAGAACCGTTCCACTTGACGATCCATGTAGGCGAGTACCTCCGCTTTGCCTCCTAGCTTCGGCTCCTCTTCATTCGTGTGGACGCCCTTCTGCACGGTCACGGCCGCTTCGACCAGGAACGCGTACATGTGCGAGAGCAATTCGGAAACCGACCGCACCTCGGGCACCGGCTTGTAGTCGAACTTGTCCTCGGGAAACTGCTCGACCATGTGCCGGGTCATTCCCAT
The DNA here is from genome assembly GCA_030431975.1 of bacterium. Classification (GTDB taxonomy): domain Bacteria; phylum Eisenbacteria; class RBG-16-71-46; order CAIMUX01; family CAIMUX01; genus JACKCR01. The sequence goes on along the minus strand of JAUIHP010000019.1, from coordinate 235 downwards.
GACCATGCGGAAGTAGTCGTACTTCGGTTGTAGAGATGGCTTTGTGATGGACACGTCGGGTCACTCCTTCTGCCCTGGGCACGGCGTCGCGCGCCGGGCGATTGCCGAATCCTCTCACGGGGAAGTTAGGTTATGGAGCGAAAAACCGGGGTCGTCGGGCACGGTTCGCGCAGCTTTCGAGCACATGACGAAATCTCACCACTCTCCGGATCGTGACCCGAACTTCGTACCTCCG
>JAUIHP010000038.1 GCA_030431975.1 bacterium | reverse complement strand
CCTTCCGTAAGTGCTGTTTTGGGGGCATCGGGGTCCTGGAAACGGCCCGAAAAGGGGCATCGAAAAGCCGAATGGGCAGCAAAACGGCATCGGGTCTGCGGAGGCGTGGATTCCGTAAGGCTATGCAACGTGGTCAGATGTGCAGATCCGTGCGCCTCTACACCCCTCGAAAACGGGCGGTTTTGGCTGAAATCCTGCCCCTAAAATGCCCATTTCGCGGATTCGTGCCCCTCGGCTGCCGCATGAACGTCGCGATTCCATGAACAAACGACGTTCATCCTGCCCATGAAATGCCCCAACGGGTCGGTTTGCCAAGTTAGTTTGACAGCTATATCGCCAACGCCGTACAAAATGCCCTTAACCTGCCCCTTCAACAGGAACGTCGCCCTTTGATCCAAAGGCGACGGGCCGGCGGTCTGCGACTAAGGCAATTTCTCGACGGAGTAGATGATGGTCTGCACCCTTCCCGGCGGGGTCTAGGGTACCGCCTGTCGGGAAGCCGAAACGGGTTCGCGAGCGGATGTCCTCTTCTTCGTAGCTTGTCCTCAGAGCATGCCAGGTACCACGCGACCCTCCAGGAGAGCGACGGGGTGCCAATCGCAGAAGAGTCATACCGAGGGATGCGATCGCGGAGTTGCCGGCCGCCCAGGGCGGTCCAACCCCCTGATTTGGGGCATCGGTCCCTGTGTAAACGCCCTCTAATGGGCATCGCCCCTTCGGAAACTGCCGTTTGATGGGCATCGGGGTCTCCGAAACGGCCCCGTAATGGGCATCAAAACGGCCCAGGGGCAGCAAATGGGCATCGGTCTGCGCGGAGGCTGGATTCCGTAAGGTTCTGATGCTGCGTCAGATGTGCGGATTCGTGTGCCTCCCAAAGCCCTCGAAACTGCGTTTTTGGCCCGGATTTGTGCCCCTAAAATGCCCCTTTCGTTGCCCGGAAGCCTCAGAACTGCCCCCGATATGCCCCTGGATGAACCTCCCCAACCCCTGAAAAGACGCGGTTCTTGCACCCTGGACTAAGTGACTAGAAATTAGCGAGTTGGGGCGTCGGGAAGGGGCAGACTCGTCGTCCTTGTCACCAAAGGCGCGGTTCATCGAAAGGGGCGACGGCTCTATGGCAAGGTCGTCGTCCTTCTCAGCAAATCGGCAAAGGGGGAGGGTGAGGGTCACGCTCCGGTGACCGTCTCTCGCTCCTGCTGCGCAATGCGGGCCTCCAGTAGGATGGCTCTCGCTTCCTTCATGATGTACAGCCCGATGACAAAACCAACAATGAGATCCGGCAGGCGTGAGCCCGTAATCATGACAAGGGTTGCTCCGAGAATGACCCCAACATTCGCAAGCACATCGGCGCGCGTGAAGATCCAGGTGGCGCGAAGGTGGACCTCGCCCTCCCGATGCTTGGAGAGGAGGCGCAGGACGGTTGCGTTGACGGCCAGAGCGATTGCGGCGACTCCTAGAATCATCAAGCCGATTGGATCGCTGCCGAAGATGGCACGACGGACGACGTCAAACACGACGCCGAAACCCAAGACAAGTAGCAATGTCCCGCTGAGTCCAGCCGCCCTGGCTTTGAAGGCGGAAGACCGGCCGATCGCGGCGAGTGCGATGGCGTAGGCGGATGAATCGGCAAGCATGTCAAGAGAGTCGGCGATGAGTCCGCTTGACTCACCCAAGAGCCCGCCTACGAACTCCACGAGGAACATGATCGCGTTTAGCACGAGGGCGACGACCAGCACCTTCCGCTGCCCTATCGTCTCGATGCCAGATCGGCAGCCACATTCAGCCATTACTTCTCCTCGCGATCCGCGGGCGAGTTTCGGAGGGACAAAGTCCGCCGAGGCGGCGGGCGCAGCTGAGCGGGTCGTGGCGTGGCTGATTGGAGAGCCGCGGCTACCGGCTGGCTCAGGCTTCGAGCAGGCTTTCGGTTTGGATACCCACGCGGCAGCGACCGTCTTCTCGAAGCGACATCCTTTTATGGAGCCGCTCCTGGTCCAACGAGCAGGCCTCATCGCCGCCAATCGAGGCTACCAGTTCGTGGAGCAGGCCCCGCGTCGAGGAGTCGGCTTCGACCAGGGAGTAGTAGACCCAGCGCCCGTCCTTTTCCCCCTCCACTAGGCCGGCCTGTTCGAGCAACCGGAGTCCTCTAGAGATGGTGTACTGCCGCTCCTGCAGGGAGTCGACGAGCTCACAAACGCATAGCTGGGCTTGATTTGCAGCGAGGAGTCGTACGATCCGAAGGCGAGTCGGGTCGGAGAGCGCCTTGAACGCCGCGGCGAGCCACTTTCGGTCAAGCACGTTGCTTCTTTCGTCGAATAGTTGTAAAGTCGCGCATATGTCCGAGTTTACTGTGTCGATGTGGGTCGGTGCAAGCCCAGGTTCGCTCCCCACGACGGCCAGGCTCGCAGCTCGAAAGGAGGGCCTATGCCCGGTGTTCGTGGTCTCGAGGGTCTGCTCGCCTGTTCGCTTCTGGCCGCCGCCCTATTGGCGTGTGGAGGCGGCGATCCTCCTCCGGAAGACGAGGGGAGGGCCAGCGACAGCGGTCAAGTGGCTGTAGCCCACCACCACTCAGAAGACGGTGAGACCTGCTTCATTTGCGATGCCAGCAAGCGTGAACCAGGCCGCCTGTGGTGTACGGAGCACGCTCGCTACGAGGACCGATGCTGGATCTGCCAACCGCAGCTCGAGGACAAGGACCGTCCCTATTGCGTGGAACACTATCTCTACGAAGACGAGTGTTTCCTCTGCCACCCGGAGCTCAAGGAAGCCAACAGCAAAGAGCCTGCTGACGAGGGCAGATCATCGAGGCTTCCTCCCCCCACGAACAGCGACTTCGCCGAGCTCTTCTGCAACGAACACCAGGTTGCAGAGCTCGAGTGCGGCATTTGCCAGCCGCAGAGAACCGCACTGCTCCAGCCGGGTGAAGAGCTCAAAGTGCGGTTCGAGTCCCCGGAAGCAGCAGACAAGGCCGGGCTGCGGACCTCTTCCCCAGAAGCGAGCGAAGTGCAAGCGAGTGTCTCGGCCGTTTGCGAGGTCCAGTACAACGAGAATGCCGTGGCCCGAATCACGCCTCTCGCCCCGGGCATTGTACGGCGTGTCCTGGTCGACGTAGGCACCGAGGTTGAGGCGGGGGCGGCACTCGTTGAGCTTCACTCTGCTGACATCGCCGCCGCGAGGACCACATTTGTCTCGGCCGCCGTCGATGCAGAGCTCAAGAAGGCCACATTAGAGAGAGAACGAGGCCTCGCGGCAAAGAAGATTTCGTCCGAGCAGGACCTGCAGGAGGCCGCGGCCGCCCACAGAACCGCCGAACTCGCTCTCAGCACCGCGCGGCAACGACTTTTGAACTACGGACTCTCGACGAGTGAGCTTGCACGCATCGAACAGACGAGCGACGCCTCTGCAACTCTGTTCGTTCGCGCCCCCTTCGCCGGAACCCTGGTAGAGAGGGACGCGGTTGTTGGCGAGGCGGTTGAGCCTGGAACCGCGCTTTTTACCTTGGCCGACCTATCGACGATGTGGCTATCGCTCTCGGTTCCCGCCGACGGCGCCCAGCTCCTTGAAGACGGCCTCGTGGTCGAAGCCACCATGAGCGGAGTTTCGGATCTCAGCGCCCGCGGAGAGCTCACGTGGATCAACACGTCAATCGACGAGAGAAGCCGAATGGTGCGCGCCCGTGCGGTTGTTCCCAACGAGTACCGGCTTCTCAAGGCGGGAATGTTCGGCAAGGCACAGGTGTTTCTGTCGTCAAGCGGCCCAGTCCTCAACGTGCCAGTCGACGCCGTGCAGCATTTCGAGAATCAACCCTACGTGTTCGTAAGACTCGCAGACGACCTCTACGGCTTGCGGCGCGTGGCTGTTGCTCGCTCAAGGGACAACGTTTTCGCTGTCACTGCCGGACTCCTCCCGAACGAACCTGTGGTCGTCGAGGGGGCATTCACGGCCATGTCGGAGTTTCTCAAGTCCCGGCTCGGCGCAGGGTGTGTCGATGACTAGGTCCACAGAGGCGCTCGATGCTTGAGCGCGTCGTTCACTTTTCGCTGCAGAACAGACTGCTCGTCCTCTTTCTGGCGGCCCTCCTGCTCGGCGGCGGAGTCTTCACCCTTCTTCGGACACCCGTCGATGCCTTCCCCGACACCACGCCGGTTCAAGTTCAAGTTAACACCGTAGCACCTTCGCTCAATCCTGAAGAGGTTGAGCAGCAGATTACGCTTCCCATCGAGCTATCCATCGGCGGGCTTCCCGGCCTTTCAAACGTGCGCTCGATATCGAAGTTTGGGCTATCCCAGGTTGTAGCCACGTTTGACGACCACACGAGCATCACCGACGCGCGCCAATACGTCACCGAACGTCTTTCCTCCGTGTCTCTCGCAGCGGGCATCGAACGCCCTCAGCTTGGCCCAATCGCGACGGGGCTCGGGGAGGTCTTCCACTACGTTCTTCGCTCAGAGAACCCCGATCGAACGCTCGAGGAACTTCGCACGCTTCACGACTGGGTTGTGAAGCCAGAACTGCGGAAGGTCCCTGGAGTGGCCGAAGTGAACTCCTGGGGCGGCCATGAGAAGCAATACCACGTCATTGTTTCTCCGGCGGCGCTTCTCAAGTACAGCCTTACCCTTGGCGACGTGTTCGAGGCCCTTGAGCGGAACAATCAGAACGTGGGGGGCGGGCTTCTCACCTCGGGCGGCCAGTCGAAACTCGTACATGGCCTCGGGCGCGTGTCCACGATTGAGCAAATCGAGACCATTGTCGTTTCGTCATTTGATGGCGTTCCCGTACGCATCCGCGATGTGGCCGAGGATGTCCGAGTCGACCACGAGATTCGGCGTGGCGCGGTCTCTGCTGCCGGGCAGGGTGAGGTCGTTCTCGGTCTGGCTTTCATGCTCATGGGTGAGAACGGGAAGGTAGTCACAGAACGGCTCAAAGACCGCCTAGCAAGCGTCCGAAGGTCGCTACCCGAGGACGTCCTCGTTGACGTCGTTTACGACAGGACAGAACTCACGAGCGAGGTGATCGGGACCGTCGAGCACAACCTAGCCGCGGGAGCGATTCTCGTGGTTGTTGTGCTCCTTGTCCTCCTCGGCAATCTCCGCGCCGGGTTGCTCGTCGCCATCGTCATACCGCTTGCCATGCTCTTTGCCGTCATGGGCATGTATCGTTTCGCCATTGCGGCAAGCCTTCTCAGCCTGGGTGCCATTGACTTCGGGATTCTCGTCGACGGCTCGGTCGTAATGACGGAATCGAACATGAGGAGGCTCGCGGAGCGGACACGAGAGCTTGGCCGCCGCCTCACGGCGCGCGAACGGCTTGACATCGTGCTCGAGTCTGCGCGTCAAGTAGCCCGCCCAATCGCCTTCGGCATGGCCATCATCGCTGTCGTCTTCGTGCCCGTGCTCACGCTCGAAGGCATGGAAGGCAAGATGTTCCGGCCTATGGCGTGGACATTCATCTTCGCCCTTGGCGGGGCTCTCATTCTTGCGCTGACGCTCTCTCCCGTGCTTGGCTACTACTTCCTGCCGCGCAAGCCGACCGAGAAGGAAGGACGGTTCTCCGCCTGGCTCGTGGCGACCTACTCCCGGCTGCTGTCAGCAGCTCTTCGGTTCAAATGGGCGACGCTCGGGGTTGCGCTTGTCGGCGTTTTGAGTGCCGGGGGCCTCGCTACGCGAATCGGTGGCGAGTTCATTCCGCGACTGAGCGAAGGAGCCATCGTATTCAACACGATTCGCCTCGCCGGCGTTTCGCTTGACGAGTCCATTCGATACAACACAGAGATCGAGAAGCTCCTGCTCACGGAGTTTCCGGACGAGATACGCGATGTGTGGAGCCGCATCGGTACAGCCGAGGTCGCCACCGACCCGATGGGGTTGGAGCTCACCGACATATTCATCTCGCTCAAACCGCGCAATCAGTGGACGAAGGCCGATACGCAGGCGGAACTCGTAGCCGCAATGCAGGAAGAGGTCGACGACCTGCCGGGGCTCAACATGGTCGCAACGCAGCCGATTGAAATGCGGCTGAACGAAATGGCTTCAGGGATTCGGTCCGACCTTGGCATCAAAATCTATGGGGACGACTTCGATGAACTCGTGCGCGTCGCCGATGACGTGCAGCGTATCCTCCTCGAGATCCCAGGGCAATCAGACATCGCCGTTGACCAGGTCACCGGCCAACCCACGCTCCGAATTCGAGTCGATCCGGACGCGCTGGCGCGCCACGGAGTCGCGGGAACCGAGGTGCTCGACTTTGTGGAGGCGGTGGGTGGCCGGCGGGCGGGAGAGATCTTCGAGGAACAGAAGCAGTTCCCTCTCGCCGCTAGACTGCCCGACAGTCACCGACGAGACGTAGTCGCTCTACAGAACACGCTCATTCCTACGTCAAGCGGCCAACGCCTGCCGCTCGGGGAGCTGGCACAAGTCGCAGAGGAAGAGGGGATTTCCACTATCAACCGCGAGTGGGGCCGGAGACTCATCCGGGTGCAGTGCAACGTCCGCGGTCGAGACGTCGCCTCCTTCGTAAGAGAAGCCCGGCAGCGAGTCGACCAGGAGCTCGCGTTGCCGCCGGGATACGTCATTGATTGGGGCGGCCAGTTCGAGAACCTGGCCCGGGCCAAGTTGCGATTCCTGATAGTCGTCCCGATGACCCTCTTGTTCGTGTTCTTGCTGCTGTACTTCAGCCTGAAAGACTTCCGAGAAGTGCTTCTCATCTACACAGGTATTCCGTTTGCTGCGGTCGGCGGGGTGTACGCACTGTGGCTCCGCGGGATTCCGTTTAGCGTCAGCGCGGCTATCGGATTCATCGCCCTCATCGGCATTGCCGTCCTAAACGGTCAGATCCTTGTGGCGGCGATTCGGTCTTTCCTGGACCAGGGGCACCCGCTCCTCGAAGCTGTCACCGGAGCTGCAAAGCAGCGCCTTCGACCCGTCCTCGCGACTGCCATCACCGATGCTGTGGGGTTCATCCCGATGGCGATATCTACCGGAGTCGGCGCGGAGGTGCAGCGGCCGCTGGCAACAGTAGTCATCGCTGGCGTTCTGACTTCGACGATCCTCACGCTTTTCGTGCTGCCGCTTCTCTACCTGCTGACGTCCCCGAAACGTGAGGAGGCGAAGGAGGTGGTTGATGCTCCGGTTTAGTCCGACATTCGCGTCTCTCACGGCGGGGCTCCTGCTCCTGACGGGTTGTGGCTCGGTGCGTCCCGCGGCGGACTACAGCCGTGCCGGTGCCAGGGCCGCCGAAGCAATTGCCATCGATAGTGTGCTCATCAATCTCTCAACGAAAGAACCGCGGAGTCAGGACGAGGTCGCTAGTCGCTTGATAGGGGGATTGACCACAGAAGAAGCGGTCGAGGTTGCGCTGCTGAACAACAGAGAACTTGAAGCGGCCTTCTATGAGATTGGCATCTCTCGCGCCGATGTAGTCCAGACCGGCCTCCTCTCAAATCCGTCCCTCGGGGCCGCACTGCGGTTTCCAAAGGATGACGGCGAGGCAGTTCTCGAGGCTCGCCTGGCGTGGAACCTCATCGAGTTGTGGCACCGCCCGGCTAGAGAACGGGTGGAGGAACAGCGCCTCGAACGCACTGTTCTCGAGGTCGCGCACCGTGCTGCCCTACTGGCGGCCGACACCAGGGCCGCGTACGTCACCGCCGTTGCCGCTACGGACGCCCGGCTCGTCGAGGAAGAGAATCTCGCGTCCACCGGGGAGTTTCTGGAGGTCACCCTGGCCCGCCTGGATGCCGGAGCAGCGACCGAGGCTGAGGCGAATGCGGCGCGAGCCGAGCACCTGGAGCAAGAAGTTCGTCTGCGCTCCGCCGGCCTTCGAGAGTTCGAGAGGAAACTTCGGCTCGGAACGCTCCTTGGACTAGATGCGAGACCGGACGAGCTGGTGCTCACAACCCCGATTACGCCTACCTCGACCGCGATGCTCGACGTTGAGGCACTGATCGCATTCGCTGGCTCAAACAGACTCGATCTTCGCGCGGCGACGGAGAACGTGCGGGCGATGGAATCGGGAGTGTCCCTCGAGAAACGGATGTTTCTCCGGGAGCTTAGGGGCGGGGTCGAGCTTGAGTCCCGTGGCGAGGAGCGCGAGCTTGGGCCTGCACTCGACATGGAGATTCCGCTCTTCGACCGCAACGGCGCCCAGATCACCAGGGCTGAGCTTCGACACCAGCAGGCCGAGACAAGTCTTGACGCGCTCACCGTAGCGATATCGGAGCAGGTTCGCTCGGCACACGCCAGACTCGTCTCCACCTCGGAATCAGCCCGCGCGTATCGTGACAGTATCTCACCACTTCGGGAATCGAGCTTGGAACTCGCTCGGGAAGCATTCCGCGCTGGTAAGACCGGATTCCTTTCCGTGCTTGAAGCCCAGAAGCGGCTACTCGCCGCGAGACGGGACGTCATCGTATGGGCGGAGACGGCAGCGTTGACCGCGATTGAACTGGAGGCCGCCTGCGGGCGCCCCCTCCAGGAGTTCCTAGAAGAGACCGAGTCTCCATAGCCGGGGATTAGGATCGCGTAGAGTGCCAGGACCCTCGAAGTTCACCAGAGGCCCGACAGACTCTCGGCCGTCCACAATCCCGCACAGAACTAGAGTGAGGTTCGAAAACAGTCCTACCCGGGGAGCCAGTCAGACATAGCGGACAAGTGGGCCGCGAAGTGGTTGACGGAGACCCTGGAGGCGTTGGCTTCCGGGGTCTTTCTATATCCGTAAGTCGCACAGGGATATGCGGGTGCAGGATCCTGGCGTTTGGCTCTCTGTTCCCGGTGACAGTCGCCCGGTCGGCTCGCTCTCGGTCTCCTCGGGCCAGGTTCTTGCTGAAACTCTCTGTTCGGGCTCTCTCGGTTCCGAGAGTGGTTGACACAGGTGTCCTAGGCGGAAGCCGAGTGAGACGGATCTCGAACTCCCGACGCGCTAAGGACGAAGGAGCGTGCCGGTCAGACATGTGACCACCGAACGCGTACATATGAAGGCCGCTTTGGCCCCGAACTCTGACCCGTACCGCCAACGCAGTGCGCTAGAGGGCCCTCCCTTCTTCAATTGCGCGATACGGTGCCATGAAGCAGACGCGCGCGCGGAGGACGCCAGTGATTCTCAGAAATATACCGACCATCCGGCGGCCTTTGCACGGCGTCGGGCCTCAAGGAGGTGCCGGTGGTGTCTCGATGCGGCCCCAAGGGAGTTATGCGCTAGGGCTAGCTCGTGCGGGTCCGCCTCAAGGCTCAGGACCGCTTCTCGAAGTGTGGCCAACTGCAAGCCCAGACAAAAGTCCGACACCATCGGAAGAATGTGTCCGCTGATCCCGCGCTGAACGGGCGTGAGGAACTGCTTATGATTCGGTTCGAGTACCGCGAAGTCCCCTCCTGGCCAATCCGCCCTGATCCTGGACGAGCCGTAGGGCATACCCCGACTGATTGCAGCTTCATGATGGGTAAACAGGTGCCTCGCCGAGTGGATCCAGCGATGCACCATGGCTTGCGAGAGTAGCGTTGGAGATCCAGGTAGGCCGAGGAAGGCGAACGCTCCCTCGGGCAGGCTGCCCGTGCCAGGTAAAAGCCGTCCGCCAAAGAGACCGAGAAGAGAGTTGATCAACTTTCGATTGGTGAATTCTGGGAAGCCGAGGGCATTTGCGCAAATACCGAGATGCGAAATGCTCACAAACACCACATCGTCAAACTTCATCCACATCGCAACAGGTGAGAAATGAAACGAAGTGGCTCCGACGCCACCAATCTGGAGCCTAGGAAGGCTGGCGTCTGCGAGCCGGTAGACTGCAAGTAGCCGGTCATCTCGCCCTACACGAGAGTTGATGTAAAAGTTCGGAACAACACCCTGTGGGTTTTGATTGATACGCTGGACTCCAAGCCACAAACCCACTCGTAGCTTGTCAAACCATGACAGTAGGTGACTGATTTCTAGGCCGTTGACGAGGCGGCCAGAAACGAGATTCTTGAAGATAGACGACGCTCTAGCCTCCGCGGCGGCCGATCCCTCGTTGCATCGTTTGCAGGCGGGGAACTGGAAACTACTCCACCTGATCAGTGTCGGGTCTCCCTCGAAGTTTCCATCGCGGAAGAGCGGCGCGAACTGAACGAAGTCCCCTTCAGCTTCAGCCATCCGGGGCAGCCATTTTGGCACGACATGTTCGACGGTCTTGGAGTCAGGTATCCTCCCGCAGAAAACGCAGCGCTTCGAGAGGCTGCGAATCAGTCTTTCCTTGGAGCCCTCGGCTCGGAGATAAGGATTCGGACTCATACTAGAAAGGACTCTTGGTCAAGTTTGATAGAGATACCCAACGATGCTACGGGAGATAGCGAGTGTTCACTCTTCAGTTGCTCCCGCATGTGAGTCCAGCATACTTGGCTTCCCGCTGCTTTTCCCGAAGGCGCCGGGGAATCGAGATCAACGCCGCGGTCTCTTGCCGCCAGGTGCCCTCCCGGTAATGTCCATAAACAGTGTGCGCAGCACCAGGCTTGGGAGCCTGCGGTCTCCTTGTTGAATGAAGGGCAGCGATATCAGGAACCAGCCGTCGCCGTATGGATACCAGAACAACGGCGTGTAGTTCTCGTTCCGATGAGGAACGATCCAAACCGGATCGACAGCTTCGTCAACGACGACGGCCCGCTGCACTGCCAACGGACCTATGAATGGCGGGTACGTGCCGTATCGTTTCACGACATTCACCGCAGTCTCCTGAAACGCGGCGCAACACTCTACGTCCTGCACGTCTAGCGAGAGTTCCTTCGCTAGACGTGAGAAACCGTATGCGTGGACCAGTTTCCTTGTCGCCGAGTCGTACACTGGTGTAGTGGTTGCGATTCTTCGGGATTGACGCATGTTGTAGGCCCAATGCATCGGCACGTCAGAGGTGTTGACGTAGATCCCGCCGCGGCGCACGTACTCGAGGATCTTTCGGAAGGTCCGTTGACTGCCCTCGTCGACTTCCGCGTAGATACTGTTGAACGGGTTGACGATGGCGTCATAGGGCGCGAAAACGTCCCTGACCGACAACAGGCTGACGTTAACAGGCTCATAGTGCATTCGGAATCGACTTTGGATCATTCGGAGCCAGTTCTTCGAGACGTTACCTCTAGAATCGGCGTCGGAGCCGAAATCGGCGCCGCTGAGGACGCCGATCCGGGGACGAGTCGATGCCCGTCTTCGCAAATGTCCCCAGCGCCCGGAGAGAACCCGCAAGGAGTCGGATCCAACCAGTATCAAAAGAACACTAGAAACCGAGAAAACCATCGTCCACGTGTTGCTCATGCTCGTTTGGGTCGTGAGCGGTGAGGCCGCTGCCCCCGCAAGGGCTCCCGCAAGCGCGAGACATAGGTTGCGTACCATCTCTGGTACGAGAATCTCCCGACGCACTAGGTGTCGACCGATGCGCATTCGAGCCTGCTCTCCCGAAGATCACTTGCGTTAACCAGCATAGAGGCGTACAGATCTAGACGGAGAAAGATACCAGACCGCGACCCGGCTACGAAGTAGAAGGCGCGAGTGGGTGCTACGACAGCGACCACCGCGCCGTTTCTCGTTTTTGAGGTCGTAGCTCCCGCTAGACGACCTTCGCTCCGAGCCATGGAGCGAGCATGCCGTACCTGCCCGAACCGAATGGGCCGCCCCGGAACCTGACCCGGGCCGCGACCTGGCTCACCGGAGGTTGGCGAGATCTCCGGCAACGCGAGAGAATCGTCTTTGGATAGCTTCCCCGATGGAGTCCAGGCTCGGGGCGATGGTCGAACTCATAATCTCACACGTTCGTAAGTCAGACTTCATTTGCGCAAGTTCCTCTGTGTCGCGGAACTCCAGGGCTATCTGAACCAGGTGCTTGGTTCCAGGTCCGTCGCCTGTGAACGAGCCCCGTTGCGTGTGCACCGTGAATCGGGATGCTTGCGCCGTGAATCTGACGTTCTGTTGGATCGGGATGATGGGAAGCGGAAGAGACTCGACGACCGTCGGGTTCTCCCAGTGTTCATGGTTGAACCATCGATCGTACGGGCGTTTTGTCTGCTCCGAGGAGTCTGGAATGTACCGGGATCCGGTGGCTTCTTGGCAAAGAGCGCGGGGATCAAGCACCCACACGGAGCGACTGAGTCTCGCAGCGTGCTTTCCGTCGTCTTTGTGGACGGCGAAGTACAGGGCAACTAGAGCGTTCTTGGACCAATCGAGGAGGCGAGTGGGTATCTTGTAGTGCTGCAACACGGACAGCCACTCTGCCATCGCAGAATCGGGCAACGAGACGTGCTGCCGTGCGGACACCTTGAACCGCGACAACAAGTATTGTTCAACGGCCTGCAGCTTGGCGTGATCAACTCCGTTGGGGCCAATTACGCCGTATGCCTCCCGGACGACTTCGTCCTCTCTAAAAAGCTGCGGCTCACACTCGTAAGAGGACTTTGAGAGGCCGCGGAACCACAGGTTCAGCTCGCCCGGACTGACGGCTCCTTTGTTCCTGCGAGCTTCCTCTCGAACTGCCTCTCTGGCTCTGGAAGTGATTTCTTGAATGCAGCTCAAGTAGCCTTGGAGGGTGCTGACAGGACCTCCGCACTCTCTGCAAAGCGGTGCTAGATGGAATTGGTCGGCCATAGAAGCTCCAATGTGGGCGATTGCCTGATGGACAGGCGTCCGTTGACGCGAACGGGACAGGAACCTTGGTGAATAGCTTCCAGCTTCTCGTGCGCCGGTTTCGGTGTCGGTGTTGCATCCGGAGCGGCAGTGCACGACTCCGCAGGGCCAGACCTAGTAGTGTGTTCGGCGCAATTGAGGCTTGCTCAGTTCGACCTACATTGTAGGCTGTGGCTAACAGACGATACCAGACCGCGACCCGGCTACGAAGTAGAAGGCGCGAGTGGGTGCTACGACAGCGACCCCCGCGCCATTTCTCGTTTTTGAGGTCGTAGCTCCCGCCCGCCTTCGCTCCGAGCCATGGAGCGAGCATGCCATTCCTGCCCGATCCCGATGAGATCACTCCCGAGCAGATCGTGGGCGAGCTTGCCGCAATTCTCGCTGCGGCATATCTGAGGATTCGTCAAAGCGATTTGACTTCGGTCTCCACCGACAAACGACTGGATGTGTCCGGCCGTTCCGAGCGTCCATGTGGACGGGGTTAACGGAGGGAGAGGCAGCATGAAGCCACACATTCAGAAGCAGGTCGATGCCCTGGCCGAGATGACGGTGGCCGACCTTCGGGAGAAGTACGCCGAGGTCTTTGGCGAGCCGACGAGGTCACGCCACAAGCGGTTCCTGCAGAAGCGGATCACGTGGGGCCTCCAGGCCAGGGAAGAGGGCGGGCTCTCGGAGCGGGCCAAGCGGCGGGCCGCTGAACTCGCGAGGGACACCGATCTCCGGCTCCTGGCTCCCCGGACCGAGGTCCACGAGTTCAAGCCGAAGCGAGACCGACGGCTTCCCATGCCCGGCACGGTCATCACCCGGGACTACAAGGGCGAGGAGATCGCCGTGACCGTCCTGGACGAGGGCTTCGAGTTCCGAGGCGACGTCTACAAGTCGCTCTCGGCGGTGGCCAAGGCGGCAACCGGATCCCACTGGAGTGGATTTCACTTCTTCAAGCTACCCAAGGAGCCAAGGTCATGAAGCGAAACGGCCGCAAGGACGCAGCCGAGAAGACGGTCCGATGTGCGATCTATACCCGCAAGTCCACCGAGGAAGGGCTCGACTCCGACTTCTCCACTCTGGACGCCCAACGGGAGTCTGCGGAAGCCTACATCGCCAGCCAGAAGGGCTCGGGTTGGGTTTGCCTGCCCGATCGGTTCGACGACGGCGGCTTCTCAGGTGGCAACACCGACCGCCCGGCCCTCCAGCGGCTTCTCGCCGAGGTCGAGTCCGGCAACATCGACTGTGTGGTCGTCTACAAGGTCGACCGCCTCAGCCGCTCCATCGTGGACTTCGGCCGGCTCCTGGAGACGTTCGACAAGCACGACTGCACGTTCGTCTCTGTGACCGAGCACTTCACGACGACGACTCCGGCTGGGCGCATGACGCTCAACCTGATGGTCAGCTTTGCTCAGTACGAAAGAGAAATGATCTCCGAACGCACCCGCGACAAGATGGGCGCCGCTCGCCGCAGGGGCAAGTGGATCGGCGGGTATCCGGTGCTCGGCTACGACCGGGATCCCGACGGCGGCGGCATCGTCGTCAACGAGGACGAGGCCATCCAGGTTCGGGCGACTTTCGATCTCTACCTGGAGAAGGCATCGCTCCTGGAGACCGTCAAGGAACTGCGGAAGCTCGGCTGGGTCAACAAGCAGTTCGTCTCCAAGAAACGGGGAGTGCCCCGAGGCGGGAAGCCGTTCACGCGGGCCACGTTGTCGTACCTGCTGAAGAACGTCGTCTACGTCGGCCGGGTCCGGTTCAAGGGCGAGGTTTTCGACGGCGAGCAGGAGGCGATCGTAACGGACGAAACGTTCGCGAACGTCCAGGAGCAGCTGAGGCGCAACACTCTTGCGGGCTCGTCGCTCGGTCGCAACAAGAGCAACGCACTTCTCAAGGGCATCCTGCGATGCGCCTCCTGCGGCGCTGGAATGACGCCCACCTACACGCGAAAGGGCGACCGGAAGTACCGCTACTACCAATGTCGGGACACCTGCTCCACGGGCGCGATTCCGGCCGGTGAGGTCGAACGGTTCGTCGAAGAGAAGATCGCCCGCATCGGTTCGGACCAGAAGCTCCAGCGCGAGATCGTGCGCCAACTCCAAGAGCAAGGCTGCGACGACATCGATACGAGCATCCTCGAGGACTTCGAGGTGCTGTGGGGGAGCCTGACGCCGAAGGAGCGGGTCCGGGTCGTCCAGCTGCTGCTGGAGCGGGTGACCTACGACCCGGACGAAGAGACTATCGCGCTCCGCTTCCGGCCGTCCGGGATCGAGACGCTGGCGGAGGAGTTTGTCGAATGAGCGAGGAACTGACGTACCGCGTCCATTTCAGAAACGGAACCAAGGGGAAGAAGCGACTGAAGGCTGGAGCGAAGCCACCGGAGCCGAAAGGGGAGCCGGTGCCTCGGATCGCTCGGCTCATGGCCCTGGCGATTCACTTCGATCAGCTGATCCGGGACGGAGCCGTCGAGGACTATGCGGACCTGGCCCGGCTGGGGAAGGTAAGCCGAGCCAGGATCACGCAGATCATGGACTTGCTGAGGCACAGATGCGCTTCCGATTCGGCTCCGAGTAGCGGCTTCGGCTCGAAACCGGCGGGCGGCCTACTTGTCCGAAACAGGATGGCCGAGGGTACCGAGGCTGGCCTTGACCATTTTATGGATGTGGCCTTCATCGGCTGTCTTGACGGCATCGTAGGCTTCCTGGACTGTGGACTGGGTGGTCTCGGCTAGGAAGAGTATGGCCACGACGACGGATCGATGAAGTCCTGATGCGCAGTTGACGACGGGCTGGGTCTTGCCTTTCAACGTCTCGACGTGAGCTTCAACCTTCGACTTGTCCGAGTGCGGTATCCCCATCCCAGAGAGTTCTTGGATGTTGGTGACGTCAACGGGATCGGCTTCCTTCTTCGCGCCCTTCTTGCTGCAGATCCGGATGGTCTTACCTTTGAACTCCACGACGAGGCACATTCGAAGTTCTTCCTGTCTGGTTTGGGGCCCGGTGGTTACGCGAAGGTTGCCGGTGTCGGAGTCCCGGTGGGAGTGGCGAGATCTGTCAGGGAGAACTCTGGGACGGCAGCTCGCCGTCCCAGAGGTGTTTCAAACGGCGTCAGTTCATTCCTGGTGCTGTTACTTGGCTACGGACAGTCCAGGCAGCTCGTCACGATGTCATTGACCGTCTGGTTGCCGTTGTTCATGTAGACGATCTTGAACTTGTAGTCGCTACTGGCGTCTCCGCAGAATGTGTAGTCCGTTGCACTACACCCGAGCGTAGCCACGTGGGTCCAGCCGCCGTTGCAGTCCTGGTCGGCATAGATGAGGATCTCATCGCAGTTGCAACCGGACTGGTCGTTCCACTCGATGAACCAAGCGGTTTGGCCTGGCATCAGGCAGGGTGCGTCACTGCAGGAAACCGTGGGCGCTTCCGCTTCGCAGGCTGCCATGGGTGCCGTAGTTCCGATCATACAAAGTGCCAGTGCCAGTCCTGCCATCCGGGTCAGTTTCTTCAGCATGTTTAGATCTCCTCATGGTGTGATGAATTCCAACAGTCAAGCGGAGAGGGACGTGGATGAATCTAGGCGTCGCCTCGTCGGTTGGACACGAAGAGATACACCAAGTTGTCAGGCCCGCGTTGAGGCAGGTAGCTCTCCTTGGAAAGCGTCCCCGATAGGAGATGGCGACTCCGGGTATCCCCCAGCGAACAAGAGGACGGGCGGATGCCGCCTGATGGTCTGGTGACCTGGCCTCAGCCGAGGGGCAGGGACGCCCCTGGACTCGAAGCATCCCCGAGTCTTCCTGCCGACGCATTTGACTCTTCGCTTGTCGAATCCCTATGATTTTTCGGTGACGTGTCCAGCGGCTGCTTGTGCTTCTCGCTTGGTCCCCCCAGAGGAGATGCATGATGCTTCATTCTTTGAATCGATGTCTCGTTGGCTTCCTCACCTGTTTGAGCCTGACCGGCTACTCAGTCGAGGCGTCTGCCGGAGCGTGGTCCGTCGAAACGGTGGACTCGGTCGGACCCGTAGGACAGTACACAAGCCTCGTGGTTGTCGATGATGAGCCATGGATCGTCTACAAGTACGGAGACGCCCAAACGGTGGATCAGCTGCGGTGCGCCAGGCGAGTCGGCAACACTTGGCAGATCGAAACGATCGATACCGGTGAAGCGGTGGGCCACGTGGCTTCGGCGGTTTCCGAGAACGACGGGAGTGTCCTGGTCGCGTACCAGCTTCTGGAGACAATCCCAGGCTCAAGCGCTCTCTTCCTCGCGACGTACGACGGTGCAAGTTGGCAGCACGAAGCCATCGACATCTCGACGGACGTCGTGAGCGAACTCGACCTGGACATTGATTCTGGAGGCAACCCACACGTCGCGTACTACTCGTCCTCGGACGAGACTCTCCGGTACGGGTACCGAAACGATGGCGTATGGACAATCGAAACGGTGGCGGATGGCGG
This sequence comes from bacterium, assembly GCA_030431975.1. Lineage (GTDB taxonomy): Bacteria > Eisenbacteria > RBG-16-71-46 > CAIMUX01 > CAIMUX01 > JACKCR01. Next base: position 5,832 of record JAUIHP010000038.1, on the reverse strand, counting down.
GTTGTACTCGTCGATTGCGCTCGACTCGAACGAGCGTCCTCACGTTGCCCACTTCAGGGCGCCTCAGCAAAACAGTTACGCCTGGAAACCTCAAGAAGAGTGGGTTGTCGAAGACTTCAGTCCGGCTGCCACGGTGACCGGATGCCAGGATCTCGTGATCGACGAGAGTGACCAGCTCCACCTGGCCTACCGTAGCCGGTCCGTCAACGGCTTGTGGTATGCGGTTCATGACGGTTCCGGCTGGGCGCACGAGTCCGTCGAGCTCGAGGTGTTTCCGGAGGACGCCTCCCTGGTGGTCGGACCGACTGGAGTTCCCCATGTGTCCTACTACGCCGAAACCGTGTCCAACGGAGTCCTCAAAGTTGCCCGAAGGTTGGCGGACTGGGAGATCGAGATCGTGGACGACGCTGGTACCGTCGGGCAACGGAGCTCGATGGCGTTGGACAGCGAAGGAGGCATGCACATCAGCTACTTCGATCACGACAACCTGGACTTGAAGTACGCGTACGGTCAGCCTTCCGCGAATCTGCCGAGCGACAACGTACCGATCCTACTGCTCGCTCCCTTGGCTCCGCCGTATCCGAATCCAAGCCGCCACACGACCGACATCGCCTACAGTCTTCCAACCTCCGGTCCTGCAACGCTGGCCGTCTACGATGCGCTCGGACGCAACGTCGTCGTGCTTCGGGATGGGTTCCACCAGGAGGGGCAAAGCAAGGTGACGTGGAACGGGACGGATTCGAACGGGCGAGTCGTTCCAGCGGGAAGATACATGATCCGCTTGCAAGCCGCGGGAGCTGCGGGAACAACAACCGTGGTACGTGTCCGCTAGGAACGTACAGCGGCCCCTTAGGGAAGGCGGAATCGCGAGTGGGTGCTCTGGTTCCATTGCTTTCCCTCGGGACATCGCCATGCGTCGAGGCAGTTCCTAGACGAGCTGCCGCTCGGAGTTCGCCATCTTCCCTTGGATCTAGCGGCGGTCCACTCAGGTTCGGCGCTCGATCCACGGATACAGACTCAACACGGCCATGGCGTCCGCTTCCAATGCCGGGCCGATCACCTCGATTCTTTGTTGGCCCGCTGGCAGCAGAGTGGACGCGGATGGCTTTGACCCACCTCCGGTAAGAGTTCCCAGGCTCGCCTGCGAGGCAGCAAAGACAAGGCGTGGAATCTTCGCCCAGTGGATCGCGCCGGAACACATGAAGCACGGTTCCACGACAGAGTAGAGCGTGCATTCATCCAAGCGCAGCTTCGAGAATTGCGCAGCGTACTCGGAGATCACCAGCCGCTCTGCGTGAGCCGTGGGATCGCTCCGTGCAAACACCTGGTCGTGACTCTCAGCGACGATGCGGTCCGCGATGGTGAGAACCGCGCCAACGGGCGCTCGCCTCGCTCCAGGCCAGACCGGGCGAGCTCCAGGCACTTTCGGAGGAATCGAACGTCTGCCGCTTGGGCCATGGTCAGTCCCTTGAGAGAGCTATGAGTCCAGGAGCCATCTCTTGTCGTCCAAGAGTACCCGACACGCGAAGTGGTTTCCGCGTCCGAGGCGAACGAAGCCGTACGTCAGCGATGTGGCACGGTTCATCTAGGCCGCGCGAGGAAGACCGCAGATTCGGAAGTAGTCGCGGTGGACCTCTAACGACTCAGCCCGGGAGAGGCGGGCCTGCGGTTGAGGGACTACCGTCATGATGCCGCGTTGGGCGTTCGAAAGCCGAGTCTGGATCGATCCGGCGACCCCCTTGCCGATCAGGACGATGTGCTCGGAACGTGCCTCGGCGACAACGTCAGCGACGTAGGAGTCCCAGCTCGCCACGATCGCTTCCCGGATCTGCCGGGCACGAGGCTTCCTTCGACCCGGCCGATAGAGTGCCACGATGCTCGCATCGACGAGCCAGATGCCGGCGTCTCGAAGACGAACGAGTAGGTCCCGCTTCGTTTGGATCCGCTTCTCGAAGGATGGAGTCTTCGACTTGAGCACGGGTGCAAAGTCCGAGTTGGACTCGACGGCGTGCAGGCAGGCCCAGAAGACTTTCCAGAACTGCGGCGTCCCCGCGTGCTTAGGAAGCGGCTGCCCGACGTACTCCGGCTCTCCGTAGCCGAGGCAGTACACGAATCGCGCAAACGTGGAGGGAAGGCCATCCTCCTGCGATCCCGCCATCGAGGCGAGCTCTTCGTCGCTCGTGTATACGTGGGACTCGGCGAGGAGTACAACTCGCGGACGAGCGGGACGCCAGAACTGCCGATGCTCCTCGATCACACGGACAGCGTCCAGGGAGTCGGCTTGCCCCTCGAGTAGGGGAGCGACGCGACGATATGCAGCCTCCAGTCGGTCCATACCGATGGAGATCGGCGCTCCTTCACACCGGCTTGAGCGGGCCCTCCGGATGCCCATAAACGGCATCGCCACCCGGCTAAGTGCCCGAAAAACGGCATCGCCCCTTCCGTAACTGCCGTTTTTGGGGCATCGGGGTCCTAGAAACGGCCCGAAAAGGGGCATCGAAAAGCCGAATGGGCAGCAAAACGGCATCGGGTCTGCGGAGGCGTGGATTCCGTAAGGCTATGCAGCGTGGCCAGATGTGCAGATTCGTGCGGATTCGTGGCCTTCGGCTGCCCCATGAACGTCGCGATTCCATGAAAGAGCGACGATTGTGCGCTCACAACCTGCGGGCGCGCATCGGACGAGAGTCTTCCGAGGTGACGACGATCATGTGCCCCCCAAGCTACCGCTCCCTACCTCAGCTTTCGGCGCCTCAGATTAAGCGACTTCAACAACCCGTAATGGATTCTGTATTCGGCGTCGAGCTTCACCTTCGGGGAGATGTTCGCACTACTGCGTTCACGGTAGCACCATCGAAACAGCGGCTTGTCGTTCTCATCGACCTCCTTGTAGCAAAGCACATTCGTGTCGTACAGAAACTGTAGGAAATCGCCCTCAGAACCGAGGAACTCCGGAGGCGCTTCGAGATGATCCACGCTAGTTAGTTTGAATCTAGAAAACACGTCTCGATAAGAGCCAAAACTGAACTCCCACGAGCTGTCGAGGAATGTGAAGAATTTGAGGAAGGTCTCGTAGTCGTCCTCTGAGTAGTAGAACGCCAGTTGATCACGGATACCACCCATTAAGTAAGTGGAATGAGAGCTTTTAAAGTCGTTGGACTCAAGACACTGTTTGCTAAACGTGGTAGGTGCACCCGGGAGCTTTGCGCGAGTCTCATCCCGGAGAATGGAAAGCATTGTTACGATGTCTCGTGGCCTGGAGTAAGAGTACCGAAGAAAAAATATGAACGGATTGTCAGTTGGGCGATTCGGATTGTCGGCATCGATAACGAACGGAAGGTAGTGATCCCACGCGGTTCCCTTCTCTAGGAACTCGGTCTGTTGGGAGGCAAGCAGCCGGTCGGCAAGGGCAAACAGCATGGACGATCGGTAGCTCGGATACGTTGTGCGCCAGTCTAGCAGGACGGAGTTGTCGCGTACTTTGTTAGACGCGTTTTGGAAGCCGAGAGAATTGAAGATGTCTGGTCGCAACAATAGAACCACTCGGAGGCGGCCATCGGAGTCCCTGATGGATGGGAAGTAGTCGTTGTTCAAGCTCCAGGAAGCATCGGCTAGTCCTTTGATACAGTCGAGATAGTCTTCGTAACTGATCTTGCCTGGACGGATGTCTATCCCGTCAATCATCAGTACGTGGTTGTTCTTCAGCTTCAGACCGCGGAGAGCGTCTTCGAACTGTCGCTGGACAAACAGAAGGTTGACCTGAAATCGGGATTCGTTCTTCGTTGTGCTGGTGCTCTTTGTGGCGCCGAGTCTTAGGGCCTCTGCAACGAGCTCGGCGGAAATCTTCGAATCTTTGACAAACTCAAGTGCGTTCACAATCTCTGGGGCGAACGCGTTTTGGTAGTAGTCATCGACCACGCCCATCAGCCGACGCATCTTCATTGTCTTGCTGAAAGGGTTTTCCGAGAGCTCTTCTCCTCGGATATCCTTGGCCAGCAACAAGAGAAGTATTACTTTCCAGATCGCGGAGTAGTCTGATAGGTCGAGTTGCTCTTGTTTCTTCATCGTGACAAACTTGACGTAGTCGGTTTCGCGAATGTATTTAAGCTGTCCGGTTGTGTTCTTGTATCGGTTGTTGGCGATGTATACAGCGTACGCAGTCTTGCCAGTGCCCTTTTCGCCGATCAGGAAGAACGTGCTTGGATCGAGCAAGTCCTCCAAGTACTCGTTCTTTACAAAGACACTGTTGAACAGGTCTTTGTTCTCCCGCCTCTGATAGTTCTCGGCGTCGCTGTATCCGAGGCTGAGCTCGGCGATTGGCTTCATCGTGGCTCCCCGTGGTTCGGAGGACGTACATCTTTGTTCCGCAGCCCCGTGGTCACCATCAACCGTGGCGCATGCACACGCCTGGGGGCGCGGCCTTGGGGTGCGCCGGGCATGGCCTACTGTTGCCTGACAGATGAGGACCGGAAGAGGCTCCAGCAGGCTATGCGCAATCCGGACCCGATTGTAACCGCAGAGGCGACTCCCCGAGAGCGCTTTACGAACCGGAGAGAATCTGCAAGAGTTCGGATGAGGTACGAGTCACGGGACTCGGCCGACATTTAGACCAGACAGCGACCCGGCCACGAAGTGGAAGGCGTTGTGGGACTGCCACCCGGCAACCACGACGCCTTTGTTGTTTCCACAAACATAGCCGGTAGCGATCCCCGCCCTTCTGCTCGCACGACCTCGGAGCGAGCATGCCATTCCTGCCCGATCCCGATGAGATGACGCCCGACCAGATCGTGGGCGAGCTTCCCGCCATCCTCGCTGCGGCATATCTGAGAATTCGTCAAACCGATTTGACTTCGGTCTCAACCGACAAACGACTGGACGTGTCCCGCCGATCCGAGCGTCCATGTGGACGGGGTTAACGGAGGGAGACGCAGCATGAAGCCACACATTCAGAAGCAGGTCGATGCCCTGGCCGAGATGACGGTGGCCGACCTTCGGGACATGTATGCCGAGGTCTTTGGCGAGCCGACGAGGTCACGCCACAAGCGGTTCCTGCAGAAGCGGATCACGTGGGGCCTCCAGGCCAGGGAAGAGGGTGGGCTCTCGGAGCGGGCGAAGCGTCGGGCCGCCGAACTCGCCAGGGACACCGATCTCCGGCTCCTGGCTCCACGCACCGAGGTCCACGAGTTCAAGCCGAAGAGAGACCGACGGCTCCCCATGCCCGGCACGGTCATCACCCGGGTCTACAAAGGCGAGGAGATCGCCGTGACCGTCCTGGACGAGGGCTTCGAGTTCCGAGGCGAGGTCTACAAGTCGCTCTCGGCCGTCGCGAAGGCGGCGACCGGATCCCACTGGAGTGGATTCCACTTCTTCAAGCTACCCAGGGAGCCAAGGTCATGAAGCGAAACGGCCGCAAGGACGCAGCCGAGAAGACGATCCGATGTGCGATCTACACCCGCAAGTCCACCGAGGAAGGGCTCGACTCCGACTTCTCAACTCTCGATGCCCAGCGGGAGTCTGCGGAAGCCTACGTCGCCAGTCAGAAGGGGTCGGGTTGGCTCTGCCTGCCCGATCGGTTCGACGACGGCGGGTTCTCAGGTGGCAACACCGACCGCCCGGCTCTCCAGCGACTTCTCGCCGAGGTCGAGTCCGGCAACATCGACTGCGTCGTGGTCTACAAGGTCGATCGCCTCAGCCGCTCCATCGTGGACTTCGGCCGGCTCCTGGAGACGTTCGACAAGCACGACTGCACGTTCGTGTCGGTGACCGAGCACTTCACGACGACGACTCCAGCCGGGCGTATGACGCTCAACCTGATGGTCTCGTTCGCGCAATACG
>JAUIHP010000001.1 GCA_030431975.1 bacterium | reverse complement strand
GAGACCGCAGCGTTTCGCAGAAGCTGGTGGTCGAGCGGTAGTCGACGGACCCGCGCGGCGGTTTGAGGTTGAAAAAGGGTCCTGGAACCGAACGCTCCGGGACCCTTCGTCGTTGTCAGGAACGCGGTGAAGTCACTCCCTTGGCGTCCTCAATGGGAGTGGCCGTCCGACTCAGCTCCGGGAGACGAGAACAGTCCGACGTCGACGGCGATCCGGAATTGTCGCGGCTCCACCGGGTGGAAGTGAATGTCCGAAACCCCGCCCTCCGGTTCCCCGGGCAGCCGTGACTCGTAGTAGTACTGAATGTCGCTGTCCTTTTCGTCCGTGATGTTGAGGACAGACGCGGTCAAGCGCGCGCGACCGAGACGGTAACTGAGGCTGCCGTTGATGAGGTTGGTCGATGAAGCTCGAACCGAGTCATCTTCGATCAGTGGGAACGATCCGAGGTGCCTCAGCCGCAGCGAAGCGACGACATCGAGAGGCGACTCCCAAACCACGCCGGCGGCGACTACGTTCTCCAGCGCGCCGGGAATATGATCTTCGTTCTCATCGACGTCGGTGAATCGGGCGTGACTCCAGGCGACGTCCAGTTCCAGCGCCAGATCCGGGCGAGCCTGATAGAAGTTCGTCCACTCCACCCCGAACCGGCGACTCCCGTCGCTCGCTTCCGTGCCTCCGCCGTCTCCGACGTAGACGAGTTCGGAATCGAGTTCCAGCGTCCAGAGCGAGGCCGTGGAACGGAGGGACTCAACCGGAGAGGTGCGGATGCCAATCTCGCCTCCACGTGAACTGACGAGTGGATCGACCGCGGTGGCGGGGTCACCGGAAGCCGGATCGACGGTGATGACCGTTCCTCGGGCATCGTTGCTGTGAAATCCCAGACCTGCACTGAGGTACAACTCACTCCATTCCGACGCACTCCAGACCAGGTTGATCTTTGGACTCAAAGCCACGTCGCTCTCGGTTCCCGAGTTGGCCTCGATGAGATCGTCCTGAACGTCGAAGAAGTAGCTGTCGGCGCGCAGCCCGATCTCTGAGCGGAAGCGCGGATGCCACCGGGATGAGAGTTGTCCGAAGACGCCGAGGCTGCTTTCGACGACGTCGTTCTGCCGGATCGTTTCCAGTCGCGTTCGAGCTTCCGTCTTGTAGAGCCCGACGTCGTTGATGAAGTCGTTTCGGTTCTGCAGTCCGACGTCGACGAGATGATTCTTGCCGAAAGCGGCCAGCGGGAACTGGTACCCAACGTTGGCGCCCGCGACCACCCGGTCGTCGAACTGCTCGAACTGGTCGCCGTTCGTCGTGTCCTCCAACGCGTAGGTGAAGTTCGAGTAGAGCTGCAGATCGTAATCGATGACGTAGGCGTCGACTTTCAGTGTCCGCAGTCCCCAGCGTCGTTTCCACTGAGCCGAAAGACTGTAGCGGCTGGAGCTGCCGCCGAGTGTTTCGTCGATCTGTCCGAAACGTGAGATCCGTCCGCTTTCCACGGCTCGCTGCGGAATCTGATCGGAGGCCAGCCATTCGTTGTCGTAGGCCATTGCCAGAATCGAGAGGAACTCGTTGCGGTCGCCGACCGAATAGCGGGCCATTCCGCTGACCTTCTTGAGGTTCTGCTCGTTCCGCCAGGGACCGTCGTAGCTCTTGATCTCAAAGCCGCCAAAGAGAATGCCTCGGCCGAGGGCCTGACTGGCTGCGCCGACGGACCGGCGGTAGCGGTCCTCCCCGACCTCGAACTTGAAGGACGGCTGAGCCAGAGACTTCCTCAGGAAGAGACTGGCGCCACCGGCACTTCCGAAGTCGCCAAGCTCCGGATGGAAAACGCCCTTCTTGAACTCGACGTAGTCCACAAGCTCTGGGACGAGGAAGTTGATATCGGTGTAGCCTTGGCCGTGACCGTGCGTGGGCAGGTTGACCGGCATCCCTTCCAGGGTCGTTTGGAAGTCCGTTCCGTGGTCGAGGTTGAAACCACGAATGAACATCTGGTTGGACTTCCCGTCGCCCGAGTGCTGGGTCGTGATGAGGCCGGGAACGGTCTCCAGGACTTCCGCTTCTCTCAGCAGCGGGCGGTCCTGGAAGTTTTCGTACGAGACGCGGCCCTCGGAAGCGGTGGCTGCGATTCCGATGAGTTCGTCGATGCGGCCCCGTATTTGGAGCGTGTCTCCGAATTCATAGACCTTGAGATCTTCCTGCGACTCGGTGGGACCGTGAGCGAAGACACCGTTGCTGAACAACGGCGAACCGCAGAGAAGGATCAGAGTCAAACCAGCAGAGTGAATGAAAGCGCGGTGCAGGGAAGACCTGCCTCCACCGCATTGCGCAACGAGGCAACCCGACATGGGTAGCTCCTTTCGAATCTGTACTACGAAGTGAGGTGGCCAACGAGGACGTTGGCCCGTGGTATCAGCAGACTCGAGAGGAACGGGGAGGCGGCGTCGGGGGAGAGAACGACCCGGATGCCGCAAGATGGAAGTACGTTGGTCTCAGATCCGATCGAGGATCCGGAATCAGCTGTGTCTTGCCGGGCACCAGGTGCCGCCACTCCAGGTCCGGGACCGGAGTCGTGTGCTCGTGGTCGTCGGAAGACGAAGACTGAAAGGCATTCATCATGGCGTCGACGAACGCGGAGTGAGAATGGTCGTCGTCCAGCGCACCTGCGTGCGAATGCATGTGCTCGTGACCCACAATGTCCGCATGTGAATGAGCCTGTCCGTGGCCGACCGCGTGGGTGTGGTCCGACTCTTCGCCCTGAATCGCGTGGAACGCCAGGTGGGCCACCTCGGACGTGAGAGGTCCAAGAGGCGCAAGCACATACGGCAGCAGCGCGAGCAGAAGCCAGAATGAGACTTGTCTTCGATGTCCGGACGCGAATCGCAAAAGGGCCGTTCACCTGTGCGGCAGATCGAGGTCGTCCGACGGGCCGATCGTCACGTCGAAAGGACTAGAGAGAAAAGTCTAGCCCTTCCGGGCGCCCGGTGGCAACTCCGCCCTTCCTGCCTGGTCGTTGAAAGCCTGAGGCAGGGCGCGACCCAGCCTACGGACAGTGCGAGGGACCGATGAAAGCCGGCGCAAAGATGATCAGGTCGTCGAGCCCCGTCATTCCGTCATTGTCGTAGTCGTGGCAGTCGGCCGGGCTGCTTCCCAGGAACTCTCCGCTGAACGACACCAGATCCGCGAGGTTGACGACGCGGTCGCCCCCGCTCCCATCGAAGTCCGGGCCTTTCACGTTTTCGTAGGCTCGAACGGTCACCCCGTTTACCTTGATGAGCCCGGAAAGCGCCGTGTTGGCCGCGCAGCCACCGCCCGCCAGGGTGAACGACGTCTCGCCGTTCTCGTTGCCGGTCTTCTGCAGGACGACGTCCGGGCACAGCGCATTGGCGTTGGACACGATGACTTCAGTGTTGGGAAAGGGAATGGGTTGGTTGACGGCGTTCCGAGCCGTCACCACGATCTGACTTGCGGGAATGGGACTGGGCGAATCCGGTGCGAATACGAGTCCGTTGAGGGCGTCCGCCGGCTGGACCTCGACATTGGGCGGAATGGGTATGTCCCCTCCGGCCGTGGCCGAGTCGACAAGGCCGACGGCAAAGCATCCGAGAGCGGCGACGATCCCGATACCAAGCCGGGAAACTCGGCAGATTTCGCGTCGGTAACCTATGAATGAGTACATGACATCCTCCTGATACTTCGCAGTCCAGTATGACGGCCAAACTCTGGCCGAGAGATGTGCCGCCTTGAGTGGTATGTGGCGAAACGGCGTGCCACCTCGGGTGGCCTGCCCGCCCCGAGGCTAGAAGTCGGACGTCGCTCGGCGATTCCCGATCTTTGTAGAAAATCGTTTCGGACCTGGCGGGCCGGTTTCCGCCCCGACGTGTGGTTTTCGTCGCCAAGCCAGGCCGCTACAATGAAGCCCGTAGGACGCGGAGCGGGGCCGGGCGCACCTGTTATCCATGTCCCGAGTCCGATCTGTTTCGTGAAGGTACTGATCCATCCGTGAACCGACACGCTGCTCACACAGTCCGCTGGGTTCTCATCCTGGTTGCTGCAGGTCTGGCCTGTGCCCACGCCGGGGCTCTGCGGTGGGTTTCCGACGACGCCTTCATTACTTTTCGCTACGTCGACAACTGGCTGGACGGCCTCGGGATCGTCTACAACGCCGGGGAGCGGGTGGAAGGCTACACCCATCCCTTGTGGATGCTTCTACTCACGGGGTTGCGCGCGACCGGACTCGAACTCGTCCTTTCCAGCCAGATTCTTTCCATCGTCAGCTTTGCCCTGGGAGTGGTCGTCTATGGGATGCTCGGGACTGGGATGCTCGGCACGCGGTGGCCGGGCGCCTCGCCGACACGCACGAACCTGATCCTCGCAGCGCCGGTAACGTCGCTCATCCTGGCGGCCAACTACGACGTTGCGGTTTGGGGAACGGGAGGTTTGGAAACCGCCCTTTTTCTCGCTGAGATCGGAGTGACACTGTGGCTGCTGACGTCGCATCCGGAGTCGACGAGCCTGCGGCGTCCCGCGATGCTTGGTCTTCTCTCCGCGCTTCTGGTGCTGACGCGACCTGATGGAGTTCTGGTTGCCGTGACGGTCTTCGCGTTTCTCATCGTTTGGGAGCGCCAGGAACGGAGCTGGAAAAGAGCAATTACGGTGGGTCTGGTCTACGGTGTCCCTGTCCTCCTCATCTTCGCTCCCTACCTGGTCTGGAAACTCTGGTACTACGGTGACATTCTTCCCAATACCTACTACGCGAAGTCGGGAGGTTCTGCCTGGTTTGAACAGGGAATCCGTTACGTCGGCCTCTACCTTCAGGGGCATCCGTCGACCGCGGTTTTCCTGTTCCCTGCGGTCGTGGTTCCGGCTTCGCTGGTCCGAAGGAGAGATCCGGAGTCACGTCTCATCACCGCCTCGACGATCCTGGTCCTCGTCTATCTCCTTTTCTTCGTCATCCGGGTTGGAGGCGACTTCATGTATGCGCGCTTCCTCGTTCCGATCCTGCCGCCCGCGTTTCTTTCGTTCGAGCTGCTGGCCAAACGCTGGCTTCGCGGAGCGGATGGCGCGACCGTGAATCGTGCGTCACTCGTGGTTGCCGTCGTCCTCGTCCTGCTTCCTGTTTCCGCGTGGAGTGAGACCCGGTTTCGACATCAGATCTTCCAAGGGGAGAACTGGCCAAACACTCCCGACCGGCCCCACGGTATCGCAGATGAGCGCTGGCACTGGTCCCATCACCGCCAGGGAGAGTCTCCGATCGAAATGCATGAGCGGATCGGCGGGATTCTGGACGAGTACTTCGACGGCCTATCCGTGCGCGTTTCCATTCGTGGACAGGCTTCCCTCGGCTACTTCGGTCGGTTCTCGTACGTGCTTGAAGAGTACGGCCTGACCGACCCGGGCATCGCGCGCTTGGAACGAGGGCTGACTCGCGTCGGGCACGAGAAACGGGCCACTCCCGAGTACCTTCGGGAAAAGGACATTCACTTCCGCTTCTTTGTCGATCGACCCGAAGTTCCCTATCGACTCGCCTACTTCAGGGTGGGGGAGAAGACGACGTACGCCCACATGCTTCACTACGACGCAGACCTTGTCGAAGAGTTGAGACGGCGCCACCCGCAACAGATCGGAATCGTTCGCTTCCCGGAGTACTTCGACCTTTGGTGTGAGAAGGGGCAGGCCTCCCTCAGCGATGCGGAGTTCACGGAGGCGGTTCAGGACTTCGAAGTCTTCTACTTCGCGAAGAACGAAGCTCCGGTGAGGCGAGAAAAGCTGTCTCAGCTGATGGCGGCAAGATCGATTCCGTAGGTTTGGTCGTTGGGTCTGTTATACTAACGAAGCTTGCCGATTATCTCGGTCATGGACCGGCCCGTGTTCTTTAACGCGTCCAGCCACCTGTCGTGGCATGGGTCAGAGCCAAGGGAGATGAAAAGATGGTTCGTACACTTGGTTTGGCTTCCATCATTAGCGCCGCGATCCTTGCGACCCTCGTGCCGAACGCGAGCGCTCAGTGCATCGCGACCGGACAACCATCTGACGCGATTGAGTGCTACTGCGAGGCCGTCAGTGCCGGCGACATCGGCGCGATGAGGTTGGTCCTCGCCAGCGATTTCGGTATGGACTACCTGCCTATGCAGAGGGGTTCGATGACGGTCTCCAAGGACGAACACATCCGCGGTGCTGTCACGGCCATGCAGGTGGGCGGCGAGAGTGCTGAATATTGGACGAGCGGATCCGCCAGTGTCACGGAGACAGGCGCGGACACGTGGCGAGTCAGCGGGCTCGCGCTCCACCGGTCGGTCGGCGCGATGGTGTTGGATCCCGTGCCGGTTGTGTTCGACGTGGTCCTGACCGAAGCCGACGGACAGACCGCCTACCAGATCTCGAAGGTTGAGATCTACTTCGAGTAGCCCGGGAACTCCAGCTTCCATTCGTTGCGTTGCAGACTGACGAGACTCGGGATGACCGAACACTACTACGACTTCAAGATCCAAGATCAGGCCTGCGGCTATTCCTACCTTCTTTGGGACCAACAGCGTCTGCACAGCTTCACGCGGTTTCGCCTTCCGGACGGACAGGTGATCACGAACGTGTTCCGACTCCTGCTGAAAGGAAGAGCGGTCGAACGTTGTCGCCACAACGACCTTCCCTGGATCGACCTCGCCGAGCTGCCGGCAGATCACTATCCCGGTTGCGCCTATCCACTGTTGTTGGATCAGTTGTCGGACGCTCCATTTCCGTACGTTCAAGTCTCCGAGGATGACAGAGCCGTGCTTGGCGTGGTCACTCTCGAGAGAACAGGGGACGTCGTTCTCGAAAGAAGCGCAGACCGTGAGCTTCGGCGTTTTGTGATGCGGGGAGACACGCCGATCACGATTGACTGGGGAGGGGCTGTTTCCGAACTGTGTGGATCGGGACGGGAGTCGGCGGAAGGCAGCGGATTCGAATTCCAAGTCGATCCGTTCTAGCCCGATCTACCGTCCTTGTTCGTTGGAACGCCGGATCAACGGCCATCTGGACTTGAACGACATCATCGGCTTCTCGATCAGGTACCAGGATCCCACCGCCAGCGGTAGCGTTCCCAGAAACGACGCCCCGGCTGCTCCGTAGACTCCGAGCCCGGGGAAGAAGTGCGCCACCATCTGCTGGACCGGAAAGGCGTAGACGTAGATCCCGTACGAATAGTCGCCGATCCGGTTGAACCCCCGAATCCATCCTCCGGGGACGAGCGATACATAGAGCACCAGATAGATCAGCGACAACGGGAAGAGAATCCCGAAGATCCCACCCAGTCCAAAGAAGCCGCGGGCCACAACCACTGCGGCGATCAATCCCCATGCGACGGCCGGATGAAACGGAATCCGCTTCCGCTCTACGAAAAGCATCCCGCCGCCATAGAAGAACGTGGTGAAGCGCAGAGTCTTGCGAACGAAGTCGCTGGATGAGAACAGGAAGTGTTCGTTGACGAGAAAGGCCACGATCCCGATCAAGGCGAGAACGCTGAACCACCGTGGCCGCTTCGCAATCCCCAGCATCCCGAGCAGTGTCAGGGAGACATACATCCGAAGCTCCCAGGGCAGAGTCCAGAGAGACCCGTTGATCCCGTGCGCATAGGGGAGGTCTCCAAAGACCCCGGGCAGGCTGTAGCGAAGGTTCCCGGCGAGGCTGAATCCGTTGATGGCGATGAACTCATAAGGCTCCGGCCGCGTCAGGTACTCCGCCTTGGGAAGGACCGTGAAGAGTGGTCCCACGACCAAAGCGCAAAACGCGCAGGCGGCGAAGAGGCCCGGATAGATCCGAAGGAAGCGCGCCCAGGTGAACTCACCGACGCTGGGTCGGTGAAGAAGAGATCTTGTGACCAGAAACCCGCTCAGGATGAAGAAGATGTGAACCGCGGTGGCCCCGATGCCTTCTCCGAGGAGCGCGTGAAAGGGGTCATGGTGCTGGCGTCCGAGGGTGATGGGATAGCTGTGCGCGTAGATTACGGCGGTGGCGGCCAGGAAGCGGACGAGGTTGAAGTTGTTGTCCCGTCCATTGAAGTAGTCGTCGAGCGTCTTCAAGCGGTGGCCACCGTCCCGGTCATGTCTGTGTCCTCTCCGAACTCATGCCCCGAAAGACTGGAGCTTGTGGCGACAATTGGCAACATCTCTGGCCCTTGGGACCGGTCTTTGCATAGTCTTCCGTATCCATGACGTTTCGCATCCATGAATCAGCGGAGGCGGCCAGTCGCCTCCAGGAAGCGGAGAAGTTTCTCCTTTCGCACCCGTCCGGGACGGAGCAGTTCGTCATTGGCGGAACCCGGGGAGCGGCCGACGATTTCGTTCGTCGCATCACGCTGACCCGGGGCGGCGCCTTCGGGCTCCACCGTTTCAGTTTCGGCGAGCTGGTGGCCAAACTTGCGGCCCCCGAGCTGGCGGCCGAGGGAAAGGCCATCGCTTCCCGCCTGGGTCTCGAGGCCGTGGCCGCCCGGGCCGTCTTTCAGGCGCGCGACGAGGCGCGCTTGGGCAGCTGGACCGATGTTTCCCGGCATCCCGGCTTCGCTCGGTGTCTCGCTTCTACCTTGGCGGAGCTCCGCCTCTGGGACGCCGCCGCCGCGGACCTTCCGAGCGAGCTGGAGACCCTCCGCGGGATCTATCAGCAGTGTCTGGACGATGCCGCCCTGGTCGACTGGCCAAGACTGGTCGCGCTCGCCGACAAGGCATTGGAGGGAGACGGCGCGGCGATGGTCCGCGGCCGTCCGATTCTACTTCTTGATGCTCCGATCTCGGCTCCGGCAGAGCGAGTGCTGGTGGAGTCCCTGGTTCGGCACTCCGGTGACGCCCTGATGACGCTTCCGGTCGGAGACGACGTCACCTGGGCCCGGCTCAAGGAAACCGGCGCCAAGAAGGTCCGCGTTCAGGGCGAGGCGCCCAAGACCGACCTGCAACGACTTCGGCAACACCTCTTCGACGACCAGCATCTGGCCACGGCCAAAAAAGAGGACGGCAGCATCGAGGTCTTCTCGGCGCCGGGAGAGAACCGCGAAACCGTAGAGATGGCGCGGAAGATTCTGACCCTCGGATCCCGCGGCGTTTCCTTTGATCAGATCGCCGTCGTTCTCCGGTCGCCGGAGCTCTACTCGGCTCACCTGGAGACGGCGTTTCGTCGCGCTCGGATTCCCTGCTACTTCGCGCGGGGGACGAAGCGGCCCGATCCGGCCGGTCGCGCCTTTCTCGCTTTACTCGCCTGCAAGGTCGAGGGCCTCTCCGCCCGTCGATTCGCCGAGTACCTCTCCTTCGCGCAGGTCCCCGAGCTGGAGAAGGACGGCACGCCGCCCCCGGCCACAGAGAGCTGGGTCGGCCCAACGGACGAATCGTTTGGCGCGGCCGTTCGTGCGGCAGAGACCGCTCGGGAAACCGTGCCCGACCTCAGCGGACAGTTCGCCTTCGACTTCAGCGCGCCGGCTGCAGTCGAAGTCGATGATCCCAACGCCATCGTCAGCGGACACGTCGTCGAGGCGGAGACCGGAGAGGATCCGGAGGCGCCGAACTGGCCGGATCTGGATGACTTCGATGCCCGGTCGGCCCATCTCGACACGCTGGAGCAAAGCGACGAGACGCCGCAGATCGCCGGATCGCTTTCGGCCCCCTGGAAGTGGGAGCACTATCTCGTCGAGGCGGCCGTCATCAAGGGAAAGGATCGTTGGGAGTCCCGGCTCAACGGGTTCGAACACGAGCTTCGGCTCAAACTGCACGAGACGCGGGAGGACGAAAAGGAGTCGGCACGGGTTCGAACGCTGAAGCGCGAGCTGCAGCGTCTGGGACATCTCCGAAACTTTGCCCTTCCCGTCATCGACCTTCTCGATGCCTTGGGGCAACGGTCCGGAACGGACTCGACCGGTCCGGCGCGGGTTCCGTGGGGTGTCTGGCTGGAAGACCTGGAAGCCCTGGCCGTCCGGGTCCTGCGCAAGCCTGATCATGTCCTCGAAGTCCTGGCGGAACTGCGTCCGATGGCCGAGGTCGGTCCGGTATCGATCGAAGAGGTTCGCGCTGTTCTTTCCGACCGGCTGAGTGAGCTGGAGCGTCGTCCGCCCGACGATCGCTACGGCAAGGTCTTCATCGGAACGCCGGAGCAGGTGCGGGGCCGGACGTTTCGCATCGTCTTCGTGCCCGGACTTGCCGAGCGGCTGTTTCCGCAGCGACCGCGGGAAGATCCTCTCCTGCTGGACCGGTTGCGTCGAACGATCGATGAAACCTTGCCGACCAAGGAGACCCGGGCGGCGGAAGAGCGTCTGAGGTTGCGTCTGGCTGTCGGCGCTGCGGTCGACCACCTCGTTCTCTCGTGGCCGCGAATCGAGTCGGGGGAGGCGCGCCCTCGCGTGCCGTCCTTCTATGCCTTGGATGTAGTGCGTGCGGCCCGCGGACAGCTGCCCGGTTTCGAAGAGCTGGAACGCGTGGCCTTGCGGGCGCGGCTTTCCTGGCCGGCGCCGGACCATCCGGGTTTCGCCATCGATGCCATGGAACACGACCTGGCCGTTCTGGGCCCGCTTCTCGATCGGAAGAAGGCCATCGACGGGCGGGGTCGCGGACGCTATCTGCTCGAGCTCAACCCTCATCTCGCACGGAGCCTTCGCACCCGCTATGCACGGTGGGCCGGGGGCAAGTGGAGCCACTGGGACGGAATGGTTCGTGCGACCGAAGCGACGAAGCCGCTGCTGGCTCAGCAGAGTCCGAAGGTTCGTCCGTACTCGGTCACCGCACTGCAAAAGTTCGCCACATGTCCCTATCAGTTCTTTCTCTCCGCGATCCATCGTTTGCAGCCGCGGGAGGAGGCGGTGCAGTTGGTCCAGATGGATCCGCTGACCCGAGGCTCACTCATTCATGAGATCCAGTTCGAGACCTTGCGTGCCATGAAACGGCAGGAGTTGCTCCCGCTGTCAGAGGAACTCGAATCCGCGGCGCTGTCCGTGCTCGATGAAACCGTCGACGAGGTCGCGCAACGCTACGAAGACAACCTGGCGCCCGCCATCGACCGTGTGTGGAGTGACGAAGTCGCATCCATTCGGGGTGACTTGCGGATCTGGATGAGTCATCTGGTCGAGGATGCCTACTCGTGGACACCCGTCCACTTCGAGCTTGCGTTCGGGTTGCAGAACCGAAAGGGACACGACTCGGAAAGCCGACGGGATCCGATCGAGGTCAGCGGCGGGTGGAAGCTGCGGGGCGCGATCGACCTTGTCGAGGCGTCCGTCGAAGGAAACCGCTACCGGGTCACCGACCATAAAACGGGACGGGATCTCAGTCGGGAGATCGTCTACATCGGTGGCGGCGAGATCCTCCAGCCGGTTTTCTACAGCCTTGCCGTGGAAGCCATGCTCGGCGCTCCGGTCCACCACGCGCGACTGTCTTTCTGCACATCGAAGGGAGGCTTCGCCGAACACAGCGTTCCCATCGACGACTTCGCGCGCCTCTACGCCGGACAGCTCATGGAGTGGATCGACGCGTCGATTCAGGAAGGCGCATTGCCGCCGGCTCCCCGCAAGGACGCCTGCAAGTGGTGCGACTTTCGGCAGGTCTGCGGGCAACATGAAGAAGCGCGGCAGAGCCGCAAAGACGCCAAGTTCCTCGAGCGGGTGCAGCGCATCCGGGAGCAGCCGTGATGGACGATCTCTTTTCCGGACTGCCCCAAAAGGGGAAAGACGACGCAACGTCCAAGGCCGAGTCGCGACAACCCGCCGATCAGGAGGCGCGCGACCGGATCGAGAATTCGCTCGACGAAACGCTGGTCGTCGAAGCCGCTGCGGGTACCGGCAAGACGACGATGCTGATCAAGCGCATCGTCGCGCTCCTTTCCAGCGGTCGGTCCGAAGTGGACCGAATCGTTGCGGTCACCTTTACGGAGAAAGCAGCCGGCGAGCTGAAGCTTCGAGTACGCGAAGAACTGGAAGCGGCCCGTCAGCGTCCGGAAACCACGGCGGAGGTTCGCGCCAATCTCCAACGCGCCCTGTCACGATTGGAGGAAGCCTGGGTCGGGACCATCCATGGATTCTGTGCCGACATCCTTCGGGAGCGTTCCGCACAGGCCAACGTCGATCCGGACTTTCTGACGCTGACCGAAGACGCCGCATTCAAGATGTTCAGCGAGGCCTTCGATCTTTGGTTGCAGCAGAAGCTGGAGGCCCCGCCTGAAGGAGTCCGCCGCTCGCTCCGCCGCCCGTCTTCCAACGATCCGGAGGGACCGGTCGGACGACTGAAGCGTGCCGCCTGGACGTTGACCTCGTGGCGGGACTATCCGCGGCCGTGGCGTAGGGACGAAACGTTTCGCCGCGAGACGGCCATCGACGCGGTCGTGGAAACCCTGCACGACTTCGCCAAGCGCACCGAGCTCTGTGAGAAGAAAGAGCGCGACAACTTCTACAAGGACACGGAGAAGTATCGCCGGCTAAGTGCCGAGATCACCAAGGTCGAGCGAGTCCGGGCGCGTGACTACGACGGCATCGAAGGACAACTCTCCGAGATTCTGAAGCGCGGTTGGCGCAGTCCCCGCAAGGGCTACGGCAAGGACTACGGCGGCGGCGTCAGTCGCGAAGAGATCCACGCGCAGCTCAATCAGCTGGTCGAGGAAGTCGAGGCGTTTTCCGAGGAAGCCGATGCCGATCTGGCGGCTCTGCTCCAGGCCGAGTTGACCGAAGTCACGGAGAGGTACGAAGCCCGCAAGGTCGCCGCCGGCGCGTTGGACTTCGTCGACCTGCTCATTCGAGCCCGCGATCTCGTCCGCAACGACCGTGACGTTCGCGCAGAGTTTCAGGAACGCTTCACGCATCTCTTCGTCGACGAGTTTCAGGACACCGACCCCATTCAGGCCGAGATCCTGTTGCTGCTGGCGTCCGACGACCCCGAAAACTACACATGGCACTTTGCGCGCCCGGTCCCCGGCAAACTCTTCATCGTCGGAGACCCCAAGCAGTCGATCTACCGGTTCCGTCGGGCCGACCTCGAGATCTACTTCAAGGTGCGCGAGATCCTGGAGAATCACGGAGCCGCGCGCGTACTGCTGACGACCAATTTCCGCTCGGTCGAGAACGTGCAGGCCGTGGTCAACGCCGCGTTCCAGCCCTGGATGGTCTCGGACGATGACTCCGGGCAACCCGCCTACGTTCCCCTGACACCCTGGCGCAAGCACGATGTCGAGCAACCGACGGCGATTGCGCTACCCGTGCCCCGCCCCTACGGCTGGTCGGGCGTGACGAAGACCGCTATCGACAAGTCGCAGCCGGGAGCGGTCGCAGAGTTCGTGAAGTGGTTGGTCGAAGAGAGCGGCTGGACGGTGCCGGACGAGTCCGATGGTCGCCGCCCCATCCGACCCAGCGATGTCTGTTTGCTCTTCCGACGGTTCGACAACTTCTATCAGGGAGACATGACCCGAGGCTACGTCCGTGCCTTGGAAGCCAAGGGAATCCCGCATCTGCTGGTCGGCGGCCGATCCTTCCACGAACGGGAAGAAGTCGAAGCCGTTCGCACCGCGCTCTCTGCGATCGAGTGGCCCGACGACGAGCTGGCCGTCTTCGCCACCCTCCGCGGAACCTTCTTTGCGATCGGAGACGAAGAACTCTGGGAGTACAAAGAAACGGTCCGCCCCCTTCATCCCTTCCGGCTTCCGACGCCGGTGGAGTTCGAAGGCGAGGCAGATTCCGAAGACCCGGCGGGAGGTCTCCGCTTCGAAGGCGTTCCCGATCGACTGGCGGCGGTCCCGCGCGCGCTTTGGCTGCTACGCCGCCTTCATCGGGCCCGTAATGAGCGACCGATTGCCGACACCATCGGGTCTCTTCTCGAGCAGACACGCGCGCACGCCGGGTTCGCTTTGCGCCCATCGGGAGACCAGGTGCTGGCCAACGTCCTTCACGTCGCCGAGCAGGCGCGGTCTTATGAAGCCGGGGGCGGCATCAGTTTCCGCGGGTTTGTCGAAAACCTGATCGCGGATGCGGATCGTCGCAATGCGCCCGAAGCCCCGATTCTCGAGGAGGGAAGCGACGGCGTCCGCATCATGACCGTGCACAAGGCGAAGGGGCTGGAGTTTCCGATCGTCGTTCTCTGTGACCTGAGCGCAAACCTGACCACCGCCACCGCGAGCCGGTACCTGGATTCGGACAAGCGGCTGTGTGCGTCCAAGCTGGCCGGCTGGTCTCCGCATGAACTGATCGAAAACGAAGAGCGGGAGCGGGCGCGGGACGCTGCCGAGGGCGTCCGTCTTGCCTACGTCGCCGCAACGCGGGCGCGCGACCTTCTTGTCATTCCCGCGATCGGTGACGAACGTTGGGGAGAACCGGCCGGTGGGGACCTACTGGCCAGGAACACATCCTGGCTCTTTCCGGTGACCGCAGCTCTTTATCCCGAGCCGTCCAACTGGGGGCGCAGAGAACCGGCGCCGTGCACGCCGGAGTTCGGGGACGCCACGGTACTCAATCGTCCGGAGTCTCGCGGCTTCGATTTCGAGACGGTGCGGCCCGGACTCCACGACCTGGATGGCTACAACGTCGTTTGGTGGGATGCCAATCGGCTCGATGATCGGTCGACGCCCGACTTCGGCGTGCGACGCGGCGACCTGATGGACAAAGACGCCGACCCCGAGATCGTGGGCTCCGATCGCGCTCGGTTCGAGGATTGGAAGGATCGACGCCGCATTCTGACGGCGCAGCTCTCCCGCCCGACCCTTCGGTTGACGACGGTCACGCAAAAGGCCGAGCGACAACTTCAGTCGGGGCAGAAACCCGAACACGGGGTGAAGGTGTACCGGCGCGACGTCCCGCCCGGTCGCCCCGGCGGCGCGCGCTTCGGTGCGTTGGTTCACGCGATGCTGGCCACCGTGCCCCTCGACTCGGACCGGGAGTCCTTGCAGGCTGCGGCCGAGCTACAGGCCCGGCTCCTCGGTGCGACGGAGGAGGAGACCGCGGCCGCATCCGGTGCCGCGGAGGAAGTCCTCAGTCACGAACTCATTCAGAGAGCCCTGGCCGCAGACCGGGAAGGTCGATGCCGCCGTGAAGTACCGGTCACGATGAGAGAGGCCGACGGCACGATCCTGGACGGGGTCGTCGACCTCGCGTTTCTGGAAGGGGACACCTGGACGATCGTCGACTTCAAGACCGATCGCGAACTCGACATCGGCCTTGAGCTCTATCGCCGACAGGTTTCGCTCTATGCGGGAATGGTGGCCAAGTCGACGAAGATGAAAGCGACGGCGGCGCTACTTCAGGTCTAAAAAACCGGGCCTAGCGATGCGACTCGAGATCGAAACGTAGAGCCGACTCGGCCCCAACAAGTAGTCGAACTCGATCTACGGTTGATAGCCGTCCGGCACTCCCTTTGTCACGACAGATACGGCGTCGTGCGGGTGCAGGCTCTCATAGTGTCGAGCCTCGATCCGGAAGTCGCGAACTCCCGGCATCTTCTCGACAACGTGCATCATGTTGCGGGCGGCGTCTTCGCAGAACATCAGGTTCTGCGCGTTGAGGCGGGCAAACTCCTGCTCGTCCTCTCGCTTGACCGCGGCCTGCACGACGGTTTGGATCGACTCTTCGAGCTGGTCGATCAACGGCACGGGTCCGGTGAAGGACTCGGCATCGTTGAACCGAACCTGGACCGTCCCCTTGGAGCGTTGGCTGTGGGGACAGCCTTCCATTCCCTCGTTGCGGCCCAGCCAGGTTGCGACCTGCTCCCGGGAGACCGTCTCGTGCGGGAAGGTGCGCAGGAACTTCTTCTGCGTGAGGTCACGGGCCAGAGCTGCCGAGCAGGGGCAGGCACTGGAGTAGAGAATCTCCGTCTCCAGGTCGAAGAGGATACCTTCCGGAGTCAGCAGTCCGCCCAGAGTGACCGGGTAGACGCGCCAACCGGCGTTGTCCGAGATCAGCGCCCGGCGACGGACGGGATGCTCGTAGCGAATGCGTACTTCCGCCGTCGACGTCTGATCCGCGTGGGACTGGATGAACCGCTCGAGGATCTTTCGAATGGTGGCGGGAGTCAGCTCCTCTTCCATCAGGATCTCGTCGAGGGCGAGATAGAGCCGAGACATGTGGATGCCCTTGTCGGTCGGGCGATCGAGACGGACAAAGGCGTCCGCTTTGGCCGGCACTGCGCTTTGGCGTCCCGCTTCGTCTGTGACGAGAACGCGGGTCTGGATCTCGCTCATGCCGACGCGGTCGAGCGTCCCGAGATGCCGGGGCAGTTCCTGCCTGGAAATGTCCGGGATGGGCTCCGCGTGGCCGTTGGCTGAGATCCGGGTCGTGCCGGTGGTGAGCTTCAAGTGAGGTCCCCTTTCCTGGGAAAACGACGGCCCCAACCTCCAGAGTGGGCCCTCAGTCGCCAGATTGACTAGTACACCATGAGGGTGTCGATCCGTCGACCAGCTTTCTATTCGCCGATCGACTCAGTCTTGGACGCATTCGTTCGGACTGGATTCGGAACGATGGTTCAGTCGGTGGCGACGGACCGGGCCGGACCCGACCAGATTCGAACTCAGGTTGAAGCGCTCAGGCCTGGGACCGTCGACTCTCCAAATCATAGACAAGGATTCGACCCCGGAAGTTACATCGTTCCCAAGGGCACTCCTCCAAGATCAGGAGACTTGTTTACAAGAACGGCCCCGGTACCCCCGGCCGAATTCGCTATCCTGGTAGAGCTGCCGGGAGATCGGAGTTTCAAATGGGATGTCCACCCTTCGCGCGCCGCGCTCTCGAGAGTTGGCGGCCCTGGACCGTCGTGCTTCTTCTTGTCGCCGCCGGATGCGGATCCGATCCTTCCGAAGTCCCGACGTCCGCTGGAGGCCCGTCGTCGTCCGAAGCTCCACCACTTTCCGGAGACCTTGGATCGTTCGAACTCTCGGTACCCGGTGAGAACCCGGACCCGTTCGAGCGCTTGTTTTCTGCCGAAGATCTGGACTCCTTTGAACCCGCAAGTCTGGCAGCCTCGGCCCACGTCGGAAACGATCCCCGCACATGGTACGTCCGACCGGACCTGTCCGGCGATGTCCCCACCATTCAGGACGCCATCGATGTCGCCGGCGTCGGAGACGAGATCGTTCTCGCTCCGGGCGTCTACGACTGGTCGAACCAGGGGACGGGAACCGAGTACGGACTCCTCGTCGTCTGGAACACCCGCGACGGTTTCAGTATTCGGGGGGAGGGCGGCGCTGAAGAAACGATCATCGACGCCGAGGGACAAGGTCGATGCCTCTACGTCATGGGCTACAACGACAACGTGACCTTCGAAGGCATCACCTTCCAGGGCGGGGACGCCACGCAATCCCAGTTCGGCTACGGCTACGGAGGCGGCGTTTGCATTCACCTGACGTCTCCCACTTTTCGGGACTGCGTGTTTCGCAACAACCAGGGAGACTTCGGCGGCGGCTTTGCCACGGCCGGGGTCTGCGCCGCGCTGATGGAGAACTGCTCTTTCCACGACAACTTCGCGCGGACGATCGGCGGGGGAGTCCTGCTTCACAACAGCACCCGGGCCATGCAGTTTCAGCGGTGTCGCATCTTTGGCAACTACTCCGCCGGGCAGGGAGGCGGCATCGGAGTGATCAATGTCCCGTTCCACTTCCAGCATTCGGAGATCTTCGCCAACCTGGCCGACGGAAACGGAGCCGCCGCCTATGTGCGGACCGCGTCGAACTGTCGATTCGAAACGACGACCATGGTCGGCAACACAGGTTTCGGTGAGGGACAGGTGCGGGCGGAACACTTCGCCGACATCGAACTCGATCGTTGCATCGTAGCGTTCGGGTCGTTGGTTGCAGCGGTCTCGGCCGACCCGAACTCGTCATTGCAGATTGCGTGTTCGGACGTCTTCGGCAACGACGGTGGTGACGGCATGGGTTCGGGTGTCGTCGATCAGGGCGGCAACTTCTCGCTTGATCCTTTGTTCTGGAACGCGAGCGCGTCGGACTTTCGACTGCAGCCGACGTCCCCGTGTGCGGCGGGCGGGCATCCGGATGGTTCGGACTGCGGGCGGGTTGGTGCCCGGGAGCCGATGATCTACGCAGGGAGTGTCAGTCGATAGTCGAGTTGGACTCGACTACCGGAGTGCCAGGGTCCGAAACCCATCTACCTTATCCAGACCAGCCTCGACCGGCTTTCCTCCCCACCCGCCCGTAGTTTCACGTAGTACACGCCACTCGCCAACGGGCCGCCCGCACGATCCGTCCCGACCCAGTTCACGGAGTGGCGCCCGGCGGTGCGGTGCTCAGAGAGCGGAACGGCTACCAGTCGTCCGGATGCGTCGACCAGGCTGAGTTCAATCCAGCCATCGCTCGGAAGGTCGAACTGGATGTCGCATGCGTGCGTGGCCGGGTTTGGTTGGGGCGCGGCGAGGGCCAGTCTCGTCGGAAGTGCCGGCTCCAGGTCTGTGCTCGCTGGGTCGAGGCAGCCCTGACCAAGGGCTCCCACGAGTTCACCGCAGGGACTTTGGTCGGGCAGGCAGGGCGAGGTGGAGTAGAGGCTCAGGTCGCCAAGCGAAGCATCGCAAAACAGTGGATCCACGGAGAAGTTGTCATTCAGGTTCTCCATGCCGGAGAGACAGCCTGCCCAGTCACCTGCAGGATTTCCAAAGATGTCCGTACATGAAACGGATGGAGCGGCGCTATCGCAGGAGACGGGGATTCCGTCCATGTTGGCCACGAAGACGCTGCGAGAGACATTCAGCCCCGGTGAACCGGTGTGGATCGCGCTTCCCTCTTCACAGACGTTTCCGAAGAAGGTGGAACCCGTGATGTCGACAGTGGAGGTGCCGTCCATGTAGATAGCCCCGCCTTTGTTGTTGGCTTCGTTTCCGATGAAGACACAGTCCTCCACCCGTGATTGCGACCCGGAGAGGTAGAGCGCGCCGCCGAGGTTGCCCTGGCACGACTCGAAGATGCAGCGACGGAAAGTAGGCGAGGAGTTGATGACCTTCGCAGCGCCTCCCCAGTTGCCTGAGCCGTTCCGAATGGTGATGTCTTCGAGGCGCATCTCCGGCCCTTCTCCCGAAGTGATCGAGAGTCCCCATCCGGCTCCTGACTCGAAGGAGCAATCGATGATGCAGTCCTTTGCGTTTCCGTTCTCGGACCGAATTACCAGATCCTTGCCGGCGGGGAACAGGTAACGGTTGCCGGTTCCTTCGAAGACACCGTCTCCCAGGCGAATCGTGGAGCCGCTGACGGCGAAGTCGATGGCTTCCTGAATCGTCGCAAACGGCCCCGTTCCGTCTGCGAGAACGAGAAGGTTCGTACACGGACTCGGATCACAAACGAGTTCATTCGGATAGGACTCCCCGCCCTGTTCGGCGCAAAAAAACGGAGGAAGGAGTTGGCAGTCATAGTTGAAGCAGCAAACCGCCGGCGGGATGCATGGAGCGGGATCGCAGCTCTCGTTTCCAAAGTACTCACCGCTTCGTTGCTCGCAGGACTCGAGATTCAGGACTCGACATTCGCCGTCCTCGGAGCAGCAGGCCCCCAGTTCCACCGCGTCGCACCCAAGCCCTTCGGCGCCGATCAACACACCGCAGGAGTTGCCGCCCGGGAGGCAAATCGAATTGGCTGCCAGAACCGGAACGTATCCAGTGGTTGGGGTCGTCATGCACCCAGGAGGGCCACAGAAGGCCGGGTCACCCAAAACGGGGGTTCCCGACACAAATTCCATCTCAACAAACGCGGTGTCGATCAAGGAGCACTCCACGGTCATGGCTCCATCGTTCCCAGAGACGGAAAAGTCTCGAAAGCCGGACGGAGTGCAGTTCTCCCACAGGATCGACCGCTGGAGTGTCACGACGGCAGGATCCGAGCCGTGCGCGAAGATAGCCGCGCCGTTCTCGGCGTAGTTGTAGGCGATCGTACAGCCGGATACGAGGATGCCGTCCGCGGCCGAGATCGCAGCCCCCTCTTGTTCGGACGTGTTTCCGATGAAGCTGCAGTCGTAGAGTTCCACAAAGCCTTTGATCAGTCGCACGGCTCCGGACGTGGTCTGGCAGCCCTCGACGCGGACATCCCGAAGCTCGACTCGTCCATCTTCGCCAACGACCACGCCGTGGACCAGATTGCGGAGAGTGACAGACTCTACCTTCGTTCCGGCCTGGGTTGAGAAGTCGTACAGCGCGCCACCAAAGTGCTGTCCATCCACGATCGTGTCTGACGGGTCTCCAGACAGTGAACGGATCGTGAGACGCTTCCTGTCGAAGTCCCAGGTACGGTTGTCGTGTCCGAGATAGACCCCGTCGTCGAGTTCGATGACAGCCCCTGAGGTCGCGTTTGCGATGGCCTGGGCAATGGTCGAAACATCACCGGATCCATCCGGCCTGACCAGGATTGGAGGGCAGGGGTACGGAGTGCACGCCATCGTTGCACCGTCCCAAACGCCTACCTGCGCCGCGCAGGCATCCTCGGTCAAGATGCCGCAGACTCCATCTGCCAGACAGCAGACTCCGGCGGGTGCGCACGGTACGGGGTCGCAGGAAGTACCGGATCCCAGCCAACCGCCTCCGGACTGGGAACACACATCCGATGTCAGAATGGAACAGGAACCGTCGTCCATGCAGCAGGCTCCGCCGGGCGGACAGGGATCTCCGTCGCAGACCGAGAAGTCTCCCAGGTAGTCGCCCGCACGGTCGGAGCAACCGAACTCCGTTTGGATGATGCATGAACCGTCATCGAGGCAACATGCACCCGCGGGGGGGCAGGGGTCGGGCTCACATCGTGTATCCCAGCCCTGGTGAATCCCGCCGATGTCTTCACACTCATCCTCGGTCAGGGACACGCAGCTGCCCGAAGGAGCACAACAAGCTCCGAGTGGCTCGAAGCAGTCGAACGAGGCTTGGTGGTAGAGTCCGTCACAGCTGTCGTATCCGTAGGGATAGGTGCGAAACCAGACGTTCTCGTTCGAACAACTGCTGCAGTTACCTTCCGCCAAACCGGTTGCCAGGAAGTACCTTTCTCCGACGACAAACGGAGCGTCGTCAAAGAACTCCAAGCTAACGCCAGTTACCCAGCAACTCCCCCCCGCGCTTTGACGGGTTGTGATCTCCCACACCCGTTCGACGAGTAACGGATTGAACACGAGGTCGTCGAAGTCGACGTTGACACCTCCGCAACAGCTGGTTTGGACGTCGATCCACAAACCCCACGGCTGTTCTTCCGGGCATTCGAATACCCATCGGAACTCAGCCTCTGACCCGCGCGCTTCCGTATCGATGGTCCAGGGATCATCGTCGTCATCGAAGTCAGTGAGCAGGCACGGTTCCGATCCGGCGAGATCGGCTCCCAGGGTGGGGGTAGGCCATGCGAGGCCCGAAAGGAACAGGAGAATCGCCATCGCCGACAGGAGTCCGGGTGCTCCGGTCGGGGGTAGGCCGCGGTCCAGCGGCGGGGCGTTTCGCATTGGGTCCTCCACGGGTCGAAGAAGGCGATTCATTGGGAAACGATTGGGGCCGGGAGATTCCGCTTCGAGCCTACCAGAAACCGTCTGTGTAAGACACGAACCCGCTCCAAACGCTTCGGGGTTGCGCGGCGGAATGCGCTAGGCTTGTCAGGCAAGAGTTTGGATCGACTCCAGTCCCCAAGCACAGGACAAGGCCGCCGTGACCCAAAGCAGCCCTCCGGACTTCGCCCGAGTGAAGAGGATTCTCTTCGAACTCGAGGGCATGGATGAAGACGCTCGGGCTGCATACCTGAGCCGGGAGTGTGGCGACGACGCCGGTCTCCGCAGCGAGATCGAAGCGCTCTTGGAACACGAGGACGCCAGAACCCACTTCCTCGCGGCCGAGGATCTCGACCGGACTGCAGCGCTGGAAGACCTACCCGACTCTTCGCCTCCCCTTCCGACCGAGATTGCGAACTACCGCATCCTACGTGTCCTTGGTGAAGGCGGAATGGGCATCGTCTACGAGGCCGAACAGGCGACTCCCAAGCGCAGGGTCGCCCTCAAGGTCGTCCGCGGAGGACGCTTCGTCGACGAGACTTCGGTCAAACTCTTTCAGCGCGAGGCCGAGTCTCTGGGCCGACTCAAGCACCCCGGCATCGGAGCGATCTACGAGTCGGGGCGCACCGACGAGGGCCAGCATTTCTTCGCCATGGAGCTTGTCAGCGGTGAGCCGCTCGACGACTACTTGGAGCGGATCCCTCGTGAACGGGTCGACAAGGACGAGATCCAAAAGCGGCTCGTGCTCTTCCGTTCGATCTGTGATGCCGTCCACTACGCGCATCAACGTGGGGTCATTCATCGCGATCTCAAACCGTCCAACATCGTCATCAACGAAGAGGGGCAGCCGAAGATCCTCGACTTCGGTCTCGCACGCATTACCGACGCGGAAGGTGGGGATGGCGTCAGCGTGATGACGGAAGTCGGCGCCATCCGGGGCACGCTTGCGTACATGAGTCCGGAGCAGGCGAGGGGAAACCCGGAGGACATCGACTTCCGGACCGACGTCTATTCACTCGGAGTGATTCTGTACGAGATGCTCGCGGGGACTCGGCCATTCAACATCAGTGGAAAGCAGATCGTCGAGGCTCTGCGCATCGTTTCCGAAGAGTCTCCGGCGCCGATGCCGAGGGTGCGACCCGGGGGAGCCAGGATCGACTCGGATCTGGCGACGATCACCGCGAAGTCCCTGCAGAAGGACGCGAGCCAACGCTACGCGACGGCCGGTGCCCTTGCCGCCGATGTCGATCGATTTCTTACTTCCCGGCCGGTGCTCGCCCGTGCGCCGAGTCTTTGGTACCGCGCACGCAAACTTGTCGTTCGCCAACGTATCCTCGTTGGCAGCGCGGTCGTCATCCTCGTCGCCCTCTTGGCCGGGGGACTGGTCGCCACGATTCTGGCGCTTGTTGCAGGGGTCGGCGTGGCGTCCTTCCTCGCGATTCGGGCGAGACGCGCAGAACGCGCGGCTATTCGTGAGGCCAAGACCGCAGAGCGTGTTTCTGCTTTTCTTGCCAATCTCTTTCAATCGGCTCAGCCCGGCCGGGTGCGAGAGTCGGCGCTTACCGCGAAGGAAGTGATCGATACCGGCGCCGAACGCCTCATGAACGAACTGAAAGAAGAACCGGCCGTACGCGCAGAGCTTCTGACCATCATTGGAGAGGTCTACACGACACTTGGAGAGTTCGATTCGGCGCGAACTCTTTTGCAGGAGGCCGTGACCCTGGTCGACGAGACTCCGGAGGTCGACGCCGTCAAGCGGGCCACGAGCGTTTCGACTCTTGCGGAGAGCTATTCGACCCAGGGGAACACGACGGAAGCGATTCCTTTGGCAAGGCGAGCGGTCGCCATCGCCGACGAGACGGGGGACAGGGATGCCCGCGCCAGAACTCGGAGCATCCTCGGGATTACTCTCGTCAATGCGGGTAGCTACGACGAAGCCCTCAAGCCGTATCAGGAGATCTTCTCTTTCTACAAGAGTACCAACGAAGCGGCGGAGCGTTTTCTCTCGAACTGCTACATCAACGTTGCAAACATCCATTTCTCGCGGATGAACTTCGCGGAGGCGAGGCGGTACTACGAGCGCGCCTTGCAGATCATCGAGCGACTTCGAGGGAAGGATCACTACGTCGTCGCCACGGTCAAACACAATCTGGGCCTGATCGCTGCTCACACGGGCCATTTCGACGAGGCGAGGGCGCTGGAACTCGAGTCATTGGCCATTCGGGAGAATGTGATGGGCCCGGATCACTGGCACACGGGCCTCTCTCTGTCCAACCTCGGCTACATTGCGCTCAACGAGGGCAAACTCGAAGAGGCGGAATCACTCCTGCGCCGTGCCGTGAAGATTGATCTGGCGCAGTTCGAGCCTGCCAAGTACGAGTCTGCGTTCGATCAGGAGCTGCTCGGCTATACACTTGTGCAACGGGGAGAGTTGGACGACGCGGAGACCTACCTGCTCGCGGCGGACAAGATCTACCGGGCCATTGGGATGGGAGGAGCGTTCGCCCTGGGCCGGCTTTACCTGGCAAGAGGTGACTTGGACCGTGCGGAGGCAGAGTTTCAGGCGCTTCACGCTCATACTGCGGACCAGGAATGGCCGACTTCGATCTTCGAGGCCCACTCCGGCATGGCTGAAGTCCACATTCGTCGAGGGCAGACCGCGGACGCCCTTGCTTCCATCGAGAAGGCCCTGGCTGCCGTCGAAGGTGCCTGGATCAAGGAGCATCCGCGCCGGCTGAAGATCCTCGAGTTGCGGAAGCAGCTGCAGGATCCGAAGCCATAGTCGGGCGACGCGCGAGGCCTCGCCGAGTTTCTGGGCGCGGAAGTAGCGATCGTGGTGCTCTCTACGAGTATCCTCGAGAAACGGTAGCGCCACGGCCCGACTTGGCAGCCGTCGTGTCCCCCGGGTTCGTCATGGCCCCAGCAGACCGAGCGGAATCACCCCAACACCGTCATCCCGTACGTAGCCGTAGCCGCTCGACGTAACGACGGCGAGCATCGACGGAGGTCCGCACCTTTCGGTATCCACGACTTGAGCGAATCGGAGAAGCGACGCTGCCCCCTCGTCGATGCGGCTCGTTCCAAGTTTGACCTCGAACGCCGCCCACCGACCGTCATCGAGTTCGACGATCGCGTCGACCTCGAGATCGTTGTTGTCTCGGTAGTGGGAGACCGTGCCGTTCAGTCTTTGAGCGAAGACCCGGAGTTCTCGGATCACGAGCGACTCGAAGAAGAAACCGAGAAGGCTGATATCAGCAAGCAGGCGTTCGGGGCTCGCCCCAAGTGCGGCAGCGGCGAGAGACGGGTCGACGAAGTGGCGCTTGGGGGAAGATCGGAGGATTGCTTTCGACCGAAGATGGGGCGCCCACGCCGGTTGATTCTCGATGATCATCAGGCGCTCGAGTATCTCCAGGTAGGAGATCACAGTGTTTCGAGACATAGAGGCGTCCGGTCCCGCCGCATCTTTGGCCAGAACGGTCGTGGTTACCTCCGTGGCTACATTTCGAGCGAGGGATCGAACCAGCTGACCGACCTTTTGCGGATCGCGATGTCCTCCGGCCACACGCCCCACGTCTACCCGCTGAATCTGCTCGAGATAGTCGCGTACGGCACGACGGGCGTCGGTCGGGGACCGCCCGAGCTGGCCCGGCCATCCTCCGACAGCAATTCGCTCTGCGATGTCCGCAACCGTCATCCCCGGGTCCGATTGGGAGGGCAGCTGCCCCCGCATGACTTGCTCGAGAGATATCGCTCCCGACGAATGGCCAGTTTCAAAGAGGGTCATGGGTCTCATGCGCAGGAAGGAGAACCTTCCCGCACCTGTATGCTGGTTCACGTCCTCGTTGGGAACCGCGGAGCCGGTGAGGATGAACTGTCCAGGAATCCGCCGGTCGTCCACCATTCTCCGCACGTGGCTCCATACCTTCGGCTCGACCTGCCACTCGTCGACCAGCCGCGGAGCCTGTCCTTCAAGCACGAGTTTGGGGTCCACCTCCATCGCTTGCCGGGCTGCCTCATCAACGTCGAGGAGAACCGAACTCGCGGCTAACTGCTTGGCAGTCTCAGTTTTACCCGTGGCCTTGGCTCCCTCGATGACGACGGCACCCGCGGCCCCAAGCCTGGCGCGGAGTTCCTCATCAACGATTCTGGGTCTGTAAGATAGGGGGGCCTCACTGTTCATAATGAGCAAAATGTAGCGCATCTACTGAGCAAAATGTAGTGGATTTGTTGAGCAAAATGTAGCGCCTCCGTTGAGCAGATTGTAGCGCCCGCAGATCGCTAGCAACTCCAGGGATCATCCGTACGATACGTCCCAGAAGAGGTCCCCAACCGCGTAGCGGAGAAACGGAAGCGTCATGACCCTGATCATCAGTAGTCGCGCCCCCGGGTTCATCAACTACTACCGCGACGTCTACTGGAGTCGCACGACCGCCTACAACGACATCCTCGGTGCAGAGGACGTGAGCGACGAGCACAAGAGAACCATCCGCGAGAACCGGGACACGGCGGAGAAGATCCTCGACGACTGGGTCTGGTCCTTTGCCAGTCGCTACGTGCGGTATGTCCTCCCGACCGAGTGGAACAACGCGAACCGTCGCTACTACCGAAGCTTCCCCGAGGCCGCGCTCGCACTCGTCAACGAGATCCGTTGCATGGCGAAGTTCAAACTCGAAGCGGAGAAGGCCGCCGAACTCCTGGGCGCGGACGGCATGGGCGGCGGTGCGTTCCGCCAGGCTTTCCGGAGCGGCATCGCCAAGGTCTTCAAGTTCGTCGATGAGGAGACGACCTACGGCATCAAGCGCGCGTGTGAAGCGCAACGGGGATCGTACAAGGACTACTACGCCGGCCTCTTCTCCGCGACCGACATCGGAAGCCGCTCCTGCTATCTCGCGCTGAAGAGACTGGCTGCCGACAAGATCCAGGGACACACGATCGCCGCCTGCGTCGGTGTCCTTCACGACGTTTCCGTTTGTGGGAAAAGCAAGCTTCCAAAGCGGGGAGTCGGAGGGGCGTCTACCAGCAGTGGGGGGGGCGGCCCCTGGGACGCCGGGACCATGAAGGTCACCATTCCGGATGAAGGCGGCCAAACCGTAGCCAGCCTCAGCGACATCAA
This sequence comes from bacterium, assembly GCA_030431975.1. Taxonomy (GTDB): domain Bacteria; phylum Eisenbacteria; class RBG-16-71-46; order CAIMUX01; family CAIMUX01; genus JACKCR01. The sequence continues at coordinate 494,472 of JAUIHP010000001.1, read as the reverse complement.
GCAGCGCTGGACGCGGAAGTATTCTTCGAGCGGATGGGTCGACGACCGGACGCCCGACGAGTCCCATCCCGCGGTCAAGGCCGCGCGGGAACAGGGCTACATGGTCCAGATGGGGCCGTCGCGAACGACCGCCCACTACCTCAACCTCCTCGCCAATGCCGGGTGCAGCAAGCTCGAGATGGAGCAGATGGCGTTGGGCCTCTTTGCCTTCTGGAACCAGGTCTACAACCGGCGCTGCACCATGATCCACTGCTACTACTTTGTGGCGGACTGCGCGAAACACAATTTCGGCTTGGACTTGGATCCTTTGGGCGACGTGACCTTATGAGGCCGTTCCCAAGCCGAAGGGTGGTACAAGCCAAGTCGTTGGAACAGTTAGCGTTCCTCGAACAGTGACACTCCGGCCTTTTTCGTGGAGAAGGATGGTGGGGCATCTGCCGATCTGACATTGGTACTGACTCGTTGGTAGAATTGGGTTGGAGCGAAGTCATCCGCAAACTACGTTCTCGAGGGGGCTACATGAGGTCATCCACCTCATTTCCGCTGGGTGTTGGGTTCCTGTCCTCCACTCTCGCTGTGTGCTTCGCAGTCGCGTCCTTTCCTTCTGCATCCGCTGCCACATCGGCGTTCCCGACCGAGTTGGTCTTCGATGAGTTCCGGTCGTATGACGGCACCGGCAACAACTCCGACAATCCGAGCTGGGGAAGTGCGGGCACCGCGCTCCTTCGCAATCTCGTCCCGGCGGACTACGAGGACGGTATCGCGGAGCCTCGCGACGAGGGACTTCCCGGAGCACGACAGATCAGCAACGCGTTTGCCGCCCGAACCGCCGAAGACGTCACGTCCAAACTCGTCACCGACTTCTTCTGGCAGTGGGGACAGTTCCTCGATCACGACATCGATCTTACGGGGACGGCGTATCCCGCGGAATCCTTCGACATCGTCGTTCCCGTCGGTGACCGTCACTTCGATCCCGATGGTTCCGGCGGAAAAGTGATCCCTTTGCATCGATCCGCGTATGTCGATGCGCCGGGTACGCGACAGCAGGTCAACCAGATCACAGCCTTCATCGATGCATCGAACGTCTACGGGTCTGACGCGGTGCGGGCGTCCGAACTGCGCTCCCTCGACGGGACCGGTCGTTTGAAGACAACGGCAGGTGAACTCCTGCCGTTCAACGTGAACCAGTTTCCGAATGCGCCGACGTCAAAGGATCCGTCCTTCTTTCTCGCCGGAGATGAGCGGGCCAACGAGCAGGCGGCACTGACCGCGATGCATACGCTCTTCGTCCGTGAGCACAACTATCAGGCAGATCGAATCCGCACGGAGAACCCGGAGCTGGATGGTGAGGCCATCTATCAACGCGCTCGCGCCATCGTCGCGGCCGAGATGCAGGCCGTTACCTATCGCGAGTTCCTGCCGCTTCTGCTGGGGGCCGACGCCCTGCCGCCGTACGAGGGTTACGACTCGACGGTAGAGCCCGGAATCGAGAATTCCTTCTCCACCGTGGTTTACAGATTTGGGCACTCAATGGTGTCGTCGCAGCTTCTTCAGCTCTCGCCAATGGGTGAGCCCATGAGGCAGGGACCGTTCCCGCTTCGTGACGTCTTCTTTGCCCCCGAACTCATCCTCGACATCGGTATCGACCCTCTCCTTCGCGGCCTCGCGGCGCAGCCGGCCCGCAGGATCGATCCCTTCGTTGTCGATGATGTCCGGAACTTCCTCTTCGGTGACCCGAGCAACGGAGGGCTGGACCTCTTCGCGCTGAACATCCAGCGCGGACGCGATCACGGTATGCCGCGCTACAACGAACTTCGCATGGCCTTGGGACTCGAGCCCTGTGGAAGCCTCGGCGCGATCTGCTCAGACCCGGTCGTCGATGTCGCGTTTGCAGAGGCCTACGACGGAGTCGACCACGTCGACGGTTGGATCGGTTCGATCGCCGAGGACAAATACGAAGACGCACTCGTCGGCGAAACCATCTTCCACGTGTTGCGGCATCAGTTTCTGAGCCTCCGCGATGGGGACCGTTTCTGGTACGAGAGATACCTCTCCCCGGAATGGATCGACTATGTGGAGTCGCAGACCCTGGCCGTCATCATTCGTCGGAACACGCAGATCCATGAGATTCAGGACAACGTCTTTGTCGTGCCGAGTACAACCGACGTCGCAGCAGGCTCCGTCCAGTCCAGCACGCCCTCCGTCCTCGGTCGACCGTTCCCCAACCCTTCACGGGGCGACGTCAGTTTCGATCTGGATCTTGCCTCGGCATCACCGGGCCGGGTCGTCGTCGAGATTTTGGACGCGCGGGGTCGACGGTTGCGCGTCCTGAACCGGGAGCCGATGGACGTGGGCTCGCATCAGCTCATCTGGGACCGGCGTGACGACCGCGGCAATCGCGTTCCGGCCGGCTTCTATTTCGTACGAGCCAGCGGTGACTTCGGTGTGGATGGGCAGAAGCTCGTTCTGATCGACTAAGTCCGCCGGCCAAACGCTGTGGTCGGGCCCCTACCGGCTCGACCTTCCTCGAAGGTGGACGTCAATCTGCCGCCCACGATCGCCCGGCGCCAGAATGATGGTCTCGGTCTTCGGAAGCAGCTTGCTCAGATTCCCCCGCAGCAACTCCTGCTCGGTCTGGATCGGTGACGCCCGGTGACGTTCCAGCAAAGCGAGGAAGCGTTCCGCGGCACCCCGCGCTTCGGCGACGCGTGACTCCGCCTCCGCCTGTGCTTCTTCCACCAGCTGCGCCGCTTCGGCTCGAGTCAAACTCAACAGGTGGTCGGCCAACATCCGGCTGTCCGTGATGGTTCGTACCGAATCATTCCGCGCATCCTGCACGCCGCGAAACGCAGCCGCGGCTTCGGTCGGAGGCTCGATGGATTGAATGGTCACGGCCAGCAACGAGATGCCCGTCCCGTACTCGCGCAGCAGTTCCTGCGCAGCTGCACGAACCTCGTTTTGGATGCGCGCTTTGCCGGTGGTCAGAAGATCGTCGACTCGCATTGACCCGGCCGTTTCGAGAAGAGCGGTACGAATCGTGTAGGGAACGAGTTCCTCCGCAGCCTCGGCTCCGTAGAGGAACGCCGCCACGTCCGTGACTTTGTACTGCGCAACCAAGCCGGTAGCGACAATGTTCTCGTCACCCGTGATGATGTCGAGTCGCGTTTCGTTCGGGCCCTGCACTTCGCGACGGAAGACCTCTCCGCTTGGGAAGGGGGTGACGCTCTCGATGCCATCGGGTAGCCGTAGATGAATCCCCGGTTCCACGCCCGCATTGGTGACCGCGCCAAAACGTCGGAGAACAGCAGTGCTCCCGTTGTCGATGGTGTAGACGCCACCCAGAATCCAAAGGACGACATACGCGCCCGCAGCCAGGATGAGCGCTACACGCCAACGTCGTGTGAGAAAGTCCGCGAGACCCCTGAGGATTCGTTCGCTCGGAGGCGTCGTCCCCCCGGAACCCACACCTCCGGACCCCGCACCTCCGGACCCTGCACCTCCTGATGCGGCGCCTGTCCTCTCCCGCTCGTCTTTCATCGGGGAAGACCCTGAAGCAGTTGAAGCAGCCGTGAGTCGGACTCGAGGAAGATCGTCGTCTTCTCTCCGAGAATCGTTTCGTAGCTCTCGAGCGTACGGATGAACTGATAGAACTCGGGGTCCTGTCGGTAGGCGTCTCCGAGGATGCGGAGTGCTTCGGCTTCACCTGCGCCCAAGGTCGACTCGGCGGATGCGCGGGCGAAGGCGAGAATGCGTTCCCGCTCCGCAGCGGCCTCGGCCTCGATAACCAACGCTTTCTCTTCACCGCGACTGCGGTAGCGCGTGGCCTGACGGGAACGTTCGGCACGCATACGTTCGATGACACTGCTTCGGTTCTGATTCGGCAGGTTGAAGCCGTTGATTCGAAAGTCGACGACTTCGATCCCAAAACTCTCGCGGGTGATCGCGTCGATCGTTCCCGCAACCGTCTTCGAGACTCGGGTGAACGCGACTTCCTGTCCGTCCGGCGACAGAAACGAATCCATCGGCTCCGCGCCGACGGCGGCACCCAGTTCGGACGAGGAAAGGTCGAGCAGTCGCGCTTCGGCTTCGGCCCGCGACTGCACAGTCTGCGTGAAGCGGAGCGGATCGGCGATGCGCCAGCAGATGAAACTGTCGACCAACACGTTCTTCTTGTCCTCGGTCAGCATCTCCGTCGGCTCGTTGTCGAAAACGAGAAGCCTTCCGTCCAGTCGCTCGACCCGATCGATGGGCCACGGCAGCTTGAAGTGGGCGCCCGGTTCATTCGTGCCGTCCAAAGCGCGCCCGAACCGGGTGACCAGGCCGACCTCCCCGGCGTCGATGGTGAAGAATGCCGACCGCAGCCAGGTCAGGACGAGCAGGACGACCGCAATCATGAGGATGCGTCGAAGCATGGATCAGAAGCCTCCCTCTTCGGTCAGAGTCGAAGGTAGGGGTGGGTCGAGTTCCCAAAGCGTGACGTTGCCGGATCCGGTTCCCGGCGGAACGATGAAGATGCGTCGGTTGGCGAGAACGCGCTCGGCGGTTTCCAGCCAAAGAAGGTGCTTGAGAACGCTCGGAGCTCGGCGGAAGGCCCGGGAACGAAGAACGTATCCCTGCGCCTGTCCCGTCGCGTCCGCAATGCGTCCGGAGGCTTCCGCCTGCTCCCGCGCCACGTCGAGTGCGGCGGCGCCCCGCGCGAGGGGGACCTCTTCCGCAGCCGTCTCGAGCGCCTGATGAATCCGAGTCTGCTCATCTTCCCGGGCGCTGGAGACGTCGCGGAAGGCCGTGACCGCACCCTGCGGCGGGTGAATGTCGACTACGTGAATTCCGTTGATGCGAACACCGAGTTCCACTTCGTCGAGGCGGGACTGGAGCAGCGCCTGAACTTCCTGTTCGAGGTCGCTTCGCTCCGCGGTCAATAGGCGGTCGAGGGTGCGGCTGCCGACCAACTCACGGGCCGTAGACTCGGCATAAAGCCCGACGAGGTCGCGATCCTTGGCCGTGTCGTAGAGGAATGCGTAGGCGTCCGACAGGAAGTAGTGAACGGTAAAGCTCAGTTCGACCAGGTTCTGGTCTCCCGTCATGTAGCTTGTGACCCGCGGGTCGGCGTTCATTGCGGTGACCGGACTGTGCCACTCGTTGGGCGGCGCCTGTCCTCGCAGCTGCTTACGACGGGCGATCGCTTCCAAGCTGGTGGCAAAACCAATGTCGGACTTGCGCGGGTAGTGGACGCGCCAGACTTCGATGTCGCCAAACGGAGTCGGCGGCGCCCAGTGCAGCCCCGGGTCGAGGTCGCGCGACGTGACCTGTCCAAAGACCTTGCGGTAACCGGCCGAGCTGGGTGGAACCGTCGTGAAGCCGGAAGCCAGATAGCCGAGGACGACCACGGCGATCAGCACGATCCACGTCGTGCTGCCAAGGCGGAAGCGCCTCGGTCCCGAAGATCCGAATCCGCCGATGCCGGTGTTGGCCAGGATCTCACCCAAAGCCTCGAAGTTTTCTTTGAACTCGGCAATGCCCGCGCGGAAGCCCCCGGCCCAAAGTCGCCAGATGATGAGTCCCGTCAGGAAGACGGCGCAGGCCAGTTGCAGGAAGGCAGCCAGTCCTTCGACTTCGCTGGAAAACCGCGGGTCGACGGAGAAACCGAAACGGTTGATCAAAGCGTCCAGAGCCAGTCCGCTGAGAATGCTTCCGACGACCACGGCCGTCAGATAGATGCGAAGGAAACGTCCGCCGAAGTGGCGATTGATGAGCAGCATGCTCGCCGTGCTGGCGGCCGGGCCCGCAAGCAGAAAGACGAGCGCCGCGCCCGGGCTCAGTCCCTTGGCGACGAGGGCAGCCGCGATCGGTGTGCTCGACGACGCGCAGGTGTACATCGGAACGGCGATGAGGACGATGAGGATCATCGGCCAGATCCCGGAGCCCAGGCCGCGACCGATCAGGTCCTCGGGCACGAAGACTTCGATGACACCGGCCAGGACGAGTCCGATGGTCAGCCAGAAGACGATGTCGTCCATGGAGTGGATGAAGGCCTGGCGCCCGATTCTGGAGAAGATCTCTCCGAGGCCGATCTCCGGCGCGCCTTCCGAGCCGGGCTTGCGGAAGCTACCGAGGATAGCGCGGCCGAAGGCACGCATCCCGACATACTCGGAATCGTCCAAGTCGTGCGAGTGGGAATGCCCGTGATGGCTGCCGTGATGCCCGTGATCCCCGTGATGCCCATGATCATCTGACGATTCAGGCCCGAGTCCGTCGTCGGATTCCCAGTCCGAATCCGAGTCGTAGTCCTCGTCGGATTCCCAGTCCGAATCAGATTCGGACTCCGCTCCGGACCCGGACTTACGTGTCGAGCACGCTCCACATTCCACGCTCTCAGGTAACGGCTTCTCCGGCTCACCGGGAGGAAACGCGATCGCCAAAGCTCCGGCCAGTCCTCCCGTAAAGAACGCAGCCAGAGGACGGAAGATGGCCATGACCGGGCCGAGCAGGGCATAGGTCAACGCGATGGCATCGATGCTCGTTTCCGGTGTCGTAACCAGGAACGACATCGTCGAAGGAGCCGTCGCACCCTTTCGGCGCAAAGAGATGGAGACCGGAAAGACGCCGCAGCTGCAAAGAGGCAGTGGGATTCCGAGGAAAGCCGAGCGGCAGACTGCCGACATGCCGGGTCGTCCCATCCACTGCGAGACGTGTCGCGACGAAAGAAGCACCTGCAGTACGCCGGCCATGAAGACACCGAAAAGGATGAAGGGCGCGGCCAGGTAGTAGAGCCGCCACGACTCCTGGAGTATGTCGAGAACCCAACTCAACGACGGCCTCCTCGGTAACCAACCATCAAGATGTCGACTCCAGATTGTTCGCCAACACCATCCGCAACAGGGTTGAAACCCCGTAGGTCAGAATCGCTCCCAAAATGACGAGCGGTCCCGTCGGTACATCGATCCCGGCCGTCGCCGAGAACCCGAATGAAACCAACAGACCGAACGTCGTACACGCCGCCCCGATGAGGATGGCCGCGCCGATCATTCTCGGCAGATCGTTCGACCACTGACGGGCCACGGTCGCGGGAATGGTCAGGAGCGCAATGACGAGCAGAATCCCGACGATCCGAATGAGCAGAACGATCGCAACGGCGGTCAGTGCCAGCAGCACGTGAAACAGCAGTTTGGTCGGCAGTCCCAACGACTTCGCAAAGGACTCGTCGAACACGGTTGCCTGCAGTTCCTTGAAAATGAGAAACACACTCAACCCGATGACGGCGTCGAGTCCAACCGTGATCCACAGGTAGTCCGGCGTCACGAAGAGGATCGAGCCGAAGAGATACGACATCAGGTCCGGTGCCGGGCCGGGAGCCAGCGCGATGAGGACCAGTCCGGCCGCCATCCCGCCCGCCCAAAGGGTGGAGATCGTCGAGTCCAGTGCCTCCGGCTTGCGGTGGTAGACCGTGCCGAGGATAGCTCCACAGATCAGGGCGAAGCCGACCGCACCCAGTACGGGCGAAAAACCCAGTACGAACCCCAACCCGATTCCTCCGAAAGCGGCGTGCGACAGGCCTCCGGAAATCGAAGTGATGCGTTTGACCACGACGAAACTTCCGACGATGCCGCAGGCGATGCTTGCCAGGACTCCGGCCAGGAGGGCCCTTCGGAAAAAGGGATAGGACCAGGCTTCTGCCAGCCATTCCATTACGGAAGGTCCTCATGATGGTGCGAGACGATTTCGACCGGGTGCCCGTAGGTTTGGCGAAGGATCTCGGCGTCGACGTGGGGCGATCCGTGTTGGACGAGTCGCCGATTGATGCAGGCGAGGCTGGTCACGTACTGGCTCATGACTCCGATGTCGTGTGAGACCAGGACGAGGGTGTGGGTTTGCGACAGCTCCTTCAAGAGGTCGAAGAGCCGTCCCTCGACGCGGGCATCCAAACTGGCCGAAGGTTCATCGAGCAGAAGGATACGTGCCCCCACCGTGAGCGCACGTGCGATGAGTACGCGCTGCAGCTCTCCGCCGGAAAGATGTCCCACCTGACGGTCTCGCAACGAGGTGAGGTCGAGACGTTCGATCGCCTCGTCCGCCTGGCGGTGATCTTCGTCGGAGTAGCGGCGAAACCACCGGCCCTGGGCCAGTCTTCCCATCAGGACGACGTCCCGGACGCGAACCGGGAAAGAAGCATCGAAGTTGGCAAACTGCGGAACGTAGGTGATTCGCCCGTGCGCTTTTTCGACCGGCTCTCCGCGCACCAGAACCTTTCCGGTTTGCGGACGAATCTGTCCGAGCATGGTGCCCAGAAGGACGGACTTGCCGGCGCCGTTGGGACCGAGAATCCCAAGGAAGTCTCCGTCCGGCACCTGAAGGCTCACGTTCTCGAGCGCGACTTCACTTCCGAAACGCACCGTGACGTTGCGGAGTTCGATCGCGGGAGTATCGGGAGCCGGCGCGTTCATTTTCGGGTTTCCGTCATCGCGGCGTCGATCTGATCACCCGCGCGGCGCAGGTTCTGCAACAGATCGGGAGCCAGTGGGTCCAGCCGCACCACCGAAGCTCCGAATTCCCTGGCCATTTCACGAGCCGACGCCACGTCCTCCCTTGGCTCGACGAAAATGACGTTGATGTTCTCGAGACGCGCGCGTTCCATGAGCTTGGCCACCTGTCCAGGGCCCGGATGGTGGTGTCCCTGTTCGATCGCAATCTGGTTCAAGTCGTACTCTTCGGCGAACCATCCCCAAGCTCCGTGAAAGACGAGAAACGAACGGCCGGCATGTCGTCCCAGGACCGACTGCAGCTGCGCGTCCAGTTCATCGATCCGGGCCATGAGATCATCGCGCCCCTTCTCGAACTCCTTCTGGTGCTGCGGAGCCCAGGCGATCAGTCCTTCCGTGAGGTTTCGGGTCAGCACTTTGAGAGCGGTCGGCGACAGCCACATGTGAGGATCCGGACCGGAGACGTCGAGTCCCTTCGCACCCACGATGAGCCGTAGGTCCGTGCGGTCCGACTGCAGGCGCCTCAGCCAGAAACGTTCGAACTCGAGGTAAGGGTGTCCAATCAGAAAGTAGGCGCCCGCTTCGGAAACCGCGCGCAGTTGGCTCACGCTAGGTTCGTACGTGTGAGGGTCCGCTCCGGGCGGAACGAGGATGACCGTCTTGACCAGATCGCCGGCAATTCGTTCGACGAGTTCGGCCTGCGGGGCGACGGTGACGAGAACGGTCAGGGCTGCGCGCGGTTCCGAGTCCGGCTGCGATTCGGCGCAGGCGAGCCCGAGGCAGCAGAGGACTCCCAGCACAACGGAACGTCGGAGCAGGCGGCTGAAGCGAGACATCCTACAACCGTATGGGAAGGAGAAGGGTAGTTCAACAAAGTGCGGATAGGTACCGGAGGCGCACCTACCGACGCGAATCTACCGAGGCCGAAGCTCCCGGGTCATCCTCTCCTTGGGATGCGCATCCGCCGGACTGAAGCTTTCTTCGAACGGATCATTGAGCTCGAAGTGGTAGGCCACGGCCTCGATGCCCGGAAGGGGTTCGACCGGACTGCCTGTCGGTTCGACGACGTTCTGGACCGTGCCTTCCCGGTTCTTCTCGAAGACGACACCAAGGAGGAAGGCCGACCCGACCAGTCCACCCAGACCAAGCCCACGCACCCACATCAACCAGGAGCTTCCGCCCGAGCTCTGCGACGGTGAACCCATCGTCCAGCCCTCGCCACGAAGGTGTCCGGCCCGGTGCAGGGCCTCGACGGTCGTGTCCTCATGACCGGGGAATACGGTGCGCTGATCGCGGAGGCTCTCCAGAGCGGAGCGCTCTTCCGGGGTTAACTCGTTGTCTTCCATATCTTTCATCGATGGCTCCAAATGCCGCGAAGCTTGGGGAAGGGGGACCACCAAGTTGCGACCTGATCTCTCTACACCCCTGAGTGTCCGAGAGTCCGCGAACGGTTGCCTGAGGGATTGGAAGATACGCCAAAGCCGGCCGAAGCCGGCTTCCCTGCGTGGATTCTGCGACCCGGATAGCCCTTCAAGAGTAAGGGCAAAAGTCGCTTAGCGGCGCTCGTCCCGAACGGCGAACGGAAGCAGAGCCAGCATGCGAGCCCGCTTGATCTCCCGAACCAGGTGCCGATGGTGCTTGGCACTGACCCCGGTGATCCGGCGCGGAACGATCCGGCCGAACGGCGAGAGGAAGCGTCCCAGGAAGTCGGGGTTCTTGTAGGTGATCTTCTGAATGAGTTCCGGGTCCTTGATGAAAGGACATACCTTCTTACGGGGCGGAAACTTACGGGCCATGAACACTCCTCGCGTTTCTTGGACTTGGACGGACGGGGCCAGTGTGTCGGGGCCACGCCGAATCGCGAATGATCGAAGCGCGGATCATACCGATCGGCTTCCCGTTTTGTCAATGACAGGCGGTTCCATGACAGGAGGTCGCGACGGTCCCCGATTGCGCCCCGCTGACGGCTACATTAGTTTGCCCTGACGGCATCGCGCCGAGTCGCTTCCAACCAGACTATCTATCCCCAACGCGAGGTCTTCCCATGAGCTTGGATCTTCTTCTCCGGGGCGGGACCGCCGTGACTCCCGCCGGCATCCTGACCGTCGACATCGGAGTCCGTGACGGCCGGATCGAATGGATCGGATCCGGGGCGACGGGCGCTCCCGGCGCGGCAGAGACCGTCGACCTGAGCGGGCTTCATGTCCTGCCCGGTGTGATCGACACCCAGGTCCACTTTCGGGAGCCCGGCGGAACCCACAAGGAAGACCTGGAAACAGGAACCCGGGGAGCGGCCAAGGGAGGCGTGACGGGCATCTTCGAGATGCCGAACACGAATCCTCCCACGATCAGCGCGTCCGCCCTGACAGACAAACTCTCGGCTGCCGACGGCCGGGCCTGGTGTGACTACGCGTTCTTCATCGGGGCCCGCTCGGACAACCTGGAACAGCTCGGAGAGCTCGAACTCCTGCCAGGTTGTTCCGGCGTGAAACTCTTCATGGGGAAATCGACGGGTGACCTACTCATCGATACCGAAGAAGACCTTCGGAGGACGCTGAAGCACATTCGTCGTCGGTGTTCCGTCCACGCAGAAGACGAGTCCCGGCTCAACGAGCGCGCTTCGATTGCGAAGGAGTCCGGAGACGTCAAAGACCACCCGGTCTGGCGCGACGAGTTGACGGCGACCTTGGCGACCGAGCGCCTGCTACGGGTTGCCCGTGAGTGCGGAAAGACCGTCCATGTTCTTCACATCACGACGGCGGACGAGCTTCCGATTCTTCAGGCAAACCGGGACGTCGCGACGGTGGAGATGACGCCGCAACATCTGACGTTTTCCGCGCCGGACTGTTACGAGCGCCTGGGAACCCGCGCGCAGATGAATCCTCCCGTTCGGTCGGAAGAACACCGGCTCGCGCTTTGGGGAGCGGTTCAGTCCGGGCTCCTCGACGTCATCGGTTCGGACCATGCTCCGCACACTTTGGAGGAGAAGGCGCGGCCTTACCCCAGCAGTCCTTCCGGGATGACCGGAGTGCAGACGTTGGTCCCGGTCATGCTCGATCATGTTCACCAGGGGAACCTGTCACTGGAGCGTTTCGTCGATCTGACCAGCGCCGGTCCGGCCCGCGTTTTCGGAATCGTTCGCAAGGGCCGGATCTCTCCCGGATACGACGCGGACTTCACAATCGTGGACTTGAAGAAGAGCCGGGAAGTCCAGGACTCGTGGATCGAGAGCCGAAGCGGATGGACCCCCTACCACGGGATGACGCTTACCGGTTGGCCGACGGCGACGATGATTCGCGGACGGTTCGTGATGCGGGACGACGAGCTTTTGGGCGAGCCGGCCGGGCAGCCGGTTTCGTTCTACAGTGCGCTTCCCCAAAACGAAAAAGCCGCCCACTGATGTGAGCGGCTTCCGTCCAACCGGGGAAACTCCCGGTGAAATCGAAAACTACCGAGTGATGTCTTCCAGACGCAGGTTCTGCTCGCGCAGATAGGCGAGAAGCCCCTTCTTGTCGATCGTCTTGATGGCCCGCGTCGAGACGCGGACGCGCACCCAACGATTGAGCTCGCGGACAAAGAGCCGCTTGTTCTGGAGGTTGGGGAGCTGACGCCGCTTCGTCTTGTTGTGGGCGTGGGAAACGTTGTAGCCCGACATCGGACGCTTACCGGTCAGCTTGCAAACTCGAGACATGATCTCACCTCATCTGGCCGGATCGAATGAGGATCCGGACGGCGCAACCGGGCCCGGCCCGTTGCAGAGTTCAAATAGACACGAACGGGGAGGATATCCCAGCTCTTTCCGTTTCGGCAAGTGCTTTCCGATTCCGTAGTGCGCCTGGCAGTGCGCCCGGCAGTGCGACCGGCCGACGGTATCGTGGAGTCAAGGTGCAACCCTTCTAAGGACTTGACTCCACGATACTTGCCGGCCCGGAGGCTACTGTTTCCAGCTGCGGAACCTCTCCTTGATCTTACCCCAAGTGCTCTCGATCGTCGGCACAACGTCGCATGGGATCGGGTCGCAGGGCACTCCGAGCCCGACGAAGCCGCCGCCGGCCGACTCGCATTCGAACTCGAGCAGGACCTGGCAGGTCTCATCGGGGAAGCAGCAGGCGCCTGTGACCGGGCACGGATTCGGATCGCACGAGTCCGATCCGTAGACCCAGACGCCTCCCAGTTGGTCGCAGTCGAAACCGATGGCGAAACATTGGGCGTCGACGCAGCAGACCTTGGGCTGCGTGCACGGGTTTGGGAAGCAGTCCGTTCCCTCTCCCTGGTACTCGCCGCCAAGGTTGATACAGAAGGCTTCCGTCAGGACTTCGCACTCGGGGAAGTCGAAGCAGCATGCTCCCTCCGGGCCTGGTAGACACGGATTCGGGTCGCAGGTGACGCCGTTGCCCAGATAGTCGCCGCCGGCGGTGTCGCACGTTTCCGGACTCGTTTCGACGCAAGTATCGTTAGGCAGACAACAGGCGCCGATCGGCTGCGGGCACGGGTTCGGGTCGCAGACCGTGCCGTCGCCCTGGAACTGTCCGCCTCCCGCGCTGCAGTCGGAGCCCGTTTCGACGGAGCAGCCTCCGTCCGGGAAGCAGCAGGCCCCGGTCGGTTGTGGGCAAGGGTTCGGGTCACACGTCGTTCCGTCTCCCTGATAGTCACCGGAACACCCTGAACCGGTGGTAACGAGACAGCTGCCGTCAGACAAGCAGCAGGCACCTGATGGGCCACCGCAAGGGTTGGGATCGCAGGGAACCCCGTCGCCCTGATACGCCCCACCGGCGTTGTCGCACTCGGCTACGGTCCGAAGCGCACAGCTCCCGTCGTCGAAGCAACATGCACCGATGCCAGGAGCAGAACACGGATTCGGGTCGCAGCTGGTGCCGGCGCCCTGGAAGTCACCGCCTCCCAGACTACAGTCCGACTCAAAGACGACTTCGCAACTGCCATCGGCGTAGCAACACGCGCCCGGCGCATCGGAAGAACTGCACGGAGTGTTTCCATCCAGTCGGAATCCGAGAGATCCGAGGGCCGCAATCGGATCGAGCTCGGACGGGATGCTGTCGTCGGCGAAGACCGCGCCCTGATCCGGATGAGGGATCAGGTTTACGCGGATGGGCTCGAGAGAATCCTCATACCCGTTGAACCAGTAGACCGGGATGAACGTCTCCGTTCGCGCAGTACTCCAGGTCACGGCGTTGCCCGTTCCGGCGTCCGGCCATCCCGCGCTCGGAAGCTCGAAATCTCCGCAAGGTCCGCCTTCCAGGATGAAGAAGCATGTTGGATAGCTGATTCCGAAGGCCACGCCGGCGAGACGCGGGTTCGAAGCGGCCGGGAACGCGGCCAGAGCCCAGAAGGACACCGGCTCCGACGTGTCGACACGCGATTGGACCGACTCGCAATCGGGCACGATCGGTGCATCGCAGAAGTTGCCCGCGTTGGTCGCACTGATGTCCGGGTCGACGTGCAGCACCAACGTTCCTCCGGCATTCGGGCCCAGCAAACGTTGGTCCGCGGCGTCCGCTCCAAAGATCGTTCCGTCGATCACATTCGGTCCGGACTTGCGATTCGCCATCGGAGGGTCGCAAGGACGGTTGCAGGTGACGTCCTCACACAGGACACCGTCTCCACCGAACAGCCCGCCTTGGGAGTCGCAGTCGAACTCGAATGTCTCGACGCAGCTGCCGTCTGACAGACAGCAGGCGCCGAAGTCCGGCTGCGGACACGGATTCGGGTCGCAGGTACCTCCCTCGCCAAGGAAGTCTCCCAGCAGATCGCCGCAGACGAAGCGGTCGACGAACTGACAGGTGCCGTCCTGGAAGCAGCAGGCTCCCGGCTCCGGTTGCGGACACGGGTTTGGTTCACAAGCCAGGTCCTCACCGAGGAAGTCTCCGAGTTGGAAGGCGCATTCGAACTGGTCCACGAACGTGCAGGTTCCGTCTTCGAAGCAGCAGGCTCCCGGCGGTGGTTGCGGACAGTCGGCCACGGTACAGGCGACCCCGTCGCCCTGGAAGCTTCCGCCCTGGTCATCACAGACCTCTTCGTAGAGTTCCTCGCAACTCCCGTCTTCGAAGCAACACGCCCCTGGTGTCGGGCAGACGTCGGCATCACACGGCACGCCGTCCCCGAGGAACTCGCCGTCGGCGTCAAAGCAATCGAACCAGAACATGTCGACGCAGGCCCCGGTGGGGAAGCAGCAGGCTCCGGCGAGGAAGCACGGGTCCGGGTCGCACCCGAGGTTGGCTCCTTTGAAAATGCCTTCGGCGGCCAGACAGTCGTCTTCGGACAGGACGAGACAGCTCTGGTCGATGAAACAGCACGCTCCGACGTCCACCGTCGGACCACATATCGTCGGTGTACAAATCGTGCCGTCGCCGACGTAGGAGCCGTTCAGGACTTCGCAGGCGTTCGGCGCGGTCTCGATGCACTCCCGCTCGGGGAGGCAGCATGCGCCGGTCACCGTCGTGCAAGGATTCGGATCGCAGGGTACGTCGACTCCGGCAAAGATGCCGTCTTCCTCGACGCAGCTGTCGTACGTCAGTTGCACACACAGGTTTTCGATGCAGCAGGCGCCCAGAGGCTCCTGCGCGACCGGGCAGGGCGCTAGGCCGTCCTGGAAGAAGCCGAGGCTGCCCAGTTCCACGATCGGATCCAGGCGTGCAGGGATTCCATCATCCGCAAAGTACGCGCCCTGGCTCGGGTGTTCCGTCAGAGACAGCTGGCCGCGCTCCGTGTTGGATCCGTAGCCCGCCAACCAGTAAACCTCGACGGCCCGATCGGTTTGTGGCTCGGACCAGGTCACGGCAGTTCCCGATCCGGATTCTGGCCAACCACTTGTCGGCAATTCGAAGTCGGAACACGCGCCCCAGTCGGACAAGCCAACACAAATCGGGAAGTCGAGTCCGAAGGTGACACCACTCAGCCGCGGCTGCGCGTCACTCGCGAAGAGCGCGACGACGTGGATGTCGATGACCTGCTCCTGGTCGGTGCGACTGACGATGTCTCCGCAACCGAAGACACCGGCGTCGCCGCACGCATCCGAAGACGAGACGACGTCATTCGTGTGAAGGACGAGGACTCCGCCTCGGTTAGCGCCATCGCCGACGCGCGCATGGGCGCCCCGCCCGCTCGTATCGAGGAAGGGGTTGTACGGCGGATGCGGCAGGTCGCTGCTCGGTCGGCCGGCGAGAGCGAATGGCGTACAGGGTTGCGGACACGGATTCGGATCGCACGAAGAATCGGCTCCCTGGAACGAGCCGTCCGATGCGGCACAAACCAGATCATTGCTGACTTCGCAAACCCCCTGAGCGAGGCAGCAGGCGCCGTTGACCGGCGTCGGACACGGGTTCGGATCGCACCCGGTGTCGTCGCCTTGGAAACTGCCGTCCGCGACGATACAGTCCGTCTCGCTGACGAGGGAGCACGAGCCGTCTGCAAAGCAGCAGGCGCCGGAACTCGGGTTTCCGCAGGGATTCGGATCGCAGGACGCCGGATCGCCGAGGAAGTTGCCGCCGATGTCGAGGCATTCGAATTCGGTGACGACACTGCAGGCGAAGAGGACGCAGCATGCGCCCGGCTCGAGTCCCGGGCATGGGTTGGGTTCGCAGACCGTGTCCGGTCCCATGAACATTCCGTCCGGCTCACAAATCTCTGCGGTCCGAACGGTGCAGCTTCCGCTCGCGTAGCAGCAGGCTCCCAACGCGGCCGCGCAAGGGTTCGGTTCGCAGGTCGTATCGGCGCCCTGGAACTCACCGATCTCTCCGCATTCAAAGACGTCGAGGACGATGCAGCCGCCGCCTACGAAACAACAGGCGCCGGTCGGAGGCTGATCGCAGGGGTTCGGCTGGCAGGCGATGTCGTCACCCAGGTAGGCGCCTTCCAGGTTTTCGCAATCCGGCTCTTCGACAAACAGGCAGGAACCGTCTGCGAAGCAGCACGCTCCCTTCGGGGGTTGGGGGCACGGATTTGGGCTGCAGGACGATTCATCGGGGAGGGCGTTTCCTCCCTGACCGGCGCAGGCTGCGGTCAGCAGGACGATGCAGGATCCGTCTTCAAAGCAGCAGGCTCGAGGCTGGTCGCACGGATTGGGGGCACAGGATGTGTCCGGCAGGAAAGTACCGCCGGAATTGTTGCAGTCCGTCGGAAGCAGGACCTGACAGCTTCCGTCCTCGTAGCAGCAGGCGGTGGGCTGATCACACGGGTTCGGGTCGCAGGGGATGTCCTCACCCAGGATTTCACCCTCGCAGTCGACGAAATCCTGGAAGAGGCAGGTTCCGTCCGGGTAGCAGCAGGCTCCGGCTCCGCCCGGAAGGACCGCGGCACCGATTCCGAGGGCCTGGGTCGGGCCCCAGGCTGCAGAGACGTTGCCCCAACCGGTAGGAAATCCGATCGATGGTGCGTAGTTGGTAAAGGGACAGCCCAGTGTCAGGCCGTCTGTGTCGGCGCCCACAAACCACCCGGCGAGTTGATCCGGCCAGTTGGCCCAGTAGCCGACCCAGAAGTCTCCGTTGATTGCCGCGTTGACCGGGACCTCATGTCGGCTCAATGACGGCCAGAAGGCAACCGGTCCGGGAAGAACGTCCGTAACCACGTCGATGACCGTCCCCGGGGCCCCGCCCGCGTCGTCCCAAACGTACACGTCCATGGAGTTGTTCAGTTGGTTGCCGACCTGGCTGAAGTCGAAGATGGCGCGGCAAACGAGGCCCACACCGTCATAGCATTCGGCGAACGAGCCATAGTCCGGAGCGGCCTGGCCACTGTACTGCCACGCGTAGCCGTTCTCGTAGGTGCCGTCGGCTGTGAAGAGCTCGATCCCACATCCTGCCGACTGGCCACCGGATACGACCGTACCGTTCCCCGGTCCCGTCGACGCGACGGGCATGGAGTCCGCCATAGCCATCGTGGAGACGACACCGAGACAGAACACTGTCAAAAGAAGGACTTGGAAGCTCGAGAGGTTGACGATGCGACGGTGGTCGCCGGACGGCGTGCTCAAACCTTGCTTGCTCAAACCTTGCGACATGGATACCCCCCACCTGCGGGCGCAGGATGATGCGCGCCCGATCACGGCTTTGCGGACTGTTTGAAATCGCGTGAGCTACGCTGCCGGCGTGGTGCCGTTCATCGATGCTTCCAAAAGTGGAGCCTGTGGATGCCTGGCAGCGTTGAGGGGGGAACTCGACGCCCGGTAAGACTACCTCGGAACCGCGCTGAGATATAGCGTTCGTTTTCTGAGGAGTTTGTTTCGGAGCTGTTTCTCCGCGTCCAGCGAGACTCAGTGCGGCTCCGGCGCGATGAAAGTTCGAACCGTTGTCGGTTGGTTTAAAACTACGGTCGTCGTCGAATGATGAGAGCGATGAGGGTGGGGGCACCCAGAGCGGCCGTGATGACACCCACCGGCACTTCCTTGCCGGGAATGGCGGAACGTCCGATTAGGTCGCAAAGAACCAGGAACAAGGACCCGCAGAAGAGAGAACCCGGGATGAGGAGGCGCCTAGAAGTCCCCAAGAGTCGGCGTGTTATGTGCGGAACGATCAATCCGACGAAGGCGATGGGACCGCACCAGGCCACGACCGCGGAAACACCAAGAGCGCCAACCCCGAGCCCCAACACGCGCGTACGTCGGACGTCGACCCCTTGGGAAAACGCCAGCTGCTCGCCGGCGACCAGCGATTCCAGGCTTCGAACCTGGGACAACAGCACGGCCACGACCAGGAGGAAGAACGGCAGGATGAGGTAGATCCCTTTGTACCCGACCTGCGGCAGATGACCAAGTGTCCAGCGCACGACATTGGCCAGTCCGACCTGGTCGGACGTGAACTGAATGCCGGCGGAGATGGCGCCCGCTGCAAGGGAGATGGCGACACCCATGAGGAGCACGTCGTCGATCCGCGCCTGCTCCCGAGCGGCCAGTCCGGCCAGTAGGAAGGTGACGACCAGTGCTCCGCAAAACGCCGCAGTGGCCACGGCCGGTAACCCCGAGACGGAGGTTCCCCAACCCAGGACCAACGCCACCAGGGCGCCGAGAACCGCTCCGGCCGTGGTGCCGACGGTGCTGGGCGCAGCCAGCGGATTGGCGAAGAGCGTCTGATAGACCGCGCCGACCATGGAAAGCAACCCGCCGACCATGGCGGCCATGAGGGTGCGGGGGATCCGGAGTTCATTCAGAATGAATGATCCAGCCTCTCCTTCCGGCCGGGCACCAATCCATGGGGTTGCAGCAATAACTACGATCGTAGTAATAACAAGGAGGAGAAGGCGTTTCATCGCGTCGGCCCATGATCACGGACCGGGATCAGTGCCCGCCGGGAGTCCGTCTCCACAACTTCGTAGCGGACGTCGAAGAGACTTCCAAGCTTCTCCGGAAGCGTCGCATCTTCGCGGCCGCACTCGAATCGGATCGAGCCTTCCCGAAGCCCGATGATCCGAACATCAGAGTCTTCGCCGCTGATGAAATGGATCTGATCGATATCGTGGGTTACGCAGAGGACCCCATGCCCGGCAGAGGCCAGTTGACCAATCCGCGAGTAGAGATCCATTTGGTGTCGAGGGTCCAGGTGTCGAGCGGGTTCATCAAACAGAACGAGCGGCGTCTCCTGGGCCAGAAGTCCGGCCAAAGCCACTCGTTGGCGCTCGCCACCCGACAAGGAATGCCATCGCCGGTCGGCCAATTCCCCGGCTCCCTGCGCATCAAGGTGTTTCCGCGCAGCCACTTCGGAGTCGTGGCGGGACTCACCGAAGCGAAACCTGCCTCCCATAACGTATTGAAGAGCGTTGATGGGTTCCCGAACTTCATCCACTTGGGGGAGCCACCCAATTTGACCAGCCCGGTCCCGGTGGCCCAGCTCACGGACGGGAGTGCCGTTGATGGTCGCCGACCCGGAATCGAGAGCTGTCAGTCCGAGAAGCGAACGAAGTAGAGTCGACTTGCCGGCCCCGTTAGGGCCCACGAGGACTGTCATGGAACCCTCGGTCAGATTCAGGTTCACATCGCGAATCAGGTCGCGACCTTGGCGCACCACCTTGGCTTCTCGAAGTTCAGCTTCGACCATTCGGAGCCCTGGATGCGGTCGTGGCCGGGTTCACGGTTATCACCACGGTTATCACCAGTGTCACCGATCTCATCGAACGGCCGCTCCGTCGAGGAGGGACGATAGCTCCTCCCGGATTCGGTCGACGACATCGAGGATGCGAGGACCGGTCACGAAAAGCCGATCCCCGGTCACGACTCCAAGCTTCCCGGTCCGGACTGCCTGCAGCGTCGTCAGTTGTCGCCAATCTGCGAGCAAGGCCTCACGCTCGCCGTCGGTGAGCGAGTTCTGAGTGGACAGGATGAGAACGACCTCGGGATTCATCTCGATGACCTTCTCCAGCGAGATCTTTGGAACTCCTCCCTCCATACCGGAAACGGCGTTGCGGCCGCCGGCTGCGAGAAGGGCATCACCGTGCAAGGTGTCGTCGGCCATGTACCACACTTCCGTCAGCTGCCCGGCCGGATGCTCCATCGCCAGGAGCACCGAAGGAGCGGTGTCGTCAGGCACAGTGGACAGAACCTCCGCGATTCGGTCGGCAAGCCGGGTCGCCGCGTCCTGCGAACCCGTCCGTCCGCCGATCCGACGAATGCCGGCGACCAGCTCTTCCGTCGAACGCCACGGGAGTGCCTCGACCGTTCCTCCAAGTGCCCGCAAGTCCTCGATCGGCGCCCCGCGGGCGGCTTCCGTCACGAGCAGATCTGGGGAGGTGGTGACGATGGCCTCGTAGTTTGGAGTCAACGCCGTTCCCAGGCGAGTCAGGGACGCGTGTTTGGGAACCGGTGCGCAGTAGTCGGAGATACCCACCAACCGATCTCCGACGCCGAGTTCATAAAGAAGTTCCGTCATACCGGGTGACAGAGAAGCCAGGCTTTGGAGGTGGTCGCCCGCGGGCAAGGCTTCGCGAGACTCGGCACGATCATTCTGCTCCGAGCAACCGAGGCTGAAACAGACGGAGTAGCAAAGGACGAGAGTCTGGATAAGAATCGTCGCGCTCGACGCCAACCCGTGTGTTCGGGCGAAGTTCGTGACTTTCCAGAACAATGAGTGTCTCCCAATTGAAATCGGCGGTTGGGCCGCACACCAATAAACAACCGAAACAAGAACTTCCGTTCCGGGCCGAACGTCCAAAGAGGATTCCAAAATGGACCAAGAAACGATTCAAAAGGCGGTCGACAGCATCGTCCCCTTCCTAACCAAGTACGGGCTCCAGGTGATCGGGGCCGTCCTCATTCTAATCGTCGGGAGGATTGCTTCGAACATCGTCGGCGGTATGGTCGGCAAAGCTCTCGACCGGGGCAAGGTCGATCGCTCCCTTCGCGGGTTCCTCGTCTCCATGTCGAAGATCCTCGTTCTCGCCTTCGCCGTCATCGCCGCCCTTTCCAAGTTCGGAATCGAAACGACTTCGTTCGTGGCCGTCCTCGGCGCCGCCGGTTTCGCGGTCGGACTGGCCCTACAGGGCTCGTTGGCCAACTTCGCCGCGGGCGTCATGATTCTCATCTTCCGTCCCATCAAGGTCGGTGATCTCCTCGAGTCCAACGGCTACCTCGGTGTGGTCAAGGACGTCGGGCTCTTCGTCACGACCATGGCGACGCTCGACAACCAGAAGGTCTTCATTCCGAACGCGACCCTGACCGGTGGGATCATCAACAACGTCAACGGCTACGGCGTGCGACGCGTCGACCTCACGGCGGGGATCAGCTATGGCGACAACATGTCCCAGGCCAAGCAGATCCTACTCGACCTGATGAACGACCACCCGAAGGTCCTCTCCGATCCGGCGCCGGAGTGCGGTGTTTCCGAACTTGGAGACTCCTCCGTCAACTTCGTCGTTCGACCCTGGTGCAAGGGCGAAGATTACTGGGACGTCTACTTCGACATTACGCAGGCGATCAAGGAGCGCTTCGACGCCCAGGGCGTGTCGATTCCGTTCCCGCAGCGGGACGTCCATCTGTTCCAGGAGAGCAAGGCTTAGCCTGTTCGGGAGCCTGGCTTAGCCTGGCCGGTTGCCGGATCGCGCTGTGCGAGTTGCGCGGTCCGGCTTCCGCGTTTGAGATTCCCAAAGTCTATGCGTACACTGCGGGGCTGATCTCGGAGCGTACGGACAGCATTTTGTCGTGGACCGGTAAGGAGGGCTCGAGCTTTGGCGCAGGAATTCATCTACACGATGCAGGGGCTGGGGAAGGTGCATCCCCCGGACAAGGTCGTGCTCCGGGACATCTGGCTGTCCTTCTACCACGGAGCCAAGATCGGTGTTCTCGGTCTCAATGGTTCGGGAAAGTCATCCCTGCTCAAGATCATGGCCGGGGTCGACACCGAGTTCAACGGAGAGGCCCGACCCGCCGACGGCATCAAGATTGGCTACCTCGCCCAGGAGCCGCAGCTCAACCCGGAAAAGACCGTTCGCGAGAACGTGGAAGAAGGTTTGGGTGTCGTACGGGATGCGCTGAAAGAGTTCGAGGAGATCAGCGCCAAGTTCGCCGAGCCGATGGAACCGGAAGAGATGGACGCGCTCATCCAGAAGCAGAGCGAAGTCCAGGAGATCATCGAGGCGCACGACGGTTGGGAAGTCGACCGTAAGCTCGATATCGCGATGGACGCCCTTCGGTGTCCGCCGGGCGACTGGCCGGTCGACAATCTGTCGGGTGGTGAGCGCCGCCGCGTGGCCCTTTGCCGCGTCCTTCTCGAACAGCCCGACATGCTGATCCTCGACGAGCCCACGAACCATCTCGATGCCGAGTCGGTGGCCTGGCTGGAACGGCACCTTGCGGACTTCCCCGGCACCATCGTCGCCGTGACGCATGACCGTTACTTCCTCGACAACGTGGCCGGCTGGATTCTCGAGCTCGACCGCGGTCACGGGATTCCCTGGGAAGGCAACTACTCGTCCTGGCTGGAGCAGAAGGAAGAGCGACTCCGTAAGGAGGAGAAGTCCGAGTCCCGCCGCCAGCGCACGCTCCGCCGCGAGTTGGAGTGGGTGCGGATGACGCCGAAGGCCAAGCAGGCCAAGAGCAAGGCGCGTATCCAGCGCTATGAGGAACTTCTCGGCCAGGAAGCGGAGAAGCGGCAGGAGACGGCCGAGATCGTCCTTCCTCCGGCGCCGCGTCTCGGTGAGGTCGTCGTCGAGTGCAAGGGAGTTCGCAAAGCCTTCGGCGACAAGCTCCTTGTCGAGGACATGAACTTCAACCTGCCTCCGGGCGGGATCGTCGGAATCATCGGCCCCAACGGCGCCGGAAAGACGACCCTTTTCAAGATGATCACCGGTTCGGAAGAGCCGGACGAAGGCAACATCCGGATCGGCGAGACCGTCCAGTTGAGCTACGTCGACCAGAACCGGGATGCCCTCGACGACGACGCGACGATCTGGGAGGAAATCTCCGGCGGATCCGACACGATCGACGTCGGGAAGCGCGAAATCAACTCACGAACCTATGTGGCGAGCTTCGGCTTCAAGGGCGCCGACCAGCAGAAGCGGGTCGGCATGCTTTCCGGTGGTGAGCGCAATCGCGTCCACCTGGCCAAGTTGCTGAAATCCGGCGGCAACCTGCTGCTTCTCGACGAACCGACCAATGACCTCGATGTCGACACCTTGCGCGCGCTCGAGGACGCTCTCGAGTCGTTTTCCGGATGCGCCGTGGTCATCAGCCATGATCGCTGGTTCCTGGATCGGCTGGCGACGCACATCCTTGCGTTCGAGGGGGATTCGCAGACCTACTGGTTCGAAGGCAACTATCAGGACTACGAGAAGAATCGGAAGCAGAGACTGGGCGAGGAAGCGGATCAGCCGCACCGTATCCAGTACAAGAAGCTGGTTCGCGACTAGCCGCGGCGGAGGCCCTACGCTCTGGGTAGGGCCTCTGTCTTGGCCGCAAAGATGAAGTCGGACTCGACCAGGCCGTCGATTTTGTGGGTCCAGATCTTGACGACGACTTTTCCCCACGACAAAAAGATGTCGGGATGGTGGTACTGGTCTTCGGCGAGCTCTCCGACTCGATTCGTGAAGGCCAGGGCCGACTTGAAGTCCGGGAAGTTGTACTGCCGTTCGAGATGGTGCTCGTCGACCACCTTCCACTTCGTTTTCGGGCCCAGCTCTGCATAGAGATCGCGCAGGGCGTCGCCCTTCAGAGGCGGAACGTCGCCTTTGCAGGGAATACAGGTTCGGTCTGCGAGCTCGGTCATCGTCGGTCCTTTCAGCGGATCCCTTCCTATCTCCGGACAAATCGAATTGCCAGGCGCTCGGTTGGAATGCAGTATCCCTCCCGTGAATACAACTCCTTTTCAACCGGTAAGTTCGAACGGAGGTCGTCATGGATTTCCTTGGACTTGGTGAACTCGACCGGCTGGAATTCGTCCTCGCCATCTGCGCTCTGGTCGGCGGCGTGCTCTTCCTTCTCCGGATGGTCCTCTTCGCCATCGGTATCGGAGACGATGTCAGCGACTTCGATGCGGATGCCGACCTGGACGGCGGGGGTGGGGGCGCCGGGCTTTCCGTCCACGGCCTCACCGCCTTCTTCATGATGTTTGGACTGGTCGGTCTGGCCATGCTGCGAAGCGGGGCGAACCCGACGGTTGCCATCCTCGTCGGCGCGGCCGCGGGTGGTCTGGCTCTGTGGCTCAGCTCGCAGCTCTATCGATTCTTCATTCGCCTACAGTCCTCGGGAAACGTAAAGCTCGATTCCGCGGTCGGTGCGGAAGGGACCGTTTACCTGACGATTCCCGCCGGGGATACGGGCAAAGTGCAGGTCGTGGTCGGAGGGCGGCTAAGGACGTTTGATGCTCGCAGCCGCTCGGACGAGGACCTGAAGACCGGAGACCCGGTCCGTATCGTTGCCGTATCCGGTGAGGCGTTCATCGTCGAGAAGGCTTAGAGCGATGTCCTGTGTTGGAAGTTCGTCATCACCTTCAGCGGCTCTCTTTGCCGCAGCCATGATGGAAGGCCGACATGATTGAAGACCTGTTGGAGTGGTTTGGAACACTCCGACCACAAGGAGGACCGGGAATGGATCTTTGGGTTCTAGTCGTCATCGCGGGAGCCATCTTGCTCGGCTTCACCGCGATCGTGCTGGCTTCGCGATTCAAGCGATGCCCTTCCGACTCCATCCTCGTCATCTATGGACGGGTCGGCAAAGAACAGTCCGCGAGGTGCATCCATGGTGGTGGCGCCATGGTCTGGCCTCTGATTCAGGACTACTCCTACCTCAGTCTCATTCCGATGACGATCAACATTCCGCTGAAGAACGCACTCTCGCTACAGAACATTCGAATCCATGTTCCGAGTACGTTCACCGTCGGTATCAGTACCGAGCCGACGATCATGTACAACGCGGCCGAGCGACTTCTCGGACTGGCCTCCCCGCAGATCGAAGAGATGGCCCGGGAGATCATCTTCGGACAACTGCGCCTGACCGTCGCCTCGCTCACCATCGAGCAGATCAACCAGGATCGCGAATCCTTCCTGACCTCGATTCGAAAGAACGTCGAACCCGAACTCAACAAGATCGGTCTCAACCTGATCAACGTCAACATCACGGACATCACGGACGAGTCCGACTACATCGAGTCGATCGGTAAGAAGGCTGCGTCCGAAGCCATCAACAAGGCCATGGTCGACGTTGCCGAGCAGGACAAGGTCGGCGCCATCGGTCAGGCCGAGGCCAATCGGGAACGGACCATTCGCGTCGCCGAGAACGAGGCGGAAGCGGCCAAGGGTACGAAGCAGGCCGAGGCCGACCAGCGCATCTTCGTACAGCAGCAGGAGACGTTGGCGGCCATCGGTGAGGCGGAAGCGAACAAGAACCGGGACGTCGAGGTCGCACAGAACGTGGCCGAGTCGGACAAGGGGAAGAAGGCTGCCGAAGCCGATCGTCGTGTTTTCGTCCAGCAGCGGGAAGCCGAGGCCATTACGGGCGAGAACGAGTCCAAGGCCAGCATTGCCGCGGCCAACTCACGACTGGCCGAACGTGAAGCCGAAGCCCGTCAGGCGGCGGAAGTGGCGCGCCGGACGGCAGAGATCGAGATTCAGAAGACGCAGTACCGTTTGGAGCAGGAACGGTTGAACGCGGAAGAGATCGTCCGCAAGGAAACCGAGAAGCGTGAAGTCGAGATTGAAGCTGCCGGTGTCGCGGAGCGGACTCGACTGTTGGCTCGCGGTGAAGCCGACGCCGTTCTCGCCAAGTACGAAGCCGAGGCTCAGGGTGTGAGGCAGGTTCTGGAAGCCAAGGCCGAAGGCTACCGCCGGCTCATCGAGAGTTGTGACGGAGATGCCCGTTCCGCAGCGACGATGCTCATGATCGAAAAGCTGGAAGAGATCATCGGACGCCAGGTCGAGGCCATCTCCAACCTCAAGATTGATAAGATTACGGTTTGGGACAGCGGGAACGGGGAAAAGGGGTCGACCTCGACGGCGAACTTCCTTTCCGGATTCATCAAGAGTCTGCCGCCGCTGCAGGAACTTGCAAACATGGCCGGGGTCGAGCTGCCGCAGTACCTCGGACGCCTGCAACCGGATCAGGAGATCCACGGAAGTGAGGAGGGGAGCCAGCATGGCGCCGAAGGGACCGAAGGCAACCAAGGCAACTAAGGTAGCGCAGGCAACTAAGGTACGGATCGAGCGTGACACGATGGGAGAACTCCAGGTACCGGCGGACCGGTACTGGGGAGCTCAGACCCAGCGCAGCATCCAGAACTTCGAAGTCGGGAACATCATCTTCCCGCGGGAGATGATCCGCGCACTGGGGATCCTCAAGCTTGCCGCCGCACGAGCCAACGGCGAACTCGGACTGCTTCCAAAGAAGAAACTGCGGCTGATCGAGAAGGCAGCCAAGGAAGTGATCGACGGATACCTCGACGATCACTTCCCGCTCGTCGTCTTCCAGACCGGTTCCGGAACGCAGACCAACATGAACAGCAACGAGGTCATCGCGAACCGGGCCATCGAACTTGCGGGCGGGAAGCTCGGTTCGAAAGATCCGGTCCATCCGAACGATGACGTCAACAAGAGCCAGTCGAGCAACGACACCTTTCCCACCGCAATGCACATCGCAGCCGGTGAGCAGCTCGTGCATCACCTCTTGCCTGCGGTCCAACACCTGCGTGATGTCCTCGACGGCAAATCCCGCGAATACAAGAAGGTCGTGAAGTGCGGACGAACGCATCTTCAGGACGCCACGCCGTTGACGCTGGGTCAGGCCATCTCCGGTTGGGTCGCGCAGCTCGACGCGGCAATGAAGGCGGTCAGGAACACCTTGCCTCACCTCTATGAACTCGCGCTCGGCGGAACCGCGGTCGGGACGGGACTCAACACGCATCCGGACTATGCGAAGCTCAGCGCGGCCAAGATCGCAGAGATCACCGACCTGCCCTTCGTTACGGCGAAGAACAAGTTTGCCGCGCTCGGTGCCCACGACGCCGTGGTCGAAGCCTCCGGCGCCCTCAAGACCTTGGCTGCCGCTCTCATGAAGATCGCCAACGACGTTCGTTGGCTGGCCAGCGGACCGCGTTGTGGTTTGGGAGAGATTTCCATTCCGGAGAACGAGCCGGGAAGCTCGATCATGCCGGGCAAGGTCAACCCGACTCAGTCCGAGTCCATGACCATGGTTTGTTGCCAGGTCATGGGCAACGATGCCGCGATTGGGTTCGCGGGATCCCAGGGCAACTTCGAACTCAACGTCTACAAGCCGGTCATGATCCACAACCTGCTCGAGTCGATCCGCCTGCTTGGAGACTCGTGCCGTTCGTTTGCGGATCACTGCGCCGTCGGGATCGAGCCCAACCGTGCCCGCATCCAGGAGCACCTGAACGCGTCTTTGATGCTCGTGACCGCGCTCAATACTCATATCGGATACGACAACGCGGCGAAGATCGCCAAGACGGCGCACAAGGAGGGGCTCACCCTGAAGGAAGCCGCCCTTCAGCTTGGCCTCGTCAGTTCCCAGGACTTCGATCGGTGGGTCGATCCGTCCAAGATGATCGGACCTCGAAAATAGGCAACCCGCCGAAGTTGTGGATCCTGGCCGATTTCCGTCTTCTCGGAACCATCGGCTCGGCCCTTGTGCCCTTATGCTACAATGTAAGAGCTTTGATAAAGCTGGTTAGGGGCGCCGACCGCTACCGCGCCGGAGGAAGGCTCCGTCACCTGCCCTTGGATTGACTCAAACCCATGCAGGAGAAGAAGATGAAGGGGAGCTTCCTTCGCTTGTCCTTCCTTTGCCTCGCACCGCTCGGTCTACTGGTCTCCGCAAACCTGTCTGTGGGGGCCCCGATTCATTTGAAGTCCCGGACCCTCGATCCGGCCCCGTCCCTGGCCTACCTGTCCCAGGAGCCCGCCCCGGTCGGCACTGAGTCCAGGATCGTCCTCATCCAGCCCTGGGAAACCGGGCTGCGCCGGGCCGAGCTCCGCATCGATGGGGTCGAGCTACTTCACTACCTGCCCGAAGGGACATGGGTTGCCCGCGTGGACGGGCGGCTCTGGAACGACGCTCAGGCGCAGAGCCGGGTTCGTTGGTTGGGAAGCCTCCAGTCGACGGACAAGATGCCGGCGCGTTTGGCGGCCGGAGACATCGGGGACTGGGCGCGGACGGAGGACGGGCGTGTCGAGCTTCGCGTTCGAGCCTACGCCAAAGCGGATCTTCCCCAACTTCGTACCCGTCTCGAGGCTCTTGGTGCGGAAGTCGTACGGACGACGCCGGCACTCCCGGGATGGATCGTTCTGGTGAGCGAAGGTCAGGTCGAGTCCATCGCAGGTCTCGACCTGGTGCAGTGGGTTTCTGAGACCGCGCCTCCCGTCATCTATGAGAACGACGGCACCCGGGTCACTCTCGGAGCCGAGATCGTGCAGTCCCCGCCTTACAACCGGACCGGACTGGGCGTGAAGGTCGGGATTCTCGATGACAAGGAAGTGGCCTCCGATCACCCGGATTTCACCGGCCGACTCACCAACTTCGGTAGTGGCGGATCCACCAGTCACGCGACCCATGTCGCCGGGACGATCGGCGGCAGCGGCGCCTACAGCGAGACGGATGGGGGTACCGCGTTGCAGTGGCGGGGCATGGCGCCCGACGCCAGCGTTCTCGCGTGGGACAACGAAGGTGATGTCATCTCGCTGATGGTCGATGCCATCGCCAACCAGACGGTCGACGTGCTCAACAACTCGTGGGGATTCGGGGTCAACAGCCAAAACTGCTCGATCTACGGGGACTACGATCTCATCGTCCCGGACCTCGATGCTCTGGTCCGCGGAACCGCCGGGCGACGCGTACCCATCGTCTTTTCGGCTGGGAACGAGCGGGACGACGGAGACTGCGGTCTCGACGTGAATCCGTACGGCTGCCTCAACCCCCCGAAGGCCGCCAAGAACATTCTGGTCGTCGGCGCCACCAATTCCGACGACGACACGATGACGATTTTCTCTTCGTGGGGCCCGACCGACGACGGGCGCGTCAAGCCGGACCTCTGCGCACCCGGTTGTGAAGAGGGTGGCGAGGGCTACATTCACTCGACCCTGCCCCCGAACTTCTACTACGGCGGCGAGTCTTGGTGCGGAACCTCGATGGCGGCCGCCGCTGCGACCGGTTCGATTGCTCTGCTTCGTGACGCCTATCTCGACTCGGGCGTTCCCTGGGCCCTCGAACCCTCGATGTACAAAGCACTCCTCGTGGCCCATGCCACCGATGTAGGAAATCCCGGAACGGACTACGCGTTCGGACACGGAAGGATCAATATCGAGCCGGCGGTGCTCGCCTTCTATGCGGACACGCCCTACCTACTGACCGTCGATCAGAATGATGAGTTCGAGTTCGACTTTGCGGTTCCGGACCTGCCCGAGCTGCGAGTCGCCATCGCGTGGGACGATCCGGAAGCCATGGCCATGGCGAATCCGGCGCTGATCAACGACATCGATCTCGTCCTCATTTCTCCGAGTGATCAGGTCTACGAACCCTGGGTTCTGGACCCTCTGTTTCCCGACCAGAATGCGGTGCGCGGGGTCGACACCGTGAACAACGTCGAGAGCATTACCGTTGCCAATCCGGAGGCGGGGGTTTGGACGGCGCGGGTGACCGGCACCAATGTCCCGACCGGTCCCCAGTTGGTGAGTCTGGCCGGCTTGGACAACAAGACGCCGGGACCGGTGACCGATGTGATCCAGACCTCGATGGGGGAAACGTCGCTTTCGTGGACATGGAATGAAGACCGAGTGCTGGATTTCGAGGGGACGCTCATCGTTCGCTATGAGGGATCGCGGTTTTGGGCCGGTCCGCAGAACGGCGTCTCCTATGTCGAGGGGCAAAGCGTGGCTCCGGGAGCCAAGGTCATCTACTCGCGCGACGAAGACCACAGCTCCGATCCCTTCATCGATGACGAGGGATTGCAGCCGGAGACGGCCTACAGCTACCTCTTCTATTCCTTCGACGATGCCCGCAACTTCAGTAGCGAAGTTCTGATCGAAGGACTGACCTCACCACCAAGTTCCGTCGAGGGAGACGGTCCGGTCACCTACCTGGATCTTGGTGCGCCGATGCCGAATCCCGCGTCCGGCGAAGCCGTTCTCCGGTTTGCAGTGCCCGCCGAAGCCGACGTCGAGATTGCGCTCTTCGACACGGCCGGACGGCGCGTTCGCCGACTCGTGGACGGCCCGATCGACGCCGGTCGCCACGAGGTTGTGTGGGATGGGCGCGACGACTCCGGTCGACTTGTCGGGGCCGGCATCTATTTCTATGAGCTGCGGAGCGAAGGACGTCGACTTTCCCGTCAGATCTCCTGGCGTAGGTAGGTCTCCGGGACGAACGACAGTTCGCTTTTGGGTCTTTTCCGAAACACCCCCTGGAAAATTGGGTATCTAGAAGTGTCTCCTCAGCATGGAGGTTCTTGGCGCTTGCCGCAGGGTTCGGGTAAGCTGAGCGCCTTCGGGTTGTGGGGATGTGAAGAGGCGCCGCATTGTCTCCCTCACTTTCGGGCAACACGTGTTTGACTGACGTCGAGGTTTTCAAGGATCGCCGGTCTTTCGGCGAGAGGATGCATGTCGAAATCCCGCGCAGGCGCGCTCCGCACATTCGTCATCCGTAGATTGCTTCTCATGATCCCGACCTTGCTCGGGGTTACCTTGGTCGTTTTCATTCTCTGCCAGTTTGTGCCCGGCGGGCCCATCGAGCAGCTGCAACTGCAGATGGCCGGTGGGGGCGCGCAGGGTGAGATGGGAGCGAGCGGATCGACCATCGGAAGCGGTGGCGGCAACATTCCGGCAAAACAACTCGAAGTGCTACGCGAGTACTACGGATTCGACAAGCCGGTCCACGTTCGCTACCTCATCTACCTGAAGAATCTACTCACGCTCAATCTCGGCGAGTCTCAACGCTACCTCGTGCCGGTTTGGGATCTGATCGTCGAACGTGTGCCGATCTCGCTCTTCTTCGGCATCATCACGACGACATTGACCTACGCTGTCTGTATCCCACTCGGGATCGTCAAGTCCCTGCGGCACCGATCCGGGCTCGACAACATCACCTCAGCTCTGATCTTCATCGGATACGCCATTCCGAACTACGCCTTGGGAGCGGTGCTACTCGTCCTGCTCTCGGTCAAAGTCGACCTCTTTCCGTTGTCCGGGTTCACCAGTAGCAACTTCGAGGACCTGAGTTTCTTTGCGAAGATCGGTGACCTTGCGTCTCACACGTTCCTGCCGCTCGTCTGCATGAGCATTGGACTCTTCGCGTTCATGACCATGCTCATGAAGAACAGCCTGATGGAGAACATGAGTGCGGACTACGTGAAGACCGCCCTGGCCAAGGGGATGACCTGGAAGCGGGCGGTCTTCGTCCATGCGCTCCGGAACTCACTGATCCCGCTTGCGACCAGCCTCGGCAACAACATCAGCATTCTCATTGCCGGGTTCCTGCTCATCGAACGCGTCTTCGGAATTCACGGGATGGGGTTGCTCTTCTTTGATGCCATGCAGGCCCGGGACTATCCGCTAGTCATGGGTGTCACCGTCATTGGGTCCGTGCTCGTGCTGATCGGAAATCTGCTTTCCGACCTCTGTGTCGCTGCGGTGGATCCGCGGGTGAGGTTCGGCGCATGAATTTTCTCAAGCTCGATCCGCTCATGGTCAAGCGCCTGCAGCGCTTCCGCCGCATCAAACGTGGCTACTACTCGTTTCTGATTCTCGTCATCCTCTTCGTCATCTCGCTGTTTTCCGAGTTCATCGCGAACGATCGTGCCCTCATCGTCAACTACGAAGGCAAACTCTACTTTCCGACCTTCAAGTTCTACCCCATGGCCGAATTCGGGCAGATGGACGAGTACGGTTTCGATGATGTCGAGGCGGACTACCACGGGCTGAAGACAGAGATCGCGACACTGAAGGCAGAGTTCAAGGACCGCATGGAGACCTGGGACGGCTCAGCGGCGGAACTGCTGGAAAGCGAGCCGCGTTTTCAGCGCAAGGACAACTGGGTGCTGATGCCCATGATTCCGTTCGATCCGTACGAGCCGGATTTCAGCTACGACGAGCCGCCGCCCAATGCACCGGACGGTCGTCATTGGCTGGGAACGGACGGGCAGGGACGTGACGTCCTGGCCCGCCTCCTCTACGGATTCCGGATTTCGATGACCTTCGCTCTGGCCCTGGTCGTGATCAGTCAGACCTTCGGGACGATCATCGGCTCGTTTCAGGGATATGCCGGAGGTTGGTTCGATCTCTACAGCCAGCGCTTCATCGAGATTTGGGGAACGCTACCGTTCCTCTATGTCGTCATCATCCTGACGAACTTCTTCACGCCAAGTGCGAAAATGCTGCTCATCGTCTTTGCTCTCTTCAACTGGCTCGGTATCACGTACTACATGCGTACGGAGATGTACCGGGAGAAGACGAAAGAGTACTGCCTGGCGGCCCGAAGTTACGGTGCCTCGAGTATGCGGGTGATGTTCAAGCATCTGCTTCCGAACTGCCTGACGCCGCTGGTTACGTTCACTCCGTTTCTCATCGTGGGAGCGATCTTCTCTCTCACTGCTCTCGACTACCTCGGATACGGCCTTCCGCCGCCAACGCCGAGTTGGGGAGAGCTCATCGACCAGGGTCTGCAAAGCGACAATCGGGACAAGATTTGGCTCTCCATGTCCCCGTTCGCTGCGATCTCGTTCACGCTCATCCTGGTCACGTTCGTAGGCGAGTCCGTGCGCGAAGCCTTCGATCCGAAGCAGTACGCGCGCTACAAGTAAGACAAAGGAGCCTCAAAGATGCTGAAGAAACTGCTCATGGCCGGGCTGGTCGTCGCCCTTGCCCCGGCCGTTACCGCCACCATGGCGGGAGCGGTCGACGTCTCCTCGATCGAGTGGGAGACGAACATGGATGACCCGATGATCGGGAATCCCGACGCCAAGCAGGGTGGGACCTGGAAGACGTACATGTTGTCCTATCCGCTGACCTTCCGTTTGCAGGGACCGGACTCCAACGATTCATTTGCCGGTTGGAACCGGGCGTTCACCATGGACTTCACGTTGGTCGCCCTGCATCCGGTCACGGACAACTTCATTCCGCGGTTGGCCACGCACTGGAAGGTGATGGACGACAACCGGACGATCTACTACAAGCTCGATCCGGACGCCCGTTGGTCGGACGGAGAGAAGATCACGGCCGACGACTTCGCCTTCTGCTACGAGATGATGCGTTCGGAGTACATCGTCGATCCGTTCTACAACACCTACTTCGAGGAGTACTACGAGTCCGTCGAAGCGGTCGAGGAGTACGTCGTCAAGATCGTCGGTACCAAGGAAAGTTGGCGTCCGCTCTACGACTACAATCTGTGGCCGATGCCGGAACACGTTCTGGCCGGTGGACTGAACGAAACCTGGGTTCAGGATCACAACCTGAAGTTCCAGGTCGGTGCCGGTCCCTACACCGTTTCCAAGACCGAGAATGGCCAGCGCGTCGTCTTCGAGCGCCAGCGTCCCTGGTGGGGAGACGACAAGCAGTACTTCAAGGGGCTCTACAACGTAGATGAGGTCGACATCAAGGTCATCCTCGATGCGGACCGTGCCTTCGACCACTTCAAGAAGGGCGAACTGAGCTACCAGCGGATCACGACCGCGAAGACCTGGGCCCAGGACATGGAGTTCGACTCCATCAAGAAGGGGTGGGTCCACAAGAAGCGCGTCTTCATCGACTACCCGCAGGGAATGTACGGTTTCGCCATGAACCTGCAGGATCCGCTCTTCAGCAATAAGGACTTCCGTAAGGCCGTCCAGTACTCGTTCGACTTCGACGAGCTCAACAAGAACCTGATGTTCGGGGCCTACTTCCGCGGTGTGTCGGCGTTCGAAGGAACCGCTTACGAGAACCCGAACCTCAAACCCTACGGTTTCGATCCGAAGAAAGCCCGCGAGCACCTGGCTGCGGCCGGCTTCACGAAGCGTGGCAAGGACGGAATCTTCGTGCGTGAGGACGGAACGCGCGCCAGCTTCACGCTGACGTACGGAAGCCCAGGTCTGACCCGCCACATGACGGTGGCAAAGCAGAAGTTCGAGCGCCTGGGAATCGAGATGGAGCTGCTCCTGTTGGAGGCGGCTACCGCGTTCCAGCGAGGCCTCGAGCGCGAATACCAGATGACGATCATGAGCCGGACGACCAACCTTTACCCGGCGCCGCATCAGTACTTCTCGACGGAGTTCCTCGACACGACGAACAACAACAACATCTGGGCCTTCGGAAACCAGCATGTCGATGGGTTGATCGACATCTTCCGCTTCGACATGGACGAGCAGAAGCGGGTCTCCGCGATGCACGAGATCGATGCGATCATCCAGGACGAGGCCTTTTATGTCCCGTTCTGGCAGGCGCCGTTCGTTCGCATGGTCTACTGGGATCACGTCGAGTGGCCGAAGGGCTTCCTTCCGCGCCGTTTCGAGCAGATCACCGACTGGCAGGTCATGTCGATCGATGTCGAGAAGGAACAGGCACTGAAGGCAGCGATGAAGGCCGGCAAGGCCTACACGCGTGACGAAGTCGTCGATGTCGACGGCTGGGGCGTCAAGGCCAAGATGATGCAGGCCAAGGGCGAGGCCAGTAACTAAGTGCCGCTGCTCGAGGTCAAAGGGCTCAAGACCGAGTTCAGAATCGAGGAAGGCGTCGTCCACGCGGTGGACGGCGTCTCCTTCCACGTCGAGTCGGGCGAGACGCTCGGTATCGTCGGCGAGTCCGGGTGTGGGAAGAGCGTGACCGCGATGTCGATCATGCGACTGATTCCCGACCCGCCCGGACACATTGCCGGCGGGCAGATTCTGTGGAAGGGCAAGGACATCCTGTCCATGCCCGATGACGCGATGCCGGACCTTCGGGGCAACGAGATCGCGATGATCTTTCAGGACCCGATGACCTCCCTCAATCCCGTCTTCACCGTGGAGAAGCAGCTCGGTGAAGTCCTCGAGAAGCGTTTCGGATTGAAGAAGGAAGGGGCGCGGGCCCGGGCTGTCGAAATGCTGGAGCAGGTCGGAATCGCCGATCCCTCAGAGCGAATCAAAGCCTACCCTCACGAACTTTCCGGCGGGATGAAGCAGCGCATCATGATCGCGATGGCGCTCATGTGCGAGCCGGACCTGCTGATTGCGGACGAGCCGACAACTGCCCTCGACGTGACGGTGCAGGCCCAGATTCTTCACCTGATGAAGAAGCTGCAGGAAAAAGTCGGAGCGGCCGTCATCCTCATTACCCATGACATGGCTGTCGTCGCAGAGACCTGTGACCGGGTTGCGGTCATGTACGCGGGACGTGTGGTCGAATTTTGCGATGTCTACCGACTGTTCGAGGAGACGAAGCATCCCTACGCCTTCGGTCTTCTCAAGAGCATTCCGAAGGAAGGGCTGACCAAGGAAGACTCCCTGGCCACCATCGAAGGCATCGTGCCCTCTTTGATCCACCCGCCGACCGGATGCCGCTTCGCGGACCGGTGTTTCAAGGCCCGGGACCGTTGCCGGTCCGAGGATCCTCAGTTGCGGGACGTCGGGGACGGGCACCTAACGGCCTGTCACTTTCCCATCGAGGAGGGAGACGAGTGACGTCGCCGATCCTGCAGGTCGAGGACCTGAAGAAGTACTATCCGATTCGTGGCGGGGTCATTGCCCGAAAGGTTGCGGACGTCAAGGCCGTCAACGGAGTCTCCTTCGATCTCTATCCCGGAGAGACCCTCGGACTCGTCGGTGAGTCCGGATGCGGGAAGTCGACGCTCGGCCGCACGCTCATGCGTTTGGAAGAGCCGACCGGCGGTCGCGTGCTCTTTGAAGGAAAGGATCTGGCCCACGCCAAGGGCAAGGAACTCTTCGACCTGCGCGCCGAGATCCAGATGATCTTCCAGGATCCCTATTCCTCTCTCAATCCGAGACTCCCGGTGCGGGACATCGTGATCGAGCCGCTGGAAGTCCACAAGATGGGTACGGCTTCCGAGCGACTGGACAAGGTGGTCGCGCTGTGTCGGCGAGTCGGACTCAAAGAAGAAGTCATCGGTCGCTATCCCCACGAGTTTTCCGGCGGACAACGCCAGCGTGTGGGAATCGCCCGGGCACTGGCTCTGGAACCGAAGGTTATCGTCGCCGACGAGCCGGTTTCGGCGTTGGACGTGTCCGTGCAGGCGCAGGTCATCAACCTTATGGTCGAGCTCCAGAAGGAACTCGGGCTGACCTACATCTTCATTTCCCATGACCTCTCGGTCGTGGAGTACATCAGCGACAGCATCGCGATCATGTATCTCGGCCGGATTGTCGAGACGGGGAAGAAGGAAACGATCTTTTCGAATCCGACCCACCCCTACACGCGGGCACTCATTTCGTCGGTCCCCAATCCTGACCCCCGGAAGCGGCGTGTTCAGGTGGCGATCGAGGGGGAGACTCCAAGTCCGGTCAATCCGCCGTCCGGATGCGCATTCCACCCGCGATGTCCGTTTGCCGTGGAGGCCTGCAAGAAGGACGTACCCGCGTTGGAGTCGTTCACTCAGACGGATGATCCGCGACACAACGTGGCCTGCATCCGTAAGGACGAGATCGAGCCGCACTTCAAGAATTGATCGGTAAGGCGAATCTCACTACCGCCCCACTACCTCCCCACAGTCCACCCGCCGCCGAGGCAGCGCTCCACGATTCTTTTCAGTCGTCGTTTCACGCGGTGAGGTTTGCGCTAGAATGTCCGCCTGAAAGGGGGATTCCACGTTGAATCCGGACACCGGGTCGAACCAAGACAGCCTTCCGAATGGGAACGCCGCCCTCGGCATGAATGCGGGTTGGATCGAGATTCTGAGGGAGCGATACGAGATCAATCCCAGCTACGTCGATCCGGAATGGGCCGAGTTCTTTCGGTCGGAAGAGAAACCGTCCGCTGCTGCGCCCCCGGTTGCGAGCGAATCGGCCTCATCGGTCCCGCCCGTCTCCGACCCGGACTTTGCCGGCAAGAACGCCCGAGTTCTCCGCATGGT
This sequence comes from bacterium, assembly GCA_030431975.1. Lineage (GTDB taxonomy): Bacteria > Eisenbacteria > RBG-16-71-46 > CAIMUX01 > CAIMUX01 > JACKCR01. The sequence continues at coordinate 457,524 of JAUIHP010000001.1, read as the reverse complement.
TCACGCCTTCCGGGCGCGTGGTCACCGGATCTCCAAGACCGATCCACTGGAGAGTCGGCCGACGTACTTTCCTGAAGTCGACCATCAGTACTGGGGTTTTGAAGACTCTGATATGGAGAGAGAGTTCTTCACTGGTGGCCTCCACGGAGGAGACCGCCAAACCCTTCGTCAGATCCTGGAACTGCTTCGCGACACCTACACGCGATCGATCGCGGTTGAGTTCACTCACATTCAGGATCCGGATCGGAAGAACTGGCTCATCGACCAGATGGAGTCGACCCGGAACTGCACCCAGTTCACCGCCGCCGAGAAGATCGACATTTTGCACAAGATCTCCGAAGCAGAACTGTTCGAGATCTTCGTGCACACGAAGTTCATCGGTCAGAAGCGGTTTTCGTTGGAAGGTGGCGAGTCCCTTATTGCCATGTTGGATGAGCTCATCGATCTGGCTGAGCCTCACGGGATCCGCGAGTACGTCATCGGCATGGCTCACCGTGGTCGTCTCAATGTCCTCTCCAACATCCTGCGGAAGTCGAAGGAATCGATCTTTTCCGAGTTCGAGGACATCTCTGAGGAAGCGCCGTTCGGATCTGGAGACGTCAAGTACCACAAAGGTTTCTCCAGTGACCGCTTCACGGATGGAGGCTACCGCGTCCACCTGTCGCTGACCTCGAACCCGTCGCACCTGGAGGCGGTCAATCCGGTGGTCGAGGGTAGGACTCGCGCCAAGCAAAGCCGGAACGAGGACTGGACCGGACAGTGGACGGTTCCGGTACTGGTCCATGGAGACGCTGCGTTTGCCGGCCAGGGAATCGTCGCAGAGACCCTTAACCTGTCGCAGCTTCAGGGTTATTTCACCGGCGGAACGGTGCACATCGTCGTCGACAACCAGATCGGCTTTACAACGACCCCGGCGGAGGCGCGAAGCAGTCTGTACGCGACCGATGTCGCGAAGATGATCCAGGTCCCCATCTTTCACGTGAACGGCAACGATCCCGAGGCCGTGCTCCACGTCATGCGGTTGGCCTTGGCCTATCGCCAGCGGTTCCATAGTGATGTCGTCATTACGCTGGTGTGCTACCGCAAGCACGGGCACAACGAGGGCGACGAGCCTGTGTTCACTCAGCCCCTGCTCTACGGGATCATCAAGGAGATGCCGACCGTTCGGGAACTCTACCGGGCTCGGCTCATCGCGGAGGGTGTTCTTACCGAAGCGGACGCACAGGCTATCGAAAGTGAGCATCGAGCCAACTTCGATCATGCCCTGGAGTCGATCAAGTCTCAGCCTCCCGTTCCGGATGAACCTTATGAACCGCGCGGCGAGTGGGAGGGATTCTCGCGGGCGACTCCGGAGGAACGAGTCGACACGACGGTGACGAGGGACGATCTGACGCGGCTCCTCGACGCGGCTTTACATTGGCCGAAGACCCTGAAGGTTCACTCGAAACTGGAGAAGCTTTTCGAGAAGCGCAAGCAATCCCTGCGGGACGGAGTCGGGCTCGATTGGGCCTTCGGTGAGATCCTGGCCTACGCTGCCCTTCTCGAGGACGGGTATTCGGTTCGGCTCTCCGGTCAGGACAGCTCGCGCGGAACCTTTAGTCATCGGCACGCTGTGGTCGTCGATCAGGCGACAGGCGCCGAGTACATCCCGCTGGCCCACCTCACCGACAAGGGCAAGTTCGAGGTCTACGACAGCCTGCTCTCGGAAGCGGCCGTTCTCGGCTTTGAGTACGGGTACAGCCTGGCGGATCCACAGACCCTTGTCATTTGGGAAGCGCAATTCGGGGACTTCGTCAACGGGGCGCAGGTCATCATCGACCAGTTCATCTCCTCGGCCCACGTGAAGTGGGGGCGGATGAGCGGACTCGTCATGTTCCTCCCTCACGGTTATGAGGGGCAGGGACCGGAACACTCGAGCGCCCGAGTCGAGCGCTTCCTGCAGCTTTGTGCCGAAGACAACCTTCAAGTTGCCAACTGCTCAACGCCGGCCCAGATCTTTCATCTCCTTCGCCGGCAGATGCTGCGCAAGTTCCGGGCACCGCTTGTCGTGTTTACGCCGAAGAGTCTGTTGCGGCATCCGAAAGCGGTGTCGCGGGTCGAGGAGTTCACGAACGCAGGGTTCCACAAGGTGTTGGATGATGCTCGATTCGTGGGGCTGCCGGGGCTTGGGGATGAGACGTTCCGGGCTGGGGCAGACGGCGCGGGTTCGGACTCCGGTCCGGGTTCCGGTCCCGAGAAGCTCGACCCTGACAACGTCCAGCGTTTGGTCTTCTGTTGCGGAAAGGTCTACTACGACCTGATGGCCGGCATCGAAACGAAGACAAAGAAGGGCGAGCTCGACCCGTCCTCCGTCGCGGTCATTCGGGTAGAGCAGCTCTACCCGTGGCCCGGGACCGAGCTTGGCGAGATTCTCGACCGGTACTCGAATGCTCGCCAGTTCTACTGGTTGCAGGAAGAGCCGAGAAACAGTGGGGCTTGGTTCTTTGTCGAGCCTCGCTTCGACGGTTTGTTGCGGAAGCCGGACCGAGCGTTCGCGCGGCGGCCGGAACGCCGGGCCGATGCCGGTCCGGAGGCGGGGCGTGCAGACCGTCGAGAGCCGCACCTGCGTTATGTCGGGAGAAAATCGGCGGCCAGTCCTGCTGTAGGTTCGGCCCGCATTCATCACATGCAGCAGATGCGGATCGTGGCCACTGCTCTGGACGCCTTGCCGGCGGTGAAAGTTCTTGAGTCGTAAGGCGGGGGGGAAGTCGGGCGGACCGCGTCCCGACCGGTCACGGGGGCGTTCTCTCGGGCGTTCCGACGACGGTTCGGCTCGCCGTCGCTCCAGTCCGGCGGCCCGCTTCACCGCCGCCGTCCGACAAGGGCTCCGGGAGCTCGCCGATCCGAAGAAATCCGAGCCCATGCAAGCCTACATGAAGTCGACGATGCCCTACTGGGGTGTGCAGACTCCAATTCGACGCAAGCTGGTCAAACAGATCGTCCGTGAGTATCCGTTGGAGAACTATGAGGATTGGCGGGCGACCGTCGAGTTTCTCTGGGACGGAGCTGAGAAACGGGAAGAGCGTTACTGCGCTATCGATCTTTGTGACGCACCGGCGTTTCAGGAGTACCAGATCCTGAAGTCGTTTCCTCTCTATACGCATCTGATCGTGACGGGAGCCTGGTGGGATCTCGTCGATCCGGTGGCAACGCATCAGCTTCGGGCGCTGTTGGGACGAGCTCCGCGGAAGATGGAGAAGGAGATGCTGTCATGGAGCACGTCCGACGACTTGTGGCGACGGAGAGCGTCCGTCATCTGCCAAGTTGGACGTAAGGAAGAGACACAGCTTGGACTTCTCTACGCCGTCATCCAGAATACGCGCGAGTCCAACGAGTTCTTTCTACGCAAGGCGATCGGTTGGGCTCTGCGTGACTATGCCTGGACGGATCCCGACGAGATCCGCCGGTATGTCGAAGAGAACTGGGAGCACCTTTCGCCGCTCAGCCGGCGGGAAGCGACAAAGAACCTTTGAACTATCGGGTCATCGTCAGGGTCCTCGCTGCGATCATCATCGCCGTTGGCGTTGCGATGGTGCCGCCGGCGGTTGTTGCCTGGTGGACGAAGGGCCCGGATCGGGTTGCGTTTCTCTTCTCGTCGATCGTGCCGATTCTGATCGGCCTTGTCGGGTTGGTGTCGACGAAGGGACAGAAGGTCGACCTTCGGATCCGGGAAGGGTTCGCGATTACGACTTTCTCGTGGCTCGCGGCTGCCATCTTCGGTTCGTTGCCGTATCTCATCTCCGGAGTCTGCGGACCGATTGACGCCTTCTTCGAATCGTTGAGTGGTTTTACCACGACCGGATCCACGATCTTCAACGACATCGAGTCTCTTCCCGCCGGGATTCTCCTTTGGCGTTCCTTGACGCAATGGTTGGGGGGAATGGGAATCGTCGTTCTTTCCGTCGCGGTCCTTCCCATGCTGGGCGTCGGGGGGATGCAGCTCTTTCGCGCCGAGGTTCCCGGGCCCGTAGCCGACCGACTGTCTCCGCGGATTCAGGACACGGCAAAGATCTTGTGGAGCGTTTACGTCGGCTTGACGGCCATCGAGGTCGTGTTGCTGATGCTGGGCGGTATGAGTGTTTTTGATGCCTTTTGTCATTCGTTCACGACGGTGAGTACCGGCGGGTTCTCCACGAAGAATGCCAGCGTGGCGCACTATGAGAGTGCCTACATCGACACGGTCATCATGATCTTCATGTTCGTGGCCGGGTCCAACTTTTCGCTGCACTACTGGCTGCTGCGAGGTCGATGGAAGCAGTACTGGAAGAACGAGGAGTTCCGTTACTACGGTACGATTACGATCGCCAGCGCGATCTTCCTGACCGTTTTGATCCTTGTTCACACGGACGAGTCGGGTTTGTTCGCCGGTCGTTTGGCTGCATTTCAGACGATCTCTCTTTTGACCTCGACCGGGTACGCAACGGGCGACTATCTGCTGTGGGGCTTTGCGGCCCATACGCTCGTTTTCGCCATCATGATCTGTGGCGGTTGTGCCGGGTCGACTGCAGGCGGCCTCAAGGTCATGCGGGCCTTGCTGCTCTCCAAGCATGCGATGCGGACGATCAAGCAGTCGTTGCATCCACAAGCGGTCTTCAATATTCGGCATTCTCGGAAGCTGGTTGACGACAACGTCATGGTCACGGTGCTCGGATTCTTCCTGCTCTACTTCCTGATCTTCGTAGTGGCCTCGATGGTTCTGTCCGTGTTCGGCGCGGACTTCGCGACGTCGGTGGGCTCCGCCGTTTCCATGCTAAGCAACGTGGGCCCGGCTCTCGGGTCGGCCGGTCCGACGAGTACCTACGCGCACTTTCCGGCGATCAGCAAGTTGGTGCTTGCCCTGTGCATGCTGCTTGGCCGGCTCGAGTTGTTTACCGTGCTGGTTCTGTTGACGCCGATGTTCTGGCGTAAGGTGGGTTAGGCGGGCGGTTACGGTCCGCTCTATCTAGAGCTAGAGCTAGAGCTAGAGCTAGACCTAGAACTGGATCGAGAACTAGAACCTTGCTTGCAGTTGCAGTGCGGCCAGGTTGTCGGAAGGATCAAAGCCACCGAAGCCCGTGTGGTTCATCTGGAAGGCTCCGCGAACGGTGAAGCTTCTGGAGACGTCGTAGGCGACGCCCAGCTCCAGTCGCCTTCGGGAGAGGTCCCACCGCACGTCCCTGCCGTCGGATGCTTCGATCTTTCCGAAGAGCATGTCGTCCCATCGGAAACCGGCGACCAGTCCCGGGCGCAGTTTGCGGTGTGCCTCTATGAAGTAGGAGAGGCGATCCAGATCCTGCTCGACGAAGGGAGACTCTGTCCGGTCGAAGACGGCCTCCGACCACACTGTCCAGTAGCCTTCGCTCCATTCGAGGTCGATGCCGACCAGAGTTTGGTTGCTCTTGTCCCAGTCGGTTGACGTCTGAGAGGTCCCGTCACCACGACGCGAGCCGGGATCGGAGTTGGGATCGGAGCCAACGTAGTTCGGCGACGTCGCCGAGTCCGATCGGAGATAGGCACCGCGAGCTCCCGACACTCCGAGGCGGACGGCCGGAGATGGAGACCATCCAAGCCGTCCGACCACGGTCTTGCTGTCGTTGCTGTCCTGCCCAGGGGCAGGGGCTCCCGGAGCTCCATTGATGAAGCCGAGTTTGTATTCCACCGGACCAGCGGCGCCCAGGGCAACCGCGCCGAAGTCGTAGCAGGCGGCGTAGAGCATGGTCATTCCGCGCCAACCGCCGGCCGACTCATAGCTGGCGTACGCGGGGGCGCCAAACTGCCCCGTGCCGCGGGCGGAGAGGAGGTCATCTGCGTCGGCGGGGATGCGATCCTGTGCGATGCCTCCGCCGTAGTGGTAGGCGAAGGGAATCCCGATGATCGGCCCTCGCGAAGCACGGAAGCGCTCCAGATAGGTGCCGAACGGTGCGGGAATCTTTCCGGCCTCGAAGAAGAGCCGGCCGGATGGCACGACTTCGTAGAGAAAGTAGGCGCTGGCCAGCACGAATGAGTTTCGATAGGCGTCGTTGAAGGAGAGCCAGGAATGAATCTGCAGTTCATCGGACGGCGTTGATTCCAGGAAGAGATCCAGGTCGAGAACATCGAATGCTGTGTCGCTCCGGTTGTTGCGGTTGAGGAGGATCGAGTCGGTTTGTTCCGGGCGCAGGGTCGTCGTGAGTTGGCCGTGAATGCGGACGAGTTGCTCGGCGTTGGAATCTGGGGCCGAAACCATGAGGAAGACGAGGAGCAGCAGGATGAGGTTTGCGACCTCTTTGCGAACGGTCATGGGCAATCTCCCAACTATGCCGCGCGGCCGAAGGGCGCCGCGTCGTCGGAGTGTTCCTGTCGACTCGCCGCAACTCTTCGGCCGGGGAGCTCCAGAGTGAAACGGCTGCCGCCTTCGGGTCTGGGTTCGTATTGGACGGCGCCGCCGTGGGCTTCGAGGATGCTGCGGGAGATTGCGAGTCCCAGGCCGAGGCCGGACGAACCAAATGTTTGGTCTCCGGAGCTGTGCTGCATGACATCGGCGGATTCGTAGAAGGCTTCAAAGATGCGATCGGTGTCATCGGGTGCGACTCCGATGCCCGTGTCCTCGACGCAGATTCGGACGGTCGGGGACTTGCCGGACTTGTGGGACTCGCCGATGTCGCTGGATTCCACAGTCAGCCGGACAGTTCCTCCATCCGGTGTGAACCGAATCGCGTTGTGGATCAGGTTGGTTGCCGCCTGGCGCAGACGCTCTCCGTCGGCTCGTACCCAAAGCGTTTCTTCCGGAGGAACGACGACCCACTCGAGCTTCCGGCCTTTGGAGAGTCGATCCCACTCTCTTCGAAGGTCGCCCAGAATCTCCGTCGAGGAGACGTCGCGCATGGACAGCTCGATCGCTTTGCTGTCGATCATGGACATCTCGGAAATGCGGGTCAGCACGTCCCGGACTCGGTCCAGGCCGCGGCGAACGCCGTCGACTCCCTCCTGGTACATGGGGTCGTCTGGAGACTCTGCGACCTCGAGGAGGTCGAGGTTGCCGCTGATGACGGTGATCGGCGTCCGGAGCTCGTGAGATGCGATCGTGAGGAAGGTCGACTTCATGTGATCGAGCTCTTTCAGGGACCGGATCTGTCGATGTAGCGCGGTGCGCATCTCGTCAAAACGGCGCCCGAGGTACTCCAGTTCGTCTCCGGTATGGATCGCAATCGGGAGGTCTTCTTTTCCCTGCTCGAGACGGGCGGCAGCGTCGACCAGTTGATCGACGGGATCCGAGAGGTGCCGGACGATTTGTCTGGCGAGTACGAGCCCTGCGACCAGGGCAAGGAGGCCGATGATGACGAGGCTTTGCCGAAGGTGGGACATGAACGCTTCGGATGCCTCGGTCGAGCGGTAGAGCCCGACGGTGAAGGGTTTGACCGGGTCCAGGTTGGTCAGGCGTGCCGTGACGTTTCGGCCGTGTTCGATCTCGTTCGTGGTCGCGGTGTGAATCTTGCCGTCGACGAGGATGGCCACTTCGCAACGCGTGAGGTCACGAATCCGGATGAGGAACGAGGGATCGACGATTCGTCCGTGGCGGAGCGCACCGACCTGGCGGTTGGCAGCGAAGACCGGGACGGTGGCGACCTGAACGACGTTGCCTTCTCCGTCCTCGCGAAAGTCCGAGGCCGGCTGTCCGGAAAGCGCGACGCGGAGGTCACGTACGTAGCTGCTCAGTGGGTGTTCCGCGGAGTTGCGCTGTTCGATGGGGCGCCATGTGGCCAGGATCTTGCCGCGGGGGTCCACGACTTCGATCCAGTCACTGGCGACGACATGACCGAACTGAGCCGTGATGTCGTCGAAGGTTGTGCGGAAGAATTCGTCGTCCTGGACACCGGGTGTTGCGAGCAGCGCAAAGAACTTGGGATCGCGGGCGACGACCCAGGCCTCGGCGAGGAGCGCCTCACTGCGTGCTTCCAGAAACTCGATGGCGAGGTCCCGGGCAGATTGCAGTTGGATCTGGGTTTCTGAGGCGGTGAGCTGGTGGACTTCACGGTCGACCAGAGCTACCGAAGTCCCGATGCCGACGAGGATAGGCAACAGTGTCAGCAGGAGGATCTTGTTGGGGAGTTTCCGGGGGACCGTGTTCGTGTTCATGGTTGTCGACTAGAAAGCCAAGTCCAGCTCGAGGACCGTGGACGCCGTTTGTGGGGATGCGCCGTTCGGTGCTCCGTTGGATGGGCCGGGCGCCAACCGGATGTCGTGGAAGACCGGGGCGCTGTCGGGATGCCAAAGGACCAGTTCATAGTCTCCCGGTGGAACGGAGTGCATTTCGTAGCTTCCGTCTTCCTTCGGCTGTGTGAAGTAGGAGTTCGCCAGGACCAGAATCACCGCGTGCATGTCCGAGTGGATGTCGCAGAAAACGTGGACCTCTCCCGGTTTGTCGAAGTCGATGGTCTTGGACTTTCCCTCCGAGTATTTGCCCAGGTCGAAGCGACGTGCGGGTGAGAAGGAGAAGACGTTGTGGTAGTACGGGTCAAAGTTGGGGAAGTCGACCGTTTCGCCTGCAACGATAGGGAGAACCCTCGGGACGAAGGCTTTGTCCATTTGCGCGAGTTGGTTGGTTTGGGCGTTCCTGGTTTTGGTCCTTTTGGAGGTGCCCGTTCCGTCGGTTTCGCTATTGGCGACTTCATTGAGGTAGATGACGACATCGGCAAATCTGGACGCCGAATCGGATTCTTGGGCTCGAGCCGGCTGGTTGCGCTGGGAGTCTGTGGAATGAACCGCGCGTCCCGGATAGGCGTTGGCAGCCCGCACTTCCTTTGCCTCGGGAACGTTGCGAACTGTGCCGTGGATTGTGGCTGCGTTCGGCGTACCGGGTACGGCTAGACCGAGTAGTGTGACTGCGGCCAGCAGCGGCAGTATGCGGCCAGCGTGGCTCGTCGAACAGAGAGTCACAGGAGTCCTTCCGGTGTCCGTAGCTTCCGGGGGATTCTGGAGAATCCAGGAGATCCCAGCCTCTCTTGATATCGGACAGATAGCGCCCCGGCTTCACGGTCCGGGAGCCTATACTCCGACGCGGCAATTCGTTGGCGACAGGGAGAAGTCAGCTCAGGGGAGGAACTCTGAGAACGGAGGAAGATTTTGCCTATCACAGGAGGAAGGGCTTCGGTGCGGCGGTCGGCGACCCGGGTGGTGGCGACCATTGGTCCGGCTTCGGAGTCGCCAAGTCAGATTCGCACGATGATCCAGGCCGGGGTCGATGTGTTCCGGTTCAACATGTCGCACGGTACTCACGAAGAGCACGCCGCACGCATGGAGGCCGTCCGCGAGGTCGCGGCGGAAATGGATGTGGCCGTTGGTGTGCTGGTGGATCTCCGCGGTCCCAAAATCCGGACAGGTCCGACGGTCACCGGTGAGCCGGTGCGGCTGATGGATGGGGCGGTCGTTCGTGTTGTGGGTGGCAAGGGGCAGGTGGACTCGGAAACCATCTACGTCGACCCCAAGAGCCTGGTGATGCAGCTGGAGGCCGGAGGTCGGGTCCTTCTCGATGATGGAGCCCTCGAGCTCGAGATTCTGGGGGTGAGCGGGGCGACGCCGGGTGGCAGGGGAGCGCGCGGCAAGAGTGAGAGGGCCCTGGGCCGGCACGACCTACAAGCTCGGGTCGTACGAGGAGGAATGCTCAAGGAACGGGCCGGAGTCAACGTGCCGGAAAAGCGACTCGACTTTCCGGTACCGACTCGGAAGGACCTGGAAGATCTCGATCTGGCTCTGCTCCACCGCGCTGACTTTGTTGCCCTGTCGTTCGTGCAGTCCGCCAATGATCTGCGGAAGCTACGGCGTCGGATCAAGAAGTATGTTGATGCGACCGGCCGGCGGGACGGCGGATGGGCCAGCGAGCAGCTTCTGGAGGAGCGATCTCCGACCGGACTTCGCGAAGGTCCCGCGCTCGTTGCGAAGATCGAGCGTCCGGCTGCCTTGGAGGATCTCGATGAGATCCTCTCGGTGACGGATGGGATCATGGTCGCCCGGGGAGACCTTGGTGTCGAGATTAGCTTGGAAAAGGTACCCATCTGGCAGAAGGAGATCCTTCGTCGCGCACGGTCGGCAGGAGTCTTCACGATTACGGCGACGCAGATGTTGGAGTCGATGATCCACAGCGCGCGCCCGACACGGGCTGAGGTTTCGGACGTGGCCAATGCGATCTTCGACGGAACCGACGCGGTCATGTTGTCTGCGGAGTCGGCTGTCGGAAAGTATCCGGTCGATTCTGTCCGGGTGCTGGTCGATGTGGCGCGAGAGGTGGAGGCCAACCTGGCTCAGGTGGAGGCGTGGGACGTGGAGCCGGAAGTCACGGAATGGGGGGATCCCGTCCAGGCCATGGCTCGAGCCACTGTGGAGTTGGCGGAAGTGTCGCGGTCTCGGCAGATCGTGGTGTTTTCGGTTTCGGGGAGGACCGGGTATCGCGTTTCCCGGTACCGGCCGGAGGTGCCGATCGTGTGTCTGACGCCTTCCGAAGCGACGCGTCGGAAGTTGGCCCTGGCTTGGAACACGGAGGCGTTTGTCGTCGAGCGCGCGCGGACGGTCGATGAGTTGTTGCGGCGGGGGGTGGAGATGCTCTTGGAAATGAAGAGGGTGAAGAAAGGCGACACCGTTGTCTTGTTGGGCGGTGCCGCTGATCTCGCCGAGGCGAGCAATCTGTTGCGGTGGGTCCGGGTTTAGATCGGGGGCCTGCGCCTAGGCGCCTACGTCTAGGGACCCCCGTAGAGAACTGAGCGATTCGTTGTTCGGGTCTCGTCGTTTGCGATCCAAAGGTAGATTCCGATGTCGCCGCCCGGGCTGTCTCCCGGCAGCTCCTGGTCGAGAGGGCCGAGGTCAAAGGACACCGTCTCGTAGATCAGTGCTTCGCAGAGATCTCCGTTGCCGTAGTGGACGAGGTACGCGTCAGTTTGTAGCGGAACGGATTCACGAAATGCACGGCTGACGTAGAGCGTATAGTCGTGCTCTTTGCACCCACCGGAAACGGTGACGTCGATCTCGAGCTTGCCGGTGTCCTTGCGGATCCGAGCCGCTTCCACGTTGTAACGGCCTACGGCCGCTACCTGTTGAATGTCGTCGACCATGACGACCGCCGTCTTGGGCGGATCCAGATTCGGGACCGGGTCGAGAACCGTATTCTCATTGCTGCAGGCGGGCAGGGTCATCGCCACCGCCACCACCGCCGGCGCGAATGCGGTCACGGAGGCGAGTCTGAGTCGAGTCGATCGAGTTTGCGTCTTCATCCCGTTCCATCGCTCCTTTCGCTGTGAAAGGTCCCGGCTTCGCTTCTCAATGTATCGGCTGGATGGAGGGCCGGTCCATGAGGAATCTTGGGGAGGCGACTCCCCAAGGTCCAGGTCAGGCCGTGGGGAGCCTGTCCCTTCACACGAATCGTGCCTCGGGAATGGACGCCCTGAAGGTGGCAGGCCGCGCAAAGCGTGACCTTGTTCTCCGGTTCGTCCGAGCCCCCGTGGGAGCGAAACAAGATGTGGTGAACCGTTAGATTGCTTCGGGCGGTACAGACCGGGTTCTGGCATTGGAAACCGTCTCGGGCCAGCGTTGTGAACTCAGCAGTCCGTCGACGAAAGTCCGCGTCCTCTTCGATCCATCCCGCCTGAACGTGGATCATCAGCACTTCCAGGCACCACCAGTCCGGCTTGTCATCACCATACTGTGCACGAAGAAGTGCGAAAGCCCGGGCCAGGGCGTCGACGGTCATGCGGTCCAGTTTGAGCCAAATCCGGGCGGTCGCAGGTTCGGAGGGTTGAGGCACGGTGACCGTGACCCGCGAGCCTTTCGCTGCCAAGGATGCTTGGAGGCGCGCAGAGAATGTCCCACTTTCACGCTGCGTAGCGGGCGCCTCGTTGGCGCTGCCTTGGGAGTGCGCAGAGAATGTCCCGCTTTCGGGCACGGTCTCGGGCACGGTCTCGGGTGCGGACTCGGGTGCGGACTCGGGTGCGGACTCGTCTACGGACTCGGGTGCGGACTCATCTATGGCTTCGTCTACGGTGGCGTGAAACGAAGGGCAGCCGATCAACGCCGGATCGGCCTTCAATCGAAGTGAAATCACGGCCCAAGACTTGTCGTTGGCAGGCCAAAGGGACGGTGTGGATTTGAAGGATGTCACCTTCGGCCGGAAGTCATGATGGGCCAGGGCCCAATGGACTCGCTCTTCCAGTAGCTTGGAGGAGAGTGTCAGTGCAAGGTCGATCCAAACCTTCAGCGTGCGTTCGGACGCGCCTGCCCGTTCCAGCTTGGTGAGCTGTCGGATTGAGGCTGCCCGAAGGCGTGGATCTGCCTCTGCCCCAAGTAAGGTTCGGGAGACGTCACGTTCCCCGAGCCAGCGGTTCACGGTACGGACTGTGTGTTCGATGCGATCCTCGACGTATGAGCGGAAAGACGAGAATCCCAGCCGATTATAGGAGCGGTTGTCGCGCAACTCTCGAAGGAGGCGGACGCGTTGGCGATTCAGAACTCGGAGTTCCGCCTCGAGTCGTTGGAGTTCCTGAACCTCCTCGAAGCCTCGATAGGTCGGGGGTCCATCTGATGGCGACTCATTGTGATGGTGTCCGTCTGTTCCGCAACTATCTGGGTTGCGTTCGTCCGGCCGCTGCTCGTCGGCCCGACACGGTTCTGTTGCCGCGAGGACCCGTTCGAGGCGGTCCCGGCGTTTCAATTCGAGCGAAGTGCCGGCCCTTGCGACGTCTCGTGGCTCATCGGGATGTGGTTCATTCGCAGGTTGGATCGGAGGACGGGACATGACGAAACACCGGCCGTCCGTTTGATCGTCGGGGATCCCATGATAGAACGCCCACCCGGTTTCTCCCGGCTCGGGTGCATCAATGCCTCGTTTCTCCGCCTCCTTTTGCCAGTACCGCAGCCATGGTCCGGGTACTTCGGTGTCGTCGCCGGTTGCACCGAAGACGTATGCGTCCAGTATAGGAATTCGGTAAAAGGCAGAGTCGGCAATGTCTCGCACGGACACTGCATGAGAGGTTCCCTCGTTTCTACGGCGACGTGAATGGGAGGGACACGACTTGGTGTACATGACCGCGTTGTGGGATCGGGGATCCGTGGAAGTCACAAAGAGAGGTGGCCAGTCGACCTTCCGGCAGAGTTCAGAAGCGGAGTCGCGCCGCGATGCGGACTCGAACTCGGCAACGGCGAGACCAATGACCTGATCGCTTGTAGTGCGGTGACCGACTCGTCTCGCGATGGTTTCCGCGAAAGAATCGTAAAGCCATTTCGTTCGCACAGGTGCTGCCACGGCGAGGGCAACCGTTGCTTCATGACCGACGGATCCCGGAGCAGGCTGGTGATCTTCGGAGGACAGGAGTTCTTTCTCGTCCTCGTCTCGAAGACACTGCTTTGTCAGCCGTCGTAACTTTTCGATCGAGAACCTCGAGCTTCGCCGGAGCCACGCAGCTTCCCTGGCCGTGCTAAGGACCGGAAGGATGGCCGAGAGTTTGGCCTCGGATATCAGGCCGGCGGAGAAGACGGACCGAGCGAGCGGCAGAGACTCGAGCCGTCTCCAGATGCGGGTGCTTTCCTGCCACGTACGGTTCGAGATTCCGAGGACTTCCCTCGCGAAGTCATGCCGGTGGGAGAAGCCCAATTCGAGGGGGTCGACAAGCTCGTCGATTCGCGAAAGCAACTGCACGCGGCGTGCCCGGCCGATCCGTAGGCGGTCTTCAGTCGCGGCGAGTTCATCGTCCAGTTCCCGAACCCGGGATTCAGGATCCGCGAGGTCGCAATGCGCCGGCCGCAGCAGGTCGGATGCGAGAATAGCGCCAAGAGCGGACATGTTGAGCACCTTGCATCGGGAAGTGGAGGGTGGCCGGGACAATGACTTCTACTAGAGGAAACGAAGTTCGCGAGAGTTTTGTGACAAGAAAACGAACAAATGTTTGTTGAAAGTCTGCACCGTCCACCAGGGTGGAGAGGGCGAGATCTTCGGGAGGGAGCAGAGAACCAACCTGGACCGGTACTAACCTCGATTCGTCAATCCTTCACGAAGAAGGGGGAAGGAGCTGAGCCCCCATTCGGGATGGGTGGTGCGACAAGCCGAATGGGTGCGACGTCTGGCCGCAGAGCCCGGATGCTCTGAAGCAACGTGTAGCGCGTTCGGCCCGTTCGTGCGCGGGGAGGGAGCAGAGTGCTGATGCTGGTCTTACCGGAGCGAGCAGGCAATGGATGACGCCGGTTGCTACCCGATCGCTACCTGATTGCTGCCCGATTGCTACACGGCTGCTACACGATTGCTACGCGGCTGCTACGCGGCTGCTACGCGATTGCTACGCGGCTGCTACCGCCGCCTGCTGCCCGACTGAGTGCGACCCGGCTGCTACCTACCGCCGAGCAGACTTCATAGGCGCATCTCGTTCGTCACGTCAGCGGCCCACTCCGGTCCGTTCGGAATCGCGTGCTCGCGCCGGCCGCGTTCCTGATAAGATGGTCGCTTCATCCTGGATCATCGGGCGAGCTAAAGACCCACAGACCAACGACCCAACGAGAGAACGAGATGCGAGAGATTCCTCAGAAATACAAGCCAGCCGAGCGCGAGGCTCACTGGGAACAGCAGTGGAACGACTGGGAGATCCACAAGTGGAACTCCTCTTCGACGCGGGATGAGACCTTCGTCGTGGACACGCCTCCGCCGACCGTATCCGGGTCTCTCCATATCGGCCATGTCTTCAGCTACACGCATCAGGATCTGATCGTTCGCTACCAGCGGATGAAGGGAAAGAACATCCACTACGGGATGGGCTGGGACGACAACGGCCTGCCGACGGAGCGGCGTGTCCAAAACGTCTTTGGAATCCGTTGCGATCCGAAGCTTCCGTACGTCGACGGATGGCAGCCGAATCCAAAAAAGGGAAAGAAGGATCCGGTCGAAGAGATCTCCCGGCAGAATTTCATCGAGGCCTGCGAGAAACTGACGGTCGAAGATGAAAAGGTCTACGAGCATCTCTGGCGGCGCATGGGTCTCTCGATCGATTGGGACGAAACCTACGCGACCATCGACGAACACAGTCGCGAGATCTCGCAGCTCTCCTTTCTCGATCTTGTCAAGAAGGGTCAGGTCTATCAGGCGGAATCCCCGACGATGTGGGACGTGGATTTCAAGACCGCGGTCGCGCAGGCGGAGGTCGAGGACCGGGAACGCCCGGGTGCCATGCACGACATTCGCTTCGGGATCAAAGACGGTGGTCCTGGCAAAGGCAAAGACGGCGCGGACGTTCCCACCGAGTTCATGATCGCGACGACGCGCCCGGAACTCCTTGCGGCATGCATCGCCGTCGTGGCGCATCCGGACGACGAGCGCTACCAACCTCTCTTCGGAATGAAGGCGATCACTCCGCTCTTCGGAGCCGAGGTTCCGATTCTGCCTGCTGAACATGCGGATCCGGAGAAGGGGACAGGCATCCTCATGGTCTGCACCTTTGGTGACGCCATGGATGTCGAGTGGTGGAAGTCCTCGAAGGAGCCGCTGAAGCAGGTCATTGGTCTCAACGGACGGATGCTTCCCGTTTCTTTCGGAGAAGCTCCGTTCCACTCACAGGACGCGCAGCGTGCGCACGACTTCTACGAGCAGATCGTGGGATTGACGGCCAAGCAGGCCAAAGCCAAGACGAAGGAGCTGCTCGAACAGGATGGAACCGGGGCGTCCGGTGCGGGGGCCGCTTTGGTCGGCGAACCCAAGGAACTGATGCACCCGGTCAAGTTCTACGAGAAAGGCGATCGTCCTCTCGAGTTCGTCCCGACGCGTCAGTGGTTCGTGAAGATACTCGAGCACAAGGACGCACTGATCGAGCAGGGAAAGAAAATCGAGTGGCACCCGTCATTCATGGGAACCCGGTATGAGCGTTGGGTCGAAGGACTGGCCCACGACTGGTGCATCAGTCGTCAGCGCTACTTCGGTGTTCCGTTCCCGGTGTGGTATCCGATGACAGCCGAAGGTGAGATCGACTACGGCTCGCCGATCTATGCTGCGGAGGACACTCTACCGATTGACCCGATGGCCGACCCGGCGCCGGGTTACTCGGAGGATCAGCGTGGTCAGGCCGGAGGATTCGTCGGCGATCCCGACGTCATGGACACCTGGGCGACGTCGTCTTTGACTCCACAGATTCAGTCCCAGTGGGGACTGGATGACGCACGCCATCAGAAGCTCTTCCCGATGGACATTCGTCCGCAGTCGCACGAGATCATTCGGACATGGGCCTTCTACACGATCGTCAAAGCGTGGATGCACGAGAACGAGATTCCGTGGAGCCACGTCGTCATCAGTGGATGGATTCTCGATCCGGACCGGAAGAAAATGTCGAAGTCGAAGGGCAATGTTCAGACTCCGGAAGGAATGTTGGACGACCACTCCGTCGACGCTGTGCGCTACTGGGCCGGCCGCGCTCGACTCGGGACGGATACGACCTTCGACGAAACGGTTTTCAAGGTGGGGAAGAAACTCGCGACGAAGATCTTCAACGCGTCGCGCTTCGTCTTCACTCAGATCGATCGTGTCGTCGAGGGCGGCGATGTTCCAGGGGCGGGTGCGGTTTCCGATCCGCTTGACCAATCGTTCCTGGCCAGCCTCGGGACGACTATCGATCAGGCGTCTTCGTCTTTCGAAAAGTTTGAGTACGCCGGCGCACTGCAGGCAGCCGAGGATTCGTTCTGGGACTTCTGCGACAACTACCTCGAGTTGGTGAAGACGCGTTCCTATGCCGAGGAGGACACCCCCGGCCGCCGGTCCGCGATCGCGACGCTCAACATCGGGATCTCCGCGTTTCTTCGCATGCTCGCGCCGTTCGTTCCCTACGTGACGGAAGAGGTTTGGTCATGGAGGTTGGCTGCCGAGACGGGCGCTGGTCGCTCGGTCCATACGTCGGCTTGGCCATCCCGTGATGAACTTCCGGATCTTTCGTCGGCCAACGAGTCGGTGTTTTCAGCGGCGGCAGAAGTGCTCGGAAAGATCCGTGGCGCGAAGTCCGAGGCAAAGAAGAGCCTGAAGTGGCCGGTTGCTGCTCTCGAGATTCGCGCCACGATCGAGGACCTCGAAGCTCTGGAAGTCGCTCTTCCGGATGTCCTTCGGGCAGGAGTTGCGGATGGTGCCGAGATCAGCAGAAATTCAGAGGCGGAGGCTGAAGAAAAGTACGCCGTTCGGGTAACCCTTGGCGAGGAAGTCGAAGGCTAAGCTCGCGGACTGTGATTACGTTTGGAGAACACCATGCTCGGATCCCTGAGAAGACTGGCGGAACGACCCGTAACTGCCGCGTGGATGCACCGTTGCCGGCTGGATCGGTCGGGGGGAGAGCCTTGGACCGTATCTGTGTTCCCGTTCTTCGACGCTGAGGGTGTGGTTCACAAGTCCATGGTCGTGCGCTGGGATCGGCCGGAACTTTACGTGACCCGGTCTCGCTACGCCGGTCTGCAGGCGCGTCGGTCGGGGTTCGGTCGCGTCGTGGCATGTCGGCAGAACCTCTCCCGGATCAAGAGGATCGAGCTGGATGAACGCATCGGCGAACTCGGCCGACTGTGGCACTTCGATCCTTGGTGGGTTCTCGGTGAGGCCCCGTTTTCCAGCTTCTCGTCGACCCCGATTCTCAAGAGGACGAACTGCGTAGATCACCTCCCGGACGGGGCTACGTCGATGAGCTTCGACTGGAAGCTCACGCAGGTTGCTGGATTGACGAACGTGCACGGAAGCACACTGCCGCTGTCTCTGGAGCAGAGGCGGAGGCCGGCGAACGGAGCCCAAAGTGGCAAGCGACTGAGATAGACGCGCCTCCCTTCCGTCCGCCGACCGGAACTCCAGTCACGAATGCCCGCTCCGACTTGTCAACGTCCGAGCGGCTGCGTCTCCGTCCAGTTCCCCTGCAATGAGTTCGGATTGAAACTCGGATCGTTCGTCCCGTAGTAGTTGCCGAGCCCGTCCGTGTAGTTGTAGTCGTACTGACCATCCATCTGCATTTGCTGTCCGGAGTAGGGATCCTGAAAGGTTTGCTGCTCGTGGATGCCGTCGATCAGTGCGTTGTGGCTGGAGTAGTCGCTGCCGCCATAGGTCTCCCCATAGCCGCCGCCCGAACTTCGGAAATCGTTCATCCAGGATTGATTGGATTGGTCGTAAGCCTGCTGCGTGGATCGGTAGGCCCGCTGCGTTGCGTCGAACTGGGCTTGGTTGGCGGCCATGCGGCGCTGGTGGTCGTTTTGCATCTGTCCCATCTTTCGCTGCGAGATCTGCGCCATCGCCTGATCGAACTGAGGAGAGACCTGGGTGCTGTTGGAAATACGCAGATTCAAAGACTCCGTCTGGGGCCAAAGCTCATCCGGGCTAGCGACCAGAGACGTCAGGAACATTCCCACCTGCCCCATCGGCGCATGAATCACGTAGACACGGCCGGAGAACGGGCGTCCATTGCGAGTCCCGCGAACCGGGGCTTCGAGGCCCTGGGCCTGGCCTCCCTGTGCGAACTGGCGGAACAAGTGGACCTGCTGAAGCAGTTGGCTGTGGTTCAGGGAGCCGATGTTTGGGTTCTCGACCACGCCCTGCAAAAGTCTTCGGGCGACCTGCGGCCACATCTGCTCGAAGCTCTGGCCCATGTGCGATGCGTAGATTGTCGGTCCGCCGTTTCGAATGACCTGTCCCTCCGGACCGAAGAGGTCGACCTGATAGCGAATCGGCTCACCCGTTTGTGGATTCGTCGCGATGTCCTGCTGGAGATTCCAGCCTGCGGGGATGTCGACTGTGGCTCTCACCATTTGCAGGCCACGATCGATGATCTGCACGCGGCCACCACCGTTGCCCTGGCCGCTGGTGAATGTGTTTTCGGATCCGGATCCGGGCCCGCTTCCGAACCCGTTTCCGGATCCGCGTCCGGGGTTTCCAGCGCCGTAGGAGGCTGGGGTCGCCTGGCCCGCTGGGTTTCCGAACTCGTTTCCCTGCGCCGCATAGCCGGGTCCGCCGGCCCCGTACCCTTCGTCGTAGTTGCCGTTCATCGTGCCTTCGTCTTCATTCCAGGCGTAGATCCCGATGACGAGGACGATTCCAATACCTATCCAGGTCCGGCGCGACCGGAACGACTCTATGTATTTCTCTTTCAAAGACTTCTGGGTCGACATCTGTGTGCTCCTTCGGTTTGGGCTCCAAGGCGGTCCGGAGCGTTTCCGGGACCGATGCCAGAATCGATGGATGCCCTGAACCAGGTCTGAACAAGAGAAGGTGTTTTGCGGCAACAGCTTAGGTGGGTCTGTGCCGGGTCCGGCGCAGATCGTACGGGGGCTAACGCGAGTCTAGGCAAACAGTTGCGATGCTCGACAGGCTGGCCTGTTCTGGATCCGAACGCTGGTCAGGATCCGGATCGAGATTCGCCACTTGGCGACTCAGCGTCACCGCGGCGAGGTGAGGTGCTCGATCAACTCGCTTGTGCTGTCGGCCATCGAACGTCCCTCTTCAGAAAGCATGAGCAGGCGGGCGTGGCCCAATGAGGCATCGAGGCGTCGCTGCTTCTCGGCAATCTCATCCCGAATGGCGGGCGGAATGGTGACGCCCAGCGACTCGAGGCGAGCAACGCCGGCGGCCAAAACCGGGGCGACCCATTCGTCATGTTCCTCGATCCCCGGCAGGAGAGCGATCATGACGAGGCTTCGCGCGAAGAACATCTCCCCGCCCACCACTTCGTGCAACTTTGCGGACTCGATGAGAAGTTCGACGCCCTTCTCTCGTTCTCCGTGCCTTGCCGTTGCTGAGCCAAGGTTGGCCAGGCACATGGCGGTGGCGCGCTCGTCGCGGATCTCTCGGCTGATGGCCAGGCACTCCTGGTGATAGCGGATGGCGGAGTCAAAGTCCTCCTGGACTTCGGCCAGGTTGCCCAGGCCCATCAGCGTTGAAGTGAGGTCACGCTTCGATCCAAGTGATCGCTTCAGGGAGAGGCTCTCCTCGAAGTGGGAACGCGCCTCGGCCAAGTTTCCTCGTGCCGAATGGACATTACCCAGGTTTTGGATGGATTGCGCCGTGGCGCGGACGTCACCCAGCTCCCGATGGAGTTCGAGCGCCTCCCGATGAAAGGTCTCTGCGTCGTCGAGTTGTCCCCGGTCGAACGCGAGAACACCCCGCGCTTTCAAAGCTCGGGCAAGGTAATCGTCGTCTCCGAGTTCGCGCAGTCGGGCGACGGCGCGGGTTAGGAACGGGTCCGATTCTTCGAAGCGGCCCGCGTGCTCGGCGAATGTTCCGGCAAAGAAGAGAGCCTTGGCGAGAAGTTTCGGAGACAACTCGGACTCTTCCTGAAGAATCTTCTTCACGAGGGCGAGCCCTTCCCTTGACTGACCGCGCAGCGTCCAGAATTCCGCGAGGCTGTCGACCATTCTCACGATGCTGGCGAGGGCGTGCCTCCGTCCCTTCCTGCTGCGGGCTCTCTCTGCCGATGTCGTCCAGTAGTCGATGGCGGCGCGGAAGTTTGCATCCTCACGTTCGAGACGATGCACCGTTCCTCCGGTGTTACCTCCAACCAGGTCGGGAGAGAGGGACTTCGCCATCCGGGCGTAGTGTTCCGCGTGCCGGTCACCGAGCCGGGTCGCCTGGGCCCGGCTCAGCTTGGCGGCGGCGTAGGTCCGTACCGTCTCGAGCATCTTGAACCTGGGTTCGTCACCGTACTCCGAGACGAGCAGTGACGCGTCGACAAGAATGGCGAGGGCGTCACCCACGAGTGGATCTTCGAGCACCGACTCAGCGGCCGGGAGGTCGAAGCTGCCGCGAAATGTCGAGAGTGCTGCGAGAACACGCTGGGCTTGCCGGTCCAACATCCGGTAGCTCCAGTCGATGACGTTCGCAAGACGTCGATGTCGTTCCGGCTTTTGTTCGTGCCGATCGTTGACGTCCGTCCGATTCTCGAACCGCCGCATGATCTGTGATGGACTGAGAATGGGAACGCGTGCCGCCGCGAGCTCGAGTGCCAAAGGCAGCCCTTCGAGGTGGCGAACCAGTCGAACGACAGAGTCGAGGTTTCGTGACGTCAGGCGGAAGTCGGGCTCATGAACCCTGGCTCGATCGAGGAACATCTGCATGCTGGCCACGGTCTGCGAGGCTTCCGGAGTCTGCGAGAGCTCAGGAACAGGCAGGGGAGGCAGCCTTACCTGATGCTCTCCGTCGAGCCCCACAGGACGCCGGGACGTAATGAGGAGGCGAACATTCGGCAGTGCGCTCGAGAGCGACTCGATGTGGGCCGCAGCATTCGGCAGGAGTTGCTCCAGGTTATCGAGGACGACCAGTGTGTGGGTTCCAGCGAAGTGTTGGGAGAGGAGGGGGAGGGGTTCCTGATTCCTACGAACGGTCAGTCCGACTGAGGAGCAGACTTCGGAGAAAATCTGTCGAGGGTCAGACGCCGACGAGAGATCCACAAACCAGGCGCCTCCCTCGAGGTCGGATTCAAGAGCCCGGACGACTTCTTGGGAGAGACGAGTTTTTCCGGTGCCACCGAGCCCGAGTAGGGTGAGGATCCGGTCGCCGGCGAGAATGCGTTCTGTAACCTCGGCCATCTCTGCTTCACGTCCGAAGAATCGAGTCCTTGCCGGGCTTAGATTGGTTCGGGCCCGCTCGTCCAACTTGCTGACCGGGTCTTCGGACCTGGGTGCGGAAAGCGCGCGCAGCGCGAAGTATTCCGGCTTCGGTCCGACGCCCGCCTTCTCGTCCGGCTCGACTCCTACTTTGGATGATTGGTCTTCTTGGGGTGCGAGGCTGCGGACGGCGATCGCTCCCACCTCTCCGGGACGGGCAAGTTCGAGCACCGTCCGGGTGACCAGAGTCCAGCCGGGTTCCACCGATTCCAGGACTCGAGCCAGTTCGTGGACGAGCTCGCCGTCGAGGACGGCTTCCGCGGATTGGATCTCGGTCATCGAGGCGACAATCGAAGGAGGGGCGCCGTCCGAGCCTGACTTCCTCCAGGCGTCGCGAATTGCCGAAACGGCCGACAACGCCTCGGATGCTCGTAGAAACGCTACAGCGGTTCGTCCTTTGCCGAGTTGATGGGAGACGACCCTGTTTCCGGAGAGGCGCAGGACACGAACAAGACTGCTCCGGGCGGCCGTGTCTGTGGCTTCGATCACGGTCAAACAAGCCGTGGCCCCCTCACGAACCGAACCCGACCATGGTTGCGATTCGGCATGCGATGCGGACGGAGTGATTTTCTTCGCGGCGTCGACGACGTTGCCGGCCACGATCTCAGCCGTATCCGGATCCGGAGCGATACCCAGTTCCGTAATGAGTCGTTGCGCGAACGCCTCATACTCACGCAACGCTTCTGTTCTCTTTCCACGTGCCGTCAGGAGCCGAAACCAGCTCGTGTGTGCGTCCTCGTCGTAGGGGTCCAGCGCGGCGACGCGATACGCCAGTGCTTCGGCTCGTTTCAGATCCCCCGAGGTTTCGAAACGTTGGCGGTGCCCGTCGAACGCGTTCTTGACCTGCGTTTCCAGGCTTGTCCGAAGTGGATGAATCCACTCCTCTGTCCTGTCTTCAAGGAGCGGACCTTGGTACACGTTCATGGCGCGCTCCAGTTGAAGGTTGCGCTCGATCGGGTCCTTGGCCGTTTCCGCGTCGCGCAAGGCTTGCCGGAGATGTTCGAGGTCTATGTCCACCTTGGTCGTCAGTCGCACCGAATCCCGGTCCGCATGGACGAGTTTCCCGTGGGAGGACCGATCGGGTTCAAGCACGCGCCGGATCGAACAGATCGCCTGGCTGAGACGTTGTCGGGTTAGTGACGGATCCTCGCCTGGCCATAGCACCTCGAGAAGCAAATCTCGGGAGGCGGGGCGGGACCGATGGCAGGCCAGGTAGGCGAGGAGGCCGGCAGCCTGCTGCGTTCGGAACTTCGTGGTCGTTCGGCGGCCACGAACGACCCGAAGCGTCCCGATGACTCTTACGGAGGTCTTCATTCTTCACCCATCATGCAGTTCCGCTGGAGCATGTCGCTGGAGTGTCCAAGGTACACGGTAGTACACTGCCGGTGTCCTCGGAACAGCACAAGACTCGGGTCGGCCGCACAACTCGTAGTACAACCGAAAGGCGGGGCTTCATGGTCCTTTCGAAGTGGTCCGGACTCGTGTCCGGCATAGCTGTCGTTTGCTTCCTCGCGGCATTGGCTGACAGTACCGATGCAGCCATCCTCACCGTCGCTCCCGACGGATCGGGAGACTATCCAACCATTCAGGCGGCCATCGACGCCGCTGCCGACTCCGATCAGATCGCTCTCCTCGACGGGACCTTCTCTGGGGCAGGAAACCGCAACATCGACTTCCGGGGAAAGAGTTTGATCCTCCGCTCCGAGTCCGGAGATCCCAGCGCGTGCATCCTCGATTTCAGTGATGGAGAGATGCCCTCCCGGGGCCTGCTCTTCGTCAGCAATGAGGATCGGATCAACTTGGTTTTGGATCTGACATTGACCGGCGCGCGGTCGGAGGGTGCCGGCGGCGCTGTCTATGTCGAATCCGGGCGGGTTGCCTTTGGCAACGTCAGGTTCTCCGACAACAAGGGAGAAGGCGGTTCGGTCGCCTTGATCGCCGACGCGATCAGCGTGGACTTCGACAGTTGCTGGTTCATGGGGAACGAGGGGGAGGCTGCTGTTCTCGTGGAGCGGGTCCTGGAGGAGAATCGGAGTGAGATTTCTTTCGATGACTGCTTCTTTCGGGATCAGACGCAAGGGTGTATCCGTACGTTCGGAGAAGATGTCGATCTCATTCTGAGGACCTGTTCCTTCCGTGAGAACCAGGGTTGGCCCGTTTCCATTCGAGGTGGGGAGACACACGGGACAACCCGGATCGAGAACTGTCAGTTCATACGAAACGAGAATGCGATCCAGCTTCGGGTGAGCGAGGATGACTCGATCGACTTCGAAGTGTTTCATTCGCGCTTCGACGACAGCGGAAGAATCTCGCTCTACGGTGGTCGCTCTTCCCGGTTCACGGACTGCAGTTTTTCGGGCGGAGGCGAAATGGTCTCTCGCCGCGGACAAGGTACGTCTCTGATCGAGATCGACGGCATCCACTCGACCGCCATCGAGAACAGCCAGTTCCTGGGAAACTCGGGAAGGCTTGGATACGTCTGCGGCGACTGCGTCTTCCAACTCTCGGATTGTGAACTCATCGGTAACGAAGACCTCTTCTTCGTAGATGAAGGGATCAACTTCCGGCGACTGAGAATCGACGGGTGCTGGATCGAGGGAAGCACCGGAACGGGAATCGTAGTGGACGCGCACGCGACCGTGGAGCTGACGGACACCGTCTTCTACGACAACACGTCTCCCGATGCGATCATCGACGCCCGTGCCCACAATGCGGAGATCGAGGTCGACCACTGCAGCTTTGTTTCCAACGAGGTGCCGGAGGGACACGTCGTAGTCGTGGAGGGAACCCTCAAGATGTCCAACACGATCATCGCGTTTGCCGACGGGCCGAGTCTCGGGTTCGACAAAGACGTCCCGATGGCGCCGGGTTTGAGGATCGAGAACACGGTCATCTATGGCAACTCCGGTGGTGATTGGGAGCACGAGTTTCTCGAAGCCCTCGTAGGCCGACACTGCAACCGGTCCATCGATCCGGGGTTCTGCGATCTGGACGGAGGAGATCTTCGTCTATGGGAGAAGTCTCCGCTGATTGCGGCGGCTGCGCTGTCCTGTCCGGAGTTGCCGGGCGCACTTGGTCCGGGCTGTGATGACAACGCAAACGCGAAGGCAAACCCAAACGCAAACCCAAACCCAAACCCAAACCCAAACCCAAACGCAAACGGGCCCGGTGGCGATCGCGCGACGGCACTAGGGGCGGGCTCCGACCGATCGCTCCAGCTCAACCCGATCCGCGACGTGGAGGGTGGGTGGATCTTTCATCTGGAACTGGCCACTGCCGGCTCTGTCCGCCTCGATCTCTTTGACATCGCCGGCCGCCGCCTGCGTTCCCTTCAATCTGCGGGGTCTTTCGACCCAGGCCGTCACGAAGTCCATTGGGACGGACGGGACCAGAACGGCGATCGCGTCTCTACCGGTGTCTACTTCCTGAGGCTTCAATCCGGTGAGGCGTCCCTTTCCCGCTCCATCGTCCATCTTCGGCGCTGAGGGAAGTACAAGGCCGGGCGCGGTAAGGGATTACAAGTCAGTAGGTTACCTTTCGGGGCCCAATCTTCAAAAACGCTTTGTTCGATGACCGAACAAAGTCCATAATGAAGAGTCCAGAGTTAGAACGAAGCCGTCCGAACGGGACTCGACCTAAGAAGAGCAGGCGCCCGCCGGAACGGAGTCAAAGCAGCAACTCCCGCACTAGGAAGGTGACATCCATGAACGCTCGGAATACCGCGCTCCTTACGGCTGCCGCCCTGTGCCTGATGCCCGCCTCGGGATTGGCCATCACGCCGTACGTCCAGGATTTTGAAGGTCTCATCCAGGTAGATCCGGATGCTCTTGCCAATGACGGATGGATCGTCTTCGGCAACATCTACAACTCGAGTGGTGATTATCTCTATGGCTACGGCCCCTTCCCGGCGCCGAACACGGGCGCGGCTTTCTCTGCCGTCGCCAGCGGCGAAGGGGGAACCGAGCAGGGCACGCAGCAGCTCACGATCTTCAGTGATTACGAGAGCGCGGAGCACGCCAACGGGAACACGGTCGAGTCGAACGTCTTCCAGGAGCAGACGATCACTGCCGCTGACGTCGGCAAGGTTTGGGTCTTCGACTTCAACGCCAAGCTCGGCAACATCGAGCCGCCGTCGACGGCCGCGGCTTTCATCAAGACCCTGGACCCGGACGACGGATTCGCGCTGACCAACTTCGTCACCGAGGACATGACTTCGATCCCGGTGACCTGGGACGGTTACTCCGTCTATCTCTACATTGACGCCAGTCTGGAGGGGCAGCTCTTCCAGTTCGGTTTCCTTAACGAGTCGACGGACTACGACGGGACGGGGATCTTCTACGACAACATCAACGTCTACTCGATGGATCCGGTCGATCTCTATATGCAGAACTTCGAAAGCCTCAGTGAGTCCGACGCCGATGCCTTGGCCGATGACGGCTGGATCGTTTATGCGAACGTGACGGACTCCGGGGGTGGATTCCTCTACAACTACGGCCCGTTTCCGGCACCCAACCACGAATTCGGGTTCTCCGCGGTTGTCACCGGGGAGGGCGGCGCGGAGCAGGGAGCCCAGCAGCTGAGCGTCTACAGCGACTACAGCAACCCGGACCACGGAAACAACCGCGTCATCGAGTCCTTCGTCTACCAGGAGCGTTTCATTCGTGGCGAGGACACGGAGCAGACGTGGGCCTTCGACTTCAACGCGAAGCTGGGAAACCTCACCGGAGGCTCCACGGCAGCAGCGTTCGTACGGACGATCGATCCTGCTGACGACTTTGCGGTAACGAGCGAGGAAGTGCTCGACATGAGCTCGATTCCGGTCGAGTGGTCCGGCTTCACGCTCAGTCTGGACATCGATGCTTCAAAAGAGGGACAGCTGCTTCAGTTCGGATTCCTCAATACGGCAACCGACTTCGAAGGTTCGGGAATTTTCTACGACAACATCAACTTCGCTTCGGCTTCGTCCGACGCGCCGGATCTCCCGACGTGGGCGGATGGGGCTCGACTGTCCAACGCCCCGAATCCGTTCACCCAGGTCACGGGAATCAACTTTTCGTTGGAGCAGAACGACCAGGCCAAACTTTCGGTTTTCGACCTTCAGGGACGCCGCATCGCCACGCTGAGGAGCGGCGATCTCCCCGCCGGAGAGCACTCCGTCACCTGGGACGGAATGACGGACAGCGGGACGCCGGCCGCGGCCGGAACCTACTGGTACGTGCTCGAAACGACGAAGGGGCAGGTCTCGAAGGCGATGACCCTGATCCGCTAAGTCTTTCCTCAGTAGACGGTAGAGATTCATCAACGGGCCGGGTCACGCCGGCCCGTTTCTCATTGGCGTGGATATCTGTTCGCGAGAGCTTTTGCGTCAGCCAGGTCCCTGTCGGGGGCGGCGAGTCCGCAGATTCCAACGAAAGATTCTTGGCGCACTCGGTTTCCTTTCGCGCATGGGGGTGCAGACACCGGTGGACAGCTGAGTTCCATCGGATGATTTCTGCAACCGAGAGCGGCGCGGCCGCCCGAAACGGAGACTAGCTATGACGACCACGACGACGAACGCGAACACGCAAACCCTCTGGGTGCTGGGCCACCAGGTTCGCCACCTGCCCACCACCGGCGACTATGCCCTGATCGAGGTCACCTCCGATCCTGACGTTCCGGGTCCGCCTCCGCACACTCATGAAGATGCTTCGGAGGTCTTCTACGTCGTCGAGGGCGTACTCGATGTCATGGCGGACGGAAAATGGATCTCGCTGTCGGCAGGCGATAGCTACGACGTTCCGTCCGGAGTCGTCCACACATTCATCAATCGCGGAGAGGTGCCCTGTCGCTTCGTGTCGGGGTGGAGCCCTCGGGGCTTCGAACAGTTCTTCCACGAGTTCGGAATCGATGCGAACCGAGACGACGCGCGGGAATCTTCGGTCTCGCAGGATCTGGTCGTGAAGGTCATGGAGAGAAGCCGCGACTACAAAATGACGATGCACGTCTGAGTCGGTGGCCAACGAACGAGGCGGACCCCGCCGGTTCGCACCCTTGAGCGGGGCCGCGTCTCGTGTTCCTCTCCTGACATGTCACGTGAACGCGAGACATCCCTCCGTTTTGGCTCTGTACCTCCAGATGTGTGCCGGGCTTTCGGTGTGGATGGCCCGGCAGAGCGCCTCGCCGGAGGTCAGGGGCAAGCCTTCCGTGTAGGCGATCTCGTCCTCAAGCCGGTCGAGAACCCGGACCGCTACGAGTGGGCCTGCCGATTGATTAACACGGTCGACAACCCTGCGTTTCGGGTTTCTCGCCCGCGAATCGACGGCTCCGGAAACTACGCGTTTCTCGGGTGGGGAGCCACGGCGTACGAGCCCGGACGGGAAGTTCGGGGAAACTGGACGCAGAAGCTCTGTGTCTGTAGAGCATTCCACGAATCCCTGCGTTCAACGTCGCGGGATACGATGCCGCCCGCCTCGGATCTTTGGTCCGTGGGGAACGATATCGCCTGGGAAGAAGCTGCACTTCCTGGTGACCTCGACGCAGAGATCCAGGCCCGACTGCATGCACTCTTCGAGCGCCGCCGTTCCCTGGCGCGACCGACCTCGATCATGCACGGGGACATGTGCGGCAACATTCTCTTCGACGACAACCTCCCTCCGCTCGTCATCGACTTCTCTCCTGGAGTCGGCGACGTTCGTTTCGCCTCCGCTATTCTTGTTGCCGATGCCATCGCCTGGGAGGGGGCGCCTGTCGATCTCACTTTCGAGCTGGGCCTACCGGCCGAGGAAAGTTCACAGCTCCTCCTTCGAGCCGTGTTGTTTCGGTTGGTCGTCGCTGCTTTGTTCCGGCCCCGAGACGCCGCGAGTTTCCACGCTGAGTGGAACAACTTCAGTCCGGTCATCGATCAACTGTAGACGACCCAACTGAGTCCTTACGACGTGCCCCGGGTAGGGATACGATGTGGGCAGAATCGCCAGCGTAGTAGATCTCGCGAACAGTCGACGCATTGGACGGTAGCACGCCACAGCGCAGTGCCCGATGTCGACTCGAATGGGGGAACCATGACCGGCACGCGGATAGGCACTTCAGTTCGATCAGTGGTGGTGGCTGTCAGCCTGACGCTCGTGGTCGGGACATTCTCTGCGCACGCACAGAACGACATCGACCCGTTGGAGGCTGCGTTCACGAGAGCTGGAGTCTCCCCGGAGTCCATCGGCTACTCTCCGCGTTCCCACTGGCTCCGCTATCCGGATCCGAATGAGATTCGCTTCCAGAACCGGCTCTTCAACGATCTGTTCATGGACCCGTCCGCGATCTATCCAACGATCTCGATCATGGCCAGGGCGGGGGAGGGATTTCTGGAGCCCAGCTATTCGGATTCCCAGGCCGTTGCTCTCTTTAAACTGGCTTACTTCACGGGATGGGATCCCTACATCGCGGGGTTCCGAGCGTACAACGCGGGAATGACGCGAAAGCCCGACGAGTCCGATCCGCTGGTGAATGCCATCGTCGAGTTGTGGAACGACTCCGGCCGAACGCTGGACCCTGTGACCTTCGAAACCCCGCCGAGCTGGCCTTCGCAAAGGGACGTCATTACGGCCAAGGTCGCTTCGTTGGATCCTGAACTTCGAAGGATTCTCGCCCAGGCTGTGCTCGATCTGCACGAGTCCCGGCAGTGGCACAGGAAGGCGTTCCGCAATGTCGACATGCGGGACGTGTTGGAACTGTGGAACGTCCGGGACTGGGGAGACACGCAGTCGGGTGGTGCAGAATACTTCCATCAGGTCGAAGACATCGACGACAGTCTCGATCGAGCCGCTCTCGTGACGTCTTCGCGCAAGGCGGTCTTTGCCGCGAACAGACTGGCGATTGATCTTCAAAGGTGGTCAGAGCGCGGGCGTAGCTCCAGCCGCTTTGCGGGCCCGCGGCTTGTTCCCAATTCATCCGTGACACCCGCAGAAGAAGGAACGCTCAGCGCAGCGGAAACGAGGCTCTACACCGAGAAGCGAGGGACGCGGTCGCATGCGCTCGTGGAGCAGAGCCTCGACCTTTGGACGCCAGCGGGACGCATCGTCGTCGGTTCAGCAAGCGATGACGTCCATGAAGAACGGGAGATCCTTCTTCTTGTCGACCTTGGCGGAAACGACACGTACCGGGAGTCCATCGGTGCGACATCGTCTCCGACACTTCCTGTCTCCATTGCCGTGGACCTCTCTGGTAACGACCGATACGAAGTGCCTGATGAGATGACCTTGAGCCAAGGCGCCGGCGTCTTCGGTACCGGCGTCCTCATTGATGTTGTGGGTACAGACGAATACGAAGCGGGACGCTGCGCACAAGGCTACGGATTCTTCGGAACCGGCCTTCTCGCCGACATGGATGGAGACGACCATTATGTGTTGGGAACCGCCGGGCAAGGTTGCGGATTCTTCGGAGTCGGTTTGCTCTTCGACCGCGGCGGGAGTGACCATTACTTCATGGATGGACTCGCTCAGGGCTATGGAGGAATCGGCGGAGTTGGGACCTTGGTCGACTACACCGGCGATGATGTCTACAGCGCCGAAACAGACTCGCGGAAGGTGCCGCGCCCCGACTATTCGCACTCGGCCGAGTACGTCAATGGAACCAGCGGGCAGGGCGCAGGAATGGGGCGTCGCGGCGACATCACCGACGGCCACTCCTGGGGCGGAGGCCTCGGTACGCTGATTGACTTGGGAGGGAACGACGACTACCTCTCCGGAAACTGGACGCAAGGCTCCGGCTACTGGTACGGGATGGGGTTTCTCTATGACAAGTCCGGCAACGACCGGTACTGCGCAACGACGTTCTCGATCGCATCCGGTGCGCACTTCTGCATCGGAGGTCTCTTCGACGAGGCGGGCGACGATGAGTACATTGGACTCGCTGATGCCCGAACCGGGATGGGGTTCGGACACGACTTCACGGTGGCGATACTTTTCGATCGCGAGGGAGACGATGTCTATCGATTCGGGTGGCAGGGGATCGGCGCCGCGATCAATACATCGCAGGCTTTCTTCGTGGACGGAGCGGGGGATGACTCCTACGTGCTTCATGCGAACCGACAGGGGTTCGGGAGCACAGACTTCTCGGCCGGAAAGCTGTCGCCCGGCATCGAAGCCAACTACCAGGCGAGAGCGACTCAGATTGGAATGTTTCTCGATCTCGGTGGCGACGATCGGTACCTGGAGCTCGATTCCGATCAGCAAGAGAATCTGTCCGCCACCTACGGAAACAATCGTTGGATCCAGAGACCCGAAGATCCAGCGGAAGGATTGGATCTGCACTTTGGCATCTTCTACGACACGACCGCTGACATAGAAGACGCCTCCTGGTTCCAGGACCGCTTGCGCAGAATCGGCATGGACGACTAGAGATGCCTGGGATCCAGTGCGAGAACTGCGAGAATCGACTGTCGGAATCGCAGACAAGGCGTGGTTGGAAGCTCTGCGATTCCTGTCGCGCTCAAGCGCGCGGGGTCGAAGCGGATCGGCGCAGAAGGAGTGCAGGTCGGAGCGGCGCAGGCAGTCGCATCGCCGAAAGGAATGCGGCTCCCGCCGAGTCCAATCGAGACGTAAACGACTCGCGCTCCGGCTCGAACTCCCAGAAGGGCACTGACCCGAACGCCCGCGCGGACTCTCGCACGGACTCCCGCAGGGACTCCGAAACGAACAGCGACTTGAGTCCCGATTCGAACCCCGACTCGAACCCCGACTCGAGCCCCGACTCGCACCCCGACTCGAAAAACTGAGACACCACCTCTGTTTTCTGAGATGCACCTCATACGCATAGAGTTTATGTCATCCAGACCATCGCATACGGAACCGACACCGAAGCTCCAGAGTATCGACCGGCGATAGGAGCCTTCTATTGAATCCATCCAACGTTTCTATGATCGGAATCTGGAAGACCTCGCTGGCGGGGCTGCTTCGTCGCTATGAGATCAAGCGGGCCGAAACGCGATTCTTCTTTCTCTGGGTTTTCCTCTTCTTTGTCGTCCTCAACATCACCTGCTACTGGTTGGCGATCCTGACCGCTCATCCCTGGGTCATGTCGTACCAGCCCACGCACTACACGCTGATCATGTTCCCGGTTGGTTTTCTCGGAGCCGTGTTCGATACGGCGTCCTTACTCGTGACGGTCTGGATCGCGCGAAGAGCCCTACTCGCCCAGTCGACGTCCAGCTACATTGCGCACCTCAGCATCGACCTGGTCATTGCGATCGTGGCGACGTGGTGGGTGCTCTTTGTTTTCACCGTGTCGGGCTGGTTGGTCAGTTTCGTACAACTCGCGCCGGAGTCCCTTCAGGCGCGCGGCGACGAGTACGAGTCACGGGTCGTCGCGGCCGTGCAGGATCCACGGACCCACGCGCGGAACATCTACTTTGGGATGGTCATGGGAGCCTCGGCTCTTCTTCCGACCCTGACACATATCTGGCTCTCGATTCTCTCCCTGTTTCGCTACGGCAGACTGCGACTCCGCAAAGGAGAGAGCCTCGAAGGCGGATAAGGAGCCGGTCTCAGGCCACAGTATCCGTCGTGACTTCGGCCCGGCGAATTCGTTGACCATTGAAGTGGAAGACGAACCCGGCTGAAGCCGTTACATTCCTATGGACGGGACGGACCGCCTGAAGGGGACGTGTACGGTGACACGACAACTCGAACCGGACGTAGCACTGCAATGCATGGAGGTCTGGGGTGGAAACCGCCGCAGCTTCCGCAAGGTGGAGATGCACGGTCTGGACGCCTGGGTTTCCACAGTGCCTTTCGAGGGCGAAGAGAGCTCTGACGGCGGTGGGGGAGATGTCCACTACCTGTCGAGCTGCGGCACGGGTCGTATCATTCGAATTCTCGTCGCAGATGTCAGCGGTCACGGGGATGAAGTCGCGCAAGTGGCCCGCGAATTGGCCGTTCTGATGAGACGCCATGTCAATACGCTCGACCAGAATCTCTTCGTTCAGGGACTGAACGGAGAGTTCAAGACCCTGATCCAACGCGGCCAGTTTGCGACTGCGGTGGCCGCGACATTCTTTGCGCCGACTCGGGAACTCGAGGTAACCAACGCGGGTCATCCCCGGCCCCTGGTCTTCCGCCGGGACGACGCCTCATGGGCGGTGCTGGAGGGGCCCGGCATTCCGAAGGGGAAGATCGCCAACCTTCCCTTGGGCATTCTCGACGAGGTCCACTACTACTCGCACTCGAGTTCTCTGGATCACGGTGACTTCGTTCTGCTCTACAGCGACGCCGTTACCGAAGCCGCCCGCCCGGACGGAACGCAACTCGACGAGCACGGCTTGCTCGATCTCGTTTCCAAACTGGATCCGCGGGAAGGCAGTGGCTTTCTCGAGGCTCTCGTAACTGGACTTGAATCCTGGCGCCAGGGACCGTTGGATGACGATGAGACGCTACTTCTGCTGTCCCCGAATGGACGTGAACCGGAGACGAGTCTGTCGTCGCGAGTGCGTCTGATCGGCGTCATGTTGCGCGGTTTCGTGCAAGCGATTCGACGTGGAGAGAAACTGCCGCTGCCCGACTTCGCTCCGGCCAACGTAGGAGGAGCGATGATTCCCCTGCTCAGTCGAATCTGGTCACGGAAAGATCCGCGCTCGGATTCCAAAAGCCCGACGGATCGGTAGTTCGGCTGGAGGGATCATCACTTTCTCGTCGGTCGCCGCGCCGTGAGGCTTGAACC
Organism: bacterium; assembly: GCA_030431975.1. Lineage (GTDB taxonomy): Bacteria > Eisenbacteria > RBG-16-71-46 > CAIMUX01 > CAIMUX01 > JACKCR01. The sequence continues at coordinate 424,215 of JAUIHP010000001.1, read as the reverse complement.
TCATTGCAAGGCATAGAGTTCACGGACGGCCGCGAGATCCCAGTCACCGAGCTTGGCAGTACACGTTCGTGGGCGGCGCTCTCCGAAGGGCTGGCGTGTCAGCGCCTCTCTCATCAGGTTGCCGCTTTGGCCTGTGTGTCCGATCCCCAGGCAGTGACCGAGTTCGTGTGCGAGGACAACGTCGAGCGCGATTTGTCGGTCGCTCGTCGGGGCGCCGATCCCGCCTCCGTTGCACTCATAGAGCAGGAACCAGTGGCTGGCGTTCAGATAGACATCGGCTCCACGGATCGCCGCCGTCGCCGGATCGAACTGGACCAAGGTTCGGGCCGACTCATAGGAAGCCAACCGTTTCGTGAGCCCCGGAAGCGTTCGCCCACGGTACTCGTGGATCCGTATGTCCGCCTCGCCGGAGTTGACGATTCGGAAGCGCGGCAATCCAGAAACACTGCCCCACACGTCGACGGCTTTGGCCAGAGCGCTGTTCAGAGCGGGAGTCGGTTCCTTGAAGCCGATCGTCAGTTCTTCAACGTGGACTCGACAGTTGGCTTCGGGGGAGCCGCCGGCATCCCAGCGGCCGGAGACCTTCAGAAAGTCGGGCTGCGAGTTTGATATCTCGCCGAGAGTGGGAGACGTCCAGGATCCGACGACAAGCGCAGTACTGAGCGCGGCGATTCGGAAGCGCGTAGAGATTGTGAGTTTCATAGGGCCGTCCCTTCGCCCCGGAGGTCTTCACAGATCCAGAGCTAGGCTAGCCATTGACTAATATTGAATCAACAAAACTCCTCACCTGGTTTGTTTGTCGGCACTTTGCGGCATGAAGTGATGTTAGGTAATTGTTGGGAGGGCGACGGCCGACGTTCACGCCCGGTCTCGAGCGTCCCGTCGTTGTTATGGAGCGCGGACGCTGGGAGCCCGTGTGAGGCCGTTCAGGAACAACCGAAGGCCTGCCTTCTGTGCGCCTTTCGCCTCGATTCGATGACACACGAGAACCTCGGGACGCCGGATCAAAAGGTCGTCGGCGTGTCCGAAAGGTTTTTTGCTGTTTGAGAAGAAAGTTGGCCGAATCGGGGCTGCTTCTTCGTTTTAGAGGTAGGAGAGGCTGAGTTCGCGTCCGCTGTTGTGGCTCGAGGGCTCGGTTTTGAGTCGGCTCGGAAGTGTCGACTCGCCTTGGTGGAGACGTCGGAGACCGGCCTGGGTCCGCGCCCGGGTGGGATTCCGGCTTCGCCTTCGGGGGCTTCGGGGCTCGGCGGAAGAACGGGGAAGGTCTTCCGTTGGGCTCCGTGCCTCCGTCGTGGCTCGTGGCCTCCTGCTCACGTCCCGGAAAGCTGCGTCCAATCCCGTCTATCCGGGGTCGCAGTCGATCGCGCGGCCCGCCGCCTCGCGGAAATCCGCGCCCTACCTAAGGTGTTTAGCTAAAGCCTGTTACGAGTCATCGCGGAGTTCCGCGCCGGGTAGGTACCTTCGAGGAGCTACTGACAGGTAGCTTGCCCCCCGCCTAAGTGGTTGAAACAAAGCGACTAACAGATCTCTCTCTGCTTGGCATCCGGCTTGAGATGGGGAGATTGCCGGCGCGATTGGTCGCCGCAACCTAGGAGGACGAGTCAGGCAGCCCCGCCCCGCTCGTCTTTCGGCCCCAACTCAGCTCTATAAGGAGGCAGGCTGATGCCACGCCGATTCAGGACTCTCACTCTTTCTCTTCTCGCCGCGACGGTCTCCGTCGCCGGTACCGCTCAGGCAGACGTTGCTCTCTATGACGTCGACTTCGGTAGTCCGCCCCACACCGTGGGCGCGCCGCCCGTCGTGGGCTACGGTCTGACCCCTCGGGACACGCCGACTTCGATCAATGACGGAACTCCGACGGTCCAGGCCGCGGTGGGAGCGCTCGCCGCCCAACCGCTGATGCTGGACTCCACCGACGGTGACGGTGATCAGGTCGGATTCGACCTGACCGAGTTTTCCGAGTGCCGCGTCTTCTACTTCCGTTCGGAAGTTCTGGTCAGTTCGGTCGGGCTCGACCCGGACGCGGAACTGGCGTTTCTCTTCGACACGCCGGCCGTTCGCACGGTGCGCTTCCTCGGTGACGGCAGCATCGACATCTTCGTTCCGGGTGAGCCGGCTGCGTCCGCAGCGTACGCGGTCGATACCCGCAATCTTCTGGAAGTGACGATCGATCTCAATCTCGACTTCTGGCAGATCCGTCTCAACAGCTCCGTGATTCACTCCGGTTCCTTCGGTGGAGCGACGGCGCTCGACGAAATTCGTGTCGGTACGGATGTCGCGGCTCCAGTCACGGCCATGACCGCCGGTATCGACAACCTGCGCATCACCGGCATCAAACTGGAAGACTGCGACCGGACCGGATTCAACGACCTTCCGCTCGGCAAGGTCTATACGGAAGGCGACGTCTTCGTCAGCGGAGGCGTGACGTTCAAGGTCGGTCCGCACTACTTCAACCTCGGCCCCTGCGGCGGCGGCACGACGAGCGGCTTCGCCCGCGTCGAGAACGGCGGCGTGGCCTGCGGAACGGGTCACGAGCTGCAGCTCAACAACGTTTCCCTGGACATCGACTTTGGGACCACGGTGTCCGACGTCGTCTTCCAGTATGCCGACCTCGGCGGAACGGTGAACCTCGGGATCAATGGCGACTGTCAGGTCGTGAACCATCTTCGGGACCTGGACGGAGCCTTCCTTGGCGGCGTCTTCATCAGCGTTTTCGAGTTCGGGCCCGGTTGTGGTGTTGTGCGTCTGTCCGGAGAAGTCGACCAGCTTCTCATCTCGGGACAGGAGTTCTGGCTCGACCGCTTGAGCTGGTGCGTGGTTTGTGAAGACATCCTCCGTTCCACGTTCGAAGACCGCGTTCTTGGTGAGTCTTTCAACGTCGGTGACAGCTTCGTCAGCAACGATGCGAGCCACGAGCTCATCGACTACTACTGGCCGGGACCCGATTGCTCGATCGTCTTCTCCGGTGGCGTCGCCCAGATCCAGAACAGCGGACTCGCATGCGCCAACAACAACGAGCTGGCGTTGAACAACATCAACGACCGGATCAAGTTTCCCACCACGGTCGACTGGTTGACGCTTTCCTACGGTGAGTACGGCGGAAACATCAACATCACGATCAACGGAGATTGCCGGAACGCCGACAACTTCTCCGACCTCAATGGACTGGTCATCGGCGGCGTCCGCTTCTTTGCCTTCGACTACGGCATTCCGGGGAACAGCTGCGGCAAGCTCTACGCGGTCGGCCCGATCGATGAGTTCGTCATCGGCGGACAGGAACTGTGGATCGACAACATCCGCGCCTGTCCTCCGGAGGAAGTTCCGTCTGATGTCGACTTTGAAGAGACGGCTACGTTTGACGGCGCTTCGACGATCACGTCGGTGAAGAACTCTCCGAACCCGGTTCGTTCCCGCACATGGATCGGCTTTGCTCTCGAGTCCCCGGGTCGGGTCGTCATCGACGTCTTCGACGTCGGTGGTCGCAACGTGGCACGGCTGGCGGATACTCAGCTGGACGCCGGAACCCACCGGATCGAGTGGGACGGCACCGGTCTCGACGGACGCCGGTTGAGCACGGGAATCTACACGTACCGAGTTCAGAGTCAGGGAGCGGTCCGGTCGCGACAGCTTCTGCTCATGAACTAGGCGCTCGGTTCGATCTCGGTTCTCTGGTCGTTTCTCGACCCGAGACACATGTCACGAGATCAGGTTCTGCATGACCCCTTCTGCCGGATACGAGCCCACTAGGCCGGCGGGAGGATGCGGTTGAACCACTGAGATGGCGCAACCGCAAAGACGAGCCCGCTCCCTGGGATGGGAGCGGGCTCGTTGCGTTCTACCGAAACGTCCGTTTCAGATTGCCCCATGACGACGGCACGACCTCCGGCTCTTCGTCCGATCCGGAGCCGCCCGGATCGAAGTCCGGGTCGATCCCCGCGGTTGCGCAGGGCTTCCCCATGAAGTCGTTGAGGTTTCCGATCGTGCAAGGCAACGCGAACCACTGCATGTCGCCACCCGAAGTCCAATAGTCGTAACCGTCCGACGGCGCGCTTCCATCGGGGCAGTCTCCATGACAGTCGTTGAACGCGATGACTCCTGCGATGCCCTTCTGTGCTACGCGAACCTCAAACGGGCCGAAGAGGTCCAGTCGCAGCGCGTCACCGAAAAGCACGGACTCGAGAGGAAAGGCTTGGACACCGTTGGCCGGGACGAGTCCGCAGATGGGGTCCAGGCCGAAGCCGGTGGTTACGAACCAGCCGCAGACGTCCACGTCAGCCCCGGTCGGGTTGTAGAGCTCGATCCAGTCCGGCTGCGTGAGGCTGCCGATCTGAATCTCGTTGATGAGAAGCTGCGATCCCAGTTGTGGTTGGGGCGCGTCGTTCTGAAAACCGAACGTTTCGCTGAAGTCAATCGTCCAGAACTGGGCATCATTCCCGAGCGGGGGCGGGCCGAAGGCGCCGTCGGGAGAGCGCGCGAGCGAAACGCCGGGGAAGGGGGGAGGAACCGGCGCACCGCCTTGTGTTCCGAATGAAACAGCATCGATGACCGTGGCTCCGGTTGCTGCAATGAGTCCTGGGCCGGGCGGGGCGAGGACCTCGTCGAAGAGGACGACCTCTTCTCCGATCGGAAAATCGGCTGCGGTCTGTGCGTTGAAGACCAGGTAGTCACCGGATGTCAGGATGGTTCCATCGGGAACGATGGTCGGCACACCGAAGACTTCGATGACCCACCCGCTGATGTCGACCGCGGCATCGGCGCTGCTTGTGAGTTCGACCAGCACTTCTCCCGAGCCGCCGAAGTCGATGCCGACTTCGTTGAGTCGAACGTCGGCGGGGTCTCCGCCCGAAGCGCCGGAGCCCTCGGGGTTGCTCGCGGAAACCGAGTCGCCGCAGAGGACGGTTAGCGTCATCCACACCAATGCGATCATGGTCGGCTTGGCCCACACCAATGCGATCATGGTCGGTTTGGCCCATGCCAATGCGATCGTAGTCGATGTGACCCACGCCGATGCGATCGGGGCCTCACGGTCGCGAGTTCGGGGATGGGTTTTCCTGATCTGCATCTTGATCTCCTGTTCTCGTTCGCGACTTCGAAGGATTAGTTCCGGGGTCTACGGGATCGCGTCGTACTTCGCCCCGCGCCATCTCCGGTGCCGCGTTCCGCGCCACGTGCCGCGCCATTCCCAGTGCCACGTTCCGCGCTGTTTCTCGCGTTACGTGCCGTTCGTGTGGTGGTCTTCTGCTTCCCCGTCCGAGCGTTGGGATTGACGATTCCGAAGCGCTTCATCTTTTCCCGAACGGTCGACTCGTCGACTCCGAGGCGCCGCGCCGCGCTCGACTGATTCCAGTCGCAGTCGGCCAGCGTCTCCCGAAGGATGGAACCTTCGATCGACATGAGACGGGAGCCCAGCGTTTCTCCTTCGCGGATCGGCGTCACGCCTTGGGTAGACTTGCCGACCGGGCCGCGGTACTCCTCCGGCAGGTGGTCGACGGTGATGACTCGGGATTCGACAGTCGCCACCAAACGGTGCATGAGGTTACGCAGCTCGCGGATGTTTCCCAACCACGATTGCTCCGTCAGAACTTCCTGCGCGTCGGTTGACAAGGACCGGATCGGTTCGCCCGCCGGAGTCAGGTCCCGGAGAAACTTCACGCACAGCAGCGGAATGTCGTCGGCTCTCTCGCGCAAAGCCGGCAGCTCGATGGGAACGACCTTGAGGCGGTGAAAGAGGTCGCGCCGGAACTTGCCGGCTTCCATGGCCTCCTCGAGATTTCGACTCGTCGCGGCAAGGAGTCGGACGTCGACGCCGATGGGTGTGCGACCGCCGACCCGAAGGAACTCACGTTGCTCGAGAAACCGGAGCAGCTTGGTCTGGGTCTGCATCTCGAGGTCTCCGACTTCGTCGAGGAAGAGAGTGCCCCCGTCGGCGAGTTCGACCTGACCTTTCCGCTGGCGATCCGCGCCGGTGAAGGCTCCTTTCTCGTATCCAAAGAGCTCGGACTCGATGAGGTCCTTCGGAAAGGACGGACAGTTGAGAGCGATGAATGGGCCGCCTCGGTTGCTGTAGTCATGGACCGCCTGCGCGACGAGTTCCTTACCCGTTCCGCTTTCTCCGGTGATGAGGACGCTGACCTCCGACGGCGCAATCCTCTCGATGACGCGGAACACGGTTCGCATGGCGACGCTCTGTCCGACCATCCCGGCAAAGACTGGGAGTTCGTCGCCGTTTCCGGTTCCCGAGCCCGCAGCATCACTGTTGGCCGCGCGGATGTGGCCGCTTGCCGCGTGCCCGCCATCCGTAGAGGCATCGATAACCCCACCGAGTCTGGGTCTGCTTCCGCCTCCAGGACCTCCGCTTCCACCTCCGCTTCCACCTCCGCTTCGGCCCCGATTGCCTCCGGTTCCGCCTCCACTTCGGCCGCCACTGCCCCCACTGTCCCCACTGTCCCCACTGCCTCCGCTTCCTGGCGCCGTGCCTCCTCGACCGCCGCCATGGGTATGAACGTTCGTGCCGGCCCCTTCGTTCGCGTTCGTGCCCGCGAATCCGGCGTACGGATCGCTGGCGCCGCCGGGTTTCACGGCAGCGAAACGCAACGAGAGGATCTCGGCGAGCGCGCTCAGCACGGCCGTGCTCGACGCCGACTCTTCGGGTGTACCTGGGACGGCCGCGACGAGTGCTCCGGACTCGCTGGAACCGACCCGGATGATGGGAACAGCGTGAAGGAAGCAGTCGCCCTTGATGGCATCCTTGATCGCGTTTGTGACTCCGTCCGTGACGCCGTCAGTGACGGCGTTCGTGACCCCGTTCGTGACTCCGACCGTCGATTGCGCCGCCGCCCGCGTGCGTCTCGCGGTCGACACTATAGAATCGACCGCCGCACGGGTCAGCGCCGGTGGGAGACTTCCCGTGGAGCAGACGGTTCCGCCTTCCAGCCAGAACTCCGACCAAAACAGATCGAGGCGGCTGTTCATTTCCCTCAGCGCGGTGCGAACGGCCACCGTCCAGTCATCCGCGTCGCGGATTCGTCCTGCGAACGTGCGAAACAAGTCGGCCAGCCGGACGCGTGCTTCATCGAAGCTGCTTCCATGCAGAAGCCGGCTTTGCAGCGCCTGCGTCCGTGCGATCAGTTCTGAGCGACCGGTTTCATCGGCCAACTCGGCGGCCCGCGTCAGATAGACACGCGAGTCGGACGGCGACACGAGCCACAGCGTTTCCGCCAGGGCCATGAGGGCTTCCCATTTCCGATCCCGGTTCCCGAACGACTCAAAGACTTCGAGGGAGTAGCGCAGTCGGTCCGCGGCGGCCTCGGCCGAACCGACCAAGAGAAAGAGTTTGCCCAAGCCCAAACGACAAAGCGCAAGGTGAAAGGCGTCCGACAGCTCACGAAAGATGGACTCACTCTCGACGAAAGCCTCTCGCGCCGCCTGTCGGTCATCGGCCTCCAGATGTGCTTCGCCCTTTAGACGAAGAGCTTCTGCGACCAAAGGCTTTTGCTCGGATCTGCGCGCGAGGTCGAGCGCGGCCTCAGCATGTTCCAGCGCTGCGGAGTGATTCCGGACGCGAAGAGCGACCGTCGCGTCGAGAACCCAGGAAGTTGCCTGGTACTCGTCACTCTTGGACTCTTCCGCGATCTTTCGGACAACCGAAGCGGCGTGCTCCGCTTCGTCTCTGCGATCGAGTTCGAGCAGCGTGATTCCTTTGTGGAACCACGGCTGACTCAAACCTTCGTGGCGTCCGGTCTCTTCCCGCAGACGTATCGATTGCTCAGCCATTTCCAAAGATTCCTCGTAGCGTCCGCACATGTGGCAAACCAATGCGAGGTTGTTCATGAAATAGCTGTGCCAGCGAAGGTCATTCAGCTCCTCGAGCTGTCGTAGACACTCGCGTAGGTGCGACTCTGCCTGCCGAACGTCGCCCATCAGAGAGCGGAGGGTTCCGAGGTTTCCCAGGGTGATCGCTGCGGCCTTCTTGCCTCCTGTCGCGGAGAAGTTGGAGAAGGCTTCCTCGTAGCTTTGAACTGCGGCGTCGAGGCGACCGAGCTTCTGATACGCGCCCGCGAGATTGTTTTGGACCGAGGCCAGGTCTGCGCGCCCGATGGCGTCGTGTCCGGATCGGTTGGCGACTTCCAGGAATTCGTTGTAGTGGCCGACGGCTTCGGTCAACTCACCGAGCTTCTGATACACGTTTCCGAGATCGCGATGACACTGCCCGATTCCGGCTCCATCCTCCATCGCTTCCCGAATACGTAGTGCTTCTTCGAGTCGGGGAATGGCTTCACGAAGGGAGCCCGAATGACGCTCGGCAACGGCAAGTTCGCGAAGAGCACGTGCACGCTCGGGCCCTGGTTTTTCCGAGGCTGAGTAACGCAGGCTGCGGAGCAGAACCGCTTTCGCCTCGGCGGGATTCCCCTGTTGTCGAAGGAGGGTGCCGAGCTCTGCGAGGGCGTGGGCGGCGCCCAACGAGTCACCCGACTCCTCGCGCAACGTAACGCACGAAGACCAGGTTTCCTTTGCCTCGTCGGTGCGTTCGAGTTTGGACAATGCGGTTGCGCGGAGTTCCAGTGCCTCACTTTCCGCAGGTTCATCTTTCGCAGTGCGGGCGAGCTCCAGAACCTTGTCTGTCGAGTCGACGGCCGCGTCCCACTCTTCCTGCTTGAGGAAGGCACGGGTCGCGTTGAGCAGAATTCCGATGAGACCGGTTTCCACGACATCTCCCGGGCAGGCGCGGCGAACGGGCTGGTCCCCTGCGCCGGTCGGGGGCAGCCGTGCTTGGAAGCTCGAATCCATGGATTCGAAACTTCGCTGGTCCTCCTTGCAGAGCGACCAGACGGGTAGGTAGCGAGGCTTCAAAAATAGTAGAGGATCGAGAGTTTCGGACGGGAGGAAATCTCGGGACAGCCTCGTTTCGGGACCTGTCCCGAGCGCGCAAGGCGCTGTCAATCAGCCACTTGTGGGGCATCGGGAAAAATCCCGAATCTGGTGAGGGAGGAGATCCCCGGGGCGGGAGGCATGAGTGATCCTAATGCCTTGAAAGGCAGCGGTTTATGGGGCTCCAATGCGCCCGGCACGCCACTTGTCTTGTCCTACCTCGAACGGCGGTCGGCCCCGCGCCGGCGTCCGCTTCGAATCGAGCGATTCGAACACCCCGAAACCTAGCCAGGAAGGACAAGAAAATGTCGCGACTTTGTCTCCCCACCCTCCTCGCGATCGGCACGTTGGCCGGTGCAATCTCATTCCCGACTCTGACTCAGGCCCAGGACATCATGGATCCACCGGTGTTGGATCCGACGCTCGCTCCGCCACCGCTGATCGGTGTCCCGGAGCCGCCGCTGTTCCTTCCGTTGCCTCCGATTCCGCAGGACATTCTCCTGCCCCCGCTGCCCTTGTACCCACCGGACATGCCCAATCCTTTGCAGTATCCGCTGCCGATGGATCCGATCTTCGTGCCGGTAAACGGCGAAGTCTTTCCTCCGGGCGGTGCGCCTGTCGGAGCCGCGCATCCGACACGGCTACGGGAGACTCCGCTGACGGGGGTAGGGACGACGCTCACTCCGGACCCGTTCCCGGCTCCGGAACCTCCGCCACTGTTTCCACCCGTACCGGAACCGCTGGGGTTGGTGCCTCAACCTTTCCCGACCCAACCGCAGGACCCCGACCTGCAGTTTCCGCCTGCGCCGTTCCTGCCTCAGCCGTTCGAGATCGAAGATCAGTGTGGCAACGGTCCTATTCCACTGCAGGAAGGCGTCGGGCTGTGGTGCATCCTTCCCGACGGCCAGGTCTTTGCGATGTGGGATCGACAAGGCGACGGGCAGTGGGACTACGGGTGGGGCGCGGAGAGTCCTTCGTCTCCGAGATGGGACTACATCCTCGAACACAACCAAAATGGTCCGGAGTGGGACTACGTGTGGTGTCGTCCTTCGTCTCCGTTCGCCTCGCACTGGGAGTATTTCTTCTGTGACATGAACGGCGACGGACTCTACGAGTACTCGCTTTGCAACAGCCTCGCCGAAGATCCGACCTGGGACTACTTCTTCTGCGACATGAACAACAACGGCCACTCCGAGTACGCGCTCTGCGAGAGCCCGTTCGATCCGGACGACAACTGGGACTACTGGTTCTGCGACATGAACGAGAACGGGTACTCCGAGTACCGTTCCTGCAACATCGAGTTCTCTGACGGCGCCTGGGACTACATGTTTTGCGACGAGAACGAAGACGGACTCGACGACTATGTCTGGTGCAACCAGCCCGGTGGAGGCGGCTGGACCACGCTGCTCTGTGACGAGAACCAGGACGGTGTGCCGGACGTGGCTCTCGAGAATCCCGACGACGATCCCTTCTGGAACATTCAGGGTCTCGACACGAACGGAGACGGCAAGTTCGAGTACCTCTGGCACGAAACCCCGGGAATCCCCGATCCGAGCTCCTGGGACTATGCACTCTGTCGCGGCGAAGACGATGTCGACTGGCGCTACGTGTTCTGCGACGACGACCTCGATGGCGACGTCAACTACGCGTGGTGCAGCACGAATGCGGACGGCTCCTTCCAGTATGCGTTCTGCGACCTGGACGGTGACGGCAACTTCGACTACGCGTTCTACGACGAGAACTCCGACGGGCGCAGCGAGTATGCCTTCTGCGACTTCGACCGGGACGACCGCTGGGACTACGTTTTCTGCGACGAGATCAGCCAGAACCCTCTGCAGTTCCGGTACATCTACTGCGCCCAGGATCCGACGCTCGACTACTGGGAGCAGGTCTTCTGTGATCGCGGGGATTTCGGTCCCTACGACATGATCTGGACGGACATCGATGGGGACGGCATCGTCGATACGTTCTACAGCAGCGACGCGCCGGCCGGCAACGACGGTGGACTGGAACTGCCCGGCACGCTGGCGCTCTTCCAGAACGCTCCGAATCCGTTCCGTGAAAACACGCGGATCAACTTCGACCTGCCGGAGAGCGCAGCCCGCGTTCGTGTCGACATCTTCGACAGCCACGGCCGCCGGATCCGTTCGATCGCCGATCGGCCCATGACTGCGGGACGACACACTCTCTCGTGGGACGCGCTCGACGAGAATCGTCGGCCGGTTGCCTCCGGAGTCTACTTCTACAAGTTGACGACGGATGGTCAGGCAGTGACGCGGCGAATGGACGTCATCCGCTAGCAGAGGATGGGCGAAGTCGGTGACTTGCGCGCCGAAACGGGCAATCGAAAGACCGAATCACTGAGTTGGGGCACCGAACGCCGGGGAAGCGCGCCTGTCGCTCTCCCGGTTTTCGGTTCTCCGTGTTTGATAGGTAAGGTTCGCCGACTGTGGCAAGAACTTCCCTGTTTTCCTGGCTTCTGTCCGACGGATCGCGGTCCGTGCCGTCGCCCTGATACGGTTCGTTGGTGGAATGATTTGATGAGGCAGGGGTTCGCGCGGAGAACTTGACGGTCTGTCAAAAGGTCCGACCCCGGCATGCCGATCTACATCTACACGTAGCGATCTAGACGTAGCGATCTAGACGTAGCGCAATCGTCGTTGAACAAGCCAGGGCGTACCCCTCGTCTTGCCTTTTCAGTCGGTCGGGCTGCCCGGCCATGGTGGTCCGGATGGCCTACTCACGGAGGTCCGTTGTCCTACGATCTGCGGCAGTTCGAAACCCTTTTAACTCGGGGCTCGGTAGTCCTCGTGCGATGGAAAGCCGAAGAGGGCTGGCCGATCGAGCACGTCACGCCAAACATCCGTGACATTCTCGGCTTCTCTGCGGAAGAGTTTCTCGACGGGCACGTTCTCTACGCGGATCTGATTCACCCGGACGATCTCCCCAAGTTGCAGCACGCTGTGCGGCGCGCGGTCGATGAGGGCTCGGAGTGGTGTCCTCATGATGACTACCGCCTGCGCCACAAGGATGGCCGCTGGGTCTGGGTGCAGGACGACGCGCTTGTCGATCGGAACGAAGCCGGCGATGTCGTAGGGTTCGCAGGCTCTCTTCTCGATATCAGCCGTCTGAAAGATACAGAGGCAGCTCTCGAGACGCAGCGTGACCGGCTCTCCCTCGTGCTGGAAGGCACACGCCTGGGTATCTGGGACTGGAACCCACAGACCAACGAAGTCACCTTCGACGGTCGTTGGGCAGAAATGCTCGGATGGCGACTGGACGAGATCGAGAGCACGCTGGAAAGCTGGAAGAGCCGAGTCCATCCGGATGATCTGGAGGAGTGTTTCGCCGACATCGCCGCGCATATGGAAGGAAGGACTCCTTTCTATGAGAACGTCCATCGCATGAAACACCGGGCCGGTCATTGGGTGCACATCCTGGACCGGGGCCGCGTTTGCGAGTGGGACGCCGAAGGCCAACCCGTTCGGTTCACGGGGACGCACACGGACATTACGGCTCAGCGGGAAGCCGAGATCGCGGCCACGGAAGCCAATGCGGCAAAGAGTAACTTCCTGGCCCGGATGTCCCACGAGATCCGGACTCCGCTCAACGGAGTCCTCGGTGTTGTGCAGCTACTCGACCGTACCGATCCCACGCCGATGCAAAGGGAGTACCTCGAGGTCATCCATGAGTCGGGAGAGAACCTCCTCACCATCGTCGGTGACGTTCTCGACATGTCGAAGATCGAAGCGGGGGCGATGCACCTGGAGCCGCATTCCTTCGACGTCAAGAAGATGATTCGAAGTGTCTTCGAACTCTACCGGGAGCGCGCGGTCTCGAAGGGGTTGGACTACGAACTGAAGATTCGGCCGGAACTTTACGACACGGCCACTGGAGACTCTCACCGCATTCGGCAGGTTCTCGGCAACATGATCTCCAATGCGATCAAGTTCACCGACGAGGGGCACGTTCTGCTCGAAGTCGGAAACGACACGGACTTTGACTCCGCGCGGATCGTCTTTCGAATCTCTGATACGGGCCCCGGGATCTCGAATCCTGACGACATCTGGGAGACGTTTCGACAGAACGACGTGTCGATCTCGCGGCGCTTCGGTGGGACGGGGCTCGGGTTGGCCATCAGCCGTCAGCTGGTCGAGTTGATGGGTGGTCGAATCGATCTCGAAACACAATTGGGCAAGGGCTCCGAGTTCGTGGTCCACGTCCCTGTGACGGACGTTTCCATCGGGAAGCCCAGTCACTCGATGAGCCGAGAGAACCCGGACGAGGGTGAGGGTTGCCCGCGACTCGATGTCCTTGTTGCCGAAGACAACTCTGTGAACCAACTGGTCATTCGCCGTGCCCTCGAAGCCCTCGGCCAATCAACCACGATCGTCGAAAACGGAGCGGATGCCGTCGAGGCGATTCAGAAGGGTGAGTTCGATCTCGTCTTCATGGATTTGCATATGCCGGTGATGAACGGAATCGAGGCGGCCAAAGAGATCCGGCGGCTTGGGATCGGCACGAAGATCGTCGCGTTGTCCGCAGATGCTCTGGCCGTGAACTCGGGAACCTTCGATGCCGCAGACTTCGCCTGCGCCTTGACCAAGCCGTTCCGCTTCGAAGAAATCGAGAACGTGATTCGCGACGCCGCTGAATGCAAGGCCTGAGGCTCTGACGCGAAGCCTCGGAATGCAGAGCATGAGCCTCTGGCGGCGAGGTCGTGGAACGTAGAACTCGGGTTGCGCAAGGTCGTGGAGCGAGAAGAGTTCGTACTACTCCATAGGTCAGAAGTGAGCGGAGAAACTCGCCATGGGGAAGGCGATGAAGCTGCCTCCCGTTTCTTCCAGAGGCCGGAATCCCGTTAGGGTGAAGCTCACTCGTCTCCAAAAGGCTCGGAACCCGACGTTGATGAGCCCATTGAAATCGTCGTCCGCGAAAAGGGAGTTCTCGCTGTTGGCGTACTCCGCCAGAAGCTTGAACCCCCGCCCGACCTGGAAGTCCCCGCCGACCATCCAGAAGACTCCGTTGTCCCCGCTTGCGAACGCGTAGTTGACGGCGACGTTCAGGCTCCGTCGGCGATCTCCGATGCCCACGATTCCCGTCAACGTCTGCGCCGACTCGTTGTCCGCAAAAAAGCTGCTGCCGGCAAGGGCCAGGCCGACGCCGGCTTCGTCCCGGGAAAGAATCCGGACCTTCCCGCCAAAGCTGAAAAGTAGGAGATCACCGGTGACCGGGAATGCTGCGGCCGCACTGACGCTGATTCCATCCGCGATCGTCGCTCCGAAGTTGTTGAACAGGAGTTCGAAGTTCCGGTAGTAGTAGTCGCCGACCGGCAGCGTTTCGGGCGTCGGCATGAAGAGCAGTGAGTTGTAGTCCGGGTCCTCACCGGGGCGGCCGCGCAACTTCGCCTTCATCTGCTTCTCTTCCAACCACTCCGTGTCGATGATGCGGGACCTCTCGACGGTGACCGTTCCCATGGTCGTGGTCTGGATGGTGTAGGTCGTATCGCTCGAATCGATGACGGTCCCGGTGATGACGGAGCCGTCTTCCATCTCCAAGCGGACTTTCTTTTGAATCGGCCCAGCTCGGCCGGCGGGATCAAAGACGCTTTGCGCAAGAATAGGTGAGGAGATCGGTTTGCCCGGCGCCTGCGCTGTTGCCGGACTGGCGGGGGACAGCACCAAAAGCAAAGCCCACGACAGAAGCAGAAGGACTGCGAATGCCCGATTGCATCTCGGGACGCGGGTAAGTGTGAGCGCGTGCCGGATAGACATGAGGCTTCCTTTCCAGGTTGTCGGGCCAGCAGCCTCGCGACGACCATTCATGAATGGGCAGGGCCGGCCGCCTCGCTATGACCCTGCATGAATAGGCCGGGCCAGCCACCTCGCTATGACCCTGCATGAACAGGCCGGGCCAGCCACCTCGCTACGACATTCTTGAGTAGGCCGTGCCCGCAGTCTCGCTACGACATTCTTGAATAGGCCGAGGCTAAAAGAACAGGGACTCGAGCGCGAGTAGTGTCCGTTCTCCGAACCAAGAGTAGTTCTCTCCGTCGACGATCGCAGCCGGGAACTTCGTGTCGGCCAGCAGCTCCGTTTTGCGATGAAAGGGAAACGGTTCGGTGGAGCCGAGAAGCAGTGTTTGCTCTGGATCAAGTTGCGTCAGATCGACGGTCGGATAGTCCGGAAGTTCCACGCCGTTCTCGCCGGCTCGTCTGCCGATCACCGACTGTTTCAGCCCGACCTTGTTCAAGACGGATCCGACAAAGGTGGAGGGAGCAACCGTCATCCAAGGGTCGTGCCAGATGAGATAGAGCACTTCGGTGATGGCTCCGGGGTTCCGGGGTCGCCGGACCCACTCTTGGACGAAGGGAACGGGCAGTGGCAACGGCACCGGCGATTCCGACGGCAGCGGCAACTGCGACTCTGACTCTGACTCCGACTGCGACTGCGACTGCGACTGCGACTGCGACTGCGACTGCGACTCGGACTCGGACTCTGACTCTGACTCCGACTGCGACACCGACTGCGACTCTAACTCTGACTGCGACTGCGACTGCCACTGCGACTCCGACTGCGACTCCGACTCCGACTCCGACTCCGACACCGACTCCGACTCCGACGGGAACCGTGGGGTCGACATGCCTCCGCCCGAGGTCGGGAGAGGTTGCTCGTCGATTCGCCGCCACCGCTTGGCGATCTCACCGAGGCGTGGACTCTTGAGTTGCTCCGCCATTCGCTCGCAATCGGCGCTGCAGTCACGGAGCGAGCGAACCCAGGTGTCGATCACAGGAACCGGGCAGGACTCGACAAACTCTCGTGTGTTCTCTTCCCGGTCGACGACGATGTAGTCCGGGTCAAGAGCAACGATCTTGTCGAGCCGGGGATCCTTCGTTCCTCCCACCGTGGGTATCTCGGCGACGGACTTGGCGGGGTGAATACAGAAGCGTGTCCGACCGACAACATTCACACCGGAGTTGACCAGGGTCTCGGTCCAGGAGGGGACGAGCGAAACAACCCGTGGATTCAAACTTCTCTCCGCGTCTGCTAGCTAGACAGGACTATTCACGAAGGCCTACTGCGGTGACGAGTCTGCCCGCACCTGCCGCGTTGCGCTTGCCCTCTCTCTGGGGCGTAGCGTATCGGCTACTCCCATACTTTTCGGGGCGCCGCGCGCCTTGTCTCCCCCCGCCAGGGTACCGGGCGAGACTGCTTGGCTACCAGCCGAGAACGTACGAGAAGAGCAGCGGCGCCACGATCGTTGCGTCGGACTCGATGATGAACTTCGGGGTGTCCTCGCCGAGCTTGCCCCAGGTGATCTTCTCGTTGGGAACGGCGCCGGAATAGGAACCATAGCTGGTCGTCGAATCACTGATCTGACAGAAGTATCCCCACAAGGGAATGTCTGTCCGCCCAAGGTCCTGGTCGAGCATCGGCACGACGCAGATGGGGAAGTCTCCCGCGATACCGCCGCCGATCTGAAAGAAGCCGACGGAACTACTCGGCGCCACCGCTTCATACCACTTCGCCAGATACATCATGGTTTCGATACCGCTGCGAACGGTGTGCACGTTCTTAATGTCGCCCCGTAGGCACGCTGCGGCATACATGTTTCCAAGTGTGGAGTCTTCCCAGCCCGGCACGAAGATGGGGAGATTTTTCTTCGCCGCCGCGATCATCCAGGAATTCGCCGGATCGATTTGGTACGAAGACTCCAGCTCTCCCGAGAGTAGCGCCGAGTAGAGAAACTCGTGAGGAAACTGGGTTCGTCCCTCTTCCTCTGCCTTGTGCCAGTGCTGAGCAATCACGCGCTCGATCCGCCGCATGGCCTCTTCTTCGGGAATGCACGTGTCGGTCACTCGGTTGAGGTGCCGAGCCAGCAACGCACTCTCATCCTGCGGCGTCAGGTCACGATAGTTGGGAACCCGCTCGTAGAATTCATGGGCGACCAGATTGAACAGGTCTTCTTCGAGGTTGGCACCGGTGCAAGAAATGGCGTGAACCTTGTCCTGACGAATCATCTCGGCGAGAGAGAGACCGAGTTCCGCCGTGCTCATGGCACCGGCCAAGGTCACCAGCATTCGGCCGCCGGAGTCTAGATGCTGTTCGTAAGCGACGGCAGCGTCTTTGAGGGCCGCAGCATTGAAGTGCCGGTAGTGATGATCTATGAAACTGCGAATCGGTGATTTGGACATGCCAGCGAGAGTATCACGCCGGGATCTCTCTGAGGGCGATCAAAGCGCGGCCGGGGTCTGCGACGACGGCGAACGTTCCCAGCTCTTCGACATCGGTCGGCTCCAGCCAGGCCTGTCCTCCCAGGTCGACGCAAGTCGTCAACGTCGATCGCACGTCGGCGACCGCGACATAGGGCAACCAGAGTGAAGGGTGTTCCGTGTCCCGCGATACCATGAGTCCGGCCACCTTGCGGCCGCCGATGGAGAGCATTCGAAAGACCGAAGCCGTATCCGGATTGAACGGCCGGCTGACGACTCCGAGGACGGATTGATAGAACTGGGAGGAGGCCTCCAGGTCGCAGGTCAGCAAGTCGTGCCAGCAGAAGAAGCCGGGAGCTGTCGGGCCGTCGGCGAGAATGTTCGACGAAGGCTTCTCCTCAAGTCGAGATTGACCGCCGACTTTCGCAATGACCCGATCGCGTTCGTAGGCTCGGTGTTTGCCGTCATCGGAGAGTTCGACCGCGGCGAAGAGTCCGCCGGACGAGTCTGCAAAGAGGGAGGCGCGGCCGAGTCCATCCAGGTCCTGTCCTGCCGACAAAACCTCTCCCTTTGCAGCTTCGGTCCGTGACTGCAAAGGGGTGAGCTTGTCCGTGGCGATGAAGCAGTTCCACCGGTCCGGTTCGTCTTCGTCCCCTTCCGTCGGGACGATGCGCGCGATGTCGACCCCGCGGCTTTCGATGTGCCAGATCTCACCGTCGTCCTGAGGAGTCTTGGCGACTGTCCAGCCGAAGATCTTCTGATAGAAATCAACGCGCTCCTGGGGAGCGGAAGTCCAGAGCTCGTGGTAGACGAAGTATGGTCCGCTGTCGCCGTCAGGTGAGGGATTCAAAGGGACTCCGAGGTCGTGGCCAGGTTCTCGTTCGCGTCGAGGAAGCGATCCTCGACCGATTTCGCCGGGACCATACAACTCTCACTGCGACCGAACCACCGATACCTGTTGCGAGCGATGAAATCGTAAACCGCGTCGCGAAGCGGGGCCGGAACGACGATGAAGGCGTAGAGCAGGCTCCACGGAAGCCCCATATGCCGAAGAACCCGTAGCGCTGCAGTGCTTCGTCGATGGATCCCTTTCCCGTCGATCAGGATCACGCTGGACTGCTCTGTGCCGCTGGATGTTTCTGAACCATTGGACTGCTCTGTGCCGCTGGATGTTTCTGATCCCAGCTCTGATCCCATTCCGGGGCCCGTCCCGTGATTGGTAGACGATCTGCGGAGGAGCTCACGAGCGGCACTCGACTGGAGTGATGCGTATCGGATGATTCCCTTCCGGTCCCGCGGGAGGACGAACTTCACCGAGCCCTGACAAAGGTTGCAGGGTCCGTCAAAGAGCAGAACCGGATTCTGCGAGGGGTCACTCATAGCTGTCTGCTCCGGGCCATCCACCCACCATCTGATGGGACCATGCACTCCGACCGTTCGTCCAGCATCTGCTGCGACCATGCACTCCGGCCATTCATCCGGCATCTGTTGCTGCGACCATGCACTCCGGCCACTCATCCGGCATCTGTTGCGGCGGCCATCCACTCCGGTCCCGTTCCAGCTGCACTCGACGACGGCTCGGGGTGGTTCTTTTGCCCGATCAGACGTCCCGGTAGAGTGGTTGGGTCAGGCAGTGGGGACCGCCCCGGGCTCGGCTGAGTTCGTGGCTCGGCAGCAGGATGCAGGTCGGTTTCGGTACCTCAAGATCGACGTGAGCCTTGCCGCTGAGAACGTCTTCCGCGTCGACGATGGCGAAGCCGTTTTCTTGAAGCGCCTCCGCAGTTCGAATGTTTCGGTCGTAAAGCGTGATCACGCCAGGAGCGAGTGCGAAGGTGTTCGCTCCGTCGGTCCATTGCTCGCGTTGCTGGTCCAGCGGGTCTGCGCCGCCGCAGGGGATCGGTTCCAGCTCGAGGCCATGCTCGCGAAACGCTTCCTTCAGATTCGGGAAGGCCTTCGGATACAAGTCCTTGTCGAGAAGGTCCAGTGACTGGACGGGGAACTCGAGCACGGGCGGAAACAGCAGGTAGCGAGTGGAGTCGATCGCAGTGAACACCGTGTCGAGGTGCATGTAGGCACGTTTCTGCGGAAGTCGTACCACCAGGACGTGCCGAGGGCCATGGCCTTCCCTTGCTCGCGGCGCCAACGCCTGGGCGATCTGACGAACGCCCGTGCTGTTCGTGCGCTCGGAATAGCCGATGGCGAGGATGTCCTTGGTCAAAACGAGGAAGTCGCCGCCTTCGAAGCAGGGCCTACGCAGGCCGAGAAGAGTCGGCCGACCATGACTCAGGTCCAGCGGATCGAAGAGGACGGGGACGTCTTTGAACTCCGGATGGAAATGGAAAATGGTGCGGGAGAGCAACACCTCGCGCCAGCGGGCGGGGGTGGCCATGTCCGAGAAGATGACGCCGTCGCCCACCGTGAACTGTGGGTCCCGTTGAAAGCACCAGTTCGGGAGCGGCGGAACCTGGAAGAGCTCGTTGTGATCGAGGTCCGGGTGATCCGGAGACGTCCGAAGGCCACCGACCAGAATCTCGGTCAGGTCTTCCGCCGGAATCTTCTCTGTTCGCGAACGGACCTCAGGGGCCGTGTTGTCGAAGAGGATCGGATGAAGCCACTCCCGGGCCTCCTGAATCTCGAGCGTCTCGGCCAGCAGTTGCTTCGGATCGACCCACGCGATCCCCAGTTTGTCGAGGACCTCGGTGAAGGTGCTGTGCTCCCGAGCGGCCTCGCTGCCGAAGAGGATGTCGTCGAAGAGCAGCTCTTCCATCATGTCGGGCGTCATCCGCTCGACTTCCGACCCCGGTTGATGGACGAGGACCTTACGAAGCCGTCCGATCTCAGAGTTGACTTGAATCATAACCCTCTAGTCTAACAGGCCCTTACGCCGTACGAACAGAGCCCGTTTGCGGCCGGCGATCCAGAAGACGCCGTCCTGTTTCGTGGATAGCTGTTGCTGTCGCGGAATCTGCACCCGCAGCGGGTACGAAAGTGCGATAACTCCACGGATTCCGTTCTTATGCAGCGTCGCCGCCCGCACTCGCATCGTTCGCCGTGGTCCGACGCGTCGGCCTCGCTCGTCCGAAGCTTTAGTTGTCGGCTCCGGTCCGGAGCCACGAGGTGAGGGAACGGCCGGCCTCGCGAAGCGGTTCGGGCTCGAACCAGTACGGCTGAAAGTCGAGCACAACGGTCCGGCCCTGCGGTATCAAGGCGGCGGTGTCGGCGGCGGTCGATGCGTACCGCCAGGCGATGACGGCGTCGTCGAACCCGGCCCGGATCTCTCCGAACTGGAGAGTTGTGTCCATGGTCGTCGGTCCGTACAGGGGTTCCCGGCCGGGAAGCTCCAGCCGGTCCCGTCGCGAAGAACGATAGCCCTCCCAGTCCGTGATTCCTCCTCGGAAGCTCGGGCCACCGCCACCGTTGACGACTTGGAAGGGATCTCGCTTGCTCAAGTCCAACGGCAGGTCCGGAAACGCGCCGTGAAGCGATTTTACTCCGATCAACCCCGATGCCTGCCGGCGTTGTACGGATGAGCCGGGACCGCGCGATGCTACGGAAACGATTTCCGACCTCATCTTCATGAATCGGTAGATGAAGGAGTCCAGGCCAAAATCTGCGTCAGGGTCCCCAGGCCCGTTGGGAGCGTCCTTCGGGTAGGTAAAGTCTCCGCCGGGTCGCGAGATGCTACCGAAGCTCGATGTGATGCGTCCGCCGATCATCCAAAGCCGTCCTCCGCCGGAGAGGTAGGCGCTGAGCAGTCCGCGACGTGTTTCCACCGAGAACAGATTGGACCAGGGTGTGTTTGGGGCGACTTGGAAGTGCCAAACGATGTGTTGGTAACGGCCAAAGTCGGCGAGCGTGAGCGTATCCGCGCCGGACGGAGCGACGTCACCCGCACCGTAGAGATCCGTCAGATCGGCATCTTCGTCATCGAGCCAGTCCGCCAGCAACGTTTCCATGAGAAACGCGTCATGTTGGCTGTCACTCGGGGGAAGTGTGGGAAAGCGGGAGTCGTCCATGATCAGAAGCGGCCTCTCCATCGTGAACGGAACCACCTCGACCCGCACTCTGCAGGTGCGCTCTGCGTCTTTCCGATCGGTTGCGTCACGAACTTTCAGGACGAACTCGTGTTGGCCGACCTGCAGGTCGCCCGGCTTGAACGGAGTGTCGAGTTCGAAACGCTCGTCCCAACCGATCCATCCGCCGATTCCGTCCGGAGCACTCAGCTCTTCGTCATCTGGGTTGGGATGATCCAATGCGTAGTCGGCGGGACCCGCTTCCCCGCCGTAGTGCGCCGCGTCCACGCGCCACTGGAAACGCAATTCTTGTCCGCTTGGGACTTTCAATTCCCAAACTTCTTCCGGTCGATCGAAGACGAAGGACCCAAGTGCCGGCTCGTTCACGGTAACGATGGGTAGGTCCACCTCGGGATGAGTGAGGAACCAGAAGTAGTTCTCGTTCCTTCGGAGGCTCGATTCCGTTGCCCCGGCTTCGTCGATCGCGCGCACCCCGAACAGAACTGGTTCTTTCGCCTCGACGGCGGGCAAGGTCACGGAACGGACGCTTGCGTCGACTCGTGTCCATTGTGTCGGGTCGCCCTCGCCCCCAATGCGGACCCCGCTCCGATCGCGAACTTCGGCTTGATCGTTGAGCCCGGCCCGATCGTCGTCCTTGCCATACCGGTTCTCCCCGAGGATGCGGGCGCCGATTCCTTCCGTACCCACGAAAAGGTTTCGGCCGTGGTACAGCGAGTCGACTGCCGGCTCATCAAACAAAACATGGCCCGTGTAGGCGAGTTTGTACTCCCATGCGATTGGGCTTTGGCTGTCGCTAGTCGCGTCCAAATCCTGTCCGTCCCATCGGATCACCACGTTTGAAGGAAGGAACCGAACGCCTTCGACCATCGCCGGAAACGTGATTCGGCTGGTCGGTTCGATCGTTCGGGCGTTGAAGCGTTGGCTAGCGACCCTCGACGTGGCGCCGTTGTCATCGATGGCGCGGAGGTGGAACGAGTGCCAGTCGGCCGAAGTGCCCGGGTAGTTGTCGTCGGGTTCGGTCGCACTGAAGACGATGGAAACTCCGGACTCCGACGTCGAATGCCATGCATCCGAACCGGAGGTGTCGTCCGTCGCGTACTCGTAACGGACGACGGAGCCGTCCGAGTCGGTGGCCGACCAACGGAACTGGACGCGGTAGTCGACACCCACGGGTTCCTTGGTGGACGCTCCGGAAACGATGCGCACTTCCGGCCGTTGATTCGCCTGCGACGAACCTTCCTTGTCTTCGGGTATGAAGAGGCAGGAGTTGAGGCACAGCGCCGTGCACAGCAGAACACCCAGTGCGAAAGAAATGCGGAAGAGCGAGTTTGTCATCACAGTCCTCAATGAGCTGCGAGCCGCCGGTGGCGGAATCTGTTGCGACATCCAAACCCAACCCGAGTGTGATAGTACACAAGTGGGGGACACGGAGCCAGTCCGACACCCGACCAGAGCCGGACCTAGCCGGAACCCGAACCCGAACCCGAACCCGAACCCGAACCCGAACCCGAACCCGAACCCGAACCCGAACCCGAACCCGAACCCGAACCCGAACCCGAACCCGAACCCAAGCCTGACCAGAGCCGACACCCCGTTGGCTTGGCACACCGGTCCGAGCGTGCTTGCGCCTTCGGTCAGGCTCGGGTCTGATCCAGCCAGAGAGAGGTAAAGAGAAGCGTCCAGAGGAAGTTAACGGTCATGTGGGGGAGAGGCTCACCTCGCTCCGCCGTGTCCACCATTTGCCCGACCACCTTCGGATCGATCGCAGCATAAAGCGGGTTCTCACGGACGAGGACGCGCTCGCGAAACGACCGAATGGTCTCTGCTCGCTGATACTGCTCGCGCGTCGGCGGCGCGGGGCCGCTTTTTGGACGGTAGACCCACTCCTTCGGAACATGTCGTGCAAGGAGTCGCTTCATGACGGCCTTGGACTCCGAGTCCTGACCCGGCCAGGACTCCGCCTCCTCGACTCCCATTCGGACGAGTTCGGAATCGAGAAACGGGTAGCACACGGAAAGCTCCCGGCCGAGCGTCGTCGGCCACGCTTTCTGCGCCATCATCTCGCGCACGGGATGGAGCACATCGACGACTCGGCCCAACGTGTCCGCATCGCTTTCTTCCGGTAGCCCATCCATGCATCGCATGAGGTCTTCCTGCACCGCGGCTCGAACGGACTCGTCGATTGCCGACGCAAAGGCGATTCCCTGCAGGGCATTCTCGGCCGCCGCCGAGGCGAGCACGGCAGGCATGTCACACGAGATTCGGGCCCATGCGTAGCGTCGCGACTTGCGGCTGGTGTTCAAGTAGTGGCGCTGGAAACGGTAAACGATGGAAAAGAGACGACGGGCGAAGTAGGGAAACTGAAAGAGCGCTCTCCAACGATCGAACTTCGGATAGTTGCCGAAGACACCGTCCGCACCTGCACCCTCGAACGCGACGGTACGGTCGGGGTGATGGTCGAGAACGTGACGAACCAGCGGAAGCGCAGTGAATGTCGCGTAGTCACCGAACGGGAACGGAAAGCTCGTGCCGACGGAGTTCAAAGCTTCGGACCAGAGCGTGTCCGATTCGTATTCGCGAACGAGGCGAAGGCCGAAGTGCCGGGCCATGCGGTCGGCGAGGTCCGCCTCCGGGTCGTTCTCGCCCCGGCTGTAGTTCACGAGCAGCGTGTCTTTCCAGCCGAACTCTGCAGCGCGCGCGGCAATCAGCCCGGAGTCCACTCCGCCACTGAAGAAGATGACGGGATTCCCGCGCGGGGCGGCGCTGCGAAGGACACGATCGAGGGCGTCGAGGAATCGATCCTCAGCTTCCGAAGCGGTCACGGCCGGTGATGCGTTCGGCTGCGACGTGGTGGGGGCGGGCGCGTTCGCATGTGTTGGGTGGGCGGATGGTGTGTTGGTTTGCGACGAGCCCGCCGGCGATTCGTGCGGCTGAGGTGAGGCTGCAGATGGTGTGTTGGTTTGCGGCGAGCTCCAGAAACGAAGAGCGTCTTCCGTGATCTTGCCGTCGCGATCGAACGAAGTGCGGAAACCCGGTCTCGCCCGGTGAACGTCTGACCAGATCGTGTACGGAGCGACGATGGCGCCAAACTGGAAGAGGCTGTAGATCCCAGCCTCGTTGAGGGGCCCACCGGAGAAAGCGCGGAGGTCATTGGATACGACGATGGTCCGGCCAGCGTCCTCGTGCTTCCAAAAGATCGGAAACGGCGACGTCAGCGGGTGATGGATGTGTAACCCACCTGTCTTCGGGTCGAAGAGGAGCGTCGTGCCGTCCTGCCGGGTCGTTTCCAGTCGGACCAGGAGCCCACGATCGTCCTGTGAAAGGGACCGGTCTGCCAAGGAGGCGGGGGCGGCTTCGACGCAGCAGCAAACCCCGCTTTCTGCCGATACGTTAAGGAAGCGGCCATCGGGGGCGTTCCCGGCCCGGAGGTGGTGAACGGAGTCGGAGTGCTCGACGCGACCGCATGTCAGGACGAATCTCAACATGACTACGACCCGCTCCCCGACGTCCCATGTTCTCCGCGGCCGTTCGGTCCTGCACCAGATTCTGATCCTGATCTGGACACGCGTCTCGATCCGCGACCCGCTCCGAGCCCTGATCCCGCACCGGGCCCTGATCCTGATCTGCATCCGAGTCCCGATCCGCGACCTGATGCTGAGCCGGGTCCTGATCCCGGTTCGGATCCTGATCCTGATCCTGGTCCGGGCTCGTGTCGACGGCTGACCCAGTACATGAAGGTGATGAGCCCCGCATTGAAGACGGCGCCGACGACGCTGAAGATGGCGATCGTCGTCACCGGTCCGTAGTTCTTGCCTCCGTAAACGAGGGCTCCGAGTCTACAGACGAACAGCGCGGAGTCATAGACGAGCAGGTAGTGATTCTTGCGAAGTACCTGCGTCAGCACGATGGCGGGAGGATTGATGTAGACGAAGAAGAGCCACACGATCATCCACCGCGCGTACTGACCGGCGTCGTACCACTTCTCGCCGAGGACGGTTTCGAACAGCCAAGGTCCGAAGATCACGACCAGCAGCGTCGGAACGATGACGACGGCGATGAGTCCGCCCGTCGTTCGAAGAAGCAGCTGTGACAGCGAGCCGCCTTCCCGTTGCAGCTCGGAAGCGCGCTGGAAGAAGACCTGGCGGACGGACTGGCTGATCAGTCGTGTCGGAAGAACGAGCAGCCGGTGGGCCATCGTGTAGATCCCGACCACGGCCGTCTCGAAATACGCGGCCATCAGCAGTGGCGGAATGCTCTGCGAGAACGAGCTGAGCAGACTCTGCGGCAGATTGAACTTCGGGAAGTCGACGTATTCCGCCGCAAGCTCTCGCAGTCCGCGTGGTTCGTCGTATCCCGCGGCAAGCTCTCGCGGTCCGCGTGGTTCGTCAGTCGGATCACCATCGGCTGGATCGCCCAACGGGAGGTTGCCGAGCCGCGACCTCAGAGCGATCGCCGAGGCCGCCTCTCCTGCCACCCGTCCGCCGATCAACCCCATCGGACCCAATCCAAGAACCCCAAGTCCGAGCTGCGTCGACACGAGTGCGAGCGACCGGGCGATCTGTCCGAACGAGATGGCCGGGAATCGCTGGTGTCGCGTGGCGAGATTGCTCCACGTGCGGAACATGCCCATCGCCAGGACCGTCGGTGGGACCCACCACAGAAAGGGAGCGAGATCCGGATTGTTGAGCCGCCGTGCGATGGCGTCTCCGAACAGCCAAACGCCGACCACGGACAGCGCGGTCACGAGGCAGACCACGAGCAACGAAAGCCGGACCAGGGAGCGAGCGTCCCGTTCGCGTGTGGGGAGCACGATCGTCAACTCGTACCGGCCGCTCGCCGCTTCCGCGAGGATACTCACGATGGAGGCGAAGAGTCCGAGGATCCCGAAGTCCACGGGGTCGTAGAGGCGGCTGAGGATGGGCGTGACCAGTGCGGTCAGGGCCAGGGCGAGTCCGGTTCCGGAGGCGAGCACAGCCACGTTGCGGACGAACCGGCTCTTCAGGACTTCCTGCAATCAACCCCCGTTTCTTGATCGATGCCTGACTCCCGGACGCTCGGGCCGAAACCCAGCACTGGCCGTGCGCGGTCTGCGCCGATTGGAGCGCAAACCCGAAACGATCCTGCTGGCCCGCATCGTCGATGCACGGAGAATCTCAGATCGGGTTCTTCTTTTGCAGAGGGGAACTTTCGACCCGGAAACCCGTTGAACCCTAGCAGGCTGCCGGACCTGCCGGGGAACGGCTTCGTCGACAGACGCTTAGGCCCTTTGACTCGGATCGACCCTTTTGCTTGAATCCCGTGACGGCGGTTTGGAAGCCGCCCCTGATTGCGACCTCGGAGCGTACCCATTGTAACTCGCCGCCTCGCTTGCGGTTCCAGCAGTCGTCAGGGAGAGGACGAGCGGAACCGCCATGGCTGCGGGCGGAGTTGTTTGAGCGGCCCATCCGTTGCCATGAGGGCCGCGGCCGAACGGCAGCCAGGAAAGACCCTGGAAGGCGCGGAACGACGTGGAAGCGGAGCCGCAACCGGAAGTGCAGTTGCCCGAATTGCAGCAGTAGACCTGTTCGAAAGCAGATTGCTGCCGCACATCACTCTTAGAGAATCGGCCACACCCTGAGCGGGGCAGGCCGACCCGGCGACGTTGCCGGGACGAGGAGTCCCATGAGCCAAGAGATCTCCACGCAGGAAGCCCAGCAGACCATCGCCGAACTGAAGAACGCCCGGGAGAGGATCCTGGGCGAGATTCGCAAGGTCATCATCGGCCAGGACAAGGTGGTCGACGAGCTTCTGACCGCTCTCTTCTCTGACGGGCACGTCCTGCTCGTCGGTGTTCCGGGACTGGCCAAGACGCTGCTCATCAGCACGCTGGCCCGCGTTCTCGACCTCGACTTCAACCGGGTGCAGTTCACGCCGGACCTGATGCCGAGTGACATCACCGGAACCGAGATCCTCGAGGAGGACAAGGGCACCGGGCACCGCGAATTCAAGTTCGTCAAGGGACCGATCTTCGCCAACCTCCTTTTGGCAGACGAGATCAACCGTACGCCCCCGAAGACGCAGGCGGCTCTTCTGCAGGCGATGCAGGAGAAGTCGGTGACCGCAGCCGGCCGCACGCTTTCGCTGGCTCCGCCCTTCTTCGTCCTCGCCACTCAGAATCCGATCGAGCAGGAGGGAACCTATCCTCTTCCCGAAGCGCAGCTCGACCGGTTCATGTTCAACATCCACGTCGACTACCCGACCGAGGCCGAAGAGCGTGCGATCGTCACCGCGACCACGTCGGGGACTCCCGAGGATGTCGACCAGGTCTTCTCTGGTGAAGAGATCATTCAGGTGCAGAAGATCGTCCGTCGAGTGCCGGTCTCCGATCACGTCGTCGCCTATGCCGTCTCGATGGCGCGGAACACTCGTCCGCGGGACACGAGCCTTCAGTTCGTCAAAGACTATGTTTCGTGGGGAGCGGGACCGCGCGCGTCGCAGTACCTGGTTCTCGCAGCGAAGACTCGCGCGATCATGCATGGCCGACCGACACCTTCGGCCGACGACGTTCGTTCGGTTGCGCCCTCGGTCCTGCGTCACCGCGTCATTCCGAACTTCAACGCCGAGGCCGAGAACATTCAGGTCATCGACCTCATCGAGCGCATGTCCAAGGAACTTCCTGAACCGAAGGACGGCTAGCGAGTGGCTGAATCGCAACAAAGGGAACGTTTTCTCGACCCGGCACTTGTTGGCAAGTTGCAACGCCTCGACATGGTGGCGCGGCGGGTCGTCGAAGGTTTTCTGACGGGACTGCACAAGAGCCCCTATCACGGATTCAGTGTGGAGTTCGCCGAGCACCGGCAGTACATGCCGGGCGACGAGCTTCGCTACCTCGACTGGAAGGCGCTGGCCAAAAGCGATCGCTACTACATCAAGCAGTTCGAAGAGGAAACGAACCTTCGGGCCAGTATCCTCCTCGACACGTCGACCTCGATGCTGTTTCAGAGCAATCCGGACGGTGTCAGCAAGATGCGTTACGCCGTGCAGTTGGCGGCGTGTCTGGCCTACCTGATGAATCGGCAGAACGATGCAGTCGGTCTCATGACCTTTTCCGATCAGATTCATTCGCACCTGCCGGCTCGCAGTTCCGGTGCACACCTTCGGCATCTTTTCAAAGAGTTGGAGGTCGAATCGCGTCGGACGCTGAAACGCGACGAATCGGAAGGGTCGAAGCGGGCCACGGCGATCGGGAAGTGCCTCGAGTTCCTCGCCGACCGCGTTCAGCGACGTGGACTCGTCGTGATTCTGACCGACTTTTGGGATCACAACGAAGCCGAGGTGGCGCGGGCGCTCAAACACTTCCGTCACCGTCAGCACGAAGTCGTCGTGTTCCAGGTGCAGGACCCGGCCGAGGCAGAGTTTCCTTATCGTGAGGAGTCCGTCTTCGTCGACATGGAAACCGGTGAACGACTGAACGTCCTGCCGTGGGAGGCCGCGAAGGAATTCAAGAAGCGGGTCGACGATCGAATCGAGTTCTATCGCAAGCACTGCGGCGCCAACGGCATTACGTTCGAACGGTTGCTGACGGACACGCCATATGACCTTGCGCTGCTGCGCTACCTCGAGAAGCGGCAGCGGCTAAACTAAACGGCCCGGACGGGAAGAAGAAGGCGAAGCGACTTTGTTTGGACTGACGTTCCTCAATGCAATCTTTCTTGCCGGGCTCGCCGCTGCCGTCCTGCCAATCCTCATTCATCTCTTCAGCAAGAAGAAGGCACAGGACGTTCCCTTCTCGAGCATCGAGTATCTCCGCGAGATCTCGATCAAGAAGGTACGCCGCATGCGGCTGCGCCAGTTTCTGCTGTTGGCGCTGCGAGTCCTCATCATCGCCTGCTTTGCTTTTGCCATGATGCGACCCGCTCTTCAGGGAACGGGTAGCACCGTCAGTCGAGGAAGCTCGACGGTGGCGATTCTTCTCGACAACAGCTATTCCATGGGCGCCTTTGATCCGGCGGTGACGGGCGCGCTCCCCGACGCGCGTGCATTGGAAGGGCTCTCCGGTGGCGAGGAGGCGACTCTCTTCGGCCAAGCCAAGAAGCGCGCTCTCGAGGTCATCGACCTGATGAAGGACGGCGACTTCGGAGTCCTTGCCCGGACGGGGCGCCCGGTCGACCTTCCGTTTCAGACGCCGGTCGCCAATCTGGGTTTGCTGCGGCAGGAGATCGAGCGGACGACACTGGCTCCGCAAGGATCCGACCTGCGTGCGGCAACGGAGCAGGTCATCGCCGTCCTCGAGTCCTCACGGACCATGAACAAAGAGATCTTCATCATCTCCGACTTTCAGGACGAAGACCTGGCCGAGTGGGCAGCGTTGTATCCCGGCGGGCCGGACGCTCTGCGGACCGCGAGGGAGTCTTTCGGAGCCATCCGCAGCTTCGTGGTGACGACCGCACACGCCGACGAGGCCGAACCTTCCTCCGGCACCCCGGGATCTTCTGGGAGCAACGGGAGTGCAACGGGAGATGGCGCCGACTCAGGCGGCGGTGAGGCGGTTGAAGTGCCGGAAGGCGTCACGGTCTATCTCGTGCCGGTCCGGGAAGAGAGACAGGAAAACGCCTCCATCGCCGACGTTTCGTTCGACCCGAGCGGGGGCGCTGCGGGAGCGGGACGCGTCACGGCGACGATCAAGAATCAAGGGAACGATCCGATCAGCGGTCGGGTCATTCGTCTGCTCGAACCGGGAGATCCTCCGACGCCCCTGGCCGACGTCCGTTTCGATGCGGCGCCGTTGGCCGAGACCGAAGTCGACATCGACCTGACCCAGGCGAGCGAGAGCGGCGTGCTTGAAGTCCGGCTGGGACCGGACCTTCTGGAAGAGGACAACCTGGCGCACCTGGTTACCTCGGATCCGGGCCACAAAGAGGTGCTCTTGGTCCGCGGCTCACTCTCAGGTCGTTCCGGCGACACGCCGATCCAGGCGGAGACCGGGCTCGTCCAGGACGATGGCCTCTACATCCATCGGGCTCTCGACCCAACAGGGGATGGACGTTTCCACAAGGTTTCCGAAGTCGCACCGAGTGGACTGACCGACCCGACGAATCTCACGGTCGACGTTGTCGTGCTTTCTGATGTCGGTCGACTTTCCGCAGCTGCGGTGGAAAACCTGGTGCGCTTCAAGCAACGTGGAGGAGGAGTCCTCATTGCGTTGGGCGACCGGGTCGACCTTCGGTACTACAACGCACAGATTCTCGGCCGATTGGCGCCGTCGATCGAACTCCTCAACATCATGAGCGAGCAGGGGGAAGGGACCTATCGCAGTTTACGACCTGCGGCGGCTGGGCATCCGGTGTTCCGCGGCTTCCCGGTCTCGGTCGGTGACGATCTGAGTTCGGCGCGCTTTCAGCGAGTCGTGGAAGCTCAAGCCAAGGACGGCGGGCGGGTCATCGCCCACTTCGGGAACCAGATTCCCGCGCTGATCGAGTCGGACGGCGTCGTTTTGTTTACGAGCAGCATGGACGGAGCCTGGAACGACTTCGTGACCAGCGCGGCGTTCCTGCCTCTCTCGCACTTGGTCATCGAGTATCTGGCGTCCCGTTCCGGAGGCGACCGCGGGCCGCGTCAGGTCGGGGATCCTTTGGAGGCCGTCGTCGAAGGCGGAGAGTACGAGACGCCGGTTCAGTTTGAGCATCCGGACGGCAGCCGCTCACCCGTGGACCCGATTCAGCAGGGTGCGATGGACCGATTCCGCGTCGAAACGACAAGCGCCGCAGGGCTGCATCAACTGACCGATGCCACCGGGAAGGTCATGGCGAGGTTTGCCGTGAATCTAGACCCGCGCGAAGGAAACCTGGCGGTGGCTTCTGCCGGACGGCTGCAACGCACCTTCGGTCGCGACGCCCAGCTGCTCGCGGTCTCGGAGCCCATTACCCGCGACCTTCTGGAAGGACGATACGGCCGGGAGCTGTGGCGTCCTCTCCTGATCCTCGTCCTCCTGTTGTTGGGCATCGAGACCGTCCTGGCCCGCGGCCGCTTTCTCTCGTAGAGAACGACCGCCCCCGGCTCCCAACCCCAACCTCCAGTTTCTGTTGCCGGCTCCTCAGCCCCTCTCACTCAGCGTCGGCGGACCGTTGCGGGATGGCTGGTAGAGGAGTACGTTTCCTCTTCGCAGACTGGGCAAGCTGCATGCGGGCCTTCATAGATAGCTCGGGCTAGCTGCCGACGCTTGAAACAAGCCTTCCATGTGCTCGTCAACTCAGGGAGCTTTGGAGCCATGCCTCTTCGCGACCAGATTTCCTCAATTCCCGGCGTTTGCGATGTCGAGTGGTTCGCGCCGTCCATGTCCGGGTCGGGCACGTCCGGATCGAGCACGTCCGGGTCGAGCACGTCGGGGTCGGGCACGCCTGGGCCGGGTGCGTCCGAACCCGATCTCCTGATCGAGTGCCCACATGGCGCGACGCGGGTTCGCGATTATGAACTGCTCCGCTCTCGGTTGTCTCCGGAACTGCCGAAGGATCTGATCGACTTCTTCACGATCAACACCGACATCGGCTCCGTGGAGTACGGGCGGGAGGTTGCGCGCGTCGTGGCTCAGGCGGGCGTGTCCGTGGTCCTTGTTCGTTGCCTGATCCCGCGCACGTTCATCGATACGAACCGCAAAATCGGACACCGCCGGGCGGGCATCAACGATCTGACTTCCGCGGTCCCGGACTACATCAAGAGCGCCGACGACGCGAAACTGCTCCTGGGGCTCTACGAGCAGTACCAACATGTTGTGGAACGCGCCTTCCAGGCCATTTGTGAGGGCGGGAAAGGACACGCGCTTCTCGCTCACACCTACGCTCCCAAGTCCGTGGCGATCGAGAACGTCGACGAAGGGATCGGGAAGGCGCTGCGAACGGCGTACGAACCTGAGAACTACGCGCGCTGGCAGTTGCGTCCGGAGGTCGACCTCATCACGACCACACCGGAGGGGGTCATGGAAGCTCCGCCGCTCTGGGTCGAGTCCGTGAAGCGACGGTACGCCCGCCTCGGTGTGCAGGTCGCGGAGAACGAAGCCTACGACCTGCACCCAGTCTCGATGGCCGCGGAGTACTCCGCTCGCTACGAGGGTCAGGTCTTTTGCCTCGAGTTGCGCCGTGACCTGCTGGTCGAGGAGTTCGTCCCGTTCGTCGAACTTGAAGCCAGTGCCGCCAAGGTGGCGAAGATGGCCGAACCCATTGCAAGGGGCTATCTGGATGCGACAGGGCGCACGTAAGCGCGTGCCTTGTGTCTTCGACAAGCTTCAGCTGAAGCAACAAAGTCCGATTCTGGTTGTCGACGCTCCCGAGAGTTTTGAGCGTGAGTTCGAGTTCCTTCCGTCGGCTGTGAGTGTCGCCAGAAGGTGGTCGGAGAAAAAGACCTTCGACTTCGTAGTCGTGTTCGCGCAAACGCAGAAGCAACTGAACGCGGCCGCGAAGAAGGTCTCGACGAAGACGGAGGGCGACGCCGTCCTCTGGGTCGCCTATCCGAAGAAGACGTCGAAGCTCTACACCGGCGAGTTTGACCGCGACCACGGTTGGGAAGGCTTCGGCGAGGCGGGCTTCGAGCCGGTCCGCGTTGTCGCCGTCGACGCGGATTGGTCTGCGCTGCGACTTCGGCGGACCGAGTTCATCAAGACCCTGACCCGCGACCCCTCCAGGGCTTTGTCGAAAGCCGCAAAGAACCGAACCGGGAAGCGAGCCCGGAACGAAGCCCAGACCCAAGCCTGGAAGTAGCCCGGAACTAAGTCCGGGACAAAGCCCGTCGCGCTTGCCTGCTTTTGCTGACCGACTCCGTCCGCGACATGTCTGGGTGTAGGGGCTATCCTCCCGGCGATCCTCGCCACTTTCGTGTGCGAGGATCTCCTGACTTCGGCAGAACGGAAACCCTCGCGACAGGATTCGACCATGGACACTCAGGAACCTCAGACCGAGCCGAGTCTCGTCCCCCCAACGGATTCGGTGGAAATCACGGTGTCCGACCTTCGCCGGCTTCTCTTGGCGGACTCTCCCGGTGAACTCGAGTCGCTGATGCTCACGCTTGGGCATGGAGACATGTCGCGACTGCTGGGCCAATTGGAAGAACACGAGCGGATTCTTCTTTGGGAACGGCTGTCGCCGACTCACGCCGCCCACTACATAGAAGAGATTCCGTTCTCCCAGGCGGCCGAAGAACTCTCGAACCTCTCGACGGCGGTCGCGGCGGACATCCTTGACGAGTTGCCGAGCGACGAGCAGGCGGACTTTCTCGGGGAGATGGACGAGACGGCCAGGGAGGCCGTCCTTCAGGAAATGGAGGACCCGGATGTCGAGGGCGTCCGTGCGCTGACCGGCTACGACGATGACGTCGCCGGCGGTCTGATGCGCCGGGAGTACCTATTCTTTCACCGGGACCTGACCGTCGCTCAGCTCGTACAGGACATGCGGTCGCGCGCGGATGAACTCGCCCGATTCGATGTGCAGTACGCGTACGTCACGGACGAGAAAGGCGTGCTTGTCGGCGTGCTCCGCCTTCGGGACTTGCTGATGACTCCCGCGGAGACTCGGATTGATTCGATTATGTTCGACAGCCTTCAGACGGTCTCGGACCACGCCACCCTGCAGGACTTGGAACTTCTCTTCGACCGTGTCTCGTTCGTTGCCGTTCCAGCCGTTGACGAAGCGGGGCGGATTGTCGGTGTTGTCCGCCGAATTGATGTCGAGGAAGCGCTCGGGGAGCGTTCGGAGGGGGAGTTCCTCAAGTCTCAGGGAATCGTCGGCGGAGACGAACTTCGGTCGATGCCCTTTTGGGGACGGGCCGGCCGACGACTGGCCTGGCTCTCGGTCAATGTGCTTCTCAACATCGTTGCCGCGTCCGTCATCGCAGCGCGGCAGGGCACTCTGGAGGCCGTCATCGCGCTCGCGGTTTTCCTACCCATCATCTCCGACATGAGCGGGTGCACGGGCAATCAGGCGGTCGCCGTCAGTTTGCGCGAGCTCGCCCTCGGCGTCATCCGCCCCAAGGATGCCTGGTGGGTACTGAAGCAGGAGCTGGGAGTCGGACTCGTCAACGGGCTCAGTCTCGGACTGCTGCTTGGCGTCGTCGGGTGGCTTTGGCAGAGCAATCCCTGGTTCGGACTCGTGGTCGGTGGCGCAATGGCCCTGAACTCCCTGATCGCCGTCTGTATCGGAGGAACCGTTCCGGTGCTGCTCAAACGCTTCAAAGCGGATCCCGCGCTCGCCTCGGGCCCAATCCTGACCACGATCACCGACGTCTGCGGCTTCCTGATCGTCCTGAGCCTCGCAAGCTGGAGCCTGTCGAAACTGGTGTGATCCGATCGCCCAAACCCGGTCCGCCACACCAGATGCGCTTGCGGTCGGTCGGTATGGCCGCCGGGTGTTGCAGCGCGGGTTCCGTCAGAGGCTGAAGCACGGATTTCGTCGGAGGCTGGAGCACGGGTTCCGTCGGGTGCTGGAGCGCGGGTTCCGTCGGAGGCTGAAGCACGGATTTCGTCGGGTGCCGGAACGCGGATTCCGCCAGGTGGTGGAACGCGGACTCTGTCGGGGGGTGCTGGAACGCGGATTCCGTCGGGTGTTGGACCACGGATTCCGCTGGGTGCTGGAGCGCGGATGCCGTCGGAGGCTGGAGCACGGATTTCGTCGTAGGCTGGAACGCGGATCCCGTCGGGTGCCGGGGCTACGCGGAGGCGCGTCTTTGTGAACGTTTGGGC
This sequence comes from bacterium, assembly GCA_030431975.1. Classification (GTDB taxonomy): domain Bacteria; phylum Eisenbacteria; class RBG-16-71-46; order CAIMUX01; family CAIMUX01; genus JACKCR01. The sequence goes on along the minus strand of JAUIHP010000001.1, from coordinate 389,399 downwards.
GGGCGGCGCTCGATTTGGCCATCGACGATCCGGACGTGACCGAGATGCCTTTGCGTCTCTATTCCTTCAGCCGTGAGGGCTTCCACCAGGTCCTCGAGGGAGACTCCGCTCACCTTGTTCAGCTTTACGGCGCGGCCATCCCTGCGGACGAGGAAGTAGTCGTCGATGTCGTCGGTTCCGTCAGGCCGGACTTTCTCGACTTCGATCAGGACATGGTCGATGTCGGCCAACGCAATCTCGAACGAGGGGTCGACGGCATCGGTCGGCGATGCCCAGATCAGGGCCGATTCGGTCACCTCGATTCGCCACGCACCCCCGGCACGGAGCAGCAGAACCGCCATGACGACCGCCATGAACGACCCGAAACCTGCAAGCACCCCAAAGAGCCCGAGGACACCGGCCGCAAGCCAAAGCTCCCGACTGATGGTGAGGTAGAGCAATCCTGCAGCAACGGGTACAGCGATCGTAGCGAAGCGCAATCCGCTACGTGCCTTGTCCCGAGCCGATCGCGTAAAGACAAACGCCATACTGCAGGCATCGGCCGCAGCGGCAGGGTTCGTGAGCCGCCGGTCCACCACGACAGCGACCAGCTCTTCTGAGGCACGGGTGCCCAACTGCCCAAGACAGCGACCGGCTTTTGTGAGGCACGGGTGCCCAACTGCCCGGTGCGGCGTCCAGCTTCGTTAGGCGCGGGTTCCCACCCGCCCGCATAGTGCGCGTCCAGTTTCCTCCGGCGTATGGGCCCGTCCGCGCCTGGCGGCGGCGTTCATGGAGTTGCTCGGTCCCGCCCGTCTGCCGGCGGCCGGATCTGGACAGCTGCGACTTTGGGGCCGTATAGTCCGCCGATGGAACCACACGATTCAATTGCCGTTCTCGATTTCGGGGGGCAGTACGTCCACCTGATCGCGACCAAGATTCGGGCTATGGGTGTCTTTTCTGAGATTCGCGACCCTGACGACCCGGTCGAGTCGTTCCGCCACTACAAGGGAATCATCCTTTCCGGGAGCCCGGCTCTCAGTGCCCATGATGGCGAGTCCGGATGGAGCCGGGGCGTCCTCGATCTCGGGATTCCCGTCCTCGGCTTCTGCTTCGGCCACCAGGAGATCGCCAAGTACTCCGGCGGTACGGTCGAGCACACCGACCGCGAGTACGGAGCCGCGACTCTTACCATCCTGAATGATTCGCCGATCTTCTCCGGTCTGTCCAAGGAAGAGACCGTGTGGATGAGTCACGGCGACTCTGTGATGGAACTGCCGGACGGGTTCGTTGAGCTCGGCTACTCCGCGGATGCCCACGGCAAGCAGTCTCACCGCAACTCAGCGATCGCACATGAAGGCAAGAAGCAGTACGGGCTGCAGTTTCATCCCGAAGTCGACGACACGGTCAATGGGCACCGCATGCTCCGGAACTTCGTCATCGATATCTGCGGGGCCAAGGCGGATTGGAAGATCGAGAATCAAATCGAGGAGCGGTCCGCCGCCATTCGCGAGCAGGTTGGCGACAAGAGCGTCCTGCTGCTCGCGTCCGGCGGTGTTGACTCCTCGGTTTGTGCTCTGCTCTTCAAGCACGCTCTTGGTACGGACCGGCTCCATCTCCTTCATATCGATAACGGTCTGATGCGAAAGGACGAGAGCGCGTCGGTGGAAGCAAATCTCACCCGCATGGGGCTCGGCCCCAGTCTCCGTGTTGTCGACGCGACGGATGACTTCCTCGGTGCCCTCGAAGGCTTGGTCGATCCCGAGCAAAAGAGAAAGGCGATCGGCGATACGTTCATCGAGGTTTTCGAACGACACGCTGCGGAACTCGATTTGGGCGCCGTGCTTCTGGGGCAGGGAACGATCTATCCGGACACGATCGAGACCGGAGGTTCCAAGCGCGCCGACACGATCAAGACCCACCACAATCGGGTTCCGCTCGTCGAGCAGATGATTCAAGAGGGACGCGTCGTCGAGCCGCTGGCCGACCTCTACAAAGTGGAAGTGCGAGAGCTCGGCCATGCGTTGGGACTGGATGCGGCCAGCATTGACCGCCATCCGTTCCCCGGACCCGGGCTCGGCATTCGACTGGCGTGCGCCCCTCCGACGGATGATCTCGATCCGACGACGATGAGGGCCGAACTCGAAGCCGCTCTCGAGGGCACACAGTTGCGGGCCTTACCTCTTCCCGTCAAGTCGGTCGGAGTGAAGGCAGACCTCCGTAGCTATGAGCATCCCGTTCTGCTCGTAGGTCCCGATCCTGGATGGGATACCCTGACGGCGATTGCCACCGCGCTGCCGAAACGGGTCCACGGGATCAATCGTTGTCTGTATGAGATCGGCGGTTCGACCCCGCAGCAGGCCCGACACATTCCGGGAACGATCACTCGTGCTCGGCTCGGTCTTCTCCGTGAACTGGACGCCTTCGTCATGGACGCTCTCGAGCGGCACGGACTGATGAAGACCGTGTGGCAATGTCCGACCGTGCTGGTCCCTCTGGAGGTCGACGGGCACGGCACGGAGCTAGTCGTCGTGCGGCCGATCCTGTCCGAGAGAGCCATGACAGCACGCCCCGCCGACATCGGCCCTGAATGCCGTGCCGAGATTGCCGAAAAGCTCATGAGCTACGACGCCGTCGGAGCCGTCGCCATCGACGTAACAAGCAAACCTCCCGCCACGATCGAGTGGGAGTAGCCGGCCACGGCGGATGCACTCGGGCCAAGGGGCACGCCGGGACAACACACCCGAGCGCGCCCGAGCACGGCACCCGAGCACGGCGCCTGAGCTCGCGCCCGAGCGCGGCACCCGAGCCCGACGCCTGAGTGCGCGCCCGAGCGCGGCACCCGAGCACGCGCCCGAGCGCGGCACCCGAGCCCGACGCCCGAGCTCGACGCCCGAGCTCGACGCCCGAGCTCGATACCCCAAGTGCGATGCCGAAACGCGATGCTCCGAACGCGGTAGCGAGCCCGAGACCGAGGTGCGACACCTATTGACTCACCGGCTTCGGACTCTGTTGAGCGCGAGGTCGGTGCTTTCGTCGCTTCATTCTTGCCGCCGCTCGGTGTGGCGGCGGTGTTGTTCCATGAACTTCCGGCCGTAGGCTTTGTCAGCCTCGAATTGGTTGTGTGCGCGGCACAGAGTTCTGAGATTCTCTGCGGTTGTTTCCCCTCCCTTGCCGCGTGGGATGATGTGGTCCACTTCCAGCCGTCGTGTCGCACCACATTGGTGGCCTCCGGGGCCGACGAAAGTGCAGCGCCCACCGTCCCGAGCAAGGACTCGATCGCGTAGCTTGGTCGGCAGTGGATCCAGAGAGTCACGCGCCCGTTGTGTGCAACCAACCGCGTCGTTCTGTTCAGAGTCGACCGCTTCAGGGGCCTTCCGTTCAGAGTTGCCCGCTTCACCGTCATTCCGTCCAGAGTCGACCGCTTCAATGTCCGTCCGCCCAGACTTACTCGCTTCATCGTCGACCGCCTCACCGTCGAACGACTTCGTATCGGGCGCCTCACCGTCGATTCGTTCGGAGTCGACCGTCTTGGTGTCGACTTGTTTCGTGTCGACCTCGCTCTTGCCGTGCCGTCGTTCGGCCTCTGCCTGCGAGCGTGTTGCCGGGGCGGTCTCGGCCGGCGCTGCGGCGATGTTGTGATCAGGCGCTTGGCCGCGCAGCGAGGTCTGCTGAGTGGCTCTCGCGACCCGGCGAGCATCCCTTTCCAGCGGACAGTTCTGCTTGATAAACAGGTCCATCGCCTTCTCGAGCGCGTGGGCCATCGTGCCTTGGCAGCGGTGCCCGGGCGCAACCAATTGAACGACTCGCTCCAGTTTCTCCATCTGCTTGGGCGACAACACCAATGAGACGCGAAATCCCAACGAGCCCGAGGAGCCCGAAGAGCTCGAAGAATCCGACGAGTCCGACGAGTTCGATGAGTTCGACGAGTCCGAGGAGTCCGACGAGTCCAATGCGATGTGCTCGGCCGAGGGGCCAACGGTGTCGGATGTGGCGACACCAATGGTTGAGCTGGCGGCGTTCGAAATGGTGTTGGCCGAGGTAGTAGGGTCCGATGCAGCATTGTGTCCGAACGCAGCATTGTCCGACGCGAACGGTTTCGGAACTGCGGTCGCCGGGGCGGTAGTTGCCGAACCGGCGTCGGCGCGAGCCGTGATACCGAGATTGGCATTGGCTCCGGTGTTCCGAGCAATTCTGGGTCCGATGCCGGACTGAGCCACTTCGGTTGAACGGTCGGTGTCTGGGCCGCCCGGTCGGACGGAAGTTGTCCTGATGCTCACAGGTTGCACCTTCTCTCGACCGGCAACGGGCGGCCGGTGTCGGGCGACGATTTGCTCCACCCTCGGCCTGGGTCCTGCCCCTGATCGCATGGATCATCGAGTCGAGATTCTTCGGGCTTAGAACCGGTTCGATCAAACACAGGTGACTGACTCGGATCTCACCCTTCTCGATCCAGCGGTCCAGCGTCGGAAACCGCCCAAGGCAGCGCGCAGCCTGGATCCGCCGGCATGCGGCGGACTTCGAATACTCGAGAGCGTCCGTGCAGTACCGGAACATGGAACCGTAACCCTCGCGAAGGTGAAGCTTCCTTCGGTACACCTCGTTGAGATGGAGCAACATGTCGAGGAGCGTTCGTCGTTCCCGTTCTCGCAGGCGCCCCATTTGATGGAGCAAGTGGCCGTCGTTCAGTTGCCGAAGCGAGACTCTACGTGCCTCGATTGTGCATCGGGACGTCAGTCTCTCTTTCGGTGGTGCGACCTGGCCCTGACCTGACTCGCATCTGCCAACGGTCGGATTGCTATGAGTTGTGGCGTCGATCACAGGGTCCTTCCGTTGTTAAAACCTCGCGGAATCAGTCCGGCTTCAAGCTGCCGTCTTTCCGGCCCCGGTGACGGCGGCACACCTCAATAGGGGCGCCTATGACTTGTTTACCAGAGTGCGGATGCGCCGAAGCGAACATTTGTTCGATGTAGGGTCGAGCTCACCGGTTACGAAGAAACTGCAGCGGATTCGCAGATCGAAGACCTACGTTTCCGAGACAGGCCAATCCGCCCGACGACCAAGCCCCGACCAAAATGCAAGGAAGGTTGTCGGAGTCGTGAACATCGGAGCCCCGACGCCGGGAGTCGCGAACGAATCCCTGTCCGACGTTCCCACATGGCGTCGCCCCCCCAAGGACGGGCGCACCTGACGAGACAAACCCGACGAACAAACCTGACAAAGCGAGCCTGACGACCCAACCCGAGGACCCAACCCGAGGACCCAACCCGAGGACCCAACCCGAGGACCCAACCCGACGAACGAACCTGACGAACGAGCCTGACGAACGACCTTGCGAAACGACGTGATGAACGAACCCGACATAACGAACCCGACATAACGAACCCGGCGAGAGATCGTCGCGGTCGTCCGACAGTCCTGCAAACAACGGACCAGCGGGATCGTCGTCGGCGAATCCACGTCTCGAATCGACAACGCGTCGGCAATAACTATAGGTGATAACAATAGGTGAATCGGAATCTGTACCCGCTGCGGGTGCGGCATCGCGCGAACTGCAGTTGCCTGTTGGGTCCGGCCCTGCGAATTCGTCTGTACCCGCGGCGGGTGCGCTCATCGTGCCAGTACGGCTGTTCGCAATGGTTCGTGCCCGGGTAATGGGTGAGATCTTCTTCAGCTTCAACCGGCAGCCGTCGCGCCGGATCCGCTGGGCCAATTGCTTCTTCGTAGTTCAAACGCGCTCGGGTAGGTTCGCTTTTTGCAGAGCCAAGGACGGACGGGTCGAAGTCCTGCACCGAGTAGTTGACGCTGGAGTCGGAACTGCTCCCGGTCTCCCAAGGTTCCGGTGTGCATCAAACGAAAGAACGAAGTCGGAGGACGTTTTCGATCGGTGGCATGCATTCTCGATGCACGCCTCGAGGCTGAGGGGCTTAGTGTCCTCTTGAAGCGTCAGCCGTGCGTGAGCCATCGACGGAGGAGGGCGAGATGTTCGATCTGACGAAATGGTTCGAGCGGGAGTTTCCGTACGAGCCTCCCCAGGAGCTGTTCCCGACGCTCGTCGAGCGACTTCGTGGCGCGCCGGTTCGTGTCGAGGAACACTGTGCGACGACGCCACCGGCGATTCTGACGATTCGCGATGGGGAGGACTGGTCCTTCCAGGAGCATATCGGTCATCTCTGGGACTTGGAGTCACTCTGGCTGGGGCGGATCGAGGACTTCCTGGCCGGGGAGGCCGTGCTGCGGGCTGCGGACCTGACCAACGCGAAGACCTATGAGGCTGAGCACAATAGCCGCAAGCTCGTGGAGCTTACGGATGGATTTCGGCAGTCCCGATCGGAACTCGTCGATCGACTCGAGAAGATGAGCCCGGAGGAGGCGGCATCGACCTCGCTCCATCCGCGGCTGCAGCAACCCATGCGAGTCATCGACCTATGCTTTTTTGTCGCGGAACACGATGACCACCATCTGGCCATCATGACAAGGCTTCGCAGCAAACTCGGCTAGCCTGACTCCGTCGGGCCGACGAGATCGGTGATGGCCCGGGTCTCTCGAATTCCGGTTCCGGTCCGAGCCCGGTGCAAGCCCCAGTCCAGGTTCTAGTTCACGCCCAAGTTGGGCCCTGGTCTCTGTTCGAACCCACGCCCGGATTCGGGTCCAAACTTTAGGGGCAGCCCCAAGCCTAGGGTTTCGCGGCCAGAGTCCTGGAGTTCGGAGGCCAGGGTCCGCGCCCAGAGTCCTGGAGTTCGGAGGCCAGGGGCCGCGCCCTGGGTCCGGGCCACGGTCCGGGGCCCGGGGTCGGAAAGCTGGCTATGGAAGGTTTTCGTCGATTGCCCTGAGGATGTCGAAGCGGGTGATGGCTCCGACGAGCTTGCCGTTGTCGATCACCGGAAAGCGGCGCATGTAGTTGTTGAGGAACATGCCCGCGACGAAATAGACGTTCATCCCTGGTGAGACTGTGATGACCTTGTGGGTCATGAAGTCTTCGACCTTGCCCTGCGGGAAGTCGGCCTGGTGGCCTGAGGACAGTAGCTGAAGGCAATCCTTCTCGGTGAGGATGCCGACGACTTCGCCAGCGTCGTTGACGACAGGCGCGCCCGTCACCTGGTGCTTGAGCAGGAACCGGACAGCCGAGACGACTTCGTCATCCGGCTTCAGTGTGTGGACGACCGTGTCCATGTAGTCGCTGACTCGCGGCAGCATGATTGAACCCTCCATTTCGCTGCGCGAGCATAGCAGGGACCGACCCGAACATCACGGCTTTCGCCTCTCCGAAGAGTCGCGACATTCCACTATAGACGGAAACTGTCTCGTTCATCGGTCGGAGCGGAGCCCAGTCAGCGGCGATCCCTGCCACGACCAAGCGCGATCCCCGCCTCGACCAACCGCGATCCCTGCCACGACCAGACTCGATCCCGAAGAAGTCCGAGTCCGAACTCGCTCAGGATCCGGTTGCCCTCCGACCACTCGCTCATGGCTGGCAGATAGGGCTGCGAACCCAAGGAAGGTGCCGGTTCGCGTGTCTCGCAGCCGGCCGCCAGCCCGGAAGAGTTCAATCGAGCCTCTGGAAGGGTCTTACGGGACCAGGAGTGCGGGACCAGGAGTGCGGGACTAGTCGTCCGGGACCAGTCGTACGGCACCAGTCGTACGGGACGAGTCGTACGGGACCAGGCGTAAGTGCCCGCCATCAGTTTTTCTCCTCGACACCTCCGGGACGTCAGAAGAGGAAGGGTGGCGTTTGCGTCCCGGGAAGGGCGGATCCTGATCAACCGAGTTGGCTCACTCTTGTTGTGCGAATTGTCCGAACTCCGGCGTTGGTTCCTTTGAAGGCGGTCACTCCAGTGCCCGCTTCGAAAGAGGTCTGCGCCGGCTGGGGAAGGGGCGAGCCCGTAGGCAATGCGTGCGCTGGATGGGGAATGCGTTGGCCAGGGAATGCGAGCGCCGCTTGGCGAATGCGTGCGCTCGGGGAATGCACCAGCCGGTCTGGTATGAGAGAGCCGTCCCGGAGTGCGTACGCCGGTTGGGAATGAGCGAGCCGGTTGGCAATGCAGTAGCCGGTTTGGTATGCGCGAGCCGTCCCGGAATGCGTACGCCGGTTGGGGAATGTGCGAGCCGGTTGGCAATGCAATAGCCGGTTTGGTATGCGCGAGCCGTCCGGGAATGCCTACGCCGGCGAAAAGGTGCAAGCCATGGGGCGGCCTTGGACAGAACGACTGGGAGAGGAGTTCTTCATGACAGATTGGACGATGAGAGCTTGGGTACAGAGGCTGCCGTTGGTAACCCGAACCGGGCGGAAACTCGGACGTGTCCCGACCCGATGCATCTTTGCCATTGCCGTTGCCATTGCCGTCGCCTTTGCCGGTCTCCTTTTCGGCGAGGACGTGCAGGCTACGACCAGTGGCGGTCTGCATGTCCCGACGACGAGCAACTTTTGCGGAAGCTCCGAGGTCGTCGTCGAGATCACGGTCTGCAATTGGGGCTTCGAACAGGTCTTCTACGACGTTCGACTGGAGCCGGGTGAAATCTTCTACGACTGCACGGAGGGCGTGCTCCCCGACCATGAGTTCCTGAGCCCTGCTTCCTTCTCGCTGTGGCCGGGGGAATGCGAGGTCGTTCGTGTACTCATGCAACGTCCGGAAGAACTCGATTTCAACGAGTCGGTCTGCTACTGGGCAGTCATCGAAGGCACGGGCTCCTCGTGGTTGGGCGGCACCCTACGCGACCAGCCCCTGTCCTGCTTGGATTGGTACTTCGAGGAGTCCCATCGTTTCCTTCATCCGCTCGATCCGGTCACATTCGAGGCGGACATCTGGAACCTCGGTAACGAACCGACGCAGTTCGTCTATCTCTGGCAGATCTGGGGCCCCGAAGGTTGGGACACGGATCAGCAAGTCCTCTCGATCAACGGAATGCCTGCCGACGAATGGATCTTTGGGGAAGCAGAAATCGCGGAGGGTGACTTCCAGACAATCTCCGCCGAGGTCGAATGGCTGAGCGAGGAGGAGCATGGTCTGTGGGACCTGGTTCTGCTGCGCGAAGACAACTTCGCGCCCATCGCCTCCATCGGGGTCGGTCGAAGTCCGGAATTCACGACCGATGTGGATCCGGGAAGCCCGGGAGGTATCGGAGATCCGGGAGGCCCAGGAAGCCCTGGAGGCCCAGGAAGTCCTGGCGGTCCAGGAAACCCCGGAGGTCCAGGCAGCATTGGATCCGGCTACCAGCCGGATGCACAAACGATCATGGCTTACCCGAACCCGTTCCGCGGTGAATCCGGATTGACGTTCCAGCTCGCGGCCGACGCGAAGTCCGCAACTGCGCTGGTCGTCGACGTCAACGGGCGGACGGTGCAGACCCTGTTCGAAAACGAAGTGTTGCGAGCAGGTGCACACGAGATCCTGTGGGATGGCCGCGACTCACAGGGACGAGAAGTCCCGGCGGGAACCTATTGGGTCGAGTTCCGCACCGATCGGGAGTCCGTAGCAGCAAGAGTCGTTCGAATTCGCTAACTCCCTCAGGCGTTGGCTGAGCAGTGCCGATTCGAGCCCGCCGTTGCGTAACGCTAGTCGATGCGTGGCGGCGGGTCTCCTTGTGCCAGCTGCACCTGAGTCTGCCTCCCGCATCAACAGCGGCCGTACCCGCGACGCTCGCGTCGCCAGGCTACGCGTCCACCTCCGCGCCTAGGGCGTCTACCTAGGCGTCCACCTCCGCGTCCACCTCGGCGTCCACTACCGACGGGTCCACCTCTGGGTCTACTTAGACGGCTACTTCGGGGTCTCTGTAGCCGGCAGCGAGTTCATGTAGGCCCATAACGAGCGGAGTTCCTCGTCACGCAGGCCGCTGTAGCTCTGCCATGGCATCACCTTCGCATCGATCTGGGTTCCGTCGACCTTCGCTCCCGTCCGCACCGCCTTCGAGAACGACGCGAGGTCGTAGCGGGCGAGCCCCTCGGCGTGTGGGGTCAGGTTGCCCGCCGGAGGCCAGGATGGATCGGCGCCGGCGACTTTTCCGCCGGCGAGACTGGCTCCGTGGCAGGCTTCACAACCCGACACCTTGGCGAGATGCTTTCCTCGTTCGACTCCCGGGATGACCGGCGCGGTGTTTGGACGGCTCGTGTCGTGTTCGGTTCGGTCGACCGGGAAGAGCGGCTGGCCTGTCGCCGCGAGCATTCGGCCGATGGGGCCGAACGAACGCGGAGCGAACTCACGGTCTACAGGAGGAACGGTCTGGAGATAGGAGAGAAGGTCGCTCATCTCTCCGTCGGTCAGGTAGACGTAGGCTTCCGACGGCATCACGAAAAGTCCCCGTCCATCCCGGCCGACGCCGTGCCGAATGGCGCGGTCCCAGTCTTCGACGGAATAGGAGGATCCGAGGCCTCCTTTTCCACTCGTGAGATTGGTCGCGGGAATCCGTCCCATTGCGCCGGAGTCGACGAACATTTGGCCGCCGAAGTCCGAACCGTGACACTCCGTGCACGCGAGCAAGCTGTGGGCAAGGTACTGACCGCGCGCCACCGAGGCGGAGTCGGACGTCACCATGATTCCCGAACTGTCGACGCTGACGTCCGCCGTATGGTCCTTGCCGAGTCGTTGCTCGCTCAAGAACCAAACTGCGACAACGGCGGCGAGAACCAACCCCACCAACATGCTCAGGATTCGTCCGATCAGCTTCATTTCATCTCCCCCGACGAGAGGCGGACGTCATCGGGCAGGTCCGCCAACACGAGAATTAAAGACGCATCTGAATTGTCAGCGGAGGAGGATACCAGATCGTGCAGATTTGACCAGTTGAGGTAGAATCTGGCGACGGAGGTCGGCGAGTCATCCCAACGTTGCGGCGGGGATTCTCCGGCAGGAATGCCGAACGCGGAGGCGAAGGTCTCGGCTTTCGGATCATTTGCCGTGCGCCAAAAACGACGATGCCGACAGGCCGACGAGAGCCGAAAACGCCCACGAGCCCACGAGCCGACGAAAGCCGACAGGCCGACGAGTGCCAAAACGCCGACGAGCCGACAGGCCGACGAGAGGCGAGAAGAGTGTCAAAGATGAACCGACCGCCAGAGAGTGGCCCAAAGCTCGGATCCGGAAGCGAGAGACAACGCCAGTCGCTTGGCCGGCTCGGCGGCTCCGTCCGATCGTCATCCACGAGGGGGCGGAGGCAACGCAGAGACGCGATGGTTCCGTCGCTGGCCAAAGCTACATCCGGACCGCTCGGCTTGCTTGATTCGTCCATCATTCCCGAACTACCCGAACTACCCGAACTACCCGAACTACCCGAAATACCCGAACTACCCGAACTACCCGAACTACCCGAACTACCCGGATGGCCCGGACGACCCGGACGACCCGACCTACCCGGACTAGCCGGACGACTTCGTGTGCTCATCAGCGCCACCATCGGCGCCTGTGCATTGGTCCTCAGCGCGACTCCCTCACTGTCGGCCGGCTCATCTGCGGCGACCATGCCCGACTACGTAACCTCTGCAGTCCGCACCGCCGGAGCCAATGGGAACGAGATCGAACGGGCCTGGCGGACCGTTCCTCATGCACAGCGGACCGGTATGGCCTTCCTCATCGAACACATGCCGGCCCACGACCTGCGTACTCTCGATGCGGAGTTTCTGCTCGAACATGTCGACTACGCCTATCGTGCGTGGGAGTCGTCTCCGTGGAAGGGCCGCGTCTCACGTGAGCTCTTTCTCAACGGCATTCTTCCTTACTACTCGGTGACGGAGCCGCGCGATCGTTGGAGGCCCATCCTGCGGGAGACGTGTCTTGAAATTGTCGCCGGATCGAAGTCGCCTTCGGAAGCTGCGGTCCGGCTGAACCAGGAGATCTTTCCGCACTACGGTGTCATCTACTCGAAGGAGCGTTCCCGTAACGACCAGTCTGTGTCTCAGGTGGTGGAAGAGCAGAAAGCAACGTGTACTGGTCTCTCCGTTCTGTTGACCCATGCGTGTCGTTCCGTTGGCGTGCCGGCTCGACTGGTCGGGACTCCGCTTTGGGCGGACAGCAGCGGGAATCATTCCTGGGTCGAGGTTTGGGACGGAGAATGGTTCTACACCGGCGCCGCGGAGCCGGCCGGCGATCGTCTCAACGATGTCTGGTTCGGCGACCGGGCGGCGCGTGCGCAGAAAGACGTTCCCGTTCACGCCATCTATGCGACGAGCTACGAACGGACAGGCACGATCTTTCCAATGTCCTGGGACCTGAATGTCCACTACGTCCACGGCGTCAACGTGACGGATCGGTACGCTCCCCGCACTACCGGACGGACGGGCACGGACCGCAAGGCTCTCGTCCGCTTTGTCGCTTACGACCAGAGGGAAGAACGAGTGCCAACGCGAATCGAAGTACGCGACACATCAGGAGCGCGAGTGTTTGCGGGCGTGACCCGTTCGGACCGCGCCGACATGAACGACCATCTGACCGCCCGGCTGCAGCCGGGACGCGAATACGTGGTGCATGTTGACGTCGGGAACATGACCCGGACCGTACCGTGTCGCACTTCCGCAGACGGTGAACCGATGACACTCCGTGTGGATGTGCATGCAGCGGCCAACGGTTGGGGGCGGCCCGGCAGTGGGATGGAGGAATCGAAAGAGTGACCACGAAGACGCCATCTTCACCGGGTGGCCAGCCAGGGGCCGGTTCTAGTCCCAACAAGCCAGGTATCTCCGCGGCCGGTGACCCTGGATCTGCCAACGCGAAGGCCGGCTCGGAATCCGGTTCGGGAGACGCAGGTTCCGCCAGGACTGCCGGCCATGCTGGGCCGGACACTAAACCAGGCACCGGACCGGACGGCGGGGGAACTGCCGGACCATCCGCCGGACCATCTGCCATCGCGCAAACCCTGGTCGATCGGTTCCGCAAGACCACGGCCTTCGGTCGCGTCACCTCCCGACTCGATGCAGACGAGTCGACACGCAAGCCCATTTGGCTGCGGGGACTCGCGGGTTCGTCCCGCGCTCTTTTCGTTGCCTCCATCGCCGCGGAGCGGGCCCGGGAGGTTGTCGTCGTCGTACCCGACCTTGCGTCCGCGGAGGACCTGAAGGAAGACCTGCAGTTCCTTCTCGGTCGCGGAACCGTGGCGACCTTGCCCGATCCCGGGTTGGATCCCTATCACTCGCGCCACCCGGCATTGTCTCTCCGCGCCAACCGCATCGAACTTCTGGCCGCTCTTTCCGATCCAGCTCGTCGCGGGGGCCTGCCGGCCTGCGGGAACCTTCGTGTCGTCGTGGTGACGGCGGTCAGTCTGCTCTCGCCGGTGCCGTCCAAAGAAACGTTTGCGCGATCCATCCATCACGTTCGTGTCGGTGACTCGGTCGACCTGGACTTCATGATGGAACTCCTCGTCGGCGACGGTTTCCAATCGGTTTCGATGGTTTCGGAGTACGGTGAAGTCAGCCGTCGCGGCGGCATCCTTGACGTCTTCAGTTTCGGTCGCAACAACCCGATTCGAATCGAGTTCGATGGGGACGAAATCCTCTCCATCCGCGAGTTCGACTCCTACAGTCAGCGTTCCGTGGAAACACTCGACGAAGTCGTCGTGCTTCCGGTCTGGGAGTGGCTGCCGAGTGCCGAAGCCATTCGTCGAATCCGCGAGAACCCGACGGACGGCGTGGACGAAGATGATTGGGAGCGGATGGTCGACTCCCTGGAAACCGACGGAACGCTGGAAGGTATCGAGTGGGTTCTGCCATCGCTCGGCATCGACCGAGTCCCGCTCCGTGACTACTTTCCCGAGAACTCCATGGTCGTGGTCGACGGCCCGACCTACGTGCGCTCCCGCCAGAACGCATGGGAAGCGGATGTTCAGCAGGCGTACGAAGCGCTCGAGAAGATGGCGGATCCACTTGCCGGTCACTTTGGGCTGACACCAGGAGCGCCGGACGATCTGTTCTATCTCGGTGAAGACCTCGTTGAACAACTCCCCAGTGGAAAGCACATCATGGTCGGCAGCGGCGTCGACCTGAGCAGTGCGCCCTCTGAAGCACAGCCCGATAACGGCTCTGACACCGGGCTCAATGCAAACCCGGGAACGGACAAGCCCATCAACATCGTTCATGCGGACTTCCGCGGTCACGCTCACGGTGAAGCGGCCACGGCCGACCTCTCCACGAAAGAGGGACGGATCGAGGCGCGCATCGACGAGTCCGATGGGACCGATGCCGGCAAGTTCTCCTTCGGAACCGTTCCGCCCGAAACGTTCGGACGTCAGTTGGACCGCACACGCGGTTACCTGCGGACGCTTTTCGATCGCACGCCCGAGATGTACATCCTCTGCGACACCGAAGCCCACATGGACCGGTTGCGCGAGTTGCTGCACCGCCTTCCGGCACAGTTCCATGTCGGAAACCTCGCCAATGGTTTTCTCATGCCCGACGAGGGGCTCTCGGTCCTCACCGATCACGAGATCTTCTCGCGAAGCCGCCGACGGACAGCGCCGCGGCGATACGCGCGCGGGCTTTCGATCAAGGAGCTGCTCGCCCTCAGCCCCGGTGACTTTGTCGTTCATGTCGAGCACGGAATCGGTTGCTTCAAGGGAATGAACCGGCTGACCGTCGACGGACAGGAGACGGACTGTCTCAGCCTCGAGTACTCCGGCGGCGACACGCTTTACGTTCCCGTCGACCAGTTGATGAAGGTCCAGAAGTACGCGGGAGGCGACAGCGCCAAACCGCAACTTTCCAAGATGGGCGGAAAGTCATGGGCCAAGACCAAGGCCAAGGTCAAGAAGACCATCAAGGACATGGCCGAGGAGCTGATCAAGACCTACTCGATCCGAAAGTCCCGCCCCGGTTTTGGCTACAGCGCCGACAACGAGTACATGAAGGAACTCGAGGCGTCTTTCCCCTTCGACGAGACGCCGGATCAGGCGCGGGCGATCGAAGAGGTCAAGACGGACATGGAGTCGGAGCACCCCATGGATCGGCTCATCTGCGGTGACGTCGGCTACGGCAAGACCGAAGTGGCCGTCCGCGCCGCGTTCAAAGCAGCGCAGGACGGCAAGCAGGTCGCGATCCTCGTCCCGACGACGCTTCTGGCCAAGCAACACTTCGAGAGCTTCCGTAAGCGGCTGGACGGAATGCCCATCGTCATCGACTACGTCTCCAGGTTTCGCTCGACGAAAGAGACGAAGGAGATCATGGAGAGGGTCACCCTTGGACAGATCGACGTGCTCATCGGTACGCACAAGATTCTGGGCAAGGACGTCAAGTTCAAGGATCTGGGCCTGCTCATCATCGACGAGGAGCAGCTCTTCGGCGTCAAAGCCAAGGAGAAGCTCAAGAAGTACCGCGAGACCGTGGACGTTCTCACGTTGACCGCGACACCGATCCCGCGAACGATGCACTTCTCGCTCATGGGCGGCCGGGACATGAGTCTCATTCTGACGCCGCCTCGCAATCGTCTTCCGATCCAAACGGAAGTGCTCGAGTTCCGCGACGACGTCATCGCGCATGCTCTCATGCAGGAAGCCGATCGCGGAGGCCAGTCCTTCTTCGTCCACAACCGCGTGCAGACCATCGATCAAATGGCGACGTACATTTCGAATCTGGTTCCGCATCTCCGAATCGCCGTGGCCCACGGACAGATGCGGGAGAAGCTCCTGGAAACGGTCATGCGCGACTTCCTGGAGGGGGAGTACGACGTCCTGGTTTCCACGATGATCATCGAGTCCGGGCTCGACCTTCCCAACGTCAACACGATCGTCATCAACCGCGGAGACATGTTCGGACTTTCTCAGCTCTACCAGCTGCGCGGCCGGGTCGGCCGTTCGTCGAGGAAGGCCTACGCCTATCTTCTGCTGCCACCGCATCGCGTCGTGACGGAGCAGGCGCAGAAGCGACTCAAGGCCATGGAAGAGTTTGAAGACTTGGGGAGCGGCTACCAGCTCGCGTTGCGGGACCTTGAGATTCGTGGAGCTGGAGACCTTCTCGGTTCACAGCAAAGCGGCTTCATTATCAGTGTCGGTTTCGAGCTGTACTGCTCGCTTTTGGAAGAAGCGGTGCGGGAACTCAAGGGAATCGAAACGGTCGAGGTCCGCGAGCCCAAGATGGTCACCGACATCGAAGCATTCCTGCCCGAAGACTATGTTCCTGATCCGCGCGAGAAGATCAACCTCTACAAGTCGATTGCGGACGCGCGGCACACGGATGAACTGGAGAAGATTGCCGCCGACCTCAATGACCGATTCGGGAAACATCCCGAACCTGTGCGGCACCTGCTCGCCCTGCGGCGTATTCGCGTTCTTGCCGCAGCCGGTGGAATTGAGCGAGTCGTGGTGCGTGACGATCTGGTGCAGATGGAGCTGGCACGGGACCTGGAGAAGAGCGAGATCGGTGAACTCGTTCGTGCGGTTCCCGGTCAGGTCGAGTTCGACCTCGGCGGCCGGCACAAGATCAAGATGAAGAGTCCCGGTCCGGGAGAGGCCATTTCCAAGTCGCTCATCCTTCTGAAAGCTCTGGGGCAAAACGCATGAACGCGGATGCTGGTACGAACAAAGTTCTCGCCCTCGTTCCCGGCTACAACGAAGAGGCCGGCATCGCCGAGGTCGTTCGCGGAGTTCTTCCGCACCTGCCTCTGCTGGTCGTCGATGACGGTTCCAAGGACGCGACCGCCGAGAGAGCCGAGGCCGCCGGCGCCCGGGTGCATCGACAGATACCCAATCAGGGGAAAGGCGCAGCTCTCCGCGCCGGGTTTGCCATCGCGCTCGAAGAGGGGTTCGATGCCGTCCTGACTCTCGATGCGGATGGCCAACATGCGCCGGAAGAGATCCCGCGCTTTCTCGAAAAGTACGCTGCGACGCAGGCCGAACTCATTATCGGCGCGCGCGACTTCTCCAAGATGCCGTTCATTCGCCAACTGTCGAATCGGTTCGCGCGAGCCACATTTTCCTGGGCCGTGGGAACGAAAGTCGAGGACAACCAATCCGGCTACCGGCTGATCGCAGCTCCGCTTCTTCAGAAGCTGCTCGGCAGCGACGAGCAAGGCTTCGAGTTCGAGGTGGAGATGATCGCGACATGCATTCGGGAAGGAATGCGACTCGACTGGGTCCCGATCTCGACGATCTACGGCGAGGAAGGAAGCCATATCCACCCGATCAAACACACGGTGGAATTCCTGAGGATCCTGGGCAAGGCCCGCCGAATGGTGCGGGGCACGGCATGATGTCGGCTGTGTCGGACATCAGTCGCGTGCAACGCACCGGCCACACGCCGCATCTCAGGTACGCGCCAAGTACGGGCAACAAGCCGCATCTCAGATACGCGCCACTCATTGGCTACACGCCGCGCCTGAGATGCGTGCAACGCACCGGCCACACGCCACAGCTCACATTCACGCCACGAAGGGGCAAGCCGCCACCTGTGAGCCACACGCAATCGAACCGAATGACGAGTTACAGTAACCGATGAGCCGCGCCAAGAGAGTCATCGGCAACTTGGCGCTCCTGCTGCTCTCGCTGGGGTTTGTGGTCGTGCTTGCTGAAACGGTGCTGCAGTTCGTCTACAGCCCGCCCTATCTGCGACGGCCCGTTACGGAGTTCGATCCGGTTCTGGGTTGGCGACTGAAACCCGGTACGTATCCCGTCAGCCGAAAGGAGACCGAGAACTTTCGCGGCTTTGACATCAACGTCAACGCCCTCGGAATGCGGAATCCGGATGTCGCGATGAAACCCGCGGCGGACGTGGATCGCGTTCTCGTGATGGGGGACTCGTTCACGTTCGGGATGCTCGTCGCGCAGGAGAACCTGCTTTCTTCGCGGACGCAGCACTACCTGCAAGAACGAGGAGAGCCGGTCGAAGTCGTGAACTCCGGAGTTCAAGGTTGGGGGACGGCCCATCAGTACCTCTACGCCAAAGGGCTGCTCGATCACGGTTTCGAGACCGACATCGTTCTACTCATGTTCTTTCCGAACGATCTGCTCGACAATCTGGCCCTGGACTACGATCGGCTCCAGCCGATTCCCCATGCGCCGCGGTTTGCGGTGAACTCCGATGGTGGCGTCTACTTGCAGTCGCCGCCGAAACGGCCGGGGTCGAGTTCATCGTCGGCCGAGCCGGGAATCGGATCAAGCGTCGGGTCTGGACCAAGCGTTGGATCTGGATCCAACCCTGGGTACCGAAGGAGTTTTGGATCTGCCGGGGTCAGGGTTCTGCGCGCCGGGTTCCGGCCGCTACTTCCGACCTTCATCAAGACACGGGCCATCGGTTTTCTCGAGACGAAACCTGAACTCGTCCGGTTGGCGCAGCGAATGGGTTTGCCGGTGGAGCTTCCTCGCCTGCCGTCCCTGATCCGTGGTTGGTACGGAAAGGAGACCCTCGATCCGGGATGGGCTCTAACGGCCGGGCTGCTGAAGGAACTGCGCGACGAAGTGCACGACGCGGGCTCGCAGCTTGCGATCGCGGTCATTCCTTCCCCGTTCCAGATGTACGAAGCCTATGACCATCTGATTCAGGCCAACTACGGCGACGATCCGCTGACCACGGAGTACCTGAAGGATCGCTTCCGACCCCAACGAATGGTCGGAGACCTGTGCCGACAGGAGTCGATTCCGTTTCTGGACTTGAGTGACGGTTTTGGCGAAGCTGCCGACGGGCCGAATCTGTACTCCTCGGCCGACCACCACCTCTCCGGAGCTGGACACGACGTGACCGGCCGACTTTTGGCGGAGTTCTTGGCGCCGCTGCTGAACGACGGCTCAAAGAACGCGTCCCATTGAAGGCCAGGGAACAGAGAAAAGCCCGTCGCCTTGAAGACGACGGGCTTTGCTATCGGGCCCTTCGGATGGAGTGGAGCGAATGAGGCTTTCGAGAACTGTTCCCGAGGCCTGTCTCCATCCGAACCGACCCAAACTTTGAATGCAGACTCGCGGCGCTCGCTAGAGTCCGAGCTGGAAACGCAGGCCCCAAGTCTGGCTGCTCGCGTTGCCGTCGATCTCGGTGTAGCCGTTCGGCAAGTCGATCTTCTCGCGATCGAACGAACTCAATCCGTAGCGGTAGTCGAATCCGAGGCTCCAATGCCGGCTGAGAATGAGCTCGACTCCTCCGCCAAAGGACATGAGCGATCCCTGCACCTCGTCGACATCGTCGTTGTCGGGTCCGATACCGAGGATGGCGCTGCCGATTCCACCCGCAACGTAAGGCTGCACCGGTCCGCGTCGACTCAATCGGGAAACGAGCTCGAGCCGGGCCTCTCCGTACTCTGCGTAGACGTCGCGATGTCCGGTATCCAACTCGTAGCCGGCGAGGACCAGGTCCATTCGTAAGTTGCGCGAGAATCCATAGCCGATGCTGAACATTCCGCCGGGAGCTTCGTCGTCGAAGCGGATGCCGTTTCGATACAGGCTGTCCTCGATGCGATGACCGAGATCGAGCCGCGTAGCCCCGAAGCCCAGGTCGATGTGGAAGCCGCGCCCGCCGGGAGTGGCGTCCGCCGTTCCGGGTGCCGCGAGGGCGAGGAGCAGCGCCATCCCTGTTCCGATCCCAAGTGCGAGTCCACGCCCGAGTCCACGCCCACGTCCGAGTGTGGGTCCACGTCCGAGTCCGCGTCCGCGCCGGTGCCCGCGCCCGCGCCCGCGCCCGAGTCCGCTCGCGTCCCGACGTCCCAATCCGAGACCACGTTCGAGACGGCGCCCGGTTCCGAGGTCCTGCCCAAGTCTCACGGCGCGTCCGAGGCGGAGCCCCTGTCCCAACCTGCGAAGCTGTGTAGACGTCGAAAAGCGGCTCATTGCGTTCACCTCCTTCGGTGCCGGTTCCGGTTCACCCTTGGATCTAGCAGGAGTCGTGCCGCACAACCAGACAACCGGGCAAGGAACGGGTCCCGCAGTGCTAAGTGCTTGTCGTAAAGGAGCCTGTCTCTGGCGAAAACCCGGACTTACCGGCGACTGAAGAGTGGTCAGGTCCGGGACACCCGCCGTGGGAACGCCAAAGCTGCGGCGGCAAGGTCACAGGTGTGCGCGCCCGTCACGAGGTCAGCCATGGCCGAACGTCAGGCGCGGCGCTGGCGCCTGCTGATGCGCAGTTTGTGCGGGAGTCTATGCCGAGGCGCGGCGGACCCTCGGCCAAAGGGGCAGGTTGTGGACGGAAGATTGCGGACGCCGGGTTCCTAACCTACGACTGGCGGAAGGAAGATAGCTCCGTAGGCTTTTCACCGAGCCTCGAAGAAGATGGTGGTCGACCGACCCGACACGTGAAATGCCCCGGTTCCGCCGTCAAAGGAGGCATCCTTCAGAGCACGGTCAGCGGCAAGCAGGCGCGGCTCGATCTCGAGCTCCCTGCCGACCAACCGTGAGAGCGTGAACTCGAGGGGGGCTGGACACGAGTTGAAGAGCACGACCATCCCCTTCCTTTTCGAGTCCAAGACTTTGTCCTCTTCGTCCGAGAGACTCATCGCGACAAGCCCGGCAATCGCATCGGGTCCTGTGTTGTGAAACTTCACCCGCCGCTGCACATCGTCCAGAGAACGCAAACGGAAGAGGGGAGAGCTGCGTCGAATCTCCAACAAAGTGAAGAAGTAGTCGCGCGTCTCTCGCATCTCGTCCTCGTTGGGTCGCAGGTCAGTTCGCTGAAGAAGAGGACGCTGTAGTTCCCAGTTGGGCTCGTTCTTCTCCGCCGGGGGCAGACCACGACCGAAGGCATGCCACTTCATCGTGAAGTCCAACCGGTTGAACCAATCACCCGAGTCGTAGCTGTCGCGATCGAGACTCTTGGACCGCAGGATCTCCGAGCCGGCGTGGAAGAACGGAACACCCTGCGCCAGCGCAATGGCGGCGAGCCCGAGTCGATGCATGCGCAACCGGTCGGTACGGTCGGCACCTTCCGGCGACGAAAGAAGAACCTTGTCGAACAACGTTTCGTTGTCGTGCGCCGAAACATACTGAATGGATTCGAGAGGACTCGATGCGTAGGCGTGGGCCGATTCCCGCGAAGGCCGCGTTTCTCCGTCGCGGTCGATGAACGAAAAGTCCGCGAGGTTTCCGGCGAGTCCGCTCCGGATCTTGTCCATGTGCGCGAGCAATACGGCCCGTTCCTGGGCTGCGTCCTCCGTCCAACGAAACCCCGGGTCCACGTGGAGCCCGGTGATGAAGCCTGGTTCCCGAATGTCTCCGGTAACGCCGCCACCCCGAAGCGCGTCACGCAACCGGTCGTTGAACGTTCCGACGCCCGTTCCCGCCATGTTCCACTGTGTGGCGTTCGGCCCACGAGCCCCGCCCTGGACCTCGCCGAAGTCCCAACCCTCTCCGTAGAGAAAGAGCTGTTCGCCGTCTACTCCGTCCGTCTCGACTCGCAGAGCGCGCAGCCGATCGCGCCAACGCTCGACGTTGTGCTTCATGTGGTGGCCCATCAGGTCGAAACGAAATCCGTCGACCTTGAAGTGCCGGGCCCAGTGCTCGAGGTCGTCCCCAATCAACCGCTCGACCATCGCATGTTCGCTGGCGATGTTTGGACAGCACGTGCTGGTCTCGGTTTCGCCGTCCGCGTCCAAACGGTAGTAGTAGCCGGGAACGATGCGGTCGAGGACGGACTGTTCGTCCTGCCCGGCCGCGTAGGAATGGTTGTAGACGACGTCGAGGATGACGCGCAGTCCCATTCCGTGAACAGCATCGACCATGCGTCGGCACTCGAGGACGCGGGAGCGTCCCGACGGGTCGAGGCAATAGCTCCCTTCAGGAACACCATAGTGGAACGGGTCATAGCCCCAGTTGAACCCGTCTGTGTGCCGATGTCGTTCGAGCCGCTTCTGTGGTTCCTCGGAATCCGGCGCGATGTTCTCGAAGCTTGCCGTCGCCGGCCAACTCGATCGATCCGCGGGTATGGTCGCGATGTCGAAGATCGGCAGGAGATGAAGGTGCGTCACCCCGGCCTGGGCCAACGAACGCAAGTGTCTCGTCGGGACGCTGTCCGCAGTGAAGGCGAGAAAGGTCCCACGAAGATCCTCCGGAGTCGACTCGTCCCGCGCGCTGAAATCACGCACGTGGAGTTCGTACAGGACGATGTCGTGGAACGAATCGAGCTGCGGGGATCGGTGGTCGCGCCAACCGGCAGGGGCCAGGTCCTCGTCATTCAAGTCGACGAACTGGCTCTTCATGCTGTCGGTCGAGAGGCTGCGTGAGTATGGATCGGTCACGAAGTTTGTCTCTACACGACCCGTTTCCGGCGCGTAGACCTTCACTTCGAGAACAAAGTACTGATTCCTCCACGAGGGATCGCCTTCGACCGCCCAAACGGCGTCCCAGCCGGGCTCTCCGACGAGTTTCTGAAACGGGCTGTCACTACGACGACCCAGCTCGACGGGTTTTGTTCCGTCTTCCGGAGGAAGGCCGCGGTACATGGGGATGGAACGCCCGGATTCCGGAGCGCCATCCGGTCCATCGAAGACTCGCAACGAAACCTGCTGCGCAGTCGGAGCCCAAAGGTAAAGGAGAGGGCGATCGTCAGACCAATGCAGCCCCAGCGGACCCCGGTACGTGAACAGGTCGTCGAGCACACCCGCAATCTGCACCCCTGTCGAATCCGAAACGGCATCGTTGGTCTTGAGCGTCGCCCGTACGACGAGCTGTCCACGCAGCCATTCCTTGCGCCAGTCCGACAGTTTCCAGGCTGCGAGCGAAGCCAG
Organism: bacterium; assembly: GCA_030431975.1. GTDB lineage: Bacteria > Eisenbacteria > RBG-16-71-46 > CAIMUX01 > CAIMUX01 > JACKCR01. The sequence goes on along the minus strand of JAUIHP010000001.1, from coordinate 366,813 downwards.
GTGGGGAAAGCGCGCCCGAGTTTCTTCGTCTGCGCCGTTTTCAACCAGGGTTAACGTCGCGACAGGCGTTCCCGCGGGTTGCGGTGCCGGCTCGCTACCGTGGCCTGGGTCCGAATCGACATTCGACGGTCTTCCGGGCCCGGACTTCGAGTCAGCCGATCCGCCGCCATTGGCCGATCCGTGTTCCACCGTGCCTTCTCCCGGCCATCCGCCATCCATGAAGAGGAGAAGCTCGACCTGCAGATCGTGAAACGCCACGCCGTCGACGCGCGGATTCCACAGGATCGTGTCCCGGCGGATCCAATGCGCGCGACGAGCCAAAGTCGGATTCACGCGAGTGATTCCAGGTAGGTGCGGCAGCGATCCCGGTCCGGATCGGAATGCTCGTAGAACCGGTAGAGCGAGATCCCGCGACTGAGGCCGAAGACGCGGCAGCGCCGGGAACGAAAGAAATGGTCGAGCACTCTTTCGATCTCCGCGGCGTTGTTCACATGCTCGTGGCGCATCAAAGTTCCGTAGTCGAGTCCGTGTCGGACGCGGAATTCCAGTCCGGTCGTCAGTTGCCAACCCAGTGTCCAAAGGAACGTGCCTTCACTGGGAATCGAGGTGCGGAGCGTCCCGCCTTCTTCGAGCAGCAATCCTGCACGGGCAACGACAACGGGCAGGTCGCAGATGTGCTCGAAGGTCGCCACCGAAGTGATGCGGTCGTAGCGGGCGTCCTCGGGGACCTCCCGAATGTCGCGGAAAACGGAACGAACGCGGCTCAACAGACTCGACCCGGCGTACAACTCGTCAAAGGGTTCGATGATGTCGTAGGCCGACGACGGCGGCTCGTATGCCAACTGATTGAGATTACCCGCCCCGACTTCCAAGGTGCGTAGTTGCGACGCGTCGGCCACCGTCTGCAGGTCCGCCGCGACCTGGTGATGCAACCAGGCCTCCATGCGTTGAGCCATGGAAGACGCCGGCGAGCCGCCGGAACGGTTCTCCTGGTAGTGGGCTTTGTAGATACGCTGAATGGCCTCCGGGAGAGGAGGCCGTGTCTTCGGGTACTCGGGAAACGTTTCGGTCATCCGTCGGTCCTGGTTGCCGGGTCGGCCGCGCTACTGCCTGGCTGTGCTTGGGTGCATCGAGCTCAAACTCAGGAGTAGAGGTGGCCCATGCCGTCGCTGATTTCGTCCCGAAACATTCTCACGCAAGGGTTCGGTATGCAACGAAGAGCCCGCGTCCCAGGGTTGAGCCTCCGTCGCGGAAGTGAGTCCTCTACTGCGCGGAGTGGACCTTCCGTCCGCCCATACCCGCCTCGGACCCCGACGTGTTGCCGATCGGCAGAACGATGTGGTCTACCAGGACGAGAATCGCGAAAACCGCGGCGACTGCAGGTGCGCTGATTTCCCGACCGGCGGCGAGCAATGGGAGGACGATGATGTGGAACCATGCGGCTTTGCCGACCGCGGCGCGGATGATTCCTCTCCGCGCTGACATCGGCAGTCGCAGTGATAGCGCACCAATCAGGCCGATGTAGGCCACACCCGAAGCCAGCAGGAAGACGACCAGGCCGGAATCGGCGAATGGGAGTCCCGCCCGGCGAACCAAGGTCGTTTCGTCTCCGAGAATCTGGGCGAAGTCCAGCGCGGGTGCGCCGGTCAGGAGAAGGGTCATGCCGGCGACCAGCAAGAAGAGGGCGGCCGTCCACATGATGCGTGACGTGCTGCCTCTTCCGGACAGCCGCTCTCCGTCCATTTCCGCTTCGATCCGGGCAAAGGCGCGTGCCCGTGCCTCTCCATTGACGTGCGCTCCGGAACCGATTCCACAGATGATCGAGTTGTTGTCGAGGGTCTGCATTTGGGGCCTCCGGTCCTTCATTCCTGCTGAGTGTCTCGTTGGGCTCTTCACTCAGGGATGCGCACGTTCCGGCCGGATCCCGTCACGGAAACTTCATCCTGGGCAGATGGGGGCGTCGCTCGTCCAACGCCCGCGATGCCGGTGGGGACGCCGGCACCACCGGGCCCTGTGCTGCCAATCACCTCCCGGGACTGGCCGGGTGGAGCCCTCGGCTTCAGAATCGGCTATGCTCCCCAGCGGCCAAAGTCCGGGGACCCGCGCGGAGACGGCCCGAAACCACTGAAGGACAACCCGTTACTGGATTTGAAGGGGGGCGCCGTGAACGGTCTCGGAGCGCGATGGGCCTGGCTCGACGCCAGCCTGGCATTCGGCGCCGTCGCCTTCAAACGGCAGCTGGCCTACCGGTTTGCCAACTGGTCGGGACTGTTCACGAACGTCTTCTTTCTCCTCTTCCGGACCTATGCCCTGATGGCCTGCTACGAGTTTCGGGACGAGATCGCCGGTTACGACGTCGGACAAGTGACGACTTACGTCACCGTGACCCAGGCCCTCCTCATGGTCAGTCCGCAGTGGGGGCGGATCGGAATCGCGGAGTCCGTACGGACCGGCCAGGTCGCCATGGACCTGATTCGTCCGGTTCCCTACGTCGCGGTGCAGCTGAGCCAGCGCCTCGGCATCAGCGCCTACTACGTGCTGGTGCGGGCGATACCGGTGGGGGCGGTAGGGGCGCTCTTCGGTTTCCTGAAACCCCCGGCCGACCCCTGGGCACTGCTGCCCTTCCTAATCTCGATCGCACTGGCTGCGGCACTGGGCAACCTGATCCTGATTCTCGTGGAGCTCAGCAGCTTCTGGTTCGGGTCGGAGCGCGGAGTTCGTTTCCTGGTCTCCGGCTTCGCCAATCTTTTTTCCGGACTGCTACTGCCGATCGCGTTCTTCCCCGAATGGGCCCGACGGATATCAGCGTTTCTTCCCTTCGAGCACTCGCTCTACACGCCGACGCGGATCTACATCGGGGAGGTGTCCGGGAGCGTGTGGACCGCGATTGGCGCCCAACTTGTCTGGCTGCTTCTCCTGCTCATCCTCACCGAGTGGATGTTTCGGCGAGGGACCAAAGTGCTGATCATCCAGGGAGGGTGAGTTGGGGGAGCGGGACGCCATCAAGCCGGCCAGCAACGCGTCCGCCTCCGGGCGCGACAGGCACAGCCTTGAGCTCGGCGACAGGCTCGGGCATAGGCTCGATGTTTTCGGCCGCCTCGTCTCGGCTTCTGTCCGGGAGCAAATGGTCTATCGCCGCTCCTTCCTCCTCGAGGTTGTCGGGCGCATGCTCATCACCGGCCTCGAACTCGTCGCCGTCTTCTTTCTCTTTCAGCATGTGAACGCGATCGGCGGCTGGACCCGGTGGGAAGTCGTCTACCTCTACGGAACGGCCAGCTCGTCACTGGGAATCGCAGAACTTCTGACCTCCGGGCTCAAAGAGATGCCGGAGCTCGTGCGGAGCGGACGTTTCGACGGACTTCTCCTTCGTCCGGTGCCTGCGCTTCTTCAGGTGCTCGGTCGGCACATCAAACTGTTCTACCTGGGACGAACGATTCAGGGCATCGGCGCCCTCGTGTTGGCCCTGGTCAACCTGGACGTGACGTGGACCACGGCCTCGGCGGCGTTCGTGCTCATCGGTCTGGTAAGCGGAATCCTCGTCTTCGCGGCGCTCTTCGTCGGAGCCGCCGCCCAGTGTTTCTGGACCGTCGAGAGTACGGAGATGTTCAACGCCTTTACCTACGGCGGAGTCGAGATGGCGCAGTATCCGATCAACATCTATCGGCCGTGGATCCGAACGCTCTTTCTCTTTGTCATCCCTGTCGGGTTTGTCAGCTACTATCCCGCTCTTGCCGTGCTCGGGAAGCCCGACGTTCTCGGGTTTCCGGCGTTCTTCCCATGGTTGGCGCCGTTCGTTGCCGCCATGTTCGCCGGTGTCGGATACGGCTTCTGGCGGATCGGTGTTCGTCACTACGAAAGTACCGGGAGCTGATCACGATGCGTCCCATCGTCAAAGTGCGTGGACTGACCAAAGAGTTCCGCGTCCTCGGTCATCGACGCGGACTGGTCGGCGCTGCCCGCAATCTCTTCTCCAACGAAGCCCGGACCGTTCGGGCGGTCGACAACATTTCGTTCGATATCAAGCCCGGTGAGTTCGTTGGGTATGTCGGTCCAAACGGCGCCGGCAAGTCGACCACGGTGAAGTCGCTGGTCGGTATCCTGCGGCCGACTTCAGGAGAACTTTCGGTGTTGGGACGAGATCCGCAACGACACCGAACCGAGAACGCGTTTCAGATGGGAGTCGTCTTCGGCCAACGGACTCAGCTTTGGTGGGACCTGCCGGTCGTCGAGTCGTTCTCCCTCTTATCCCGGGTTTACCGCATCGCGCCGGATGCGTTTCGTCAGCGTTTCGAGGACCTGTCGGGGCGACTCGATCTCGAGTCGTTTCTCGACGTTCCGGTGCGAAAACTCAGTCTCGGGCAACGAATGCGATGTGAGATCGCCGCCGCCGTTCTACACAGCCCCGAACTCCTCTTTCTCGATGAGCCGACCATCGGACTCGATGTGCTCGCAAAGAAGGAAGTGCGCGACTTTCTGCAACAGGTCAACGCGGAGACCGGAACCACGGTCGTCCTCACTTCGCACGACCTCGATGACATCGAGCGGCTGTGCAGCCGTGTCATCGTCATCGATCACGGCCAGATCCTGCATGACGGGACGGTCGAGTCGCTGCGCCGGATCTTCGGCCATCGACGGATTCTCAGTCTCCAGATCGACCCGAGTTCGTCAGAAAAAGAAGAGGCCGTCATCGATCTTCCGAGCGGCGTCACGATGCTCGAACGATCTCCCGAGAAGATGCGTCTGGAGTTCGATCCCGCCCGGACATCGGCGCCGGAACTCCTACAGCTCGTCATGGCCAAAGCCCCCGTGACTGACCTCCACGTCAGTGATCGGGACATCGAGGAAGTCGTGCGGGAGATCTACTCTAGAGAGGCCGGCCCCAAAGAAGAGCGATGAACGGTCGGGCCCAACGCTCGAAAACCCCCATCGCTCGGGTCACAACGACCGCTTTCCGTTGTATCAAACGGCGATTTCGGGCGACAATTCCAAAGACGGGTTGCGCGGCATGGGGCGCTTCGGGACCCACCCTCCCGAGGCCAGAAGAATCCGCTGACTCGTACCCATCTTTCTCCAGGGGAGGAGGGGGGCGTCACGGTCAGGGGGCTCTGATCGATCGACTATCCCCTCCTCTCTGATTCCACCTTCCCGGCGTTCGGCTTGCCGCCTCGGTTCCATAGCTCCTGCAAACTGCCCGGCGGCTCGTGCAATTGGCCCGGTCGGGATCTGAAGTGCGTGCGGTATACTCCAGATCTCGGGTTTGAGATCACCAATGCGACCAATGCTGACGCGAGGGTTCGATGAGCAAGCTGACCATCTTTGGCGAGATCTGGAGTTTCATGCGGGTACGGAAGAAGTGGTGGCTGCTGCCCATCATTCTCTTCATGGTGCTCTTCGGCGGGCTTCTCGTCCTGACGCAGAACACGGCTCTGGCGCCGTTCATTTACGCACTCTTTTAGACGTCCCGGCGGAATCGAGGCCGGGACAAGCCCTTGCGGAGGACGGGTTACCCACCCCGAGGGCAATCAAACGAGAAGTTGTCGGCTATACAGGACCTCCCCCGGATGGAATCCCGGGGGACTGTCCGATCTTTGTCGTTTGGAGTGGCTTCCCGTTCCGAAGCAGGGCCGAAGGTCCGATGATCGTGTAGAACCCAGGACTGCAACGCCGTAGACGGATCATGGCAACCGAAACGAAGTGGAAGACCCTCCCGAGCCCCGACGCTCGATCTCCCAGACCCGGCACGCCGGCGGTTTCGGTCGTACTCTTCTGTTCCGAGAACGTGGTTCACACACCGGCGATTCTCGAGCAGCTCCTGGAGTTCCTGGAGCCCCGTTCGCACGATCACGAACTCGTCGTCGCTCTCGACGGTCATCTTGGCGGACTGCATGCCCGGTTCCTGGAGCGGACACAGGATCTCAGCTGGGTCCGGCTGGTCCGACTGCACGCTGCTCTCGGCCAGGTGGCCACGATCCGGGCCGGAGTCTCCGTCGCGCGTGGCCAGCGCATCGTGACCTACCCGGCCTATCCGCAGGTGACTCCCGAAGGGATCGATACCGTCGCCGAGCGTTTGGACCACGAGGAGTACGTCATCGCCACCCGCCGTGGCGGCGCACGGTCCGGCTTCAATCGGATGGCCCGAAAGGTGTTCAACGGGCTCATCGCGATGACGACCGGAATCCACTTCCGCGATCTGGCCTGCGGACTTCACGGGATGCGCAGCTACGTCGTCCCCGCTCTTTCCGGGTACGGACAGAACCAGCTCTTCCTCCCGATTCTCATCGCGCGGGAAGGCTTTCGGGTCGGACAGGTCGAAGTCGATCCGGACACGTCCACTCCCAACCTGAGGCTCTTCGGCCCGGCAACCTTCGGCCGCCGCGCTCTCGACGTGATGACGCTGGCCTACCTCGTTCGTTTTACGCAGAAGCCTCTGCGCCCCTTCGGAGCTTTGGGACTCATTCTGCTTTTGTCCGGGGCCGTGATGAGTTTGGTCCTGGCCTACCAACGGATGGTTTTGGGCCAGGCGTTGGCCGAGCGCCCACTTCTGCTCCTGGCCCTTCTGCTGATTACGGCGGGAGTTCAGGTCATCATTCTCGGCTTCCTTGGAGAGCTGCTGCTCTACCTTCATTTCCGGGACCAGTCGAACTACCGCATTTCCGAGTGGTTCCGGGGAGGGGAGACCGAGACGCTGGGTCTCGCCGACGAGTCGGGCGATGCGTGGAATGCTGCGTCAGGGTTCGATACGGACGCAGACACCGATACCGACACGGACGCCGAGTCGAAGCGCATGCCTTCGGCTCGAAGCTGACGACCGAGCGAAGGACGAACGCGTGCTACGCCCTTCGAATCTCCACGGTCGGAAGAGGGACTTGCGAGTGATGCTGTCCAACCGACGACAGACGCTTTGCGTTCCGCAGGGAGGCGAGGAGGTTTCCGTCTCCGTCGTCGTTCCCGTCTACAACGAAGTCGAGTCGGTTCCGGAACTGGTCGAGCAGATCGACAAAGTCCTCTCCTTGATGGAGGAGGAGACGGAGATCATCATCGTCGATGATGGGTCGGCCGACGACACGTGGAACAAGCTGCGTTCGCTTCAGGATCGGTACGAGCGACTGGTCGGTGTCCGGCTGAGCGTCAATCGTGGACAAACTGCGGCTCTCATGGCCGGGTTCGATGTCTGCTGCGGCGACGTCGTCGTCACATTGGACGGCGACCTTCAAAACGATCCGGCAGACATTCCGAAGCTGCTGGCCAAACTCGACGAAGGTTACGAGATCGTTTCCGGTTGGCGACGCAACCGACAGGACAAGCTCGTGTCGCGACGTTTCCCTTCGGTGGTTGCCAACTGGATCTCGCGGCAGCTGACCGGCCTGACCATTCATGACAATGGTTGCGCTCTCAAAGCCTACCGGGGCGAGGTGCTTCGTTCGGTCTCGTTGTACTCAGAGTTTCATCGGTTCATCGTCCCGCTGGCGCAAATGGGTGGAGCCCGTGTCGCCGAAGTGGAGACACACCATAGGGCGCGCATCTACGGCGAGTCGAAGTATGGACTCGGCCGAGTTCTGCGGGTGCTTGCCGACCTCACCACGCTCTTCATGGTGACGCGCTATTCGCACAAGCTTTTCATCTGGTTCCTGCTCTTCGCCATTCCCTTCGTCGGACTTGCAGCGATCTCGTTGATCTGGGTTGGGCACATCCTGGTCGGAAACTTCACCGGTCCCCTGCTCGTTCCGGTGGCCAGCGCCGTGCTGTTTTCCCAGACGGCTGTTTCCATCATCGGCTACGGTCTCTTTGCGGAACGGATTCGCTTCCTTGCCCCCAGCCGTGATCGAACGACGGCGCGGATGATGGCGACGGTCACGCAGGGCGGAGAAGATCGCGACGTCTTCATCCGGGGAGGAAGGCCTCGTCGAATCCTCGGCCAGTTGAGCTTCGAGGGACGATGACTTCCCCGTTTTCCAGGCCGAGTGAGTTTCAAGGGTCAAAGGCCTCCGGGTCTTCCAGGCCGAGTGAGTTCCGAGGGACGAAGACTTCGCGGTTTCCCATCGACGGGCACGTCCACTTCTACCGACATCACGATCTCGGCAAGCTGCTGGAGGCGGTGAGACGTTCGCCCGCGTTTCGTGCCGGCTCGAATGGGGAGCCCGGATTCGGGCTCTGTCTAACCGAAGACGCGCGCCATTCGTGTTTCGAGGAACTGCGGTCGGGTGCACGGCAGATTCCTGGCTGGTCGGCAGTGCCGCTGGCCGAGCGTGGTTCGCTCCTTTTGTGTCGCGGCGGCGCGACCGAAGCGGAATCCCTTGCTGATTCGGGGGCCGTGAAGGAGCGAACCGAAGCCGTTTCGTCGGGCGAGGCAATCCTCGTCTCCTCCGGTTTTCAAACCGTCTCTGCCGAAGGGCTAGAGGTCCTTTCGCTCTTCTCCACGCATCGTCCCGCGGATGGGCGTAGTCTCATCGACACCGTGCGTGAGATTCATGAACACAACGCAGTCGCCGTCTTGCCCTGGGCCTTCGGAAAGTGGTGGGGCCGACGCGGTCGTGTCCTGCAAACTCTGCTCGAAGACCGAAGCCGTCCGCCTGTGGCGATTGGGGACAATTTCGGGCGTGCCGCTGGGTTGCCGGGGCTGGAGCCGCGTGAAGTTGCCCGCCGTTTCGGGCTGCTTTTTCTGCCCGGCAGCGATCCGCTTCCGCTTCCCGGTCGGGAGATGCGTGCCGGCCGCTACGGATTCTATTTGCAGTCGCCCGCCAACTGGGATGCGCCGGGCGCCGACCTCGTGCAGCAACTCCGTCAGTTGCAGTCGGGTGATTCCGCCGCGGGGCCAGAAGACGAAGAGTCTCAGCCCAAGGAACTAGAAGTGTTCGGACAACGAACGAACTGGGCCGACTTCGCGCGCGACCAGGTCGATCTTCGACTCGGAAAGAAACCGTGAACGGCCGCTTCCTGCGCAACGTTGACGAGGCGGTCGCGCAACAGTACGACCTCATCGTCGTGGGCGGCGGAATTCATGGCATCTGCCTGACTCTTGAGGCGGCGCGACGCGGCCATTCCGTGCTGCTGCTCGAACGGGGAGACTTCGGCGCCGAGACTTCGTCCAACAGCCTGCGCATTCTGCATGGCGGTTTGCGCTATCTCCAGTCGTTCGACCTGGAGCGGTTCCGCGAATCCGTTCGTGCGCGCGCCTGGTTCCTCGGGCACTTTCCCGAACTGACGGGCACACGACGTTTTCTTCTGCCCTTGGACGGTAAAGGACTACGCCGGCCGTTCGTCTTTCGGTCTGCGTTTCTCCTGGATCGTCAGTTCGGAAGACGGCTCAACGGGGATGCCGGTCCTCATCGCTCTCTCTTGGGAGGAGGACGCCTTCTTTCCCAATCGGATCTGCAGCGAGAGTGCCCTTTCCTATCCGGATGGGTTGGCGCCGCCGCCTGGCATGACGGTTGGTTGCCCTCGCAGCAACGGTTGCATATCGAAATGCTCCGCTGGGCGGTTTCGTGTGGCGCCGACGTTTGCAACTACGCCAGCGTCGAGGGACCTTGGGTCTCGTCCGGAAACCTGAAGGGAGTTCGTGTTAGATCGCTCTCCGATGATGAGTCGGCGGGTGATGCGTCGATTGGTGATGCGTCGACTCGTGATGCGTCGGCCGGTGATGCGCCGACAGATCAGGAGTACCAGGTGTCAGGGCGGCGCGTCGTCATGACAACCGGGCCCGCAACGTCCCGACTTCTCTCCGCCTGGGGACTCGGCGAAGCCTTGCCGTCTCTACCCACCTCGCGCGCCTACAACGTCGTCATCGAAGGAGACATTTTCGGGGAGAACGGAATCGCGCTGCCCGCGCGTGATGGACAGAACGCATTCATGTGGAGCGCAAACGGCGTGACCCATGTCGGCACGGTGCACGAGATCGAAAGGGAGAGCTTGCCTTCAAAGGGCTCGGCAACAGCAGCCACCGGTGGGAGCACTTCTTCAAAGGACGCGGCAATAGAGTGCTCCGGCGTGCCCCCTGTTTCCCAGGACTCCGTGGACCGCTTCCTTCAATCGGTCTCGCGTTTTGTTCCCAGTCTTCAGTTGGACCAGCGCCGCCGGCTTGGCCTGACTGCCGGGCGACTGCTCAGCCGATCCGAAAGCGATCCGGAGATGCCGCACCGCGACGTCTGGGTCGAAGTGAAACAACTCGAAGGGCTCTACGCCTCCGTCGGACTCAAGTACACGACCGCTCCGGAAGTTGCGCGCACAACCTGTGACCGTGTTTTGGGAAAGCGTTCATTGGGATCCGGCAAACGCCCTGCGTCCCGCGGACCGATGAGTTTCGCAATCTTTGTCGAGCAGCTGGAACGGGCTCCAGCGTCGGCCGCGCTCAATCTTCGGCAGATCGCGGCGGAAGAAGGCGCGAGACACCTCGACGACCTTGTCCTCCGTCGGATGGACGGAGCACAGGATCCGGAACAGGTGCTGCCCGTTGCGAGGAAGCTTGCGCAAGCGGTCTTCGGCGGGAAAGGCACGTTGGCAGAGACGGAGGCCGAAAGACTGAAGGCAAGTTTCGAGTCCCGACAACCACATATCGCCGTCCCGGAGCAGCTGGGCGCGCAAACCGGGACCCGGTGATCGGGTGAGCCCGACTCCCACGGTCTCGATTCTCCTTCCCGTTCGGAACGGGGCCCAGACTCTGACCGCCGCGCTGCAATCGCTTCAGGCACAAACCCGCCCCGACTTCGAATGCTGCATTGTCGACGACGGTTCGACCGACGAGACGCCGGACATCATTCGCCGTTTCGAAGAGGCGGACCGAAGGTTTCGCGGGTGCACTCAGAAGCCGCTGGGAATCGTGACCGCTCTCAACCAAGCCGCAGCTATGGCTCGTACCCATCTACTCGCGAGACAGGACGCTGACGACGTTTCCATGCCGACGCGTCTCGAGAAACAGCTCGCCCGACTCGAGCGTGACCCAGATCTTGGTTTGGTCAGCTGCCAAGTCGAACACGACGGATCACCGCTGACGGACGGCGGACGCCGCTACGCCGAGTGGGTCTCCAGTTGTGTTCAGCCGGACGAGATCGCAAACGGGCTCTGGGTCGAATCGCCGCTCCCTCACCCCACGGTCGTTCTGAGGCGGCATTGTTTTGAAGCAGTCGGAGGCTATCGGGATCGCGGGTGGCCTGAGGACTACGACCTTTGGTTGCGACTGAGACGGCACGGCGTTTCGATGGTCAAAGTGGACGAACCCCTGTACCGATGGGTCGACGATCCCGGTCGGGCGTCGCGAACTCTTCCGGAGTACGAAGCGGAACGATTCCTGGCCTGCCGCGTTCATCACTTGAAGAGGTATCTCGGAGACAGAGAGACCGTCATCTGGGGTGCGGGGAAGGACGGCCGCCGTTTCGCCCGGGCCTTTCTTGCCGAAGGGGCGCGTGTTCGTCTCTTTCTCGATATCGATCCGAAGAAGATCGGTCGGCGCGCCCATGACACTCCCATCGTCGAAGCGTCGTCCTGGTTGGAAGAAGTGGGGTCCCCTGACGGCCCGGCGTCGGGTCCGCATCCGATGGTTCTGGCCGCGGTGGGCGTAGCCGGTGCCCGGGATCTGATCCGTGCCGAGCTCCGGCGACGAGGCTGGCGGGAGGGACGCGACTTCCTTGCGGTCGCCTGAGCGTTGACAGGCCGCTTCTCCGCCCCTAGTTTGCCGTTTCGAACGCAAAACCGGAGACCGCGCCATCAGCTCCCGAACCGATTATCCACTCCGACGCCGGATCCCCAAGTTCCGGAGCCCCGCCTTCCGGGCCCGCGCTTCCCGGGCCTGCGGTTTCTGGGCCCGCACCCTCCGGGCCTGCGGCTTCCGGACCGACACCTTCCGGAACCGTGCCTTTTGGGCCTGCGCCTTTTGCACCTGCGTCGCTGTCCTGGCTCTCGGTGGCTGTGGCGGTGGCGATAAGGGTGAGGCGGACACCGGCGGGGAATCGAGACCGGTTGCCGGCGGAGAGCCCGCCTCCCTCGAGGCGACCCAGGTCTTCACGAACCTAGAACCTGCCAGCGGCGATGTTCTCGTTCTTCCCAAGATCGGGTTCCGTTGGGACGCCGACTCCCTGACGGCGGCCCGGCTCACCAGCCCCGGCCAAGTCCGGTATCAGGTCACCGTAACAGACTCTCTGGGAGCGGTTTACGGAAAGTCCACGGTTGACGGCCACCAAGCTTGGATCGAGCTTCCACCCACGACCGAGCCGGGGAAATACTTCTGGCAGGTCGAGCTCCGGTCCTCGTCTGACAACTCCGTTCGGGCCCAGAGTCCAGCCGAGTCATTTCTGATTCGCTAAACCGGCCAGAATCCAGCATATCTAGACGTAAGCGCTTGATTCCCAAAGTGTTAGTCGTGGTGGGGAGGCTCCCTGAAACTCAGGTTCGCGGCGGACAAAAGCGCAATCCGCGGTGTACAATAAAAGGAGTCCGGCATGCGCCGGCTCCCCAGGACATGCTGCCGCGACGGCAGCCGGGGTTTCGTGAAGAGGGCCTCAAGGCATCCCTTTGACTCGCCTTCGCACTCCCGAATCAGCGGAGTGCGCCGAGCCCGTCACTCACGGACAAACATTGCGAAGGAGGGACTTCGTGACCGCACTGCGTGTGCTCCCGAACGGGCGCGCCTGGCTTTGGGTTGGCATCTTCTTGCTCGTCGGTTTCGGATCGGTTCAGGCCGAGACATGGGTTTGTCCGGATTGTTACGTTCAAACCGAACGGGCCGCCGGGAACGCCGGCTTGGACTGCAATGAATGCGGCGCCGCCTATGTTGCGGACGAGCTTTCCTGGCTCATCGGATTTATCGACTACCGCACCCGCCCCGCCGAAACTTCCTGGGTTGTGCTTCCCGAGGAATGTGACATCTACCGGCCGGATGGACTCCAAGCGTTTGATTCGAACGGCAATGAGCTTTGGGTTCCTTGGATCGGGGTCGAGTTCTATATCCCTCGGATGCGGCTGCTCGTCCTGCGCGACGGTCAGGAACTGACCACCGACTACTGCAAAGGGCCGACGTGCCCCAAACCGCCTGTCTTCACTTTCGAGATTACGGACCAGATCAGAATCGCCGGAGAACAGGAACGGGAGCAAACGCGCGAAGTCGAGGCGGACCTGGCGGAGTTGTTCATCATGGCCCGCTCGGAAGAGGCGCGGGAAAAGGCCACCGCCCGTTTCATCGAAGAGGTTGAGTCCGGAAAGCATCCACGCCTGCCGCGGACCGACGCTCGGGCCGTTCGGGAGGCCACGCCGCGTATTCCGACCAGCCTCGCCGGCAACGATCTGAATCACGACGTCGTCGTGCATGTTCGCGCCGGAGAGCGCGGCCAGCTCTTTGAGCTGAAGCTTTTGAAGTCTTGTGGCAATGAAGAGCTGGATCAGGCAGCTCTTCGGGCCGCGAGGAGTTCCGGTTACTTTACGGCCGGGGAACTCGGTGTTCCAGTGCCTTCGAATCTGGAGCTTCACTACGCGTTCCGCGGACAGGGCGTCGAAACCAACGTCGTTGTTCCGTCGAATGCCATTTGGCAGAACTGAGATGTAGCAGCTTTGAAACCAAAGAATGAGCGAGGGACCGGGCAGCCCCTGGGTGCGATCCCTTGCCGCAGACCATCTCGAGGCGATTCGCACTCGCCACCGCGAAAGCGGCAGGAAAGGCAGCGATCACGACAAAGTTGAGTACGAGGGTTCGTGGGAGATGAAGGGACGTCTCCAGCCCGCTTGATCGGTGGGTCCCCGAGCCCCGAAAACGGAGGAAAGAAAATGATCGAACCACGGAAGATGCGGTTCTTCAACATCAACACTCTCGAGAAGATTCCGCAGCTCGAGCGGTTGAGCCAAGAGATGATCTTCGAGATGAAGGTTGTCGGGAATGTGCTCCCGTTCCGCACCAACAACTACGTTACTGACGAACTCATTGACTGGGACCAGGTTCCGAACGACCCGATGTTCCAGCTTACGTTCCCACAGCGGGACATGCTCCCCCCGGAACTGTACGAGCAGATGGCCGCCGTCATGCAATCCGGCGCCGACCGTGAAGTCATTGCCGAGGAAGCCAACCGCATCCGGATGGCGCTGAATCCTCATCCCGCGGGCCAGATGACGGCCAACGTTCCCAGACTTGACGATGACGTCGTCGAAGGTCTGCAGCACAAGTATCGAGAGACCGCGCTCGTGTTTCCGTCGAGCGGTCAGACCTGTCACGCCTACTGCACCTTCTGTTTCCGCTGGGCTCAGTTCGTGGGAATCGACGGGCTCAAGTTCGCGACCGACGAATCGATGCGCTTTCAGAAGTATCTGGCCATGCATCCGGAGATCACCGACGTCCTCGTGACCGGTGGGGATCCGATGATCATGAGCGTGAAGAACCTGAAGGAATACCTCGAGCCATTGCTCGAGCCGGAGTTCGATCACATCAAGACGATCCGCATCGGGACGAAGTCCGTCGCCTACTGGCCGTACCGATTCGTCACTGACAAGGACTCCGAGGAAGTGCTTGCGCTCTTCCGTCGAGTCACCGAAGCCGGAAAGCACTTGTCGATCATGGGACACCACTCCCACTACGTAGAACTCGAAACGGAAGTCGCGGCCGAGGCGATCCAACGGATTCGTCAGACCGGCGCGCAGTACCGTTGCCAGTCCCCGGTCCTCCGTCACATCAACGACGATCCCGATGTCTGGGCGCGGATGTGGCAGAAGCAGGTCGAACTCGGCGCCATTCCCTACTACATGTTTGTCGAGCGGGACACTGGCGCGAAAGGCTACTTCGAGATTCCGTTGTGGCGGGCGCTCGAGATCTACAAGAAGGCCATCCAGCAGGTCTCCGGACTTGCGCGCACGGTCCGTGGGCCGTCGATGTCGGCGCTACCCGGCAAAGTCCAGGTCGACGGAGTCACCGAGATCAACGGTGAGATGGTGTACGTCCTCAGCTTCCTGCAGGGTCGGAATCCGGACTGGGTGAAGCGTCCCTTCTTTGCCAAGTTCGATCCGGAAGCAACGTGGCTCAACCACTTGCGCCCGGCCTTCGGAGAGGAACACTTCTTCTTCGAAGAGGAGCTTCATCTCATTCTCGAGAATGGGAACAAGTACGGATGGGAGAAGCTGCAGAGTTCGCCTCGGCAGTTCCGTCCGGAAGAGCTCCTGCGAAACTGAGTTCCGTGTCGCGGACGCGACACCAATCCCTACCGATAGCCGTCGGGACCCTTCCTCCGTTTGGGTTTCCGGCGGCGTCTTTAGTGAGGCTCGTCGACTCCCCGGTAGCGCCGTTTGATCTCGCCCCAGGACGTTTCCAAAGTCGGTGATGTGACCAACTCGATCGAGTCGGCCAGAAGCCCCAGAGTATTGGCGCCGCAAAGCCCCGAAACCGAAAGGATCCGACCCACCACCCGGTACTGATCCCCTTCGTCCAACGAACTCGGAATCTGATCACTGTAGATCACGTACCCGCCGAATCGCTCCGACCTCCAAGAGTGGCAACCGTCGTACATATCCACCCAGAGCTTCCCGACCCCGAAGTCCATAGACGGAGCCTCGGTCACCGTGACGTCGTCAAGACTGGCCTCCGCCCACGGTGAGCAGGTATCCGCCTCGCGCAACAATCCAGTGACGCGGACCCAGGTGGTGAGGAGGTGTTCCGGGACCTCTCCGTGGATGCCGAGCACGGTCGGGGAGGGTCCGGAGTAACTGCGCATCAGAGTGGTGCAGCCGCTTCCCGGGATGTCGGAGTTTATGATCTCGCCGACGACTGTAACCCGGCCCTGCGCAAGCGGCGCCGAGGTCACTACGAAAGCGGCGAGAAGGCCAAGAAGCACGACACGGATACCGCGAGCCTCCATCCTACGGATGGTCCACGGCGACATAGAAGTCCGCATAACTCTCCTCTCCTTCGGGATCCGCAACAAAGATGCCGACCCAACGGAACGGCCTATCCGTCTTCTGAGCGACGAAAATGAACTCCCCGGAATCCGGATCCACCGAAGCGCGAGCCGATCCGGAGCCGGGGCTATGGGCGACGACCAGACGATACGTGAGCGGCTTTCCTTCCGGATCCGAAGCCACGGTCAGGAATGAAAGGGTGTCGCCGACCGACAGCGAGAAGTCCGGGATGCTTTCAACTACCGGCGGCAGGTTTCGGTCGCCCGACGGTGCCGAGGGCTCTTCTTTTGAGCAGGCGCTGCTCAGGGTGAGCAGGCAGACAGAAGCGAGTGTATGGCCAACAATGGTCTGAATACGAGTATGTGCGGTCATGGCGCGAAGTTCCTCCCAAGGACGCAAACTCCTGATAGCAGAACAAGGCGCGGGGTTTGGCAAACGGATGCCCAATCAGAGGCGTTCTGGCAGCGAAGCCGATCTGGAGATCCAGCCGCCGTCTTCTCCCTGTCTGTTATAGTAACACACGTGTGGGGCACGCTCAGTCTCGGGTGTAGGTTGCAGATCGCGGCGGCTCGGTCTCGCGGGAGTTGTTTCTATCGGGAGTTGTTTCTGTCGGGAGGCGTTTCCATGAAGCTCTTTGTTCTCGCCGCGTTGCTGTTCCTCGTCTTGGGCCCACTCGAGGCTCGCGGCTCTGCGGTGGATTCCTTCATCGGATCAGACAAGAAGCCGATGTTCGAAAAGCCCATGGCGGGAGCTATCGCCGGCGGGCTTGCCTTTGCCAACGTGGTTCTGGCGGTGGAGAACGGTCCCGACCTGCCGCTTGGAATCGCCGGGCTTGGCGCGGGCCTCTATCTCGGCCTGTCCGACGAGGGTGAGATGGCCGTTCCGGTGGCCGTGCTCGTCGGTTTTGTCTCGACGTACCACATCATCGGTTACGCGTACGATCTCCCCGATGGCAGGAAGCTCGACGTTGCACTCGTCCCGCGGTTCCGATCGGAGAGTGGCCTGGAGATGGCGGCCCGATTCCGGTGGTAGCGAGGCCGTTCCGCTTCCGCGAGGCCGGCTCACCGCACGAACACGACCCGCTCTGCCGTTCCCGCCCCTTCCTTGTCGAACGGAACGACGAAGTAAACACCCGACGGAACCGTTTCGTACCGCGACTTCCATACCGACTCACCGCGCTCTCGCTCGGACACCGACGGAACCACACGGCCTAGGGACCGTCCGCGTGCGTCGACGACGAGCAGCGACTGAAGTCGGTTCGTTCCGGTCCACGATACTGTGACGGAGTTTCTACTTGTCGGTTGCGCCCACTGGATGCGAACCCGAGATCGATCTGCGACGACATCTCCGGGAACCGATGCCGTCTCTCCGGGGATGACGAAGGACGCATCGTTGGTGTTCCAGTTGTCATGGAACGCAGTTGGCCAACCCGACGGAAGGGCGCGCGCATCCAGATCCCAGATGGCGATGGTGCCGTCGGTGTTGATGCCGTACTCGATGTCTCCATCACCGTCGATATCGCCGGACGCTCCGCTGGAGGGGCCGCAGGCGCCGAATTTGGCCAGGGGAAAGCCGGGTACCTCGGTGCCGTCCAGGTTGTAGGCGAAGATGTCACCGGGCGTGAAGTTGTCGGCGACGAGAGTCTCGAGGTCGTCGTCATCATCCAGGTTGATGAGGATGGCCGACCCCTCCAGGTTGGACTGCGCGGAGACCGGCCAGCCGGGAAGGGGCTGACCGTCGGCGCTGAAGGCCCAAAACGAGAAGAAGAACGAGTACTTGATGGGAAGCAGGATTTCGAGATGGCCGTCGTTGTTCATGTCACCCACGACGGGTGTGGCGTAGGACTGGAGAGCGTTCACCTCGATGGGATAGCCCTGAATCGGTTCGCCTGTGTGTTCGAAGCCGCTGAGGATTCCCCGGCTGCCAACCGGATCGTATGAGCTGATTAGAATCTCGTTGCGGCCGTCCGCATCCAGATCAGCGATCACCGGCGCAGCGAAGGCGTGTCGTTCGGCGACGAAGGCAGGCCACCCGTCAGCGACCGTTCCGTCGTTCTGGAAGACGTAGGCGAGGTTGAACTTGTCGGTCGAGACCTGAACGATCTCGGGTTCGGGTCCGCCGACGATGTCCCCGACCGCGACCGTTCCCAATGTTCCCCCGGGCGGATCAACAGGAAAGCCGGGCAGAAGGTTTCCGCTCCGGTCCCAAACATAGAGCTTCTCTCTCGCCGGCATGATGACCTCCGGAGAGCCGTCGAGGTCGAGGTCGCGCGCAGTTGGCGAAACGAATCCGTCGATGACACTGGTCGTGCGGGGCCAACCCTCGACGCGGCTTCCGTCGAGGTGAAAGGCCGCAACGCCCCCGCTGATCAATGTCGAGAACGCGGCGACGATCTCCTGCCTTCCGTCTCCATCGAGATCGACGATGGCGGGTTTGCTGCGAATGGATGCTACGAGTGTCCGTGGCCAGCCGGGCAGCATTTCACCGGAAGCATCCCAGACGGCGAGTATTCCGTTGGTCGAACCGGCGATGACTTCGAGCCGGCCGTCCCCGTCCAGATCCGAGAACGCGACCCCGTTTGCGAGAGTGCGTCCGGCGCCGATCACCTGCGGCCAGCCGTCCTGCAAAGCGAAACTTTGCCCGCCGATCGATTCTCCGGAGAGAACTTCAGGCTCGGCCCTTTGCGCTTGCGCGATGTTCAGCGCCGCTGAAGAAAGCGTCGCCGTGATGAGAGATGTAATCGTGACACGGAACGAAGTTGCCGAGAGAACTCGGGAAGAGAACGCCACCTTCGGGAAGGACAGGGTGGCACGGAACGCCAACGTCATCGTTGCGACCTCCGCTGCGGATTGAGGGGGATCCGACCTTTACTGTGGACTCATTGCATTTGGATAGTCAATGAGAACCGGTCGTGTGACCGCGGGGATCGCCACCTCGAATCCAGAACGTCCGGATCGGATGCCGCGGGGAATCGCTACGGTTGGATCCAGAAGAATCCGGAATAGTGTGACGCGTTCCATGAGTTCCCTCCGATCGATCGAACCGTTGGAGGGACGGGACTTCTACGATAGCAAAAGCTCGAGGTCCTCGCCATTGAGCCCACGAAGAAGCGAAGTCTCCGCGCGAACGATGGAGTCTGCGAGATCTCTCTTTCGCTCCTGCAGTTCGAGGATCCGCTCTTCGACGGTATCGCGAGCGACGAGACGACAGGCCAACACAGGCCGCTGCTGTCCGATGCGGTGCGCCCGGTCGATGGCCTGTGCTTCGGCGGCGGGATTCCACCACGGATCCAGCAGAAAGACGTAGCTCGCGGTCGTCAGGTTGAGTCCGGTTCCCCCGGCTTTGAGGCTGATCAGGAACACGCGAATGTCGTCGCTCTCCTGAAAGCTCTTCACCTTCTCCGCGCGGTTTCGGGTCTGACCGTCGAGGTACTCGAACGGAATGTTGTGAGCGTTCAGACGGTCCTTTGCCAAAGCGAGCAGGGAGGTGAACTGGGAGAAGACCAGCGCCTTGTGGCCTTCAGAGTGTAGTTCGAGCAGGCGGTCCATCAGAAGGTCGAGCTTGGCCGACTCTTGCGGCGCCTTATCGGAGTCGACAAGCCCGGGATGGCAGGCGGCTTGTCGCAGACGAAGGAGCGCCTCCAGGACTTCGATCTGATTCTGTCGCGTCGACTCCTTTGTTTTCTTTCGATTCTCCAGAAGCGAACGCCGGTAGTGATCACGCAACCCGTCATAGAATCGGCGCTGGGCTCGCGACAAGTCGCAGTACACCGTCTGCTCTTCTTTGGGAGGCAGCTCGGTCGCGACCTGCTCTTTCGTGCGTCGCAACAGAAAGGGCCGCACTGCACGGGCCACCATGTCGACGGTGCCGTCCTGTTGTTCCGTATCGGCAAACGAGGTCCGACTGGAGAACCGTTTGAAGACTCCGGCGCCGCCGAGAAGTCCAGGATTCAGAAACGCAAACAGGCTCCAGAGTTCACCGAGGTGGTTTTCGATCGGTGTGCCGCTCATGGCGAGGCGGTGTCGGGCCTGAAGCAGCCGTGCCGCGCGCGCCGTGGCGGTATTGGAGTTCTTGATGGCTTGGGACTCGTCGAGGATGGCGTAGTCGAACTCGGCCTCCTTGAAGTCGAGAACATCACGGCGAAGTACGCCGTAGGTCGTAATGATCACGTCCGCCGACATCGCGCTGGCCAGAGTGCCGCGGCTGGGTCCGCTGAAATCGAAGACCTGCAACTTCGGGGCGAACTTCGTCGCCTCCAGCATCCAGTTGAAGACGAGCGAGCGGGGGACGACGACCAACGAGGGTCGTTTCTCTTTGCCGCCCTGCGCGCGGACTCCCCGGCGGGAATCGAGGAGCGCCAAGACCATGACCGTCTTGCCCAGCCCCATGTCGTCAGCCAGACATCCGCCGAAGTCGAACCGACGGAGAAAGCCGAACCACCCGAGAGCTTCTCTCTGGTATGAGCGAAGCTTGCCTTTGAACGAGGCTCGGGCTTCCTCCGGTTCGACCCGGTGGAAGGACTCGATCTCTGAGCGGATGCGATCAAAGGTGGCGTCGACGTCGACGTTGGTTTGCTGTTCCAGAAGCACGGCCAGAAGCGCGGCCTGCGACGGTTCAAAGCGAAGGCTCTCTTCCTTCTTCTGTCCGGATTCGAGCAGGAAGCCATTTCGCTCCATCCATTCTTCGGGAAGAAGGCCAATGCTTCCGTCCCCCAACTGAACGGTGCGTTCGCCGCGCTTGGCGGCTCGCAGCAGGTCGGAGACGTCGGCAAACACGCCTTGCGCGTACTCGACTCGCACGTCCAGTTCGAACCAGTCGATCTCGGAGCGAAGGCTCGTCTTGATCGAGCCGGGTGAGCGCATCGGTTGGTCTTTGGCCCGGATGTCCCAGCCAAGTGGAGTCAGCATCTGCACAAGGTCCGGGAGTCGGGACGTCTTCACCGTGAAGAACGGCCCGTGAGCCCATCGCTTGGCTTTCGCGCCGTGCCCACGCAGCTCGGCCAAGCGGCTCGCTTCATCTTCAAGACTTCGGTCGATGACCGTGCGCCGATTCGAGTCGACCAGACGCGATGTCCTCGAACGCCAGTCAACGGCCACGCCCGAGTAGTCGAACTCCACTCGCGCAGCCAGTTCGTCGTCCGACATTTGCGGCTTGGCGTAGTCGACCCAGGAGTCATCGGTGTCGGACTGCGAGTTTCGAAACGGAGGCGGCACCTCGTCCTGTCCCATCAGGACCAGTCGCGGTTGGAACTCGGGAGAGATCGACGTCCACTCCAGTTCCGCGGGCGCGTCGAGACGCGGGCCACCGACTTTGGAGACGAGGGATTCCAGAAACGTGTCGACATCTTCGGCCGGAACGCGCAAGACGCGAGAACCCAACGGCGACCAGAAGAGCGGACCTTCGACCCGTACGACTTTGCCGTCACGAATCGAAAACGGGTGGGTCAGTGGAGTGAACATCTCAACGTCGTCGGACTCTTCGCCGCGACGAACGAGGATACGTGTTTCATAGACGGAAGGGGCGCTGCCCGCCCCGTTGCCGGGACGGCTTCCGGACCCTTTGCGCGGCTCGCTGCCGGGGTCTTTGCCGGGTGCGTTGCCGGGCCGGACGACCGCGGTGACGACCCAGGTTCCTCCATCGTCCCATTGCAACGGCTCACCTTCCGGGTCGAACAGCGATCCCCGGGCGGCGAGTTCCGGGCCCAGCTGGGCGAAGAGTTCAGGCTCCAGGCCGAAGCGGCTACTCAGCGTTCGGGTCTGCGGAAGTCTCCAGTCCTGTGCACCCAACAGTCGGTCCAGGACCGCTGCATTGTCGGGAGGCTCGATGCGAGCCATGTCTTCGCGTTTCAGGTTGCCTTCGCGGAAGACGCCCCAGGTGCCGTCCTTTCGTTGTTGGCGTGACCGAACCTCAAGGCCGACCAGGGAGTCGCCGTAGAACTCCGAGACGAAGAATCCGAGTTCGATGGGTTGCGGGGCTGACTTGGGCCGAGGCGAAGATGTGGACGGGTGTGTTCCGTGCGTAGAAGTAGGCGGGAGCTGTCCGTCCAGTGAGCGAAGCCAGATCTCCCAGTCGGGTGTATGCGCCCGAGGAGTCCGCGGCGACCACGGTGCGACTCCCGAAGTCGATGAACCCGATCCAAAGAGGGATCCGGCGGAGTTGGAGCCTGAGCCCGAGCCCGAGCCCGAGCCGAAGCCTGAACCTGAGCCTGAGCCTGAGCCGAAGCCCGAGCCGCGTTCATCCTCGTAGGAATCGTCCACGTCGTCGGCAACTTCGTCCCAACCCGTCGCGCGATCGAGCAATCGCTGATCCGGCACGGAAACGATGCCCTCCAGCCAGGCCGTGGCCGAAGGATCGGAGTGCACTTCGAGCAGCGTCGCCCACAGATGCTTGCAGGCTGCGCCCCCGGCCGCGTGTGGGCAGTCGCACTGAAGGCGGAGTCCTCGTCTGCCTTGGGTGAGCCGGGTTCGATACGTGCGCGTCCCGCGGACTTCCGCGTTCAGGCTGTCGTCATCGAATCCCTTGAGACGGACGCGCCCTTCGCAGAAATACCGATGACCCCGTTGGCGAACCCCCGGGTCGTCGAACTGCCGTTGTAGCTTGGATTCGGTCTTCGGCATGCTCCGAAGTAGGCCTCGATTCTGGTTCGTCGCTGAAAACCGCCGTCAGTCGGGAACGGGCCCAGATCGGGCTAACGTCTCCGCTTGGGCTGACGGAAGCCCGGGCGGAAGCCGCCGGCGGGTTGGCCTTGGCGCATCGATCCAGGAACCTTCTCGAGCTTGAGGCCGTACCAGGCCATTCCGAAGGCCTTCATGCTGATCTTCTTGCCGTTCTGCACGCGCATCAGGTTTTCGCGCGTGATCTTGTCGTCCTTCTCGGCCTTGAGCGCTTCCTGCAAACGGGCGAGGGCTCGTTCATCCTGTCCGCGTTGCTGCTCCATCCATGCCAGGAAGTTCTGCATCATCATATTCTTTTTGTTGTGTTTGACCGAATCCTCGAGGACGGCGACCGCTTCGTCGCGCTCCTTCTTGCGCCAATGAAGCACAGCGCGAATGATCTGCGCCTCACCGATGCGTGCGTGCGACTTTTCCAATGACTCCGCCGCCTTCGCCTCGTCGCCGGTGGCGAACTGAATGGAACCGATCTGCGAATGGAGCTGACTTCCCAGGAGGACCTGCCACTTGGCCAGAGGAAGAAGGCCCTCCAGCGTCTGGATGGCGAGCTTGGCTTGCTGGCCTTCGGCTTGTCTTTGCGCCTGCTTCAGGGCGGGCTCGATTCGCTTGGTGATGCGGCGGGTGATCAGAGCCGAGATCGTGATCATCAGGATGAAACCGAGGATGCTGCCCAGCCAAAATCCGCCCCAGAGTCCACTCAGGCCCCAGGCCAGACTGATGATGACGGCGACGGAGGCGGCAATGATGAGGGTATACAACGCGTGTCCTTTCCGACTGAGTCCGAGTGGGACATGGTAACGGCTCGACGAGTTCTTTGGGTCATGGAATCGCCCGCCCACGCGGTGGATTGCTTTTCGTCTGAGGGTCTGTTATCGTGCCGTTTTTCAATGGGTTAGGCGGTTCCCGGTTTGGCTGAAGGGCGTGGTCAGCCCCGGGACGCGAAACGAAAACGCTTCCTTAGAGGAGAGTCCATGCCGCCCCAGTTCGATGCACGCCGATCCTTTGTCCGGTCGGTCTCCGGTTGGGCCCTGGGGTCCACCCTCTCTGTTCTCATCATGATGACCGCCGGCTGCGGAGGCGATGACGCCCCGGAAGTGCCGCCAATGCCGGAACTCCCCAACGCGATGACGCGGGTTTTCGCCGGAGAACCGCTCGGCTGGGAAAACGATCTCTGCCAATCCGCGATCCTCATCGACGCCGAGACCGGCACCGTCCTTGCCGAGAAGAACGCGCACGACCAACGCCCGCCGGCCAGCATCGTCAAGATGATGCTCGAGCTGGTCGTCATGCACGAGGTCGATGCGGGACGCTTGAAGTTGGACGAAGAGATTCGCGCGTCCGGCAACGCCAGCACGATGGGGGGATCCCAGGTCTACCTGAAGCAGGGAGAGACCTTCACCCTTGAAGAGATGCTCAAAGCCATCGCCATCGCTTCGGCCAACGATGCGTGTGTCGCGGTCGCCGAGCACATCGCGGGCACTCCGCGCGGTTTCGTGGAGTTGATGAACCGCGAGGCGGAACTTCTCAAGCTGGAGTCGACGCACTACGCCAACGTTCACGGATTGGATGATGATCCGGACGAGATCAACCTGACAACCGCGTTCGATATCGCCAAGGTCGCGCAGGAACTCGTGAAGTACCCAGAGGTTTTGGCCTGGTCGGCGACGCCGAAAGCCTCGTTCCGCAACGGCGAGTTCATTCTCGAGAACACGAACCGCCTGGTAGGCCGATTCAACGGCCTGGACGGACTCAAAACCGGCTACACCAGCAAGGCCGGCTATTGCCTTTGCGCCACCGCGGAGCGGGGCGAGCTGCGCCTCATTTCTGTGGTCATGGGGTGCGACCAGATCTCCGAGCGCTTTCAACTGACGAGTGATCTGCTGGGCCTGGGCTTTGGCAGTTATCTTCCGATGAAGATTGCAAAGCGCGGGGACGAGATCGAGGTCGACATGACCGTGCCCGGATCGAAGGACGTTCCGCTGCAGGCCGTTGCCGCGCACGACTTGTCCGTCGTCGTCTCGCGTCCCGACGATCGTTTGCTGAAGACGGTGTTCGAACCCTTACCCGAGTTGACCGCGCCCCTCGAAGCGTGGGACCGGGTCGGTGAAGTGAAGGTCATGGTCGACGACCGCGTTCTGGCAACGGTTCCCGCGTGGACCCCGGTGGCCGTATCCGGCGGGGGACTGCTCGGGCGGATCCAGCGGATGTTCGGGGGTGGTTCGTGAACCGGGGGTACCTCACCTCATGACCCGAGAGGCGCTCAGCTCACGTTTCCGCGGCTTCGAGACCACGATCTTCGCGGAGATGACGAAGCTGGCCCTCGAACATGACGCCGTCAATCTGTCGCAAGGCTTTCCGGACTTTCCCGGTCCCAGCTTTCTGAAGGACGCTGCGACCGCAGCCATTGCTGCCGACAAGAATCAATACGCCCGGCCCCGCGGAGAGCTTCCGTTGGTCGACGCCGTTTCGCGGTCGTACGAGAAACGGCATGGACTCGTGTACGACCCGCTGAACGAGGTCTGCGTCTTCAGCGGCGCGACCGAAGGTATTCTCTGCGCACTGCTCGGACTCGTCGAACCCGGTGACGAGGTCATTCTCTTCGAGCCCTACTACGACTCCTATCGCGCCTGCACCAGCATTGCCGGAGGGACGGCACGTTTCGTCACGCTGCACCGGCCCGACTTTCGTTGGGACTCGTCCGAACTTCGCGCAGCGTTCAGCGACCGTACCCGTTTGGTCATCGTGAACACTCCACACAATCCCACCGGCCGTGTCTTGTCGAGGGACGAACTGGGGGAGGTAGCTGAGCTATGTTGTAAGCACGATGCCCTGTGTCTGGCCGACGAGGTCTATGACCGTTTGATCTTCGAGGGCGAGCACGTCTGCATCGCAACGTTGCCCGGGATGAAGGAACGCACCGTATGCTTGAACTCGACCGGGAAGACGTTCTCTCTGACCGGTTGGAAGATCGGCTACGCCGCCGGACCCGCCGACCTCATCGGGGCCATGGCCACGGCTCATCAGTACGCCACCTTCGCCGTCGCCACTCCGTTCCAGCATGCCATGGTCCAGGCTTTGGGCGCCGACCACCACTACTTCGATCAGTATCTCGATGAGTACTGCGAACGTCGCGACTTCCTGCTGGGCGCGTTGCGAGCCGCGGGCATGGAGACGCAGGCGCCGGAGGGAACCTACTTCGCTCTCGGTGACATCTCGTCTCTGGGATGGGACGATGACGTCGAGTTCTGTCGTTTTCTCGTCGAGACGGTCGGAATCGCAGCCGTTCCGCCGAGTGTGTTCTATGCGCAGTCGGACGAAGGGCGGTCGTTGGTGCGATTCGCGTTCTGCAAAGAGATCGCGACCTTGGAAGAAGCGGCCAAGCGGCTTCAGTCGCACAGCCTGAAGAGGCCGTGAGGGACCAAGCGGCATGAACCGAGGAGTCCTGCATGACCTCTAGAGAACACGACGCGATCGAACAGGCCGTCGCCGAACGCGTGCGGTTCGGGCTCGAGCTCATGGACCCCGTCTTCGAACTCATCCTCTCGCATTTCCGAACAGAGGATCTGGTCATCGACCGGAAGGGAGATGACTCTCCCGTTACGGTCGCCGACCGCGGCGCCGAGGAGTTGCTCCGCAAACGCATTGAGTCCCGCTTTCCCGACGACGGCATTCTCGGAGAGGAGTACGGCGAGAAACTCGGCCGTGAGTTCCGCTGGATCCTGGACCCTATCGACGGGACCGAGTCTTTCGTCCGCGGCGTCCCGCTCTTCGGAACTCTCGTCGGCATCGAGTGGACCGGCCGCGCCGTCGGAGGAATCCTCGCGCTTCCCGCGTTGGGTGAAGTCATCTACGCCTACTCCGGACACGGCGCATGGGTCGGTCGTAGAAAGGAGGCGCTGCAACCCGCCCGGGTCTCAGACGTCTCCAAGTGGAAGGACGCGATGCTCTGCACGACTTCCGCGTCGTTGTTTCAGGATCCCACGACGTTCCCGACTCTTGTGGAGCGTTCCGGCAAGACTCGCGGCTGGGGAGACTGCTACGCCTATGCGCTGGTCGCAACCGGCCGGGCCGAGGTCGCCATCGATCCGCTGATGAACATTTGGGACTCGGCGCCACTGCTACCCATCATCCAGGAAGCCGGCGGGCAGTTTACCGACTGGAAGGGCGAGGCGACGATCGCCGGGGGGAGTGCGGTTGCGACGAACGGGCGCTTTCATCAAGAGGTGTTGGGGGTGTTGCAGGGAGAGCGGTGACGAATCTGGCTGCATTGGCGGCGAACGGCGTTGCGACGTCGGGAGTGACCGATTCCAGCGGGAACCACACAGCGCCGTATGACTGCAGCGTCCGGATGTTCGCCGAATTCGGGCTTTCCTCCGGGGAGGTCGAGAAGACCCGTATACGGTCCGCGGGCCTTTCGGATCAGAGCGATGCAGTCGCCGAGGGTGAGGATCCCATAGCAGCCAAAGTGGGTGTGTTGGATCACGGGACTCCTCACCTGCTCGTCGCGCTGTCGTCGTCACGATACTCGACGAGCACCGTGTTGGAGAACGGACCGATGTTCCCTCCCAGATCGATGGCGGCGATGCGCAAGCTGCAGCTGAATGCCGGCCACGTCTCCCCGCCGAGCCAAACGAGATTGAGCGGTGCGACGAAGAGCGGTTCATCGGAGGCAATGACCGGCCATTTCGTCCACGACGATCGTTGCGGATCTGTTGGAAACTCCAGGCCGTCCGGGATCTCGCCTGCGACCAGATCGAAGATGTATCCGAGCTTGAGATCCGGAGTGCGATCGTCTTCCGGTGGTATGACTTCAAGCCGGATACGCCCAGAGTGGTACGGAGCACTGGGGTCACAGTAGGGATACCCGGCTGACTCGCCGGGTTTTCGCGGCCTGCCGGGGACGACCCCTCGGACACCGAGGATAGGGGCCGCGGGTGGCAGGGAGTCGACAACGGCTTCCGACGGATCGACTTGAAACTGGTTCGTTCGGATCCAGGACGCAAGGGCTGTCTCGGCGACGAGAATGAGAAGGATCGGAGTTAGACGCCCGACAATAGAGCCCATCGTTGCTGTTCGCCTCGTCCAAGAGTCCCAAGACAAGAAGAGCGAGGCGCCGGTTCGACACCTCGCTCTGATTCTCTCTACCGAAGGTTCAGAACTAGCGGTAGACGCTCTTCAGCTGTCCCCAACTCGCCTCGATGGTCGGGACGACCATGCAGTCCGCGTCTTCGCAAAGAACCCCATCTCCCTGGAAGACACCTCCCGCGTCTTCGCATTCGCAAGGGATGAGCTCTGCGCACTGGCCGTCATCGAAACAGCAAGCTCCGAACTCAAACGCGCACGGGTTGGGATCACAGAGGGTGTCGTCGCCGAGGTAGCTCGACCCAGCGCCGCACTCTTCTTCGGTCACGACGACACAGCCTCCGCAGCGGTCATCACAGCAGGCTCCGACGACGTCTTCGACGAGGCAGGGCACGTTGCCGGGTAGTCCGCCAAAGCCGAAGCTGCCGAGTGCCACGACCTCATCGAGGTTCGAGGGAACGTCGTCGTCCGCGAAGACCGCGCCGCCAGTCGGGTGTGGAGTCAAATCGAAGCTGACGGCGTTTCCGTAGTAGTTGTAGCCCGCGAACCAGTAGAGGTGGGTTGCGAGTGTGGTCTGGGCAGCCCCAAACGTGATCGCAGTACCCTCGCCTGACGCTGGCCAGTCACTGGTAAACAGCTCGAAGTCGCCGCAGGGGCCGAAGTCTGCGAGAAAGAAATCAGTCTCTGGGTACTCGATCCCAAAGATGACACCGGCGAGTCTCGGTGAACCCACGAAGTAGGCGACCGTGTTCAGCACGACGATGTCGGTACCGCCGTAGGACGAGACCGCTTCTTCGCACGGTGGGATGGCACTCGCACCACAGTAGTTGTCAATGTCGGTGGTGTAGACCACACCCTCTGCTTGGATCAACGCCAGGATACCGTTGTTCGGACCGGCAATGGCTCCGGGAGCAACTGAGATCAACGCTCCCAAGCCCGCCAGAAGCATTTTCTTCATGAGGACTCCTTGGTTTCGAACGTTTGACGCTTGGAGAGGGGTAGCTTGATAACCAGCATAGCCGACTCGTCCGGACGATAGTAGACATTTAGAAACCTGTCCGACAAACCGTCTGGGGCAGGGTTCCGACCCAAACCGAGTCGGTACGATCGATGAGGATCGACAAGACGTAGGCACCGTCTCCGACAGAGTATCGCGTCACGGATTCACCGTTGTTGCGCAGGACTCCGTCCGAGCCGCAGGCCAGCCAAAGCGCTCCATCTCCGGCCTCCGCGATCGCCGGAAAGTAGGTGAAGTTCGCGTCGTCATCGGTGGCAGTTTGAGGTAGCCCTTGCAGTGTGGTGTAGGACAGCAACCCGTCACGACCCTCGACCGCGATGTCGAACTTTTGGCGAGTGTTGCAAATCCAGTAGTACCCGGATCGGTCCTGGTAGATCGAGCGAATGCCAAACTCCCCGCCGCTCGGAGTTGTCGTCAGGCGCTTCTCGTACATCCAGTCGATCGACTTCCCGTCGTAGCGACACAGACCGGCGCCCGCAGTTCCGATCCAGACATGATCACGAAGATCCTTCACCACCTGGTACACGCCGGCGGGGTCATACCACGCGGGGTCGGAATCCTTCTTCTTCGGGCCACCGGCTCGGCTTGGCGGAAGTTCGAGTTGGTGCAGAGTCTGCCCGTCGAAGCGGCAGACGGAACCCGCGCCCACGTCGGCGACAAGCCACACGTCCGCCGGATCCAGTTGCCACCCGTTCGTTCCCTTGTGCTTCACGACTTCGAGCGGGACGAACGACGTTCCATGGAAGCGTGACACTCCTCCGTTGGCCGTTACGAGCAGGCCACCTTCGCCGTCGCTGAGAAGATGGCGAACCTGATTGCCGGTCAGGCCATGCTCCGTCGTGTACTGGACTAGCCGGTCGCCTGTGCGACGGAAGACCCCGGCGCCGTTCGTGCCGAACCAGAGCTCGCCAGCCTCGCTTTCGTGGAGACACCAGACGCGCGGATCGATCACATCGACGAGGTGTCCCCCGGAGTCTGAAGCCGAGCCGGTCTGAACCGACAAGAGCGTGAGGATGGCGAGTAGGAGCGTGGGGACGGACGGCGTGAGGAGTGACAATGTCGGAGTCGCTTTCGGGTTCGAGTCAGCATAATGCGAGTCTGCATAATGCAGGCTCGCATAACTCAGAGTTGATAATGTCGAGCCCGAGCCCGCATCAAGACCATGACGCGAGCCGCTGGATCCTGCTCACTCCGCTACGGCTGCAGCCCCACCGTATCCACATTCTTCCCCTTCATGTGCACCGCCCAGTCCTTGATCACACCCTGATGCTCCGGCGTATCGTCAACCGCGGAGAGATACCAGTCCCCACCCGTCGGCAGTCCCGCAAAGACGGAGAAGTCCGCTTCGGCTCCCATCTCCCGCCAGCCTTCGTCACGGAAGTAGTAGCTTCCTTCGAGCGCCGCCGAGCAGGCCCACGTTTCTTCGGCCTTGGGAAAGGGGCGAGCGAGGTACATCTCGACCGTCGACGATGTTTCCGGCGTTCCGTCTCTGTCGGCGTCGTAGGACAGAACCAACTTCAGATCCGAGGAGTACGGGTGCTCCATCGCGATCGAGAGCATGAAGTCTTCCGTCGAGGCGGACTCGAGGGCACTGAGGGGTCCCAGCAGGATCCCTTCCTCGGAAGCGTCGGGGATGTCGGCGTTGACGGTTTGTCCCTCGCAGATGTAGTTGGGCATGCACGTCCCGTCTTCACATAGAGCGGACGCGCTTCCGGCGTCGGACGCGGACGCGTTCCAACCCAGAGTGAGCATGGCGACGAGGACGGTGAGACGTGTGTGAGGCATGATGCCCTCCTGTGTTCCGCAGTGAGATTCTGGATCTGTCGTGGAGCGCTTTCGCCCCTCAACCAGTCCTGCGGAGTGGGGCCTCGCAAAGCGTCACGGGAATTTCGATTTTTTCGTGTGTTCCGGCCCCGTACCATTGTGGAGGGTGTCGGCGCCGATCCAGTCGGGGCCTAGGTCGTTGGGGGATAAGGCATTGGCGAAATCCGAAGATCTCACGGTGCTGTTGCAGTCCGTTTCTGAGGGGAAGTCCGACCCGGCCGCGGTGGGGAGAGTCTTCGAAATCGTCCACGCCGAGCTCCGTCGCGTGGCCGCCCAAATGCTCCGCAAGGAGCGGGTCGGGCACACGCTCCAACCCACGGCGCTCGTCCACGAGGTCTACCTGAGACTGGTCGACGCGAAGGGCGGGGGCCAATGGGAGCACCGGGCTCACTTCTTCGGCATCGCCGCGCGCGCCATGCGCCAGGTCCTGGTCGACTATGCGCGGGAGCGCAATGCCCTGAAGCGGGGTGGTGACCAAGAGCGCGTCACGCTTGACGATCGGATCGACGCGGTCACCGAGTCCGGTCTCGATCTCTTCGAGCTCGACGAAGCGCTGACTCGTTTGAACGAAAAGGACGAGAGGACGGCGCGCATCGTGGAGCTCCGTTTCTTCGGGGGAATGACGGAGGAGGAAGTCGCCGTGGCCCTCGATCTGTCGCGGCGGACCGTGCAGCGGGAGTGGTGGATGGCCAAGATGTGGCTACGGCGGGAGCTCTCCGGGGATCGTCCACTGGCCGAAGGCGAGGCTAGAGGCGAGGAGTAGTAAGGCTCCTTATGGAGTAGCCAGGCCGGCAACTCGGAGAATCTTTGTGACGACCGTGGCCAGCGGAGCCGTGGAGTCAACCGAGACCGCGTTCTGAGGCAGCCCTTCCTTTGTCGCATGTTGCCGGCGAGCGAAAGACTCCCCTTCGCTTGCCGTTCCGCCCCACTCGTCTTCCGGTCGGGCGGCGAGGCGTTGGTTCAACGTGTCCAGGTCGATTTCGAGAACGAAGACGGCGTCGAACAGGTCGATGAACTTCGCCGAGTTTCTGGAGCCGCCACAGAAGAAGGTCGCCTCGTGAGTCTGGTCGGCGACCAACACTCTGACCTTGTCGACATCCCAGATGTGATGCCCCGGGGCGTTTCCGTCGACGGTTTCGCCGGTCTCAGGATCTCCGCGATAGGCCAGCTCCCGGTCGCCGTGGATGGGTTGGTAGCCGAGTCGTTGCAGCTCGTCGCAGACGGTGGTCTTTCCGGCGCAGGAAACGCCCTCGATCAGGAAGTTTTGGATCCCCACGACTCGCTCTCCGTTCTTCATCCTGTGTCCCGTTTGCCGTCAGCTCACCTTCGGGTACTCGAAGCCACGGAACACCCACACCGTGAACGCCAACACCACGACCGCGATCGTGATGGGGACCTCGTTCGCGGTCGTCTTCGAGGCGTCAATGGAGAGGACGTCCTGGAACCGAATCTGGAGCGAGTCGCCTCCGGCAAAGGCGTTTGCGTTGGTAAGAAACATCAGTTCCTGATTCTCGGTGTCGATCGCGAGGAAACGACCTCTCGAAAGGCCGTTCGCGCGTTCGATCTCAGCGTCTTCTCCGACGAGATCCTGCGAAAGGAACGTGGAAAGCTCGATGGGGGATTCGGGGTCCCAGGACCTCTGGGTGGTGGACACGCAGGCGTTTGCGCTTACGATCAGGAGGAGCAACGTCAGTGTCTTCTGAATCCACGTCGTCATCGCCAATCCTTTCTGCGGGCACTTCCAGTCTTCGATCGGAGTCGTCCCCGCCAAAGCCCCGCCCACAGGTCTTAGGTTCGTGTGCCGACCCACTTCACGCCGACGTCCTGGGCAGCGCGGACTCGATCCGCCAGTTGCGCCGTGTGGTGAGCGGCGTGCCGGATGTTGACCATCTGGTGCTCGAGCTTGGAAATCGGATACCAGTCGAATCCGCTCGTTGGGCTTCCAATGTCCATTTCGTCGACACGACGATCGACGATGGAGTCGCACCAGTCCAGGTAGTCGAGGATCTGCGACTTGGCGTACGGCTCGGGTCCGACCGGGAGCGTACTCTTCGGATCGGCGGGCCGGACCAGCCCATCCGGGTTCTGCACGTCCTTGTTGTGCCACTCGGGCGGTACGAAGTCTTCATCCTTGTCCATCAAATAGAGATGAACGAAGAAGAGCGCGTGATGCGCGATTCGCCAAAACGCGTTGTGCGGTGACTCGTCCAGCCAGAGGTCATCGGAGCACGTCTCGATGGTTTCCCGAAGCATGGCCAGCGTTGCGTGGTACTGACCCTTGAGGGAAGCTCGAACGGCTTCCTCCGCGATACCAGCTCCCAAAGTGACCTCCGATCGTGCCTTCTGATTGTGGGTCGACGTCTTGGTGCTCAGCGATGAGGTCTCACGACGGCCTCTTTGCTTAGATGCATCCCAGCATGGAGACCACCATTCCGTCGTCGCGGACACGAAACCAACGATTGTCGTTGCTGGGCTCGCCTCCCTCTCTGACGACCCGTGCCATGATGCCCCAGTAGGTTCGCCCATTGTAGACTTCCCGGCCGGTCGAGCCTTGGTACTCGATATGCGTCAAATCCCAGAACGGGTAGCCATCGGTGTCATCGAGGTGGGTCAGGTATTCGAGGAATGCGCCCTTGGCGGCTGTCGAGTCATCGACCGAGCTGCTCGTCTGGTGAAGCTCGTCGATGGTGTAGCAAGGACCCGGGGGAAGGTCCGTCCCGTCATCTGTACCCGAACACGCAGTTAGGGCAATAGCGAAGCCTAGTACGGCGAACCAGAGTCTGCTTTCGCGTATGAGGTTCATGAGTTCTCCCTTGGGTTTCAGCACAAACTGTCTCCTGGCTAAGCCCCAGGATCGTCCCGATCCAAGACGTCCGCGAATGTCCGGGCGACGACGTACTCGGCCGGTGTCTCTCTGACATGTAGCGCGCCGAAGTGTGCCTTGCCGCACTTGATCTTCGCACGCTCACTGTCGCGCACGTCATCCGCAAACAGTCCACCCTTGGTCTCGACCACGAAGTAGAGCCTGTCTCCCTCATCCCTGCGTAGGAGAACGGCCCAGTCGGGGTTGTAGGAGCCTAGCGGAGTCGGAACCTTGAACCAGCCGGGGAGCTTTGCGTAGACGCGTACGGCCTCGTTCTTCTCGAGCTCATCGGCGAAGGTTTTTTCCGTTTCGGAGTCATAGACGACGTGGTCGTAAACGGACTTCTGCGTCTCTTCGAGCATGTTCTTCAGGTAGCCGGTCAGCTCCTCCTGCTCGAAGAGCTCCTGGGCGTAGTAGTGCTCTTCGCCGAGGCGCTGATACTTGATTCCGTCGACCAGGGCGATGCGCTTGCAGCGGTTGATGGCCTCCGCGGCGAGTTCGATGAACTGCTGTGGATTGCGCTTGAAGTCGGCCAGTCGCTTACTCTCCGTCAGAATCCGATGGATGCTCCGCCGCGTGAGTTGAGTTCTATCCTGCAGGTCGGTGAGCACATCTGGAAGCAGGATGTCAGCCTCGCTCAGTAGAACGGTGGCGGCTCCACGGACCTCGGTAGCCTCCACCCCGGCCTTGCCGATGGCCAGGTCCGCCTTCCTCCACTGGAGCCGAGTCTTGGCGATGGGCGGCGCGTCCTTGAGTGCCTGAATGCAGCGTTCGAGGAGCATCTCGTTGTCGAACTGCACCCTGTAGGTCGTTTTGTGCTTGATGCGATCCCAGAGCCCGCGGAACTCCTCACTATGGAGTATGGCCTGGCGGGGCCGCAAAGGACGGCGTTCATCGGCGTTCTTGATGTCGAGGCGTCCCGCGAGCTTGCGCAGGACCTCGGTGATGGTGTCGAGATGTTCGGCGAAGGCTTCCGGAACCCCGAGCCCGTCCGTCTTGATGACCTGTCGCAGGGAGTCCTGAATCCGTCCCTTACTGTCGATGAACCCGTTGTCCCGCAGATGATCCCAAAGAACTTGCGACTGCTCCGTGCCGAGTGGCGTCGTGTTGCCGTCGGCGTCTATGGTGGGAATGGCTGCGAACTGGTGCGGCTCGACGACTCCGAAGCGGATGCCCGTGTCTGCCTCGATCTCCTTCTGGAGGTTCTCCGCGAACTCCTCGTAACTCTCCGTAGCAATCACTGTCAGGGTGTTGACCTCGAAGCCGCGCAACCGCACACCATCCTGGTTCACGCAGAGCCGCAGGCCCCGGCCGATCGTCTGGCGACGCTCACGCTCCGTGTGGATGTCGCGCAGTCCACAGATCTGGAAGACGTTCGGGTTGTCCCAGCCCTCACGCAGGGCGGAGTGGGAGAAGATGAACTTGAGCGGCGTCTCCAGGCTGAGCAGCCGCTCCTTGTCCTTCATGATCAGGTTGTAGGTACTGTCGTCGGCCTGCGTGTTGCCGCCGGTGTCCTTGAACACCTCCACGGTCTTGGACCCGACCCTTTTGCGGTCGATGGAGAAGTAGCCGTCGTGGACGTCTTCGGCCGAGGCAGAGACGTCGATGCCCTCGAAGAGGGTCTGGTAGTCGGGGTGCGCGGCGAGCCTTCGGTACTCCTCCTCGAAGATGCGAGCGTAGTCGCCCTTCACGGGATTGCCCTCGTCGTCGTAGTTCCGGTACCGGCCGACCGCGTCGACGAAGAACAGGGAGAGGACCTTGATGCCCTGTGGACGCAGGCGCATCTCTTTGTCGAGGTGCTCACGGATGGTCCGGCGGATCATCTCGCGAGCGACCGCAAGCCGATCGACATCCCCCCAGGACTCACCCTTGGCAAGGTAGTGCTCGCCCCCGGGCACGCGGAGCTCGAGGGACTCGGCGCCCTTGGGCACGCGGATCTCCCCGATGCGGCAGTCAGCGTAGACGGCGCGCTTGGTCGTCTGTTCGAGGTCGTCGCCGTCCTGCACGGTGACCTCCTGGCGACGAACTCCGGCCTTGACCTCGACGTCGAGCTCGACCTTGGCGGAGATGCCGCCGCGGCGGTTGCTCGCCGAGATGAACCGCACGTAGGGCTTGTTGTGGGCGTCCTCGATGGTGGCCGCAGCGACCTCAATCTGCTTCACGAGCTTGCGCTCGTAGGCGTCCACCGCGTCCAATCGGTAGACCATGTGGTGCTTCTCGACGTGGGTTGCCGAGTAGCGCAGGGTGCAGAGCGGGTCCATGGCCTCCAGCGCCTCCCGCCCTTTGCCCTTGAGTCCGCCGTCGACGGACTGAGGCTCGTCGACGATCAGGATCGGTTTGGTTGCCTTGATCAGGTCGATGGGCCGCTCGCCGCCGGTCTTCTCGCTGTCCTTGTAGAGGTTGTTGACGTCCTTCTTGTTGATGGCGCCAACGGTCACGACCATGACCTGGATCTGCGAGCTGGTGGCGAAGTTGCGCACCTGGCCGAGCTTCGCCGAGTCGTACAGGAAGTAGTCGAAGGGGGTGCCTGCGTAGAGGCCCTTGAAGTGGTCCTCGGTCATCTGGAGGGCCTTGTAGACGCCCTCCTTGATGGCAACGGAGGGGACGACGATCACGAACTTGGTGAAGCCGAAGCGCTTGTGGAGCTCGAAGACCGTCCGCAGGTAGACGTACGTCTTGCCCGTGCCGGTCTCCATCTCGACGGTGAAGTCACCGGAGGTGAGGGTTCCGGATTGTGCGAGCCCGTTGCGGAGCTGCACGTCGTTGAGATTCGCAAGGATCTCGTCGTCGAGAAGGGACAGGCGGTTGCCGAGACCGAGATCCGTGTCCATCCCCGGGAGGAAGGGCTTCCCTTCCTCTGGGACACGGGTGACGGTGAACTCGGTGCGGCAGGTCTCCTGGCCGCGGAAGAGGTCACAGACGGCTTCGATGGCCTGGAGCTGGTAATCGAGGTTGGGCTCGAAGTGGAGCTTCATGGCCATGGGCTACAGGCTCCGCACGTTCTCGATGCCGTGTTGCTCGAGGATGGCCGAGGCGTTCGTCTTGGCGACGTCGTCGGCGAAGGCGCTGTCCCGGAAGACCACGGTGGTCTCACCCGCTGTCTTCAATTCCTCGCGCCAACCGGCGATGCCGAGTGCGAGTTCCTCGACTTCGTCGGCAGTGACCTTCTTCGGCAGGCAGACGAACAAAGTGCCCGCGCCGATCGAGTGCACGGTCTTGCCAGCGATCGTGCGGTCCTCGATTGGAGCGCACAGGTCGAGCCCGAGCTTCAGGAGGAGTTCGTAGAGAACGTCCTGCTCGGACCGCCCTTCTCGGAGGTGCTCGACGCCGTCGAAGAGAGCCGCCTCGAGATCTTCGGGTGAGGGGTCCCAGGCACGGATGTTCGAGTGGTCGAGTTTGAACGCGCGGAATCCGAGGTCGCCGTGAAACATCGGGGAAGACTCATGAAGGCTCTTTCCGGCAAGTCGAAGGCGCTCCTGGGTGAGTGCGGAAAGAACCAATGGGAGGCCTCGCTGTTGACAGGTCTCGACGGCCGCACGTGAGGAGCCATTGTCCTGACCCAGCGGCTCAGGCAACTGAACCAGGATATAGCGCCTGTCTTCTCCTGCATTGACGTTGAGGCGGTACACAGCCTCGCCCGTTGTCCCGGAACCGGCAAAGAAGTCCACAACAATATCGCCAGGGCTACTGCCAATGCTCACCAGAAGCTCGAGGAGGCCTACGGGCTTGGGGGTCTCGAACACAGACTTCTTGCCAAAGTGAACCTCGAGCTCTCTTGCGGCATGCTGGTTCAGCGGCATCCCCGGGAGTATGGAAGGGGTTGCCATCCCATCCTTTGCTTCGTTGAGGAACAGCTTGCGCATCGGTGTGCGGCCTGTTCCCTTCACTCCCCAGTACAGACGCCCATCCTCTTGAAGCCGGGACATCTCCACTTCTGAGTGTCGCCAACACGTGCCATCTCTTGGATACACCACCTCACCGGTGTGTGGGTTAGTAATCCCGAAGTGCAGAGACGGGACATCCCTGCCCCCCTTGGCGTTGGCGGTGGTATCGATCTTCCGGAACGGCCCCCGTGGATCCGGTCCATCGGGCTCGTCAAAGACCTGATATTGTTGATTGGCCTTCTCGGTCCTTGGCATGAGATTGAGGGACTCTTCACCGATGGTACGCAAGGAGCCG
Organism: bacterium; assembly: GCA_030431975.1. Taxonomy (GTDB): domain Bacteria; phylum Eisenbacteria; class RBG-16-71-46; order CAIMUX01; family CAIMUX01; genus JACKCR01. The sequence continues at coordinate 329,318 of JAUIHP010000001.1, read as the reverse complement.
GGAGCGAGGGACTTTCCGTAGACAAGAATGCTGTCGTGAATAGACCCGATCGTGCGGTCGTTCGGAGCGCCGTCACGCTTCCTCCAAGATAAGATCGAGAACGAACCCCTCTTGGCCGAATAGTTCATCACAGAGCAGGCGCGCGTTTGCAACCTCAGTGCCGTCCAAGCTCATCATCAGCAGTCCATCGTCCCGAAGGAGGCTGCGAGCTAGACGCAGCCGTGGGTACATCATGTTGAGCCAATCGGTGTGAAACCGGCCTGATGCTTCGGTGTTGGAGGAGACCCTGCCGCTCTCCCCGTCAACCTGCCCCGTAATCCTCAGGTAGTTCTGAACGTTGTCCCGGAAGTCGTCGGGGTAGACGAAGTCCTTGCCCGTGTTGTACGGAGGGTCGATGTAGATGAGCTTCACCTTGCCTGTGTAGCTCTTCTGGAGGAGTTTCAGGACCTCGAGGTTGTCACCCTCGATCATCAGGTTCTTCGTCGTGTCCCAGTCAACGCTCTCTTCAGGGCAGGGCCGAAGCGTCCCCGTGCTCGGGGTGAGCGCGAGCTGTCGCGCGCGCCGCTTGCCATGCCAGTTGAGGCCGTACTTCTCATCGCGCTCCTCGAGTACGCCGCTGAGGAGCTGCTTGAGGACCTCGAAGTCGAGGCGCCCCTCCGTGAACGCTTCAGGGAAGAGCTCACGCAGGCGTTCGACGTTGTCGGCAACGACGTCCGCCGAATGCGTCTCAGGGTCGTCAGGGGTGAGCTTCTTCATGCTGGCATCCTCGTTCGTGTTCACAGTCGTGCCCGAGCTGCGGTGTGCGCGTCTGCCAGGCGTTGCAGTTGAAGGTTGAGCTCGACGCGCCGCGGAAGCTGCTTCTCGCGTGCTGCCGCCGCGCGAATAGAAGCCATCTCGGACTCCAAGCGTTCGCACTCGCGAAGTGCGTCGGCGCGTTCCGCCGCGTGCTCGCGGCTGCGCGGTAGGCGGAAGCCACCGAGCATTGCGGCCGCCTGCATCGAGAGAGCCGTGTCGAGCCAGCCCTGATAGAGGTCGTATAACGTGGCGCGGGGCTGTTTGACCAGGGCGATGGCCTCGAGGAAGGGGCCTCGGGCGTCGTCAGACGCCTCTGTGTTGAGCGGAAGCACCACGATCTCGCCGTCGACGACCACTTGGCCCTTCTCTGCCTGGGACCATCGCTTGTGGGCCAGGGACAGCGACACCGAGCCCTCCTGGGACACCACCAGGAAGGTGGGGTAGGGGATCGTGCGGTGGATCAACGGAAGGAGCTGTGTCGCTTTCGCCGTCGGGCGAAGCTGCACGTCCAGGACGGCGATCTCGAGATACTCCCGAGTCGCGTCCTCGTAGGCGGGCACACCGCAGTTGGACGGCTTGAGAGCCGCGACCCAGCGCATCGCCTCGATGCCGTCCTGGATCTGCCGCCGCGAGGCTGCTTTCCCGGCCGCGTGTTCCGCGAGCGTCTTCTTCGGCACTCTCTGGTCGACCCGGGAGCTCTCGGGCAGGGAGAGCGCGTCGATGAACTCGGCCGCGTTCACTCGGTATCTCCAGGAAGCACGACGAAGAAGGCGGCCACCTCGAAGTCTTCGTTCCCAGCGAACTCTCCGCGCATGGCGTGCGTACCGCCGGGCGTGAAGAGGCTCGCAACAGCACGCTCCTCGGTCTTGCCGACGACGGAGGCGACGGCTGTCGCGAGGAGCTGCTGTGGCTTGCGCATGTCCTTACCGCGGTCCGTCTCCTGATCGAAGCGCTCGCAGGCGCTCGCGTCCGGGATGTCGCGCCCGATGCACAGGCGCTTGAGCCGATCGAGGATCTGCTTTGTCTGCGGGTAGGGGAGGAGAACCGTGCCGTCTTCTCCCACATGCACCAAGTAGTGCGGTGCCAGCGAGTAGCCGGGCTCGGCCGCGCGTGCCGCAGCGGGGCCCTCGGCACGGAGGCAGAAGATGACACCGGGTTCGATGTCGGCGTCACGGCTGGTGGTGATGCCGCAGGCTCCGAGCGGAACGGCGTCGAGGGCGTCGCCGTGTTCGCGCTGGAACTCTGCCAGGTCGATGCGGAAGTCGGTGAGGGTCAGGTCGGCGATCGAGACCCCCGTCGAGAGGTCCTCGAGATCGATCACCGCGTCTTGCAGCTTGAGGAGCTGCTTGCGGCGGTACTCGAGGTCGTTCATCGGATCGCCCGACTGCTTCTCGATCAGGTTCTCCTCGCCGGTGGCGGAGATGTCGAGCAACACCATGCGGCCGCTGACGCGCTGCTCGAGGTCGAGATACTCCTCGAGTTCCATGTTCGGCCAGAAGTTGACGAGCTGGATGCGCTCGTTGGGGGAGCCGAGTCGGTCGATACGACCGAAGCGCTGAATGATCCGGACCGGGTTCCAGTGGATGTCGTAGTTGATGAGCCAGTCGCAGTCCTGGAGGTTCTGGCCCTCGGAGATGCAGTCGGTGGCGATCAGGAGATCGAGATCACCCTCGCACTCGAGATCTTCGGGGCGCTCCTTCGCGCGAGGCGAGAAGGCCGTGAGGATGGAGGCGAGGTCCTTGCGAAGACGGGGCAGGGTGCTGCGGTTTCGTCCGCTGCCCGTGACGAGTGCGGTTTCGATGCCTATCTCGCTTTGGGCCCAGGGCGCAAGCTGGTCATAGAGGTACTGTGCGGTATCGGCGAAGGCCGTGAAGACGATGACCTTGCAGTTCCCGGGGTTGATCGGGGAGCTGCACTTGCCGGAGATGACCGTGCGAAGCGCCTCGAGCTTGGCGTCCTTGTTCGGGCCCACGGCTCGGGCGGCCGCGAGAAGGGTCGCGAGACGGTTGCGGTCTTCGACGAGGTCCTGTTTCCAGCGGACCAGATCGACATCGCCGAGGAGCACCTTTACTTTCCGTCCGACGAGCAAGCTCTCAAAGGCTGGGTCGTCGAGATCGACGTCGCTGATATCGATCTCCTCGAGTTCCACTTGCTGCTCGTCGATTCGCTCGATGGTCGCCTGGACGTCACGAAGCTGACGCTCCACGGTCAATGCGAAGGAAGGTACGGCGCTTTCCATCCGCTTGAGGACGTTCACGCGCATTAGGTGGATGAGACTTTCTTCTCGATCCACCTGGCGGAAGAAGCCCTCGCCGCCACGCACCTGCGTGCTGTACTTCTGGTCGTAAGCTGCCTGGCGGTGCGGAAGAACGTAGCGCAGTGGCGCGTACGAGGCGAGCCGAAGACGGCGGATCTCCTGATTGATGTCGCGCACCGCCGGGAACGCGCCGGAACTATCGACGTCAGCCTTGATGTTGATGGGCCTCAGTCGTTCCGGAAACTTCCCCGTCTCGTCAGTGCCGTAGTACTTCTCAATGTGTCGCCGCGAACGTGCGATGGTCAACGTGTCGAGCAAGGTAAAGTAGTCGAAACCGAGCATCTCGACGAGGCGCCCCGGAGTACGCTTCTCGTCCGGAACCTCGAGCCAGCGGTTGAACTGCTTCTGTGCGAGGCGCGTAGTGGCCGCAATGCTGGCCACCCCAGCATCCTCGAGGGCCGTGTCGTCGCCCTCGGTGGCAAAGGCGATCTGATTGCGCAGATCCGCCAGGCGATTGTTGACGGGTGTGGCCGACAGCATCAACACTCGGGTCTTCACGCCCTCGCGTATGATGCGGCGCATCAGGCGGTCGTAGCGAGTCTCAGTGCCTTGTTTGGGTGCCTTCTTGTTACGAAAGTTGTGGGACTCATCGATGACCACGAGGTCGTAGTTGCCCCAGTTGACGTGGGCAAGGTCGATATCGCCGGAAAGACCACCGTCACGAGAGAGGTCGGTGTGGTTCAGAACGTCGTAGTTGAAGCGGTCGGCTGCAAGAATGTTCCGACGGTCGTTCGCCGCGTAGAGCGTCCAGTTGTCGCGGAGCCGCTTGGGGCAGAGCACGAGCACGCGGTCGTTGCGGAGTTCGTGGTACTTGATGATGGCAAGCGCCTCGAAGGTCTTACCGAGGCCGACGCTGTCCGCGATGATGCAGCCCCCGAACCGATTCAGCTTGTCGATTGCACCGACGACCCCGTCACGCTGGAACTTGTAGAGCTTTTGCCAGACGACGGTACGACGAATACCGGTGGCTGACTTGACCACGCGCTCCTCGTCCAGTTCGTCACCACGGGATCCGAATAGGTGCTGAAGGACGAGTGCATAGATCTGGTGTGGAGCCCGTTGGCTCGAAATGGCGTCCAGGGCGTCGAGCACCGGGGACGCCTCGGAGCTGGATTCCGGCAGGGTCGACCAAAGAGAGTCGAACCACCCGGACAGAACGGTGCTCTCCTCGGAGCTTTCGGACGCCTGAATGAGGCTGAGCGGGTTGCCTGGTGTGACCCCGAGACCCTGCGTGCTGAATGCGAACGAGCCGAGCACAACCTGCGCCGGCCCCCCGTTGCTGTCCCGGATGACCGCTGTCCCCTGGGGCACGGGTCCATTCGCCGATCGAAGCTCTGCCCTCTCGCGTAGCCAGCGGGCGCATTCTGCGGCCAGCCAGCGGTTCTGCAGGCGGTTGCGTGCCGCGCGGTCCGCCGCGTTACCCAGTAGATCGAGGCCTGTTCCGTCTGCGGGAAACACGATTCGGGCCCGAAGACCAACCAACTCATCCTTGAGCTCGGCGAACGCGAACAGAGACCATGACGGGGTAACGAGGTCCAGACCCGAGTTCTCCAGCAGTAGCGGGCGGATCAAGTCGAGGACCCGATCGGTACCTGTGTTGTGGAGAACTCTCATGAATATTCAACCCCGAGGTAGTTTGCAGACTTAGCTCGGGAGGTCGAGACGAATCTTCGTCGATGCGCCCATCACTCGGAAGCTCCCGGTGGGAGCGCGTCATCGAAGGCCGCAGCACATTGGTTGCAGAACAGCAGGTGGATGTTCTCGAACGACCTAGGATCAACCGTCCAGCGATAAGTGGTGGCCGACGCCGCGCCGCACTTGCCACAGGTTGTGCCATGCTTGTGACACAGCGCATCGAACTTCGTTTGTTCGCGGTCTTGACACTCCTTCATGACGGTATCGACCTTCTCCCTTGCTGAAATGGCATAGCCGCCATCGTTCCAGCTGTCAACAGCAACCCTGGAAAACATCTCGCCGGTCATGCTCCCCAGCTTCGCGGCAAATAGCGTCGTAAGAGAACCTAGTCTTGCTTCGAGAAGCTCCGGGTAGTGCTTGTACCTAAGAGAGAACATCACGCGTAAATCCACGACCGAGTCTCTTTCAATACCTGCGTCGGGCATCGCTGGAAGGAAGAAGTAGCCGCGCTTATTGTAGTTGTAGTTAATCAGGTCAGATACAAGCTTCTCTGTTCTGGATCTTGCTGACCTTGTATGGAAGTCGGAGTGGTCGAGGGCTTGTTCCAAATGCCGAACGACTGCAAGGAAAACGAACCCCGCAGCGCGCCCCGGGACGAGGTCGCATGTTTGTGTCACAACGAGGAATCTTCTGAAGTAGTCCTTTTCCAAGAAGTACTGTTGGTGTCCGGACAGCGTGTTCGTTAGGCGTTTGGGATCGAGGATGTCGCCCTGTGTCAACCGGCCTTGTGGACACCCTTCAGCATAGATGTTTTGACTCACGTTTCGGCCTCTACTTCTCAGTCGCTTGCAGTATCGATTCTAGGGAGTGCGGATTCCTCGATCATGTTCCTCTTCGTGCGCGAGCTCTTGTCTTTACCCGCCACCGCAGCCGCGATGACTGCGGAGTGGGGAGCATGCCATACTTGATCTTGATGCCAGTAGAACGTGCCTGTCGTCCACTTTGGGTGCCCCGTCCGATCATTCATAGGGACTTTCGTGCGTCCGACCCCCTCGTTCGAATAGAGGGGAAGCCAAGAGGTCGACCCACTGTCAGTCGTGATGCAGATGAAGAAGTGTCCGTCGCGCACTCTTTGGTCTGGGCCGCACGTGTATGTTCCGCCATTCTCCGCAAGGGTGTCAGGGCAAAGATGCAACACGAGTCCCTTTACGATCTCGTCTTCATGAATCATCGGTCACTCGCTAAGGGTATCTGTTGGCTAGAGAGGTCGTCCTAAGGTTCCCGCCCGATGCTCGGATCGTTCGTGGGACATGGACAGTCATCCTATCATACTCGCAAAGGTGGCTCTGGCCTCAGATCAGAGCTGCCGCTCATCTGATAAACCGCAACCACCGCTTAAACTCCACCGTCCCCGAAACATGCAGCAACTCAAACATCGCCATCTCCACCGTCGCCAGCTTCACCCCTTCCTGCTCCATCCTCCGCAGCGCTATCTCCACGCTCTCCCGCTTCCGCGACGACACCGCATCGGCCAGAACAAACGTCTCAAACTCCCGCTGTACCAAATGAAGGGCAGTCTGCAGCACACAAACATGGGCCTCGATCCCAACCAACACGATCTGCGGCCGGTCCAATCCTTCGATCGCAGCCAGCGTCCCCTCGTCGGCCGCGCAGGAAAACGCCATCTTCTCCGGAGCCTCGAACCCGGGCACGCGCACGTGCGTCTCGACCGGCTGCGAGTAATCGGGCAGGGCCCCGTCCTCGGGTGGCTCGGTAGTCAGCACCTCCTGCAACACGGGATGCGTGGTGCCGAGCCCTTTCGTGTACTGCTCTGTCGCCAGGACGGGGGCGCCGATGATCTGGAATCCTCGGATGGCCCGGGTGATCTGCCGTAGCGTCTCTTCGCCCTCATGGATGGACGGCAACAGCCGGGTCTGGACGTCGACGACGACGAGGGCGGCTTTTTCTCGTTCGAGCACTGGCTCCTCCTTGGTGCGGGGCGTCTTTTCCATAGGATAGCAGCGTCCCAGCGGGCCTGGTATCGTCTCGGCATGGTTGCCGGTGTGAAAGAGATCGTCCTGGCTTCGACCTCGCCGTATCGACGCGAGCTGCTGGCTCGATTGGGCCTGCCGTTCGTCACGGCGAGCCCGAGTTTCGACGAGCAGAAGGCGTCGGGCGAAGTCTCGGACGAGCAGGCTCGCGCACTGGCACTGACCAATGCTCGCGGCAAGGCGGAGTCACTGGCCGCGAGTCATGCGGGGGCTTTGATCCTGGCCTCCGATCAGGTCTGCTATTGCCAGGGCCGTGTCCTCTCCAAGGCGGGCACGAAAGAGAAGGCGATCGAGCAGCTGTCGTTCCTGGCGGGCAGAACGCACGCGCTTCACACCGCCGTCGTGGCCTACGGCGTCGACTCCAACGAAACTGCGGAAGAACTCGTGACCTCTTCGCCGACGTTGCGTTCGCTGCAAGAGTCACAGATCCGTCACTACGTCGACACCGAAGAACCGCTCGACTCCGCGGGCAGCTACTACTCCGAATCCTTGGGCGTGGCCCTCTTCGAGAAACTGGAAACGAGCGACCCGACCGCGATCATCGGCTTGCCGCTGACTTCCGTGACCCGACTGCTCTCGCACTTCGGCGTCGATGTCCTGAACCCAAACACCTGGCCGGGAGCTTCCTCATGACGAGCCTTCCGAATCAGGTCGTCACCGAGGAGACGCGCCGCCTGCGCAAAGCGGATTGGGGAGTGTGCTGGCAGCTGCTGCCCCAGGTTTCCCGGACCTTTGCCCTGACCATCCGCGTCCTTCCGAAACCTCTGCGCGAATCGGTCACCGTCTCTTATCTGATGTGCCGACTGGCCGACTCCGTCGAGGACGCGACCGGACAGGACCCGGCCCTTCGCACCCGCACGCTGCAGCGTTTCGCGGAGTCTCTGGAAAACTCCGAGGGTGTGGACGTGCTTCACCGAAGCCTGGGCGAAGCGGAACGTCTCGATCTGGAAGACGCGGCCACGACTCGCTTGTTGGCCGCACGTCCGGCTGTCTTCCGAAGCTTTCGACGCCGCGATTCGGGAGAGCGACAGATCATCTCCCGGTGGGTCGGAGAGATGGCCCGCGGAATGGCGGAGTTCGTCGATCGCGAGCTTCATCCGGTCGGCACCGACAACCCGCGCTACTGCCTGCAGACCATCGACGAGCTGCGCTCCTACGCCTACTACGTCGCGGGAACGGTCGGCAATCTGCTGCACGAACTCTTCCAACTGTGTCTCAACCAAAAGGAAGAGGACGAGAAGCGCCTGCGCGAACTCGCGGTCCCGTTCGGACTGGGTTTGCAGTTCGTCAACATCATCCAGGACATGGCCGATGATCGTCGCCGAGGCTGGAGCTACGTTCCCAGAGAACTTGCCCGCCGACACGGAACGACGCTGCAACGGCTGGGCAACACTGCGGATCTGGAAGCGGGTCGTCGTGTCGTTAAAGAGCTGGCTCATGAAGCCGCGGGATACCTGGATCAAGCCATCGAGTTCACGCTACTTCTGCCGAGAACGGCGCCGCGCATCCGCCTCTTCTGCCTTTGGCCGATCTTCTTTGCGCTGCGTACGCTGCGCGCCGCCTGCCTGAACGCGGGGAGTCTGCTCGTCGACAACAAGGTCAAGATCACGCGTCAGGACGTTCGCGAGATCATCCGAAAGACCACGCTTTCCTGCCTGGCGAGTGGTCGTCTTCGGAGCCTCTACGCGACCGAACGAAGAGCACTTCAGGAAGCCCTCGACGCGCTCTAGCCCTGTGGCCCTCTTGGCCCTCTAGTCCTCCAGCTCCTCGAGCGTCTTCGGCCAATCGCCCTTGAGCAGCCGCGAGAGCGACCGGTCCGCGAGAATCTTCCCGCCGGTCTGGCAACGAGCGCAGTAGTTCGTCTCATTGCTCGCGTACTGAATCCTCTGCACCGGCGACTCGCAAACCGGGCAGGGCTTGCCGAACTTGCCGTGAACAGCCATGTCCTTCCGAAACGCCGTGACCTTCTCGGGAAAGCCGTCCCCGGTTTCTTCACGCAGCCGATCGATCCACAGGTTGAGAACGGTGCAGGTCGATTCGTAGAGCCGCTCGATCTCTTCGTCACTCATCTTCTGGGTTTGCTTGAGCGGCGAGAGCTGCGCGTGGTGGAGAATCTCATCGGAGTAGGCATTGCCGATCCCGCTGAAGAATCGCGGATCGGTCAGGGACCGCTTCACCGTGTGGTTCTCGCGCAGCAGCACGGTGCGGAACGCGTCGAGATCGTTTTCCAGAACCTCGATCCCTTCCCGGGCGAGAGACCTGAGCCTGCGACGGCCGCGGACCAAAAAGATCCCGGCGCGCTTCTTGGTCCCTGCCTCGGTCAGAAGCAGCGTCCCGTTGTCGAAGTCGAACGCAGCCAGGCCGAGCCTCTTCGGAATCTTGGCCCCGGCCTCTTTCCACTGAAACCGACCGGCGATCATGAGGTGAACGACGAGGAAGAGATCCTCCTCATCAGAACCCGCGTCCGACTCGGTCTCGACCAGCCGCAGGACTACTCTCTTGCCGAGGCGCTCGACTCCGGCGACGATTCGACCTTCAGCTTCGTCGATCGCGGGATCGAACGTCCGCACGACGAAGATGCTGTCGACACGGATTCGCTGGATGGCGCGACCGACGATTCGCGACTGGAGGGCGTCGAGATAGATCGTGATGTCAGGTAACTCAGGCACGAGGGAGATGTTGTCAAAGTGACGGGGGGCAGGACAAGGCCGAGAACTCAGGGCCCAGTTCGAGCCCTGACTCGGCCGCTAACTCGGGCGCTGGGTCGGCCAATCCAACGGCCGACGTCTGTCCTGGCGGTCCTCTTCTTCGCGGCGGCCCTGGGTTTCTTCCTGCGAACCCTCTACGGCTACGGCTGGGAGTACGACACGCACCCCTGGAATCCGGCCTCCAGCGAGGGGCGCGAGCCGGGCTTCTACTACATCGACTGGAGCGACGACTTCGCCGACCCGGCGGACCTGGCCGAAGCGACGACGAACGGCGTCCTCCGCACCGTCCGCGCTCAGCGGAAGGATCCGGCACCAGCTCGACCCGACGACGCGAACGGCAACATGGATGAATGGGCCTACGACCCGGTCGGAGTCGTGCAAGGCGGGCTCGCTTTATCCGACCAGGTCCTGGCGAACCTCGAAAAGGGCACGGAGCCGACGGACGCCCCTACGCCAACGAACGACGTGGCAACCCGCCGAAAGGCCCTCATCGACCAAGCCGAATGGCTCCACGACAGCGCGACGATCCTCCCCGATTCCTCAGCCGTCTGGACCGTCCCGTGGACCGCCCACACCTACGGGCTCGAGCCTCCCTGGATCTCCGCGATCGTTCAGGGTCAGGCCGCGTCCCTTCTCACCCGAACCGCGCGCCTCGGCCGCCCACAGGATCTAACCCTCGCCCGCGCCGCCGTCCGCCCGCTTCTGACTCCGCGTTGGTCTCTCCAATCCGGCCAGCCGGGCCACCGGTTCTTCGAGGAATACCCGTCTTCACCGCCGAACTCTGTCCTCAACGGCGGGCTCTTCGCCTGGCTCGGCCTCTGGGACATCTGCCGCGCGACGAACGATCCCGAGCTGCGCGACATCGCCTTGCAGCGCTTGGATGAGATCGAGTCCCAGATTCCGATCTTCGAAACGTCGGGTGGATGGACCCGCTACGACCGGGCCCGCAAGCGCCGCGCAAGCCCGTCCTATCAGGAGCTTCACGCGTCGCTGGCATTTGCGATCGCCGCTGAGACGGGGCGGAGTTTCTGGGAGGAAAAAGCGAAGACCTGGAATGGCGCGGTCCGGAGCCCGAGACAGAAGGTGACGACCTTCGTTCAGGTCGCGTGGAACAAACTGATCGGCGACGAAGCCGAGGTCACGCCGATTCCGTTTTTTGAGGGCAAAAAAACAGGGGCGAAGGCCGCCCCCTAAAGAAGATTCTCAGTCTGTAGGACCGGTCACGTCAGTTGCCCGCCGTGACCCTGTCCACCTTGGCTTTCCGCTAGCTCTGCGCTGTCGTGCTGCTCGGACGAAGGGCTTCCTGCGCCTCCAGAGCTTCCGTCATGTCGTCCAGGCTCGGGACGAGATAGGCATTCAGCGCTTCGGCAACGGGATCCGCAGAGGTCTCGTCCTCCTGCGGCTCTTCATCGGAAAGCAGACGCCGGCCGCTCTCGGCCAGGACCTGCAGCTCGCGCAGCTTGGAGCGGCTTTGATTCAGCTGCTCTTCCATTCGGGTCCGACCGGCCGAGTCCCAGTCCTGACTGAGAAGACTTTGGGCGCTCAAATGCTGGCGGAGGATAGGAATCAGCTCTTCGAGGGATTCAATGGCTGCGGAGAGCGCCTGACGCGGGGTCGACTGCGTACCCGGTGCGGCGATCGACTGGATCTCTCGGAGCCGGCTGACGAGCTTCTCGGGCTCGTTAGCAAAAAGATGGGATTGCGGGCTTTTCTGCGTGGCGTTCATGTCCTTCCTCCCTCTTGCTCCTTTGGTTCGGCGGTTACCGGTTGGATGCTTTGCAACCTCATTCGATTGCGCACAACTTGTTGGATTCCATTGTCGGAAACCTTCTGCGGCTAATACTCCGAATCAGCAAAAACCTTCCATAGCCGGACAGGATTTCCGCCGCTTCGAAGCCGCGAACCTCTTTTACGATACAGTGGGAATCGAACCGCGACCACCCCGGAAGCAATTGTTGGCCGGGAAGGGGTCTTGTAAGTCGTTGCCACAAGGATACATGCCCTGTGAGTTAGCGTTTTCTTGGGAGGCCCTCCGCAGACCTTTGCGCAGCGAGTCTTGAGGGCTGGGCGTCGCGCGGCTACGCTGTCGCGCCGGAGTCGTACCGAATCACGCAACGAGGAAAACGTGGGCAAGCCAAAGAAACGAATCAAGCGTCAAGGTGTGAACCGCGACAAGCACGAGCTCTACGAGAAGGCCGTCCAGGAGCCGGAAGCGGATGTCCGCTTCTTTGACCGGGTCTACAAGCGCACACGCGGCGAACTGCCGTCGCTTCTGAAAGAAGATTTCTGCGGGACGGCGGCTCTGGCCGCGGCTTGGGTCGCTCACCGCGCGAGCAATCGGGCCATCGGGGTCGACCTGGATCGGCCCACGCTGGACTGGGGCCGCGAGCGCAACCTGGCCCCTTTGGGTGATGCGGCCAAGCATGTCACGCTGCTCGAGGACAACGTCCTCAACGTGACCTCTCCCAAGGTCGACCTCATCGCCGCGATGAATTTCTCCTACTTCATCTTCAAGACGCGCGACGGGCTGAAGGAGTATCTGACGGCGGCCCGCGACTCGCTGGCCAAGGGCGGCATGCTCTTCATGGACATCTTCGGCGGTAGCGAAAGCCAGGAGCTCGACACCGAGGTCAAGGAACTCGAGGGCTACGACTACCACTGGGAGCAGGTCAGTTACGACTCCATCACCAACGAGACTCTCTATCACATCCATTTCGAGTTCCCGGACGGCACCTGGATGAAGAAGGCCTTCGTCTACGACTGGAGGATGTGGACGATTCGCGAAGTCACCGACATCCTCGAGGAGATCGGTTTCGACCATGTGACCGTCTACTGGGAGGGCACGGACGCCGACGGAGAGGGCAACGGGGTCTTCCGGCCGGCGAAACACCGGGAGCCGGAGCCGGGCTGGATTGCGTATATCGTCGCCCACGACGACGTCTGATTCCGCTATGCTCGGAAACGAAGCTGGTCATCGCCGGGGTGTTGGGCCATGGCTCAGAAAGACGGCATGCGTTCGAGACAGCTCCTACCGTTGTTTTTGATCGGAAGCGGCATCCTCCTCTCCGGCTGCTCTGATACGGATCCCGAGCCGACGACGATCCCCAGGGATGACGTTCCGCCGGGACGTGTCGACGACCTCCGTCTGTCCTCGTGGACGGACGACGCTCTGACCTTGATTTGGACCTCCCCGGGTGACGACGAGTTCGAAGGACAGGCCTGGCGCTATGACATGCGCCGCTATGTCGACCCGATCGGTCCGTGGAACTGGGACAAAGCCACCCAGATCTCGGGCGAGCCGCCTCCCAGCCGGCCCGGGCGCGACGACATCTTCATCATTCTGGGACTGGATACCGAGACCGAGTATCACTTCGCTCTTCGCACCATCGATGACATGAGCAACGTCTCGGAGATTTCCAATGTCGTATTCGTGGGGTTGGACGATGCTCCCGACCATGATGCGCCCGACGCGATCGACGACCTGACGGCGCTCATTCTGGCTCCGGAGCGGGTGCGTCTGAAGTGGACCGCAACCGGAGACGACGGCGGCCGCGGTACGGCGTCCGGATACATCATCCGTTACGCCGGTCATGAACTTCGCGACGACAACTTCCGCGACAGCACGTTTCTTTCCGAGACTCCGTTCCCGCAACCGTCGGGAACGCCGGAGGAAATCGACGTGACGGTTCCGGGAGCGCGGGGAGAGATCTGGTTTGCGATCCAGGTTTGGGATGAGGCCAACAATTCGAGCCCGGTCTCGGCAAACGCTATGGTGGCGTTCCCGACGGCGAGATGACGAGTTCCGTCGTGCAACTGCGCTGGAAGAGGTGTGCTGCAAGTGGAAAAGAGATCCGGGATCATCGGGATGTGGGTTCTTGGGAAAGAGGTGGGGATGATGAATAGAGACGGAAGACTTCTGGCGGGACTGCTGGGTCTGTGCCTGATTCTGTCGGCGGGATGTGGCGACGACAGCACGAACCCGGAGCCGGAACCGCCGGACGTGACGCCGCCGGAGGACATTCTCGATCTCGGAAGCACTCAGGTCTTGTCTAGGCAACTCAACCTCAACTGGACCGCTCCCGGCGACGATCTGGATGTCGGTCAGGCCGACAAGTACGACCTGCGCATGTCGCAGAAAGAGATCACACCCGAGAACTGGCAGGACGCACGTGAGCTCGAGATTTCCGATCCCGTTACGGCAGGGCAACTCGAGCGGGTCACCGTCCAGGGCCTGACCCCTTTGACCCTCTACTACTTCGTCGTTTCGGCGAGAGATGAGGTGGGCAACTGGTCGGGGATCTCCAACATTCATTCCGTGCGCACGGCCGAACCGCCGGATGCCGGTCCTCCCGCCGCAGTCACGGACCTGGTCCAGGTTTCCGTGACCGACAATTCAGTCGTCTTGATGTGGACGGCAGTTGGAGATGACGGCAACGAAGGCTTGGCTTTCGCCTATGACATTCGGTTCTCGGTGGACCCGATCACGGAGGAGACCTTTTTCGACATCATCGGTGACGGCATTCCCGACAAGTCGCCGGTGCCCGGCCCGCCCGGGACGACGGAGATCTGGGAGATCCCGAATCTGACCCCGTCGACTACCTACAACTTCGGGATGAAGGTTCTCGACGACGAAGGGCAGTACTCGCCGTTGTCCAACGTCATCGTGGTCGTCACGGATCCTCCGCCGATTCCGTGACCGAGGTGCAATCCCTCGTTAGCAGCATCGCCCTACGCCGCCGAGTTAAGATTCTCCCGGATGATCTTGGGATGGCGGGCAGCGATTCTTAGTAGGGCAACCGCCGGGCCTTCGGGAAGGCGTCTACCTTGTTCCCAGTTCCGAAGTGTGTGGACGCTGATTCCCATGGCTTCGGCAAAACGGACCTGCGTAAGGCCCACGAATTGCCGAAGCGCGACAACATCGTCACCCGACTCGAACTTCCCTGCCATCAGGCGTTTCCTAACGCGCGCAGGGATCGCCTGAGCGAGCTGGTCCGGGGTGAGTTCTGGGATGTCACTCATCGCTGATTCTCCATGTACCTCTCGAAGGCAGTGCGCTCTCGCTTCGTTGCTCGACGCGCACTGATGATTCGAACAGTGCCCTCTTCTTGCTCCGTCCAGACGACCAGGATGACCGAGTGAGATATCGGTCCGATGGCTATGAAGCGCTCCTCATCGTCGGAGTGAGCCTCGTCGAACAGCTCTAGGTAGTCCGCACCTGACGTGAAGAGTGGCACGACCTCTTCGAAGCAGAGCCCATGCTTGGCGAGATTCGTGGCATTCTTCTCTTCGTTCCAAGTGAACTCCATTGCGAGAATATAAGTCATTGACCTAGTAAGTCAATGGCTTACTCGTGGCCTCGCGGACGGCTTCGACGAACTCGGCGCCGAGCCGTGGCCTCCGCTGCTCAAACCACTCCTCGGCATAGTGAGCTCCTCCTCAGCCTGGTCGAGGACAATGAGGGTCTTACTCATCCGCGCTTTTGTTTGAGGTCGTCGTAGACCTCGTCCCACGGTCGGCCTTTGGCCTGGCCGGAACGGATCTTCTGAACGATCAATAGTCTATTGAGCTGGGACTGGTTGCTTCCAGATGGGAACGTCAGCCTTTAGCAGGTTGATGAAGTCGCGGCAGGCATCCAGCGCTTCGCCTCGATGACCTGAAAGAATTCGCACGAGCAGTGAAGGCTCCCCGACCGGCACTTCGCCGATTCGGTGGATGACGAGGACGGCGTCCAGCGGATAGTCCGACTCGATGCGTGCGATGCAGAGTCCGAGTTGATGCTCCGCCATCGTTTCATGTGCCTCGTAGTCGATGGCCCGAATGCGCGAACCGTCCGGCTCGGTGTCCCGGACGATTCCGTAGAAGTCGAGCCACGCGCCGCAGCGTCCGCTGATCGCGTGTGAGTCGATTCGGCCGGCCGGGGAAGTAGCATCCGTCCGCCACTCCGGTTCGAGACCGGCGAGCACCGCTTCGATCGGCTCGCGGGTAAGAACAACAAGGGACTCGGTCTTGGGAAGGCTCACAGACTTGGGTTTACCTTTCTTCCGCAGCTCAGAACGGGAATGCGCTTCTCTTTCTTCCGCGACTCGAGGGCAGAGATCGTGCGTTTGCCGTCTTCCGGAGCTCAAAGACAGAGGAGCGTCGGCTACCCGCCTTGAACCGGCGGAATCAGCGACAGCTCATCGCCTTCGACCAGCGTCTGATCTGCATGCGCATAGTCGACGCCGACCGCTGCCCGGCACGAGGACAGGTGCGGGGAGATCGCCGGTAGCTTCTCCTCGAGCGTGCGCAGCGCGTCCGCGACCTTCGTTCCTTCGGGAAGCTCCAGATCCAGTGAGGACTGATCCGCGGCCATCCGTACCTGAGCAAAGAGCAAAACCCGGATGCGCAAGCTCAGCCTCCGATGGCCGTCATGCTGCGGCCGGGTTGGTAGTTGTCGCGGAACTCGTGCTCGATCGGCTTCAGCCCCAGCGTTTCATGGAAGAGCGCCACGATCGCTTCGTCAGAATCGCTTTCGCGCAGCAGCTGCTTGATCTCGAACTCCATGTGGTTGCCGAGACAGGGACGGATCTTTCCGTCTGCGGTCATGCGGATCTTGTTGCACGTCTCACAAAAGTGTAGATCGGTCAGGGCACCGATGAACCCGATGGGCTGCCCTTCCGGAGTGCGGTAGTAGACGGCCGGACCGTGACCGAGTTGCACCTCGCGGTCACGTTCCAGTGGGATCTCCGTTTCGATCCTCTTGCGGGCATGACCGATGGCGAGGAAGTTGCCGGGTCCCAGAACTTCGGTCGTGGTCAGCGGCATCAGTTCGATGAACCGAAGGACGGCGCCTCGCTCCCGAGCGAAACGAACCAGCGGTAGAAGCTGATCCTCGTTCTGACCTTTCAGCAAGACCGTGTTGATCTTGACCCGCGGAAAGCCGGCGGCCACGGCGGCGTCGATTCCGGCGACGGCGGATTCCAGGTCCTTCAGCGTGATGCGCTTGTACTCATCCGGATCCAGCGTATCGAGACTTATGTTGACCGAGTCGATGCCCGCCTTCCGCAAACGATCGGCGAC
This sequence comes from bacterium, assembly GCA_030431975.1. Taxonomy (GTDB): domain Bacteria; phylum Eisenbacteria; class RBG-16-71-46; order CAIMUX01; family CAIMUX01; genus JACKCR01. The sequence continues at coordinate 312,753 of JAUIHP010000001.1, read as the reverse complement.
AGGAGCGAGCAGGGTGGCGTTCGTGCTGAGTCCGAACGACTCGACGCCGGGCGTGTTGCCCAGCGCTTCCAGAAACGGGACGACGTCCTTGCGTACGAGCGGTTCTCCGCCGGTGACCCGAAACTTCCGGAACCCAAGCCGGACGGCGATGCGAACGACGCGAAGGATCTCCTCATACTTGAGGATCTTGTCGTGCTCTTTCCAGTCCTTGAGACCTTGAGGCATGCAGTAAAGGCAACGCTCGTTGCATCGGTCCGTGATGGAGATGCGCAGGTAGTCGATCCTGCGCTTGGACCAGTCGAGAAGAGGTGGGGGGGAGGTCATCGTGCTGTTCTGATCTCCCCTTCTCCTTTGTTGGTGGCGACGGGGCTTGGCTCGATTCCTAGAAGCCGTCGCCGTGATCGTCGTGGCTTCCGCCGCCTTCAAGCGTGAACAGGTCGGTGCAGTTGGCCTCGATCTCATCTTGGAGCTCTTTGTTGGCCATCATCATCCGCTGCGTCGAGAGGTCGATCTCGTGCTCGCCTTCATAGAACTCGTTGATGTCCATCGTCAACGTGACGTGCAGAGTCTCACCGTCGTTGATGTTCTGGTGAAGGTCGAGAATATAGGGTACAAAGTGCTCTTCGTGGAGACGTCCTTCGTCCTCGTTGTGATAGCGACCCGTGTGTGTGGTGTAACTGTGGTCTCCACCTTTGGAGTCGAGGTAATCGCCCTCTAGCTTCATGTAGTGGTAGCCACCGCCCCAAACCTCGGGCCACCCCATGTCAGGAATGCGGGCGTCTTCGGGCATCGTCTCATCGCTGTTGAATTCGGGGTTCAGACCGAAAGTGAAGCCCAGAGCATCGTAGTGGGCCTGCGGGATGCCCTCGATCATGATCGTGTGGGTGCCGTGTTCGCGAGCGTCGACGAACTGGACGTTGCCGGCGTCGAATCGGCCGTCCGGCCCCATGACGAACACGTCGCAGAGATAGTACTTCAGGGTCTCGACGCTGTACTGGTTTCCGGCGGCGTTCGTGAAGTTGATCTGGTCCAGGAGGAGAGCGTCGTCACCGACGACATGCTCCATCGAAATCATCACGGTTCCGACTTCCGGATCCGGCGTCGTCACCTTGTTGTCATCGTCCGAACAACCGGCGACAAGAACGCCGGCGGAAACAGCGAGTGCGGGGAGAAGCTGGAGTCTCATCGTTGTCACCTCGATCTTGAGTGGTTCGAGTCCCATTACGGGTCTTGCGCCTGGTTCCGAACGCGATCGGCACTGGCAGCCCGCGACTCTTTCGTTAGTATACACGGACTGGCGTCCTCCGTGACTCGGGGGAGGGAATGGCGGCGCCAGCCCCTCTCAACTCACAAGAAAATAGAGACTTACGAAGCGGAGGTGCGTCCGGATGGCGGACATGAGAGAGGCGCTGCGCAAGGCCGGCCTGGTCAGCGAAAAACAGGCCCGGCAGGCCAAGCACAAGCAGCGCGTCCATCGAAAAAGCGTGGGGCACAAGGGGCTGGACGAGGAGCGCCGCCAGAAAGAGGCGGAGCACGCCGAGGAAGCGTCCGCAAAACGCGATCGCGACCGGAAGCTCGAGCAGGAGCGAATCGACCAGGCCCGGGACGTGGAAGGCAAGGTCGACCCCAAGTCCCTGGTCACGCAGGGAATCATTCGCGGAGCCATGGGAGGCCCCAAGCAGTACTTCTTCACCCTCCCCGGGGGCCAGATCACCTTTCTGGAGCTCAGCGACTCCGGGTTCAAACGCCTGATCGACGGATCGGCCGCCATCGTCGAGAGCCACGGAGCCAGTCGACAAGCCTACTGTGTGGTCGACCCGAGCGCGGCGGAAACGTTGGAGCAGGAGTCACCGGGTTCCGTGCTGGAGAAGCGATCGCCGGACTCTTTCGAAGGGGACAGGCGTGGCCGACCGGGAAGACCCGGCCCGCGGTAGGTTCATGAAGGCGGGAGCCCTGCGCGTCGGCGAGCTTCCCGTCGGATTTCACTGAAGTCCGGAGGAACGCGCCGCTACGCGGCGCCGTTCCGCACCCCTACAGATTCGCGATATCCGACTCGTCCACCCCTACCGCATCTTTCAGCGACAGCTGGATCCGCCCCTTCTCCGTTCCGATCACCTTCACGTTCACGATCTGCCCGTCCGACACGACCGATTCGACCGTATCGACCCGCCGGTCCGCCAGCTGGCTGACGTGGATCATCCCCTCGATCCCTTCGAAGAGCCGAACGAAGGCGCCGAAGCTGGCGATGCCGGTCACGGGGCCGCGATAGAACTTGCCGACTTCCGGCTCACCGGTCAGATCGCGTACACGCTTCTCCGCCGCCTGAATCGCCTCCAGGTCGGGGGCGAAGATGCGGACGTCTCCGTTCTCCGCGACGTCGAGCGTGGTTCCGGTTTCGGACTGCAGCTCGCGGATGGTCTTGCCGCCGGAACCGATGAGCGTGCGAATGCGGTGGGTACCGATCGTCATCATGCTGATGCGCGGCGCGGACGGAGCGAGTCCGGTGGGTTCGGCCAGGACTTCGGTCATCGCGCCGAGAATGTGCAGGTAGCCTTCCCGGCCTTGCTCGAGCGCCTGCTTCAACACCGACGCGGGCAATGAGCCGAGCTTGTTGTCCAACTGAATGGCGGTGATGCCGTCCTTTGTTCCGGCGACCTTGAAGTCCATGTCACCGAGGTGGTCTTCGTCGCCCAAAATGTCCGAGAGGACGACGGTCTTCTCTCCGTCCGAGATGAGGCCCATGGCGATCCCGGCGACGGGGCTCCGCAAGGGCACCCCGGCATCCATCAACGCGAGGCATCCGCCGCAGACGCTGGCCATGGAGCTCGATCCGTTGGACTCGGTGATCTCCGACTCGACCTTGATCGTGTAGGGGAAGTCCTTTTGCGTCGGAAGCACACCCTTCAGCGCCCGGAGGGCGAGGTTGCCGTGCCCGATTTCGCGGCGACCGGGTCCGCGCATGGGGCGGGCTTCGCCGACGGAGTACGGCGGGAAGGTGTAGTAGAGCTGGAACCAGTGGCTCTCGACGCCGTCCAACGTTTCGACTTCCTGCTGATCGCGGGCCGACCCTAGCGTCGTCACGACCATGGCCTGCGTTTCGCCGCGGGTAAACAGGGCCGAACCGTGAACTCGGGGAAGCACGCCGTGTTCGATCCACAGAGGACGAATGTCCTTGGGCCCGCGACCGTCGACGCGCTTTCCGTCTTCGAGAGCGAGCTGACGCAGGGTCTTTTTCTCCAGGTCGTGGATGGCTTCGCTGATCTCCGATTCCCGGTCGGGAAAGCGTTCGGCGAGACGAGCCTTGGCCGCGGTGGCGACTTCTTTCTTGGCCGCCGAGCGCTCGTGTTTTCCGCTGGTGAGAACTGCGTCTTTCAAGGGAGCGCCGGCTTCGTCGGCAACGGCCTGGACAATCTTTGCGTCCTGCGTCGGCGATTCGAAGGGACGAGCCTCGATGCCGAGATGCTTTCGTCCTTCTTCCAAAAGATCGAAGAACGGCTTGGCGGTTTCGGCGGCCAGGTCGATGGCGTCGCTGATGACCGTGTCCGCAACTTCGCGCGCCTCTCCTTCAGCCATGACGAGTCCGCCGCCTCCGAGCGAAAGCATGAGGTCGAGGCCGGAGTCGGCGAGCTGTGCGGCGGTCGGCAGGACGATGAGCTTGCCGTCGGCATCCTGGCCCATGCGGAAGCCGGCGATCGGCCCGTCAAAGGGAACGGTCGAGAGGTGAAGGGCCGCGGCCGTTCCGAGGATGGCCAGGGATTCCGGATCCGCTTCCGGGTCGTAGGAGAGCACGGTGGCGATGACCTGAACTTCGCAGCGGTACCCGTCCGGGAAGAGAGGCCGGATCGAGCGGTCGACGAGACGGCAGGTGAGGATGTTCTGATCCGAGGCCCGACCTTCGCGCTTGCGGTATCCGCCGGGGAAGCGGCCGACGGCGGAGAAGCGCTCGCGGTACTCCACGGTCAAAGGAAAGAAGTCGACGCCTTCTCGGGGGGCGTTTGCGGCGACGACCGTGACGAGCAGCACCGTCTCTCCCGATCGGATGAGGACGGCTCCATCGGCTTGCCGGGCCACCCGGCCTGTTTCCAAAGTGATTTCGCGTTCGCCGAGGGTGACCGAGCCGGTCCATGAAGGGGGTAGTGCTGCCAAGAGTTCGCCTCCGAGGGCCGACGGCGGATCAGAGACGATCCGCTGGCCCATGTATCGAGTGCTATCCCGAGTTTGTGTTTTCGTTCGGGCGAGAAGATAACCGGCGGGGACCCTCGGGAGGCAAAAAAGCGGCAGCCCCGCTGGGGGGGAACAACAGCGGGGCGCCGAGACCGACCCGTTCGGGACGATCCTCTCGGAGGCCGCCGCCGGCATGCGCGGCAGCCAAACCGTATCTGGTTCCAGTAGGTCAAGGTCCGTGCCGAAGGGCGGACTGAAAGGGATCAGCTGGGGAATCGGGGAGCGAAATCGGACCCAGCGATCCGTGGGTCAACGAGTTGGAACGGTTCGGCGGAAGTCGGCGTCCGGCCGGGTTTCAGCCGATTCGGCGTCGTCCATTGCCGGCAGGATTCGAGAATGCCCGTCCGCCCGGTGCACGCTGCAACGTGCTTTCCGAGCGGGCGGGAAGGGTGGGAAAGGGCGGAAGGGCCGAAACCCTCACTTGCTCCCGGACATGGCCTCGGACTTGGTTTCAGAACTGGGTTCCGTCTTGGCCTGAGACTTCTTCTCGTGCTCGACCACTTCCCGCATCCGGCGGCGGAACTGATACGGAGGCTCGAAGGGGACGGGGCCCGCGCTCTCGGCGGCGGCCAACACTTCCTGGGCCGGCTCCGGCAGTCCGTTGTCCCCGTAGAAGGAGACCGATTCTGCGGCCAGGCGCGCCTTCACGATCATGGCCGAGTAGTTCTTTCCGTTGATGTAGAGATACCCCAGCGTTCGTCCGTACGGATCCAGCGTCGCCGAGCGAAGAAGGTGGACCTCGTCGGCCATGCCGAACGCGCCCTTGGCGAAACCGGACGCCTCCCGTCCGAAGGACTGGTCGTACGGGATGTTGTGCTCGATGTGCTGGATCTCAGGAGTATCGATTCCGAGGATGCGGATGATCTCCGCGTCGTCCTTGGCCCACTGGATGACGGCCGTGTCGCCGTCGTCGATGATGACCTTGTCGATCGGCACGGCGACCTTCTCCATCGACGTCCGTGGCTGGGGAACAGGCTCCTTCTTCTCGTTCTGTGCGTTCGTCGTCACGGCCAGGCCGGTGAGAGCCAGGCTGAGAGTGAGAGCCCGTACGGGGGCGGCGAATCGGGCGGCGAATCTTCCAGGCAACATCGGTTCCTCCTCTTCTTGCCTCTGCGGGAAAGAACCATGCGGCTCGGACCCGGCCGGAGTCAAGAAGCGGAAACGGGAGGTGGGGGCGCGACGGCGACGTGGTGTTCGGGACGGGCCGCACGCGGGTCGCGGGCCAAGTCGTGGGCCAAGTGGTGGGCCTGGCTAGGGAGCGGGCGGACCGAGCACCTGCGCGGGGGCACTTGCTGGACGAACCGTGTATCTGGCCGGCGGGTTCGTCGGAAGGGCGAAGAGTGGAAACCGACGGAGGGTTTTCAGCATCTCAACATTCACATTTCTTCGATAGAGACTCCAACCTGAGGAGAGCCCGGCATGCCGAAAGCGATGTGGAGGGGAGCGGTCGTCGCAGAGAGCGGCGACACCGAAGTCGTCGAGGGGAACCATTACTTTCCGCCGCAATCTCTGAAGAAGGAGTTCTTCCAGTCGAGCGCGACGACGTCTTTTTGTCCGTGGAAAGGGTCCGCCAACTACTACACGTTGGAGGTCGAGGGCGAGCGCAACGAGGACGCCGCGTGGTACTACGCAGATCCCAAGGACGCTGCCAAGAACATCAAAGGCTACGTCGCGTTTTGGCGCGGTGTAAACGTCGAGCCCTAGCTCGAACTCTTCATGATGGTCTACTGAGGTGGCGAAGATCGGACTAATGTCCCGCCCGGGACACGCGGTCTCCGACCCTCACTCGCTTCTTTGACGACCGACCGAACTCGACTACGATGCCCTCCGATCGGGAGGTGTCGAGTTGATGAATCGCAGTTCGTTCGTTCTCGCCGCATGGCTCAGTTTCGGCCTTGTTTCCGGCGTGTTTCGACCTGCGGTGCCCCAGGCATGGGCCGAGGAGGTCGAAGACGTGTCGAATTCCCTACCCACCATTTCTTCTCTTTGGGACTATTCGGATCCCGCTGCTTCCGAGACTCGGTTTCGCGAAGCTGCGGAAGCTGCTGCCGCCGCCGGTGACGAGGTCGGACGCGACTGCTATCTGACCCAGGCGGCCCGCACCTTCGGTTTGCGCCGGAAGTTCGATGAGGCGCATGCCGAGCTCGATGCGATCGAGCGTCGGTTTGCGGCGACGGGAGTTCCGAGTGCGGATGCGAACGATGCGGAATCCGGTAACCGCGGAGCGGCCGAGGCAGCCGGAATGATCCCCGCCGAGCTTCACGTCCGATACGAACTCGAACGCGGCCGAGTCTTCAACTCCTCTGGAAAGCCGGACGAGGCGCGTCCTCACTTTCTTGCCGCGTTCGAAGTTGGTGAGAAGGCGGGCCTGGATGATCTCGCTATCGACGCGGTTCACATGATGGCCATCATCGAGACGGGCGACTCCGCCCTCGAGTGGTTCTCCCGCGGGGTCAAGTTGGCCGAGCAGACGCAGGACCCTGTGGCGCGAGGTTGGCTGGGTCCTCTCTACAACAACTATGGCTGGACTCTCTTTGACGCCGAGAAGTACGCCGAAGCGCTCGAGGTTTTCGAGTCGTCGCTGGCCTTCCGGCAGTCGAAGGAGCAGCCGAAGCCGATCCGCATCGCCCACTACTGCATCGCCAAGACGCACCGCGTCATGGGCAACCTCGACGAGGCGTTGGCCATCAACCACCGGCTCGCCAAAGAGTGGGAAGACGCCGGAGAGGAAGATGGCTACGTCCTCGAGGAAATCGGGGAGTGTCTCCTGCAACAGGGGAAAGCCGACGAAGCCCGCCCGTGGTTTGCGAAGGCCCACGGGATTCTTTCCAAGGATGGCTGGCTGCAGGCCAACGAGGCGGATCGTCTGTCGCGTTTGGCCGAACTCGGTGGCGTACAGCCGTAGTCGAGCCTGCACGGATTCCAAAAGCCTTGTGGACCGATGACCTCGGCGCGGGGATACTCGCCGGGCCATGGAATCCCCGACTCTCGTCCTCAGCGGAATTCACAAGTCCTACTACGGCAACCCTGTTTTGCGCGGGGTCGACCTCACCGTGCGTCCGGGAGAGATCCACGCGCTGGTCGGTGAGAACGGCGCCGGCAAATCGACCCTGATGAACATCCTCTTTGGGATGCCGGTCATTCATGAAACGGGTGGCTTCGAAGGCACGGTCGAGCTGGGTGGCCGAGCCGTTCGTCTGAACAGTCCGTCGGATGCCATGGTGGAAGGCATCGGCATGGTCCATCAGGAGTTCATGCTGCTTCCGGGCTTCACCGTCGCCGAGAACGTCAAGTTGGGACGGGAGCCGACTCGCGCCAACCTCTTCAGTCGGGTCCTCGGTCCGGTGGGTAAGGGGCTTCGTAGTCTCGACCGCCGAAAGATGCAGGACGACAGCCGCAACGCTCTCGATCGGATTGGGATGTCGCTCGACGAGATGCAGCCGATTGCGGGAATGCCGGTCGGTCACATGCAGTTCGTCGAGATCGCGCGCGAGGTCGATAAGGAAAACGCGCGACTCATCGTTTTCGACGAACCGACGGCGGTCCTTGCCGAATCGGAAGCGGCCGAACTTCTGGCCACAATGAAGTCGCTGGCCGCTCAGGGCATTGCTCTTCTGTTCATTTCCCACCGGCTGGACGAAGTGATGGAAATCGCCGACGGCGTCACCGTCCTTCGTGACGGCGAGGTCGTGGCCACGCTCGACATGCAGGAAGCCAGCGTCGAGCAGATTGCGGAGCTCATGATCGGGCGGCCTTTGCCGGAACGTGAGCTGCCGGCCCGGGGAGCGGGTGAGACCCAGCAGGTGGCGTTGGAAGTTCGCGGTCTGGAAGTCGACATGCCGGGAGAAGAAGTTCGGGGTGTGGACCTCGACGTCTACAAAGGCGAGATCCTGGGCATCGCAGGTCTGGCCGGGCAGGGCAAGCTGGGAATCGCGAACGGTCTTCTGGGACTTCATCCCGTGCGAGGCGCCGTCAAACTCGAAGGTGCGCCGTTCGTTCTCGGAGAAACTCTGGCTGCGCTTCGTCAGGGCGTGGCTTTCGTCAGCGAGGATCGCCGTCAGGTCGGTCTGCTTCTCGATGAATCGATCGAGCTGAACATCGCCGGGACGGCCGTGCATGTTCTGGGTCGTTTTCTTGGAAAGAGCGGCGGCCCTCTGGCCATGATCAATCGCGCCGAAGTGCGTCGACACGCCGAGAACATGATCCAGGAGTTCGACATTCGTTGTCAGGGACCGACGCAGCCGGTGCGGCGTTTGTCCGGTGGCAATCAGCAGAAGGTTTGCCTGGCGCGGGCGTTCACGCTGGATCCCTCCCTGCTCTTCGTTTCGGAACCGACTCGCGGCGTCGATGTCGGAGCCAAGGATCGCGTGTTGCAACAGCTGGTGCGGGTCAATCGGGAAGCGGGGACGACGATCGTCCTGACCTCGAGTGAGCTTGCCGAGTTGCGACAGGTTTGCGACCGCATTGCCGTCGTCTTCGAAGGACGGATTCAGGGCATCCTCGCGCCGGACGCTCCGGACGTGGAATTCGGTCTGCTCTTTGCCGGCGAGCGCAGTGGAGTCTCTTCGTGAATCCACTCGACTGGCTCAAACGGCTCGGTGTCACGCGGACGATTCTCGCAGCGTTTCTACTCGTCCTTTGGATCGTCAGCGCCGTCGCCACGGAGTTGGACCTGGTGCTTCTTTTCTCGGACTGTCTGGTGCGGACGGGTATGAACGGGATCCTCGTTCTGGCGTTGGTTCCTGCCGTGCGCGGAGGCGTCGGTCTCAACTTCGGAATTCCGCTCGGTATGGTCTGCGGCCTTCTCGCCACCGTCATCTTCATGAACTTCGACGCGCGGGGCGGCCTTGGTCTCTTCGGGTCGATCGCTTTGGGTGCGGCACTGGGCGCGGGCGCGGGTTGGTTGTACGCGCGTCTGTTGGAAGCCGTCCGCGGTCAGGAAATGATGGTCGGAATCTATGTCGGCTTCGGTTCCGTCGCCGGCGCTTCCATCCTTTGGCTCTTCTTTCCGGTCAGCAATCCGGAGCTCATCTGGCCCTTGGGCGGCGAGGGGTTGCGCAACACCCTGGTTCTGGACGGCTACTTCAAGCAGTGGCTCGACCTGAAGTTGGCAATCCCCCTCGGAGGGACGGCGTTCGTCCCCGTCGGATTGCTGGCCTTCTGGTTGGGACTGTGCGGACTCGTCTACCTGTTCTTCCGTACGCGGGTCGGGATGGCCTTGTCCGCGGCCGGCGCCAATCCGCGCTTCGCGGAAGCGAGCGGAATCGATGTGCGATCGATGCGCTCATTGGGTGTCATCATTTCGACGGCAATGGGAGCGGTCGGGATCGTCGTCTTCAGTCAGTCCTACGGATTCGTGCAGCTCTACAAGGCGCCTCTTCTCATGGCCTTTCCCACCGTCGCGGCGCTGCTCATCGGTGGAGCTTCCGTTCGGGTGGCCAAGGTCTCACACGTCATCATCGGAACGTTCTTGTTTCAGAGTGTGCTCACCACGTCGTTGCCGTTGGTCAACGCTCTCGTCGGGCAGGCCGAGGGAGCGCAGGCCCTGACCAACCTGCCGGAAATCGCGCGGCTCATCATCTCCAACGGGATCATTCTCTACGCCCTGACGAGGAAGGAGTCCGCGTGATGGGCAAACTCCGTCAGTTGGCGCTGCAGAACGTTGTGCCCATTCTCTTCACGGTCCTTTGTGTGAGCGGAATCATCGCGGCACGGGCGGACATCTCGCTTCCCATCCTGGCCAACGACATCGTGACCCGCCTGTCGCGGAATCTCTTCCTTGTCCTGTCGCTGATCATTCCCGTCGTGGCGGGGATGGGACTCAACTTCGGGATCATCGTCGGAGCCATGTGCGGTCAGATCGGACTGATCGTCGTCGAGAACCAGGGCGCAAGCGGGCTCGGCGCGTTCTTTGCGGCGATGGGCGTTTCGATTCCGTTCAGTCTCATCTTCGGGTGGCTGACCGGGCTGCTTCTCAACCGGGCCAAGGGTCGCGAGATGATCACGGGAATGATTCTCGCCTTCTTCGCCAACGGGATCTATCAGGCGGTCTTCCTTCTGATGGCGGGACCGGTCATACCTCTGCACAACCAGCGCATTCTTCTGGACGGTGGGATTGGGCTGGCCATCACCATCGATCTCATCGGAACCGGAGGACAACTCGATCGCCTCCTTCGACCTTCGATTCCATTCATGGGACTGCCGCTTTTCATTCCGGTGGCGACGTTCATCTTCATCGCCTTGTTGTGCGTGGCGCTGCGCGGCTATCTCCGCACGAAGTCGGGGCAGGAGCTTCGCGCGGTGGGGCAGGATATGCACGTCGCGGAGATTTCCGGCATCAATGTCGACCGGACGCGCATGCGAGCTATCCTCATTTCGACGGTCCTGGGAGGACTGGGCCAGATCATCTGGCTTTCCAATATCGGGACGATGAACACGTTTCAGAGTCACGAGCAGGTCGGTCCCTACGCCATCGCCGCGTTGTTGGTTGGGGGAGCCACGGTCGCCCACGCGACGATCTGGCATGCGATTCTCGGGACTCTGCTCTTCCATACGCTGTTTCAGGTGAGCCCGATCGCCGGACAGATTTTGCTTGGCAGCGCCCAGATCGGGGAATACTTCCGGGAGTTCGTGGCCTACGCGGTCATCGGCGTAACGCTGGCGCTGCATGCCTGGAGAACGCGCCGGTCATAAGGGATCGCGGAGGCCTTGGCGCCCAATGGCGCGCCGAGTGCTCGGTTCGGCCAGGGGCCCGGGCTTGCCCCACGTCGTCCGTTCGGCAAGGGTCCCGGGCTTGCCCCAGTTCGTCTGTCCGCTTAGCCTCTTCCGGATAGGGGCGGCCAAACGCGGCCAAAGGAGCGATATCAATGAAGCGTGTTTCGAAAGCGTGGGTTCGCGGGATTCTTCTGACGGGCCTGGTCAGCTTTGCCTGGGCATGTTCGGGCGGAGGGGAAACCTCTGACTCGGCGGACTCTTCGCAAGCAGCCGACGACGGTAAGCTGCCGTTCAAGATTGGCCTCATGACCGGAACGGTCTCTCAGGGAGAGGACGAGTACCGCGGAGCCGAGGCCGTCATCGCCCAGTACGGCGCCGACCGCATTCGTCACGTGACCTACCCGGACAACTTCATGACCGAGCAGGAGGCGATGATCTCCCAGGTTCTGAACGTCGCGGCCGACAAGGACGTCAAAGCGTTCATTCTCGCGCAGGGCGTTCCCGGATCGATGGCTGCGATCAAGCGCGTGCGCGAATTCCGTCCCGACATGAAGTTCCTGGTCTATGAACCGCACGAGGATCCGCACCAGATCGCGGACTACGCCGATGTCTGCATCATGCCGGACAACCTGAAGCGCGGTGAGACGATTGTCGACCTGGCGAAGGAGATGGGCGCGAAGACGTTCGTCCACTACTCCTTTCCGCGCCACATGAGTCAGGAGCTGATCAGCCGGCGAGCCAAGATCATGGAAGAGCGCTGCGCTTCCCAGGGAATGAAGTTCGTCTTCGCCAACGCTCCCGACCCGACCGGTGATCAGGGTCTCCCCGGAGCGCAGAAGTTCATCCTCGAAGACGTTCCGAGGCAGGTGAAGCAGTACGGTCAGGACACCGCGTTCTTCTCGACCAACTGCGGGATGCAGGAGCCGCTCATTCGCTCTTCGGCCGACAACCACGCCATCATGCCGGAGCAGTGCTGTCCGTCCCCGACCCACGGTTACCCCGGGGCGCTCGGGATCGCGATCTCGGAAGAGGACGCGGGAGACATGGGCGCCATCCGGCAGGCCATCCACGAGAAGGTGGCCGAAGCGGGCAACACGGGCCGGATGGGATCCTGGCCGGTGTCCGTCGGAATGGTCGCGATCGAGGCTCTAACCGAGCTTGCAATCAAGGCCGTGGAGGGCGAAACGGGAATCGCGGACCAGGCGTCCGTAGCTTCGGAATTGCAAACTGCTGCAAAGGCGGAAGTTACAGTACTACCCTTTGAGGACAAGCAGAATTACTATATGTTCCTCATCGAAAGCGTGGTCTTTTAACCCACGGAAGATTTTACGGCCTTTCGGCCGTCCCATCGTGCGCGTCAGAGGATGTGGCCCAGCTGCGAACAAGGCAGCTTCTACCATATCTTCTGGCGTCGCTCTTTTTTGCCGATTTGACTCTGTCTCGGCAGCAATGAGCCAACGTGAAGTCGTACCGCAAAGAGCTTTGGTTCGAAGTCCCCGAGCGGATGGGGTTCGTCAACATCACCCCCGATGTCGAAGAAGCCCTGGCTGAGAGCGGGGTCCAGGAAGGACTCTGCCTGGTCAACGCCATGCACATCACCGCTTCGGTCTTCATCAACGACGACGAGCAGGGGCTGATCTCGGACTACAAACGCTGGCTCGAAGAGTTGGCGCCGCACGCTCCCATCGATCGGTACGCCCACAATCGCACCGGCGAAGACAACGGAGACGCGCACCACAAACGGCAGATCATGGGCCGGGAAGTGGTCGTCGCGATCACCGAAGGACGACTCGATTTCGGTCCGTGGGAACAGATTTTCTACGGCGAGTTCGACGGAAGGCGACGGAAACGGGCCCTGGTCAAGATCATCGGGGAGTAGGCCGGCCCCTCGAGACCGCTCCTTGCTATCCGACCGTGACGCTACGGCCATTGTCTTTGGTCGAGAGGTTCAACAGGAACGGCGCGGCCCGTTTCGCCCAAGCTTCGGGTGATGGATAGCCGGCCGCACCTCCGCCGAAGCAGCTTTCGAGCATCTCCGTGTGAATGATCCCGGGGTTGACGGCCACCGCGGCGAGTCCGGAGGGCAGTTCCTGGGACAGCGCCTGAGTGAGCCCTTCCACGGCCCATTTCGACGCACAGTACGGCGCGACTTCGGGAGAGGTCGTTCGTCCCCAGGTGGAACTGAAGTTGGCGATGACGCCGGATGCGCGAGCGAGCATCGGCGGCAGAAAATGACGAAGGATCCGGGCCGTGCCGCCAACGTTGACGCCCAGAACGCTTGCGAACTCTTCTTCGGGGACCTCCCAAAGCGGTGCGTTCCGGTTGATGACCCCGGCGTTGTTGATCAGCAGGTCGGGCGCACCATGCTCCTTCACCGCCTTCCCCGCCCATGCTTCAACGTTCTGTTCGGAGGCGACATCGACCGTGGAGAACGAATGCGGAGCCCCCATCGTCTCTCGGAGTTGTTCGACCAGCTCCGGCCGAGTGCCGCATCCGACCACGGTGTGACCGGCGGAGGCAAAAGCGTCAACGAGGGCTCGTCCGCAGCCTCGCGTGGCCCCGGTGAGGACGATGGTCCGACTCAAAACAGGCTTCCTTTCTCCGCGCGAGGAGAGTTTGTTCCGCGACCGGCCATTTGCTACCTTGAAGTACCTGCCGGACCGGATTTGAGCATCATACATCGTCGATACGACGCGACTCTCACAGGAGGAGTCATGGCCCTCTCTACGTCTTTCCTTCGCTCGCAACGCTTCGATCGCATCGGCGGACTCGGGCCCGCCGCCGCGGCCCTTCGCTCCATCGCATTTGGCCTGGCGCTGCTTGGCGTCGTGACGGCCCCGGCTTTGGCCATCGATGTCGTCTCGACCTCGCCGTCCGCATATGCGCTGAATGTCGAGTTGAGCCTGGGCACGATTTCGATCGAGTTCGACGAGGCGCCGACTCTTCCCAGCCGCCCGATCCGTGTGGCGGGAGTGATGTCCGGCTATCAGGCGGGATCCTGGTCCGTCGACGGAAACACTCTCAACTGGTTTCCCAGCTCCGCCTTCCTGCCTGGAGAGAAGGTCCGCGTCAATCTGCATCGTGACATCATGGGAACGAGCGGTTCTCTCAGCGGCGGCTACTACTTCTCCTTCACCGTCGCTTCGGGTGCTGCGACGCCGGAGTTCTCGGACGGAGACGTCTTCACCGCGTCGATCATTCCCTACTTCATTCACGGCGGCGATCTCGACGAAGACGGACGGCCGGACCTTGCGGTTCCGAACGAAGGAACGGATGACGTCTCGGTCTTTCTCAACGACAGCGGCTTCGGCGAGTTCGACGCTCGCAGTGACTACGGAGTCGGGCAGAAGCCGAGTTCCATCTTCGGCGAAGACTTCAACGACGACGGCTACCAGGACTTGGCCACCGCAGACATCCAGGGTTCGACCGTCACCGTCCTCATCAACAACGGTGACGGGACCTACGCTCCCGGCGTGACCTACACCACCGACCAACATGACTGCCGTCAGGTTCACGGTGCGGACTTCGACGGCGATCTCATCGTCGACCTGGTAGCGACCTCCCACAGCTTCTCTTCGGGAGAAGGGCAGATCTTCATCTACTTCGGCTTCGGCAACGGGACTTTCGGAATCGGACTCTCCTACGAGGACCTTCCCGACGGCTCGTTTACCGTCGAGGCCGAGGACGTCAATGGCGACGGACACTGTGACATCGCCGTCGGCGGTCGCGAGTCGGATTTGCTGACCGTCCTCCTGAACACCGGCGGCGGCTGGTTCACGACGGCCGGCTCCTACAACGCGGGTAACGGGCCGTGGGACTGTGACGCCAACGACATGGACGGTGACGGCGATGTCGACATGGTGCTTGTCGACTCATTCAGCAACCGGTTCTCGTTGCTGCGAAACGACGGCAACGGTGCATTCAATCAGATCGTTTCCCGTCCGACGTCACCGTTTCCTCTCGGTGTTCACGTCGCGGACCTGGACGGTGACGGCGACTCCGACGTCATCAGCTCGAACTTCTCAGGAGGGAACGCGCAGGTCTTTCTCAATGACGGAACCGGGGCGATGACACTCCATGATGAGTTGCTCGTCACCCTGACCGGGTCGTATCCATGGGCACATGACCTCGATGGAGACGGCGACCTGGACATCTCTGTTGTCGATGAGAACGCGAATCTCCTCTACATCTTCTACAACGTGGACACTCCGTCGGATGGTCCGGATCTGGAGGCCGATGCCCGACAGGGTTTGTTGGCCATGCCGAATCCGATGAAGCCGGGAGTGGGTACGACGCTCTTCCTGAAGAGAGCTTCCGGCGACGCGGGCGCCGACGGGATGACCGCAGATGTCGTCACAGCAGAGGGACGCATCATACGAACGCTGCGCTCCGTGCGGAGAGATGAGAAGGGTTCCTACTTCGAGTGGGACGGGATGGACCGAAACTCCCGACCTGTAGCGCCGGGACGTTACTTCGTCCGCGCACGGACCGTATCGGGCACGACCTACACCGGAGAGATGCTCGTCCTCGACTAGCGGACCCGGCCTCGGTGAGGACTCCAGATTGTCGGAGGACCGGTGCCTTCAAACGAAACTGAATGGCGCCCGCTCCAACCCGAGGACGCTGCAGCGTGCACGGAACTGGCGTTCAAGTCCAAACGCGGCTGGGGCTACCCGGAGGAATGGATCGAACTCTGGCGTGACGGTCTGACCGTGACTCCGGAGTTCATCCGGAACTCGTGGAGCCTCGCGACATTCGACGAAACATCAGGTCAGCTCGCGGGCTTTGTCGCGGTCATCTGCGATGGCGTGGAAGCAGAGGTCGAGCACCTCTGGATCGATCCCTCCCGACAAGGGTCCGGTTTGGGACGCAAACTCTTTGAAGCCGCGCTGGCCTACGCAAGGGACAGTCAGTGCGGCAACCTCATCGTGATCTCGGATCCCAATGCGCTCGGGTTCTACGAGAAGATGGGCGGTCAGGCGGCGGGATCTGTGCCGAGCATGCCCGTGGGGCGGGAGCTTCCGAGACTTATCTTCTCCCTGAGGCCGTCACGCGGAAGGCCTCACTGACCGCGAAGGGCGTAATTGATCGCGAAGGGCGTGACTGACCGAGGAAGGCGTAGTTGACAGCGGAAGTCTCGTGTCCGCTCCTGACTCGGGACACGATCGCCGAATGATCTCGTCACGCCTTCGGCACTGGCTCTCCCTCTTCCAACATCTGGCCGACCTCGAGCTTGCCGCCGACATGGACACGGCCCCAGATACCTGCCAGGACGGGTGGTTCCAACGCATCCTTCAAGCCTTGATGGTACTCATCCATGACGGGACAGGGCGCGACCACGCCTTTGATCTCGAGAAGAGTGTCGCCGAACCGGATCCACTCCTTCAGCCAGGCTTCACCGCCGCCGCCGGAAAGTAGGACATTGGCTCGCCGGCCGACGGGATCGAGGTCGGGCACTCCGACCTTCTCCGCGGCGATCTTCCAATCGTCTTCGAAAACGAAGGTGACATGGCGCATACTTCCGCGGGTGTGATCTTTGGCGATCCCTTCGCCGGGTAGGAGTTCCAGCGAATCGACGGCGGCGAGCGGGCCGCCTTCCTTGGATCGGTACCACAGTTTCAGTACGCGGTGCGTCGTCATGTCCGTTCCTCTCTTGGGGGTCTTCCGTCTCACTCGAAAGTGAGGGTAGGGCTTGAGAGTGCGGCGCTTCAAGGGCCTGGGTGAAAGGACGCATCGAAGTCCGGGCACCCCCGCGCCGATGGAGGATGAAATGGGAGAAGTCCGGATCGAAAAGCGGGAGCACTGGGACTGGGCTCACCTGGAGTTGCGCCGGGCCAACAGTGTGGGGCCCGAGTTTCTCGAGGCCATGACCGGGGCTTTGAACGAGCTGGCCAAATATGACCCGGATGCTGCGGCTCGCCCCGTTCTGCTCACTGGACAGGGTTCGGCCCTTTCTGCCGGCCTCGATCTACCCACTCTGATCGAGTACGACCGGAATCAGATGCGCGCGTTTCTCGCGTCCTTCGATGAAGTGTTCGGGCGAATCGCCACACTACCCCGGCCTACGTTGGTCGCGGTCAATGGTCACGCGGTCGCCGGCGGAGCGGTCCTGGCCCTTGCCTGTGACTTTCGCGTCGCAGCGGAGACGACGCCCAGCGGCAAGGGCTACCGGTTCGGTCTGCGCGAGTCCGCAATCGGGCTGCCGTTGCCGCGAATCGTGGCGTCGATCGTTCGATCTGCCATTGCTGCCGGCAGCACCCGCTACGAGGTCGTTCTGACGGGAGATCTCTTCTCACCTGCGGAGGCTCTGCAACGTCGGATGGTCGATGTCGTCGTGCCGGCAGATCAACTGGTCGATGAAACCGAGCGGCACGCAAAGCGATTCGCGCAATCGACCGGGCGGGCAGCGGCGCGGCTGAAGGAGCAGTTCAAGACCGAGCTCGTGGATAGCCGCAGAGAAGCACCCGAGGACGAAGCGTTTCTCGACTCCTGGTTCTCTACCGAAACTCAGCGCCGACTAGAGGAGGTCGTGGCCAGGTTGCGCCGCTGATGCGCCTTCCGAAGTTTTCTCTCCCGACACCTCCGGCGTGGGCGGCCGGAGTGGGGGATCCGGCCATGGGATTCGGGCGGTACCTCATCGCCCGCCGAGTTTTTCTCATCGGACTCGGACTGACGTCGGTCATTGCGTTTCTTTCGCTGGCCGTGCAGATCCAGGGTTTGATCGGAGATCGCGGCATTCTTCCTTTGCAGCCTCGGCTCGATCAGATTGCCGAGGTTCGGGGCGACCTGCGCTATCTCGACCTTCCGACGATCTTCTGGTGGAACGCGTCCGAAACGTTCGTACGAGTGACTTGTTACGCCGGCGCATTCCTCGGACTTTTGTTGATGGCGGGAGTTCTCGTTCCCGTCGTCCTGCCGCTGCTCTTCGTGGCCTACCTTTCCCTGGTTTCTGCCGGCGGACCCTTTCTGTCCTTCCAGTGGGACGCGCTTCTTCTCGAAACACTCTTCGCAGCGTGTTTCCTGGGACCGGCTTTGCTTTGGTTGTCGCCGGGGGACGAGAGACAACCCTGGGCGCCCAGCCTGTGGTTGCTGCGCATTCTGCTCTTGAAACTGATGCTGTGCTCCGGGATCGTCAAACTGGCCAGCGGGGATCCGGCATGGGCGGACTTGTCCGCGTTGGAGTACCACTTCTGGACGCAACCGTTGCCCCACACCTTCTCGTGGTTCGTCCATCAATGGCCGCCGTTCTTCGGACAACTGGGGACCTTGTTCATGTTCGCGGTCGAACTGGTCCTACCCTTTTTCATCTTCGCGCCACGACGTTTTCGCCACGTTGCAGGGCTGGGTTTTCTACTGCTGCAGAGTCTTATCGTGGCCACGGGGAACTACGGTTTCTTCAACCTCCTTTCCGTGTGTCTCGCTGTTCTTCTTTTCGACGACACCGTTTGGCCTGCATGGCTCCGGAAGATCTACTACCCCGGCCCGCGAGAAGAAATCGAACTCGGGACATGGGATGTCTGGCGGCGTGTCCTGGCCACTGCTCCTATTGCGGTTCTCTGTTTGCTCTCCCTGTTCCGCACGGTGGACTCGATTCATGCCGTGGGATGGGCCGAGCCGGTTCCAACGGTTCGACGATGGACTGCGCCGTTTCGAATCAACAACGGGTACGGTCTCTTTTCCGTGATGACGACGACGCGACCCGAGTTGCAGTTCGAAGGCAGCGTCGACGGCCTCATTTGGGAGCCCTACGAGTTTCGCTACAAAGCGGGAGACACGCGGACACGACCGCGTTTCGTTTTGTGGGGACACATGCCGCGCCTCGATTGGCAGCTTTGGTTCGCGGCACTCGGCAGCCCCAGTCAACGCGGATGGGTCGAGCGTTTCGCGGTGCGCCTTCTGGAAGGCGAACCGGTAGTTCTGCAGCAACTCGAGGAGAATCCGTTCGAGGAAACTCCCCCGCGGTATCTTCGCGTGCGGCGTTTCGACTATCGATTCACAGGAACTGCGGGCCGTGAAGCGACCGGCGACTGGTGGGCCCGAACCGAGCGCGACGTCTACCTGGGACCGATCTCTCTGCGCCGGTAGTAGTTCGTACCCGATTCCTCGCTTACGAACCACTAGTCCCTCAAACGTCGAGTCGACGCTCGGCTGTCTGCTACCGCGATCCGGAAACACAGCCTGCAAAGCACTTGCGGCAGCCTGCTATTCAGTTCGACCTACCGCGCTTTCAAGAAACCGCCGCTGCGGCTCGTCCGGGAAAAGGTAGGACTGCGCTTCGAGCCCGGCGATTCCCGCGGACTGAACGAGTCTTTGCAGAACACGTAACGGTTCGTAGCGAGGGACTCGCCCGGCCTTGTACTCCGCGAGGACGGCCGCGAGTTCTGCGTCGTCCGATTTCTCGACGCGGGGTTCGAGAAACTCCCGAACCGTTTCCATGACGTTCAGATGCTTCCGTCGGGTCGTCGGTTTTTCGAGAGACTCCAGGAACAGATCAGAGAACTCCTTCTGCAGGCGTTCTCTGGGATGGTCCTTTGCTTTGGCGACGATGCGGCCCATGAGCTTGTGACGCTTGGGATCATGAACGATGACCCGGTAGCGTTCGCGAAGGTTGAAGGCCACCAGCTGGTCAAGGGTCCAACCTTCCGCAAAGAGGTGGCGAATCTGGGCGTGACCGTAGGCCTCGTCGAGGAAGTGTTCTACAGCCTCTTCGTTGTTTGTCCAACTTAGAGACGGACGTCGAAGCGCCGGTTCATCATCGCCAAGGCGGACACTCGGTGTTCGCGCATCGGGTGTTCGGGCATCGGTTGTTGTAACAGGAAGTTGGGCTTCGGTCTCGGTCTTGGTCTCGGTGCCGGAGGCGAAAACGACACCATCGGCGGCGGGCAGCTCGTCCCGGAGGATTCCCGGGTCGGCTGCGCCCGAGAAATCCCGAGGTCGCACCGCCGAGCGGAGCCGACGGAGAAGAGTTTCGCCGTCGGTCCCGGTGGCCGGGTCCCCCACGAACAACACGACGGGAACTGGTGCATTATCTTTCACTTCAATCGTTTCCATGCCGAAATCAAAACATAAACGGGAACCTGGGACAGTCCCTGAATCACGGATTCGCCGGGTTCAACGGAACCACCCCTTGCGTAGGGTGAGTTCTTGGGATATCCCTTTCACTCTGCCGGGTAGGTGGCGCAGCTTCTTGCGACTCGAGAAGAAGAATTTGCAGCCTGTGACTCAACTAGCGCAGCCTCCCGGCAACTTCCCCCGACCTGCTCCATGGAGGGAGCCTTCATGACCCACGACTTCGGCATCATCGGCTTGGGAGTGATGGGACGGAACCTGGCCCGCAACGTGGCGCGCCATGGCTTCTCCGTCGTCGTCAAGGATCGCGACCTCGAGACCGCGCAGGCTTTCGTCGAAGAGGTCAAGGACGAGGGCACTTTCCTGGCGGCCGGCACCGAGGCCGAGTTCGTCCAGGCTCTCGAGAAGCCCCGTCGCATCCTGATGATGATCCCTGCCGGAGCACCCGTCGACGCGGTCAGCCAGTCTCTGAAGCCGCTGCTGGACGAAGGCGACATCCTCATTGACGGAGGCAACTCCAACTTCAACGATACGGACCGGCGACTCAAAGAACTGACGCCATCCGGGATTCGTTACTTCGGAATGGGAGTGAGCGGGGGGGAAGAAGGCGCTCTGTGGGGCCCGAGCCTCATGCCCGGCGGGGACAAGGAAACGTATGCCCGCCTCGAACCGATCCTGACGCAGATCGCGGCCAAAGTGGATAGCGGTCCATGCGTGACCTGGTGCGGCTACGGCTCTGCCGGCCACTTCGTGAAGATGGTTCACAACGGGATCGAGTACGGTGACATGGAGCTCATCGTCGAGGCCTATGACCTCATGCGTCATGCGCTTCAGCTCGAGCCGAGCGAGATAGCCGACATCTTCGCCGAGTGGAACCGAGGCGAACTCGAATCCTTTCTCATCGAGATCACCTCGAAGATCGTCGACTTTCCGTGCGATCAGGGCGGCGAGGGAATCCTGCTCGACAAGATCCTCGATGCCGCCGGGCAGAAGGGGACCGGGAAGTGGACGACGATCACGGCCCTGCAGGTTGGGATTCCGATTCCAACGATGACGGCCGCCGTCGACGCGCGGATCGTCTCTTCGTTCCATGAACTGCGTGGCAAGGTTGCGGAGATCTACCCGTCCCCGCCCGCGATGGAGCTGCCGGGTGACAAGAAGCAGATCGTCAACTGGATTCGGGAGGCGCTCTACGCATCGAAAATTTGTTCGTACGCCCAGGGCTTCGATCTGATTCATCAGGCGTCGAAGGAGTACGGCTTCGAGACGCGCCTCGACGAGATGGCCCGGATCTGGAAAGGCGGATGCATCATCCGCGCGAAGTTCCTCGACCGGATCCGGACCGCCTTCCAGCGCGATCCCGAGCTCGACAACCTGCTGCTCGATGAAGATTTCGCCACGGAGATCCGGGCCCGGGTCGATTCCTGGCGCAAGGTCGTCCGACTAAGTTTGGACCTGGGGATGACCTCTCCCGCCATGGCCGCTTCGCTGGCCTACTTCGATCAGCTGAGGCGGCGCCGCTTGCCCGCCAACCTCATTCAGGCCCAGCGGGACTTCTTCGGGGCACATACCTACCGCCGCCTGGACAAGGACGGCGTCTTCCACACGGAGTGGCCGTCCACGGTCGACTGATCGGCCCCAAACACCGTAAACCCCTACGGCGTCGCCTGTTGGTTGTGGCGCGAAGATTGTGGACGCCGGCTCCGTAAACGTCGGCGAGGTCACGCCATAGGGCCACCAAATCCCGGCTTCCAATGCCAACCGCCCCTCGCCGCCGCAAGACGTTTTCGCCGGAGACGGTTAGCCAGCCTCCATCCGCAATCCTCGGTCCACAACTCTCAAGTTTGAGACGAACCCTTCGGGCTCGGATTCCGTAGACCCCTTCGACCCATCGTCCGGGCAGGGCGAGACGAGACCTCGGAAAGCGATCTGGAGACTCTCTTTGAAGACGGATGAAGAACTGGTCCGGCTTTGCCAGCAGCGGGATGCCCATTCCTGGCAGACTCTGGTCGACCGGCACCAGGACCGGATTCTCAATCTGGCCTTTCAGTTCTCCGGCAATCGGGAGTCGGCCCGGGATCTCGCCCAGGACATTTTCGTCCGCCTCTATGAGAGCCTCGGCCTCTATGATCCGGCGCGGCCGTTCCAAACCTGGTTCAACAGCCTGGCCCGCAATCTCTGCATCGACCACTACCGGAAGTCGCGCAAGGACAAGGCGGTCGTGGATCCCCCGGTGGACGAGTTCGGCGATCTGGCTTCCGACGACGAGCCCACCGACCGGCGGCTCGAACGGCGTGAGGGCAAGGATCTTCTCCTTCGCGCTCTCGAGCAGCTCGGCGCCATCAGTCGCGATGCGATCGTCCAGAAGGACCTGCAGGGTCTGACTCACGAAGAGATGGCCTCGATGGAGGGCGTACCGGTCGGGACGATGAAGTCGCGGGTTTCCCGCGCCCGTGCCGATCTCGCGCGGATTCTCCTCAAACTCGAAGGAAGGGGGGTGCGGCATGGAGTGTCGTGAGTTCCAGCACCACCTTTCCGACTATCTCGGCGGAGAGCTGGGGGAGCCCTTCTTCGGCCAGATGGTGGAGCACGAGGTCGAATGCACCCGTTGCCGCGCCACCGTGCTCGAGGCGGATGTCCTTCCGTCTCCCCTACTCGATACGAAGGAAAGACGGCAGGTTCAGGAACAGATTCGTGTCCGCACCGAAGGCCGGGACTGCCACTGGATCGAGCTGCGCATGGCCGAGGCTTTGGAAGAGTCTCTGGATCCCAGTGATCGCGAGATCGTTCGAGTCCACATCGAGGATTGTGCCAGCTGTCAACGAATGCGGGACATGCTGCAAGCCTTGCCGGACTTCTACTCCCAGTTGCCCGAACTCTCAGCCGGACGCGAGTTCACGCGCGAGGTGCTCGCTCTGACCTCCGGACCCGTTCCGGGAGTGATTCAAATCCTTCGCGCGCTTTGGCGCCGGCCGGAGGCGGTGTGGGAAGTCGCGTTGGCGGGTGGTCTCGTTGTGGCGATTCTCTTCGGGAATCAGGTTCCCGAGTACTCGAGCATGAGCGCGTGGGTCAAAGATGCGGCCGTGGCTCAGATGCCGATGGGGAACCAGGTTTGGAAGACAGAGGACGGCAAGCAGCGGTTCGGATTCGTGACCGACGGAGCCGCTCAGGTCCACACCACCTGGAAGAAGGTCGAAGAGAAAGCGGGCGGTGTTTCCGATTGGATGCAGCGCTCCGGAGAAGACATTCGTACAGGAGATTACACCGGGCTACTCGATGAAATCCGTGTGGTCCTGGAACCGCTCGGACTCTACCCGGAAGACGAAACGCAAGAAGCAGGTGAGCAAGGAGACGAACGATGAGTTCGGAAGTACGAATGAAGAAAGCACCGGCCTGGGCGGCCATCCTCTCTTTCCTTCCCGGTCTGGGACAAATCTACGTCGGTTACTACCTGGCGGGATTCATCAACATCGTCGTGTTCGTTTCTTTGCTCATGCTCTCGGACTCGCGAGCGGCGCGCGATGTCGAAGGACCCTTCATCATCCTCACGGTCTTCTTCTGGTTCTTCAACATCATCGACGCCGTGAAGAAGGCCAATCACTACAACAATGAGGGACGGACTCCCGACGTTCCCACGGACAGCCCCCTGGTCAGCGGGATCATGTTATTGGTCGTCGGCGGATTTCTCACGTTAGGTGTAACTCTCGATATCGACTTGGAGTGGCTCATCAACATCTGGCCGCTTTTTCTGGTTGGAGCGGGGGTCTACATGATCTGGCGTTACAAGCAGACGAAAGAGAAGCTGGAGACGGACCGGTTGAGCTCGATGGCGCGGGAGCAATCCGGTGGTCGCTATCCGGGTACGATGCCTCCTCCAACTCCGGGAGCTCCGCCGCACCCGCCGGCTGGACCCGGTGGTGGCCCAGGCGGCGGGCCGGGACGGCAGGGCGGCCCGAATCCCGGAACAGTTCCCGGTGCGAACCCCGGGGCGAGCGGGGGCCCGAACCCCGGCTACCCCCACGGGCCGAATCCGGGAATGAATCCGGCGACCTCCTCAGGCTCGGGTTCGACACAAGGTCAGGCACAGAGCCCGGAACGAGGTCCCGCGCCTCCAGGAACGTGGACGGATCCGTCCATGGGAGCGACCGAGGGTCAAGGCCCGACGAGTTTCGAAAAAGGGGCGGGGAGCCAGGTGCCTCCGGACTTCGCAGATGTCAGCCACTTCGGAAACCCATCGGCAGCGGACCTGGTCTTTGGCGAGTCGGAGACGCCCAGTGCAGGCCCGACGCCTCCTCTGCCGCGCGGACGCGGAAAGCGTCCGGAGGATCAGGAGCCGTGGCAGTCCTGAGCGACCGTCATGCTGCCGGAATCGAGGCAGTTCTTTGCGACCGCCGTCCCCCGGAAACTCGCCCGCTCGCTCTGACTGAGCGAGGAAACAGTCCAAGAAGAAGCCCAACGAAGAAGCCCAACAAAGACGCCCAACAAGGAAGCCCGACTCAGTGAGCGAGTCGGGCTTCTTCTGTAAGTGGGGAGTCGGCCAGTCCGGCTTCCGCGAGAGCCTTCTCCAATCGTTGATTCATCCTCTTCTGTTCGAGAATGAAGTGCGACGCGGGAGCGTAGGCGATGAGCGCCAGGCTTCGGCGGACCATCGCCTGCAGCTTCCCTGGCTGCATGACACGCTCGCTACCCAACGCGACCTTGGCAAGAACGCGAAGCTTCGGATGCTGGCGGAGAAAGGTACGCTTGATCGGGAAGGCGTGCTGAAGGCCGAAGACCAGATCGATGGTGTCCTGGACTTCGGATATGAATTCCTTGAGCGAAGTGTTTCGGGGCACGACGACCGAGTTGCCGTCCGTGATGTTTCCGAGGAACTGCTCCGGCGTACGTCCCGGCGCCATGGTGTAGGCGCGGCCGATGCGGCCCGTGTGCGAGTCCGAGGCGGCGACGAGGTTCCGACCGTGCTCGCGGGCCAACTCCACCGTCCGCCAGTTGAGCTGGGAAATGCGCCCCGCGTTCAGTTCGATGACCGGAAACATGGCGACGAGATCCGAGATCGTTTCCAGCGAGGCTGACTCCCCGTTCTCGAACCAGAAGGGATGGTTGTAGACGTGGTAGAGGCCCTCGGCGCGGCAGAAGTCGAGAAACTTGCCGAGGTTCTTCCGGCGCTTGGCCAGTTGGTTGGCCTGCTTCGGGTCGAGCCCCAGGACGTTGACGTGGATGACATGACCGACTTCGCGATCCTTGACGTAGATCTCGATTCCATTCATGACCGGAATCGGGTGCTCGCTCCCGAACTCGGCGTCGAGCTCGTCCCTTAGTGCGAGGACGCCGCGCATGGTTTCGTGGTCGGTCAGGGTGAAGAAACCCATTCCGCGCTCGATCGCACGATCGTAGAGCGCACGAGGGGAAAGGGCGGGAACGTTGATGACGTCGTAGGAGTAGTTGGAGTGGAGGTGAAGGTCGGCCTTGGCCAACTCTTGCCCCTCCCGGAAGTTCCTGCCCTCGATCGGACCCTGCATCGGCGAGCGCCTCCTCAATGTCTGTGTCGGCGTGACGGTCAACCTCCAGATCGGACGTTCGATGGCGAATGTTCACACGCAGGGGGATCGGATTCCCCGTTACCACATGGTTTGTTCTGCGTGCGTTGGGAAACGATTCCGAAACACAGCGGACGGACGGAGGGTTACCGTTTCGGAGGCCGTTTTGGGCTGCGCTTCGAGCCACGCTGCGGCGTTCGACGAGAATCTGTTCTCTTCGATCCGGTGCGTCCGGTCTTGGGCGGGCGGCCGCGTGGTATCTGTCGGGAGGTGTGCCGGGAGCCGACGATGACGTCTTCTTCCAAAGGGGGCGCTGGAGCGGCTTCCGTTTCGTTGGAGGGGTCTCCGGTGGGGGCCCCGGAGACGGCTTCCGGATCCGATGCGCCTCCGGTTTCGACCGGCTTTGCATTTTGCGACGACTCGGAACTTTCGTCGCGACGCTTGGGCTCTGCCACCGGATTTGCCAGATAGACGACGAAGTCCGGTCCCTTCCGCCGGGGACGGATCACTTCGAATCGGTAGTTGTGGCGACGAAAACGGGATTCGAGTCGGAACTCGGTTTCTTCCGACCAAAGTCCGATGACGCCGTCCTTGTAGAGCGCGCCGTGGGCCCACTGCAGTGTGCCCTTTCCGAACCAGGGATCGCGGGCTCGGTGGAGCCGGTGGGCAACTCCGGTATAGGCATCGAACGCGATCGCATCGAAGCGGTCGCGCCCGCCGGCTCGAGCAGCGTTGTGCAGAAGAGTCGTGATGTCGTCGTCGACGACGGTCACCCGGGGGTCATCGAGCCAACGCCCGGTCAGGTCCTCCAGTGGTCCACGAGCCCACCGCAAAAGATCCGGGTTCGGCTCGAAGACGGCGATCTGCGCACGTTCCGGCAGAAGCTCGAGCGCGGTCCGCAGTCCAAACCCCAAGCCCACTCCGGCGAGCAGGAACTGCGGGCGTTCCTTCGCCTTCATTCGTTCGACGATGAACTGGACGAGGTCCGCCTCCGGCGGATGCGACTGGTTGGACTGGAGGACACGGCCGTCCAGGAGCAGGACCACATCGTGGTCGCCGCGCCGCTTTACCTGCAGCCGGCCTTCCTTCGTATCCGTTTCTCCGGCGTTCCGCCAAGGTTGCCTCAAGCCGTCAGCTCCCGAGCATGAAGGCGAGTGCGCCGATGCCGAAGAGGGTCGCTGGGATGGCCATGAGCATCAGTATGATCAGCACGGACACGACCGCGGTCAGCACCGCCTTCTCCGTGGTCAGGTCCAGGGACTGGCGAATGGCAACGACCGATGTGGCGATCGCCCAGAGGCCGGCGGCAAATCCGACAAGTCCTCCGAGCAGGGGAATGATGGCGAGGATCCCAAACAGGTGCGGGGCCTGCGCGAATCCCAAGGTTCGCAGGACCTGATCCCACGTTGCTTTTCCGCCGAAGACGCGGGTTCCGACGAAGTAGGAGACAACGGCCCAGATGAGCCAGCCGATGAAGGTGAAGATCAAGTGGGTGATCATTCCGAGCGGCCCGCCGCCCAGCGCGCCGATGCCGCTGGCGACCGCGCCAGCAGCCACGACCATGGCGGCCTGAGGTAGGGCCGTGGTGTCGGCTTCGACTTCTTCATAAACGTCGGCTTCGAGGCGAAGGATGCCTTTGACGCGGTCGACGAGAGATCGGTTCATGTGCGTTCCGTCCTTGTCCATGATCCGTTGACGTGGCTCGATCAGTATAGCTCGAATCGGGCCAGGCGTCCGTCCAGTCCGCCGTTCATGAGCGGACGTTTCCACTCCGGCCGCAGTCCGATCGACTTGAGCCAGGCGCGCTCTCCAAAGTAGACGAAGGCCGAGCAGCCGGTGCACTTCTGTTTCAGGAAGTCGCCGAAATCCCGGTAGAAGCCGCTGAGATCCTCTCCCGCTTTCAGACGTACGCCGTAGGGCGGGTTGCAGACGACAAGCGCGTCCTGGATGGGCGGATGGTCGCGAAAGTCCGACCGGAAGATACGAACCGTCCGACCGTGGGGAAGATGCCCAAGGTTGCGGCGGGCCGACGCGACGACCCGTTTGTCGAGGTCGCTTCCCTGGATCCCAACCTCCGGTTCCCGGATCTGAGCTTCCGCTTCGTCGAGGGTGTCGTTCCACAGGTCCGATTCGAAATCGGGCAGGTGGAAGAGTCCGAAATGCCGGCGGAAGAATCCCGCCGGCGTCTTGGTGGCCCGCATCAGTCCCTCAGCGAGAAAGGTCCCCGACCCGCACATGGGGTCGATCAGCGGACGCTCCCCGTTCCATTCGGCGATCTCGAGGACGGCGGCGGCCAGGGTTTCCTGGATCGGCGCCTGGACCGTGTCCGTACGATAGCCGCGTCGATGCAGCGAGTCGCCGGAGGTGTCGATGCTGATCGTGCCGTTCTCCTCCCGGACATGGACGTCGATGCGAAGGTCCGGATCCCGCCGGTCGACACTCGGGCGCGCGCCCGTTCTTTCCCGCAACCGGTCGACGAGTGCGTCTTTGGTCCGCATCCCGGCAAAGGCGGAGTTGCGGATTCCGGACTGATGAAGGTTGGCGCGGACGGCGAAAGTTTCGTGGTTGTCGAGGAACCGCTCCCAGGGAATCTCGCGCGCCGCGTCGTAAAGATCGTCGCCATGTCGGCAGCGGAATCGAATCAGGGGAGCCAGCAATCGGGAGAAGAGTCGCGTCTCGTTGTGGATGCGGTAGAGAACCGGAGTTGCGGCGCGGAATTCGACCCCGCGATGGTCGGTCTGTCGGATGTCCGCGCCCAGCGCCTTGAGCTCGGCGGCTCCGATGTCTTCGAGGCCGGAGCCGATGGCGCCGAAGTAGGTCGAGTCCGTTTGGTAGAGGAACTTCATCGGGCCGTGACCTGAATCCCGTGGAAGCGAAGCGCGTCCCGGGCTTCGAGAGGGCCGCGCACGAGTTCGGCGCGCCAGCTGGCTTGGCGAGCCGCCGCCACGTTGGATGGATGGTCGTCCAGAAAAAGGATCTCCGGAGAAGGCCCCGAAGAAGGCCCCGAAGAAGGCCCCGAAGGCCCCGAAGGAAGCTCCGAAGAATCCGGGTTCGTGGCTGCGGGCTGAGTTCCCGAACGGTCGCTGCTCGGCGCCGTGGATCGAGGTTCCGAAGAATCCGTGCTCTCAATGGGAAGGGTTCCGGAGTGCCCCCTACGCAGCGCCGTCGTCACGGTGTCGAAGATCTCTGCGTCGGGTTTCAGAAGCCCCAGCCGGAAGGAAAGGAAGACGTCCGAGAGGGCGGATTCGAGATCCAGGGTCCTGGTCATGCGATCCCAGTGAATGGGATTCGTGTTCGAGAGACAACCCGTCCGGGTCAGTCTGCCGGTTTCTGTGACAAGATCTTCCGCGCGGTCGTAGAACCCACGGATCCAGCTGCCAAAGGCTTCGGTGAAGTCCTGAGGGGAGAGGGAAAGTTCGAACTCCTGGACCATGGCGTTGGCAAACTCCTCTGGATCAGCCCGGCCGGACTCGAACGCGCGGACCGACCGGGAGGTCAGCCACCGGTTCCAAAGCGCGTCTCCCGCGAGATCCGGGTTCCAACGACGCAGGTCCGTGATCCCGCTGTTGTCCACCAGGACCCCTCCGAGGTCGAAGAGGACCACCGTCGGTGGAACTTCGGGGCCGGGGCCGGAATCAGATGACATGCGGGCGGAGTCCTTTCACGACATGATTGATTTGGCAGGGTACCATTGGCGCATCGTATGTCCGACAAATCCCAGATGACATCTTCTGACCCTGCCGGTTTCTGCGGCGGTTCCGCGCGATGGGCGGCGTTCCTTCTGTCGCTGGCGTCGCTCGTGCTTACGTGGGCCCCGGCCCCGGCGGCGGAGGTTGACGACGCGCCAGCCGTCTACATGCACGCTGACAAGAGCGGGGCCGCCGGGAACACCGTGCCAGCCGCCGGTAACGCTCCAGCCGGCAACGCTGCCGCCGGCAACGCGACAGCCGACAACACGGCCGCCGCCGCCAACGACGAGCCGGCTGACGCTCCTGAGGACCCGTTCGCAGATCCGTTTTCCGACAGCCCGTTCATGGACGATCCCTTCGGCATCGAGACCACCGACTGGGACAGTGTCTTCGCCGCAGTCGACGACGAGTTCGAGAAGGCGCAGGGAAACCAGCTCATTCCGCTCTTCGGCATCGGGTACGGCAAGAAGACCGGGTTTCATTTCAACGGCGGCGTCGGGATCGGTCCAGCCTGGAAGCAGCGGATTCACCTCGGCGCACGGATGGGCTACGACGTGGCCAGGGAGAAGCCGACCGGCCGCGGGTTCCTCCGCGTGGGCGACCTGGCTCGCGAGACGTACTGGGCGGAGTTTCGGATGCACTCCGGGGTTCGCGCTTTCGGCAGCCATCAACCCTACGGGAACACGCTCTTCGCCTTTGTCGGCGGATACGACGGGCAGTCCTACCTGCTGCAGCGAGCCGGTGCGTTGACGCTTCACTGGCAGCCGGACAAGACGTGGACCGCGCGAGTTCGCGCCGAACGTCGGGAAGAACAGTCCGCTCCGTTGAAAGAGGACTACCACTGGTTCGGATCGGACCGATGGATGGACCTGGATACTGCGGTCGACGACTGGATCGGAAACGGGATCGGGGTTTCCCTTTCCCACCGGCCCCGCTACTCCGAAGACGTGGTTCTGCCCGGCGCCTACTTCTCCGCATCTGTGGAATCGTGGGGAGGCGCCCTCGGCGGGTCGAGCGAGCACTCCCTTTGGTCCTTTCAGTGGAAACAGATCTGGAAGCCGTTCGAGCTGCGCGACGAGTTCTATCTTCTGCTCGACTACGGGGCGACGGGCGGCCAGGCACCGACGCAGGCTCTTCAGGACATCGGGAGCGAAGGTGGACTTCGCGGCTTCGTCCCTCGGAGTTATGTCGGGACCCAACGGTGGCTGCTTCGTGCGCAGTACATGTGGCGCGAGAACTGGATGAAGCGAACCCGGATCCCGTTGATCAAGGAAGCCCGACTGCGATTGGTCCCTTTTGCGGAGGCCGGATCCGTCTGGGGCGGTCGTCCGCTCGAGAATCCGGAAGAACTGCAACTTCCGCTGCGCTCGGAGGTCCATTGGGACCTGGGCTTCGGGTTGCGACGGATCGTCGACTCCAGCGGACTGCTCTCGTACCTGCAGGTCGATTTTGCGTGGCCGATGGGTGCGGACAGCGGACCGGCGCGAATCACGCTGAGCTTATCCGGGCAGGGCTTCGATTAGAGGACCGGGAACTCACGAGGAGAACGAGTGGACGGCGAGAAGACTCCCTGGGAAGAGCACAACGAACTTGGACTGAAGTCCTTTGAAGAGGGCGACTTCGACAACGCGGAGAACGCGTGGGTCCGGGCCGTTCACGAAGCGCGCTCTTTCGGAGACGCCGACACGAGGCTGGCCAATACGTTGCACCAGCTGGGAATGCTCTACTACGCGCAACACCGCCATCCCGAGGCAGAGCCCCTGCTGGTCGAGGCTCTGGAGATTCGGGTCAAGGCGCTCGGTCAGGAGCACCCGTCGGTTGCAGCCAGCCTGAACAGCATCGGCCAGCTTTTCGACGACCAGGATCGCACTGAGGATGCCGCCGCGCTCTATCACCAGGCTCTGGAGCTTCGGGAACGCGCTTTGGGCGCAGAGCATCCGTCCGTGGCCGCCTCCGCGAACAACCTGGCCGTGCTCTACCGCAAGGTGGGGAAGTTCGAGGACGCCAAGGCGCTGTATGAAAGGGCCATTCAGATCTGGGAGAAAGCGGATCCCAACCATCCCGCCCGGACGAAGGCGCTCTCCAATCTGGGTTCACTCCTGTGGGTGCAAGGTCAGGCGGAAGAGGCGGAGACGGCATTCCGAAAGTCGATGCGCCTCGGTGTTCGCGTGCTCGGCGAGGACCACCTGGATGTCGCTCACACCCGTTGGTCACTGGCCGGTCTGCTCGAGTCACAGGACCGATTCGAGGAGGCCGAGCCGCTCTATCACCAGGCCCTGGTGGCGCGGGTAAAGGGATGGGGCGCAGATCACCTGCAAACGGGGCGAGACCTCGGTGTTGTCGCGGCGTTCTATTTTCGGCAGGGGCGGATTGCTGAAGCCGAACCTCTGCAGCGGAAGTCCTACGAACTGCTGGAGGGCAACCTCGGTTCGACGCACGAGGACACCCTGACCTCGTTGCTCGACTTGGCGGCTCTGCTCGAGACAGCGGGGAAGACGGAGGAAGCCGAAGCCTTCCTACTTCGGATGGTCGAACTCTGGGAGTCCGGAACGCGGACGTTCTCGTCCCGAAACGGTGTCGAGGCGTACCTCTCGATGCTCGAGCGAATGGGGAGAGAGGGAGAGGCGGAGGGACTGCGCGCGCGGGTTTTCTCTGAGGAGTGAACCCGTAGTCCCCGAGATTGTCCGCAGGCGTGAACGACTCGCGTGAACGACTGGTGTGAACGAAACTTTCGCCGTGCGCGCCAACCTTCATCAGTCCGGGACTAGTGTGAACGACTGGCGTGAACCACTGGCGTGAGCCACTAAGGATACGGAAGCCGGCGGGAACTCCGTCCCGCCGACCAACCGGTGCCGAGTGGGTTACGCCTGTTCCCACCCCCAGCTGAAGGTTCCCAGGACCTGCGTCGGTCCGTGGGTTTGGTTGCCACTGGCCGCGGTCCACGACTTTCCCTGCCAATTCAGCGTGTAGGTGTGCTGACAGTAACGCTTTCCGTTGATGTAGACGTAGCGAACCTCAATGGGCTCTTCGTCAGCAGACCCGCCGTTTTCGGCCTCGTTTGGTCCGGGATTCGAGAGCAGCGCGTTGATCCTGTCCCTTACATTGGACTCGTCGGTGCCCCCGTACTGACTGTCCACGACCAGGTCCGTGTTCTCCAGGTCGTACTCACTGCGAGGAAGGGTCACGAGCCTCGCCTTCACTTCGTCGAAGAATGCCTTCTTGAACGCGGATTTCTCCTCCATGGACATGTTGTCCCAGATTGTGAGCTCGGGTTTGAAGCCGAGCTGAAGCGAAGCGGGATGAACCTTCTCGGTGCCGAGGGCGTCCCGTGCCGCCGTCGGTTGTGTGGATTGGTTTCCGGATTGGGTGTTCGCGTCCGTGCTTCCGCCTCCGGCGGATCCTGGATCAGTCTGCATGTTTAGCCCCTTGCGTACTTGCGTTTGCTGTTTGGCCCCGGCGGGCCCCAGAGAGAGCCCGTCAGCGCACGCTCTTTGCACAGCGAAACCCGATCCGGGTGTGCTCGCGAACCACGGTTTCCTCCGGGGCGAGCCAATCCAGTCGGGTCTCTATGGCAGAGAATGACCAGGCGCTTCCCAGCACCAGGCGTTCATCCTCCTGCCAATCCCAAACGATGCTCCCGGCGGAATCGGACAAACTTTCTCCGGAATCCGAAACTTGTACGCCGCCGACGCTACGCTCCGCCAGGGGCATGCTGTCTGTCCACTCCTCGACGTTGCCCAGGACATGATGAAGTCCGTCCGCGCTTGCCCCTGCGGGCAGGCTACGGACGGGCAACACGCCGTCGAGATACTGCCGGTAAAGAAAGTCGTGGTATGCCCCCGGTTCGTCCAGCGAAGGTCGCTGGCGGGGTAGGACGATTCCAAAACGCGCACGCGTCGTGTCCGCCGCGCTGAGTGTGTCACCCCACGGATATGTCCAACCCTGGGGGCCCCGCGCCGCACGTTGCCATTCACTTGCATTCGGCAGTCGCTTGCCTGCCCACTCGGCGTAGCGGCGAGCATCGTAGTAGTTCACACCGACGACGGGTAGGTTCTCCCAGCCCGACGGCCGGTCGTCCGTCCACACTCCAGGTTCATCGAGAGAAGGAGTATCGGCGGGTTTCGCCTGGTTGTACAGACGGAGAAATGTCCGGTACTCGCCGTTGCTGACCTCATACTTGTCTATGTAGAAGGGAGGGTCGGAGGAATCACGACGTTCCCATGGCAACTGCTCGGTCCCGGGGACGGAAACGGGTCCGGGTTCGTCGATCCGGATCATCTCGGCGTGGACTTCGTCGTCCGGGCGCAGCCAGGCAATCGCGTGCGTGAACGTGCGGGGGGAAAGTTCCCGTGTCAGCTCAGCATAGCCGGCGGTGTTTCCGTCGACGACAATCCGAAACCGGCCGGCGGGAACGCGCCGGTCGTTCAGCGGCAGCTGCGTCTCTAGTCTTTCCTCACCGACTCGCGCGAACGGATCGAGAGCAACCAAAGACACACTCGCATCGCGGATCGGTTCTCCCTGCGACGAGAGAGCCAGGACGGTCAGACGCGGTCTCTGCCAGTACTCGGAAAGTCGCGGTACCAGCAGGAACGCCGGGACCAGCACGGCAAGAATCAGGGCCAGCGTTTCCAGAGATCGAAATGCCGAAGGGTGTGCGGCCCGGAAGCGCCTGACCCGTTTGACATGAGAGATCGGGGGAGTCCGGGGTTTCTCTCCGCCGAGGACCAGGCGGATGTCGCGGGCGAACTCGCCGGCGTTCACGTAACGTTCGGCCCGCCGTTTCTCCAGGGCGCGATCGAGAATCCGATTCGTCCACGGAATCTGGCGGTGAAGGCGGCGGGGCACGTGCGGGTACTGGTGCAGCACCGCGTTTTCCAGTTCCGTGCGGGACTCGCCGTCGAACGGTCGTCCCCCGGTCAGGCACTCGTAAAGAACGATACCGAGTGAAAAGATATCGGTGCGTCCGTCGACGGTCTGACGCAGCTGGATCTGCTCCGGGGCCATGTAAAACAGAGTCCCCAGTCCCTGCTCTGCGAGTTCGGCTTCCGCCGCTTCGGACGTCCCGGCGAGCCCGAAGTCGATGAGATGGGGCTCCCCTTGTTCGTCGATGAGAAGATTCTCGGGCTTGATGTCGAGGTGCCAGACGCCTCGGTTGTGCGCGTGATGAAGCGCTTCCGCGACGGTTGCGCCCATCCCAAGTACCCAGGTCGACCAGGCTACCTCGTCGAGCCCGTCCAACACGCCGATCACGGGTTCGCCGGTCGCCAAGGGAGGCCCGTTACGATGAAGTAGGACGCTGCGAAGCGTACTGCCCCGGACATACTCCATGGCGTAGTACGGCCGATTCCGGATCGTTCCACCCTGGAAAATGGTGACGATGTTCGGATGCTTGAGCCGTGTCAGCGCGTTCCGCTCCGACTCGAAGCGGTAGAGGAGCATGGGATCGACGAGCACCTTGAGCGCGACCTTGCGCGACCCCAGGGCAGGTTCCTCCGCCAGCCAGACGTCACTCGTCCGGCCCTCACCGATTTGATCGAGCATGCGGAAATCGCCGAAGAACCAGGATTCTTCGGCGTCGGTCTCCGGCTCGTCCCGCTGGTAGCGATCGTGCTCTTCAAGAAGGGCCGACAGTTCGGCCCGAAGGTCTGCATCGAGTTCCCGAAGCCGCCGCTCCCGGTCCTCGGCCGAAGCCGGGGCCAGCTCGGCGAAGAGAGCCTCCAGCTGGGACCTGCGGTCATCGGTCAACGCTTGCGTCCTCCGTCGGCACTACCGATTCCTGGATACGGCCCACTCTAGTTCTGCAGCGGCGGGTCGATCTCGACCGACTTCAGGCGTGTTCCCAGCCAGGAGCGGGCGAAGTCCCACTCGCGTTGCAGTTGGCGGCGCGAAATTCCCAGCTCATCGGCGGCTTCCCCCACGGACATCCCGAAGAGGAATCGGAGAAAGACGAGGCGGAAGTGCATCGGATGGCTCTCCCGGAGTTCCTCCAACGTGCCGAGAAGAGCATGGATCGATTCCTGATCGGCGACGACCGGGTCGGGGAGGCCATTCCGGTACCGGGCCCGGACCTCCTCCTTGCGGGAGCGGTCGATCAGGTAGTTCTTCATGATCCGGGTCGCGGCATTGACGATGTGCTGGGTGTCGTTCCAGTTGTCGTTTCGGAGGATCCGGATCCAGGCCTCGTGAGCGAGCTCCGTCGGCTGCAGGCTGTTGTAGCGTCTTGGCAAGAGCTTGGAAGCCCGGCGGCGGACCTCCGGAAATGCGCGGCTGACGCGATCGGCGTTGGGTGTGGACGAGTCCCGTTCGGGCTGTTCTTCGCAGTTCATTTGGGTTCCTCCCGAGGAGAGGGTTGAGTGGTAGACCCCATCCTTAGCAACGTACGAGACGGGCGAACTGGGCGAAAAATCAGATCGTTTCCGGTGGAGACCACCCCGAAGTCGTAAACTGGACTGAAGTTGTGCCGGACAAGACGTGTTCGAGAACGCCGCGGGCCCAGGGAGCGACGGGTAGGGAATCCAGCTCGCGGATCTCCACCCATCTCGCCTCCGAGATTTCTTCACCGTCGGGGATCGGCTGATCCGTCTGCCGGGCCGGATCCGTGGGATCGGCGTCCCGGTCGGTATTCGCGGCACTTGACGCGGGTTCGGCCAGGAAGACGGTCATGACATAGCCGGCGTGGTCCCCGTTCTTATAGCGGACTTCGTACTCGCTTCCGCCATAGACTCCCACGACGCGGGTCGCGTGGACCCGAACGCCGGTCTCCTCCCAGGTTTCCCGAACCGCCGCGTCGGCCGGAGACTCTCCGGGATCGACGCAACCGCCGGGGATGACCCATTGCCCGCTTTCGACGTGCCGGGCCAGAAGGATCCGTCCGGACCGGTCACGCACGACCGCAGCGGCCGACGGCAGAACGAGAAAATCGTGGCCGACTTTGTTCCGTACGGCCTGCAGATAATCTGACATCGCCATGCCGGGACGTTACCGCGCCCGCGTCCGAAGGCCAACGTCGGGAAGTCCGGACCTGACACCGCGGGGGTCCGGTCGAGGCATCGGCGTGAAACGCGGTTCTCGCGTGGAGCATCCACGCCGTTGATCGCAAGAGCAGCCCAACCGGAAAGACCGGCCGCAGG
This sequence comes from bacterium, assembly GCA_030431975.1. Lineage (GTDB taxonomy): Bacteria > Eisenbacteria > RBG-16-71-46 > CAIMUX01 > CAIMUX01 > JACKCR01. Next base: position 276,390 of record JAUIHP010000001.1, on the reverse strand, counting down.
GAGGGGTTCTGCTCCGGAGAATCTTCGCCCGGCGCAGATTTTCTCGCCGGATTGACTGTGGGGGCTCAAGTGTATGTTAGGGAATGGTTTACCGGGTCGCGAGTTCTTGACTTGGCCGGGATCCTCGGCCGAGCCCCTTGACAGTGGAGGGTGAAGTCCTTAACGGTTCGAGCCGATCCTCCAAGCCGAGGCTCGGTCCGGCATCGGCGCGGAAGGAATCTATATTAGGGCGGGAGGCCCGAATGACGAAGACCACGAAGAAAACGACAAAGAAAGCCGCGACATCCAAGGCTTCGAAGAAGACGGCCAAGAAAACGGCGAAGAAGACGTCAACGCGGAAGTCCGCCGCGAAAGTGGATGCCGCCGGCAAGCAACTCGTCATCGTCGAGAGTCCGACCAAAGCGAAGACCATCAATAAGTATCTGGGGTCCGACTTCGTCGTCATGGCGAGTGTCGGTCATGTCCGCGATCTGCCGAGCCGGGCTCCCAAGGGTGTGAAGCAGGAAGTTCCAGGAGTGGACCTGGAGAAGGACTTCACCCCGACCTACGAAATCCTCCCCCAGAAGAAGAAGACCGTCACCGAGCTGAAGAAGGCCGCCAAGGGCGCGTCCGACATCTGGTTCGCAACGGACTTGGACCGCGAGGGGGAAGCCATCGCCTGGCACCTGGCTCAGGCTTTGGGTGTCGATCCCGAACACGCCAAGCGTGTCGTCTTCAACGCGATCACGAAGAAGCAGATCGACGACGCTTTCCAACACCCTCGTCCGATCGACCTGACCAAGGTGAACGCGCAGCAGGCGCGCCGGATTCTCGACCGCATCGTCGGCTACCAGGTTTCCCCTCTCCTTTGGAAGAAGGTTGCGGGAGGCCTGAGTGCAGGACGCGTGCAGTCGGTCGCGGTCCGGGTGGTCGTCGAACGCGAGCTCGAGATCGAAGCCTTCGATCCCGAGGAATACTGGAAGATCTCTGCGTCCTTCACTCCGAATCTCGACAAGCGGGAGGGACTCTCGAACGGCTGGAGGGCCTTCCTCGACAGTGGTGAAGACGGAAAGCCGCGGACACAGAAAGACCGGCTCGCCTGGCTGGCCGATCACGAATCGTTCCGCGCGGAGATGGTCGAACTCGGGGGCGCGAAGACCGACTCGCTGAAGTCCCTCGACGACGCACTGGCTGCCGCCCGGGAAGTCGGGTTCGTCGAGACGGACGTCGACCGGACCGAGGATCCGAAAGCCAAAGGCGCCGCGCAAAACAAGATCGTCGTTCGTGGATCTCTGGCCGGTGTTGCGCGGAACGGAAGCGACCCCGAGGTGCGGTTCGCCATCCGCAACATCCAGACGAAGCGAACTCGTAGCAAGCCGTCCGCGCCCTACATCACAAGTACGCTGCAACAGTCTGCCAGCAACTACCTCGGATTCCCTCTGAAGCGAACGATGCGTGTTGCGCAGTCGCTGTACGAAGGCGTGAACATCAAAGGTTCCGGGCAGACCGGTCTCATTACCTACATGAGAACGGACTCGACCTTCGTTTCACCGGAGGCGATCGAGTCGGCCCGCGAGTACGTGGCGCTGGAGATCGGTGACAAGTATCTCCCTGAGAAGGCCAATCTCTATCAGACGAAGGCGAAGTCGGCGCAGGAAGCGCATGAGGCCATCCGCCCGACCGACGTCAAGCTGACGCCGGAGTCGATTCGCGACTCGCTTTCCGAAGAGCAGTTCCGCCTCTACGACATCATCTGGAAGCGTTTTGTCGCCTCGCAGATGGTTCCGGCGGAATGGGACTCGACGGCGGTCTTCATCGGTGCATACCGGGGCGCCGCGAGCCAGGCCGCAATCAATCTCGACAACCCGAATGCCGTGTTCAAGGCCAACGGCCGGACGCTGGTTTTCGAAGGTTTCTACCGGGTGACCGGCATCCCCAAGGGCGAGGACGCGATCCTGCCGCCGTTGGAAGAGAAGCAGCCGGTCGCGCCGATCGACATCGATCCGACCCAACACTTCACGTCGCCGCCGGCCCGCTACACCGAGGCCTCTCTGCAGAAGAAGCTGGAAGAGGAAGGCATCGGTCGACCCTCGACCTACGCGGCCATCATTTCGACGATCCAGGATCGAAAATACGTCGAGCCGCTTTTCCCGCGGGATCGCCGGCTCCGTGCCACCGACCTGGGCAAGGTCGTGACGAGCAAGCTGGTCGAAGCGTTTCCGAAGGTCATGGACGTGGCCTACACCCGGTACATGGAAGAGGAACTCGATCACATCGAGGACGAACGCCACGACTGGGTGAAGATGCTTCACGACTTCTACGGCCCGTTCCGCCAGAACCTCGATCGGGCCCACGAAGAGATGGTGCACGCCAAGGCCGAGACCGAACCGGCTCCACACGAGTGTGCGAAGTGCGGGGCGGGGACGATGTACCGCTTCGGACGCAACGGACGGTTCCTCTCCTGCGCGACCTATCCGGACTGTGATTACGCCGCTCCCATCGACGCCGATGGCAATCCGATGGAGCCGGAACTGACCAACATCGCCTGTCCGATTTGCGAATCGGGCATGACGCTGCGGAGCGGTCGATTTGGGAAGTTCCTCGGCTGTGTGAACTATCCGGAGTGCAAGGGCATCCTCAATCTCGATCCGAAGAAGGGCACGATCAAGCTTCCGAAGACGCCTCCTCTTCTCACCGACCTTCCGTGCCCCAAGTGCGACACGCCGCTCAACATGCGGGACTCCAAGCGCGGCTTTTGGCTGAGCTGTTCGAAGTTCCCGAAGTGTCGCGGCCGCGGAACCTGGGCGCCCCTTCCCGACGAAAAGAAGGAAGCGCTGACCAAAGGTTGGGAAGAGCACGTGGCGGCGAATCCGTTGCCGGTCGTGAAGACGACCGAAGGCGAGCCCATCGGCGAGGACTACATCCCGTTGCTGATGGGTCAGGAGACCTCAGAGGACGAGTTCGCAGAAGTCGCGTCGTAGTCCGAGAGCCGGCCAGCGTGAAGCGGCCTGGACGGTTGGTTCGCGAGGGCCGTCAGCGAGGGGATGTGCCTTAGAATGTCAGGGCGGGCTCCTTTCCTGTGGAGTATCCTCACTTCGTGACCTCGCATATTCTGATCGTCGAAGACGACCCAAAGATCTCTGAACTCGTGGCCAAGAATCTGTCCTCGGCCGGATTCACCGTCGCGAGCGCGTCGGATGGCAAGACCGCCCTCCGACTCTTCCACGAGAAGACGCCAAATCTGGTCGTGCTGGACCTTATGGTTCCCAGCGTCGACGGACTCGAGATTTGTCGACGCATTCGCGAGACGTCGCACACTCCCATCCTGATGTTGACGGCGCGGACCGACGAAGCTGACAAGGTCCTGGGCTTCGAGCTTGGCGCCGATGACTACGTGACCAAGCCGTTCAGCACGCGCGAACTCGTAGCGCGGGTGCGCGCGCTTCTTCGCCGGTCTCAGCCGGCTCCGAACAAGGATGAAGTGCTGGAGCGCGGGGCCATTCGCATCGACAAGGCGCGTCGACTCGTCGAGCGGGACGGTGATCCCATCGAGTTGACCTCCCTCGAGTTCGACCTGTTGCAGTTTCTGGCCAATCGCCCGGGCTTCGTCTACAGCCGGGATCAGTTGCTGGAGCAGGTTTGGGGAGACGACCGGATCGTCGACGGTCGTTCCATCGACAGTCTGATCAGCCGGCTGCGGCGCAAGCTGGAGTCGGATCCCTCGAAACCGCGCTACGTGCAGACGGTTTGGGGTGCGGGCTACCGGTTCGCCGATCCGCGGTCCGGGAACTGAATCCCGTGCGCCCCGTCCGACCGACCTATCCCAGCCTCTTCTGGACGTTGGCCGGCGCCTTCCTTGCCGTCCTTCTCGTTGGCCTGGTCGTCCAGCTGCTACTTGCGCTTTTCGTCGTCCGACCACTCCTGTCTTCGCAACAGCGAGCGGCACGAGTGGAAGAGGCTCAGGGATGCGCGGCCGCATTGGCCGAGGCCCTGGACGAAGGGAACGAGGATGTCTCGCGAGTGCTTCGGACTTTCAGTGCGGGTCGGGAACGGCTCTACGTCTTTCAGGGAGTCGAGGACGCGACCGGAACCGGTGCGCGATGGCAGGTCCCCTTTTCGTTCGGGCTTCCGGCTCCGCTTCGAGAGCTGATCGAAGAGGCCAGCGGAGAGGAACTGCCCGCGGAACTCGCAGCCGAGCGGAACTTTGAAGCCCGCGGGTTTCGACCGCCTCCGACAGATCCGCCGCCGGGTGCGGAAGGGTCCGCCCCGCCCGGGACGGGCCCGGGGCCGGGGCAGGGGCCCTATCCCGAGTTCGAAAGGAACGAGCGGGATGGTCGGGACGATCCGGGCGGTCGGGACGGCCGTCGATGGCGCTCACGAACCGGACGTTCGCGGCGACCGCCCCCAGATCTCGACCGATGGCTGGGCCCGGACCGGCAGGCCGCGGTCGTGTCTGCCGTGGTTCGGTCCGCGACGGGAAACGAGCGGGCGACCGACGCTCCCGTCCAGGCACAGCCGGAGGGGCAAGTTCTCGGCACCGTCTGGCTGGTCTACCCGGAGCGGGAGTTTCCCGTCGGCCGTCTGTATCCACGTCCAGCCCTGGTCTTCATCCCGGCGGCGGCAGTGCTCGCGGCGCTGGCCGGGCTGCTTCTCTTTCACGGCCTTTCCCGCCGACTTCGGTTGCTCGATGCCCACGCGGCGCGCGTTTCGGCCGGGCAGTTGGACGCCCGGGTGCCCGACCTCGGCGGGGACGAGATCGGGTCTTTGGCGGACTCCCTCAACGACATGACCGAGGAGCTTTCCGAGCAGCGACGGCAGCTGGAAGAGGCTGAGGCGCAAAGGAAGCGTTTCCTTGCGGACGTCACGCATGAACTGTCGACTCCGCTCACGTCGATTCGCGGCTATGCCGAAACGCTGCTCGATCCGGCCGTTCCCGTCGATGAGGACGAGAACCGAGCCTACCTCGGACACATTCTTGACGAAGGGCAGCGCATGGGCCGTCTCATCGACGACCTGCTCGACCTGGCCCGGTTGGAAGCGGGAGCGGCCAACGCCTTCGAACCGGTCGAGCTCGATCTGGCGGACCTGATTCGGCGCCAGGTCGAGCGTCGGAAGCGCGAATGGGAAAAGGCGGGCGCGCAGCTCGAGTTGGTCCTGCCGAAACAGCCCGTTCCAACCCGGCTTGATGGCCTGCGGATGGAGCAGGTGCTCGACAATCTGATCGGGAACGCCATTCGCCACGCCGGAGACACTGCACAGGTCCGGGTCTCTCTTCAGACGTCGTCGGCGGACCGTCTGCAGCTACAGGTCGAAGACGACGGGCCGGGCTTTCCGGAGGACGAGCTTCGTTTCGTGTTTGATCGCTTCTACCGGGGAGACCCGGCGCGAGCTTCCGGAGGCAGCGGGCTCGGGCTGGCCGTCGTTCGCGAGATCGTCCGGCAGCACGGCGGATCGATTCGGGCCGAGAACCGAACTGAAGGTGGGGCGCGCATCACGGTCGAGCTCCCTCGCGTGGAAAAGATGTGACATCTCTGCATCGGCATGGGTCGCAGAGCTGAAGTGCTGAAGTCGCTGTGAGCGGAAGCCGCGGAGGCAGCGGAAGCAGAGTTCTCCTTCGACTGCGACTGTCTCTGCGAGCGGCTTGTACAAATGGGAACCCGAACTCGGCCGGCTCATGAAGGTCGGGCTAACGCTGTCGATGTGCCTGCCAGGCCCCCGTTGCGAAAAATCACGACCGCGAACGCGATCTACTCTTTACGTGTTCGTGACCGATCGGTAGGATTCGCGCCGGGCTCAATTCTCGCGATATCGACAGGGAGGAAGATTCGACATGCGCCTGGCGTTAGCCATGGTTTCGCTCGCATTCGTTCTCGTTACATTGGCTGCCGCATCCCTCACGAACGATCCCGATCGTCCAATCAACGTCGACTCTCCTTCTGCAGCGCATGCCGGAGTCCCTCTGGCTGAGGTCGCGTCCGCGGCTCTTCAGCAAGTCGAAGATCTCTCAGTCGACGATTTCTCGGTCGACGAATCCGAGTCGCAGGAGATTGCCGGATTGGAGCGGCCGCGCATGCTGCCGGGTGAACCGCAGGTCGTTCGGAGCGGCAACATTCTGTGGATCAGCGGCCAGCTTGGCCGGGACGCGTCCGGATGGGGAGACGGACCGACGGAACAGTCTCGTCTGGCCCTGGACAACCTGGCGCAGACGTTGGGTGAGCACGGCGCCACCCTCGAGGATGTCGTCGAGTTCACGACCTATCACCGTGACCTGGGTGATGTTTCCGTCTTTTCTGAGGTGAAGCGTCGCATCTTTGGAAGCACCGAGGCGGCCTGGACCGCAGTCGGCGTCTCGAACCTCGTTCATCCGGAGATGCTGCTCGAGCTGAAAGCGGTCGCCGTCCTCAGGTAGACGCGCGACCGCTATCGGACGGTCTCCATGGACATGGTCTGGCGAATGTCGAAGTCCATGTCCATTTCTTCGGCCACTTCCGGAATGCCCATCGACATCTGCACGGATATGTCCTGCGTAAAGTCCATGGCCATGACCACGCCGGTGGCTCGGTCCAGCCATAGTGAGCCGGTGCCGATCGAGTCCTTCATTTCCCATTCGAGGTCGACATCGGTGCCCATCATCTGGCGCAGAAGGTCGAGGAGCGCGTCACCGCTCGTAATGGAAATGACGTAGTCGAAACCGAGTTTGACACAGTCGCTGCCGACGTAGGGTTCGAAGGCCAGAACCTCATACGCGTAGTCGACCTCCATGTCGCCCAGCATCGGGAATTGCATAGAGGTCTCGCTCTTCCACGAGTCCCCGACTCCGACCGCGTCTTCAGGAAGAATCGGAGTGATCTGTTGCAGCATCGAGGTCATTGCCTCGTTGCCGAAACTCGAGCGCATCAGTTCCTTCATCTGGGCCGCTTCGGGTCCGGACATGTCGCTGCTGATCGAGTCCATCAACTCGTCGAAACCAGAGACTTCCAGAACCTTTCCGCGGTTGGTGATGCGCGCGGTAATGGACAACCCGACGAGTGCGGAGAACGGGTCCAGCTCGTCTTCCGAAGGGGAGTCGGTGTCCATGGTCATGACCTGGTCGCCAACCGTGGTCTCCGTCCGGATCCGGTCATAGCGATACTCCATGACCGTCGAGCCGTCGTCGCGTCGCTCCCTGGGGATCTGGGTCATTTCGAACAAGGTCGTCGACTGGGTGGACTGCTCACCCATGGGTCCCAGAGACATGGTCATGTCCTGTTCGAGGGTGGTGACCTGACGAAGCGTGGACTCGAGGTTCGGAACCATGCGGAGCTTTTGCTTTGAGGCGCCGCAGCCGGAAATCAGCGTGAAGGCGATGAAGACGAGTGGAACGAGGACACTCGGTTTGAGGACACGCGGCTTGTGGGCTCGCGGCCTGGGGGCGAGCGGCTTGGAGACGAACTTGTTAAGGACGCGGTTCTGAGCTCGAGTTCGTTTCATAGCGATGGACCTCCCGCCCGGTGGTTACCGGGTCCATGCGTAGGCGGACTTCCGAAGTGCGGAAGCGGAGTCTAGACCATATGGAACGACCGACCTCCAGTTTTGTCAGCCTCGATTCAGCAATCTTTCACGGCTGAAACTGCCTTCGGCTCGCGCCACAGCGCAGATCGCTCCGCGCTGACCTGGGGAGCTCTTCCCAGGCTACCCCAAGGCCAGCGCAGCGGATTCGTCTCCACGTTTACTTCGTGATGACGATCCGTTTCGTGAACGACTTGTCCGGGCCTTCGAGCCGCAGAAGGTAGACGCCTGCGGCTGCCGGTTGGCCGTCGACCGTGCCGTCCCATTGGCTGGTGTGGCGCCCGGCCTCGACCATCCCGTCGACCAGTCGATCCAACTGCCGTCCCTGAATGTCGTAGACCGCGAGCCGAATCGCAGCGTCGGTGGGAACCGAGTAGTCGAGCTGAACCGGGCCGCGGGAGGGATTGGGCCAGACGGCGTCAAAGCCGAAGTCCTGGATCTGTTCCTCGAGCGTCTCGTCGTCCGGAGTGGAGGACACGGCGAGCTGCACCTCGATGGTGAACTCCAGCGCATCCTGAGCGAGAGAGTCGTCGGTGGCAAAGAACGTCAGGTCGTAGATCCCTTCGTCTTCTTCGGTCGGAATCCACGTGAACGTGCTGAAGACGGGGTTTCCTTCGAGCGGAAGCGGAGGGGAGAGAGTCGCGCCGGGCGGTAGCTCGGACGAGGTCAAGGTCACGATGTCACCTTCGTCCACGTCGGTGGCTACAGCAAGGATCTCCAACTGCTGGCCGGCGAGGACGACGACGTTGGGCGACGAGAGGGCGAGGAACTTGGGACCGTCGTTGCGTGGAGTGACCTCCACATAGACGGTACCCATGTCATCGCCGCCTTCCAGGTCGCTGACGATGTAGGTGAAGCTGTCGACTCCGACGAAGTTGAAGTCCGGCGTGTAGCGGATGGTCTGGTCCTCGCCCAGGACAGCGAAACCGTGAGGTGGAGTGGAAACGGTTCCGGCTACGACAGAAAGGGAGTCGCTGTCGAGGTCGAAGTCGTTGCCGAGCACGTCGACATCGACTATCAGGTCTTCGCCGACGGTGACGGAGTCGTTGACGGCAACCGGTGGCTCGTTGGTTCCGGCCTCGCCCGCGAGAAGGTCGATCCGGTCCTCCTTGTAGCTGATTTCGAGCTTCAAGCCGTTGGGTGCGACGAGCCCGGTCGCGATGTCGAAGAGCCCTTGCCGTGCCGGTGAGGTGAGAATGGAGAAGCTGTCACCGAGGGATGGCTCGAAACCGCCGATGAAGCTGATGTTGAGCGCTCCCACGACGTGTGCGGAATCGCTGACGGCCAGCCGGTCGTACTGGTTGGTGTTGCGGCCGCCGATCTCGATGTTGAGGGCACTGGTGGCGCTTCGGGTGTCCGGGCCGATGATCGAAAGAGTTCCGGCGGACGAGCCCGGCGCGGTCGTCCCGTCGTTTAGAAACTCGACCGCGGAAACGTCCAGGGAACCGCTTCCGGCGAGTAGCGCTCCGGCAAGTTGGTGGAGCGGGCCGCTCACGACCGTCAGTGGCTGCTCGACGATGAGAGTTCCTTGGTTGTCCACGGCCGCGTCGATCTGCCGGGTACCCGCACTGAACGCACCGCGGGAGGATTCGAGGACGGCGCCGCCGACGTTGAACAGTATTCCGGAAGTGACGGCGATCCGCGCTTCGCGATGGGCCGAACCGGAGTTGGTCAGTTCGATTCGACCCTGATTGGTGAAGCCGTTCCCGATGACGAGCTCGGAGTGCAGGTTGGCGGTCGTCGGATCGACTCGCGTAATCGATCCCGGGGATGTCGAGTAGCTGTCCACGAGATTGCTGAGGGAGGTGGCCACGATCGTCCCGGCATTCGAAAGCTCGTCGACGCTGTTGTTCCCGGCGAGTTCGAGAATCGGGCTTTCCGCCGAGTGGGTGACTCCGATCAGTTCGACGCCTTCGCAGCGCAGGGCTCCGGCACCCTGGGTCGTTCCGGGGTCGTGCAGAAACTGTCCGCCCTGGATCGTCATCTTTCGGCTGTTGGCGAACTCGATCAAGCCGACGTGGGTGAGGCGAGGATCGACGCCGGTTTGATTGAGGGTGAAGGAAGCGTTGTCCGAAAGGCTGAAAGTTCCGGAGTTCAGGTGCTGTGCGTCGGGTTCATCGAGAAGGAAGGTGTGTCGGACATCAACCAGACCCTGGTTGTTGAGCTGGGCATTCAGGGTTCGGGTTCCGGCGCTGAACGTTCCCCGGGCGGCTTGAATGGTTCCGTCAGGAGCATTGGTCAGAGTTCCCGAATCGACGGTGAGCCTTGCGTCCCGGGTGGCAGAGCCGGAGTTGGTCAGCTCGATCAGGCCGTGGTTCGTGAGGCCGAATCGAAACTGAAGATCGGAGTGACGGTTCGCGTTCGTTGGGTCTATGCGAAGGACGGAACTCGGACCTGTTGTGCAGAAGGAGATGACGTTGTTCTGGTCGAGGCCGGCGACGGTGCCGTCGTTGGTCAGTGCGGCGATGCTGTTGTCTCCGGCCAGAAGGAGAACGGCGGATGTCTGGTTGTGGGTGACATCGACCATGCGGACGCCTTCGAGTCGAAGCGTGCCCTGGCCGGATGTCGTACCGGGATCGTGGAAGAAGTCTCCGTCCTGAATGGTCATGAGGCGGTTTACGTCGATGTGGATGTTTCCGGTGTGGGTCAGGCTGGGGCTCGTCCCCGACTGGGTGAGCGTGAAGGTGCCGTTGTTGGTGACCTCGATGTCTCCTGAGTTGATGTGGTCTGCGTCTGCGCGTGCCATCGAGAAGGTGTGTTGGACATCCAGGAGTCCCTCGTTGTCCAGGACCGCGTCGAGGGTTCGGGTTCCGGCAGAGAAGTTGCCTCGCGAGGCGAAGATCGTTCCGTCTGCGGAGTTGACCAGAGTGCCGTCGGAGACCACGAACTTGGCGCCGCGATGAGCGGAGCCGGTGTTGGTGAGTTCGATGGTTCCGTGGTTGATGAATTCGTTGGTGACGGTGAGTTCGGAATGCAGATTGACGTTGGTTGGATCGATCCGAATGAGTGATCCGGCCACCGATGTGTAGTGAGCAACGACGTTTTCGATGTCGAGGGCGTGGACGGATCCAGCGTTGTCGAGATTGTCGACCTGGTTTCCTCCGGCGAGCAGGAGGACGGCCGCACCGGATCCATGGGTGACGCCTACGATGCTGACGTCTTCGCAACGCAGCGTGCCGTCTCCGGAAGTTGTTCCTGGGTCATGAAAGAAGGCACCGCCAAGAATCGTCAGGATCCGGTTGGCGTCGATTTGGACATTCCCAGTGTGGGTGAAAGTCGGATCTACGCCCGACTGCGTGAGGGTGAAGCTGCCGTTGTTGGTGACCTCGATGTCGCCTGAGTTGACATGGTCTGCATCCGCACGGCTCATCGAGAAGGTGTGTTGGACATCCAGGAGACCCTCGTTGTCGAGGACGGCGTCGAGGGTGCGGGTTCCGGCAGAGAAGTTGCCTCGCGAAGCAAAGATCGTTCCGTCCGCGGCGTTGACTAACGTGCCGTTGGAGACCGCGAACTTGGCGTCGCGATGGGCGGAGCCGGTGTTCGTGAGCTCGATGGTCCCTTGGTTCGTGAAGCCGTTCGAAACGGTAAGGGTGGAGTTCAGGTTGGCGTTGGTCGGATCGATCCGGATCAGTGATCCGGCCGCCGACGTGTACTGAGTGACCACGTTGTCGATGTCGAGAGCATGGACGGGTCCAGCGTTGTCGAGATTGTCGACCTGGTTTCCTCCGGCGAGCAGGAGGACGGCCGCACCGGATCCGTGGGTGACGCCGACAACGTTGACGTCTTCGCAACGAAGCGTTCCATCTCCGGACGTAGTTCCGGGGTCATGAGTGAACGTGCCACTCTGAATTGTCATGATCCGGTTGACGTCGATATGGATGTTCCCGGAATGCGTGAAGGTCGGATCTGCTCCCGACTGCGTGAGCGTGAAGCTTCCGTTGTTGGTGACCTCGATGTTTCCTGAGTTGACGTGGTCTGCGTCCGCACGGCTCATCGAGAAGGTGTGCTGGACGTCCAGAATTCCCTCGTTGTCGAGGACGGCGTCAAGGGTTCGGGTTCCGGCAGAGAAGCTACCTCGCGAAGCGAAGATCGTTCCGTCTGCGGCATTGACCAAGGTGCCGCCTGAGACCGCGAACTTCGCGTCCCGATGGGCGGAGCCGGTGTTGGTGAGTTCGACGGTGCCGTGATTGGTGAATCCGTTCGTAACGATGAGCGACGAGTTCAAGTTGGCATTCGTTGGGTCGATGCGGGTTGTGGATCCGGCCTGAGGATCGAAGCTGCCGCTGATCTCGTTGGGTGTGGAGTTCACGAACAACAAACCGAAGAGAGAGACGTCGACCGAAAGGAAGGCGTCTCCACGCATCTCGAGCGTCCCGTCGACTTCGATGGTCCCGGATCCGTCGATCGTTCCGTCGTCGACAAAAAAGCGCCCGTTGGCCAGCACGTCCAGGCCGGAGCTGCCGACGGTCAGGGTGTAACCGTCGATGACGGCGACGGTCTGCTCGCCCGTCGCCGCTCCGACGGTGATCCCGTCGACCTCGACGTCGACATCCAACGTCACCGTGTAGCTTCCGCTCACGGCAATCGAGACGGTGTCTCCGGGACCAGGGGGATTCCCTCCGGACCAGTTCGAACCGTCACTCCAAAGGCCGTCCGCCGGGTTGGACCAGGATAGGTTTGCCGCCTCGACGGCTTGGGCGCAGGGCCCCGCGATGATGGCCAGGAAGAGAAGAAGAGTGGTCGCTGTGTGTCGCACGATGCCTCCGGAAGTTTGGGTCCTATCCGGATACGCGCAACCCCGCCCCGATCTGGGTAATCGTCGTTGCAACTTGTTGTGATACGCTTGTTCCTGCCGATGGAAGATCCGAAACGACTAGAAGTTACGCAGTTCCTGAACAGCCTGCGAGAGACCGGTACGGACCGTCCGGAGATCACGAACCAGGTCTTCGAGCTCCTCTACCGGGAGCTGCGGGCCCTGGCCGGCTCCCTGCTTCGACAGGAGCGAGTCGGTCACACGCTGCAGCCGACGGCCCTTGTCCACGAGGCGTTCGCCAAGCTGGTCGACCAGGAACGGGTCGATTGGCAAGGGAGGGCGCACTTCCTGGCCATTGCGGGGCAGGCTATGCGTAGGGTGCTGGTCGATCACGCCCGTCGCCATCGGGCGGAAAAGCGTGGCGGCGGTCTCGAGCGGGTCACGCTGGGCGGAATCGGGAACGACGAGCAGGACTTCGCGCTCATCGAACTCGACGATGCCCTGACCAAGCTCGCTTCCGAGAGCGAACGGGCCGCACGCGTTGCCGAGCTCAAAGTCTTCGGCGGCCTTTCCGGCGACGAGATCGCGGAGGCCCTGGGTGTTTCCCGCCGCACGGTGACCGGCGACTGGACACTGGCGAGAATGTGGTTGGCCCGAGAGCTGTCCGGATGACCGGCCGCTTCGAGAGGATCCAGGAGATCGTCCTTGCCGCCCGAGCGCACCCCCTGGATGACCGATCGACCTTTCTCGACGAGGCCTGCGGCGACGATTCTGAACTGCGGGAGGAAGTCGAGTCCCTCCTCGAACACGATGATGTCACCGACGCCCGTCTCCAGACCGGCGGCATCGTCGATTGGAAGGAACCGTCCCCGCCGCCCGAACAAATCGGTCCCTTCCGTTTGGAGCGCCGGCTCGGTGAAGGAGGATTCGGCGAAGTCTTCGTCGCGGAGCAGACCGAACCCTTCCGCCGGAAGGTCGCGATCAAGATTCTGAAGCGCGGAATGGACACGCGATCCGTGTTGGCCCGTTTTGCTGCCGAAGGGCAGGCACTGGCGTTGATGGAGCATCCGAACGTCGCGCGAATCCTGGACGCAGGTGAAACCGAGACCGGTCTGCCGTACTTCGTCATGGACTGGATCCGCGGCGGCAAGATTACGCGCCATGCCGACGAGCAACGGATGTCGGTGCGGGATCGTCTCACCATGTTCCTTTCCGTCTGCTCCGCGATCGAACATGCGCACGGAAAAGGCGTCATTCATCGCGACGTCAAACCGTCGAACATCCTGGTCGCAACGAATGACGGAACTCCGACTCCGAAGGTCATCGACTTCGGAATCGCCAAGGCATTGGCGAACCCTCTGACCGACCGGACGATCCTGACGGGCGCGGGTCAGGTCCTGGGAACACCGGCCTACATGAGCCCGGAGCAGGCGACGGCGGGATCCGACGTCACACCGGCATCGGATGTCTACTCGTTGGGAGCCGTGCTCTACGAGCTGATGGCCGGAGTGCCGCCGCACGATCCGGACTTGTTCACCGACCCGGGGACGAGCGGCTCCCACGGAACGCAGTGGGACCGCGCCGTCATTCTCCCGAGCGACCGATTGTCCCGACTGGACGACGCGGAGTCGATTGCGTCCGCGCGAAACTCGTCTCTGAAGTCTCTGCAACAGGAACTGCGTTCGGGGGCGGATTGGATCGTCGTCCGGGCGCTCGAAATCGATCCGTCGAAGCGCTATGCGTCGGCAGAGGAGATGGCGGCGGACATTCGACGCTTCCTGGCCGACGAAGCAGTCGCGGCCGCGCCGGCTCATCCGGGTGCGCGCCTCAGTCGGCGGGTTCGTTGGGCGCTGTCCGGAGCGGGAGCACGTGCGACCGACTGGATCGGTCGGGTGGGTGTGGCCGTGAGCAATGCCGTGCAGGCGCAGCGCATCGCGGAAGACCGGGACCGGGCGCGTCGGGAACTCGAACGAGCGGAGCGCGTCTCGGACTTTCTGGCCGAAACCCTGGCCACGGTGGAGCCGAGTGTCCTGGGTGCGGCGATCGTCGAAGACCTGACCGTACGCGTTCGGGAGGAGCAACAGAACCAGGGACGAAGTGAGGCGGACGTCGAGGATTCCCTTCGTCGCTGGCAGCGTGCATTGGATGGCGTCAATCCGACGGACGCTGCTCTTCGTCTCCTCGACGAACAGATCCTGGCTCGGGCCGGTCGCATGATCGACGAGAAGCTCGGGGACGAGCCGGAAATCGCGGCCCGGATGCGCGCCACTTTCGGTGTCACCTATCGGGATCTCGGTCTCTATGAAAAAGCCGAGCCTTTGTTGCGGGAGTCGCTGCGGCAACGCCGCGCGGTCTTCGGACCGAATCATCCGGAAACGATCAGCTCTCTGAATGCGCTGTCCCGAATGCTGCTGGAACAGGAGAGGTTCGAAGAAGCCGAGAAGAGCACACGCGAGACGTTGCAACACGCAGAGCGCGTGCTTGGGAAGGACCATCTGCAAACCATGCTGGCGCGGGCCAATTTCGGATCTCTGCTGCTTGCCTCCGGTCAGATGGATGAAGCGGAAGCCGTGCGCCGCGAGTCGGCCGACGAGTATCTCCGTGTTCTTGGGGACAACCATGTGGAGACGGCCAATGCGGTCGGCAACCTGGGCGTTTTGCTGACCTACCGCGGGAACTACGATGAAGCCGAGCCGCCACTGCGGCTGGCCTATGAGATCTACAGCAGGACAACCGGTCCTCACTCGGCACTTTCCCTGACCGCACTCGGAAACATTTCCCACGTGCTCGAACAGAAGGGACGAAGTGACGAGGCCGAAGAAGTCTGCCGCGACATTCTCGAGGTCTGCCGACACATCCACGGCGACGAGCACTACGACACGTGCGTGGCGTTGATCAACCTCGGGGCCATCCTGGACGCCCGCACACGCCACGATGAAGCGGCGGACTGTTTCCGGGAAGCTCGCGACGGTTTGGTCAAGACCGTCGGGCCCGAGCACTCACGTACCTTGGGAGCCAATCACAATCTTGGTTGCTCTCTCAAAGCGATGGGGAGTCTCGACGAGGCGGAGCCTCTTCTGGCCGACGGCTTCGAAAGAACGAGGCAGGCGCTCGGTCCCGATCACATGCACACTCTGATCGCGATGGGTCACTACGGGGAGTTGTTGCGCCTCCAGGGTTGTCTCGAAGAGGCCGACTCCATTCTCTCGGAGGCGGTCGAACGGGCCGACCGCACCTTGCAGGAAAAGGACTGGATGCGGGCCATCCTCTGGGTTCGAAGTGGACAGTGCCAGCGGGAGCTCAAGCAGTATGAGCGTGCTGAGGAGTTACTGATCCGGGCCTACGATCTCTACACCGAGACGCTCGGAACTCAGCATCACCGTACGCAGGCGGCGGCGGATGAACTTGCAGCGCTCTTCTCGGAGTGCGGCCGCCCTTCAGACGCGGAAACGTGGCGATCAAAGGGCAGCGCGCCGACGATGTAAGCTGCGCGCCGACAATTTAGGCTGCGCGACGACCCACCCGACTACACGCTTAGAGCAGGCCGACGTACAGCCGGGGCCACCGCAGACGAGTACGGACGCGAAGGGCACGCTATGGCGCGAGCCGAAGGCGGTTTCAGCCGTGAAGGATTGACGAATCGAGGTTAGTTCTCAACAGTCAGCGCGTGCTTTCCGTTCGGGTCGACGGTCACGGTGCCCAGATCCTCGCCGTTCCGCACCCGCACCGTGTAGGTCCCCGGCAGTAGTCGGACGGCGGGGCCGTCGATCACTCCCGTCGTGACCAGGCTTCCGTCCTGAAGGACCTCGTAGGTTGTTTCGAGCGCACCGCCCATGGCGGCGTCCAGCTGCTCGGCATCGTCTGCCTTGATGTAGCGGCCGCCGCCGATTCGCGCCCACTCGCTGAACTCTTCGGCAAGGCGCAGGTCGTCGATGGCAAAGCCGACGATGTTGACCCGGACGTCGATCCCGGCCGAACGCAGGGACTCGATGGCGGCCTTGGGATCTCCATCGCATGTCTCTTCGCCGTCGGTCAAGAGGACGACGACGTACGGACCGGGAACTCCGTTCAAGTCCTGACGGACCGAGCCGAGCGAGGCGCCGATCGGCGTCCGGGCCAGGTTCATCGCGTTGATCGATCCGATCTTGGAAAGCGCCGACGCCGGATCCAACGGCCCGGCCGTGATCTCGAGGTCGCTGCGGCAGGAGTCCGCTTCTTTGTGCCCGAAGACGCGCAGGGCAAACTGCGTTCCCTTCGGAATGACATCCTCGACCAGTCCTCGTAGAGCACGCTTCGCGATCTCGATCCGACGCTCTCCATCAAGGCGCTGCAGCATGCTTCCAGAGGCGTCGAGGATGACTTCGACCGCGCCATAAGATGTTGTTGAGCCGCTCTTGTCGGAGAAGACCTGAAGCGTTCCCGGGAACTCTCCCGGTGTCACCTGAATCGGTGCGTTGGCGAGGACCTGTCTCTTACCTCCCGTGATGTAGCGAAGCTCATAGTCACCCGGTTCGAGTGGCGCGACGATCGTCGACGGACTTCCCTTGCGCGCGTAGTCGTAGTCCATGTACTCACGGTTGCCGGAGCCTACGGGAACGATGGTCAGAAAGTCGGATGGGTTGGCCGGACCCGTCCACGCGACTTCGAACTTGGAGCCCGCAACGACGGAAGCCGGTCCGGAAACCGTCGCTTCGTTGGCCAGGGTTGTCAGTTCGTAGCTCGCGAGGACGATCGAAGAGCCGCCCATGTGGTAGCGGACTTCGTAGGTTCCCACTTCTTCGGGGAGCGTCAGCTTCGCCGGACTGCCGCGCTTGGTGTAGGTGTACCTTCCGTACTCTTTGTCCGGAGCTCCAAGTGGGTCGACGCTGATGTAGTCACCCTGGTTGTCCGGGCCTTCCCAGGCGACTTCGATGACCGAACCTGCCGGAGCCTGGGTAGGCCCGTCGAGTGAAGCCTCGACTCCGCCGACGACGAGCGGTGTTTCGGCGAGGACACGGTGGCTGTTTCCCATGTGGTAGCGAACGGTCCAAGTTCCCGTCGTGTCGGGAGCCTTGAGTTTGACCGGACTTGAACGCGCGTACTTGTAGGGGCCGTATTCTTTCTCCGGACTACCCGGTTCATCGATGCTGATGTAGTCGCGCGGATGTCCAGGGCCTTCCCAGTGAACTTCGAACTCTGCTCCCGCGCTCACTTCGGCGATCGGTTGGAAGCTTGCGGTCACTTCGGTGACGGTGACGAGCGCGGTCGCGAGCACGCGGAAACCGGACTCACCCGAGTGGTAGCGAACGGCAACCTGACCCGGATAGGACGGAGCCAGCAGTTTGCCCACCGGCCGTTTGGAAGGGTAGAAGTAGCTTCCATACTCTTTGTCCGGTGCACCCACTTCATCGAGGCTGACAAAGTCCTTGGGTTGGGCGGAACCTTCCCAGGTGACCTCGAATTCCTCGCCCGCCTTGACGGTTTCGGGGACGTTCAGAGTGATGGACTGGGCGTAAGCGGGGGCGGCGCCAATGACCAGAGTGGCGAAGAGGAACAGGAGGGCAAGGCTTGGCCGTAAGGTGACTTCCTCTGTGGACACGATGAGTTCTCCTTGATGCATTCACGGTTCGAGTCGTGAGTTGCAGCTGCGACGCCGCGATGGGGCGGACCGGAGTCCGACAATTCGTGCCGGCCCCTTACGAATCGTCGAGCTTACTGCAAGGATACCCGAAGTCCGAGGAAGACTTGCCGCGGCGCTCCGAAGTGAGTGACGTCATTCTCCCGAAGGCGATACGAGTCCTCGAAACTCATGTCTCGGAAGTCTCCCCGGCCCCGGTCCGCTTCGATGCTGGCCTGGCCCGCCTCGGTGTCGAGATAGCCGGTATCGTCGGGCTCGCCTGTACCGGTCCAGATTTGCACGGCGTTCTCGCGGTCGAGCAGGTTTCGAACGGAGACGAACGGCGTGATTCGGGTGCGGGCCAGATGAAAGGTCTTTCGAACTTCGAGATCGAGGGTGGCGACAGGGTCGCTTTCGTCCTTGTTCCGCCGGTCCAGTGGCTCGGCTGTGACGGCGGCCTGGCTCGATTCGTAGTAGACCTTGGTGGGCGTGTATGGGAAACCGGAGCGGCTTGTCCACGAGAGCCACCAGTCGGTGTTGGAAAGCGGCTTCCACGGACCCAACGCCGGCCCATCGTCCTGCCCCATCCGCGCTCGGAGGATGCAGGCAACCTTGTGTGTTGCCTCATAGTCGGATCGGTTGGAGCCGGCGGGGATGCCGCCGTCCCACTCGCGATACGCTCCGGTGCGGAACGTTTCCTCCGACGAAATCAGAGAGTACTCGGCCGTGACTCCGACACGTGGGTCGGGCGCCAGTTCGACGCGGGCCCAGGCTCCCTTGGATCCGGCAACGCCGACATTGTCAAAGATGGAGTAGAGGTTGGGGGAGGCCAAGACGTCGTTGGTTCCAATCAGGTCATCCGTTTCGCGTCGGAAAAGTCCCAGAGAAAACGAACCCCTCCGACCGAAGCGCCGACGCCAGTCCATGGTGAGAAGCTCCGTTCGCTCCGGCTCGACGGAAGGGTTTCCGAAAACGTAGTGGTAGCCACCCGTCCTCAGTTTGAAAGCGAAGAAGTCCGGGCCAAAGTAGGTTTGGCTCGGGTGCGGCCAGCGATGGTACACACCCCAGCTGACCCCGAACTCCGACTCTTCTCCCAAGAACAGTCGTAGGGCGAGGCGGGGCGTCAGCCGGTTTTGGGGCTTGGCTTGCTCGAGGTCTTCCGGATCCAGACTCACGCGGTCCGCGCCGAAAGGAAGGAGCGGGTCGATGAACACTTCTGAGTCCAGCGACCTCCGCTCCCAACGGAGTCCGATCGAGAGGCGGGCGTGGTCCAGGGGAATCTCGGAGGCGACGTACGCATCCGTCTGCCTGGGGCGAGCCGGGCTGTCGGTCAGTCCTTCGTCTTCGATCTGGTTTCCGCCTGAGTCGTACCCCAGGCGATCGATGTTGACGTTGCGGCTATCAAAAGTCGGCAGGACCGATCGAAAGAAGCGATAGGTTTGGCGTCGATGGGTGATACCTGCGAGGAGGCTTTGCCTACTCCATGGAACACGAACGTCCGCCGACCAGTCCGTACTTTCGAGCTTACGCTTCAGGTAGTCGTCGAAGGCATGGCCCGGCTCGTAGAACAGTGCGTTCACGTCTGTCGGCGGATTTCCGTATTCCTGGAAGTACGGCTCCAGGTCTCTCTGGAAAAGACCGTCGCCCCGAAACGACTCGAAGCCGAAGCGCGAGACCCTCAGTCGATACTCGAGTCCGCGCACAGCAACACCCTCCAGCTGGGCCCCGAAAGCGCGCCCGAACTGTTCGCGATAGGGGGCGTGGTCCAGATTGAAGAAGTAGGCCTGTTGAAACTCGCTCCAGCGGTCCTCGGACCCGTCCGCTGTGATCGTCAACCGGGCGTCGCGACGGAGGTCCATCTCGAGTCTTCCGTGGTAGGAAACACCGGATAGTTCGTTGGCGGGTGTTCGATCCCAATCGCCAGGCAGGGCGTTCAAGGCAGAGGACGGCCTTCGGTCTCCCAGCCAGCGGCGTTCCGTTGCGGCGAGGAACCGAACGGGGTGATCTACGCCGAGCGACCCTTGGGCGAGCACTGAGTACCAGTTCTGGTCAAATCCCGAGCCCGCGAGGTTGTCCGAGATCGCTTCGACCTCTACCGAAACATTTGCAGGCGTCGGCGTGCCGAAGTGGACTGCAGAGCCGTGGGACTCGAGCTGCCAGGGGCGAGGATC
This sequence comes from bacterium, assembly GCA_030431975.1. Taxonomy (GTDB): domain Bacteria; phylum Eisenbacteria; class RBG-16-71-46; order CAIMUX01; family CAIMUX01; genus JACKCR01. The sequence continues at coordinate 256,343 of JAUIHP010000001.1, read as the reverse complement.
CTGCCGGGACCCTTGAGTGACAACGAAGCGATGCCCGCCCATGGCAACAATGGGTGATCCTGCGGCAAGTCGGCTTGAATGGATGCCGGCTTCACCTTCGGCACCGGTCGTTCGAGTTCCATTGGTGAAGAACTTTGTCGCAGCCGGGTTCGTTCCCTCGGTCGTGACTGGGGCGTGATAGACGTCCCCGGGTAGAAGTGCGAACTGGCGGTGCAGGGAGAGGAGAGCGTTGGATCGCAGAAACGAGGGTGCGGACACATTGGGGTGTGAAAGGGAGGTGGTGGTGTCCGCATGCGCACTGTTCTCGTTCGGCTCGGGACCGGCTGCCGTCACAGCCGTCGGAAGTACACTTGCGGACATGGAACAGGCAGCCAGTGTCAGACGGATTGTGGAACGTACGCGTGCTCCTGTACGAGAACAGAAAGATCGAAGCCGTTCCACAAGACCTCCGAGTTCGATGAGCGCACGGTTCTGCCAATCCGGTGCCACTGTTGATGACCTACAATGGCGGTATAGTCGCACAGGGAAGGGTCGACGACTACCCCGGCCCGGGGGGCGTACGTAGTAATGAAGGGCAATGTGTCCGAAGCGCGATGGTGACCCGGGGAGTGCGTAATGAGGTGCCGACGATGAAGGCGGTCGAAGGGGTACAGACCAGCACGACTGGAGTGCGGTACCCTAGCAACGAGCCGCTGGAACCGGCGGCTGGACGGCGAGGTCGCGTGCTGCGTTTGGGCGAAGTCATCGGGGTGGTCATGTGTCGGAGTTCGTTACCCTTCGCGCTCCTGGCTGCGCTTGCGATTACGGTCGGTTCCGAGTCGCTGGGAGCGACGCTGACCGTGTCGCCCGACGGCGGATCTGACTATGCTTCGGTGGCGGAGGCGGTCGATGCGGCGGCCTCGGGTGATACCGTGATGGTTCTCCCAGGCACTTACTCCGAGCCGGTCTACTTTCAACGAGACATCGTCCTTCTGGCCTCTGCAGGTCCGGACTCGACAGTCCCACAGTCGGTCGGGTCGATCCAGCCGGTTGACGCAGTCATTCGAGGCTTTCGATTCGAAGGCCGTGACTTTTCAGCTCTCCACTTCTTCGATTCCGAGTCGGTAGTAGTCGAGAACTGCGAGGTTTGTGGGTTTCCCCTCCCTTGCCGCTTGATACAGATCCAGGACTGCCTGGTTCAGAATTGTTACTTTGAGAACAACCATGCGACACGGTTGGGCGAAGGACTTGGAGGTGGCGCGATCGTTGTCACGGCGACGTTGCCGGGCTTGAGCGCTCTTGTCGAGGATTGCGTGTTCAGGAGCAACAGCACGATGTTCGGCGGACCGTGGGGGAGTGGATACTGTGGCGGCGGCGCAGTCGCGGCGGAGGGGAACGTCGAGATTCGGCGCTGTTTGTTCGATTCGAACGAAGCGATTACAGGCGCCGCCGTCTTTGGATTGGCCGGGACTCGACTCGTGAACAACACCTTCGTGAGAAACAAGTCCGACGATAGTGTCTTCACGGGAGACTTGGGCTCCGACGGTGGAATCTTCAATTGCAGTTTTGCCAACAATGACGCCGTTGCTGTCTACACGACCGGCGCAGATCGATGCTTCTGCAACGCGTTCTGGGACAACCACAGGGCGATCATCGGCACCTGCTACTGGGAGCCTGGCGTGGGCGTTTGTTCGAGGTCGATCCGCTGTTTTGTGACGAGGACGAGTCTTTCCACCTTGAGTCGGACTCTCCGCTTCGACGGCCGTTCGAAAACAAGGGGCTCGAGGACTGCTCTGTCGCTCTGGGAGCTTCGGACGGGATGTGCGTTCCATCGCCGGTGGTCCGACGGGGTTGGGGCGAGTTGAAGAAGGCGTTTGGATCCAGCCGCCGCGGTCAATGAGGGTCCGAAGCCGGCCCTTCGATCCGAAGCCCGCTCAAGACTTTGTTTCGAGGGCGGCGCCAGGTCTTGTGCGTGCGTCCCCGGGGGTAACGGTTTGCAACTCTGCGGCATCCAAACCAGGTGGTTCGCTTACTGGGAAGACGCGGAGGTCAAGGGCCTTACATGTATGACGCTTTACTTGTCGTCGGTTTGTTCGCGCTATGGATCCTGCTTCAGGCCGTGATTCTGCCGCGCCTCGGTGTTCCGACCTGAATGAGCGACAGCTGCGGGACCGGAGTTTCCGAGCCCAAGAACGACTCGCCGAAGGCATCGCGTGCGTGATCATGTGGTCGAAGCCGCCTTCCGACGGCTCCCTCAAACCCACTACTCGACCACGACCATCCGTCGCGACTCACTCACTCCCGCAACCTGGATCTGATAGAAGTAAACCCCTGCTGCAACCGTGGCGCCGGTGTCGTCCCGTCGATCCCAGAAGGCCAGGTGCTCCCCGGCTTCTTTCGGGCCGTCAACCAGCGCGCGTACCCGGCGGCCGTCCGCACCGAAGACCGCGAGTCGGACCGAGGACGGCTCCTCCAGCCGGAAGCGAATAGCCGTTTCGAGTGAGAAGGGATTCGGAGAGTTCTGAGCCAGGACATCCTGCAGGACCCGCGGTCCTTCGGGTGCGTCCGTAGCTGCGCCCTCGCCTTCGATGAAATCGATCTTGGTGTCGACGATGTCGAAGTTCTCGACTTCATCGACGACACCGCTCGGCCAGGTCACCGTGATCTCGTCGATCATCGTGGCGCTGCCCAATCCGAAAGCAACGGTCGCCTCGTTCTGGGAGAGGTAGCCTGCGCCGGCGCGGACGTCACGGATCTGGGTCACGCCGCCGGCGACGATCTGGACCCGGGCGCCGATGCCGCCGGTGTTCGAGGTCACGCCGTGGAGGCGGAGCTGGATCCAGTGATGGATGGCCGGTTGGTCGTTGCGAACGAGGACGTTTGCCCCGTCGGCATTCGCGACGAAGAAGTCGATCTGGCCGTCGCAATCGTAGTCAGCGGCGGCCACGCCCTGACCCTGTCCATCGTTCGCAGCCGGGCCCAGTGCGACGATGTTGGTGAAGCTGACTCCGCCTTCGTTTCGGTAGACCGAGTTGGCTCCATTGAAGTTGGTCAGGATGAGGTCTTCGTAGCCGTCGTTGTCGAGATCGGCAAAGGTACATCCGCGCGTGTCGTAGGTCTCTGCCATCATCGTCCCGGCGGCCAGGTCGGTCCAGGTTCCGGCTCCGTCCGAGATCCACATGCGGTTTCCGTCGGCAGCGTTCGCGACGAACAGATCCATGAACCCGTCGTTGTTGACGTCCGCCCAGCAGGTACCGTGACCGGTCAGGTTATCGAGGAGTGCGCCGGTGTCGTTGGAAAAGACTCCGCCACCGTCGTTGCGAAGCAGTCGGTTCGGTCCGTCATTGACCAGATAGAGATCCTGATCTCCGTCGTTGTCATAGTCGGTCCAGGCGACACCTTTCCCGGCACGCGTGTTGCCAAGGGGAAGCGCGCTGACGTCCGTAAAGACTCCGGATCCGTCGTTCTGGAGGATCTTGTTCTCGGTACCGTCGTTGACGACGTAAAGGTCGAGGTCGCCGTCTCCTTCATAATCGACCCACGAGGACGATGTGCCCGCGTCACCATTGTTCAAAGGCGCGACGGTCGCGTCGACGAAGGTTCCACCGTCGTTACGCAGGAAGACATTGATCCCGTCGTTGACGATGTAGAGATCGAGGTCCTCGTCTCCATCGGTGTCGCCGAAGACGGCGCTGTAGCCGGAGCCCGCGTCGGCGAGGAGCCCGGTCGTGGCGTCGACGAAGGTTCCGTTGTCGTTCCGGTAGTACTCGTTTGCCGAACCGTCGTTGACGATGTAGAGGTCAGCGTCCCCGTCGTCGTCGACATCACCCCAGCTGACCCCGCGCGAAACGGCCGCGCCGGCCAGTGATCCTGTGGCATCGATGAGTCCGTGGGCCTGAATGGCGCTGGCCGGGTTGACGTGGCCGTAGCCCGTCTCCAGGTCATAGCCGGGTGCGCCCATGTCGGTGGCCGACTTGCGCAAAAGATCGCGCAGCTCCGCGTTGGTCAGTGACGGGTACATCGACCAGACGAGTGCCGCCGCGCCCGCAGCGTACGGCGTTGCGGACGAGGTTCCGTTGAACTGCGAGAAGTAGTCGAAGATGGTGTAGCCGCCGCCGCCGGTTACGTCGGTCGTGAACATGTCCACGCCCGGAGCGACGAAGTCGATTCCCGTTCCGTAGTTCGATCCCCACCAACCCTCGCCGTCGCAGCTGCTCGGGCTCTTTCGCTCGAGGCACGGGGACATGGCGCCGACGGCCATGCAGTTGGCGAAGGCCGCGGGGTATCCGATGGTCGGGTTGTTGTCGTTCCCCGTGGCGGCCAACAGGATGGCTCCCTGGGTATTGAACGCGTAGTTGACCGCAGTTTGGATCGCACCTGACGGGGAGCTGCTTCCCAGGCTCAGGCTGATGACGTCGGCCCCGTTGTCGGCGGCGAACTCGATGCCGTTGGCGACCCAGCTCGATGCGCCTTCACCTTCGTCGTTCAGGACCTTGACCGGCATGATCAAGCCTTCCCACATGACACCGGCGATTCCCTCTCCATTGTTACCGGACGCTGCGGCGATGCCGGCGCAAGCTGTTCCGTGTCCCTCGTCGTCTGCCGGATCGTCGTCGTTGTTGACGAAGTCCCAACCGTCGACCGTCCGTCCCTCGAATTCCGGGTGGTCGATGTCGACGCCGCTGTCGATGATGGCGATGATCAGGTTCGGATCGCCTGTCTCGTAGTCCCACGCGATCGGCGTGTCACCGTCGCAGTCCTCCGTCCAACCGAAAGGGAAGACGGGGTTGATGTGACACCATTGCTCGTCGAAGTCCGGGTCATCCGGCAAAGTCACCATCTTGCGATAGACGACTTCGGGCTCGGCCATCTCCAGTTCCGGCCCCGCGACCAGGGACATGGCCTGGTTGGGAGGCAACGGCGCGCCGTAGTCGACGACGTAGAAGCGGTCCATCCCCGCAGCCCGCTTGGCCTCGGGATTCACGTCCATATTGAAGAGGGGGCGGATCGTTTGCGCATCGATCCGGGCCAGCCGTGTGTCGAGCGAAGCCACTCCGGTTCGACCCGCGGCGGTCGCGGTGGAGCGAACGTTCCCCTGAATCTCGGGGCGCAGTTTGACGATGACCCGCTGGGGTGTCAGCGTTTCGCTGAGGGAATTCTGCATGGCGTCGGCATGAGCTGTTCCGGCGAGGACAGTGAGGGCAACGCCAGCTGTAAGGGCGCGAGTGGCACGCATGAGAGGTCTTTCCTTCCTTGATCCGATCCGTCGAAGTCCTTGCATCCTGCGGACGGGATGACGGTCGATCTGGGGCCCGAGGGCCGGATGTCTGATTCCGCGATCCGGCTCCAGCCGGTCCGCAGAGGGGGGACGTTCACTGCACGTGTCGTAATTGTACCGGGTGGCGACAAATGAGAGCAAACAGCGCCGTCAAATGCCTCAAGGACTTGGCGGGAAAGAGGTTCGCGGGGCGAATGGCTCAAAGACGGTCGGATTCAGCCGACTTGGGAGAAAAAACTCTACCGACAGGTTTTGGCGTTGATGGCACTTTGTCGTGCCGCTGACACAATTCTGACGCAACCCGCCCGTAGCTTGATATGAATCCAAAATGGGATGGTAGCGATCGAGGGTTCGTCGACAATGGGGGCGCCATCCAGGGAGTCTGGAACAAAGGAGGTCGTCGTGAGACGGCACAGTAAGAATCTCAACGTATCGAGCCTGGCCGCCATTCTGGTGGTCGGTGCCTCCTCGTTTTCAATGACCGGTTGCTCGGAAGAGTCGACGTTGGAGGAATCGCTCCTCGGTCCCCAGGCGATGGCTTCGGCAGAAGTCGGCGCATGGATCGGTGATCTACGGATGGAAGAACTGGCCGGGGAGTTGAGCCTCTCTACGGAACAGACGGCACAACTTGCCGACGCCTTCTCTGATTTGGAAAGCGGTCTCGTCGAGCGTCGCGAGCGTTGGGCTGCCGCCCGGGAGCGCTTCCAAAGCGAACGCGGACGTCGCGGCCGGAGCGAGCGTTCACCGGGTGAACCGGGCGGACGCATGCGCGGTGGGAAGCTCGACGACGCGCTCGACGGACCGAGGCCGTTTCAGGAGTTTCTGCAGCGTTCGGCCGAGATCCTCGATCGGGACCAGTTTGTGACGCTGGCGCAGTCGTTGGAAGAGAGCATGAGTGCGCGCGCCGACCAGATGCGCGCACAATGGCGCGAGGGGCGGGGCGACCGTCATCGCGGATCCCGCGGGGATCAGGCCAACCGCAAACAAAAGAAGTTGGAGAGTCAGTCCTCGGATGGAAAGGCCGGTGTCGGTCAGCGGTTCCTCGGCCGTCGCTTCGGGCTCGAGCCCGAGCAGATGGACCAGCTGCACAGCATTCGTGAAAAGTACGGTGACGAGTTCCGCGCGCTTCACGAGGCCGTCCGGGACGAGGCAAAGTCCGCCGACGCTGCGGTCAGCGAGGCGACCGCACTTGCGCAGAACGCCCGCGCCGAACTCCTCGGGGTCCTGAGTGAAGAGCAGCTCACAAAGCTCGAGTCCCGCAAGGCCGAGCACATGGAGCGGAGGATCGACTCACGGATCGAACGACTGCCCGAGCAGCTTTCGCAGCGAGCGTCGCTCATGTCGGCAGCCCTCGACTTGAGTGACGATCAGGCCCGTCAGGTCGATTCGATTCTCAACGGGACCGTCGGTGACCGGGTCGCCGTGCTCCGTTCCGTTGCATCCGGCGATACCGATGCGCAGGTCGCGGCGTTCCAGATGATGGCGATTCGTGATCAGGCTCGTACTGCGATCCGTGCGGTGCTCGATGAGGATCAGGCGGAGGCGGCCGAGTCGCTCAAGGATGTGTTGGAGCGTGGAGTCGCCGGAGGTCACGGAATGCGGGGTCCCGGACGGCACGGCTTTTAGACTTCCAGTCCTGTAGAGGTCTGAATCTCGAGTGGCGCGAACGATGGGTTTCCAGAGTTCGCGCCATTCCTGTATCTGACCCGAAACGCTCGGGGGTTGGTCCCTCGATTGCAGCCGCAGGGAGTTGTTTATCGCGACTCGAAATCCCGAGTAGACCCCGTTCCTACATGCGGCGCACCAACTCTCCGATCAGTGGGAGCGCGCTCGTCACGCCTACGGGGCCGATGAGTGGAATGAAGTACACCCAGGCGGGAAACTGGACGCCGCCGCCGGGGGGCGGTCTGCGGGAGGATGAGAGATAGACCAGCATAGCAATGAGGTCGAGTAGGCAGGCGCAGGACCATCTCCCGCCATCCAGGCCAACCAGGAACATGAGCGCGGGTGAGAGCGGCGCGAGGTAAAGTAGCCGTTCCCGGCCGGGACATCTTCGGATTCCTGGGGTGACGAACCGATCGAGGCCAGAGACATAGCTCGCGACAGCAGCCGCAAGAACACCTAGATAGAACATGGTGTAACCCAGTCCGCGGGTAGTCTTGTAGTAGTCAAATGTTTGGCGCACGGTGTCGGCGAGAGAGTATCGCCAGACCGCCGTAGACGAGGCGACAGCCTCCTCCGGATATCCAATCCGCAACGCCGATGCCTCCAGGTATCCAACGGTGGCCCCGGAAGCACCACCCCACAACATGATGACCGTGAACAAGCCGGCGGAGACGGGCAGGATGGTGAGGATCATGAGCCGCGCTGGAACCGTGTCACTCCAGAGTGCCGCGGCGACGATCGTGGGCAGGTGAAGGAGCACGAACGCTTCATGATTGAGGGTGGCAAACGCAACCAGGATTGCGGCAATTGCAGGGGGAGCTTGTCTTCTTAGCAAGACAAGCGTGATCAGGAATATCCCGGAGTTGAGGTGGTCCAGCCTGCCAAAGTCGTAGCCGAGCTGTAAGAAAAGGCATGGTGAGACGAACGCGACAATTGCTGCACGGGCCGTCCACGACGAGAGCGCGCCGACCCTTGTCATTTCGGCGAGAAACAAGCCGGAGAGAACGGAGCTGAGAATCATGCTGACGAGCGCCGCGGTGTCTATTCCTTGAATCGTGAGATCGAAGGGGGACAGCATCGTCCCAACGATACTTCTCTTCAAAAAACTCGAGATCGTAGGATGCGATGAACGTAGGGGCTAGCCAGCTGGATACGGTGAAGTCACCGTGATGAAAGACTCTCACGGCGGCTCCGAGAGATGACGTCAAGAGTGCCACGGCTATGTAGCCCAGAACGAGACTCGGCATGTGCGGGCTTCTTGCAACGCCGAAGTTGTGCATGCTCACTGGGACCGGACGCCGGTTCGTCATCGCGTGAGCCCCTTTCTTGGACAAAGCGCCAACGCTCCACTAGTCTCAGGCGGCCGATAGAGAGGGTTGGACACTCGGCTCCGGAGATCATAGTGCAACCGAACACGGCCTGCGAGTCCGCCGGTTTGGGGCTGCTCAGCGGTCGCCGAGTGTTTGATCATCGCACGATGCGAGCGTTCTATTGACTTCAGGTAGGTCGACCCGCCACTGTTGTTCGTGGCGAGGTTGCCGGGTCTTCGCCAGATGGGGGCAAGTGCCAATGCCTAAGGTCCTGGATTCGTCCCGATTTCTCCTGTTCATCCTCTCCTTTCTTGCGCTCCTTGTGTCTTCCTACGGCTCTTCCGCGCATGCAGCGATTGTGACGGTGGCTCCAGACGGAAGCGGCGATCACGCTACGATTCAGGATGCCGTTAACCAGGCTCGCCAAGGGGACGTCATCGAGTTGCTACCCGGCGTCTTTCGGGGAGAAGGAAACCGGGAGATCGACTTCCTCGGGAAGAGGATCGAGCTGCGGTCGCGCGATGGAGATCCGAGGCTCTGTTCCATTGACTGCGAAAGCCAAGGCTATGCGATCGTGATGAGTCGGAGTGAGGGGCGAGGGACGGCGGTCCGTGGAATCACGATCCTGAACGGACTCGCGGGGCCGGTCGGTGGGATCTACCTGTACGGAGCGAGTCCCACGATCGAGAATTGCCACTTTTACAACAACGCCGCCGAGTTCGGGGCGGGCGCGATTCGCGCCGACGGTTCTGCGCTCATTTCGGAATGCTACTTCGAAGGCAATCGTGGAGGTTACGGCGCTGGAGGAGTTCTCGTGGAAACCGGCGACAATGCCGAGATCACACGCTGTACGTTTGTCGGCAATTCGGACTACGGGAATCCGAATGCTGTCGGTTCGGCCATTGGAGTCCAGTCGTCCGCCAGTGCAACGGTCCGCGAGTGTGTTGTGGCTTCAAACACCGCGGAGAACGGCGCGGCGGTTTTCGTTGCCTTCGAGTCCAGTTGCGAGATGTTGGAGACCACCATTGCCGACAACGAGTCTGACCTGGTCTTCCTGATCGTGGCCAACTCCACACTTCGACTCTCCAACTCGGTTGTCGCGTTCAACAGCGGGGCCGACGTGCGATGCGACGCCCAGGCAACGGCGAGTGGGAACTGCAACAACCTGTACGAGAACGGAGCGGACTGGAGCCCATGCTGGAACAGCGGACCCGACGAGAGCGGCAACCAGCAGCTCGATCCGCTGTTTTGTGACGCGGAGGCGGGGGATTACTCCCTGCGGTCCGATTCACCGTGTTCGCCGGAATACAGCAATGGGTGCGGACAGATTGGCGCCTTCGGAGTCGAGTGCGGGGCGACGCCGATTCAGGAGACCAGTTGGGGGAACCTGAAGTGGAATTTCCGAGAGTAGCCAGATGGCCACCCCGGAAACCACATCGTTGTGATCGGCGACGAGTTTGTTTTCGACTACCACGGGTACACGAAGTGGGAGCGATACTGGGCGCATACGCGTTCCAAAGCCCAACGATGGTGGCCCGGTTGGGATGCGGACTTCGTTCGGTTGCCTCTGGACGTACTCGTGTCGGAGGCCAGGTCGAAGGAGTACGAGGGCCTGTGGCTACGGGAGCCGCGTCAGTTTCTCCACGACGCGCTCCTCCGCGCCAGGAGATATCTCTCTCGCTTTCCCGATCCGGAGGTCTGGTGCATGTCGAACGCCAATCTCCCGATGGGAGTCCTACCTTCGACAGAGCCTTGAGTCTCTTCGGCCGAACGCCCCCTTCGACTCCACTTGTGGCAAGGAGTCCGGCAGGCGAGCCGACCCGCCGTCGCCGTACGCGGCCCATTTCTCGCAAAGGACGTCAAAGGAGCGACGAGGACTCGCTCGCTGATGTTCTACGAATGTGTACAGCATGACAAAAATGCCTAGTATGATGGCGATAGGGAAGGAGCCTTTGGTTGCCTCGATTCACCGTGGACGGCGTCTTACCTCCAGGAGATTACGAAATGACGTTGGACCAGATCGAGGAGTCCACGTTTGTGGCCGGTCCGGAACCGCGGACACCAAACTGGGACGAATCGTGGCGTCGGCAGCTGGTCTCGAACCTACGCATCGTCGTGGGGCAGCTGCGCGATGTCGGGGTCGATGAGATCTTTGTCGATGGATCGTTCGCCGAGGACAAGGATCATCCCAACGACATTGATGGCTACTTCGCGTGCGAGCCCATGCGTTTCGCTTCCGGAGACTTGGAACGCGATCTCAACCGGATCGATCCCAAGAAGAGCTGGACATGGAGCCACAGTGCGCGACGTGCCTACCGTGGGTACCCGAAGCTACAGTTGCCGATGTGGCACGCCTACCGCATAGAGATGTATCCACACTACGCTGGGCTGGTTGCAGGAAACGATGAGCATGGGCAGCCATTGGAGTTTCCGGCTTTCTTCCGCAAGAGGCGCGACAACGGTGCGCCGAAGGGAATCATTCGCATTGTCGAGACAGCTGCAGGAGTCCAGACGTGATCCGAAATGAGAACGAGTACCAACAAGCGGTCAATCGGATTGATGCGGAGCGTGACCGGCTCGATCGGCACGCTGTTGCCTGGGAAAAGCAGGGCTTCTCGCCGGAGCAGATAGCGAAGCTGAGAGAACCTCTGGAGTCGTTCCATCTCCAGCTTGTCGAAGAAGTCCAAAGCTACGAACGACTCAAGCGCGGAGAGTTCGATGAGCTCGAGAACCTTCAAGGGCTCGGCCGAGTGCTCATCGGCTTGCGCATTTTCCACGGCATGACTCAAAGAGAACTCGCGAGGCGAATGGGCGTGCAGGAGTCAGTAGTTTCTCGGGATGAACGTAATGAGTACCACGGAGTCACTTTGGAGCGTGCGGAGCGAGTGATCAAGGCATTGGGGGGAGTTCGCCTTATGACTCGAGTTGAAATTGATCCAACGGCGCCGGGAGGCCCAGTAGGAACACCGGCCGAATCCGTCCCCGTTTGAGCGGGCATCGAAGACTCCAGGTACTGGACGCTGCCCGGGCTGCGGAGGTCCACTAGAGCAGCGCGGTCTGCACACCTCGCGCAATCGGCGCCACCACCGTTGCCGGTCTCCACGTCTCCGCCAGCACGTCTTCGAACCACCGCAGGTAACGCCGCCGACCGTTTTCCCTCTCGACCAGGGCCTCTTTCGCCGTCCGGTGAAGTGTCGCCTCGATTTCTTCGCGCCGGTCCGGCCATTCGTTGGTCATGGCCCGCGGAGTCTTCAAATAGCAGGGCATCTCATCGACCAACGTGCGGTGACGGGCCAATGCATAGAGATCGGCACTCTTCTCACCCTTGGGGACGAGATCCAGGTTCTGTAACAAATGCGTCAGCTCGTGCGCAATGGTGTGCCGCGTCAACCCGCGCGGATTCATCCAGACCATGAACTCGTCCTTGGCGGCGAAGCCGGCGGCGGCGCGAGTTAGTCCGACGCGGATGGAGATGCCGTCCAACTCCGGAAAGAAGATACGGACCTGCCGGATCATTTCGAGGACACGCGGGCACGAGCCGTGTCGTGCCAGCGGAGGAGTCGGATCGAGGTCGGGGCGGCGGGGTGCCGCCTCCAACAGATCCAACTGGGGAACGGACTGCCGCTTTCGGCTCACGCGAATTCCTCGATCAACCGGTACATGGCGCGGAGTCCCATCGCTTCTCCGCCGATCGGTCGGCCCGGGCGCCCGCGCAGGTTCCAGGCCATGAGGTCGACGTGGATCCACGGAATGTCTTTCCCGACGAACTCGTTGAGAAAGAGAGCGGCGGTGATGGATCCGCCAAAGCCGCCGTCGGCAGTGTGGTTCAAATCGGCGACTCCGTGGTTCAGGAGTTCGCGATACGGTTGGTGGAGCGGCATTCGCCAAACCGGATCCTGGTCCTTCTTCGAGAAGTGCATCAACCTTGTCGCCAGCTTGTCGCTGTGCGTATAAAAAGCCGGGACTTCCGTTCCGAGCGCGATCCGCGCGGCGCCGGTCAGAGTTGCGAAGTCGACGATGAGAGCGGGATCTTCGCTGCTGGCCTCGGTCAACGCATCCGCGAGTACCAGTCGGCCTTCCGCGTCCGTGTTGCCGATCTCCACGGTCAGTCCCTGGCGTGAACGGAGGACGTCTCCGGGTCGGAAGGCGTTTCCGGAGATGGCGTTTTCCACGGCCGGAACGAGAACGCGAAGCCGCACCTTGAGCTTGGCCGCCATGATCATCGCGGCCAGTCCCAGGACATGCGCGGAGCCTCCCATGTCCTTCTTCATGAAGCGCATTCCGGCGGCGTTCTTGATGTCGAGGCCGCCGGAATCAAAGATGACGCCTTTGCCGACGAGAGTGATTTGCTTGCCTCGGGCGGAACCCTCCCAACGTAGATCGATGAGGCAGGGCTCCTTGTCGGCGGCGCGACCGACGGTGTGGATCATTGGGTAGTTCTTCTTCAGAAGCTGTTCGCCGGTGATGACCGTGCACTTTGCTTTGTGCGCGCGAGCCAGCGTCTTTGCGGCGTCCGCCAGTTCCGGCGGTCCGAGATCCTCTGCCGGCGTGTTGATCAGATCACGGATCAGGTAGGTTCCCTCGGCCGCCCGCTCCACGTACTTGCGATCGGCCTTCTTCGGCCAGACCAGCTCCGCGAAACTCTGCTCGCTCTTCGAATAATTCTCGAAGGTGTACGAGGCCAACGCCCAGGCCAGCGCGACGCGCGTCGCAACCGCCTCTTTCGGTTCCGGATCCAGGTGATAGCGGCCGGAGGGAAGACTTTCCGCGAGCGCCGCGGTGTCCCAGATTCCGGCATCTTTCTCCGCTCCGACCAGGACGCACTCGAGTGCACCACCGGCATCGGGTAGGAGGCAGAACTGACCGGGCTTTCCACTGAATCCATTCAGTTGAACCCAACGGGCCGTCCGTTCATCCGCCTTCGGCAGCCACTTTTCGAGTGAGGCGGAATCGAGCAGTTGGATCGGTACCGAACCCTTCGTGGAGTCGGTCAGGTGTTGGGTCGGGCGCACGGTCCCTCCTGAGGAAAGTGGCTCCGCCTCGGACGTGCGACGAGACTCACGGCAGTCCGGAGCGGGCCTGGATGGCGAACTCGAGCGAAGGCTAACATGCTGCGGCACTTGTCTCGACAGCGGATGGGCCCGATCGAGGAGAGTGGGCCGAAGAGTTTGGGCGATCGCGGAGAAAAAGAGGTCACACGCCGCGGACCGAATCGGTAACAGACTTGGACGAGGCTCATGACCGACCCCTCGTTCCAACCGTTTACGAGGCTGTGTTGTAGGGTGGAAGCCCGGCCCCCCCGAGTCCATCGTTCGGCATAGCCTCGTGAAGCCAGACCCCGGATCCGGTTCGACCTTGTTCGAATCCTGCGGATCCGGGGTCGTCTTATTTCTGCGACGCGGTCGACATCTTGTCTTCCACGGTCAGCCACCACGAGGTTTCGAAATCGAAGCCGTGGCCGACGATCCGGACGATGCCGATGCTGCCGTGGGACTCGTAGTCGGCAAGGCGAATCCCCGGCCATCCATAGAGCCACCTTGCGGCCGTCCTCCCGTCCTCCGTTTGGAACAGATTGGGGACCTGATCGGCGAGGAGCCGACCTTCCTCGTCGTGCAGGGCCTCGGGAAGTCGTCCGGTTTGTCGGCTGCGTTCGGTGAGGGCGCGGTGCAGGGTTCTTTCCACCGCTTCCAAGTTCCACTCCAGCGCGCGGAAGTTGGGAATGTCGATCTCGTAGTCCTTGAAGTAGTCACCCCGTTCCCAGGAGGGAAGCTCTGAAGCGACGATGAGGGCGGCCAGATCCAGCCGGAAGTCCGGGTCCATTCTCTGGTCGACTAGGGTGCGCAACAGCCCCGCGGGCAGGAACGAGCGACGCCACTGATCCAGCCCCACACTCGACGTGAGCCCGGCCCGACGATGCTCCCGTCGCCAGTCGTTGCCCGGAGCCAGCTGGAGCGGACGATCGACGAGAGCGCGAACTCCCGTTTCCCAGTAGTCCGATCCGGTCGGGACGAGAAGCACCGAGAAGAGAGCCGCCCTACGTTCGTAGGGTGAAAACGAAGGTTCCGAGTAGAAGTCGAGAGTTACGGAACGAAATTCGTCCAGGAACGCGGCCGCCTCCGGGTCGATATGGTCCGGTCGGGGGTCCTGGAGGCATGGGTTGAGGCCGAGGAAACGAGCCAGAGACTCGATCTCCAGCCGCATTCGGTGACCGTGGTCGGGCTTCGGCTTTGCAAGGTGCGCGCGAAGGACGCCGAGGCGGTGCCGGACGGCGTCGATCCGGCAAGGGGAACTCGAGGCACTGGGATCCATGGACGGCGCGGCCGAGGCGTTGGGTACGAGGTGAGGGCCTCCGCCGAGGATGAGAACCATGAGGCTGAGAGTGAGCGCGAAAGCAAACTCGATAGTAAACCCGGAAGTAAGGCCGGAAGTAAGGCGGGAACGAAGCCCGGAATGAGGCCGGGGACGAATCCCGGAAGAAAGGCAGGAACGCAACGTCGCCCGAGAGCGCGTGCGGGGGACGTCGCCGGTCGGTGCATGACGCGGGCGGATTCGACGTTTCTCTGTATGGATGCCTCGCTCCTGAGTCTTTGGAATTTGTGTGTTTTGCAGAGGACGAATGGTTGCCCCGTTCGGTTTCCCGGCTCGCAAAAAGATTCTTCGGCGACGGTGCCGGAGGAGGTCGGATCTCCGATGTCGCCGGTTGGGTAGGTGGGTCAACGCGTCAAGGTGATCCGAGAGACCGCAGCGCCCTCCGATGTCGCGACTCGGGCCAGATATACTCCCGCCGGCACTTTCCTTCCTGAGTCGTCCCGTCCGGTCCACTCCCAAAGTTCCCGATCGGTTGCATCGCGTTGGAAGACCTCACGACCTCCAGGATCATAAATCGTGAGTCGGACCGGTCCGGCAACCGACCGATTCAACTGCAACTGAACCCGGTCGGTTCCGGGATTCGGCGTCGCCTGAAGCGAAAGGTAGGACCGCGCCTGGAAGTCAGACTCTCCCGGGCCATCGATGTCGTCCATCCCGTCGACGGAAATGGGTTCGTTCAAGGCGGTCCACACGTCGATCAATCCCCAACCGCGGTCGTTGTCCGGATTGTCGGAGTTGTCGGCGGTTTGCAAGAGGGCAGCGCGAACATCACCGGGAGTCCAGGTTGGGTTGGCTTCCAAGATGAGCGCAGCGCCGCCAGCGACCAGGGGGCAGCTTAGGGACGTTCCGGAGATCCACCAGTAGTCCGCTCCGAAGTTCGGCGGAGTGGCGCAGTACGTGTCCACTCCCAGGGCGACCACTTCCGGTTTCGTGCGCCCGTCGAACGTCGGGCCGTGACTGGAGTAGACGGCCAACTCATTTGCCGAGTCGACGGCGCCGACGGCGATGACGGAATCCCCATCGGCAGGCGCACCGATGTAGTACCAGTCGCTCGCGCCCTGGTTGCCGGCGGAGATGACCACGACGATGCCGCGCTCTGCGCAAAGGTCGGCTGCTTGGGTGATGGGCGCTGTGTCTCCGTCCATGTCCTCGTACTCGTACCAGAGGATGTAGTTCAGCGAGGACGAGATGATGTCCGCGCCCAGTTGATCCGCCCACTCCGCGGCGGCGATCCAGTTGTCCTCTTCGACCTGGGTTTCCGAGCCGAGGTCTTCCGTCTTGGCCAGGATGAACGAGGCGCCGTAGGCCGGGCTCGAGAACATCCCCGCTTCGCGTCCGCCCAAGGCAGACCAGGTGAAGGTCCCGTGGTTGTGCTGGCCTTGAAAGTCGTTGGGCTCGTCCATCGTTTCGTCGTCGTTGTGGACGAAGTCGTACTGGTCAATGAGCCGACCTTCGTTCACTGCGTCGGAGAAGGCAGCGTGCGGGTGGTAGAAGCCGGTGTCGAAGACGGCGACCCAAACTCCGGCGCCGGTCAGCCCGTTGTCGTGGGCTTCGATGACGTTGATCTGCTCGAGCTGATCATAGGAGAGGCCGTAGTCTCCGCCGCTGTCTCGGTTCGATGGGGCGTCGGGACTCGGGGGATCGATTGCCGTCCCGGGATCGTGTGTGTCGTTGGGATCGATTCCCGCCTCGTGATCGTGTGTGTTGCCGGGCTCGGGGCTCCTCTCGAGGTCGAAGTCTCGGTCTAAGGGACGGTCCGAGTACCCGCCGCGTACCGGTTCGAGCTTACGGACAAAAGGCAGGTCGGCGGCGCTTCGAAGCGCGGCCAGAGCCGAACGGTCGAAAGCCTGGACGCTGACCGCGTTGAGCCACCGGCTCTGTTGGTGGACCGTCAAACCGAGGTCGCGAAGGGCCTCGACATAAGAGGGCGCAACCGGGAGGTCGTCGTAGTCGACGAGGAAACGATCCCGATCGTGAGCCGACTCTGGACCAGGCGATCTCGGGTTGGACGCGGAGGGCGTTGACCCAAGGGACGCGCGCAGGATTCGACGAAGCTTTGCCTTCGGAGCCATCTGCAGTTCTGCATTGCGAAGACGATCCGGAAGTTGGTCGTGATCAGTGAAGCCCTTGTCGGTGAAGTAGACCCAAACACGGTTCGGCAGTGCGTCCGCCTGCCATCTTGCGAGATTGCGCGCCGTTCGTTCCGGCTGCTTCGCGATCGAGATCGGATCCGCCGCGCTGGAATGGGTCGGCGATCCGAGGACGCTGAGTCCGGCGAGGATCGTGGCGACGAAACCGGTGCGCAATGCGGAGTGGGTCATGATTGGCTCCTTTCAGTCGCGGAAAATCCATTCTCTCACCGAGGCGCACGACGAAACAATACCCCGTCCCACCATAAGCCTCGGGCGATTCGCGTTCGACGGCGGCACTCCAGAATCCAGGCGATTCGGCCGATGGCTAGGAAGATGCTTCCCGTCTTTTTCGTATGCAGCACCTGCGGAGCCCTCATCGGGCCCGGCTCGGACGTGGGATTCCACTGTCCGCGTGGGCGTCTGGCCGCTACGGCCAAGGACCACATCCTCCTACGCGAAATCGATGCGGCCGGCCTCTTCTGGCCCGATCTCGGTCCGCCCAATTCCTTCCTTCGATTCCGGCACCTCATGGCGACCTACGTGCGATTTCGCGCAGAGGGGGGGAGGGACGCGACGTGGACTCACCGTGTGCGTCAACTCGAAGAGAAGGTCGGCGCTCCCTTTCGTCCGGTCAGCCTCTCGCGGGCGGAGACGCTCGAGGTGCTCAGCCGAACCGATCCGGCAGGATCTGTCTGGCTCGCTTCGGCGGCGGAGTATGCCGGCGGGGGCCGCTACCGTCGCGGCCTTTTGGGGGCGCTTCTTCCGGCCTGGCTTTCGGAAGCGGAGCCGAACCTGCGGTCTGTGGATGGCGCAACCGATCTGCCGGAGGCTCGAAGCCTGGCCCAATCGCTCGGCTTTCGACTTGGTGTGGAGAGCGTGGCGGAACTGGAGGGTGGGGATGCCCGGGAGGGGCTGATCTTCACGCGGGCCCTCGGTCCCCGCGGCGAGATGCACGAGGCCGAGATCCTGATCGGCTACGAGATCGCCGACCAGTTGCGGCGACGACACCTCGAGCCCGACCGCATCCTGCTGCCGCGACGTGAAGGCATCGACGTCGCCGTGGCCATGGGTTTGAGGGAGGCATTTCGGTTGGGGATCCTGAGCTCGCTTCCGCGTTTCCACTTCGTGGACGAAGCAGCATCACCCGGCGGGCGCGACGCCTATGAGCGGGGAATCTACCCCGCGCTCCAGGGCATCCAGGCATCGCTGAACGGAGCTCTCGGTGACGTCCTTCGGCTGCCCGGAGTGCGCGAAGAAGTTGCCGACGTCCTTGCGGCCGGACTTCGCAATGGTCCGGAGGCGCCCATTCCGTCCGCTATCCAGCGAGGCCTGCAAGCCGTCGCTGCCGACCACACCCTTCCACCGCACGGATTCGGATTGGCTCGGTCGATGATGGAGAGCGCCGGATATCCGGTGGTCGTTGAGCCCGACGAGTGCGAACGCGCCCGGCAGCTCCTTTCGGCTTCGCCTGCGCAGGCCGGCGATGGAGCCCTCTCGGTCGCAGGGTACTTCAGCCTCCTGGAAGCTGGGCAGATCAGCAGCGAGGAGACCGTGGTCCTGCTGGCTTTGTAGAATGAGACCGCCGCTCGCCCTACAATGACAGGGTGACGCAACAAACTCCCAGCCCTCCGACTCCGGCCCGTTTTTCCACCTCACTTCTTGCGACGTTTCAACTTCTCGGTTGGCTGCTGGCGTCCGAAGCCTTCGTGCGCGTTCTCTTCGTTCCTCACTTCCTGCTTCACGACCAGTCCGATCGTTGGGAACTCGTCGCGCTTGCGTTTGGTGGAGTTCTCGGATTGGCATTGGTCGTCGGGTTTCTCCATCTTCTGGTGCGGCGCGTCGTGCAGTTCGGGACTTCGGTCGCGCTGTCTTTGTGGTTGGTGCTCTTTGCGCTCGACTTCAGTGCCCGCAATCTCATCGGTTCGCCGTTTCATTCCCGGGCGATTCTTCTGGGCGGTGCGATTGTCGTCGGTGGGGCAATGGTAGCGGCCATCGCGGAGGTGGTGCAGCGGCGGCTCGGCGGTATGCAAGAGCGATGGGCGGGGCATCCTTTGGCTTTCGCGTGGGTGGTCTTGCTTTTGAGTCTGCCGTTTCTTCCGTTGCCTGACGTCTCGGAAGTCTCGGAAGTCTCGGATGTTGCGGATGTCGCGGTTGTTGCGGACGCCGCGGATGTCGCAGATGTCGAGAGTATCGCAGACCCTTTGCGCGGCGACGTGGGTGTTGCGGCGGCGGGCATTGGAGGCGCCGACGCACCGGATGTCGTGCTCGTTTCCATCGACACCGGGCGCGCCGACCTCACGGAAGGAAACGATCCGGTCATGAAGCGCTTGGCCGAACTCTCCACGCATGGCGCCGTCTACTCGCGGGCCTACGCACAGGAAAACTGGACGCTTCCGTCACACGCATCCATCTTCACGTCCCTCTATCCGCCCGTTCATGGCGTCGAGGACCTGGACAGCCGTCTTTCACCGACTACGCAGACGTTTGCCCAGTCTTTTCAGAGCGCCGGGTATCGCTCGCTGGCCTTGATTGACGGAGACCGGAAAGGGTTCGTCGGCGCCGATCGTGGATTCGATCGCGGATTCCGCCACTACGTTCACTACCCGGACTCCCGGGGCGTCGGTGAGATTCTCCTCCCGTACCGTTGGATCAGCGATCTTCTCGCTTTTACCGATCGAGGTCATTCGGAGGACCTCGTCGGCAACGCCGTCCGTTGGTTGGGTCAGGAGGACGAGCGACCGGCGCTGCTGTTTCTCCATCTCTATGACGTTCACGCCAGTTGGGGTGCGCGTTGGCCGTTGCACCGTTGGCCCTACATGCCGCGTCAGCCCTTTCTTCGCGAGAAGGGAATCGACACACCGCCGCGTGACCAGTTGCAGATCGACGGATACAGCGGTGCGGGTTATCTACGTGAGGCGAACGAACGGTTCGAAGATGGCGCGCCCGTGGAGACGGTCGTTCCAGCGGAAGAGAGAGACCTGCTACGGGCGATGTACAACTCCTCCGCTGCCTATGTCGATACGGAACTCTCGCGTTTGTGGGAAGTCTTGGCGGATCGGGATCGTCCCTTCGTGCTCTGCGTGACTTCCGATCATGGTGAGGAGTTCCTCGAACACGGATTTCTCGGTCACGACCAGGAGTATGAAGAGTGCCTGCGAGTCCCTCTGATCTGGATTGCTCCCGGACGAGTCGCGGCGAGACAGCACGCAAAGGTTGTCGAGCTCGTCGACATTGCTCCGACGCTGTTGGACCTTGCCGGGTTGCAGATTCCGCGAGGGTTTCAGGGCGAATCGTTGGTAGATGACGCCGAGCCCGGTACGAACACATCGTCAGAGGCCGGCATGGGCTTCGCTACCCACACCGATAGCGACACGGACGACGTGGGCGAGACGTTCGTCGGGCGGGACATTGCGTTCGCGGCCAATGAGGTCGATCGGCTTTATGCCGTGAAGACGCAGAGGTACTCGTACCTGGTCAACGGACGAACCGGAAGTGAGCGGCTTTACGACCTGACGGAAGATCCCGGAGAGCTCAACGATCTTTTTTCGCGCGGGGGACACGCGGGAAGTGTACGTGCGCTGAGGTCGCGACCGGGCGGGTCAGAACTGGAAAGCTCCACGGTCGACGTCGCAGCGATCGATTCACTGCGAACCACGCTTGCTCGCTGGCGCGCGGACAACTTTGCGAGGCGAGAGGGGGGTGACAAACTCGTTCTCGACGACGCCGCGCGCGAGAGGTTGCGCAGTCTCGGCTATATCAAGTGAGCAGGTGATGCCAGATGCGCGACTGATGCAGAGCCTCGATGCCTCCTTGCAGTTCCGAGGGCAGTGGGGTGTTTGATGGGGCCTCTGGTCAGCCTTCTTCCTACAGCTTTCCTACCAATTTCTTGGCTTCCTCGGCGTGAAGCCCGCCTTCGCTGACGAGCTTGCGCAGTTCCACCCGAGCCGGGATCCAGTCTTCTTCTTCCAACAAAGAGAGTGCCAGCCGCCAAAGCGCTTCCTGCCGGATCTCGTCGTGGTTCGACTTGGCTGCGATGCGGAACGCGAGTTGAGCCTCGCGCCGACGTAGTTGTTCGCTGCGAACCGTGCCCAACATCAGTCGGGCGAGATCGCGTTGGTTCCCGCGACTGGCCAGCTCTTCCAAAGTGAGAACGGCCTCGTTCCAGTTGCGTTGCTCCACTGCGTTCAGTGCGGCCTGCCATTCCGGAACCGCCGCAACGGTGCGGACGGGTTGAAAGTCGAGCGGACCGGCGATGGGGATCTCTTCCTTCTCGAGAGGCGGAGCTTCCTGTGGAGCGCGAATGTAGATAGTGATGGCTGCGAGGGACGCAAGCAGAACGATCCCGATGAGAATCTCCCGGGGCGAAAGCTGTCGCCTCGACTCGCTGGGTGGTGTGGCACTCGCTCCTGACGACCTGGGTGGTGTCGATCCGGGCCCTGTCGAACGGGTTTCTGTCATCGGTTCATTCTCAGTTCTCGATCGGTTCTTTGCTCGGTTCCTGTCCGCTTCAAGCTCGAGTCATGCCCCAGTCATGCCCCAGTCATGCTCCAGTCATGCTCCAGTCATGCTCCAGTCAAGCCCGCGTCATGATCGAGTCATGCCTGTTTCCTGCAGAACTTCATCGTACAGGTCCGCCATCCGGTCGACCTGCCGGCTGATGTCGAACTCCGCTTCGACATGGGCGCGACCTTTTCTTCCCATATCGGCCCACGATTGCGGTTGCGACAGCAGTCGGTTCAAGGCTTCGGCCAGCGCGTTCGCGTCGCGCTCTGGGACGAGCACGGAGGACTGGTCGGGGGACGTGATCTCGGGAATGTCACAATGGGTCGTCGCGAGTATCGGCAGTCCGCAGGCTTGCGCATCGATCAGACAGACCGGGGCCCCGCCTTCGGTGTCGCCGTCTTTCGCAACCACGCTCGGGGCAAGGAAGAGATGTGCGCGTTCCAGCTCTTCCCGGTAGACCGGATACGGTTGATAGCCCAACAGTTCGACGACATCGGACAGTCCAAGCTCGGTGATCCGGGATTCCAGATGCGGCCGTAAGGGACCGTCACCGACGATTCGCAACCGAAACGCCGGGTGCTTTTCGCGAACCTGAGCCGTGGCCTCGATGGCGTACTCGATGCCCTTCTTCTCCCGGAACGACGCCGAGATCAGCCCGATGATCGGCTCGCCTGCGGCCGGCGCCTTCCGCTCGGCGAAGTGAAAACCGCCGGGATCGACACCCAGGTGAATGACGCGAATCCGGTCTTCCGGGGCGCCGATCTCGGCCAGCGTCTTTGCCATGTGATGGCCTTCGGCGAGGATGCGCGTCGCCGTTCGGAACAGAGGTCGATAAAGCCGTCGCCAATAGAGCTTCCGTGGAAGAAGTGTCGCGTCCCTTCCGTAGAACGAAACGATGAGAGGGAGCCCCAACCTGCGTGCGACCGGCGCAACCCGCGCACCTTCCCAACCCAGATGGGCGTGAAGCAGACGCGCCTGTGTTTCCTGAACGGCGCGCGCATAGGGCGCGGCGGGGAAACGTCCCAGGACGAGCCTGCTGAACGGATAGGTGAGACGGTCGAGGCCAGACTGCGGCCCTGTGACATGCACCGGCTCGAACGGGAAGACGTCCAGGTTCTCGGTGCTCTGGGTAAAGACGACCGGCCGGTGACGGCGTGCAAACTTCAGTTGGGAGTGAATCCAGCTCCCGGTCAGAAAGAGGTATGGAGAGACGCAGTGGGCGACGGTCGGTTTCACGCGCTCAGCAGTTCTCCTGAATCGTCTCGGTAGCGGAGGCCGCAGGAGCAGCTGAGGTCCTCGGGAAGACGGCGGCCGCAGCGACAGGCCCAGCCGATCTGCCGTGCCGGGTTGCCGGCGACCATGCCGTGATCCGGCACGTCCCGCGTGACCACCGCGCCGGCGGCGATGAAGGCCCAGTGGCCCAGGGTCACTCCGCAGACAATGGTCGCGTTCGCTCCGATGCTGCAGCCCGAGCGGACCAGGGTCGGTGACCAGTTTTCCGGGCCCGACCGGTAGTCCGGGTGGCTGCGTGGGGTTCGGTCATTCGTGAAGACGCAGTACGGGCCCAGGAAGACGTGATCCTCGACGGTGACCCGGTCCCAGACGGCGACCCCATTCTTGACGGTAACGTGGTCGCCGAGCACCGCTCCGCCTTCGATGAAGGCGCCTTCGCCGATGTTGCAGTGGTTTCCGACCCGGGCTCCCTTCATGACGTGGGCGAAGGCCCAGATCCGGGACTCCGGACCGACCTCTTCGGACTCGCAAAGTCCCTGGGCATGGACAAAAGGTTTGGACACGGATCCTCCGCTGTGGCGGTCACGGTGCGTCGCCTGAAGCGAGCAGTCTACGAGGTCCGGGGCGGGTACTCCAGTGTTGGAAGGTTCGGCGCCGAGGTCCGGTTACAGATCCGGGGCGGATACTCCAGTGTTGGAGGAATCCGGCACTCCGACCCCGCACGCGGGCAGGGATTCGCATAGAATCCCGGGGCCGACTTATGGCGATCGAAGAAAGCGAGGGTGCATGTATCAGATCGATCTTTCCGGGAAGCACGCGCTGGTATCGGGCGTGGCCAACAAGCGGAGTCTGGCCTGGGCCATCGCCCAGGAACTGGCCGCGGCCGGGGCCCAGATTCATCTCAGCTATGCCGGGGAGCGGATCAAGGGCAACGTCGAGAAGCTCGCCGCCGAGATCCCGGGCACGGAGATGTACGAGTGCGACGTGACCCGCGACGAGAGCCTGGAGACATGCTTCCAGCAGGTGAAGGAGAAGACCGAGCGGCTCGATTTCTTCGTCCATTCGATCGCGTTCGCCCAGAAGGAAGATCTCGAGGGCAAGTTCTTCGACACCAGCCGTGACGGATTTCATCTGGCTTTGGATGTCAGCGCCTATTCGCTCTTGGCCATGACGCGCCACATCGTCCCGATGATGCCCGAGGGCGGGAGCATCGTTTCGATGAGCTACATCGCGGCGCAGCGGGCGGTCCCTGCCTACAACGTCATGGGGACGGCGAAGGCCGGGCTCGAGCAGATGACCCGGCAACTCGCCTGGGAGCTTGGGCCGGAGGGGATCCGCGTCAACTGCATCTCCGCCGGGCCGGTCAATACGCTGTCCGCCCGTGGGATCTCCGGGTTCACGAGCATCCTCAAGCACTACGAGGAGCGGGCGCCGCTGCGGCGCAACGTGACCCAGAAGGAGGTCGGGACGAGCGGGCTCTTTCTGCTGACGGACCTGTCCGGAGGCGTCACCGGTCAGACGCTCTATGTGGATGCGGGGTACAGCGTCGTCTTGTAAGTCGGGTCTGTCCAGAATCTGTAGATCGTCGGGCGGGGGTGGGATCAGGATTCTGTTTGAGGGCTCGTGGCCACGGCCCCACAGATAGCCGGCGAGGGCTCCGCCTATGGGAGCCCCAGGGTCAAGCGGCCTTGCGGGAGTTCCAGTTGTCGTCTCCCAGAATCGGGGCCGGATCCGACGGGCCCAGGATCGAGACAACCTCACCGGGGCGTACTCGCTCCTCGCGGGCCGAGGTACGGATTCCAACCAAGGTCGGGCCGCCGGCGCTTTCCGGGAAGTCGATCCACTCGATGGCGACCTCCTCTCCCGGATCGAAGAGCCGTGCGATGCGGGCCACATCCGCTTCTTCCAATGTAAACAGAAGGCCGGTCGACTCGGAGATCTGACCGAGTTCCGTCCACTGTGTGGGGCCGATCAGGGCGAGCTCCAGGGTCCAGTGCCCCTCTTCCTGGAGGATTCGGCAGGTCCCCGCGCTCTCGATGGTCGGGAACGCGCCCGACTTCTGACGGGTCAGCGAGAGGCCGCGTCGGACCTGATCCGCGAAGAGCAGGGCCCCGTGGGCGGCATGGATCGCACCGAGGCCGACCAGGACGATGCGAAGGGCGGTCGGGATCGGGGTGGCCGCGAGCCAGGACGGTGCGGAACCGGTGCACCCGACACTACAGAGGAGAGCAAAAGCCAGGGCATAGGCCGCAGCCGCCGTCGCCTTGCCGAGCGGACCCCACGGACTGGGGAGGTCCATCCGGTAGGAGTGGCTGCGGTGGACGAATGCCGGGGCCAGGATCTCCATGTCTAAAGGATCGGAGCAGTCCCGGGTCAACTTGAGTTGCTGCGGGGAGGGTGGGGACAAGGTGTCTTCCTTCATCACGACGCAACGACGCAACGACGCAACGACGCAACGGCGTGGCGGCGTGGTGCACTGAGAGACGTGATCAAGAATTAGAACTACATATGTAGTTTAGAGGCAAGGTCTGTGATCGGCCAGGCTGGAAGGAAGGCGAACCCGGTAGTTTCCGGCGGCGACTATCGCGTTACGACGACAAGTGTAGTGTTAGGGGCAAGGATGATGGCCTTTCAGGCTGGGGCGAGGGGTGCCTGTCTTGAGGTTAAGTAAAGCACTTAGCCACAACTGATTGCATCGCATTCATCCATATGGATGCGTCAGTGTCGTCAGATAGAGGCTACCACTGATTGTAGGAGCGCTTCAGCTCACCCCAGGTCACGTCTTCCGACAAGCATGTAGTGGCGCCATTACAGTCCCGACCCACCCCTCGGAACCATCCACCTTGGTTCTCGCAAACGATCGGGTCGTCGACGAAGCACTCGTTGTCGAGGCAGCAGGCGCCGAAGCAGGCAAAGGAATCACAGATCGAGTCATCACCTCGGTAGACGCCGCCTTCGATCTCGCATGAGGAGGAGATGGCGATGGAGCAAAGACCGTCGGGGTAGCAGCACGCGCCGGTCGGAATTCCGACAAGGCAAGGGCTGTGACCCTCGGTCGCGAAACCGATCTTCCCCAATCCTTCCCGGTCAACATCGTCCAGAATTGCTGGCACTGTATCATCGGAGAAAGACGGTCCACCCTGAAAAGGGTGCTCAACGACCTCGAAGGTGCTCCCGTTGTAGGCGTACGTCGCGAACCAGTAGAGGTTGAACATGCGGTCGTCGATCGGATCAGCAAAAGTAAGTGCGGTGCCGGTGTAGCTTTCCGGCCAGTCGACATCGGGCACTTCGAGACTAACGTTTGGGCTGGGGCCATGGTCCGCCAGTTCGCCATCGTAAAGAACTCCAAAGACGACCCCGGTGAATCGGGGCTGAACCCAGTCTGGAAATGCCGCCAGTAGGAAGATGACGACGATTTCGGCGTCCTCTACTACAAGATTCGTCAACGCACCCGCGCAATCTCGCAGGTCGCGGTCCTCTCCGTCCTGCTGAGCTCGGGTCGCGTTGATGCTCTGGGTTGCATGCAAGACCAGCATTCCGTCTTCGTTGGGCCCCGCAAGAGCAGGACCGGGCAGGATCAGTCCTTGCAGGGAACCGGCGAAAACGACGACCGCGAGAATCGCGAACACGGCTGGTCCAAGGCGTCTCTTGGGGCGCTGGAAGTGGCTGAAAATAAATGATTTGAGGGTGCAGTAACTCATCGGACGCAGTCCCGCCAAATGGCTGTTCCTTTCAGATTCACCATAGCAGCGGACGGCAATATTGTGGAGAACACTGCTGGTGAAAGAACGTTGTCATTCGACGCGGGGCTCGGGGGATCTTACCCCGGCCCCTCGTGAATGCTCCGATCTTTCCCGAAAAGGCGGGTCAGTCCAGTTCGTTGTGGACGGCCTGGGAAAGCCGGTCGAACTGCGCCAGAGTGATGTTCGGATAGTGCTCGAGGACGAGGCTGCGCAGGGCGTCTCCGAAACCACCGTTGGCGGAGGGCTGGTGACGTGCAGCGGCGGTGCGGGCCGTTCCGCGCGTCGCGGCCGTGCGGTTGGCCTGGCGCCTCGGGGCGGCGACGACGATCCGGGCATTCTTACGGCGACCGCGGCTGATGCCGAACTTCTTCGCCTTGTTGTTGACCGTAGGTAGGGAGACGGAATGCTTTTCAGCGATCCGGCGATAGCTTAGTTTCCCTGCCTTGAGGTCGGCGACGATGGCCTTCTCTCTGGCCTCTCTCTGTTTCTTGGTCAGTGTGGACGACCTTGCTTTTGACCGTGCAGCAGTCATGGGGATCTCCTTTCGACGGCGGATCTCGTGTGCGATGGCAGTGGGTGCTTGCGGACGGCCTTTGGCAGCTCGCCCGACGAGATGCGGCCCCCCGCGTCGCGGGTACAGTCTCGTTGGTTTATAGATAGGCAAAAGTTCATTGAGTGGACTTTCCCAACCGGCAGTATGCGAAGTGCGAAAATTCGTGTCAACGTCTTTTGAAAATCACGCCGGTTTGTCTTATGAATTACGTTCACAGTCTGCGACCGTCTTCTACAGCGCAGACACAAAACGAGGCTGAGAGTTACACCGGATGTGGGAGAATGACCCCGATTCGCAGAGGGAACTGCGAAGTTGGACTGACCGATCATCCAGGGAGCGCGGATCGGAGGACCCATGACCCGCAAGGGACACGAAGAGCAGGATCAGATTTCGATGTTCGGCGGGGGCGGCCCCGCGGCTGCGGGAGAAGCGCCCACGAATGGGGCCGACACCGGCGGGCCGATGATTCAGGCCGCTCCCGGTCCGAGCGTTTCCGCCGTCGGGGACTCGACGAGGAAGAAGGCCAAGGCTTCGAAGAAGTCGATGTCGAAGTCGGAGTCGGAATCGGAGGCCAAGGCCGCGAACAAGGCCGCGTCCAAAGCAAAGTCCGGGTCTAAGGCAACCTCCAAGGCGTCTTCGGACACCAGGACAAAGTCCAAGTCCGAGCCGCCCGAGAGAAAGCGCCGAACCGCCACGGAAATGGCGACCAAGCACCGCGAAATCTCCGTTTCGGAGTTCTTCGCCAAGAACCGCCATCTGCTCGGGTTCGACAATCCGTCCAAGGCACTTCTCACGACCGTGAAAGAGGGCGTCGACAACTCACTCGATGCGTGTGAAGAGGCGGGGATTCTCCCTGAGGTCCGGGTCGAGATTCATCCGGAGGGAGAGGATCGCTATCGGGTCGTCATCGAGGACAACGGCCCTGGAATCGTGCGGAAGCAGGTGCCGAAGATCTTTGGAAGTCTCCTCTACGGCTCCAAGTTTCATACATTGAAACAGAGTCGTGGGCAGCAGGGGATCGGGATCAGCGCCGCCGGCATGTACGGCCTCATGACCACCGGGCAACCGATCCGCATCCTCTCCAAGACCGGGAAGAGAAAGCCGGCCCACATCTTCGAGTTGTCCATGGACACGAAGCGGAATCAGCCGCAGGTCTTTCGCGACGACGAGGTGGAGTGGGACAAGGATACGGGGACGCGCGTCGAGATCACGCTCGACGGTACGTATAAGAAAGGGCGGCACTCGGTCGACGGATACCTGAAGCAGGTCGCCATCGCCAACCCCCACGCCCGAATCATCTTTCTTCCTCCCGATCAGGCTGCCAGGAATGAGGAAGAAGCGGCCGAGCCGCAGATGGAGTTCAGCACCGACGGGTCGGCCGAGCTCGAGGACGGCGCCATCCTCCACGAGCGGGTCGCGAATCATCTTCCTCCGGAGCCGAAAGAGATCCAACCCCATCCGCACGGGGTCGAGCTTGGGCATCTGATGAAGATGATGCAGGAAACGAAGTCCAATCAGCTTTCGAGCTTTCTGCAGTCGGACTTTTCGCGCGTCAGTGCGCGGGTCGCGGCGACGATCATTTCGGCGGCCGATCTCAAGCTGCGGACGCGTCCGTCCAAGTTGAGTACGGCTGAGGCGGAGCGCCTGCACAAGGCGATGAGTCAGGCCAAGATCATGGCCCCGCCGACCAACTGTATTTCTCCGATCGGTGAAGATCTGCTTCTCAAGGCGATCGAGGAGGAGGTAGAGGCGGACTTTCACGCCACGGTGACCCGGCCGCCCGCCGTTTACCGCGGGAATCCGTTTCAGGTCGAAGTCGGGTTGGCCTACGGCGGCAACATGCCGGGTGACGAATTGGTCACGCTCTACCGGTTTGCCAACCGCGTTCCTTTGCAGTACCAGCAGGGTGCGTGCGCGATTACGAAGTCGGTTCTGTCGGTGCCGTGGAAGAACTATCAGATGTCGCAGTCCAAGGGAGCTCTGCCGACCGGCCCCATGATTCTCGTGGTTCACCTGGCTTCGGTGTGGGTGCCCTTCACGTCCGAATCGAAGGAGGCCGTGGCGCACTATCCGGAGATCATCAAAGAGATCCGGCTTGGGCTCATGGACGCCGGGCGCAAGCTCGGGACGCACATCCGCCGGGTCCGTCGGGAGGCGGACGAGCACAAGAAGCGTTCGTATATTCAGCAGTACATTCCGCACATCGGGATCGCGCTTCAGGAGATTCTCAGTCTCTCGGATACGGAGAAGGACAATACCGTCGACACTCTGACGGACGTTCTGGAGAAGAGCCGGAAGATGTAGCTGGCCACGAGGCACCAGGGAAGCGACACCACGAGAGCGACACCACGAGAGCGACACCACGAGAGCGGCACCAGGAGAGCGGCACCACGAAAGCCGGATCACGAAGCCGGATCACGAAGCCGGACCACGGAAGGACTAGACGATGGCGGAGATGACCAAGGCCAAGCTCAAGCAGATCAAGAAGCGCAACGAGCAGCTCGATCAGGAGGCGTTGCGACAGATCGAAGCTACGGCCACCGACGTCTACAAGAAGGTGAACAAGCGGATCAAGCCTGAGGTCAGTCTGCCGGTTCGGTCCCTGTCCAACGTCAGCTACTCGAAGAAGCGGGGCTATCTCGAAATCGGGAAGCAGCGGAAGGTCCGGACGCTGACCGTGAACACGGTCAAGACTTTCGCCCAGACCCTGCGCATGATGTCGCTCTCGAAGGAGCTGATCGAGACGAAGGACTTCGCGACGAAGCGAGACGCCTACTACCAGTCCAAGAACTGGGGCGATGCGATGTTCACCGAGCAGACCGAGTCCGATGCCGTCATGGATGACATCGAGGCACTGTTCTCGATCAAGGATCTCAATCGCGAGCAGCTGCGTTTCGTTCCCGATGAGCACGGCGGCGCCGTGGCCGGTGAGTTGGTCGTCTACGACCCCGATATCGATACCGGTGGGGTGGAGCGGATCGACTGCACACGGTTCGGGTCCGGTGCGTACTCTATTCCCAGTTCCGTGGAGCATCTCTCCTTTGAGACGAAGGCCGAGTTCGTGCTCGTCATCGAGACCGGAGGTATGTTCCAGCGGCTGCAAAGCCACAAGTTCTGGCGGACATCCAATTGCATTCTGGTTTCGATGGGAGGCGTCCCGACGCGGGCGACGCGGCGCTTTGTGCGGCGGCTCTCCGACGAGATGAAGATCCCTGTCTATGCGTTTGTCGATTGCGACCCGTACGGGATTTCCAACATCTACCGCACGCTCAAGGTCGGGTCCGGGAACGCGGCGCACATCAACCAGTTCTTCTGTGTGCCGCAGGCGCAGTTTCTGGGAGTGACCCCGCAGGACATCGTCGACTATGACCTGCCGACCCATCCGCTCAAGGAGGTCGACATCAAGCGGGCCAAGGATGCGATCAAGAACGATCCGTTCTTTCAGGAGCACAAGACGTGGACCAAGGCCATGAACCAGCTCTTGAAGATGGGAGTACGTGCGGAGCAGCAGGCCCTGGCCAAGTGGGGACTGAACTATGTCCTCGAAGAGTACCTGCCGAACAAGCTGGCCAAGGCCAAGGACTTCCTGCCGTAGTGACGACGGGCTTTTCGCAGTTGAACTCAAGGTCGAGCTACGTCGCATGGAAATGAACGATCTCGGATGACCGAGGTGGATTCCCGGAAGTCACCGCGAGGTTCGACGCTCAGCCGTGTGCTGTTCTACCTCGGGACGTGGTTCCTGCTCTTCAATGTGTTTTCGTTGCTGCTCATGGCCGTCATTGCGTTGGTGCAGGGCGGTCCCGACGGCGGTGGTGAAGCGCTTCGGGAGTTGATGGATGACGAGAGCGGCTCGACGATCCTCTTGATGTTCGTCGGAGGCGCGCCGATCACACTGCTTTGGACTTGGTTCTTTCGGCGGCACATCGATCGGCGGTCGTTCGGCTCGCTCGGCTTTGCCGACTTTCGGTGGGTGGCTCGGCTCGGGTGGGGTTGGTGGGTCGGGCTCCTTCTGGCCGGGCTTCCTCTTGCGTTGGGTGTGCTGACCGGTGTGTACCGGGTTGGCGTTTCCGAGACCGCGATGCCTCCTTTGATGCTCGGGTTGTTCCTGCTCGGGTTTTTGGTCCAGGGGTCTATGGAGGAGATCGTCCTTCGGGGGTATGCCCAACGGAACCTGGTGGAGTGGTTGCGGCGGCCCTCGGCTCTGCCCTGGATTCTCGCCATTCCTTCTTTTGTGTTCGCGTGTGCGCATCTGCTCAATCCGAGCTACGGAGTTCTTTCGTTTGTGAACACGTTTCTGCTCGGGGCGGCGCTCGGGGCGTTCGTGTTGTCGCAGGGCAGCCTTTGGGGTGCGATGGGGCTGCATGCCGGATGGAATTTCGGGCTCGCCTGTGTTTGGTCGATGCCCGTTTCCGGGTTGCCGTTGGAGGGTCTCCTCGATGTTCGGATCTCGCCCGATGCCGCCCCGTGGACGGACGGGATCTTTGGGGGTGAGTACGGGCCAGAGGGTGGGCTCGTCTCGACGGTCATTGCCGTTGTCATGTTGATCGTTCTGCTGCCGGCGGTGCAGCGGCGGTGGGTGTTGGACAAGTGGGGTACTGATTCTGCGGTGCGCCCGGGCGGGGACGCGCGGGATGCCGGAGAGCCGCCGCCCCTTCCCGGCGATTGAGACTGTTGGGTCATTATGCAGCGCCGACACCCGCAGCGGGTATGGAAGTGCGATAACTCCACGAATCTCGTACTTATGCAGCGCCGACACCCCGCGGCGGGTATGGAAGTGCGATAACTCCACGAATCTCGTACTTGTGCAGCGCAGACACCCGCAGCGGGTATGGAAGTGCGATAAGGCCACGGATTTCGTACTTATGCAGCGCCGACACCCGCAGCGGGTATGGAAGTGCGATAAGCCCACGGATTTCGTACTTATGCGGCGACTGCACCCGCAGCGGGTATGGAAGTGCGATAAGCCCGCGGATTTCGTACTTATGCGGCGACTGCACCCGCAGCGGGTATGGAAGTGCGATAACTCCACGAACCTCGTACTTATTCAGCGCCCGCACCCGCAGCGGGTATGGAGAGAGCGGGGGGTGCCCGCCGAGAGCCTCGCCACGGGACGGGACGTTGTTCACGTGGCGGTTGACGGTGGCGAGGGTGCGACTTCCACACTCCTGTGCGGGACACAGCGGTCGACTCGCCCGGGTGAGAACCGCGACTACAGGTCGAAAGACTCGTCCAAGTGCGGGATCGTGATCTTCGCCGTCGTCACCGTTTCCAGCCGCCCGGCCAGCGCCTCTCCCGCCTCTTCATCGCCATGCACCAAAAACACGCGATCGGGTCCGCGCTTGCTCTTTTTCTGACCGTCCTCGAACCACGTCATGAGTTCGTTGCGGTCGGCGTGAGCCGAGAACTCGTTCATGACGTAGACCTCGGCTCGGACGGGGAAGGGTTCACCGAAGATGCGGACCTTCTCGTCGCCACGGAGGATGCGGCGGCCGAGAGTGTTCTGCGCCTGGTACCCGACGATGAGAACAGCGTTGTTGGGATCGGAAATGCTGTTGCGCAAATGATGGAGAACGCGGCCGCCTTCCATCATGCCCGAGGCGGAGATGACGGTGAACGGACCTCGGCGGTTGTTCAGTTCCTTCGACTCTTCGACGCTCTTGATGTAGTGGATCTCTTCCATCCCGAAGGGATCCCCTTGTTCGCGCAGGACCTCGCGGATCTCCTTGTCGTAGCACTCGGGATGACGATCGAAGACGTCGGTGACCCGAACGGCGAGCGGGCTGTCGACGTAGATGGGGCACGAACCGATGAGGCCGGAGCGCCGCATCTGCGTCATCTTGTAGACGATCTCCTGCGTCCGCCCGACGGAGAACGCGGGAATGATGAGCTTGCCGCGACGCATACAAATCTTGTTCATAAGGTCGGCGAGCTTCTCTTCGACCAATGAGTTCGGCGTGTGGTCGCGATCGCCGTACGTGGACTCCATGATCAGAATGTCGGGAGAGGCCACGCTCTGCGGGTCGCGAATGATCGGCATGTCGGGGCGTCCGATGTCTCCGCTGAAGACGACACTCCGGTCACGGCCGTTTTCGGTGAACTCCAACGAAACGCTCGAGGACCCCAGCATGTGGCCGGCGTCTCTCAGGGTGCAGTTGACTCCGGGCAGCACGGGGAAGGGTACGTTGTAGCGGACTCCGACGAAGTGCTCCATGGCTTCCTCGGCATCGGCCACGGTATAGAGCGGCTTCTTCGGCTCCCAATTCTTGTCTTTGTTCTTGCCGCGCCGGAGCGCGATCTTGTTGACCCAGGCCGTGTCCTTTTCCTGGATGAAGCCGGAGTCGCGCAGCATGTGGTTGGCGAGATCGACGGTGGCCAGGGTGGAATAGATGCTTCCTTTGAAGCCACGCTTGACCAGAGCCGGAATGACTCCGGAGTGATCAATGTGGGCATGGCTCAGGACGACAGCGTCGATCTCCGCCGGATCGAAAGGAAACTTGGAGTTTCGGGCTTCCGCCTCGGATCGCTTTCCCTGCACGAGGCCGCAGTCCAAGAGAATCTTCTTGTCCCCGATCTCGACGAGGTGTCGAGATCCGGTGACGGTGCGTGCGGCTCCGTGAAAGGTAAGCTTCATAAGAGGGGTTCCTCTGGTGTCCGTTCCGTTTCTCAGGGCGAATCGAGGCTCAGTGCCGAAGGACACCCATCTGGCCTTGTGTTCGCACCCGCTACCTTTGAAAACAGATACGCGGGCAAACCATTCCTCGCCGACATCGCAGACGGCGACGAGGATGGTCATAGTCGGCTAGCCCTGGTTCCAGCCCCACAGTCCCTTGTTCTGCAACGTCCGTCCGTGGCGTCGGGTAATCGTCCCCTGGCTCAGGAACTGCAACAGGTACCATGCGCCGCCCGCCTTGTAGTTGGTGCCGCTGGCCCCGTCGCCTCCGAAGGGCTGCTGGTCGACGATGGCGCCCGTCGTCTTGCGATTCACGTAGAAGTTGCCCGCGAGCTGGCTGAGGACAGGGACGTACTTTTCGAGGAACGTTTCGTCGTTCGACCAAACCGAACCGGTCAGGCGGTAGGTGTTGTTCTCGATGATGCGAACGGCCTGGTCGGCGTCCTTGACCGGTCGAACGGCGGTGACCGGGCCGAAGATCTCGACGCTCAGGAGTTCATGTTCGTCGGTGCCGACTTCGAAGAAGGTCGGCTGGATCCAGGTGCCCTTGTCGGAAGAGAACTCGCCTCCATGGAAACGTTCCACCTTGGAGTCGGCAAGTCCCCGCTCGATGAAGCCCGTGATCTTGTCGTACGCGCCCCGGTTGATGACCGGTCCCATATCGGAGTCACGCTCCAGCGGATTCTTCGTCTGGAACGACTTCATCTGTTCGACGATGGCGGCTTTGATGTCGGGCCAAACGCTCTCGTGCGGAAGGACGAGACTGTTCGCAGAACACTTCTGTCCCGTCCGGCCGAATGCGCCTGAGATGATGCAGGCGGCCACATCCCAAACGTCGCAGTCCTTGTCGATGACGAGGAAGTCCTTGCCACCCGTTTCGGCGACGAAGCGTGGGAAGTGCGGACGTGCGTGCTTCTCGTCGAAGAGGACGCCGGCGATGTTTCGCGCGGTGTCGTAGCTACCCGTAAAGTTGAGCGCCGTGAGTTCCGGGTGCTCCAGAACCGGAGGCATCATCGTGCGGCCGCCGCCCGTGATCATGTTGATGACGCCCGGAGGGAAGCCGGCGTCTTCGATCGCCTTCATCAGCATCCATGAAGTCATCGGAGCATCACTGGATGGCTTCCACACGACCGTGTTTCCGCAAAGCGCCATCACCGTCGGTAGGTTGTAGCCGATGGCGATAGGGAAGTTGAACGGAGTGATCGCGCAGGTGAATCCCTTGAGCGGGCGCAGCTGCATCTGGTTCGTTTCCCAGTCGCCGTCGCCCAACTTGATGTCGGCGAGGTCCATGTAGAAGTACGGATTGAAGCGGATGAAGTCGATCATCTCCGCCCAACCGCCGCTGACCTCCGGCGCGTTGTAACCACACTCGTGCGCGGTCACCGCACAGATCTCGTGCCGCCTCTCATGCAGCAGCCACTCGAGGTCGCGGAACTTCTGGACCCTCGCGTCAATGGGGAGCGCCGCCCAATCGGCCTTGGCCCGTTCGGCTGCCGCCATGGCTTTCTCGGCGTCCGCGAGCGTTCCCTTCTGTCCCGTGCAGAAGACCTCGCCCGTCGATGGATCGATCGACTCCAGCTTCTCCGAGGAGAAGACTTCTTCTCCGTCGATGATCATGGGTACGTCCATACCTTTGGGGATGCCGGCGAGGGCTTTCTCGAACGCGGACCACTCCTGGTCATCTCCACGGTAGTCGATGAGAGGCTGATTCTCGGGTTTGGGAATCGACAGAGTCATGGCTGGAGCGCTCCTTACAGGCTATGGAAGGTGTTCAAGGAATTCTGGACAAGACCCTGATTCTAGTGGGGAGGTTGCCGGACGGCAACGGTCTCCTAGGTCGATGTGGCTCGTCGCGGACTGAAGCGGGCAGGGTGGTAAGGCGTTGTTCCGTATTGTATTAGGCTCGTGTCTGAGTCTGTCGGCCAGGGCCTGCTCCGAGCCCGCGCCTCTCGTCCGTGACGGACTGCCGAACACTTGCTACCCGGACCGCATGTGCATCGCGTTCCCCACTTTGATAGTTGCGGGGCGACGGGATCGTGGACCGGAAGACTTGGCGTCGGCTACCCTGTAGGCCTCCTCTCCTCTCCTCTCCTCTCCTCTCCTCTCCTCTCTTTTCTCTTCTCATCGCGAGTGACCTCGTTGGAGGCACGAAAGTGAAGGAGTCGAAATGTCCGTGGCCCTCGTTCGAACCTGTTTTTCGCTGCCACTCCTGGTCCTTCTCGGCGTTGTTTCCGATGCAGTTGGACAAACGGTCATCAACGAAGTGCGCTATTCCGGCTGGGAATGCTATTTCCGGGAGTTCGTGGAGCTCAAGGGGCCAGGTGGGGCATCGCTCGACGGCTACTCGTTGGTAGGTATTGCGGGGTCCGATGGTGCGACGTATCGAACCATCGAACTACAGGGGCAGACGATCCCCGAAGACGGTTATTTCGTCGTCGGGATGGGCCGAACCCCGAGGGTCGACTTTGTCGACGACGGCGACTGGCTGGACAGCCCCGGTGCCATTGAGCTCCGACTCGAGGGCGTAACGGTGGACGCGGTTTGCTACGGCGTATCCGGCCTCACGTGTGAGGGACCTCCCGCAGAGGATGTACCCGAAGGCACGTCGCTGGCTCGCTGTCCTGACGGCGGGGATACCGATGACAATGCGGCCGACTTCATTCTCGACACACTAGGCAGCCCGGGGTTGTCGAACGAGCTTGGTAACGAACAATGCGATGTGCCCGCGATTGTCGGTGCCTGCTGCGGTTCCTGCGATTGCCGGGTGACCAGCCCTGAGGAGTGCTTCGGGGACTACCAGGGAGACTGGACGAACTGCGATCCGTCTCCCTGCACGTCCTGTCCTCCGGGTGCCTGCTGCTATCCCGATGGCTCCTGCTGGGCGGTGGACGAGGTTTCATGTGCCTGTTTCGAAGGGGTCTTCCAGGGAAGCGATACGACTTGCGATCCAAACCCTTGTCCCCAGCCCACGGGTGCCTGTTGCTTCGTCGACTGTATCTGTCAGGTTACGGAGGGCTGGGAGTGCGAATTCGAGTTTGGCGGAACCTACCTCGGGGATGATTCCTCATGTGAGCCCAGTCCCTGCGAGTGTCCGCCGGGATTCGGGGCCTGCTGTCTGAGCCTGACCTGCACCTTCACCAGCCGGTCGCAGTGTGATAACAGTGGCGGAGTTTTTCTGGAGTCGCTTCCCTGCGAGCCATTCCCGTGTGATCCGGCGTCGGCGCCGGAAACGGATAACCTCAGTTTTGACCGACTCGTATTGCGGTCCCCGGAGCCAAACCCGGCGTCCGGCCCCGTCGAGCTCGTATTCGAACTGGGCAGATCCCGGCATGTCCGGATCGACCTGTACGATGCCTCCGGCGCTCTCGTCATGGAAATCGGGGACGGTCGCTTCGGCGCAGGAAGCCACCGCTGGACGTTTGACCCGACTGCAGAGTCGATCGCTTCGGGCACCTATTTCGTCAGAATGCGGAGTGCGGGGGAGGTTCGCACGCGGGCGGTGACGTTCCTCAGCCGGTGAAGCGGAGTCGATGAGGCAGGGCGGATCGGGTTGCGGACGCCGCTTCGTGGAAAGCGCGCAATGATCCTCGCCCAAAGCCATGGCGTTGAAGCCCAGCCTCACTTTGTGCATGCTCTGTGTTTCCGCGGACTTTGACCGCCTTTGGACGACGTACCGTGCGACCGAAAACCAACGCCATCCGTGTGAGGTTCTGATGTCGATCTACGAACAAGTGAACGGCGAGCTGACTGCCGCCATGAAGAACCGCGACCGCGACCGTGCCACGACCCTTCGCGGGCTCCGCGCCGCGTTCATCGAAGAGATGAAGAAGGACAATTCGGATTCGGTGAATGACGAGAAGGCAGTTGGGATCCTTCGGCGTCTGGCTCGACAGCGCGGCGAGAGCATCGAGGCCTTCGAAAACGGCGGCCGACCCGAGCTCGCCGAAGCGGAAAGAGCCGAGCTGGCCATCATCGAGACCTTCCTGCCCCAGCTCGCCGATGAAGCGACGACCCGTGGCTGGGTTGAGGCTGCCATCGCCGAAACCGGAGCCGAAGGTCCGGGCGGCGTGGGCAAGGTGATGGGCTACATCATGAAGAACCACAAGGCGGACGTGGATGGGAAGCTCGCCAAGACGATCGCGGAGGAGCTGCTGAAGTAAGCACGCCCAGGGTGACCTTATCTCAACGTGGAGCGCTCGGCACCACCGGTCGCTCCAACAGTCGCTCCGCCGGTCGCTCCAACAGTCGCTCCAACAATCGCTCCGCCGGTCGCTCCAGCGGTCGCTCCAGCGGTCGCTCCACCATTTGTCACCGCAGTAGACGTTCGTGCGTGGTCCATTTAGACTCTCCCGCATGTCGAAGCGGCGCCTCCCATGTAGTTGGTTCAACGGAGCCCGCCTACTCATTTGCGTCCTGCTCGTGGGGTTCGCCTCTCCGGCGCAGGCCGGTTCCTATCAGGGCGAAGTCGTTCTCGACTACTTCCGCTCCCAAAGCCGGAACGACGGGCCCGGCGCGGGGACGCCCGCCGAACTCTCGGCCCAGGATCTGGGATCACGGTTCCTCGTTTCCGCACGCGAAGGACGCTTCTCCTTCGTGCTCGACTATCACGGCCGGGAGGCCCTGAGCGGGGATGTCGAGAACAGCACCCTTCGACTGCTCTATGCCGGTTATCTCGAGTACGAAGCGATTCCCGGTCGCCTGCATCTCAAGGCAGGACGCTTTCTCGCCCCGTCCACTGTCCTGCTGCCGGTCGACGCCGTCGGCTTGAACTACCAGCGTGCTCGTTGGAAAGCCTCTCTCTTCGGCGGCCGCCGCGGCGTCCTCACCTCACGGCGCAACGTTCCGTTCGATGAGTTTCTTCCGGCAGCAGGCGGCGCGCTCAACTGGCAAGGCACGAACAAGAGCCTGCAAGGCGTCGTGGCCTACGCGGAAGAAGATGCCATCCTTCTCAAAGGGGGAGGCGACGATCAGGAGCTGGACCGTCGTTACGGCAGCTGGAACGGATACATTCACGGATGGTTCCGGCCCCGAGCGGAGCTGACGATCGTCGGGCGCCTGTCCATGGCGGAACGTGCCGGGTTCGTGCTCGGCCCGGATTGGGAAGACGTGGAGTTGGATCTTCAGGCGTTGGATCTCTTCAACGGGAGCCTCTTCGTCGAGTATCGCCCCAACCGGAGTCTGCGATGGCGCTACGACGTCCACACTCAACGCGCCAGCGTCTATCGCCAGGGACTCACTGAAGACAAGCAAGACGAAGGGGCGCTGTCTTTCGAAGACGAAGAACCCAAGTTCACAGATCATCGCCTTCGGGCCACTGTTCAGACCTTCTCTCGCGGATGGGTGCGGGCGGAGGTCCGCCTGCGCTCGAGACCGGAACGAAACGAGACCCGCTTCGGCGCCGCACTCGACCTGCATGACGTGAGCCTGGGACGTCTCTTCCTGCGCGGGCGCGTCTATCACGACGTCATCGATCCGGAGTCTGGTCACGAGACACGGTTCGATGTCGACCGGACCTACTTCAGTGGTTCCGTTGGAATGCCGTTCCGGTCCCTGGAAACGGAGATCGGCGTGAGTCGACTGCGCCGAGAAGCGTCGCCGTACTCGGGCCGGACCGTTCGCAATAGTGAGCCTGACGCCCCGACCCGTCAGGATGACCTTGGACTGTTCACATTGGAAACGGACTCGATCGCGTTCCTTCGTCTCTTCTACGTTCGCGGGCTCCAGTTCGCGGGAGCGGACTTCGAACTCAACCTCGACGATCGGGACGAGCTGCGGCTCTACCTTCAGCTCGGTACCCGCTGGGAGCGCCGAAACTGATGCAACGCCTCCCCGCGAACCGCTTCCCCGCGCACCGCTTCCCCGCGAACCGCTTCTCGAGAGCGCTCTCTTGCACGTCTGGACTTTGGCTTTCCCGGGCGGTCTTCATCCTCCTCGCGATTGGGATTGGTTTCGTCGGCGAGGCACACGCGGGAAAGGGGTCCTGGCGTGCGCTCATGTCCCCCGGACCGGTCGGCACCGGGCATTCGGAAATCGCAGGCGATTGCGAGCAGTGTCACATGACCTTCTCCGGCGTTCCCGACGAGAAGTGTCTCTATTGCCACACCGGGATTGCAGAGCGCATCGACATGGCTGTCGGATTCCATGCATCCGTTTCCGACCAGGACTGCGTCGACTGTCACACCGATCATCGCGGCGAGGACGAGTCGCTGACCCGCGAAGCCGCCCGAAAAGACTTCGATCACGACCGAACCGGGTTTCCGCTTCAGTTCCTGCACGCCAGTCTGGAATGCAGCGCCTGTCACACCGGATCGATTCGGGAAATGAACTCAGCGTGTGCCGACTGCCACGAGGACGCTCACGCCAGGACGTTCGGGACGGACTGCGGTTCCTGCCACATTGCGTCGAGTTGGCCGCAGATGTTGAAGCCGTTGTCCGTTCACGAAGTGCCCGTCCACGGCGGTCACGAGGGGTTGGACTGCGGCGACTGCCATCTGAACGGAGATCACCTCGAACCTGTCGTTCCCTGTGCCGACTGCCACCAGCAGGCACACGGCGGCACGGACTCGGCGTGCGACACCTGCCATCAGGTGGAGGGATTCAAACCGGCTTCGTTCGATCACGACGCCTGCACGTGCGCGCTTCCGGAAGATCATCAAACCGGCGACTGTCTGAGCTGCCATGCGGGCTGGAATTTTGTCGATACTCCGACGCGATGCAGTGCCTGTCACGCCGCGGATGAAACGCATCGCCCCCTCGGCGAATGCAGTCAGTGTCACTTCGCGACGTCTTGGGAGAAAGAAGGACAGTTTCAGCACAGTCGGGACTCCCGGTTTCGACTGGACGGGGAACACCTCGGGGTCAGTTGCGACGGGTGCCACGGCGATTTGACCGACTTCCGGGCGGTGCCTGAGGAGTGCTCGGGATGTCACGCCGAGACCGGCCGGGTTGCGCACGGAGACTTTGGAGACTGCGCGGGATGTCACGGGACGGACAGTTTCGAGAACTCGACCTTTGATCACTCCACGACCGGCTTCCCGTTGACGGGAAGGCACGTGGATACGCCGTGTCAGGCATGTCACGAAGCTGAGGCGTCGGGCCGGTCGGAGTTCCTGCCTTCGGAACCGGTCTTTGAACTGGTCGTTCTCGATGTTGCGTCGA
The DNA here is from genome assembly GCA_030431975.1 of bacterium. Classification (GTDB taxonomy): domain Bacteria; phylum Eisenbacteria; class RBG-16-71-46; order CAIMUX01; family CAIMUX01; genus JACKCR01. Next base: position 215,750 of record JAUIHP010000001.1, on the reverse strand, counting down.
ACCATCCTGCGTCGAACGATCCCGCTTCGATCCATCCTGCGTCGAGCGAGTTCATGTTCGCGCAGCATGACGAAACGTCCGGCGGGGTTCGGGAGTGCGTCGACTGTCACGACGACGTACATGGAGGAAGCGTCGGCAACGACTGCGCGTCCTGCCACACGACCGACGTGTGGTCCCCTTCCACCTTCGACGTGCAGCGCCACTCCGAGACGGCGTTGCCGCTCGAGGGCGCGCACGCACAGACCGACTGCGCGGCGTGTCACCTCGGAGGGCAACTCAAACCTTTGGCATCGGATTGCGCGAGCTGTCATCTCGATCGCCACGCCGGAAAGTTGGGAGATGACTGTGCGGACTGCCACAACGCGGTGGCGTTCTCTCCGGTTCCGGACTTCGACCACGCAGTTACGGGTTTCGAGCTCGATGGTCCCCACGAAAGTCTCGACTGCGATTCCTGTCACGGTCCGAGTCTCGGTCCGTCGATGGTGGCTGCGGAGGACGCAACCGAGTGCGGAGTGTGTCACGTTCCAACGCACAGCGAAGACCTGGGTGACAACTGTGAGTCGTGTCACGAACCGAAGCGCGGAGTCTCGTTTGCCGACGCTAGGGGCATGGCGTTTGCTCACGAGACGACTGGATTCCCTTTGGAGCGCCGACACAGCAATCTTCCGTGCTCGAGTTGCCATGCCGTGAACACGGCTCGGCCGACGGGACGCTGTGCGGATTGTCATCTCGACCCGCACGCCGGCGGCATGAGTTCGGAATGTGAACTCTGCCATCAACCGGACCGTTGGCGACTGGCCCGGTTCGATCACTCATCGACCGGATGGCCTCTTCGTGGGCGACACCAGGTCACTCCGTGCGCTTGGTGTCATCTCAATCAACGCTGGGTTGGTGTCGAGACGGACTGCTTCGGTTGCCACGCCCTCGATGCCGCGCGTGCGCCGCAGAACGCCAACCACGCATTCGGCGCAACCGACTGCGCCGACTGCCACAGTCTGTGGGGATGGCGAATCCGGTAGGGACCTGAATCCCGATCAGATCCGGTACATGTAGGAAAGAATGATGTGCACCGCGGTCACGACGAACATGATCGCGGCCACGGGACGATGGGCCACGATCCAGAGTTCGAACCAGGGCTGGGCGACGGCCAGGGCCCGTAGTCGTCGCGAGAGGCGAACGCGCCGCTCGGCCAACTCCCGAATCTCGGCCGTGAGGTCGAGCTCCCGAAGCCGTCGCAACGTCCTTCGAGTTTCCCAGTCCGCGCGGATCAGACTGAGGACGCCGCCTCCCTCCAAGTCCAACGCAAGATTTCCAGCCGCATCCGTTCGCCACAAGTCCCGCACTTCGAGTGGAAGGTCGTCCATGCCCCGCCGTTGCAACTCGGCGATGACCTCCAAGGCCTGCATCTGTTCGCCACGTCGTGCTCGCGGAAGCATGGAGTAGAGATACCGACCGAAGATGCCGGAAAGGAAAACGACGAGCACAGCGATCGCGTTGATCACTCCGGGATTCAGCCACTGAACTGGGCCGGTCCGGGTGAAGAGCATCGGCCAGCAGTGAAAGAAGACGAAGAGCACGCCCTGCACACCACAGAAAATATGGAAATGAAGCCAGACTCGAAGCGGAGCCCATCGTCTCAGTCGAACGGAGCGCCGCGCGAACGAGTAGATCAGCATCACGATCATCGAGATGACTCCCAGCCATCCGAGAGTGACACTGAAAGGGTCGGCGGAGTCAGGCGCATCCGTAACGAATCGCCAAGTCAGCCAGATCGCCTCAACGACAAGAACGGAGGCGTAGACAAGTGGAAGCCAGCGCGTCATGCTCGTCGGCGAGGATCCCCTAGGATCCACGGACTTGCAACGACATCCTCAGGGGGGAGTGTTCATGGTAGAGGTCGTTGTCGCAGGCGCGATCGCGATTCTGGCCATCCTCGTCTGGACCGTGAAGTCCATGTTTGCGGCCCGACGACGGATGGCGCAAATGAGGGTCGACTTCGCGCGCGCGACTGCCCTGGGAGCCGAACCGGCCAGTCTACGACCGCACGTCAATCTCGACGTTTGTATCGGAACGGACTCTTGCGTTCAGTCCTGTCCGGAGAAGGACGTCATCGGCCTCGTCGATGGCCAGGCCCGACTGGTCAATCCCACCTCATGCATCGGTCACGGCGAGTGCATGCGAGCCTGTCCCGTCGACGCGATCTCTCTCGTTATGGGCAGCGAGAAGCGGGGCATCGACATTCCCCTCTTGCAGAGTGATTTTCAAACCAGCGTCCCAGGAATTCATATCGCCGGCGAGCTGGGCGGGATGGGGTTGATCTACAACGCCATGACCCAGGGCATGCAATGCGTTCAGGCGATTCTCGAGAACCCGCCAGCTCCTCAGGCAGGCGTTCGACAGCTCGTCATCGTTGGAGCGGGGCCGGCCGGTTTGGCTGCGTCGCTCTCGGCGATGGAGGCGAAGCTCGACTTCGTCACTCTGGATCAGGACTCGGTCGGGGGAACGGTTCTCCATTACCCCCGGAACAAGATCGTGATGACGAAGCCGGTGCATCTTCCTCTCTATGGAAAGATCCAGGTGACGAGTGTGCGCAAGGAGGCTCTGCTGCAGGTTTGGCATGACATCATCGAGAAGACCGGTCTCGAGGTTCGGACCGGCGTCAAAGTCGATGCAGTGACCCGCAAGGAAGATGGTTTCTTCAGCGTTCGAACGGCCGAGGGCGAGGAGATCGCAACGCAGCGAGTCATTCTCGCCATCGGACGCCGAGGCACGCCCCGAAAGCTTGGCATCCCAGGTGAGGAAAAGGAAAAGGTCGCCTACCGCCTGCTCGATGCGGACGACTACCGGGGCAGCCGCTGTCTCGTCGTCGGCGGAGGGGACGCCGGGGTCGAAGCGGCCATCGCGCTGGGAGAGGCAGGGGCGACCGCTCACCTCGCCCATCGACGCCGCGTCTTCGACCGCATCAAGGCGAAGAATCAGGCGCGACTCGATGAGGCGGTCAACGCGAACAAGGTCCAGTTGCTTCTCGAGGCCAGTCCGAAGGAGATCCACGACGAAGAGGTCCTCCTCGAGGTCGGGGGTGAGCCGGTGGCTCTGGCGAACGACTATGTCTTCATATTTGCCGGTGGGGTTCTCCCAACGGCATTCCTCGAGTCCGCGGGTATCGAGGTGAAGCGCTTCCACGGCGAGATCTACGCACCGGCGAACGCATAGAAGGTCCTCAGCAGATCCTCCGGGCCGTTGCGGCTGTCCCAACGTGATGAGACCGGTTGTGGCGCAACGGCCAGGATCCGCCATATCGGGTGACATCTAACGGTGACGCCTTTGGTTTCAAAGTCTTGATTTTCGCTCCCCATCCCGGTGTCATCTGGCGATACCGTTGACTTGTCGTATCCCCATCTGGTTGGCAGTTATGAGCTTAGATCGGGCGAGCGGCCCAGACATTTCTTTGTGCGATATACGGGAAATATCAGACATGAAGGACGATGAGTGTAGTACAATGGTGACAGCACCGCCTGAACGCGTACCGGATCGAAGGTCCGGCCAACAACAAGGGAGCACCTGAAGGGATGAAGAAAACGATCTTGCTCGGTGGCGCCGCAGCCGCCGCTTTCCTCCTCGCATCGGCCCCCGGAGCCGAGGCCTCGCTCTTCCTCGACACGTTCGGGGTGAGCTACGACAACTGGGCCCCGAACAGCTTCGCGCCGAACAACATCAACTACGTCGTCGAAGACTGGAAGGTCGGGGACAACCAGAGCGGTTGGCTCGACCCGGGCTACGGCGGAGACGCCTACGATGCGGAAGCGGCCTACATGGCCATCGACGGACAGTACCTTTACGTTGCCGTCGTTACCGGTTTCCCGCTGAGTGGACGGGCTTCCGGTAACGACTACTTTCATGCCGGTGACATCGGCCTCGACCTCAACTCTGACGGAAACTACGAGTACGCGGTCGATGTCGACGGCAACGGCGCGCTTCGTAGCGGCAACCTCAACTGGGAGAACCCTGCGATCGGCGGGGGCCAGGCTTGGAACGGCGTCAGTGATCCGCTTCGGGTTACGAGCTGGAACAACAGCGCATCGACGCAGTTCAGCTACGCCTCCTGGCAAGGTCGCTACGCCATCGAGGCCATCATCGATCTCGGCGACATGAACGGTGGCTCCTCGACCTACGACATGCACTGGACCATGGGTTGTGGAAATGACGAGCTCGAGATGCGCGCCGTCGCCGACCCGGTACCGGAGCCGGCCACGATGCTGCTGCTCGGTGGCGGTCTCGGTTTGGCCGGTATCGTCCGTCGTCGTCGTCAGAACAACGGAGAGGCTCTCGAAGCCTAAGCTATACGCCCAAAAGGCAACGCCCGGAGCTCCCCGCATGGCTCCGGCAAAGTCATCCGTCCAAGACAAGACGGGATGCAGAGGAGAGACGGCCGACCGGTCGTCTTTTTTCTGTTTTGGTGCGGAACGGCGCCGCGTTGCGGCGCGTTCCTCCGGAGGGCGAAACGGCGCGCGCTTGGCGCGCCGTTTCGCCGGACGTGCGGGTATCGGGTTTTGGGCATCCGGGAAGCGGCGCGTTCGTCGGGCCGAATGATGATCTAGCCTCGTGTTCTCGAGATGACGCGAGGAAGGCGGTCTCAGCCGAGAAGGAGTGTCGGAATCGTGGCAAACGCAAAGGCCGAAAGCGTGAAGCTTTCGGCCTTTGTGGACCGCTCCGGGGTAAGAACGGTCCGCTGCGCTACCGGGAGGTCTAGGTGGTCACGAACCAATGCCGTTGCTTGCGTGACGCTTGATGAACAGTCATCCCAGGAGCTTCCTTTGATACATCTTTCTCGATCTACTCGATGCGCAGCAGCTTGGCCACTCCGCTTCGTCCTTCCTGCTCAACCCGCAGGAAGTACATCCCGACCGGAAGGCCGCCCAGGTCGACCGTGATGTCCAGCCTTCCAGCCGTCCTGGCTTCCTGCAAGACGGGACGAACTAGGGAACCGTCGGGCGCAAACAGTGAAGCCGAGACCTCTCCGTCGCGCTCGAGCTGGAAGGACACCGTTGTCCGGTCGAGCGCCGGATTGGGAGTCGCCTTCACGACGAACTGCGGAACAGCAGGCGCGTCGGGCGTGCTGGCAGGCGTCATCTCGTCGAGGTCTCCCCGAATCTCTCCCGCAGGGGACGCGTTCGAGTGGATGTTGACGTACATGTCCCGACGGATGAAGGAGCAGAAGTCATCCGTGGTCAACGGTTGGGCGTCATCCTCCCTCCAGATTCCGCGGCCGGTACCGGCTACGAAACTACCGGAGATGTCATGCCGGACCGGTCCATTTGATCCGACCGGCGCCTGATGGAAGTGGGACGCGAGGAACGGACCTTCCAGGCCGTCGTAGGAAACGTCGTAGGCCATGAACCCGTCGCTCAGCTGGAATGCACCGGTTCCCAACGCCAAAGAGCCGAAGGGTGGAACTTCCGCGCCTCCATTGAGCAGGGCGTCCGCGAAGAACCCTTCGGAGAAGATGAGCTGTCCGCGAAGTTCGCCCGATGGGAAAGATCCCGTGTGGACGTTGACGTAGGTGTTTCCGAGCAGGACATCGTCGAAGGCTGCCGGGGTGAGTCCGTCGGCCGGCGCAAACACGTCCTCGGCGTGACCGCCCGCGTATGCGCCCGTCATGTTGTAAAGGACTCCACCGTTCGTTCCCGTCGGAGCGCCGTGGATGTGGGTGGCCAGGAACGCGGACGACAGGTTGTCGACCGTGAAGTTGACGACAAGACCGTCCCGCGTCAGGGTGGCCGCGCCGGTGCCGTCGGCCGGAGTCATGACCGGCGGCTCTTCCTGTTCGGAGTTGAGCGGGAAGACAACGCCGCATCCTGAGCTGAGAAGAACCTGTCCCCGCAACTCGCCACCCGGGTGCGCGCCGGTGTGGATGTTGACGTAGTAGTTGCCGGCGAGGAGTTCCTTGATCTGAGCACCGCTCGGAGCGGCCCATGTGCCGTGGGCGTGATTGCCGGTGAAGGAGCCGCCGAGGTTGAAGACGACGCCGCCGTTGACGCCGACCGTACCGTCATGGATGTGCGCGGCTGTGATGGCGCCGGTCAGTCCATCGATGCTGATGTCGTATTCGAGTCCGGCTCCGGTCAAACGGAAGGTGCCCGTTCCGGTCCCGGCTTCACCGGTCGGAGGATTCTCCTGCTCGCTCGAAAAACGCGCCGTGAACGACGTTGCCGAGTTCAGCAGAACCTGGCCACGGATCTCGCCGCCCGGGTTGGCCGTCGTGTGAACGTTAATGTAGAGGTTGCCCTCCAGCAGGTCGCAGATCATCTGTGGCGTCAGCGCCTGCGAATCGGTCGGCGACCAGACTCCCCGTGCGGTGTTGCCGACGAAGTCAGCCATGATTCCCCGCACCACGGGACCGTTGCTTCCGGCCGCGGCAAGGTGAAAGTGAGCGTCGATGATCGGCCCGGTCAGTCCTTCGACCGTGATGTCATAGGTGAGCCCGTTCGGCGTCAGGGTCAACGCCGCGGTTCCTTCTGCGTCTGTATCGAGTGGCGGAACCCGCTGGTCGCCGTCGAAGTTGGCCCGGAAGCCGAAGCCGGATGCGAGCTGCAGCTGGCCGCGGATTTCGCCGCCCGGATTCGCCGCAGTGTGGATGTTGAGATAGAGTTCGCCGGTCAGCAGGTCCCGAACCAGAGCTGGAGTCAGGTCAGGGGCGCTCGATCCGCGATTCCAAACGCCGACGGCGCGGTTTCCTGCGAAAGAGCCACCGATATCGCGGACGACTCCTCCATTCAGGCCGAGCGCGCCGGAGTGAAAATGAGAGGCCGTGATCCCGCCGGTAAGGCCGGTCACCGTGACATCGTAGAAGAGGGCTTCCTCCGTAAGGATGAAGGCGCCGGTTCCTGTCCCCGCAGCCCCGGTCGGAGGATTCTCCTGATTCCCGTCCAAGTCGGCGACGAGGTGCGCTCCTGAGGCGAGATCGACCTGCCCCCGGATTTCACCGCCGGGGTTCGCCGAAGTGTGAACGTTGAGGTAGAGCGAACCGCTGAGGAGATCGGCGACATCGGCTGAGGTCAGCCCGGCGATCTCGCCGGTCGCGGTGTTCGGAGCGTGGAAGTTGAAGTCACCACCCAGGTCGAAAACGACCGGGCCGTTGACGCCTCGCTGCCCTCGATGAAGGTGAGCCGCCGTCACCGGTCCGGAAAGTCCCTCGACGGTCAGCGTGTAGTAGATCGTGTTGTCAATCAGAGTAAAGGAAGCCGTGCCGCTTCCGTCACCGGCCACCGGCGGGTTTTCCTGGACGCCGCCGAGATGGGCCTTGAGGTGAGCCTGAGCGGCCGCGGTGGTCGGCAGGGAAGAGATGATGAGCGCGCACGCAAGTACGACGAACCCCCAACGCATATGTGGTTCCTCCTGGAGAACGAGTTGCGAGTAATTGTCCCCTCGCTCAGAAGTCGCCGGCCGTTCAATGCTGATACGTGTTTCGACGATGCTCAGGCGTTCAGATTCGTCCGTGGCCGGTCCTTTGAGCCGATACCGGCAGGAATTGGGGTTCCGGGTTAGACTTCGCGGAAGCCCATGGATCGTGAACGACTGCAATCCAACTTCCGGAAGGTCCAGTGGATCAACTTCTTCTGGATGTTCCTCGTCATCATGCCGGTGGCCGTGCCCTACTTCCGTTGGCACGGGCTCGACATGCGGCAGGTCTATATCCTCCAGACCGTCTTTGCCACGCTGATCGTGTTGTTCGAGGTACCGTCCGGTTACGTTTCCGATCACATCGGTCGTAAGTCGACGCTCATGCTTTCCGGCCTCAGCGCGGGAGCAGCGTTTACCTGGTTTGCCGTTGCCGACTCGTTCGCTGACTTCGTCATTTTCGAGACACTTGCCGCGATCGGCGCGAGCCTCTATTCCGGTGCGGACGTTGCTCTCATCTACGACACCGACGAAGCGTTGCGGCGGGAACTTCCGGAAGAAAGAGGGGAGCGAAGTGGGATCTCCTCCCTAGGTCGCAGGTTGTTTTATGCGCAGCTCGGAGAGACGACAGCTTCCATCGCCGGAGGGCTCCTCGTGCTGGTTTCGTTGCAACTACCTGCGGCCGTCAACGCGATCACCGCGTGGGTGCCGTTCTTCCTTGCGCTGTCTTTGGAGGAGCCGCCGCGTCAAAGACAAAACCAGGGGAAGAGTCACCTGGATCAGTTGGGAGAAGTCTGGAGCCTGCTCTTTCGGCGATCGCAACTTGTCCGGGCCATTCTGCTCAACCTCGTCTTCTATGGGCTCGCGACGTTGCTGGCGGTGTGGGCGTTCCAGGACCTGTGGCAGTCGCAGGGAGTACCCCTGGCCTGGTTCGGTTGGCTTTGGGCGGGATACAACCTGACGGTGGCGTTGGTCGGTCGGATCGCTCACTCCGTGGAGGATCGAATCGGGTCGGCTCCCGTGGTCGTCATCATCGGGTTGCTGCCCGTGATCGGATACTTCGGAATGGCCTGGGGTGGCGCCGTCGTCGGGATTTTCTTTGGCCTGTGCTTTCAAGTCGCACGCGGACTGACTCAAGTCGTGCTCAAGGACGCGTTGAATACACGCGTGCCGACGGATTATCGGGCGACGGCCAACTCCGTCTCGACGCTCGGCGTGCGGGCCGGGTTCGCTTTGCTCGGCCCACTTTTCGGTTGGACCATCGACCGCTGGGGGCACGACGTGGCGTTGCAGTCGGCGGGCGTTCTCTATGTGGTGGTCTTTCTGGTCGTCTGTCTGCCGTTTCTGGCGTTGCGAAGCACGTTCCGGGATCCGAGGAAGCCGGTCGCCTGACGGACGCGTACTCCGCTATCTCAACCGCACGGGCTCCGGGATCTCCACCCGATCCTCAGCCAGCGCATCTTCGGCCTCGATCGCGCGCCCATTCTCCCGAAGGACCGCAGTCCGACAGATTCGAACCTTCGCCTGCTCTTCCGGACTCATCCGAAACAGTCGCTCGAGGATGACCTTGGGATTGCAGACCTGACCGTCGTCGCGAGCCAGGTACAGCTCCAGCTGAAGCTTTCCGGTCTCGATGGTCATGTTTCTCAAAGCCAGGTGAAGGTCGACCGTCTTCGGCTTCTTCGAGCTGCCACGACCATGCGAACCACGGCCGTTGTCCTTCTCGTGCCCATTGACCGGCGCGGATCCCGAGTTGACGGCATCAGAGGCTTGACCGTTGGAGCCTGGCTTCGGTTCGCGGTCCGAGCGTGCGGGAGCGGCTGCCAGCGGATCAAACGGGCTCTCCCAATCCGTGGCCTCCCGTGACGACTGGGGATTCCAGTGCGCACGCTCCACGACGCAGGACTCCGTGTCGTAGAACTCACGAACGACGGACTCCATCCGCGAGGTCTGCTCTGGAGCCAAGCGGCTGAGATCCACTTCGTAGCGGGCGAGACGGGCAAGGGAAGCGAGGCTCTGTCGCTTGGTGCCGGGCATCAGTCGGATCGGTTTCCCCCCAAGGACGCGGATGCCTTCCGGAAGGACCGCATTCAACTCGTCGATGAAGACCGGCGTCCACGGGCGAAGTAGATCGACGTCGAAGTACTCGTCCCGCGTTTCGATCCCAACAGACAGAGAGGGACCAAAGCCGAGCTTGGGTCGCGGCTTGTGCCCTTGCGAATGTGCGACCGGGATGCGGGCCATGCGGAAGGCGCGCCCGAGAACGGTTCCCATCTCCAGATGAGAAATGAATCGGGCATGGCCGGTCTTCTCGAAACGGATCCGAATCGGCCAGACCATTCCGTGATCTTCGGCCCGCGGAGCGGAAGCCCGCGCCTTGGCCTTGAGCTGCTCGAGCTTCTCATCGTCAATTGCTGGAGTGAGCTGCGTGTCGAACGGCAGCCCGGGAATTCCGCAGGCCGTGCAGTCCCCGTGGCGACAATCGGTGACGAGAGACTTGCCGATTTCGAGAATGGCCTCGTCCGTCTTGACGCGCTCGCGTTGCAGCCACTTCTTGCTGACCCGAATGTCGATGTGGTCCCAAGGGAGCGCATCCGTGTACTCGCGGCGACCGGTGTGGTAGGCGACGTCGACACCTGTCTCTTCGAAGGCGCGCATCCACATGTCGTAGTCGAAGTGCTCGGTCCAACCGTCGAAGCGGGCGCCCTGGCGGTAGGCCCACTCGATCGATGCGCCCAGACGACGATCGCCCTTCGAGAAGATTGCTTCCAGGTGTGAAGTCTTCACATCGTGCCACTTGATGCGGCTGGCCGTCGTGTTGCACTTGCGGCGGATGTAACGAATCTTCTCTTCCAGAAGTCCGACGGGTTCGAAGGCATCCCACTGAAACGGAGTGTGGCTCTTCGGCACGAACGAGCCGATCGATGCGTTGACCGAGTTTCGTCGGCTGTGCTTCTGCCCGATGGCCTTGATGTTGTTGACGAAGTTGATGATGCCGTCGACATCCTCCCACTCTTCGGTAGGGAGGCCGATCATGAAGTACATCTTGATCAGCCTCCAACCACGGGAGAAGGCGATCTCGGCTGCGTCGAAGAACTCCTGATCGCGAATCAGCTTGTTGACGGCAAGGCGCAGCCGTTCGCTGCCGACCTCGGGTGCGAAGGTAAAGCCGGTCTTCTTCGTTTCCTTGACCTTGTCCGCGACTTCCACGCCGAACGAGTCGGCGCGCAACGAAGGCAGGGCCATGCCGACCCGGTCACTGGCGAAACGCTCGTTGAGAACATCGGCCAAAGGAGAGAGCTGGGTGTAGTCGGCGGTCGAAAGCGACGTCAGTCCGACTTCATCCCAACCGGAGTTGCGGATGGCCTTGTCGGCGATGTCCAGGACCTTCTCGACACTGCGTTCCCGGATCGGGCGATAGAGGTAACCCGCCTGACAGAAGCGGCAGCCTTGGGTGCATCCGCGAAGAACTTCGACGGAGAGCCGGTTCTGGACGATGTCCTGAACGGGGACGATCGGCTTCTCCGGAACCGGCGCGTTCTCGAGATCGATGATGAACTGCCGCTGCACTCGTTTCGGTACGTCTTCGTAGAGAGGGAAGGTTCCGACGAGGCGCCCCTCGTCGTCGTACTTCTGCTCGTACATCTGCGGAACGTAGATCCCGGGAAGCGATGCGAACCGGCGCAGCTTCTCCCAACGGGAAAGGTCGCGCGTCTCTTTGTAGAGATCCGTGATCCGGTGGATCATCTCCTCGCCGTCACCGATCAGGAACATGTCGATGAAGTCGGAGACCGGCTCCGGATTGCTGACGACGGGGCCACCCGCGATGATGAGGGGATCCTCATCCCGACGATCTCGCGAACGCAGCGGGATTCCCGACAGATCCAGACACTGCAGGATGTTCGTGTAGGTCAGTTCGTACTGCAGCGAAAACCCGACGAAGTCGAATTCGCCGAGCGGACGTTTCGACTCCAGTGCATAAAGCGGCAGGCCCGTGCGACGAAGCTGCGCTTCCATGTCGAACCACGGGGAGTAGCCGCGCTCGGCCAGGGAATCCTTCCGCTGGTTGAGAACGTCATAGAGGATTTTGAGACCCCAGTGACTCATCCCGATTTCGTAGACCTCGGGTAGGACCAGGCACCACTGCACCATTCCGGGTTCCGGTTGCTTTCGCGTGACGTGGAACTCGTTGCCGAGATAGCGGCTGGGTTTGGAGACGAGAGGAAGAATCTCGTCGAGCGTCTGGTCCATTGACTTCATGGATCAACTCACCTCGAACGTTGGCGGATGTTTCGTAGAGCTATATGGGAAGCCCGGCTTCGACCAGCTATCAAGCCGTTCGTCGCGTCGCTTGGAATCCAAGAGCCGGGCTGACCCGAGAGTATACCGGTCCCGAGGATTCTTACCGAGAACTCTTGACCAAGGTCACGATTGTCGCGCCCCAGTGTCCGCGATGGGCGGGCGCGTCGCGGAACGAATCGACGCGGGCGTGAGAGTCGAGCATCGTCTGGATCCGGTCCCGCTGGAACCCTTTTCCCTTACCGTGGATGAGCCGGACTTCGGTGAATCCCGCCTCCTGCGCGGCCTCGAGATACGCATCGACGACATCCAGGATCTCTTTCGGCCGGAAGTAGTGCAGGTCGATGAAGTCCTCGATCGGGAGTTCGACCGCGTCAGGATCCGCGGAGGGAACAGCGTCTCCCGATCCGGCGTCTCCGTCGGCGGCGCTGCTGGTTCCGCGAGCGGAGAATGCCCCGGGGTCGGCCGCCGCGACGAGTCGCAGAAGCATCTCACTCGGTTCCTGACTGTCCCAAACTTCGCGAATCACGGCAACGCCGTGGGCCCCGGCGTCCACGCATTTCGCGACACGCTTCAGGTCGATTCCGCCGACCGCGAGGACAGGAACGCTCACGGCTGCGGTGACCTTCTGCAGTTGTTTCAGCCCCTGCGGCGTTCCGTAGGCCGCCTTGGAAGGCGTGGCGAAGATCGGGCCGAAGATGAGGTAGTCGACGCCTTCCTGTTCGGCTGCCCGTGCGGCGTCCAGGCTATGAGTCGACCGGCCGACCGGACCGTGGACCTTGTCGATGCCGATCGGTAACGGCGCGCTTTCGGGAAGGTGGAGTCCGGCCTTCAGTCGTTGAGCGGTGTCGACGGCTCCGGGCAAACCGGCGTTGATCTGCCAGATAGGGCCGCGACCCTCGTTCCAGCCACGAGTTTCGAGTTCGGAACGCAACTCCAGGAGAGCGCAGGTGTCCATGTTGGCCGGCGATCCGGCAGAAGCGGGGATGCCCGCATGTGGAGGCGACGCTGGGACTACGGAGACGCCGGCGCCTGCCTGCGATGCCGACTCTTTGTCAGACCGGCTGTCCGGATCCCGCCACTGCAACATCCACGATGCGGGCGGCACGGAGGCAAGATCCGGGTGAAGCAACAGCTCCCGAATGGGTTTTGTTCGGCGTCCGACACCGGGAGGAGTGATAAGCATGAAGCGGGGAATCTTCATTCGGATCCGTCACCCCTCCGTGAGGTTCGTCGCGCCGATGCCCGGTCAGGTTCAGCTCGGGACTTCGACCATTCCTTCGAGCGGGCTCGATGCGTTCGCATAGAGCTTTCGCGGAATACGGCCGGCTTCGTACGCCAGTCGTCCTGCTTCACAGCCCAGTTTCATCGCGCGGGCCATGGCGATCGGATCGTCCGCGCCCGCGATGGCCGTGTTCAGGAGGACACCGTCGCATCCGAGTTCCATCGCAACCGCTACATCGGAAGCGGTTCCGACGCCAGCGTCGACGATGACCGGAACGTCGATCGTCTCGAGGATGATCCGGATGTTGTAGGGATTGCGAATGCCGAGACCGGAGCCGATCGGTGCGCCCAAGGGCATGACCGCGGGACATCCGATCTCGACCAACTGCTTGCAGACGATGGGGTCGTCCATGCAGTAGGGAAGGACGAAGAAGCCTTCGTCGACGAGAATCTTTGCCGCTTCCAGCAACCCACGTGTGTCCGGGAAGAGCGTTTGCTGATCGCCGAGGACTTCGAGTTTGACGAGGTCGGTTCCCAGAGCCTCGCGGGCCAGACGAGCGGTGAGAACCGCTTCGTCCACGGAGAAACAACCGGCGGTGTTCGGCAGCAGCGTATAGCGGTCGAGGTCGATGTAGCGGAGAAGACTGTCCTCGGCCTTGCTGTCGAGATTGATCCGCCGGATGGCGACGGTGACGATCTCGGCCCCACTTTCGTCCAACGCTTCCTGCGTTTCCTTGAAGTCCTTGTACTTGCCGGTGCCGACCATGAGCCGGCTTCGATACGTGCGATCGCCGATTCGCAGTTCAGGCCCGCGGTGTCCACGCACTTTCTTCGACATTTCCGTCCTTACCTTTCTCGTTCCTTATCCGCCCTGAACCGCCTGGACGAGTTCGACCCGGTCTCCGTCGCTCAGTATCGTGTCCGCGAACTCTCTCTTGGGGACAACATGTAGATTCAGGGCGACGGCGAGCCCGCCGCTTCCCGTTTCGACGCCCAGACGTTGGAGCAGGTCGCTCATCGTCGTCACATCCTCGAAACTCCGGGTTTCTCCGTTCACCTGGAGAGTCAGAGGCTTCTTTTCAGTGGTCTCACTCATTCCTATCCTCGATTCGAAGCTCTGTGCGCTGGAACCCGCCTTCCGCTCAAGGGATCCAGGCGTTCCGGCGCGAATACGGCTCGGCCGCGAAAACGGTTAGCGATCGATACCGGGGCCTCCGACAGAACGACGCGAGGCTTGTCCCAGATACTCCGCGACCAGCCGAGCCAGTTGCGCTCCCACGACCGGCGCGAGGAGGATGCCGTTTCGATACAGTCCCATCCCGTGAAACAGACCGGGACGCGAGTCGGCCCAGGCCTTGGGCTCGCCGCTGCCGGCCCGGGGTCGGACACCGCACCAGGTTTCCACCCACTCCCACTCACCAGAGGCCGGAAGATAAAGTGCGGCACGTTCGATGAGAGACGCCACTCCCGACGCGCGAACCCGGGCTTCGTCACTGCCTTCGTAGACGGTGGCGCCGATGAGAACGGTGCCGTCGTCGCGCGGTACGATGTAGGCCCGCCCTGGAACCTGCACGACACACTGCACCCCTTCGTCTTTCTTCTGCGGACGAAGCCGGATGACTTCGCCGGCCACCGGGGTGGGGCGAAGGGAAAACTTGTCTTCGGGTAACAGGAACCGGCCGCAGGCGTGTCCGGAAGTGTTGAGTACCGAGCCGGCCTGCAAGTCCCCGCGTCCAGATCGGACGCCGACCACCTGGTCTCCGTCCATGATGAGGTCAAAGACCTCGCTTTCGATCCACGTTCCGCCCAATGCAACAAAGGAGAGCCGAAGGGCATCGTGAAGCGCCCGCGGGTCGACGTAGCCTTCGTCAGAAAAGAAGAGGCCGGACTCGGCTTCCAGGCCGGGTTCGCGGTCGTAGATCTGATCGGCATCGAGAACCTCGACATCGGCGCCGAGGTCACGCATCTGCTCGGCGCTGCGTTCCCAGTCGAAGCCCTTGCCACCGGAGGCATTCGTCACAAGTGAGCCCGGGAAACGGCACTCGACGTGAAGGCCCGAGGTGTTGATGACGTTCCGGACGAAGTCGGGATAGGAGCGAAGTGCCAGCGCCATGAGATCGACCCAGTTCGGAATGGAGTCGAGCTCGGTCAGTTCGGCATAGGGGGAGAGCATTCCAGCCGCCGCCCGGGTGGCGCAGTCTCGAGAGCCGCGTTCGACGGAGCCGCGATCGACCAACGTGACCGTGTAGCCGTGTGACAACAACTCGCAGGAGGCAGCCAGACCGAGAACACCGCCGCCGATGATGAGGACGTCGGGCATGGGGGCATTTCTCGGAATGTCGTTCACGGTCGTACCTCCAAGCAGGCGTGGGTCGTGGGAGGTCGGGCCGGCCATTGGATGAGAAACGCGAAGCGGGGCCGCAGCGGAAGTGCGGATCGGGCTTCGGTCGTTTCCCTACGCTGGCATCACCCAGATCAGGTTCTTAAGGGTCTCTCTCAGTCCCGAAGGACACCCCCAACGACGCGAACTGCCTTGTCGAAGTAGCCAGAGTAGAGAGGCCGAGGTCGGGATGTCAATGTCTCGCCGCCGCTCCCGGTCACGTCATCCGCGAACGTCCCGTCAGGGGGTGTCGGGGTTTCCCCGTACAGAATCGAGATCGCGTGCGAGGGACTCTTCAAGGCCGTTGCAGACCACAGCACACAAGTCCAGAACGGTGGGGTCGGCCACCCGGTAAAACACGTGAAGCCCCTGCTTCCTGCGGTCGACGATCCGGGCGCGAGCGAGAATCTGGAGGTGACGGGAGACATTGGCCTGGGCCGCTCCGGTCGCCTCGACGATCTCGTTCACCGAGCGCTCCCCCTGCCTTAGCTCCTGTAGGATCTGCAGCCTGAGAGGGTCGGAAAGGACCTTGAACCGTTCCGCGACCAGGCTCAAAGTGTCTTTTCCCAATGTTTTAGGTGTTTTGTTGGTCAAAGTTCGTTACCTACTGCTGAATTACCGTATCCTTATATTTGCATATGAGTGTATAGTTGTGAAAGGATATTTCGTAGTTTCGGCAGTCGGGGCTTCGCCCGTAGGCCGCCGGCGAGACGGGTGCAGAAGTCGAGATTCGGTGGCACGAAGCCGGGCCACCCGGCTGGGGAGACGAGGGAGACGATGAAGAAACTACTGGTGGAGCTGGCTCTGAATCGACCGAAGGCGGTCATCGCAGTGATCCTGCTTCTCACCGTCGGCCTCGGATTGCAGCTCATCAGGGTCAATGTCGATACCGATCCCGAGAACATGCTGCCGGAGGGCGAGCATGTGCGCGTGGTCCATCACGAAATCAAGGACACGTTTGGGCTCAATGACTTCCTCGTCATCGGCATCGAGCATGATGAGTCCGTCTTCACCCCCGAGATCCTGGCCCGCGTCCAGAAGATCACCGAGCTGGTCAAACAACACGAAGGCGTCATCGCCTACGACGTCATGGCGCCTTCCGAGGTGGACGACGTCTCCCGAATGGACGACGGGGGCCTCCGCGTTCAGACCTTGATGGAAGAACCCCCGCAAAGTCGTGACGAAGCGGAATACATCCTGAGTCGCATCAAGGAGAACCCAGTACTCCGGGGCAAGCTGGCCAGCGACGATGGCAAGGCACTTTCGATTTTCGTTCCGTTGAAATCAAAGGACGAGGCCAAGGCCGTCACCGACGAAGTTCGAGCACTGGTTGCCGAAGATCACGGTGACGAGCGCTACCACTATGCCGGGCTCCCCGTCGCTGAAGACAGTTTTGGAATCGAGATGTTCGTGCAGATGGGAATCGCGGCTCCCATCGCCTTCTTTGCGATCTTCCTTCTCATGGTCTTCTTCTTCCGCAAGCCGAAGATCGTGGCCGCCCCCATGGTCGTGGCCATGTTGTCGGTGACTTGGACGATGGGACTTCTCGTCGGCGCGGGATTCACGGTTCACATCATGAGCTCGATGATCCCGGTCTTTCTCATCCCGATCGCCGTTCTCGACGCGATTCATCTGCTCAGCGAGATCGAAGGCCACTTCAAGAAGACCGGGGACATTCGCGAATCGGTTCGCGCGGCCATGGACGAGCTCTACACGCCGATGCTGTTCACGACCGTCACGACGATCGTCGGATTCGGGTCCCTGGTCCTGACGCCGATCCCTCCGGTCCAGGTATTCGGTGGCTTCGTGGCGTTCGGCGTCTTCACAGCGTGGATCCTGACGATGCTCTTCATCCCGTCCTACGTGATCTTGCTCTCGCCGGAATCTCTGCGCGGGTTTGGTGGAGAGCAGAAGGATTCACCGACCAGCGCCTTGCATCGTTTCGGCAAGCTGGCCCTCGCGCGGCGTGCGCCGATCCTGACCTTGGCCGCCGTGACCATGGTCATTGCTGGGATCGGGATCACGAAGATCAACGTCAACGACAACCCGGTCTACTGGTTCAAGCCCTCGCATCCGTTGCGCGTCGCCGACCGGGTCATGAACGAGCATCTTCCCGGGACCTACCTGGCCTACCTTCGGCTGGCCTCGGAAGAAGAGTCCGCCTTTGTCGAAGCCGACGCCATGAAGTACGTCGAACAACTCCAGACCCATCTCATGAGCCTCGACAATGTCGGCGCCGTCACGACGATCACCGACGTTGTGAAGAAGGTTCAGGCTGAGTTGCTTGGGATCGAACTCTCGAAGTCGGAGGTTCCCGACGACCGGCAGTCGATCGCGCAGTACCTGCTCCTCTATGAAATGAGCGGTGGTGATCCCGAGGACCTCTACAAACTGATTACTCCCGAACAGGACGAGGTCGTTCTCTGGGTGCAGATGCCGGAAGGCGAGAACCGCAAGGTTCAGGCTGTCGTCGAATCCGCCAATGAATGGATGGAGAAGAATCCGGGTCCCCACGCCATGAAGGCGGAATGGGGAGGGTTGAGCTACATCAACGTCGTTTGGCAGGAGAAGATGGTTGCCGGTATGGGCAAGGCATTGGGTTCATCCTTTGTCGTCGTTCTCATCATGATGTCCCTGCTCTTCCGGTCGTTCCCGCTCGGTTTGATATCAATGGTTCCACTGACGATTACCATTGCCTCGACCTACGGCTATATCGGGTGGTCCGGGCGGGATTACGACATGCCGATTGCGGTGCTTTCGAGCCTGGCCCTGGGCCTTTCCGTCGACTTCTCCATCCACTTCATCCAGAGATTCAGGGAAGCGCACCGGGACTACGGAGGAGACGTCAACGCGGCCATGGACGCCGTCTTCGGCCTGCCATCCGTGGCTTTGGCGAGAAACGTCGTGGTCATCGCGTTGGGATTCGTGCCCATGTTCTTTTCGAACCTCATGCCGTATGTCACGGTGGGAGCCTTCTTCTTCGCGATCATGATTCTCAGCGGTTTGTCCACATTCGTTCTCCTGCCTGCGCTGCTTTCGCTGTTGCCGCAGTCCTGGGTGAGTCGAGGTGCGCAAGCGGCGTGAGGCAAGCACGAATGAGTCGAGGTGCGCAAGCTGCGTGAGGCAAGCATGAATGAGACAGAACGGTTTCACAGACATCCAAGAGATGGAAGAGGCGCCGGGGCCTGACACGGCAGAGGCCCGACACGATAGAAGCCCGACACGGTAGAGGCACGAAGCAGAACCACGGACCCAGCGAGTCGGTGGCAGTTCAGAGAGGAGAGACGGAAATGAAAATGGGATTGGACAAAGCAAAGACCCTCTTCAGCGGCACGAAGCGGCCGCGAGTCTTCAGCCCGATTCGTTCGCTGGCGGCGGCCCTGCCACTCTTGCTATGGGGCTTTCATTCCTCCGAGGCGGCCGACGGGGCTGGCGCTCCGGATGCCGACGAACTGATGAAGCAGTCACATCTCAACTACTTCTACGTGGCTGACGACGGCCGTGCCGAAGTGACGATGGAGATCACGAACAAACGGGGCCGTAGCCGTACCCGCAAGCTGGTTCTGCTGCGGAAGGACCTGGAAGAAGGTGGAGATCAGCGCTACTTCGCGTACTTCTTCGAGCCGACCGACGTCAAGCGAACCACGTTCATGGCCTGGAAGAACCCGAAGGACGACGACGCCCGTTGGATCTATGTCCCCGCCGTCGATCTGGTCAAGCCGATCTCAGCCAACGACAAGAAGTCGTCTTTTGTCGGTAGTGACTTCAGCTACGAAGACGTGTCCGGACGCCACTGGTCCGAGGACAATCACAAGTTCCTGCGGGAGGAGATGCTCAACGACCGTGCGAGCTATCTCATCGAGAGCACTCCCAAGAGCGAGGACTACTTCGCTCGGAAGCTCACCTGGATCGACAAGGAGTGGATGCTTCCGATGAAGGAGGAGTTCTATGAGGAAGGTAAGGACTCTCCGCAGCGCACGTTCGAAGCCCTGAACACCGAGGTCGTCGACGGCCACCGGACGATTGTCCACCGGCAGATGACCAATCATGACAAGGGCAACCACACCGTCGTGACGATGAGCAACGTCGAGTATGACCTGGGAATCGGCGAAGAGGTCTTCTCCGAGCGTTTCCTCAAGAGCCCGCCGCGCGAGTACATCAAGTAGGGCTCGCAGCCAATGGGAGGAACTGAGATGGGTTTGCAGCGTCGACTTGCGGTCGCGATGACCACCGTTGCAGTCGTGGGCGCCTCGGCCGGTGTTTCCGGGGCAGAGGTCGACATCTCCGGCTTCGCCGAGGGTGCGATCGGGGTTCGGACCTCGGTCATCCCGGATCCGTATCAGAGCACGAGTTCGGTCGAGCGGGGGCGCGGTGACTACACGCTCAAGGAAACGCGTCTTCAGTTGCGGGGCGATTCCTACGGCGACTTCGCCGAGATGCATTTCCGTGTCGATGTGACCGGAGATCAGGTCGAAGGGACGGAGTCGGCCGAACTCCGCGAAGCCTTCATCAAGTTCACGACCTTCGGCGACCACCTCGACGTTCGCATCGGTCGTCAGCCGACGACTTGGGGAACGGGCGACCTTCTCTTCATCAACGATCAGTTCGCCAAAGACTGGGAGAGTTTCTTCTCCGGGCGGGACCTCGAATACCTGAAGGTTCCGTCAGACGTCATTCGTCTCGGCGTCTTCGGGCTCCCCTTCAATGTGGACATCGTTGTCTCTCCTGAGTACGACCAGGACAACCTGCCCTTCCAGCCGTCCGGACTTCGCTTCGTCATGCCGGGGCCGGGATTCAGCTCCTACCCCGAAACGCCGGGCGGAGCGGATCTTTCGAACTCCGAGGTTTCCGTGGCTCTCTCCAAGTCTTTCGGGGCTTGGGTCGTGACCGCCTACGGTCATCGCGGCTACTGGAATACCCCGAATGGATTCCGTTACGGCGCTCCCAACTCGGAAGGACTCTACTCCGTAAGTCTGCCGTTGGGACCCGGCGCCTACACTCGACTGAATGCGTGGGGGGCCAGTCTCCGCGGCCCGTGGATGGGCGGCGTAGCCTCGCTGGAAGGAGGCTGGCTCGACTCTCGGGCCGGTCGCGACGAGTTGCGTCCTGAGGGTTACGGTTATGTCGGACGCGAACCGGAGTTTCGCGGTCTTGCCGGTTTCGAGCGGACGAACAGCGGCTGGACCCTGGGTGCGCAGTTCTACGCAGAGATGCGTGAAGATCCGGATCGCTGGGAGGAGAAGATCGCTCAGATGCAGGGAGATCTGGATCCCGGCGATGACACTCATACCATCCTTACCGGAAAGGTCGAGCGGACCCTACTCTACGAAACCCTGCGACTCTCCGCATTCGTCTTCGGCTCACCGTCCGCGGAAGATCTCTATGCAAGGCTTTCCGCTACGTACGAGCTGACCAACGAGGTTCGTGTCGTGTTGGGCGCGAATGTCTTCGAGGGAGACTCTCCGGGAACGTTGTTTGGTGTGCAGGACAAGAACGACAACGTCTACCTGAGGGTCCGCTATCTTTTCTAGCAGGTCGCGGAAGAGTCCCTTCGGTCTCGTTCCGCACCCCGCTACAGTCCGCGGGTCCGGTCCGCTAGTCCGCGCCGCTGGTCCGGTCAGCTAGCTCGCGCCGTTAGTCTGGTCCGGATGACGGAGCGTCGCTGCGCGTCGCCTCGTCATCTTTCCCTGCGGCTTCGAGATCGCGTCGGATTTCCTCAATTCGTTCCGGGGGGAGAAACCGCTCGACCTGGTCGGGCTCTTCTTCGTGCGCTTTCAGGATCACCGTGCCGGCGCCGACTTGATCCTCCGTTCTTCCTTTCCGCCGAAACACTTCGTACAGGACATCCATCGCGGGAAGGTACCCTCGCACGATTCCATACGCTTCCATGGCTCGTGCCTCCGCCCGATCCCAGTCGTCGTTCTCGATGGCGATCCGGGCCAGGGCGAGCGGAATCCGAGGGTCATCCGGACTCTCCTGCAGGCCTCGTTCGAGGGCTTCACGCCGCGCTTCGGTTCGACCGTTGGCCGCGTAGACGAAGGCCAGGTGCAGGTTCGGCGGATGAGTCTGGTAGTAGTCGGCGATGTCGTGGCGGATGAGTTCACCGAACCAGTCGGTTGAAGCCTCGGAACGATGAAGCAGAAACCAGGGCAGTGTCACGGCCAGGCTGACGCCCAATGCGACAGGCCAAAGGGTGCGTCGTGGTGCGAACACGGCTGCTTCACGCCGCCCGTCGGCTGACAGATCGGACCGGTTCTCGGGTGGATCGCCGTGCTGATCAACGAGCGGGTTGGCGGAGTGACCGCCGGATCTTTCCTCAAACCCAATCGAGTAGGCAAAGAGCAGCGCGAACGGCGAGGCCAGCGCGAGAACGTCCCAGTCTGCGCCGCCCAGGACCGGGTTGAAAACGAAGAGCGCCCCGGCGGGCAGGATCCAGGACCAAAGCCCGACCCAGGTCATGGCTCCGGCCCGTCGCCGCCCTACAAGCCAGAAGAGCCCGGCGATACCCAGAACCAAACCGCCGGCGGAACCGACCCACTGCGCGTTCCAAAAATCGCTGAGGTGTTGCGGGCCGAAGACGGCATAGGGGCGGTTTTCGTGCGGTGCCCAACGTAACAGTAGAGTCGTCGATCGGCTGAGCCAGGCAGCTGCACCGAATCCGAGAGCGAGAAGTCCACCGGTCACGGCGAGCAGGGTGCGTCCGGAGATGTTCGCGAAGCCCTCGCCGAGTCGTGGCCCCTGTGCCGCTTCCGATTGTGACTCCCGTTCTGGTTCCCGCTGTGGCTCCGCTTGTTGCAGTTGTGGTTTCGATTCTGATCCGGGTCGCGCCACCGACTGCGAACTCCATGTACCCGGTCGCGGGATCGTCAACAGGATCGGAACGATCGCCGCCGGGATCCACAGCAACGTCAACTTGTGAACGAAGGATGCTGCAAGCGCGAGGACAAGACCCGCCCATGCCCAGCGAGGTTCCCTCACTCCGTAGAACGAAAGCGTGACGACAGCGACGATCAGCGGAAGGACCAGGCCGTAGAGTTCGAGATATCCGCAGAAGAAGAGAAAGACGCCGGAGAGCAGGGCGAGAAATGTCATCGCCTTCTTCTCATCAAGACTCAGTCTTAGGACGGATCCAGCGACTATGAAGAGAAGGACATAGACCATGCCTGCGACGAGGCCGACGACGCGAAACGTTTCGGCGACATGCTCCAGACTGAGATCCCCGGTTCGGGCCGCAAGTTCATGGAAGAAGGCGATCGCGCCGCGTTCGTTGTCGTTGCCCAAACCCTCAGCGGCCTCGCGAACGCGCAACCAGTTGTCACCCAGATAGCCGTACCGAACCTGGAATGTCAGTGCGAGCCCGACCGCGGTAAGCAACGTCGACACCATGAAAATCCGGTTCTTTCGTGCTCCGGCTTCCGTTGGGAAGGTGCGTCGAGACCGAAGAAGAACGAGAACGGCTGCGGCGATGGCGAGGGCCCCGATCGAAGCAACGATGGGAACCGGGAGAAAGCGTAGCCCGGACCCGCTCCAATACCGAAAGCCGAGCCAGCCGTCGGCCGGTGACGCCATCCCGAACCGAAAGTGCATGACGACGAGAAAGACGACCGGACCCAGGACTTGGATCCAGCCTGCAAGACCCTTCCGACCGGTACTCTCCTCGGGCGGACTTGAACCGTTCGACGGACGAGTCTTCAACCTGCGCTCCTCGATGTGAATTCGCTCCTAGCGCGCTGTCAGGGCCTCGTCCAACGCTAGGCGATCGGCCCGGACGGTGACGCCAAGACTTCGAGCGTCGGGTTGCCGGCTCCCGGTTCGGGCGCGATCAAACGGGCGGGAGCTCCACACGGAAGCGAGCTGGCCAGTTTCTCGTGCCCATATGGGAACCCAGAAACGACGGGTACGCCGAGTCCCGCCGCCCATTCCCAAACGACGCGGAGCCCGTCCTCCTCGGTCAGTTTCTCGTTGCGAGGGAGGCAGTGGGTGAATTGGGCGAGAACGATTCCACCGATCTGACGATCCAAACCGGACGCTTCGAACTGCGCAACCATGCGATCGAGTCCCTCCGGCCTTTCGTCGATTTCTTCGATAACGAGAATGGCGTCACTCAGGTCAGGCAGGTACGGAGTTCCGATCAGGGTCGTGAACAGGGAGAAGTTGAACGGAAACAAACGGCCCTGGGCTTCACCGGAAACCCGAGTCTGCAACGTTGTTTCATCCGGAAGCGGCCAGTGGCCCTGGGGCCAGGGACCGTGAACGAGGTGGCGCCAGCTCTCCACGGTGTAGGGCTCAGCCTCCTCATGAAGCTGCACGACCATCTGGCCCGAGACGGAGACGAGCCCGGTGCGGGCGTGGACTCCCAGCAGAATCGCCGTCGGATCGCTGAGTCCGACGAGTAGTTTTGGATCGCTACGGATCGCGTCGTAGTCGAGATGGGGAAGTAGCCGCGTGCTCCCACTCCCTCCACGGACGAAAAGAACGCCGTCGATGTCCGGATCCCGAAGGAAGCTGTTCAGTTCTTCCGTTCGCTCTTCGATCGACCCTGCGTGGAGACCGGAACGCACCTTCGTGCTCGGCTTCGTTGTCAGTTCGAAGCCCTGATCCCGAAGCCAGGACAAGCCTCGCTCGAATCGGAACTCGTCGGCGGGGCTGCTCGGATTCATGAGACCCAGCCGCGCGTTGCGGGGACACAGCCGTGGATAGAGAGGTTCGATCAAAAACTTTCCTTCCCCAACCAACCTTCGTTCTCGATGAAGCGGATCAGTTCCTGTGCGACGAGTTCATGTCCGGTTGGGTTCCAGTGGGAATCGTAGGTGAATCCGAGAGGAACATCCGGTTTCTCCTTCTCGTGTCGCTCGAACGCCGGTCCGAGGTCGACTCGCGCGCCTTTGGAAGCCGGCGGGACGTCCGCGAGAAACTCCGTCTTATCGATACCCGGCAACATCACCAGTCCAAAGTCGACACCGCGGTCGTGGCAGCGGTCCGCCATTCGCAACAGAAGAGCACGTGTCAAGGCTTGCGCATCACTCGGCCCGGACTCGCCCTCCGCTCTTTGTCCGGCCAGTCGAAAGGCCACCACGTCGTAGAGCACGAAGTTCCGACGTAACCAACGTCGCGCCCTCATCGAAATCGGCAGGGCTTCGTCCAATCGAGCGGCCACGGGCTGAAGCTCTCCCGAATCATCCAACTCGAAACGCGGCTTTCTGTAGAGCCCCCAGGCCGTGGCCTGTCCATTGTCGAGGATGTCATTGCGATAGAGGCAGACCAGGACGAGGTTGGGTTCTAGCGGCAGAACGACGTTCTCCAGAAGCAGCAACTCCTGATCCGTCGAGTAGCCCGTGACGCCGAAGTTCAGGACCTCCCAGTCCGGTCGGAGTTCCCGCATGCGCGCAGCGAAGGTTTCGTCCTCCTCGACACCGTGACCGAACACGTAGGAGTCGCCCAGGACGGCGATACGAGGTCGGTGGAGAGCGGCGGAGGTGGAGTTCGAGCCCAAGTCCGAGTCCGAGTCCGAGCCCGAGCTCGAGCCCGATCCCGAGTTCAATCCCGAGTCCGATCCTGATCCCGAGATCAATCCCGAGCCCGACGCCGGTTCCGACCCGGCTGACTCGCTCGCCCGCGGGCCGCGAAAGCCATCTTCGTTGATGCGAACTTGCGTATCGAAATCACGCCGCTGGAAGCGAACGTCCGCGCCGGGCAGGTTGGCCCATCCGTACGTGGCATCGAATCCCATGAAGAGATCCTGCGGTCGTTGCTGACGTTCCGCCGAATAGCGAAGCTCGGGGAACTTGCGCCGCGCCACGTACTCGGCGGCAAAGATGGCCGCAAGCCCGACGACCAGAAGCAGCACCAGTTGAAGGAGAAGGAATCGAAGCGCCTTCATGTTTTCGCTACGTTTCCTCCCCCGGGACTACCAGAGTTCCAGCATCAGTCCGATGCGCGCTTCCATGCCGTCCGTGTAGTTGAGCGGGGCTTCGATGGCGTTTCGGTACTCGGATTCGTAGTCCGAACCCTTCTGATCGGCCTCGCTCTGACCGCTGCTACTGCCCAGCCAGCCATCGTCGTCCGCCTCACCCGTCGCTCCGTAGACATGCTGCGGGTTGGCGTTGTTCGTCAGGTTTCGTACTTCAACCCGGAGCGCGAGGGGCTTGCCGAGAACGACGAGAGGTTGACTGTAGGCGGCATCCAGTTGCCAGGACCACGGCATCCGCTCGGAGTTGATGTCCCCGGCGGCGCGGGACAAGTCGTTCGCGGCATCGACATCGGCCGACATCGTGAGGTCGCCCTCTTTGCGAAGGAACGTCGGTGTGTAGGGGAGACCCGAGGCGGCATGAAAGAGAAAACCGAGCCGGGGCGTGGCCGGACCATCGGCAACTCCGAGTATGGAAATGGATCCACTCCAGGCCACGGAGATCCGGTGCGTTCGGTCGAGCAGAGACGGGAAGAACCCCCGATCAATACCGTCGTCGATCCAGAACTCGTTTCGCAACCGGGTTTGGGGTGAGGCCACGTCGTCGACGGGGAGTCCTTCCAGACGCTGGTGCATGAGTAGTGGAAAGGGCTCGATGACGTCGGTTTCCCGACGGGAGAGGTCGTACTGAACACGGAACGTGGAACTCGGCGACGGTTGCAGGTTCAATCCGAGGTGAACTCCGTACTCCCTCTCTTCGCCGCCGTTCTCGTAGATGTCGATCCAGTCGAAGGCGCGTTCGTAGCGACGGGCGACCCAGGTGTCCGTGCGATTGGCGGCATAGCCGGACAGGTGGATGCCGAGGTTGGCCGACTGGCGGCGATACAGACCAAGCTGCAGGCTTTGCTCGACGGCGGGCGCCAGGTCGGGATTGCCGTGAATGAAGTTGCGGGCGGCACGATTGGATCGAATGTCCGCCAGGGACACTTGCCGCGCCAGGAATTCCGGATCGTAGTAGATCGCTTCGAACGGCGGCAGGATCTGACGGCGTCCGGCGTCCAGCCAAAGATGGTGGTTGCGTCCCATCGGCAGGTAAAGACCCAGGCGTGGGCTGACCTGATCGTGATTCGGGCGCGCCTTCAGGTCTTCGGGATCCAGCGTCTCCGGGTTTCCCGGTGCGCCGTCGTCCATTCCCAGCGGATCGCTGATGTTCCGAAACGGGTTTTGGTTCGGAGAGAAACGATCGAAGCGCATTCCGATGGAAGCGGTGGCCGCGCCGACAGAAAGCTCGTGGCTGGCGAAGAGTCCGACACGTCGGGCCCGCTTGGCTCCGTGCCCGTCCCGCGAATCGCGCTCCGAACCGTCCAGGTTGTAGCCGAAGTTGCGCGACAGCTGGTAGCCGGAGTCTCCGGAATCGACGACGTCGCTGGGCCGCAGGTGCTCGAACAGGCGCCAGGTCGTCCAGTGGACATCGGCTCCGGCGAGGAAGCGGCCTCGTCTTGAATTGCGGCTCCACTCGAGGTGGGTTGCCAGATCCTCGGTCACCGACTTTTCGTAGTAGTCGAAGAGACGCCCCTCGTCGATCGGCGTTTCTCCGTCGTCGCCCAACCAGTAGAGATCATCCTCGGTGGTATCGATGTCGATGAGCGTCCGGTTGTAGGCGAGGAAGTTGTTGAAAGCCCGCCCATCGCCGACCTCGGAGAACTCCCGGTCGAAGGCGAGCGAGGTATTGAGATCGCCACCGTAGAGGGAGCGGTCAAAGGTCAGCGTCGAGAGCAGAGAAGCGCGATCCTCTTTCGGAGCATGGGGGAGGTTCTGCGCAAACTCCTGAAGGAAGTACTGCCGGCTGTCACCCCGGGCATAAAGGTCGAGGCGAAGGCGCCCGACCTGCCAGGGATAGGCCGCCGCGTGCGCGTAGAGTTCGAGCGCTTCCTTGTCGTCGTGATCACGACTGCTGCCGACGATCTCGAGCGGACCGGCCAGATCGAAGTTGCTCCACTGCAGGTGTCCGCCAACGTTCAGCAGACCGTGGTTCACGGACGGGCGACGGTAACCGAGCTGTGCGTAGCCGACCGTGCGGTTGCCGTTGCCGATCGTTCCTCCGACGCGGACGTCACCGTCGGCGATCTGCCGGCCGTAGAGATGAAGCTGATCGGCCTGGGACGAATGCGCGGGCGCCACACTGAGCGGTCGAACCGCTGCCTGGTACACGCCGACCAGGGCCGTTTCCTGCGGACGCAGACGGTCCAGACGCTGAAACGACCGGCCGTCGAGCGCGATGTTGGCCTGCGCTGCGTGTCGCGTGTCCGAGCTTATCGCCGCCTCGCCGGAGAGACCCGGCAGGGAGGTCATTTCCTCTGGCGACCACTCCTCCAGAAAACCGAACGGCTCCGGCGCAAACGGATCGATCTCGATCGTCCCAAGGTTGAGGTCGACTTCGACCGAAGTCGTGTACTGACTCCGGACGAAGATCTGCCAGCGATGGAGCAGGCCGGCGCCGTGCCGGAGTTCCAGCTGCACCTGACCCGGTTGCACGTGCCGGAGTTCCGCCGGAGTTCCCATGGCGAGGAAGATCGGCTCTTCCCGGTCCGGTTCGATCACGTGTATGACGAGCTCGTTCTTTGGAATCGGAACCGAAACGAGACGACTGATCCCGGACTCGATGGCTTCGGCGCCGCGCCAGCGAAGGAGCAGGGTGCCATCCACGCTCCCGGCCCGGCAAGTCGTGACGAAGGCCGTAGCTGCGGAAACGATGGTCAGAATTGTAATGAGAAGACGAATAGGGATCCTCGGAGAGGCAGAGAATCGGGCGATACGAGATGTCACGGCGGTACTTCTTGCGATCGGAGACACAGGCCTTCCTCCACAACACGATCCACCCCGGCCCGTCGTCGATGTAATCCCAGAATAGCGGCAAAGGACGATGTCGCCAAGGGCTCCCCGATACCACTATAATGTTCGGTATGCAGTGGGACAAAGTCATCGCCCATGTCGACATGGATGCGTTCTACGCCTCGATCGAGATTCGGGACGATCCCAGCCTGGCCGGGAAACCCGTGGTCGTTGGAGGAAGCGCGGACGGTCGCGGAGTCGTTTCCGCCGCGTCCTACGAGGCTCGGGTCTTTGGAGTCCGTTCCGCCATGCCGATGTCCCGTGCTCTCAGACTTTGCCCGGACCTCGTCGCGCTGCCCGGAAGTCTGCGCAAGTACTCCGCCGTCTCGAAGGAGATCATGGAGATCCTGGGCCGCTACTCTCCGTCTGTTCAACCGCTCTCCCTCGACGAAGCCTTTCTCGATCTGACCGGAATGGAGTTGGCGCTTGGGACTCCCGAAGAGATCGGACCGGCCATCCGAGCGGAGATCAAAGAACAGACTCGGCTCACCGCTTCGGTGGGAATCGCTCCCGTCAAGTTCGTGGCGAAGATCGCCTCCGACTATGACAAGCCGGACGGACTCACGATCGTTCCGCCCGGTGGGGTGCAGGACTTTCTCGAGCCTCTGACCATCGACAAGCTTTGGGGAGTCGGTCCGCGGATGCAGGAGGCGTTGCAGCAGTTCGGTATCCGCACGGTAGGAGATATTGCCCGAAGATCGCCGGAGTTCATGGCACAGAAGTTCGGGCAACACGGCCAACACCTGCTACGTCTCGCAAGGGGTGAGGACGCGCGCGGAGTCGTCTCGCACTGGGACGCCAAATCCTACAGTCATGAGGAGACGTTTGCGAAAGACCAGGGTGATGTCGAGACGCTGGAGAGCGTGTTGCTCGATCAGGCTCTTCGGGTGGCGCGAAGGCTGCGCCGGGACGACGTGGCCGGTCGCGTCATCAATCTGAAGCTACGCTATCCGCCGTTCGTCACCTTGACCCGTCGTACGACGATCGACGAGCGAACCAACGACGCCGACCGAATCTTCGACGTCGTGCGAAAGCTCTTTCATGCGGAATGGAACGGGAAACCGGTACGGCTCCTCGGGGTCGGCGTGAGCGGCATCGGGGAGGAATACGGCGGAACCCTCGATCTCTTCGATCCCGAACCGTTGCGACAGAGGCGCGACGCACTGACCGATACCGTGCACGACCTGGAGGATCGCTTCGGGCGGGGAAAGATCACGCGGGCCGGAGCGTTGCGTAAACGATCGGTCCGCGACACCGGGACGATGAACGACAAACCGACCGATCCTGAGTAGTGCACAGGAGGCCGACCCGGAGTGGGGAAGGGTCCGCCGATCCTGGGTAGGCACGGGAACTCCGATCTTCCGACCTCGAGTAGGGGCGGGCATTCCGACCCTGAGCAGGGAAGTAGAGGTCAGCGAGGTCCCGCGGATCCTTCCAGGATCTTTGCCCGGCGCTCGGCTTGCTCTTCCGGGGTGAGCGTCGTGGCCGCAAGAAGCCGGTCCAGTGATCCGGCAAGTCCGGCGCGATAGCCGGGAGTGTTGGTCGCGACTCCCATGTCTCCGCGGTCCGGGAAGACTTCGATCTGATTTCGCCGAATGCTCCGGAAGGACGCGCTCCCGACCGCCGTCTGAACCTGTGGGGCCGACAAGCCGCGGCCGGCTTGCGCCCAGGCCGCGTTTTCTCCGTCGTATCCCTGCCGCGCGAGAGTTGCCCAAACGCGGGCCCGCGTCGTGTTGAGTTCTCCCGCTCGAGAGCCCGCCATTCTTGCCTGCACAGTCGGAAAGTCGATGGGTTGATCCGACGTCAGAAGCGGACCGAAGACGACCTCACCGTACCGGGCCATTCCGGCGATCAGACCTTGTTGCGCCTCGGGAGAAAGCGATTCCAGAACCGGACCGGCTTCGAGGACTTGTCCGCTTTCGACCCACGCGATACCGACGCCTTCCCACACGGCAAGCTGGTCCCTCGTCCGGAAGAGGTCCGCGGCTTCAGTCCAGCGATCCTGATCAACAGCTGCAAAGACCTTCTTGCCGAAACCAACGAGGAAGTGTCGGCGATACTTGGAGGGAATGGCGGCGATCTCGTCCTGCGAGAGCTTCTGTCCGACGACTTCGCCCAGAAGCGGCCAATCGACTCCATGCAGTGGAAGGGACCGTGCCGTCCAATGTCCACCCGCGACCGAGAAGAAGAGCGATCCGGCTCCCAGAAGGACGACGGCCATCGGCAGGAGCGCGATTGGACGGGCTTTGGCCGCGGATCCCGCGAGATTCGCGACGGCCAACAGAAGCAGAGGGTAGAGGGGCATGAGATAGCGCGAAGCCGTGTCGGGAGCTCCCAGAATGAAGGCCAGAAGATGTGCCGCCGTTCCCACCAGCAACAAGCCGAGGCCGAGTCGACGCGTGCGATCCTCTCCACTTGTGCTTACCCGACGCACGATGTGAACCCAGGCGATCACGACCACGACCAGGAAGACGAGTCCCGCAAACGGACGAATCATGGCCGGAAGATCATAGCCGGCGAAGAAACCGGTGTTGAACATGGTCGCGGCCCGCTCTCCCAGTCGCGCGCCCATCGATCCCAACGTCTGTCCGTAGACTTCGAGTGCGCTTCCTTTCGTCGTGAAAAGCCCGACGATCCAGGGAATGAGTCCAATACCGAGGCCCGCGCCGGACTGGATCCACAACCTCCTCGGTTGCATCCGAGTCAGAATGAGCGCGGCTCCCAGGATGCCGAAGGTCACGGGAACGGTGGAGTAGGTGACGAAGACTCCGAAGCCCGCGGCGATGCCTCCCCAGAAGGCCCATCCTAGAAAGCGGCCGGCGGCGGATGCCCGTTCCCGAATCAAGGCGCGGGTGAAGAGCCAGAGCACAAGCCCGATCCACATCATCGCCTCGGAGTGATCTCCCTTGGCGATCCAGATCGTTCGCACGAATGTGCTGGGCGCGAACAAATAGAGCAGAGCGAAGAGGGACGCGACGGCCTGTCCGAACCAGGCCCGCGCGATCAGAACCCAGAACAGTCCGCCGAGGAGCGTGACAGCGAAGGGAATGATCTTGAACGCGAGGTAGTTCGGTCCGAAGACCGAGTAGAGTCCGGCCGCCAGAAACGAGGTCAGGAGTGACCCGCCTCCGTAGTCCATGAATTGGTACTTCGAAAAGGGAATGGGGAGGCCTTCTCGCATCGCCTGCGCCGCGGTTCCCGTGTAGAGCTCCTCTCGATCGTAGAGCGGCCGCTCGGGTCCGTGTTCCCACACGACTTCGGTCGTGTCGAAGACTTCCATGACCCACTCCTCGACCGGGTCGAGAGTGGCGAAGAGCAGAACCAGGCGAAGCCCGGCCAGAAGGACGAGAAAAGGGAGGACCGACTTCACGCGCGATGCTCCTCCATCCAACGAACCGCGAAGTCGACGATCTCCTTCGCCGAGAACAGCCGTGCCGTGGCCTCGCCGATCTTGCCTTGTTTGAAAGACCTCGCCTCGCTTTCGAAGGCGTCACCAATGGACATAAAGTCTTCTTCGCTCAAGTCGAGATCCTCGAACTCCAACCAAACGCGCTCTCCTTCGACAAGAATGGGAGCGCCTTCCTGAACGGATTTCTTCGAGGGAAACTCGGCCCGATGCTCGGCCAGGTGCAAAGTGGTATTGCGATCGTGTCCGACTCCCAGCAACAGGACGTCCCCGTCGACATCATAGAGACGGGCCAACGGGGAATCTTCACCCAGGCCGAAGTCCAAACCGTGTGCAGAGACCAGGTCGTTGGCCCGACGTCCCCACGCAGCAAACGAGTACTGCGGATGCGGGGAACGGAGCACTCCCGGAAGTCGACGGAAGCACTCCGGGATCGCGCCCATCTCCCGCGTCGGCGTCCACTCGGGGCGAAACGGCGGCATCTCTTTGCGAATGACCTTCCACCAGGACTCGGGGACCGGCGGGTTCTTCCAAACCGAAGGCTCGGAGAGATCCGACGAGTGCGTCGGCATCATCAGAGTGCCGGAGGTTTCGACCACGTTTTGCAGAGCTTCGATGACGGTGACGGGACCACCACAGATCCAACCCATTCGACTGAGCGAAGAGTGGACGAGAACCGTTCGGCCCGGTTGCAATCCGAGGCGGCGCAACTGGTGGGTCAACGTCGTGAGAGTGAGGGGAAGTCCCTCGGTCCGCTCGATTACGGAGCCTTCAGACATGGCGACCCTCGATCAACCGGGAAGGCCGCGCGAGAGTCGAAAACAGGGACGGACTTCTCCGATGGGATCCCCCGCATTGGTCTGCACGATCTGTTGGTGATAGCCGACGAGAGGGCCGCGTGCTTCGTCCGGCAGGATCCCAAGTTGGAAGAGCGATTCCAGGACGGCTGCGTCCCGGGCTCTTTGGGCGCCGTCCTCGATCTTGAAAGTCAGGCCGAGCCCGACGCCCTCGTGCACGACGCCGACGGCGTATGCGCCTTCGGCTCCCGACTTGGCGACCAACGGAACTCCCAGCCGGTTTGCCGTCTGCATCAAGTCGGTGCACAGGCGATTCGATCGGCCGGCGATGAGAATAGGGTGGTGAACCATGGCCTGCCAAATCCGGGACATGCCCTCTGCGATTGGGACGGGAAAGTCGTCACCGAAGTCCGAATCGAATCCTTCGGTTTCGTATTCGTCGTCCTCGTCCGAGAGCCCCCGCCATTCTTCGCCGCCGCCACCTTCGGCCGCGAGGCGAGCCATGGCCAGTGAGAAGCCGCGCAACGGGAGGTAAAAGGCCGGTGCGCGACAACCGTCGACGGCGATTCCGATCTCTTCGAATTCCAAACCGGCGAGGGACGCGAGCAGTCCAAGAATCGCCAACTGGACTCCGTGCTCGGGGCTTGTGTAGTCATCGGTGGAAAGATCGAGGTGCTTGGCCGTGGCCAACATTGCGGTGTGTTTGCCGGAGCAGTTGTGATGGACCGGTGTTGCGGACTTCCCCTCTTTGCGCAACTCATCCCGGGTATCCCGGTCGAATGGCGGATGAGGACCACACGCAAGATCGTCCTCTGTCACACCTGCCTTCTTCATCAGGCTGCGGACGATTTCCTGGTGTTGCGGTTCGCCGCTGTGGGACGAACACGCGATGGCGATCTCTTCCTCGGTCGCGCCGATGGCGTCCGCGGCGCCGGAACAAACGAAGGCCAGAGCCTGGAAAGGTTTGGCGCACGACCGGACGTAGATGGGAACGTCGGCTTGTCCGACCGAGGCGTGAAGGTGACCGTAGGAGTCCACGGCGGCGATGGCGCCGCGATGCGTCGATTCGACCTCGAATCCGCGCGTCACCTCGACGACCAGAGCATAGGATGGAGACTGTGACACGTCGGTCCCGGGGTCCTTTCTGCCGCTGGATGACTTGCGGCCGATTCGGGCTTGTCGGGACGGCCTCCCTCCTCAGCCCGAGCCAGTGTAGCATCGAGGCGGGATTATGGCAGGGCTGCGTCCTGCTGCAACGTTTAGGAATGTGAGCGGATTCGGAGGGGCGCGGGCAATGTCCGATTCGACGGAAAATGGCGGCCGATCGGGCTCGATTCCACCTGCCGAACCGGCCTTCCTGAAGTCGCCCGCCGCCATTTGGGTGACGTCCGGGGCGCTCTTCGTCCTTTTCGCGGCCCTTGGCTTCCTTTCAGAGGGCTACTTCACGGATGACGACGTCTCGCGGTACCAAAGCGCGCGGATCGCCTTCAGTCATCCCGATCGCCTGGTCGGGCTCTGGACCAGGCCGGCCTTCATGATTCTCTATGCATTGCCTTCGCAGCTCGGATACGCCGGGGTCGAAGTGACGACGGCCCTGGTCTCGGCACTGACGTGCTTCTTCACCTGGAGGGCGGCTCAGCACCTGGACGAGCCGCACCCGTTTCTGGCCGCCGCGTTTGTCGCCTTCCAGCCGCTTTTTCTTCTTCTTTCGTTTTCGGGCCTGACCGAGCCGTTGGCGGCGCTCTTTGCCGCGATCAGTTTGGAGCGTTTCTTTGCCGGTCGCGACAAGACGAGTGCGTTCTTTGCCGCGCTCATTCCCTTGGCCCGCCTCGAAATGTCTCTCGCCCTGATCGTCTGGGGAGTTCTGTTTCTTCGGAAGAAGAAGTGGGCGGCGATCTTTATCCTGCCGCTCGGCGTTGTGGCTTGGAACCTGGGCGGCGCCTTGTTGACGGGTGACGGGCTCTTTCTGTATCACGCGGTGTTTCAGGAGCGGGAACGCGGCATCATCGACGCGCCCGGAGCGTTGCACTATCTGCGCGGCGTGGTTTACGTCTTCGGTCCCGTTCTCACATTCTTCCTCCTGTTGGGGTTGCCGGGAACGTTGCGGAACAGGTCGCGCGTACTTCTGTGGGTTCCGCCGGTGATGATCTTCGCCTACCTGAGTTACAGCTCAGCGCAAACCGGAAGCCTGCAGTCCGCCGGTTACTACCGACACCTCGTCTCACTTTCTCCGTTCATTGCGCTCATCGGCATCCACGGGTTCAACGAGTGGTTCCTACGCCGCACCGGTCGATGGCAGGTGCTGACCATGCTCGTCGCCTGTGCCCTTTGCTATCTGCTCTTCTCCCAGGTCATCCTCAATCGATACGTGGCCGGCACGGACAAGCAGTACGTCGGACTGATCTACTTCGTCGTACTCACGTTACTCGGGCTTTTCTCGATCGTAGGGCGGACGTGGTGGGCTCGGTCCGCCGTGCGAGGGGTCGTCGTGATCGGACTCGTGATTTCCATGGCAGGGTACGTTTTCGGGAAGCACGGGCTCCTGAAGCTCAATCCCGAACAGAGCGCCGTCCGCGACGCTGGCCGCTGGTACCTGGAGCAGGGCTATGACGGAACCGTACTCAGCAATCACAGCCTGTTTCACTTCGAAGTGGGACTCAACGCCTACACCGCTCCGCCGTTGACTCCGGCGACGATGGACTCGGTGGAGGTCGGAAGCATCGCTCTCTGGGAAGGACACTACGGCTTCAAGCGGGGAGGAGTGCAGCTACCCGGTCTGGAGAGTGAGAGGGAGTGGCGCGTGCTCAGACGCGCGCTAGGCCCGGAGAGACAGTTCTTCACCGTCGCGCTCGAAAAGGTGGCTGCACCGCCGTCGACACGACGGCCCGTACCCCGGTCATCGTTCCAGCATCCCCTCGGATTCCGCTGGGACCTGGCGGCCACGCTGCCGGGGTGGCAATTCTTCGAAGAGACGGAGGGGTTACGACTCTTGCGGGGCGAGCATGCGCCCTTGGTGGGGCCGACGTCCGGTGCGGAGCCAGGGACCGAAGCAGAAGCGAACTCAGGATCGGGTGAGGGCTTCTTTCTGGACATCGAGATGCGCCGCGATTTTCGACGAACTCTGGAGACGGCGGCTTATGGCCGCCAGATGGAGAAGACGCTCGCCGGGATGGCCGACGCCGAGATCGTGGATAGCTGGGTCGCTGAGTCGCGTCGCTGGCACTGGGTTGCTCTGCGAACTTCAGCCTGGGATTCCGTCGTCGGGACAGCTGCGGCGACCGACCGGTCCGAGGCGTTGCATCTCATTTGTCGCGGGCCCAAAGGTTCGCTCGCTTGGATTCGGTCGCAGGTGCCCGGGTGGGAATCCAGTCTGGAGTATCCGCTGCCGGTTGGGCGAGCATCGTCTCACTGAGAGTCGTTCAGGCAGCCGAACATGCGCATGTCGTGGAATGCGTCTTTGAAGTATCTCGCTTGGCGAAGAACGCCTTCGTGCTGAAAGCCGTTCTTTTCCAGGACCCGGTCGGAGGCAGGATTGCCGGTCATGGTCCATGCCTGAAGTCGGTGCAGATCGAAGTCTGAGAAGGCGGAGGTCACGACAAGTCCAAGCGCCTCAGAAGCCACGCCGCGACCCCACTGGGCCGGATCGAATTCGTAGCCGACCGTACCCATGCGATCCCGCTTTCGAATGTCGTTGATTCGAATCGCGCCCCAGATTTTTCCGCTACGTCGACTCGCGACGATCCAGCCGCAGCCGGTGCCTTTGGAGTGGAGGCTCTTCATCCAACGAAAGAGCCCCTCCGTGTCCTTGCGCGTCGGATGATCCGGGAGGTCGCTGTAACGAGTGACCTCTGGTTTCGAGACGATGGCGTGGTAGTCCGCCCGGTCGTCGTTGCGGGGTTGCCGAAGGATCAGCCGCTTGGAGGTTAGGGTCGGAAAGCTCACGAGTTACCTCCAAGCAAGGCCTGCACCATCAACTCAGCTCGGATCAGGCGCCGAGCGCGTCCTTGATCGCGTTGCGGAGACGCGTCAGTCCCTCGTCCAGTGTTTCCTTCTTCATCGTCAGGGCCGGACGGAAGCGCACGCCGTGGTGACCCGTCGGAAGGATGATGACGCCGTGTTCGCGCGCGGCATTCAGAACCATTCCACGGTCGATCTTGTCGGTCAGGTCCATGGCGCAGAAGAGCCCGCGACCGCGTACGTTCTCGATCACACCGTCGAACTCCTTCTCCATCGAGTGGAGTTCGTTCATGAGGTGTTCGCCGAGCTTCGTCACGTGGTCGAGGATGTTCTCCTCTTCGTAGACATGCAGGTACATCTCGCACCGAACCATGTCGATGAGATTGCCGCCCCAGGTCGAGTTGATCCGACTGGAAACCTTGAAAACGTTGTTCTCGACCTCGTCCAGACGCGGGCCGGCGACGAAACCGCAGACCTGTGTTTTCTTACCGAAGCTCATGCAGTCCGGCGCAACGCCGTAGTGTTCATGAGCCCACATCTTTCCGGTCAGACCGAGTCCCGTCTGAACCTCGTCGAAGATGAGAAGGAACTCATGCTCGTCGGCCAGGCGCCGCAGCTCGCGCATGAACTCGGGACGGAAGTGGTTGTCGCCGCCCTCGCCCTGGATCGGTTCGATGACCGCACAGCAGATCTCGTCCTTGTGCGTGGCGCAGGCTTCTTCGATCTCAGCGATCGTCTTCTTCTCGCGCGCGATGGTCTTCTCCAGGTTCTCACCTTCCAGCGGGAAGATCGCTTTCGGCGTCGAGACGCGCGGCCAGTCGAACTTGGCGAAGTAGCGCGTCTTCCGCGGGTCGGGAGAGTCGGTCATGGAAAGCGTGTAGCCACCACGCCCGTGGAAACACTCGGCGAAGCTCAGGACCTTGGTGCCGTAGCCGTCCGGATGATGCTCCTCGGTGTATCCCTTGGCGAAGTTCTTCTGGACCTTCCAGTCCATGGCCGCCTTGATTGCGTTTTCAACCGCGGCCGCGCCACCCTCGATGAAGAACATGTATTTGAAGTAGTCGGGCAGAACCTTGGCGAAGCTGTCGACGAAGGAAGCCATCTCCGGAGTGTAGGCGTCGGCGTTGGCCGGCTTGTTCACCGCAACGCGGCCAAGGTGACGGATGGCTTCGTCGGTCATGAGCTTCGGATGGTTGAAGCCCAAAGGCATGGACGAGACGCCATTGAAGAAATCGACGTACTCGCGGTGGTCGCGGGCGTCGACGAACCACCCGTTCTTGCTCTTGTCGAGGTCGAGAATGGTCTCGTACCCGTCGACCAGCATGTGCTTCTTCAGGGTTGGGGTGACGTCTTGTGGTGTGATCTTCGGCTTGAGCATGGTCCAGTACCCTCCTTCAGGCTCCGGGCAGGATACGGACCGGATTCGGGTCGGACAACCCCCTGGAATGGTCGGAACTCCTACCAGGGGCCGTCCCGGGTGACGTTGACGAAGGACCCGTTTTCGAAGCGAAACGCCCCCATCCATCCTCCGCACCAAACCCGGCCCTCGCGGTCCTCGGCGAAGTCGAACATGCCCAGGCTCGTCAGCCCCTCGGCTTCGGCGAACCGGGTCAGGGAGGAGCCGTCGTACCGGAAGACCCCTTCGTGCATGACGGTGAACCACAGATGGCCCCGGCTGTCCTCGAAGCCTCCGCCGAGTCCGTCCCTCCAGATTCCCCCGGTCCGGCGTTCGAAGGTCCCATCCTCGTAGTAGAACAAACCCTTGGAGCTGACGAACCAGAGCGCGCCGTTCCGGTCGGCCAGAATTCGGCGGACAAACGTGGCGGACTGATCCTCGAAGATCGGGACGTGAGTGAGCTTCTTCCCGTCGAACCGGAAGACGACGCCCTCGCCGGCGAACCAGAGGTGGCCCTCGCCGTCCTCGACGAACGACCAGACCATCTGGGGTGACGATACCCCTTTGTTCGGATCGATCCGGCCGGGCGGTAGAGGGAAGGGGGCGAAGCGCTCTCCGTCATACCGGCACGGCCCGAGCGGCGTGCCGATCCAGAGTGTTCCGGAGTCGTCCACGAACAGGCTCCAAACGTCGGCGGTAGGGAGTCCGTCGTCCTCGAAGA
The DNA here is from genome assembly GCA_030431975.1 of bacterium. Taxonomy (GTDB): domain Bacteria; phylum Eisenbacteria; class RBG-16-71-46; order CAIMUX01; family CAIMUX01; genus JACKCR01. The sequence goes on along the minus strand of JAUIHP010000001.1, from coordinate 177,373 downwards.
AGCTCGTGAAGTTGCGGCCGTCGAAGCGGGTCAGGCCGCCCGTGTGGCCGATCCAAATGTTGCCGGCCCGATCTTCGACGAGCGCGCGCACCGTGATTCCCTGGTCGAAGTCATCGCGGAGATCGAAGAAGGACAGTTCCTTTCCGTCGTGCCTCTGCAGGCCGGCTTGTCCGCCGAACCAGAGGTTTCCCTTCGAGTCCGGAAGGATGATCCGGACGACCCCGTCGATTTGGTTGCCCTCGGACTCACTCACGAACGGAGTCGTCGTGAATTCCGGGAGCGTGTCGGCAAGGGCTCGGATGGACTCCGCTGGGATCACCGATTCAGCGCGGGAGGGAAGGGGGGCGAGCAGGCCGAGAAGCAGTGCAAGCAAGAGAAGAGAAGAAGGTCCGGACCGTTGGAAGAGTGGGTACGCAAGCGGGCGCGACCCGATAGTGCCGTAGGTCGCCTTCGTGCTTCCCCGCTTCGCGAGGTGGGCCCTGAGGCGACGAGTTTGGACGAGCACATAGACTCCTGTCATTGGAGGTGAGCGGTGATGACCTCACTCTTTTGTACTGCCTTTTGGGTGAGCGAGGGTAACAGATATGTAACAAACGATCGCGCGTCGCCCCTTCGTCGGCACGTTCTACGCAGGGTTTCTTCCATGCCCCGAGCGTTCATTCCGGAAGTGACGAAAACCAACACGGGTCGTCACCGGTTCCAGTTTGTCTTCCTCGGGGCTCGGGGGATATTCGTCTCCGTGAAAGAGAAGCCCTCTCCGCAAACATGGAGGTCCTCGATGAGAAGTTTGGTGTTCTGGAAGTTCGCGCGGCCCCGTATCTGGAACGGCCTGTCTCTCCGCAGCCGTTCCACGACTCGGCGCCTTCATTGGGTACTGCCTGCACTTTGCTTGTTCGCGGCGGCCTGCACGGAGGCTGATCGAACCGGCCCGACCTCAACCGGGCCGAGTGGCCCTGATCCCGTCACCCTTGGTGTTGCCGACGGAATCTGGACTGTCGAGTCGGACGCGCACGAGCCTCGTTCTGTAGTCTTCCTGGACTCCGGCGACGCCTACTTCGGGACCGCAGAAGGTACGGTCCAAAAGTTCGACGGAGATCACCTTGTCGTCTCGGCGATGCTGGGAGTGGAACTGACGGACTTCTGGGCCGCCGGACCTGACGACATCTACGCGATCGGGGAAGCCCCGAACTTCAGGAAATGGCTCTATCACTTCGATGGTTCGGACTGGTCTCGGGTCCGGGGCGTAGATCACGAAGCGTTTACCGTGCACGGAAGTTCTTCGTCCCATGTCGTGGTCGGTGGCCCTGGAGTCGTTTCGATCTTCGATGGAAACAAGTGGTCGAGTTCGAAGATCCCGGCCGATGCTGCCCGGGCGGTATACACAGCAGGGAACGACTTTGTGATCGCCGCCGGCCCTCGTGGTGAGATGTTTCATCTTGTCGAGGGGGAGTGGAAGCAGCGAACGACGGCTTCCTTCTGGAAAGTTCAAACGAACATTTCCCGCTTCGTCGGTCGTGGGACCGAGGTATACGCGGCAACTTCGTACCGGGTAAGAGGCTATTTTGCCGGCGGAGAGTGGCAACTCCTGGAGGATCCAGGCCCGACGGATGGAAGGTACTCTGGATTCCAACTCACACGTGTCGGAGACGAGTGTGTCGTCCTTTTCGAAAACGATCTCTACACAATCGAGAACGGCACGTGGGAAGAGGTGAACGTCGGCCTTCCTGACGATGTCGAGCTGGTCTGGGGCTCCAGTCTCGACGAGCTGCACGCGCTGCAGGCTGACTCGCCGTCCCACCGCCTGCTACGGCGAGACGGAGGCATGTGGACGTCCCTGGTCGCACGTCACTCGCTTGCCTACAAGAGTGTTTGCACCGCCGGAGATGGATACCTTGCGGTCGGGGCTTGGGGCATCGAGTTTGATTCCCGGAGAAGTCGGCCGAACCGAGCCCGACGCCAGCGGTCCGATCTTTTCCTGACGGCCGTCACCGGTTGGGAGGACGGTTCTTCGATTGCCATGTCGAGTGAGGGAGGGGCGCTGTCCAAGCAGGGCGACGATTGGGTGGCTCTCCCAGTGCAGCCTCACGGTGATCCCAGAGTCGAATCGATCTGGGGAACGAGTTCCTCGAGTTTCTACGCCGTATCGTGGCCGGGTGAACTCTGGCGATATCGGGACGGCTCCTGGTCTCGACTCTTCAATCTTCCGCGTCGGACCATGCAAGGGGTTTGGGGCTATGGTGACGATTTCGCAGTGGCCGTGGGCGACTACCACCAGATCCTCCTCTACGACGGCGCAGACTGGGATCCGGTCGATCTGGTGAATGGGACGGCGGCCAGCGGAGGCTTTCGGGGAGCTGATGTTTGGGGCGTGGATGCCGCCAACTGCTGGGCCGTCATGGGTACGGACCTTGTCCGCTACGTGGATGGAGAGTTCCGGGCCGAACTTGCGTTTCCTGACGTGGACCTTCATGCCATCTGCGGTTCCTCATCCGATGACATTCTTCTGATCGGATACGACAAGAGCGGTCTCCCCGGCGACCTCGACGTTTTCCACTTCGATGGGGAGACTTGGGGCGAAGTTCCCGTGGCTCTCCCCAAAGTGTCGATTTCGGATGCCGTTGCGACGGGGAAAGGCCGGTTCATTCTTGTGGGTGAAGCGGGCACGGTGCTCCGCCTCGATATCCAGTAGGTTATCGCTCGACCCACCCCTGCGAATCAGTCCCCAGAGATTGCGGGCGGGAGTGAGAACGAACCGTCCGATTGGCAGGGAAACGGAATCGTTCGAACCACCGCCTCGAGATTGAGGGGGCCGTAGATGTGGGGAAACGCGTTGCCCGACTGATAACAGTCCTCGTAGACGATCTCCGCCGTCACTCTGGCCGGTTCAATCTCCAACAGGATCAAGTCTCGCTGCCCGCGGAAGAGGCTGTTTGCCGGCAAGAGAATCTGTTCGCGAGTCGAGCAGTGGATAAAGCCTTCTGTCCTGACCGACTCCGGGATGTAGCTCTCTCCAGCAAGTGCCCGCTTCCATGCGGACTGCTGGATGATGTGGTAGACGGGTGACGCGGCGGCATCGTACAGCTTTCGTTCTACGCTTCGGACCTTGTCGACGATCGACTGCTCCCTGTCGGTACGGGTTCCCAATCGTATCGACGTTGTGATTCGGGGAGCGCCCATCTCGTGCACAACTTCGTGGCATCTCTTCACTGCCGCCAGGACCACGTCCCAGTCTCCTTCTACGTTCGTACCGTAGGCGTGCAGGTGAGCCTCCAACCCGGCTTCCCGGAGCACCTCCTCGCAGGCCGCTACGTACTTCGAGACAGACAGGCCAACGCCCAACGGAACCACACACAAGTCCAAGATGACCTTCACGCTACACTCCTTCATCCTAGAGAGATGCCTACGCTGAAGGAGCCAGTGTACTCGTTCTGTTCCGTTGCCAGATGCCCCCGGATCGTCTCGACTCGTCGAGTGTCGCGCCGCCTCTCGTACCTCTCGCGGTAGCGGCGCCGGGTTCGGTCTTGTAGTCTCGGCCCGGGAAGAGGATCGAGGACGAATGTGAACACGCGCCGAGAAGTCAAAACGCGGGCCCGCGTCCGCCGATTCTTTCGGCGGGCCGGCATCGCAATCCACGCTGCGTTTCACGAACCCGAGACACGCGCCTACCGCGTCACGCAGAGCCTCGTTTGGGGGCTGATCGTGACTTCCATCCTCCTTCTCTTCGTCGAGGCGTCTCTTCCCAACGGAAGCCGCCTCGAGATGAGGGTCAAAGAGGCCGATCGCGTTCTTCTTGCTCTCTTCACCATCGAGATTTTGCTGCGCGTTGGGAGCTTTCGACCGGCCTCCCTGAAGATCTTCCGTCGGCAGCCGCTCGGCCGAGTGAACAGTCTGCTCGTTGGGCGCATCCGCTACGCACTCCGTCCAATGATGCTCGTCGACATTCTGGCCGTTCTAGCCCTCTTTCCGGAACTCCGCGGCCTGAGAGCTCTCCGCCTGCTGCGTCTGCTCCGCACCGTCCGGATCTTTAGGTACCGAAACCCGTTTGCGATCGTCCTCCGAGCGTTCGAGGAGAACGGTCTCCTCTTCAACTTCGCTCTTTCCGTGCTCTTCAGTGCCACGGCACTGGGCGGATTGAGCATGTACCTGATCGAAGCGCGGACCAATCCACGTATCGAAGACCTGGGCGACAGCCTGTGGTGGGCTCTGGTCACCATCACCACCGTCGGATATGGAGACGTCACGCCCGAGACACTCTTGGGCCGAATCGTCGCGGCCGCCGTCATGATCGCGGGAATGTTTACGCTCGCCCTGTTTGCCGGAATCGTCGGATCGAGCCTCGTCAACGGCATGCTCAGCATCCGAGAGGAGCAGTTTCGAATGAGTGATTATGTCAACCACGTCGTCCTTTGCGGCTTTGACGAAAGCACGAACCTTTTGATGGAGGCGCTTCGGGGAGAACTCAATCCGTCGGAGACCCGCATCGTCATCTTCGACAACCACGAGCGACCAGCGCATCTGGCCCCCGACTTTCTTTGGGTCCAGGGAGACCCGACAAAGGAAAGCGAGCTCGACAAGGTTCGGCTTACCCACGCGGCGGCCGTCATTGTTTCCGGCGAACGCGATGTCGCGCCCCAAGTCGCGGACGCCCGGACCATCCTCATCACCTTCACGATCCGGTCCTTTCTCAAGAGACACTCCGCGACCATCCGCAACCGAATCGAGCAGCTCTACGTGGTGGCTGAGATCCTCGACTCCGAAAACGTGGGCCACGCCATCTCCGCGGGAGCCAACGAGGTCATCGAAACCCGGAAGATCGGCTACTCCATGATCGCCCACGCCGTTGCCCATCACGGTACGGCCAGCACGATGAGCCGGGTCGTCATGGGGGGACAACAACATGTCTTCATCGGAAAGATCCCGAACGCGCCAAAAAGGGAGATTACCTTCGGTGAACTTCTCGAGAGATGCAGGATCGAAGAATCCGGGGGTCTGGTCATCGGTATCCGGACGGCCGGCGGCAAAGAAATCATCAATCCGAAGAAGGAGTACCTGGTGAAGCCGGACTCACTGCTCATCTACATTTCGGATGAGGCCTTTCTCGACGCTCCGTAGAGGAACTGAATGAACTGCTAGGCCAGGGGAGTCGCATGACTATGTTAAGGAAGGTCTATACGGAGGTTCTCACCGCGTGCCGGTCCAGGATCGAGTGGACGATGCGCAAGCGGGTCCAGCGGGAGAACTTCGACTACCAGATCGTTGACCACTGCAACCTTCGCTGTGCTCACTGCGACCACCTCTCGCCTGCACTGGCGAAGCGGTGCGTCGATGTTGACGATTTCTACTCGGACCTCTGCGAGCTTGCGAAACACGCGCATGCAAGGCACCTGCAGATCCTTGGCGGAGAGCCCCTGTTGCACCCTGACATACTATCGATTCTGGATGTCGCGCGTCGGAGCCGTATCGCGGACAGACTAGTCCTGGCGACCAATGGGCTTCTATTGCGGAAGCAGGGACCAGAGTTCTGGGAGCGCGTGGATGTTGTGAGACTGAGCCGATATCCCGGCGTCGATATCAGAATGCGCGATCGTGATCTCCGGGATCTCTGCGAGAGGAATGAAGTCGAGCTTTGGTCTATTCCTCAGCCGGATTTTTATCCGGCCTTTGCCTCGAATCCGATCGGTGATGCGGCCACGGTACAGAGTGTTTTCGACGAGTGTACGATGGCCCATTCGTGTCATACGATCCACAACCGCCAACTCCATCGATGCTCCCGTGCCCCCTTCGTCAACGAGCGGCTGAAGCTCCTGGGGTTGCCCGAGATCGATGTCTCCAAGGACGCTCTCGACCTTCGGGCGCCGGACATCGACGCACGGACTGTCCGCGACCTGCTGAAGTGCTCAGATCCGTTGGAGGCTTGCAAGTACTGTCTGGGGTGCTCGGCAGCGAAGACGGGACATCGGATGATCCCCAATGGGGCTTACCTGGAACATCTCAAAGAGCCAGACCCTACGTCGGACCTGAGAACGTCCGTTGCAAGGAGGGGGTTCCGTAAAGCCCTCAGAGCGCTCTCCTGAGAGCATCACGAATCAGTGATCCTTTGCCGCTATCGCCGACTCCCTTGGCCCAGCTCGACGAACACCTTCTGGTACGTCCGCTTGTTTCTGCTCCACCGGATCTCGTCGTAGACCCGGGTTGCGTTCTCCACCAATCGCAATCCGTCCTCCGGTGACTGGAGGACGGACGTGGCCGCGTGTGCCAGTCCCGTCTTGTCGCCAGCGTCAAAGTAGCGGATTGAATGAGAATCGAACTGGGCGTGAAGACCCTCGATGCGGCTGGAGACTACGGGAACCCCGAGAGCGACGAGTTCATAGATCTTGTTGGGGAGGATCCGGTTCGTGAAATCGTTCGAGACTGTGGTGACGAGGCCCACCGCGGCCCGTTGCAGCCGGCTTGCCACCGTCTCGAAGGGTATCCGGCCGAGAAAATCCACGTGTTGAGAGACACCCCGTTCGTTTGCCAGCCTTTTCACCCTTTCCAGGTTCTCACCATCACCGATGATTTCGAGCTTCACATCCGGGCAGTTCCGGATTATCTCGGGAAGAGCTTCGATCAGGAGCTCGAATCCGTATCGCTCGATAATCGACCCGTGGGCGACCATAAGTGATCGGTCCCGGTGGACCTCGGTTCGGGTGATGACGTCCTCGTCGGGTGTATTGTACACGAGGCTGAACTTATGGATCGGCAATCGCCTGGAGCGGTATGTCTCGAGATACGGGGGGCCAGGACAGATCACCCGATCGGCGACACGTACGGAGGCTCGTTCCGTCAGTTTCAGCAGTCGCAAAAACACCGGCTTCAATCGCCCCCGGTACTCTGACTCGAACAACTCCGGGAGAACCTCGTGAAGATCGAGCACCACCGGAACTCCCCGCAGTTTCACCGGGATCGCGCAGAAGACGAGAAAATCCGGGAGAGTGTTCACCTGCACGGCAGCCAGCCTGGCCTCTCGGTGGAGTCGCCATAGGCCTCGTCCAGCCCAAAGCAGAAACCGCGAATAGACGGCGAGCCGCTTCCGGTTCGATTCGCGTGTCCTCTCGAGGTCCATCCGGTGGATTGCGACTCCGTCGAGTTCCTCAACAAGAGGTTCTCCCGATCCGCGCAGGCAAAGAACAGTGGCGGAGAATCCAACTTCCTGGAGCGCCCGGACCTCTTTGAACACGCGTGGGTCCTGGGGATAGTGCGCACATCGAACGACAGCGACCCGCTTTACCGGGCGTGGTCTGGCCCAGGTCAGATAGAGACGGTGCAGACGTCTGGCGACGGCCTGTTCCGTCAGGTCCAACTCTTGGAGTCGGACGCGCCCTTCTTCGTTCGGCTTTAGTCTCAAGGCCCGTTCGATCTTGTCCGCCACGTCCGATGGGTCCGGCTTCACATACAGGACGTTGCCGAGCCCGGTCGACACCTGCTCCACGTCCCCGACGGCCGTCGTGACCACAGGAGTGCCGACGGCCATCGCTTCCTTTACAACGTTGGGGGACGCATCGAAACGGGAGGGATGAACTACGACATCTGCGGCCGCCATCCGAATCCCCATCTCCTCGTGAGGGACGTTCTGCGCATGGGCGACTCGGACGGGACATCCCCTCGCCCGAAGGATCTCGGCTGCCTTCGCGACGACGTCTCCGCCTTTCTCGTTACGTCGGCCCGCGTCTGCGGGGAAGAAGATGACACGTTCCCGCGCGTTCCATTCAAGAGACTCGCGCGCAGCTCGTTGATCCATAGGACGGAACTTGTCGAGGTCGATTCCACAAGCGATCTCTTCGAATGGTCCCTCGAAACCGATGGCGTCCATCAGACCGCCCCAAACGGAAACGACATGATCCGCCATCAGGAGCGCCCGTTTCTTGAGTCTGCGTGAGGTAATCAGAAGGCCCCAGATGCCAGCCTTGTCCATTCTCACGCCGGCCGGCTTCATGAACTCAGACTCGCGGAAGGTAAGGGCAATGGGTGTCTTCAGTCGGAGGAGAAAGCGAACCCACCATACGATGTAAAAGGCGTAGGTGTGCTGTGCGTGAAAGAGATCGAACCGTGTCTGCCGAAGCATCCGGAACAGCCGTGGCACCGATCGGACATAATTCGCTCGGCTTTCATCACCTCGGATCTCAAACACATCAACATCTACGCCGAGAGCTCGGACGGACTCGACCTGGTTCCGAACAAAGATGCCGCGAAACGGTCGGTCGGGGTGCGGATACAGGTTCGTGACCACAAGAACTCTCGGGTAGGATGACTCCGAGTCAGCCGACGAGTGCTGCCCTGTCATCTTCGTTTCCTTTGCCATGAGCGGATGGGTTCTCTCAACGGATCGCAGTGAGCCCGGTCCCGACGTCTTTCCAATCCAGTCAGCACCGGGTAGCGTGCTGTCCTATCTCAGCACCGTGACCTTGACCGTTTCCGTTTCTCCTCCCACCTCGAGTCTTCCGAAATAGATGCCCGCGCTCAGTTCCTGAACCTGGTCGATCCCCATGGCCAGGTGGTGATGTCCCGCCGGCAGAACGCCCCGGTGCAACCAGCTGACAACGCGGCCGCTCACGTCCAAGACCGCGAGGCGGGCGTCGGCCGTTTGCGGAATCTCGAGCGCGAACTCCAGCGTTCGTACGGTGGGATTCGGGGTGGCCAGCCGCAGTGCGAGCGCAGTGGGTGGGACGGGCTCATCATCGACGCTGACCGGCGGGCAGCCGACACCGAAGGCGCCGATGAGCCCGCAGTCGTATCCGTCGGGGTGGTTGCCGGGTAGGCAGGGTGAGGACGAGAGCAGAGAGAACGGTTCCTCGTTCGCGGTGCAGAAGCGGGGTGCCGACCTGAAGTTGCCGTCGACTCCGAGCTTGTCGGCGATTCCGGCGGTCCAGTCTCCTCCGGAATTGCCGTAGATGTCCGTGCAGGTGATCGAGAACGCGGCGCCGAACGATGTGCCGGAGATGGCAGGGCTGCCGAGGCCGTAAGCCAGAATGCACCGGTCCAGCGACGGTATTCCGTGCTCGTTGTAGATCATGCACGCGCCAGAGGACAGGTTCTCGAAGAACGTGCAGGACACGAACCGTGTTTCCGAGAGTCGAGTCCAGACGGCTCCGCCCACTCCTTCGGACGAGTTTCCGGCGAGCACGCACTGGTCGAAGAGGGGAGAACCGCCTCCGCTGGCATTGCAGTAGATCGCTCCGCCGTTCCAATCTTCGGAGGTGTTGTCCTCGAAGCGACACCGAAGGAACGTGGGAGACGCTGCGCTTCCGATCTCGGCCGCTCCGCCGCCTCGGGCGCGATTGTTCTCGAAGAGGCAGTCAACCACGAAGGGATTGGATGCGTTGACAACCTCGAGTGCGCCGGCCAGGGAACCGGCTGCGTTGTTTTTGAAGGTGCAGCGTTCGATACGTGCGTTCACACCGGCGCGCAGCGCTCCTGCAGTGACCGTTGCAGTGTTGTCCTCGAAGTGGCAGTCGAGGATTTCGAGTTGATCCAGAAGGGGTGCGTAGACGGCCCCGGAACGCTCGGCCGTGTTGTCGAAGAATCGGCAGTTGAGGATGCGCAGATGGCCGTAGGGAGGTCCATCGTCGGCCCCGACCCGGATTGCGCCACCTTGTTCGTCGCCGGCGTTCCCGTTTCGGAAGGTGATTCCGGAGATCTCGGTACCTTCCCCCTCGTCCGACTGCAGAATGAGCCCCCGCCGAACGGCTTCCGGTCCCTGAACGTCGATGGTGCAGGCCTCGGGGTTACCGGACCGGGATCTGAGTCTCACCGCTTTGCCCACAAAGTCCATGTTGTAGTTCCCGGGACCGGAGAAGACTCCGTCACCGAGTTCGATGGTCGTTCCGTCCCCGACGGCCAATGCGGAGAGTGCGTCCTGAATCGTGGGATAGTCACCGGTTCCGTCCGGCTTGACGAAGTAGGTGTGATCGAGCGGCGGATTGTCACACGTGCCCGGCGAGCAAACCGACTCCGCGCCCAGATACGTTCCCGAAAGATCCATGCACTCGAACGCCGGGACGATCACGCAGGCGTTTGCGCCGTAGCAACACGCTCCTGATTGACAGGCGCTGGGGTCGCAGGAAACGGCGTTGCCCACGTAGACCCCGCCGGAGAGGTCGCAGTCCGCAGCGGAGGTGACTTGGCAGCTGAAACCGGTACAACAGGCGCCGCCACACGAACCCGGATCGCACGAAGTATCTTCGCCGAGGAAGTCTCCGTTACCGTCCGCGCACTCCGGAGGTGTCAGGACGGAGCACGATAGGTCGACGAAGCAGCAGGCTCCCAGCGGTTGGGGACAGAGGTTGGGTTCGCAGTTGGTTCCCGGACCTTGCGGCGTTCCACCCGCGTTCATGCAGGCCGGGTCCGTCAGGATCGAGCAGTCTCCGCTCGAAAAACAGCAGGCTCCGGCGGGCAGGCAGGGTGTGGGATCGCACTGTGTGTCGTCGCCCTGATAGTTCCCGCCCAGGTTGTCACACTTCGAGGGGCCGTAGCGGACGCAGGTGCCGTCGTCCATACAGCAGGCTCCGGCTGGAGGGCAGTTGGGAAGGTATCCGTGCCGCTGGAATCCGAACGCGCCGAAATCGACGATCGTGTCGATCACGGGCGGCACGCTGTCGTCCTCGAAAACACCACCCAATGTCGGGTGAGGCGTCAGTTGCAATTGAAAGTCGATGGGATCTCCCGATCCGTAGTAGTCGTAGGCGTAGGCACCAAGAACATAGACCTCGAGCAGTGGCTGTTCCTGCGGCTCGGCCCAGGTCACCGTGGTTCCGGTGTTCGCTGCCGGCCAGCCTTCATCCGGGTTCTCGATTCCAGATCCGCAGGATCCACGGGTCCAGACAAAGAGGAACTCGGTGCTCGTTTCCCAATCCAACCCGAAGGACACCGACGAGACACGTGGCTGCGAAGCATCGGGGAATGCCGCGAAGATCCAGACGCCGGCGGCGCAGTGGATCTCTTCCGTTCTTGTCACAGCTTCGTCGCAGTTCTCGAACTCGAGTACGTCGCAGTACTCGATGTCGTCGCATGTTGGATTGAGGATCGCGTCGTAGTGCATGAAGAGCACACCGTCGGCATTGGGGCCGGCCGAAGCATCGGAGTTCTTCAGCAGGAGTAGCGTGGCTACGAGGATCGAGAGGCACAGGCAGAAGCGACTCACGTTGAAGTGACCGACGGGGTGGGTCATGACTCCTCCAAGGGTTCCGTGACAGTACGGTTGAGGAGAGAGGGGACTCTTGAAGAATACCAAAGGCCCCTCAGCGAGCCTGCGCATTCTTGCTTGACAAAAAATATTGTCAATGATTTGATTCCCTCATGCAGGACGTGGAAGTGCTGAAAGAGCCAAAGGTTGCCGCTGCGGTGCTAGATCCGCGACGGGGAGCTCTGCTCAACGAACTCAAGGAGCCCCGCTCCGCCGCGGAGCTGGCCGAGCGCCTGGAAATCCCCCGACAAAAGGTCAACTACCACCTGCGAACGCTGGAGTCTTTGGGTCTCGTGCAAGTGGCGGAGACGAGAAAGTGGGGAGGCTTGACCGAGCGCCGGATGGTGGCGTCCGCGCATGCCTACGCGGTGTCTCCGGAAGCCCTCGGTTCGCTGGCGGCGGAGACCGAGCACTCCGTCGATCGACTTTCGGCCAGCTACCTCATTGCATTGGGCGGGCGTCTCGTTCGGGAAGTCGGCGACCTCGTTCGTCGTTCGGCGAGCGCCGCCAAGAGACTCGCGACTTTGTCGATCGATACCGAGATCCGTTTTCGTTCACCGGCGGAACGCGCCGAGTTCACGCGGGAGTTGACGGGCGCCGTTGCGGACCTCGTTTCCCGCTATCACGACGGCTCCGCGCCCAACGGCCGCAGCTTTCGCCTCGTCATCGCATCCCATCCTCTTCCATCTTCGAGCGCCAAGGAGAAGTCATGAGCGTAAAGAAGGATTCGTCAGGTCGCCGTTCCATCCAGGTCGAAGTCGAGGTTCCGTTCACACCGGAAGAAGTGTGGGAAACGATCGCGACAGGTCCGGGAACAGAGTGTTGGTTCATGCAACTGGGCATGGAGATCGAACCGCGGGAAGGTGGCGAGATCACGATGGACATGGGTACGGGGAAGATACCCATCGCCACCGTTCGAACTTGGGAACCTCCACACAAGCTCTACAGCGAAGGCAAGGCGTTCGGGCCGGAAGGACCGACGGTCGCCACCGAATGGACCGTCGAAGCCCGGTCCGGCGACTCGTGTGTGATTCGCGTCGTCCACAGTCTCTTCTCAGAGACCGATGACTGGGACAAAGAACTCGAAAGCCTCGAGGGTGGTTGGCCGAAGTTTTTCCGCGTTCTCTACCTGTATCTGACCAAGTTCCGTGGCCAGAAGGGGGCGATCGCCTCGGTCATGATGCCCGCGTCCTCCGTGGATGAGGGCTGGAATCAACTCGCCGACGGGTTGGGCATTTCGGGTCTGACAGCAGGGAACCGGTGGCAACTCGAGGACTCAGGTGCGCCGGGACTGGCCGGGGATGTGGACCACGTCAAGGCCGGTCCGGAACGATTCGCGATCGTCATTCTTGAGCAGCCCCATCCCGGCATCCTGTTTACCGGCGTGGCCGAGATGAACGGCGTTCCGACCGCGCATCTCAGTGTCTATCGATACGGCGACAACGCTGCGGCGACCGCTCAGGCTGAGCAGCCCAAGTGGCAGGAGCGTCTTCAAGGTTGGCTTTCGGCCAAGAGGTAGAGCCTCAGTTCGCAATCTCTCCTGGCTGAAACGGCCTCCGGCGTTAACATTCGAGGAGTGCGATAGCTCGATACGAGTGACCGCAGCGTCATGCTTCCCGTGGAGGATTGCGATGATTCTGAGTTCTTGCCTTCAGGTTGCGATCCCCGTTCTCGTTCTCCTCGCCGGCCACCCCACGAAGCAGGGGTCGTGGGGACAGATCAAGTCGCTGTTCTACTGATTGCGAGCCGCGGCAATTGCAAGCAATCACCTAGCCCGAACCACTCACAAGGGTCGTAACGGGTGGCGAAGATGGCCGCGAACACAAGGTGCGTGCAGCCCGCAAACGGATTCCGGTCCATTGCTGCTTCTTGCATTGCGACCCGCGCCGAGATCAACGTACCCGCGGATTCCCGTCGACGTGTCCGTTCTGATAGAGGCCCACGATCCGTTCGACCTCACCTTGGGAGTCCCGCTCGAAACGCACACGAAACCACGCGATACCTTCCGCTTGGAACGTATCGGCGCTCAACGGCTTCAGTGGCGTGGGATCACGGCCTTCCCGCTGATAGATCAGCGTGTCTCCTTCACGACGAATACTCCGTGGGCCGTACTGGCCCACGAACTCGTCGAGCGTCGAAGAACTCAGCTGCACGGGCTCGAGCTCGGCTTGTATTCCGTCGCGCGCCCACATGAGTTCGAAGCGCTGGCCTTCGTCCTCGCTCTCCTCCATCAGCGTGTTCAGCGCGTCCAGGTAGGCCGTTTGCAACGCATCCGCCCGGCTGCAGGAGATGTGGGGAGACACACCGGTACCTTCCCAGTTGGTCTCCGTGATCGGATTGATCGCGCGACCGAAAGGAAGCGACATCGTCACGTGGTACTCACCGAAATCAAAGAAGTGCCGGTCGACGGGATGCGCACCGCCTCCCGTCGTCTCTCCGACCAGGGTCGCCCGTTCCAGATTCTTCAGGTTGTAGCTGAATTCTTCGGCTCCGGAGAACGTGTTGCTGCTGGTCAGAACATAGGCCGGAGTTTCGGTGGACCTGGGGCCGGGAAGGAACTGCTGCGTCCAGTACTGCCTCATGTCGTCGGTCGCCCGCACATAGAAGCTGTTGAGGTGCACTCGTCCTTCGAGCAGATAGCTGCAAAGAAGCTGGACCATGCTGGGAGAGCCGCCGCCGTTGTCCGTGAGATCGAAGATGATGGCATCGCAGCCGGCAAGGAAGGTCATGGCGGCATTGGCCGTCGCGGCTGCGTCGGGGTGGCCGCTGAAGCGATTGAGTTTGAGGTAGCCGACGTTGCCGGCCAGGCGCTCGACCTTGATGAAGCCGTAGTTGCCGTGCGCTTCCTCATCGTCCCAGCGTGCCCTCGCCACTGCCGGGTCTTCCAGTTCCTGTGGCGGTGGCGGAGAGGTGACTCCGACGCTTAGATGGAGGTCCTTGCTGATTTCCCGAAGATCATTCGTCAGTCTGGCTGCGAATGCATGCGGGTCGGCAATGTCGTCGTACTCTCCGCTTTTGACTTTCCGGCGAACGTCTTCGACCATCGCGGTCGCGACATCAGGAAAGACATAGACGGTGTCGAGCGCGGCCGTCAGCGAATCGACGATGGCCACCCGCCTGGAGTGGTCGAGGTCGGAAAAGCGAGGCGGGCCGAGCTGCGCGATCGCGGACGTCGCAATAAGCACGGGAATCAGGGTTAGCGCCCTTCCGATGAAAACGCGGTTCATGAGGTCTTCTCCTCTGGAAGCGGTAGGTTCAGAACCATGGCCAAGGTCTCACGCTCGTAGGCCTCGTCCTGGAAAGGGTGGCGGCGGGACCGGCGAAAGCCGAGCGAGCGGTAGAGTCGCTCCGCCCCGCGAAGGAGTGGACTCGTGCGGAGCCACAGTCGGGACGCGCCTTCCTCGGTGGCCCGCTCGATGACGGCACGTGCAAGGCGGCGGCCGTGGCCTTGCCGTCGACGATTTCGATCGACAGCCATTTTCGTCAGCTCCCACGTGGCGGCGTCGTGACGCAGCAGGGCGCAGGTTCCAATGACCTCATCGCCGAGGATGGCAAAGAGCACCTCACCGCCCCTGCGGACGACGCGGTTCGGATCCTCGAGCAACTTCCGGTCTTTGGTCTCGACCACGAAGTCGTCCTCGATCCAGTCGAGGTTCAGGCGGCGAAAGTGTTTCTTGTAGGCGGGCCGGTAGCCCACGATCTGCACCGGTTCTTTCGGCGGAAGCCCCAGATGGTCTCGGACACGGCCCGCGATTCCCTGCTTCGAAAGAGCGGCTTCGACCTGTTCGATGTCGGCTACCAGGTCTACGCCCACGTCCGCCAACAGCTCCCGGTTTGCCTCACGGATTTGCTCCCAAACAGGTTCCAGTCGCTGGCATAGCCGTCGCCCTTTCCGGCTCAGACTGAGGGCCTTTCGGCGGCGATCTTTGGCGTCGACGGTTTCCTTTACCAGGTCACGCCGAATCAGGACATGCGCCGTTTGCGACACGGCCTGATGGGAGATTCCGAGGCTTCGAGCTAAGTCCGTGACGTTTGCAGGCCCATCCCGGTGCAGGGCAACCAACACCGGGAACCACCGCGCCTCGAACTCCAATCCCAGCTCGGAGTAGATTGCGGAGACATCCGCCTGCAGGCGATCAGCCAACCGGTGGAGGCGGGATGCCAGTCCCAACTCGCCCAGATTCTCCATCGAGTCCATGGGAATGACTATGGAGCAGTCGGAGAATTTCCGCAAGGGATTGCGGAATTATGTGCCGGTGTGTCTTTTCGGGCCCGAAGTGTGAGTTGCGGAGGATGAGACTTACAGGACGCGGATTGTGGCTTTGCTACGGTAGCTGGTCGATCCAGTCTGCGATCTTGAGGTTGAGATCGCCCGCCCCGACGACCCCCGTCTGGTTGCAGAGGATCGCGATGGTCCATCCGGTGTCGAGATGGATTTCGAGGTTCGCGCTGATGCCGGCAAAGTCGCCGCCGTGTCCGACACGTCGATTACCCGCTTGCCCGGCGACGGAGAATCCGAGTCCGTAGGGCAGGGTGTCCAGGGAGAGGGCCGATGCCGTCCACATCCGGTTCAGTGAAGACGCCTCCAGGAGGGCTCCAGAGCGAAGGGCGGCCGCGAATCTCTCCAGATCCTGTACCGTCGAGTAACCCCCGCCGGCGGGGCCGCCCTTGACGACGTGAAGCAGCGAGTTTTCCCGGTAGCCAGGTTCGGGACCTTCAGTGCCGGGGAAGTGGCCGGTCGCGAGGTTGGGGACGGGCACGTCCATCTCGTAGAAAGCGGTGTCCTTCATTCCGGCCGGCTCGTAGACATGTCTTCGCACGTACTCCTCGTAAGAGAGCCCGGAGACTTTCTCGATGAGGACGCCGAGGATGAGATAGCCCGAGTTGCTGTACTCCCACTTCGAACCGGGGTCGAAGGCGAGTTCGACGGCGTCGAAGAGCATCTTGTAGTCCTCGAGCTCTCGAAACGACAGACGCGACGCTTCCCACATTCTTGGGTCGCGGAAGTAGCTTCCAAGCCCTGAGGTGTGGTTCAAGAGGTGCTTCACCTGGATTCTCCGCGCGATGTCCGCTGGAAGCCAGCCGCTCGGTAGGTGGCCCTCCACGGCATCGTCGAGCGAGAGTTTTCCCTGCGCCTCGAGCTGGAGCACCGCGACCGCCGTGACCATCTTGTTCATGGACCCGAGGTTGAAGCGCGTGTCGACGCGATTGGGCACGGAATAGCGGCGCGACGCAAAGCCGTATGCTTTCTCGAAGATTGTCGATCCGTTGTGAGCGACGAGTACGGCGCCGGAGAACTGATCTGTCGAAGCCATTCGGTCGAGATAGTCGCTCAACTCCGCGACCAGCTCTGTCTTGCTCCGAGGGCCTTGGGTCTGGGCCGCGGGAGCACGGGTGGGCATGATTGCCATCCCGACGACCTTGTGAGGAGGCTGGGGCGAGACCGTCAGGCTCATCGCGCGCCACTGCTCAACCTTCCGCGCATAGGCAATGGCGAAGACCGTGTGCTCATCGAACTCGTCGGGGAATCGACGGGTTGCATGAAAGTCGAGCGGGCCCATCGCATCTTTCAATCCGACGATCCACGCCGCGTTTTCTGTTGGCGGAAAGTCGGCCCAGGCGTCGGGGTCATAGTTCTCGCGAACGAATGCTTCGACTTCAGACTGCGTTCCCGAATTGATGAGCCCGAAGAGTTCCTGGGCGGCCCGGCCTGCCTCGGAGTCAGGCCATCCTGGGCTGTCGATCCCTTCACCGCTCTGCGCCAGGGCGGGGAGAGTGCCAGCCAATAGAGCTCCGAGGATGCAGGCCAGGGCGGCGGACGTGGTCGTGCTTGAACTTGGGCTCAAGGGTCGGCGTCCGCACGGTAACCGTCGGCGGCGAAGGTGGTCCATGTCGGCTCCGTGAAGAATTGAAGGGTCGATCACTCAAGTTCAGGACGAGTATTTCATGCTGAGTGTTCAATGCTTCGGAACGGCTTCTTCACACTGCCGTCTCGTTCCAGCGGTCAACTACTCTGCGGACGAGTCGTACTGCATCGCGCAAACCACGTTGCCCTCGGTGTCCTCGAACTGAACCAACCACCCGACGGATGGAATCGTGATCTTGGGAGTCGTAACCCGACCGCCATTGGCGTCAATCTCGGCGGCGACTTTCTCGACCGACTCGACCCCGACCGTGCACTCGAATCCGATCACGCCTTTGCCCTCGACGGAGTCCCGACGTTTCTGCAGAGCTCCACGAATGCCGGGGTCGGATTCGCTTCCGGTCTCGATGAGAAAGAAGTCCGGGGGACCCCAAGCTTCGAACCGCCAGCCGAACACCGACTCGTAGAATCGGCGGGCTCTGGGAATGTCGTCGGCGTGAATGGCAAAGTGAACGACGTTGTTGGGCATGGCCGGGGGCTCCTTACAGTTGGAACTCTTCGTTCTGGGACTCCCGTGTCAGGAGGCCGGGTGAAGCGCTTCTCGGCCCGAATATACCCTTCTGTCCGGCCGGCGCTGTTGCGCTATTCTGACATTGAGTAGCTTGAATGCGACACTTGGGGGTTCACGCCGAATCATGGTCCGCACTGCCCGCAATAACGTCGTTGTCCGCGGACTTGCTCTGGGTTTCTCGTCGAAGTACCGAATCGACCGGCACTCCCATGACTGGCACCAACTCATCTATGCCCGGCGTGGGGTGCTCACGGTAGTCACTGACCGCGAAGCGTGGGTCGTGCCGCCGGCTCGGGCTGTTCTCGTCCCTGCCGGCATCGAACACGAAATCGAAATGTCGGGACCCACGGAGCTGCGAACTCTCTACTTTCATCCGGACTCCGAAATCGTTGCGCAAGTGGACTGCAGGGTTGTTCCGGTCTCCGATCTCTTTCGCGAACTGATTGTCCGTGTGATCGAACGGAAGGCGTTGTCTCGGGCGGATCGGTTGGACTCGTCCTACGCTGCGTTGCTTGCAAGTGAACTATCCGACCTCGGTCAACGCAGCCTTCGCCTTCCGATGCCCAATGACCCGAGGGCAGTTCGTTTCGCCGAGAGCCTAAAGAAAGATCCGGCGGACGTTCGCAGCGTGGACGAACTCGCCCATGCCGTCGGCGCGAGTCGAAGGACGCTGGAGAGGCTCTTCAGGCACGAGACGGACATGACCGTCGGAGAGTGGCGAGCCCGGCTGAGACTACTCGAGGCGCTGAAGCGCCTGGCCAGGGATGAACCTGTCTCTTCCGTGTCGCTCGCCGTCGGCTATGAAAGTCCAAGCGCCTTCATCTCGATGTTCCGCAAGGTGCTGGGAACGACGCCCGGAAAGTACTTTGCCACCTCGACGCGGCGATCCGAGTCGACGACGAAGAAGTAGCACCGTCGCGGCGGTTGGGACTGAGGCTTGTTGCGACTCCGTCGGCGATTGCGGTACTCTTGAAGTCCCCCTCTCCAGGAAGATGCGAAACACTTCAGGAGATTCCCATGTACCAGGACAATGCCCTTTCCGCAATCCGCCCCCTCGACCTTCTATCCGTAGGCGCGCCGAAGACAGTTGTCCTTGTCATCCTGTCGGCTGCGTTGATGTTTCAGCCCCCCCAGCCCGCGCTCGCGTTGGATCCCGCGCCTGCGATCGAGGTGACGGGTAGCGGCGATGAAATCGGCGCCTACTCGATGGACATTTCCAGCGATGGGTGGATCTACGTTGCGGTGGAGATCGACGGGCCACTCGGACAGATCGTCAAAGTCCGTCGATCGATCGACGGTGGTTTGACCTGGTCCGATCGTGGTGAGTTCGCCGCCGCGGACGGAAACGAGTTCGTGAATCCTTCGATTCATATTGCGGAGGGAGACGTCGATCGAGTCTTTCTTGCCTATGAGATGCGGCAACAGCTCAGTGAGTCAGGTGCAGTTTACCTCGAGTCCCTCCCTCTCGACCTTCTGAGCACTTCATGGTTCACGGAATATGTTGATTGGCGACCTTTCTACCCTCCGCGCAGTCCTCACGTCACTTCCGACGCAGACCTTCGAGCCGACTACAGTGTCTACCTGAGCTATGCCGAAGACGTGAAGTTCTGGGACGTGCCCAACTTCGTTCGTTCGACCGATCAGGGGGAGACCTGGGACGACCGGATTCAACTGACAGGCGGTGCCTTCTACGGAATGCAGGTCGCCTGCGCGGCTGGAGCCGATGACACGATTGCCTTGGTCTTCAGTGCGTCTGGGCACACACGTGCCTACGTTGCCGGCAATCGAGGCGCCTCGATCGAAGACTGGGCCTTCGCTGGAAACATCGAGGCGGAGTCGGACGTTGTCAGTCGTTTTCCATCAGTCGTCCACCGCCCCGGACAGGGAGAGTTCCTCGCGGCCTACAACGATGTCAACTCCGGTGAGATCAGAGTCCACACTTCACTGAACGCGGGAACGGCCTGGGAATCCGAGTCGGTCACGCTACCCCTGTCCTACGGAAGTTTGTCCTATGGCAGTCTGGGGTATCGGGTCGCCGGAAGCGACACCGTCGGTGACGTGTTCCTTGCCGAACCGGATGGGATCGATCCCTTGGAGTCTTGGAGTACGAAACCAACCGGGCCAGGCTTTACGGCCGGACATCTCTATCCGGTCCAGGTGGTATCTGACGAGTCCAAAGGCGGACAGTGGGGAGTTCTCGGCCACCACGACACGGGATCGGTGGAGCAGCTGCTGTTCTGGGGAGAGTGGTTCAACGAGGCCACCAACGTTCCCGATCCTCGTTCATCCAGTGTCCGCATGCAGGCCTTTCCCAATCCCGCAACGAACTATGTTCGCTTTGAGGTCGTTCTGGAGAATCCAGCTGAAGTTTCGAATGACCTGAGGCTTGAAGTCTTCGCAGCCGACGGTCGTCGCGTCAGTTCGAAGACGTGGGGCACGCCCTCCGCTGATGCTCGATTGGAGTGGGACCTGCGGACGCTCGAAGGCCGCTTGATGCCGCAAGGCGTCTACTACGCAATGTTGATGGACGCGAACGTTGTCGTGGCCACGACTCCCGTTGTCGTTCAACGGTAGCGGTTCTTTCTACGGTGATTGGGGTGTCGACCGCGGGGGCACCCCGACCTCCGTCGGTGGTCGCGTAAGACACGAACGCGGGAGTGGAGGGTGTGTGTAGCGAGCCTGGAGACCGGTCGGGTCTCTATCGCCTGACGTCGCTCTCGATCTCGCCGTCCCGAAGCCGCACGGTCCGGTGCGCCCGCTGCGCAATGTCATCCTCGTGAGTCACCAAGATGATCGTCTGCCCGGCCCGGTGCAACTCGTCGAAGACGCCCATGATTTCGTCACCGGTCTTGCTGTCGAGGTTTCCGGTCGGTTCGTCGGCGAGAATGATTGCGGGGTTGAAGACCAGAGCCCTGGCGATGGCGACGCGCTGACGCTGTCCTCCCGAAAGTTCGCTCGGCTTGTGCGCGACCCGGTCGGTCAAACCGACCGCTTCGATGGCTCGATCCACCATCTTTCGACAATCGGCGGGGGGGACGTCCCCATAGATGAGTGGCAGCTCCACGTTGCGAAGCACGTTCGTCCGCGGAATGAGATTGAAGGTCTGAAAGATGAACCCGATCTTCCGATTGCGGATGTTGGCGAGCTGGTCGTCCGTCATTTCCGCAACCAACTCACCGTCGAGGGCGTAGGTGCCCGAAGTCGGGACGTCGAGACAGCCGATGACGTTCATCAGCGTGGACTTGCCGGAGCCGGACGGACCCATGATGGCTACGTACTCGTTGCGCCGAATCTGGAGCGAGACTCCACGGAGAGCGTGAACCTTCTCGGTCCCAACGATGTAGGTCTTGGTCACGTTGTCGAGAGAGAAGATCACGTCATCGGACTGAGGGCCACGAGGCGGCGGTTCAGTCGCCGTGGCACTGGACGTTGGGGGGCGGGTGGACGCGGGGTCGGTCGTCATCGAAGTCCCTTCTTCTTCTCGGATTCTGAGATCCACTCGGACCTGAGAACCACTCAGATCCTGAGAACCACTCGGATTCTGAGAATCACTCAGATCCTGAGATCCAGATTCACGATCTACGATCGCCCCCAGTTGTAAAAGAGCGTAGCACATTCGGTCGGGGGCCAATGCACCGTGGTATTCTGCTCTCGATTGAGTGACTTTGGAACCTCGTCGCCCGTTGGTTGTGGACACAAAGGGCGCCCTGCCACCTGCGAGCCCGGCACTCCCCGGAGGGAAGATGAAGAAACGCGGCATACTGATCCTGGTCGGCCTGGTCGCCGTCCTTGCCTTCGCCTTCACGAAGCGGGACGCGGCGGAGTCCTATGACCTGATGGTCCGCCCGGAAACCGGTCCCTTCGTCGCGACGGTCACCACGACCGGGGAGCTCCAGGCCAAGAGTTCGGTCAAGATCTACGGGCCGAGCAACGCCCGCAAGGCCCGGATCTATGAGATGTCGCTCCTCGAGCTTGTGGCTGAGGGAACGGTGGTCGAGAAGGGTGATTTTGTGGCCGAACTCGACCGATCCGACCTCAACAGCAAGATCAAGGATGCGGACGTCGAGCTTCAGAAGGCCCGATCTCTCTTCACGCAGACCCGGCTCGACACGTCCCTGACTTTGAGCAAGGCCCGGGAGGAACGGATCAACCTCCGATACTCGATGGAGGAGGCCAAGCTTCGTAAGGATGAGTCGATTTACGAGCCTCCATCAGTCCGCCGTAGCGCCGAGATCGACTACGAGAAAGCGCAACGCGCCTACGACCGTTCCCTCGTCAACTACAACACCCAGGTCGAGCAGGCCATCGCCAAGATGCAAGAGGTCGAGGCCGAACTCACGAAGGAGCAACGCGGCCGCGAAGAACTGGTCACCCTCTCCGAAGGCTTCACCATCAATGCTCCGGAAAACGGGATGGTCATCTACAAGAGGGACTGGGGCGGCCAGAAACTGACTGCGGGCGGAAAGGTCAGCGCATGGGATCCCGTTGTGGCGACGCTGCCGGACCTCTCCGTCATGGAGTCGCGGACCTACGTGAACGAGGTCGACATCCAGAAGGTCAGGGTCGGGCAACGGGTCGAGATCGGTCTCGACGCCGATCCGGAGAAACAACTGCATGGCGAGGTCACCGAGATCGCGAACATTGGGGAGCAGCGCCCGAACTCTGATGCCAAGGTGTTCGAAGTCAAGATCGTCCTCGCGGAATCCGACTCCACCCTGCGTCCTGCCATGACGACGAGCAACGTCATCACCACGGCGGAGATCGAGAACGCGCTCTTCATACCCTTGGAAACCGTTCATGCCGAGGACTTGATTCGCTTCGTCTATGTTCGCGAAGGTGGCCGCACGGTGAAGCGGGAAGTGAAGTTGGGGTTGATGAACGACAATCAGGTCGTGGTCGATGCCGGGCTGACCACGGACCACGAGATCTTCCTCTCGACTCCGGACGGCGCCCTCGACGCTGAGATCGAGCGTCTACCTCAGGCCGACGCCGGCAAACCCAAGCAGAACGAGACCACGTCCACGGAGCCGTCCGCGCCGGGCTCCACTTCCTGAGCCGGCTCGGATCCCCGGCCATTCCATGCTCAGAAAGCTTACCTACAACTTTCGACTTGCCTTCGAATCCATCTCGCACAACAAGGTGCGCGCGATTCTTACTTCGCTGGGCATCATCTTCGGTGTCGCCTCCGTAATCTCGATGCTCTCCATCGGCCGCGGCGCCGAACAGGAAATCCTCGAGCAGATGAAGCTCCTCGGCACCAACAACGTCATCATCAAGCCTGTGGTCGAGCAGGAAGAAGGGGAGGTCTCCGCGGAGGAGGAAGGCGACGAGGGTGAGGCTCGGCCCTTTTCTCCCGGATTGACGATTGCCGATGCGCAGAGCATCGTGGAACTTGTTCCCGGTGTGGAATCGGTGAGCCCGGAGGTCGAGTCTGAAACCATGGCCATCCGGGCCGGGCGTCGCCGGAGTATCAAGCTCGTGGGCGTCGACAAGTCCTATTTCGAGACCGGTCAGTTCACGCTTAGTGAAGGAACGTTCTTCACCGACGCCCACCTCGACGAGGCCATTCCTGTTTGTGTCATCGGTCATGCGATCAAGACCCGTTTCTTTGCCGGGGAACCGCCGCTGGGCAGGCGAATCAAGTGCGGGAGTCTGTGGCTCACGGTGGTGGGAGTCCTCGAGCAGCGTGACCTGAGCGACGCCAGCCTCGAGCACCTCGGCATCCGCAACTACAACCTGGACGTCTATACGCCCATCAGTACGCAGCTGCTTCGATTCTCGAATCGCGCCCAACTGACGGAGCAGGACATTCGCGATGCGGAACGTGCCAACCGTCGAGGCGCTTCCGGCGGGCAGAGTAGCGACAACTACCACCAGATCGATCGACTCACGGTTCGCGTCGAGCACTCCGGACTCGTTCAACCCGTCGCGGACGTCGTCAGCCGGATGCTGGAAAGGCGTCATCACGGGGTGGTCGACTACGAAGTCATCATTCCCGAGGTGCTCCTGGCCCAGGAACGGCGCACGCAGACGATCTTCAATGTCGTCCTCGCCGCCATTGCCTCGATTTCGCTCATCGTCGGTGGAATCGGCATCATGAACATCATGCTCGCGTCTGTGCTCGAGCGCATTCGCGAGATCGGGATTCGCCGATCCATCGGCGCCACTCGGCGGGACGTGACGCTCCAGTTTCTCGTCGAGGCCGTAGCAATCAGTTTCAGCGGCGGAGTGCTGGGTGTGCTGCTCGGAGTGCTCCTCAGTCTGGGGATCGAAACCAGCACCGGAATCAATACCATTGTGACCACTCCTTCTGTCCTGCTTGCCTTTCTCGTTTCCGTCGGGGTCGGACTCATCTTCGGGCTGATCCCGGCGCAGAGGGCGGCCGGGATGGATCCGGTGGAAGCACTTCGTCATGAATAAAGAGCAGGGTAGCTACGTCAAGGCAGAGTGAGGACGAGATGCGGCGGGAACAGGGAGGTGACGTGAAACAGTCTCGGCCGAAGAACCTCGGAGTCGAAGTGAATCTGTTCCGGCCGAAGGAACACGAAAGCGAAGTGAAACAGTCTCGGCCGAAGAGACGGATGCCGTCCGGCGTTCTCAGTGTGGTGGGAGCCGTCGCCGTCCTGTCCGTCTGCGGAATGCGGCAATCAACTGCGGCACCCCTGACCTTGGAAGACTGTGTCGAAAGAGCCGTGCGCAGCAGCCCCGCCGCTCAGGTCGCCGACCTCAGATTCGCTGAGTCCAGCTGGAGCTATCACTCTCATCGCGCCTCCCTTCGTCCGATCCTGACCCTGCGGGGAACGCTTCCCGGACTCCAACGTTCCATTGATCGCGTCACACAGGACGACGGCTCCGTGCGTTCCGTGGAACAGAACCGAATCCTCTCTTCCTTGGGACTCTCGCTCGACCAGGAACTCCCGATGACCGGCGGGCGGCTCTCTCTGACGTCCAACCTCAGCCGAACGGAAGACTTCGGGGACTTCGACTACACGGACTGGCAGGCCTCGGCGCTCCGGGTGCGGCTGGACCAACCCGTCTTCGGCTTCAACTCTCTCGGGTGGGACCGGAAGACGGAGCCGCTCCGATTCGAGCTGGCCCGCAGCGCACGTCTTGCGGAGATCGAGGGAGCCGCAGCGGACATCGCCGACCGATTCTTCCGGCTCTATGTCGCTCAGGTCGAACTCGATAACGCCGCAGCCAACGCTGCGGTCAACGACACGATCTTCACTCTGTCACAGGGCCGGTATGAGATCGGGAAGATTGCCGAGAACGATCTATTGCAGAGTGAACTTGCTTTTATCAATGCCCAAACGGAACTGGCCGATCTCGAGATCGAGTACGAACGGGCGCTGCGCGATCTCAAGATCGAACTCGGACTCCCGTACAACGAACCACTCGAGATCGCCCCTCCTCTCCGCAATCCGGAGGTCGAGATCGATCCAACCCGCGCGGTGGAACTCGCACGTCAACATCGACCGGACTTCATGGCGATGGAGCTCGAGGATCTTCAGGCCGAGGAGAGCATTGCAAGGGCGCGCACGACCCACGGCCTGACCGCCGACATTACTGCCAGCTACGGTCTGAACCAGTCCGCGCCGACGTTCGAGGACGCCTATCGGGACCCGCTCGAATCGCAGGGTTTCGACATCGGCTTCCAGGTTCCGCTCCTCGGTTGGGGCCGCAACAAAGCCGCGGTCGAGGGTGCGCGGGCCGGGGCTCGCAGGGTCCGGATCGAGAACGACAAGCTCCGACGTGAGCTCGATCAGGAAGTCTACTTCGAGGCGACCCAGTTCGATCTCCTGACGCGGCAGTTGCGTACCGCGGCCAAGGCCGACACGGTCGCTGAGCGCAGGTTCGATGTGGCTCGCAACCGCTACCTGATCGGAAAGATCGGAATCAACGAGCTGTTCGACGCTCAACGGGAGAAGGACAGCGCGACGACTCGGTACATTCAGACTCTCCGTTCGTTCTGGATTGCCTTTTACCGGATTCGGCAGCTGACGTTGTTCGACTTTGTGGCGGAGCGGCCTCTGGGATCTGCGGACGGGTAGTCCGCCGATTCGTCTTTCGGCCTCCCGAGGCACACAACTCCCGCCTTTCCTCGCCCCCGACCTTCCCTCAGGATTCCACCCATGTCCTGGACCAAGCTGCTTGTCTGGATGGGAGTCGCTCTGGCTCTTCGACTCGGTACGTTGGCGGTGGCGTCCTCGTGCTGTCCAGAGCGCCTTGTCCAAAACGACACCGTTCGCTACGAGCAATCGGCAGCGGCCCTGGTCGAGCTCGGTCGCTTTTCCGAACGGCCGGAGGAGACCGCTCCGCCCGAGACGATTCGAACTCCCGGCTACCCGGCCTTTCTCGCAGTGTTTCGGCCCTTTGCGGGCTCAAACCGACTTCCGCCTCTGGTCGCTCAGTGTCTGCTGTCCACCGCGGTGATCGCCGTTTTGTTTCGACTCGGTCGAACCTCGGGCCACTCCTCGCGTGCGCTCGCCGTGACATCGGCCTTGGTCGCGCTCGATCCGGTGACGACGGCCTACTCGAACATGATTCTCAGCGATGTCGTCTTCGGGGTCGCGCTCCTCGCATTCAGCGCCTGGTTCGTCACCGTCCGGCAGGGCTCGCTCTGGGCTCACGCCGTCGCGGGAGCGATGCTTGGGCTCCTCGCATGGATTCGCCCGATCGCATACTTTCTTCCGCTCGCAGCCTTGCTCTGGATCTTGTGGCGAAACCGGGCGGCCTTGAGGTCCGCCCTTGTCCCGATGGTGATGCTCTGCACAACCTGGGCCGTGGTCTGTCTCGGATGGCAGACGCGGAACCTTATCGTCGCGGATACGTTCGACTTCACGAGCGTGACGGGCTTCAACCTACTCGACTATCGGGCCGCCAGAGTCGTCTCTCTCCGCGACGGTATCGGAAAGGAGCAGGCTCGAGAGCAGCTACGCGCCCAGATCGCCGGCGCCGATTCCATGAGCTTCGCGGAGTGGAGCGAGGCGGCGGAGCAAGTTGCAGTACCGATCCTCAAACAGAATCCTGCGCTCACTTTGAGAACCATGGTCGAGGGTGTCGGACGCATGTATCTGGTCGCGGGTGACGCCGTCCTCCTCCAGATGTTTGGTGTCGGCCCGGCCGATGGTAGTGGTGCTTTGGGGGACCTGGGTCGGTTGTCACTTCAGGAGTACAGAGACAAATGGTTGGGAAAGCATCCGGGTGCTTTTTTCGTGTTCCTACTGGCGCAGGTCGTAAACGTCGGCGTTCT
Source organism: bacterium (assembly GCA_030431975.1). GTDB lineage: Bacteria > Eisenbacteria > RBG-16-71-46 > CAIMUX01 > CAIMUX01 > JACKCR01. The sequence continues at coordinate 150,465 of JAUIHP010000001.1, read as the reverse complement.
CCTGGGAGGAGTCGTCGGGATGTGGCGGCTGTGGCGGGCTGGGCGGTGGAAACCGGTTCACGGGCTCTTCGTGATCCTCATCCTCTACTTCTCGGTGTTGTCCGCGGGACCGGAAGCCGAGCCGAGGTTCCGCACTCCCGTGATCCCTTTGTTTGCGTTCTTTGCCGGCGTCGGGATCGTCGGGGTCTCGGCTACGGACGGGAAGGAATCATTCGGTAGGCCTCGATCAGGTCGGATTCCTCCGGAGAGTATTCCTCGATGAGATCGGCGAGTTCCCGGTAGACATCGTCGATCTGTCGCACAGCAAGTGTGTCTCCACCCTTGTCGAACGCAGACTCGATCTCCGTAGCCGGGCGCGGCTGGACTCCGATTTCCAGAGCCAGATCACGTTGTTGGACGGCCTGCGCTTGATCAATCCGTTCGGGCAGCTCCGTCGTCCCATAGAAGAGCGGAGACTCGCTTAGGACTGTGTCTCCTGGAACGAGCACGATGATTCTTCCTGACTTGTCCCCCCGGTTCGTGAGTTCCGCAGGACGCGATCCGACGAAGAGAACCGGCATGTCGGTTTGGCGCGGCTGAGCCCGCTGCGGGTCGACTTCGAGAACGAGAATGTATCCGCGGCTGATCTCCGGCTGTTCCTTTGTGTAGACGTAGGTGTAGGGCTCTTCGAGGGTAAAGGGGCGAGCATAGAGCAGGCTTCGCACACCACCGTCTTCGGCAGCAGCAGCTGCGTTCGGGATACCTGCAAAGGTCGTGGCCACGACCCCAACGAGTGCAATCACCGAGACGAGTCGGCGACGGGCCGCACTCAAATGCTCCTTCGCAAACATCACTACTCCTTCATTACCTGGATATCGTCGATCCCGATCCGTCCCCGCTCCGCGCCGAAATCCGACCCGAACTCGAACCGGATGGCCACGATGTCGGAGAGGTCGATTCCGGTTCCATCCATCTCGAACGTGGCGAGGGGAATGCGCACGGTATTCATCTCGTTGACCCATCCGGTGAAGCTTCCGTATCCCGTTCTTGGGTAGAGCTGCGTCAATTCTCCCCAGGCCCCGAAACGCACGGTGCTGGTTTGTCCGGAAGCGTCCCGAAGCGTGACACCGAATGAGTGCGGTCCGTTCAGTGCGCGCGTTTCCTCATGACGTGTCCCCTGGCAGGCACGGAACGAGAGGTACTGATGAAAGCGAAAGTCGCGGAACTCCGGCACGACTTCGAACTCGAGGAAACGAGCCGAATCCGTCGAGTGATCGAAGATGAGGCCTTTCGTAAAGTCACCCTGCCCGGAATGGTAGATCATTCCATTCATTGGATCCGTCGTCGTCGGTGTGAACGACGTGTCGTTGTCTTCGTTGAATCCCTCAAAGACGTTTGAGACGTCGAGCGTCACCGTTCCCCCAGAGCTACTCTGTCCTGTCGAGCCGGCACTCTGAAAGTCATCAATGACGAGGTTGGACGGTGTGCCGAGCTCGCGGTACGAGGTCGAAATCTCGACACTCGCATCGATTCCGGAAGGGCTGAGGTCATCGTACATCCGCGTGAAGTACTCCTTCGTGGCTTCGTTGCCTTGGATGTAGTACTCGACCAGTGCTAGGAGATAGCTCTTCGCGATGACCTGGCTCTCGGCTCGGCCAATCTGATTCGGTCCCGTGCCGTCATCATTCCCACAGCAGTTGAAGTCGTTGTGGGCGGCCCCGTGGACGTAGAGCGTCTGGACCTTTCCCTGAGCGCGGTCACTGAGCCGGAAGTACTGGCACTGCGTGCAGTTGGGTCGACCGGAGACGTCACCGTCGGCCTCGGCGCCGATGAGGAAGTAGTCGACCTCGTGCGGATCCGATTCGTCCGAGGGGAGAAACGCGGTCGGAGCGATACTCCCCACCAGTGCGATGTCCTCCGCGGAAAAGTGGGTCACGAGTCCCGGGTCTTCCAGCACCCGATCGTAGGCTCGGACGACACCCTCTCCACCTCGACTGTGCCCAATCCAAGTCAACGCGCTCTCGTCGATGTGGCCATCGAGGACTCCACCCGCAATGGTGTCGAGGTTACCGAGGAGATAGTCCGTGTTCGTGAGGGTCGTCGTCGATGCAGTCTCTATGCCGGGAACGGTGTTGTTTCGATGAGACATCAGAACGTAACCGTGGGACGCGAAATGGTTGCCGAGATACTCGTACCAGGTGTAGGCGTGCCCGTTTCCGTGACTGACGACAACCAGGGGTACGGCTCCCAGTTGTTCGATGGAACTGGGATAGTAGAGCACCTGGGTAAGGAAACCTCCTCCGGAGTAGGTTTCCACCGACACGTCGTACGGTCCGGGTTGTGAGAGATCGGCCACGACGTGGGTGCCCGCTTCCGAGTAGGAGAAGCCGTCGATCAGGTCACCCGGGTCGAATCTGCCGTCCTGGCCGAAGTCGAAGACGATGGCGTAGTCGCGACTCAGGCGGTCGCCGGCATCGAGTCCCGAAGACCAGAGTTCGGTGATGTTGTCCCCGATGGATCCCGCCTGAACCGTCATGGCTTCGGCTCCGCCGGTCACGTCGACGAGGGTGCCGCCGAGAGCCCAGGCACTTGCAGGCCGCTGGGCCACAACATAGGCATCGTAGGTCAATCCGATGCGCTCGGCGTGTCGGGACGGGTCGATTGCTGCCGTCATGACGTCATCGTCATTGAACGTGTTCGCAAACAGGAAGTGCGGGTGGGCCGACAGTTCCCGTCCCGAAAGTCCGGGCCAGGGTCCGACGCGCACTCTGACGCGATCCTCCGTTGGGCTACCCGTCGTCGCGTTCTCGCTCCGCGTGGCTACCAAATCAGCTTCGCCAAGCGTCGTTGCATTGACCAGAAACGTTACGGGGAGCTCAGACCGATCGTAAGCAGCAGGCAGAGAGATCGATGCCCCCGACTCTTCATAGAGTTCGAGAATCGGGTCACCCTCGACGGTGAGCGTGTAGGTCCCATCTGCAACGCTGGAATCCGCGGCCAGCGTAAAGGGCCGCATGGCATACCGAAGATGGCCGAAGGTGAGGCCGTTGACCGGGGCGATGTTGGCCGCGAGGAAGATTCCCGGATCCGCTTCCGTTTGGTCATCGGAGTAGACGGCATCCAGTTTCGGTTGCATGGAGCAGTCGACGGCCTCGACCAGGATTTGGTCCTGACAAGATCCGCACGAGACCTCGACGAGATGCTCTCCAGCGGTGAGTTCGAGCTGGATCTGGTCGCCCGAGCCGACAGGTTCTCCGTCGAGGAGCCACTCCGGATCGTTGACGAGCAGAAGGCCGTCCGCGCAGACGAGTTCCGCTACGAACGGCGTTTCTTCGCCCTCGCAAACGACGGCTTCCGCAAGAATCTGAATGGTGCAACTCTGGCCACCGACGACAAGCGGTTCGACGATACGGGTCGAACGAGGCGCGTCAGGATTGGAAAGCGTCGGTGTTGCTGATGACATCGCGACCAGGACAACGAGGGATGCGATCCCAGCCAGTGATTTGTGTGTCGTATTCCTCATCGCAGCAGCTGAATCTTTCGAGTCTCGGACCAGTCGCCGGAGGACACCGTGTAGAAATACACGCCGGAGGGAAGATCCCGTCCGCTGTCGTCCCGACTGTCCCAACTGATCCGGTGGACGCCAGCCGAAAGCGGAGGTGTCTCGATGGTGCGAAGCAAACGACCTTCGACATTGTGCACACGCAAAGAAGCCGTTCCGCCGGAGACTCCAAGGTCGAACACAATGTCGGTCAGAGAAGTGACCGGGTTCGGCGTGTTTCCGAGTAGCGCCGGGCCTGTGGTCGACGGATCGATCGGGTCGAGTCCTGAGGACGCAAGACAACACTCGTCGATGGCGAAGGAACGCTGTTCGTCAGCGACCCCCAGGGCCACTTCGAGAGGGATGGTCCGGCGCAAAGCAATGCCCGCTGAACTCGCGTTGGCAACCACCTCCAGGTATCCCGTGGAGCCGGTGGCGACCCGGTCGACCGCGAAGGTGACCTCGATCTCCTGAACCAGACCTTCAAGAACCGTGGTTTCAACGACTTCGATCCATTCGGTCGAGGCCGAAACTTCGATATCGAGCAGTTGCCCCGCGAGAACTCCGGACCGATCGTCGAGCTGAAGTACGATCGTGTTTCCGGTCGAGCCCGGCTCAACGTCGTAGGCGATCGCCGCAACGTGATTGAGGGCGAGTGTGGCGAAAGCCAGAAGGCCGGCAGAGATTCGCGGGCGAGTCAGAAGAGGACAGTGATGTCTCATTGGGTGTCATCCTCAAGGTGCCTGTCGTTGAGATTAGATTCTACCCTACTTTGTCGCTGCGCTCTATCGCAGCACCGCCAGTCGCTCGATGACGCTTTCCTCCCGGCCGTCATCGAATCTCGCGTCCATCCGGTAGAAGAAAACGCCGTTTCCAAGCCGATCGCCGTCCTTGTCCCGACCGTCCCAGGGAATCCCCTCTTCACGAAGCTGAGTCGGCGTCCACCGTTTGGGTCCGAGTCGAACGATCTCGCGGCCGCGTATCGAGTAGATCCGTACCTCCACCTCTGCCGACTGGGAAATCGTGCCGTGGAAACCGGTCCCGTCCGTCATCGGGTTGGGGAAGTTGAAGACTCCGGACAGGTCTGCGCCGGAGTTCAGCGTGTCTACGATCCGAAAGCTGCGTCGGAACGTAGAAGCGTTTCCCTGATTGTCCGAAACACGGACGTGGATCTCATAGACCAGGCCGGATTCGAGTCCTGGGGGCAGGCTCCACATCGCATGAGCCATACGGTAGTCGTCTTCTGCGGACAGAGCGTCGGTGAGATCGAAGACCAACGTGCTGTCGGTTTCCGCGCGTAGCTCGAGCCATACTCGGCGTGAATCCGAGGCTCCGGTAATGTCGATTCCGGATTCGTCCTCGAAGTGAAACTCCACGGACGATTCAGCGAGTACCGCCTCGCCTTCTTCGATGCTGATCGTGACGGCCGGTCCCTCCATGTCTTCACTAGGGGGAGCGTCTGCGTCCGAGACCCACAGGGAGTCGGACCCTGCCGCGACGTCGCCTGCGTCGGTTGCTGTGGCGAAGGCTCTGAGATGTGCTACGCCGCGCTCGCCGTCATAGAGTTCCGCCGGAGCTGCGAAACGAGTTTCGAACCGGCCGGCGTGGACGGGCGCCCGCCCTCGATAGATCGGGTCTCCATCGACGAAGTAGCTCTCTATGTAGGTATCTCCGAGTTCAAACTTGGAGCCCGCGTCGAAGACTTCGATCTCGATGAAGCCCTCGAACGAAGTATCGATGCTTCCATTCGGATCGTACACGCTTCCTCTGACATCATGAATCTGCCCCGCGTAGAGCGAATCGGCAGACTCTTCGCTCCCTGCCACCAAGACTTGCGATTGGACTTGGCGTGACGGAACCGGAAGGACCATCGCCGGGTCACCGAGCAGCTGATAGCTCCGAACGGCTCGTGAGAGACTTCCCATCTTGGCTGCGGCAAGTGAGGCGCCAATCGATCCAGGGCTCGCAGTTCGATGTTCGGGAAACACTGCATTCCAGAAACTCCGGGACCGACTTGCATTGTCACCGACGAATCCGATCCAAGAGTTTCCCACTGTAGCTACGGCGCCGCCGTCGGGATGGCGGAGTACAGCCTCGGACAGGCTTTCCGTTCCCCTGTGAAACTCGGATACGTGGCTCGACCAGGCCGCAAAGAAGAAGGGACGGCCGACGTTCCCCAGGAACGGAACGGAGCCCGACCCAAAGACCCGTTCATCGGCAAGCTGGGTCCTACCGCCCCGGCCGACGTAGTTGAAGAGGAGAGCGCCTTCGTTCAGCTTGCGGAGGAGATCGGCGGCCGCGTCGGGCTTGGACGCCCGGTCACATTCGATCCCGTACTCAACGAGATAGAGCCGGTCGTGAAAGAGGCTGCCGGGCAGTTCACCGACAAGCCTCTCGGCGTCACGAACGAACAGCCCACCGAGGATGTCCCGAGAAGTTCCTTGGCAGAGATCGTCCGCTACCATCACAGCGCGATTGATCCAGTTCCCGGTCGGCCGTCCGGTTTCGTAGTCGATGATCTTGTCGACCATGTCGCGTGCCTGCCCGGGCGTTTGGGCAGGGAGCCGCCCGATGGCCATATCGATGGCCTCGTCCTCCGGCCCCTCCAACAGCACGAAGTAGTCGTCCGAGGGCACACGTATGTCTGCAATGCCGGTATCGAGGAACAACAGGTCGTAGTAGCCGGCATAGGTCGGCAACCAGTTTCGTTCATCCGCACCGAGGAAGTTTCGTTCGTCGAAGTTGGCGTCGCCGACCAGCAGAACATAGGCCGGTCCCTCGCCGTCCCCTCCGTTCCAGCGCGCGCGGGCAAACTCGAGGAAGTGGCGCAATCCGGTCGGGTCGGAACGTCCGAAGGAAAACTCATCGCGGATGTCCTCGATATCCACGGCGATCACTTCTCCGGATCCGGAGGGCAGTCGCGACTCGCGGTGCCGGGCCAGATCTTCGGCAGGGGCCGCAAACTCACCGTGGTAGACGACGATCATGTCCGTCGCCACCGTGCGATCCCGCAACGGTCCGATCGACGGCAATGCATCCAGCCGGAGCTTGGGGCGCGCCAGGCCCTCAATCGGTCGAACGAGGAACCGATGGGCATCGGTGCTTCCGACGTTCGTCTGGAACCGAATGAAGGGCGTCTCTCCCGCGAGAGAAGATGCCGGAAGGATGCGAACGGGCGCTGCGGGATCGGTGACATCCACGACGAACGGTTCTTCTTCCGTCGACATCTCAACAGCAAAGGCCGTCGGACCGGTTTCCCCTTCGGCGAAGAAGCTGAGAGTGTCGTTGACGGCCACCAGCTGCCGGCCGTAGGACAGCTCGATCCAGGCCAGGAGAACGATGTCGAGGCGACTGATCGTGTCGTCGGGCAAGGAGATGCCGGTCATTTCGAAGGCCTGATCTCTTCCCTTCAGAAGGAGGAGGCCTTCGCCGAGGAAGTCCTGGACGTCTCGCGATTCCCACTCCTTGGTCCCGATCTCGTGGCCGTTCAACTCCAGGCGTAGAACATGATCCGGCGGCGGGTCGCTCGAACGACTCATGGGGTTGTTTCCGCCGAAGAACCTGGCGTGGATCGACACCGGCTCATCCGGATCTACTTGCGGGAGTTGAAAGGAGACGCGCTGCGACTCATCCGCGATCTCGGTGGTCGTGAGCTCACGCCAAAAGAACAGCTCGCGGACCAGCCCATCGGAATGGGGGCGGGAGTTGTAGACCCCGTTGCCCTCCAGGTGAACGCGATCCCGAACCAAGTTCTGGAGTGGTGCGTCGATCTGCGTGCCGTCGAGGATGGTCATGCGTCGCGGACTCTCACCCGGCATGGCACTCCAGGTGAGCCAGTACACTCTCTCGTTGGTATACGGGTCGCGGTAGTAACGCTCATCGTTCTGCGGTGGCTCTCCCGAGAGTGAGTACCAATCGTCCGGCCCGCGCCCGGCGAAAACGATACGGTCAGTGGGGTCGAAGACTCCGTCGTCGCCCGTCTCGACAAGGATCCCGATCTCAGTCATGGCCGGCTGCTCATCGAACACGCTCGACGACTCATCCAACGGAAACAGCGGTGGGAGGAAGAGTCGCAACCGGTTTGGATCGATGCCTTCCAACGAGGCCCCAAGCTGTTCCAAGTCGCTTCCGGTGATTTCGTAGAGACCTTCACTGGAAACGAAGACCTTGACCCACGGGGTCTGTCCGCGACCGTGCGCGAGCAGCTCTGTGGAACGGAACTCCGCCTCGGAATTCGATCTGAGATGAGGTGGAACCCGCCACGCGCGTCCCTGCTCGTAATTGATTAAGGCGGACTCGTAGAGGGACTCGAGTTCCGAGTCCAGGTTGGTTTCGGAATTCGACTGCAGTCCTGAGGACACGGGGCTGTCTGAGGATCGAAAGTCTACAGAAAAAGTCATCCGTTCGTAGCGTTGGACGAGCGGAGATTGCGCTTCAGGCTTCGACGACGACCAAACGGTCAGCGGAACACACCAACTGATCCCGCATCCAGGTTGGCGTGCCGGCCTCCCATCCATCGATCGGAACCGATTCCCAGGGGATGTCCAGGACGAGTTCGCCAACCGTCGTTCCTGTCTGTGGCGAATCGTCACTGAGTTCAGGGACCAGATGCCCCTCGAACCCATCACGACGGATCGTCGGCGCGGAGCCCGGGGGGAGAGCGATCCAGACTGTTTTCGGTATCGGACCACTCTCCGGACTCGATGCAGTTGTGCCGGGTGATTCTGCGGTTCGAAACTCGACCCGCAGGCCATCGGGCGATCCCTCGAGGGACTGCACTCTGAACTCGGCAACGGCTTGGAAGCAGGAAAAGCAAAGTGCCGCGCACGCCGCGACCAACCCGGGATACAGTTGAGACCTCATCAGCATCGATAGATTCCAGCAGTCTCTAGCGAACGATCCGAACGGTTCCCGACGCGGTCCCTTGGGGCGTCTTCAGTCTTGCGAAGATCACACCTGTCGGTACGACCCTTCCGTGATCGTCCCGACCGTCCCACTGAATCTGCGAACTCTCATCCGAGACTTCGATGGACGCAAGGATACGGCCGCTCGAGTCGAACAACTCGAGGTGTGAACTCCTTCCGACCTCCCTCTCAAAGTGAAAGCGAACCGCGCCGGAACTCGGGTTGGGTGCGGCCGTCAGTCGAAGCTCTCGACGCGAGCCGGCTTCGGTCTCCACGTCGGAGGGAGCGCAGGATGGATCGAAGATATTCAGGCGCGAGAAGCCGGATACATAGAGGAACCCTTCCACCTCGGCCATTCCGTAGGCTGCTCCGACATTCGCCGGGCCGCCGAACGCATACTCCAACGTCGGCGACGACTTGAAGCCGTGAAGGTCGGAGGAGGTCAGGCCGTAGACCTTTCCATTGGAACCAAGAACGAGATCCCTGGTCGCGAAGGAGCGTTCCCCGACGAGCGACATGATGTCCAAAGTCTCCGGATCGAGCTGGGCGATTCCTTCGCGGCCCGAGACATAAACATAGGTATCGTCGCAGCGAACCTGTCCTCCGGCCCCACCGCCATAGGATGCGTCGAAGAACACCCAACCGGGATCCGAGCAATCTACGCGGTAGACGTCACCGTTTCCCTCGAAGTCCGTCACGACGTAGAGATCGGTCCCTCTCGCCGCGAGACTACGGACGTCTGGGAGGGGAAAACCACCCAACAAAGTGGGGGAGCCCGGCACGGAAGCATCGAGGATCAGGACTCCATCGATGGTGGCGCCATAGAGCCGAGTTCCGGAGATCGCGGCGAGCTCGATGTTCCATCCTGTTAGTGATCCGACCACACTGGGCGACGCCGGATTCGAAACGTCGACAACCGTGAACCCGTCAGCGCCGGCAACGTAGAGGTAACCGTCCTGATGAACCATGTCCTTGCTCGAGATCTGCATGGACGTGATGAAGCTTGGATTCAGGGGATCCGAGACGTCCAGCACATCGATGCTTGTGAACGTCTGGTAGACGAGATAGTCGCCTAGCGGGATGAGGTCCATTGCCTGCGACCCGTCGTCCCAGCTAGCCACGGGCTCCGGATTGGTTCCCGCACCGATAGCGAAAACCTGCAGCCCCTCTCCACCCGCGGCGACGTACACGTATCCGTTTTCGATGTCACCACCGATTCCACCCACGGCCCCTAGTGGAATCGGAGCTCCCGGCGTGGAAAGGTCGAAGAGCCGACCGTTGCAGAGGAGATGATCGTCACCGAGAACGAGTGAGTGCGCGTTGTCGACAGGAATCGTCGTTTCAAGTTCAGGAAGATCCGGACTCGACAGGTCGAAGACCTCAAGGCCCTCTGATCGGTTGGCTGCGTACAGATAGCCGTCCTTCGCCTGGATCCTGTCCCGAAACGCACTGGGGTGAAAGCTCTGCACGAAGCTCGGGCTTGTGGGGTCGGAAACATCTACCGACCACATCTCGGAGGTTGTGAGAACGTAGGCTCGCTCTCCCTCCGCGGCCAGTTGACCAACAGGCCCTGTGGCTTGGCCGACTACCGTCGGCTGGACTGGATCCGACACGTCGATCACATAGAACCCAGTCGTATTCGAGGCGTAGAGGTAGTCGCCGTTCGCAACGAGATTCGCCGCGGGAAGGGGCACTGTGCCCGAGACCGTCATGTTCGCATCGTTGTCGAGAGAGATCACCGCGATTTCATCGTCGCTGCTTCCGCAGACCACGTCGTTGCCGGCCTCGACGAGTCGAGTCGAGACATCCATGGGTAGGGAGTCGGCCGGCTCCAGTTGGCCGTCGGACAAGACCTCGAAGCTGAGCACTGACTCCTGGTCGCCGACGCTGATTACGACCGCATCGCCGACCCGGATTGCGGCGTCTACGAATCCTGTGTACCCGTAGCCCGGGGAATAGGACAGGTAGTTGAATCCATCCACCCAACGTATGTGGTCACCGGTGGCGTCACAATCGGCAAGTGCGGCCGCCGGAAGCATCAGCCATATGGGCAGGGACGAAGCGAGACCACGGCGAGACATGAAAGACCTCCCACGAGATATCCCGGTAGCGAAAGCGTCGGGTGAGAGGAATCCGAGCGCCAACGGAGGAATCAAGGCTAGCACCAGCGGACTTGTCAGAGAAACCTAATCCGAAGCCCGGAGGCGAAGGGGGCATGGGAGACCACGTGACGGCGAAGACTGCTGCCCGCCGCCGAGTGGGAATGGGGTATTTCCGGCAGGCTTCGGAGTGGACGGCCTCGTTTCGGCGGCTGCCCTGTGGCATCATCGTCTGATGAATAGTGCAAAGCTCTCGACCCTGGTCCCGACCCCGGCCGCCGTTCCGACCCCGACCCCGACCCACGGACACATTTTCGCTGCCGCCGCCGTCTCGGCGTTCTTGGCCTGTCTGATCGTCGCGAGCGAAGCGCGCACGGCTCTGGCCGAAGACATCATTGTCGATCTCGGTCGCGGACCCTTGACCGTGACCGTCCCCAGTTCCTACGAGCCCGGCGCTCCGCTTCCCCTGGTTCTCGCCCTGCACGGCTACGGAGGCAATGGAGCCTCCATGCAGTCCTACTGGCAGCTTCCGACGATCGCGGAATCCAGAGGCTTCTTCGTCGTTCACCCGGAAGGAACGATCGACAACAACGGCAACCGATTCTGGAATGCGACCGACGCGTGTTGCAACTTCTTCGGCTCGACCGTCGACGACTCTCAGTACCTTCTCGATCTCATCACGGAGATCAGCAGTCAGGTGGATGTCGATCCGGACCGGGTCTACTTCTGCGGTCACAGCAACGGAGGCTTCATGTCCCACCGCATGGCCTGTGACCACCCGGAAACCGTGGCCGCGATTGCCAGTCTGGCGGGAGCGGTTTGGGACGACCCGATCCAGTGCAATCCCGGATCGTCCGTTCACGTACTGCAGATCCACGGGACGGCCGACAACGTCATCTTCTACGACGGCGGCAACATCTTTGGGAACACATATCCGAGTGCAGTCGAGTCGGTGGAGTACTGGGCCGGAGTCGGGGGGTGTTCTCTGACTCCCGATACGAGTTCGCCGCCACTCGATCTCGTCAACTCTCTTTCGGGGGCCGAGACCATCGTCACGAAGTACGAGGACGGATGTGATGCTTCCGGTTCGGGCGAACTCTGGACGATCCTCGACGGCTCGCACTCTCCAAGTTTCAATTCATCCTTCAGGGAAGAATTGGTGGATTACTTCTTCGAGCATCCAAAGCCTGCTGCTGCCGAGGTCACGGCGAACAGTGGAAACGGAATCGCCGCGCTTACATGCTTCCCCTCACCCTTTGCGGAAGGGACCACGTTCCAACTGCAGCTGAGCGTCGAGACGGATCTGTCCATCCATGTCGTCTCTGCGGACGGACGTCTCGTTCGATCCATCACAGAGGCACAGAGGCTGGACCCGGGAGTGCACTCCTTCTCCTGGGACGGCTTGGACGATGCGAATCGACCGAGCGCATCCGGCGTCTACTTCGTGCGGGCGAGCGGCCGGGGATTCAACGAATCGGTACGAGTCGTTCGGATCGCCGACTAAGGCGCGATAGACTCCGTCGCCGGCACCGGCCGCCTTCGGAGTCCACGGCGGAACTGGCCGTCTGATCGTTATCGGACGACGAAGATCCGGGCTGTGCCCTGATGATTCGGAGTCTTCACGCGGGCAAAGTAGACCCCTGACGCCGCAGAGCGGCCGTTGGCGTCTCTTTCCATCCACTCGACTTCATGCGTCCCGGCCTCACGCCATCCCTTTTCCACCGTGGCTACACGACTTCCACGCAGGTCGAAGAGTTCGACCGAGACGGGAGCCGGCTCCTCGATCGAGTAGAGGATGCGCGAACCTGTGGCAAACACGTTGAGTTCCCGGCGGTGTTCCGGGCCTTCGACTGCAGAAGTGTTCGGGGTCAGGAGCAACGCTCGGCGTGTGCCCTGCGGCATGAACCCGCTGACCGTGATCTGGCCGGCATCATTGATCGCCCCGGATCCGATGAAGTCCGCGATCCAACCGTCGGGCATGAGTTCGTCCAACTGAATCATCTCGCCGTCTCGATAGAGAAAGGGGACCAGCGAACTCGCCGCATTGACGGACATTCCTACGATCTCGCCGCTGCTGTTGATTCCCGACGCCCAGCTCAGGGCGAAAGGCTCGGCGCCGCTGCCGTCGGCCAACGTTCCCAGAATCTGATGGATCTCTCCGTCCCGCCAGATCGCGGCGCGACGCTTGAACCCGCCGTTGATCTCGTCCGGAATGCGAACGCTGCCCGCGATATCCCCGTTGTTGTGAATGTAGTCCACCAGATTGTTCTGGCCGGCGTGGAAGGGAGGCAGACGAACCGGATCCCCTCCGTCCCAGAGCACGGCGAATTGCTGCAAACCGTCTGTGTCTGTTGTTGTCGTGCCGACGATCTGACCGGAGTCGTTGATCCAGGTGGCCTGCCCTTGCGTCCCACCCAGAATCGGGAGTGCGGCCATCATCCCGTCTTCGTAGAGGAACGGGCGGGATTCCTCGTCGCCGGTCAGATCGGACCAGCCGACGATTTGGTCCATGTTGTTGATGGCGATTCCCGCCGACCGGCTTCCGCCCAAGGTTCCCAAACTCTGCAGCGGTTCGCCGGGCTGCCAGAGAATGGCCTGACCATCTTCGAACGTCAGGCCGGACTTGCCCACGGCACTTCCCACGTCGTTGATGCCCAGCATGTCCGACCGCGAAGTACCGGCCGGAATGCCGACATACTCGACCTGGCCGTCGACGTAGACGAAGCCTTCGGTCGTGGCGCCAAAGGCGGCGTAGCCGGCGACGTGGCCGGAATTGCTGATGGACCAAGTCTGGTTCTGGCTTCCGGAAGCACCAAGATCGAGGACGTCGAAGTCCTGCGCAAGCGCAGGCGTCGTGAGGAGCAGGGTGAGAGAGGGCAGAGAAGGCAGGAAACGTGTCGGCGCCATGCGGAAACTCCTGTCGGGAAACTCTTGGGTGAAGCCTGGTTCACCGTACCCAAGCAGGGTCCCAGTGTGACAGGAAATCGTCACAGCTGGGTTATGGTTGGGTACAGGGGTTCGTCGACGAAAGTATGTACCCCTGCAGGAGGAACCTTATGATGAGCCGCACGCTGCTGGCCTCCGCGTCCGCGATCGTCCTCGCGATGGCCGCGACCCCTGTGATGAGCGCGACCCAAACCCAATCAGACTGGTCCGGGGGAGATGGACAACCGGGACCCGTACTCTCGTTTGGTAACCGCTTCGACGACGGCAACCTGGCTTGGCTGACGTCTCCAGGGCAGGTCTCCCTGTCCTCGGTGTCCAGGATTTCGTTTCCCTCCGAGGTCATCACGCCGGACTCCGACCGTCCGGCCCGCCTGGCCGTCTACGACATCGACGGAGACGGCTACGATGACATTCTTATTCCCGACCCGCTCATTTCTCCGTTCGACCCGGACGACCAGCGGGGCGCGATTTACCTCTGGCGCCAGTTGGACGGGGAGTGGACACGCACGAGCGTGACCGAAGACTTCCTCGGAAGTTGGTACGTCGATGCCGTGGACATGGACTTCGACGGCGACCTCGACATCATCGCGTCGGCGTACTACGGGATGATCGATCCTCCTCCGCCCCCGCCCGAGCAGAGGAACGGCCGATTCGCCTGGTTCGAGAACCTGGACGGCGAAGGTGGTGCTTGGGAACAGCGGGAAATCGGAGAACTCTTCTGGGGCGCGCGCTGGGTAAGCGCGGCCGACATCGACGGGGACGGCGATCTCGATCTGGCCGGCTGCTCTGAATTGGTCGGTGGACCCTACGAAGCAGATGCGTTCGTCGTTTGGTTCGAAAATGTCGATGGGCAGGGCGAGACCTGGAACCAGCACGACGTATCGGACGACTTCGACAACGCCTTCGTAATTCATACAGTCGACATGGATGGAGATCTCGACGTCGACTTGCTGGTCGCGGGCTACGGCCGTTTCGAGTGGTTTGAAAACCTGAACGGGACCGGTGAGAACTGGACGCAACACATTATCAGTCCCGTGTTCCAGGGCGCCGGCTACATGGATGTTGGGGACTTGGATGACGACGGTGACATCGACATATTCGGCGGTGGCCTGAACACGGGTGTGATGGCGGCGTGGCTGAACGATGGAACGGGTCTCAACTGGTCGGCTTCCATCGTGGGTTCCTTCACGCGTGGATACAACACCGCACTGGCAGACGTTGACGGAGACGGCGACTTGGACGGCGTTGCTTCCGGTGCCAACGGGACGACGTTCAGCAAGCTCGGGTGGGCCGAGAACCTCGGAAACGGCACCAGCTGGGAGCTTCGCTACCCGGACATCTCGGCGCCGAGTCATCCCTGGGCCGCAGTTGGCGACATCGACCGGGACGGGAAACCCGAGCTCGTGGCGAGTTTCGAAGACAGCTACGGACAGGGAATCCAAATCGCGGCCTACACGTTGACGGACTTCCTGCCTCTCGGTGAACTCGAAAGCTCTGTTCTTGATGGAGGCACTCCATCCTGGGGAACGCTCATCTGGGACGCCGATGTACCCTCCGGCACTTCGCTCGAGATCGAAGTTCGCGCCGGGACCGATCCCGAGGCACTCGGAAACTATGTCACGGTTCCCTCGAACGGTACGGATCTGGGGACGCTCATCGATCCGACAGCTCGATACCTCCAGTACCGAGTATCTATGGAGACACTCTCAAACGGAACCTCGCCCGTGCTCAGGGAAATCGCCGTTGAAAACAATGATCCGGCTTCTGTGCAGGGAGACGACGAGTTCGCACGCAAGCTGCAGGCTTCCGCGATGGCCCCGAATCCCTTCCGGCGCACGACCTCACTGAACTACGCCTTGTCTGAACCTGCCCGCGTTCGCGCCACGGTGTACGACCCGGCCGGGCGTACCGTCTTGCGCCTCGAAGACGCGCTGCGGGCGGCAGGTTCGCATCGACTGGAATGGGACGGTGGAGACGAAGAAGGCCGACCCGTCGCCACCGGCACATACTTCGTTCGATTGCGGGCTGGAACAGAAGAACTGGTGCAGAGAGTTTTGGTCGTCCGGTGACAAGGCCAGGAACCGACCCTCCGGGGTCGGTTCCCATTTCCGTTTCGGGACGGCGCTATTGCTCACCGGCCCCATCGCCGGATCCCGGATCACGGTCGTAGATCGCGGTCATAGATCACTGACTACCGATCTCGGGCCGTGGATCAACGGTCATGGATCACGGACTATCGATCACCGAGTAGATCCATGGTAGGTGTGTCGAGACGCGCGTGTACTTCTCGATGACGCCATAGAGTCCCTGATTCCGTTCCGTCGGCTTCGTGTCCTGCCAGGAGCTGACACCGATGACCCAGAGGGTCGAGTCGGTCCGCACAAAGGCTGCGCCGCCGGAGTCCCCGGGACCACTGATCCCTTCGTGATAGAGAGCCTCTCCCGGCGGATCGAAACGAAAAGAGAGCCACAACGGGTCGACGTCGCTGACCCGGTTCGTGGCTGCGCGCCGAACCTTGTCGCGCGTTTGCGGACCGGTCCGTCCCGTCCCGTAGTTACCGCTTCCGACGAACAACACGTCCTGCCCCAGTTCATCGGAGCCGTCATAGAGCGCGGCGGGCTCGACCCCGGTGACGTCCCGGTCCAGTTCGATCAGAGCGATGTCGTGCTGCATAGGACGAAGGGAGTAGTCGGGATGAGGGACGATCGACTGAATCCGATACTCCTGGTCTCCAATCCGAACCGAAGCACCGACCTCCTTGTGCTCGGCAACGTGCGCTGCCGTCATGAGCCACCGAGGCGCAATGAGTGTCGCCGCTCCTGAACCTCCGCTCTCGCTCAACTCTACGGCCTGCGGATGACCCTCGCCCAACGCTCGATACTCGGAGTCCGGTCGATCGTGTCGGGTCACGAGGCCCAGTGCAGACGTGCTCCAGACGAGAGCGCCGAGAACGGAAGCCAAACACGGGTGAAGCCAAGCGGTACGGTTTGTAGGCAAGTGGGTCTCCTCGTTCGATTGATGTGCGACAGTTGTCACACATGAATGTGACATCTGTCGCACATCGAGTCAAGTGGCAGGAAACCCAGTCCGGTTCATTCAGCACGAGATCAATTCACGGCGGTCATCGTCCAGCGTCGCTCGTGAACGAAACAGGCCTTGCTGAAGAGCGACAGATCCAACGGATTCGGTAGGCGGATGTCAGAAAGACTCGGTCCGCGTCCATCCGACCATGCAGCTCGGCGATCGATCTGAGAAAGAACAAGGACGATCCAGCCGCGCTCGTGTGCGACTCTGCGCAACAGGCGCACCTGCGACATCAATGCTGCATTGACCCGCCGCAGGTCGAGGACCTGAAGATAGTCGATGACAATGAGAGTCCCGCGCGGGGACGCGTCCATCTTTTGTACGACGTACTCCGCGCTGATCTCTTCGGACGTGTCGACGCAAAGTCGCGACCGTTCGTCTTCGTTCGCTCCCAACGACACGAGGCTGTCTGCAACTTCGCCGTCGCCGAAGGCCAGAGAGAAAAACGCAGCTTCGTGATTCCTTCGCACAGCGGTTAGAGCCGTTTCCAATCCGAGCATTGTTTTGCCGTGGCCGGCCTTGCCGCCCAGAAGCGCGAGATCACCCGGACGCAGGTTGTCGAGTAACCCTCGGCTGGAAGACGTTTTTGCGGCCTTGGCCACGAGGTGACTCCACCTGGAGAATCCTTCGCGCTTCGCGATCTCATCCAGGGCCGTGTGTAGGGAAACGCCGAGTTCTCTCGAAAGAAGTCGCGCCTGTCGTTTCAGGCGATAGATCGGATGGGACAGTTCCATGGATTCAGCCTCCCGTCGTTGAGCCGAATCACAATCCCTCCGCATGCAATGGCTCCAACGGTAGCCGTGGATGGTGCGTCCGCCCTGCATGAACAATGCTTTCCCGGTGGAGGGGGGAGGCGTGGGCTCGCCAAGCGGAGTATGGCGCAATAGGAAGTGGGACGAAAGCTCCGAAAGAGTACCGTAGTCCGATGTGGTACTCTTCCCTCACCCTCTCTCCATCTATCGATTGGAGAACTGTATGCATCGATTCTTTGCTGTCACCCAATGGGTGCTTGCGTCGTTTCTAACTCTGGGCGCGTCGGTCACTGCGGATGCCGGAGACCTTCCCGTTGCGATCGCTGAGGTCTACCCCGCCGACGCTCTCAACGGGCTCGTGTTCGGGCCGAACCTTCCCGAACCGCTCCCGGCGTCTCAGCTCTCGATCTTCGTCCACAACTCTTCGAATCAACCGCTCCCGGGATTCTCCGTGGAGTTGATCGTCCTGCAATCGGGAATCAACCTGTGTCCGGGGTCCGTCCTTACAACGGAGATCCTCCTTACCACGGAAACGGACGATGACGGTTGGGCGTACTTCGAGCTGGCCGGCGGAGGCTGCATCCACGACACGAACCTCTCGGCCACGATCAAAGTCAACGGAGTCTCGGTCGCCAACTACGACAACGTCAAGAGTCCCGACTTCGACGGCGCGTCAGGTGACGGTCGCGTCGATCTCAGTGACCTGGTCGATTTTACGGGAGGGTTTCTGGATGGGTCCGGTGGGCTGTGCCACGACTACGACAACGACGGCGCCGTGACACTCTCGGACCTGATCATTTTCTCGCCCGCATTCGTAGCGCCCAACCACTGTCCGTAGAACTCAGCCCGGTCAGAGGACTACCCCTCCCGTCGAGTTCGGAAGTAAGCTGAGTACTGCCCGACAAAGGAGGGGGCATCCGTGGAATCGTCCTCGGAGTTCTCGATTTCGATCCGGCCCTACGACGCGGAAACCGATGCCGCGTCCGTTCGTCGTGCATTCATCGAACTGCAGGAAGCGGAGCGCGCACTCGATCCGCATATGCCTCCCGGCGAACGAGTCGTTGATGCGTACCTGGAAAGCCTTTTCGATCAATGCGAGCGGACGAAAGGCAGGATCTACGTTGCCGTCGAAGACCGTACGTGCCAAGTGGCGGGCTACGTCGCCGTCCTGGGGGAGGTGCCGAGCGACGAGCCGGACGATGATCCGTCCCCCTACGCCTACCTGTCCGATCTGGTCGTGCTTTCCGACTTTCGTGGGCGTGGAGTGGCCAGGCAGCTTACCGCGATGGCGGAGTCACACGCTCGCGAGCTTGGCATGCCGAGAATCCGGCTCCAGGCGATGGCTCGGAACATGGCAGCACGTCGCCTTTACGAGCGTGCGGGATACACGGATCACATCGTGCAGATGGAGAAGCGGTTCCGGACTGACTAGCGCGTAGCGGGGTGTTGGCGGGGCCCGGACTTCGCGCTTTCACGCTATCTGTGGTTAGCGTGGTTTGCGCCCGCCCGCCGTGTTCAGCGAACGGGCGTCGACCGCCTACGCCTTGATCGCTGCCGTCTTCGCTTCGAGCGCCGCCAACAAGTCGTCATACGGCTTGATGAACTTGTCGATCCCTTCGTCGAGCAGCTGATCGGTCACGTCCTCGAACGAAATCCCCAGCTCTTCCAGCTCGCCGAAGTAGAGCCGTGCGGGATCTACGTCCTTCATGACCGTGTCGGGCTCGATCTTTCCGTGATCGAGCAGCGCCTTCAGCGTATCTCCCGGCATCGTGTTGACGGTGTTCCGTCCGACCAGGGTTTCGACGTAGATCGTGTCGCGATACTCCGGGTTCTTCGTGCTCGTGCTGGCCCAAAGCGGTCGTTGAGCGAGTCCGCCCTGCTGCGCAATCCCTGCCCACTGGTCGGAATTGAAGATTTCGAGGTAGGACTGATAGGCCAACCGCGCATTGTGAATCGCCGCCTGACCTCTCAGGGACAAGGCGAGTTCACGCTCTTCACCGGACGTAGCTTCAGCGCGCTCATTCAAGAGCTTGTCGACCAGCGAATCGATCCGGCTGACGAAGAACGAAGCCACCGACGGGATGTTGGGCTCGAGTCCGCGCGCGGCGCGGGCCGTCATGGCATCGACGTAGGTCCGGGCCACGTCCTCATAGGCTTCGAGACTGAAAAGCAACGTGACGTTGATCGGGATCCCGATTTCCAGGCACTGACGGATCGCGGGCACGCCTTCGGGAGTTCCCGGAATCTTGATCATGACGTTCGGGCGCTCGACCATTCCGTGCAGCCGCTGGGCCGCGTTGTAGGTGCCTTCCGTGTCGCGCGCGAGGTGCGGAGAGACCTCGAGGCTGACGAAGCCGTCGGTGCCCATCCTCTCGTCATAGACCGGCCGAAGGACGTCGCAGGCCAGCTGAATGTCCTCGACGGCCAGCTCTTCGTAGATTTCTTCCGTGTTGAGGTCGGTATCGACCAGGTCGCCCAGCTGCGCGTCGTAGGCGGTGCCTTTGGTCATCGCGGAGTGGAAGATCGCGGGGTTGGAGGTCACGCCGGTCATGGCGGCGTCCTTGATGAAGGAGGCAAGCTCACCCGACTGGATGATCTCGCGGCTCAGCTGATCGAGCCAGACCGCGGTGCCGGCCTCCTGGAGTTCAAATGCGGGATTCTTGGCCATGGGGAGGTGTCTCCTTCTCCGCTCGGTAGCGGTTGTCGGCGTCAACTCTCTTCAAACATTTCGCAGAAGCGTCCGGATAAGATACTCTGAGAAGTCCTATTCGAACAGTGCGGAGGACCCGTGAGTCGGTTCAGTATCTTCCAGGAGATTTGGCTCTTCCTCAAGGAAGGCAAAAAGTGGTGGATGGCTCCGCTCCTCCTCATCCTCGTCCTTATCGGCGGCCTTTTGGTCTTTGCGCAGGGTTCGGCACTGGCTCCCTTCATCTACGCTCTGTTTTAGCTGGCTCCCAGCATCGAGTCGTCCCTGGGAGGTGAATGTGCAGAACAACCAAGATCCTCTCTCCCAAACATTTGCGGTCGGTGATGCCTCGCTCGTCCTCGAGGAGGGAGACATCACCCGGCTCGAAGTGGATGCGGTCGTTACTGCGGCCAACGCTCGGCTGGCCGGTGGCGGTGGCGTCGACGGAGCGGTGCACGACGCGGCCGGGCCGGAACTCTATGCCGCCTGCCAGAAGATTGGCGGGTGTCCCACCGGCTCTGCCGTCATCACACCCGGGTTTCGACTCAGTGCCCGGCATGTCATTCATGCGGTCGGTCCCGTTTGGGACGGAGGCGACACGGGAGAGCCGGTGCTGCTGCAGGGCGCCTATGCCTCTTCCTTGCGGCTGGCCAAAGAGAACGAGGTGAAGTCGGTCGCTTTTCCGGCACTGTCCGCGGGGATCTACGGCTACCCGATGGAGGAAGCTGCCCGGATTGGCGTCGAGACCACGTTTGACTTCTTGCGGAACGAGCGCGGCTCGGTGGAGCGAGTCGTCTTTGCGCTCTTCGGCAAGGAGGCCTATCTGACCTTCCTTGCCGTAACGACCGAGGTTGTTGCCTAGGCCGGCGTTGGCTCCCGCCAGGCGCCGTGTTCCTTCAGCAGCTCGACCAAACGTTCCTCGGCCTCTGCTTCCGGAATGTTCCGCTCGACGCGTTCTTTGCCCACGTAAAGGTCGACCCGCTGCTGCCCGGACCCGACATACCCGAAGTCAGCGTCCGCCATCTCGCCCGGGCCGTTCACGATGCAACCCATGATCGCGAGTTTGACCCCTTTGAGGTGGCCGGTCCGCTGCCGGATCCGCGCCGTGGTCGTCTGCAGGTCGAACTGGGTACGTCCGCAGGAGGGGCACGCAATGAACTCGGTCTTGGTCAGACGAATTCGGCAGGCTTGAAGGATGTGATAGGCGCCGCCGACGGGATCCTCCGTCCATGAGACGCCTCCGGCAGGCCACGCTTCACCCTGATCTGGGAGCAGACAAACGACGTCGCCGATTCCGTCCAAAAGGACGCTTCCGGCCAGGGTCGGACCGCGCGCGCCGCGCCCGGGGAGTGAGAGGTGCAAAGGCAGATCGCCGGCCATCCGCGCCAGATCCCGCGTCCGTTGAATCCAGTTCGGCCCCGACGCCGGCATCCAACCCGCGGTGCGCTCTTTCGCACGATGGAGAACGGCGGCGTCCTCAGGCGAGAACGCGGACGGGATGCGCCAACGAAGCAGGATGTCGTGGCGCTTGGCGAAACTCATCCACTCGTCGACGTGGGTGGGGATGACGCCGAGGCCGCCCGCGTCGAGACTTCCTCGGGAGCCGCCGGCATCGACACTGATGGCGTCGATCTTCTGAAGCCACTCCTGCGGCGTCTCCGCGGGTGGGTGGGTCGCCCCGTCACCCAGTTCCCAGATAACGGGGACGATCCCCAGGTGAACTTTGCGATCGGACAGCGCCCGAACCTGGTCAGGAGTCACCTCATCCGAACCGCTGAGGGAAAGAGAGAGAATCTCCGCACCGTGTTCTTTGCCCGCGTTTGCAACGATCCTCTCGTCGTCCACCGACAGATTCCCGTTGGCGTCCATCCGAACCCGGGCTTCGACCGCGATTCGTTCTTCGCCGCCAATGGGCCAACGCCCGATGCGCCGGGAATGAGTGGAACGCCTTTGTGGCGAGGTTGCGAGAGACAACCCGGTCCACGGCTGTTCCATCGGGCCCACGGCAGATACGGACTCGCTACGGACGGCGGCGAGCACGTTCTCGCATGCGCCCAGCTCGTGGATGGCGTCTTCCGTCAACGAAACACGGATGGTGTCTCCGATCCCGCTGACCAAAAGGGAGCCGATCCCGATTGCGCTCTTGATCCGTCCCTCGATTCCGTCGCCCGCTTCGGTCACGCCCAGGTGGATGGGGTAGTCCATGTCTTCGGCGATCATCTTCTGCACGAGCAGGCGGTAGGCCGCGATCATGACGCTTGGGATGGAGGACTTCATCGAGAGCACGATGTCGTGGAAGCCTTCGTCCCGGCAGATCCGGACGAACTCGAGTGCCGACTCGACCATCCCGTCCGGCGTGTCCCCGAAGCGGTTGAGGATCCGGTCGGACAACGACCCGTGGTTCGTTCCGACCCGCAAGGCGCGCCCTTCCTCTTTCAGTACGCGAACGAGGGGCAGAAACTTGTCCCGAACCCGGTCCAAACCTTCCGCGTAGGCCGCGTCCGTGACTTCGAAGACTTTGAACTTCTTCCGGTCCGCGTAATTGCCTGGGTTGACCCGAACTTTTTCGACATGGCGAGCCGCTTCGATCGCGGCGTTGGGAGTGAAGTGGATGTCCGCGACCATAGGGACGTCTGTGCCATCGGCTCGCAGGCGGCGCTTGATCTCGGCGAGGTTCTCCGCGTCGCGGATGCTCGGTGCGGTCACGCGCACGAGGGGGCAGCCGGCCTCGACCAGTCCTTGGATTTCGGTGACCACCGCGTCCGTATCGCAGGTGTCTGCGATGGTCATCGACTGGATGAGAATGGGATGGTGGGCGCCGAGACGAAGGCTGCCAATGCGGACTTCGCGGGTCGGGAATCGGGACCCGGGCGCAGTACGTCGGTCGTTCGAAGGATCGTCAGTTGTCATGGAGGGGAGCCTACAAAAAAATTTGCGAGGGCGGTCAACTCATCCAGGAGGGTCGGTCAGTAGGAAAGATGAGTTGGCCGCCCTTCGCTCCCGAAACACTTCGGTCAAAAGGGTGAGCCGGATCAACCCGGGTGGGCAATGAGTAGGAGGATCGACGGAATGCGAGCCTCCCCTCTTCCTACC
Organism: bacterium; assembly: GCA_030431975.1. Lineage (GTDB taxonomy): Bacteria > Eisenbacteria > RBG-16-71-46 > CAIMUX01 > CAIMUX01 > JACKCR01. The sequence continues at coordinate 127,381 of JAUIHP010000001.1, read as the reverse complement.
CTCAGCCCAAAGCACCCAGCTCAAGATTTTGGGTCGGTAGCGACACTTCCTGCCCGCGGGAACAGGGGGGAAGCGGTCAGTCCGTGTCGCTCCCAATTCCTGTCTCTTTGATTGCCAATGCACGCCGAAAGTTCCAAAGAAGCGTCCTCGGTCGGCGTTTTTGTGAGAGCATCGGAACGATCATCATGAATTGTCTTCAGCAGAAAATCCCTGTACCCGCACCCGCACCCGGGCGCACGCCCACTCTTGCGATCGCTCTCGCCGTAGCCGCATCGATCGTGCTCACGGTCTGTACGTCCGCACCAGCCGGCGCGGCCCCGGTGCTCGACTATGACGTGCTCAACGTGTTCCCGCACGACCCTGAGGCGTACACCCAGGGACTCATCGTGCAGGGCGACATCCTGTACGAGAGCACCGGCCTTTACGGCGAGTCGTCCATGCGCAAGGTCGATCTGGAGACCGGAAATGTCCTGTTCCAGTACGACATGGATCCCGAACTGTTCGGCGAGGGCATGGTCGAGCTCGGTGGAGTTTTCTATCAGATCACCTGGCAGAACGAAGTCGGTTTCGTCTATTCCGAAGAGGACAGCTTTGTCGTCCAGGAACAGTTCGAGTATCCCTACGAGGGCTGGGGGCTGACCCACGATGGGACGCTTCTCATCGCGACCGACGGTAGCGCCACCGTTCGCTACTTCATTCCGGAAACGCGCGAGCTGGTTTCCGAGTTCGTCGTTCGCGACGGCGTTCAGGAGATCCGCTATCTCAACGAACTCGAGTTCATCGATGGCCGGATCTGGTCGAACATTATCGGGTCGGACTACATCGCGATCATCGAGCCCTTCAGCGGACAGGTCGAAGCCTGGATGGACCTCTCTGCGCTTCGCGACTCGATCCCAAGCGGAGGCGTTCTCAATGGAATCGCCTTCGAGCCGGATGAGCGACGTCTCTTTGTCACGGGCAAGAACTGGCCAAAGCTCTTCGAGATCACCGTCCCCTCGTTGGATACGAGTGGCGCGGATCCCGAGCTGTTGTTGCCCTCGGGCGTCCTTCGCCGGTTGCCCAATCCGGTTCGGAGGTCGTTCGTTCTTTCCTGGGCTTCCCTGGGGTGGAGAGGCGCGGGCTCGTGGGGCGATTCGGCCTCGTCCGGCCCTCCTTCGTCCGTCTCCTTGGGCTCCGACCTTTCGAGAGACATCGTTGCTTCCGGCAGCACGCTCCGCCTCTACGACATCTCCGGCCGCCGGATTTGGCGCTCTGCCCTCGCGGAGGGTCCCGACGCTCGCTTTGCCTTTCGGGATCTCACTCCGTCCGTATACTTCCTCTTTCTGCGCACGCCGGATCATGTCGAAACTCGAAAGATCGTCGTGGTGGAGTAGCTGCGACACAGCACGAGAACTCGACCGCGGAGGAAAACCTTGCAGATCTACTTTGACTACAACGCGAGTTCTCCGCTCGCGCCCGAGGTCCTGGCTGCGATGCAGCCCTACTTCGAGAGTGCCTACGGCAATCCTTCCAGTCCCCATTGGGCGGGCCGGCCGGCAAAGCAGGCTGTCGATGATGGTCGACGGGACGTGGCGGCACTTCTCGGCGCCGAACCCTCAGAAATCGTCTTCACCGGCGGCGGGACTGAGGCGAACAACCACGTCATCAAAGGTGTCTACGGTGGATGGCGACGTGCGCAGGCGGGCTTGGAAGGAGCGGACGATCCAAGGCTTTTCGCCGAGCCTCCGCACTTCATCACGTCCGCGATTGAGCATCCCGCCATTTCCGTTCCGCTGGCCTATCTTCGCGATGTTCACGGAGTCGGTCTGACCGTTGTCGGCGTGGACCGGGCCGGCCGGGTGGATCCATCCGACATCGAAGCCGCCATTCAGGAGAACACGGTTCTCGTTACCGTGATGCATTCCAACAATGAAGTGGGGACGCTGCAGCCGGTCGCAGAAATCGGCCGGATCTGTCGGTCCCGCGGAGTCCTGCTGCATACGGATGCGTCGCAATCGGTGGGGAAGGTGCCGATCGATGTTCGGGCGTTGGAAGTCGACCTGCTGACCGTGGCAGGTCACAAGCTGATGGCGCCGAAAGGTATCGGTGCGCTCTACATTCGGAACGGTCTCACTTTGGAGCCGCTGCTACACGGCGCCGGTCACGAAGACGGACGACGCGCCGGGACGGAAAACGCCCTTTGGATCGTCGGTTTGGGAGCGGCAGCGCAGGTCGCCCAACGCCACTTCGAGGAGGGGGGAGTTGCCGCCACCCGCCGGAAGAGGGACCGTTTCGAAGCGGAACTCCTCGAGATTCTGGGCGATCGGGTCACGGTCAACGGGGCCGGTGCGGAACGGCTTCCCAACACATGCTCAGTGAACTTTGTCGGTCAGGTGGGGGCCGAAGTTCTGAACCAGTTGGAAGGCGTCGCCGCCTCGACCGGGGCCGCCTGTCACTCCGGCGAGGTGAAGTTGAGCGGTGTTCTTTCCGCGATGGGCGTGACGGAACACGAGGGCATGGGCGCCGTGCGTTTCAGCCTCGGTCGCTTCACGACGGACGAAGAAATCGATGCCGTCCTCGGTGCCGTTCGGAAACTCGCTGATCGTCTGGGGTCCGCTTGAAGAACACACTGCGCTTACTCGGCCGATTTGTCCTCGTCGCGTTGGCACTCGTCATGCTCTTCGCCGCCGGACGGTGGCTCTTCATTTCTCCATCGCTCGATCGGGATTGGAAGGTGGAACACTCCATTCTCCCGGAAATCGAGATGGAAGGCCGGACCGTCGAGGTTCGAAACATTCGCAACTTCCGCTATCACGACGCGGGCGAGTTCGACGCAAATTACTATGACAGGACGTTTCGCATCGAAGATGTCGAATCCGTTTGGTTCGTGCTGTCTCCCTTCCGCGACAACTGGCGCGGTCCCGCACACAGCTTTCTGAGCTTCGGCTTTTCCGACTCGACCTTCGTGGCGGTTTCTGTCGAGGCGCGAAAGGAAGTCGGCGAGGACTACTCGATCTGGAAAGGGCTCGTTCACAACTACGAACTGCTCTACGTCATCGGCGACGAACGTGACCTGATCGGTTTGCGTGCCGATCAGTGGGACGACGACGTCTTTGTCTACCCGATCCGGGCGCGCAAGGAACAGATCCAGGAACTCTTCGTCGCCATGATGCGTCGTGCGCAAAAGCTGTCCGAGTCGCCGGAGTTCTACAACACCGCGAGCAACAACTGCACGACGAACATCTATGACCACGTTCGCGAACTCGCTCCCGACGCCTGGGGCCGGTTCGACTGGCGACTGTTGCTTCCCGGTTACGCGGATGAGTTGGCCTTCGAGAACGGAATCATCGACACAGAACTCGACCTGGAGGGAGCGCGCCGGGTCTTCCGAGTCAACGATCGGGTCGCGACGGCCCTGGAAGATCCGTACTTCGGAATGCGAATCCGAAGGACGAGCGCAGGTGTGCCGTAATCCGAGGCTGCCCTCCCTCGCAAAATGACGCAGCCGCCCACATCGGCGTTGGGCAGGCGACCGAATTCAAAGTTCCGAGCCCTGCGTCATTGCGATCGCGAATTCTCCGTGCGTCTGTCGCAGACTTTGAAGTGAGACCGTCTAAACTGGGGAACGATCGTTTGTTTGGTGGGGCGGGAGGCATTGTCAGCCCTACCGGCCCGGGGCCACCTTGGCCCCAGAATCCACAATCCCGACCGTTGCCTTGAACGTTTTCGCGCCGGCTGCGTCTATGCTTGTGTGAAGGGAGATACCACGATGGAACGAACCAACGCAGCCATGAGCCCTCAAGTTCGGCGGATGCCCGCGGACGCATTCACCTGTTGCCGGGATCTCCACTCCCGCAAGCCGTTACCGGCACTTCTCGCCGGGATTGCGGCACTGCTGGTCCCACTGACGGCGGGAACCGCGCTCGCGGGGGATTGGGAGGTCGATGCCGACCACTCCTGGTGCGAGGACGGTAAGTGGAACTCGTCCTTCTGTGAGGTCCGGACCCTCACCATCCCAGCCGGTCGTAGCTCGATCGTCGTCGACGCCGGGAAGAACGGGGGAATCGAAGTCCGGGGAACGGACACGAACGAGATCAAGATCTGGGCCCGCGTCATCCTCTGGGACGTCTACCGGGATGAGGCGGATGAGTTGGCCAAGGATGTCCGGATTCTGACGGACGACCAAATCGAGGTCGAAGCTCCCAGCCACCTCAAGTACGCCGTGAGTTTCCGCATCGAAGTCCCGAGGGACTCCAACCTCGACCTTGTCGCCTACAACGGCGGCATATCCGTCGAGAACGTGGATGGCACGATCGAATTCGACACCCACAACGGCGGCATCCGACTGGAAAATGTGGCGGGCGATGTCGAAGGCTTCACGATGAACGGCGGAATCGTGGTTCAGTTCGAAGGACAGACCTGGAACGGAGATGGGCTCAATGTCGAGACTCGCAACGGCGGCATCCAGCTCATGATTCCGGAGGACTATTCGGCCCGACTCGTCACCGGCACGACCAACGGAAGTCTCTATGTCGGTCGCGGTTTCGGTATCGACGTCGGACGAAAGACAAAACGGGTGCGGACCAAACTGGGGAACGGTGGTGCCCTACTTCGGGTGGTCACGACCAACGGCGGTGTGAAGATCGAGGCCGTCTGACTCTAGCTTCGACCTTCATGAAATAGCTCGGGCTAGCTCGTCCGAGTTCTGAGGCCCGGCCGGCTCCCGACCGGGCCTGTTCTTGGTCACTCTCTGCGTCTCGATCTTCGCATCTCTCTTCTTCATCAGCCCCTTTCCCGCCGGACGCTTTCTGGCGGATTGCCACCGAAGAACGGGCTCTCTATCCTGCCAGTTCGATGAGTCAAAAAGTCAGTCGTACATGCCTGCTTCTCCTCCTTGCGACGGTCATTTGGGCCGCGGCCTTGCCGCACCGTGTGACGGCATCCGAACCTGTCGTCGCATCTGCGCCCGCACTTACCGCGGGATCCCAGGTCGAACCCGGGTCCGATCTTGAGACGGATCTCGGGACCGATCTCGGAACCGATCTCGGAACCGATCTCGGGACCGATCCGATCGGGACCGATTCCAGGACGGGTCCTGTTCGAATCGGTCTGGTTCTTTCCGGCGGCGGTGCCCGCGGGTTGGCTCACGTCGGAGTGCTGCAGGCGCTGGAGGAAGCCGGTATCGAGATCTCCGGCATTGCCGGCACGTCGATGGGGGCGATCGTTGGAGGGCTCTACGCTGCCGGTGTGAGTCCGGATTCACTGGAAGCTCTGACGGCGCGTCCCAACCTGTTTCTGCCGCTGCGTGACTTTGCCAACCTCGACGCCTTTCAGAAACGACGAATCCAACCCACCTCCGCGCGGCTTTACTTCGACGGTTTTGAGTGGCGGTTGCCGACGGCATTGGTCAACGACTTCAACATCAACTGGACGCTCTTTCGGCATGCTTCGCCGGCCATCCTTCAGGCCGGCGGAGAGTTCGACGAGCTTCGGATTCCGTTTCGCGCCGTCGCGTTGGATCTCGTGAGCGGAGATCGCGTCGTCTTTCGGGACGGCGACCTTGCCCGCGCGATTCGCTCCAGTATGTCGATTCCTGTGACCTTCCCGCCGATCCGGGGGGAGAACCAGATCCTGGTCGACGCCGGACCCATCGCCAACATGCCTATCGACCTCGTCCGCGACGAGATGGACGTCGATCGAGTCATTGCGGTCAACTGCTCCGTGCCGCGAGAGGTCGGAGAAGACCCGCGGGACATCACCCGTGTCGCACTCCGACTGGTGCAGATCCTGTCCGTCCAGGTGGACTCTTCCTCGGTCGAGGGTTGGGACGTTTGGATCGAGCCGGACCTCGAGGACACCGGTGTCTACGACTTCTTCGAACCCGATTCACTCATCGCGTTGGGTTACCGGGCGACGCTTGCCGCCCTACCCACGATTCGGTCGTGGCTCGAGCCGCCCAGTCCGCTCTTGGCAAAAGTCGAGTCCGGGCAGTCGGCGGCCGAAGAGGGTATCCTGGCTCACCCGGAATTTCAGCAGCGCTCTTCGACGCACAAGGAAGGTATCGAAGAAGGTACTGAAGAAGGTGTCGACCAAGCATCACCGGTGCCTGCAGATCCCAAACGCGCGTCGTTCGGTCATCGCTCGTCCGGAGTCAAAGCGCCGGAAGACCGCTATGTGCGAGCGGTTCGACTGGTCGGGGGACACAACTCATTCAACTGGGTGCCGCGAGAGAAACTGGGTATCGAGCCGGGCCAAATGTTCTCCTTCGATCAGTTGGAAAAAGGAATCCGAACACTCTATGCGACCGGCGGCTATGAATCCCTTTGGACGTCGCTGGAAACGAACGGTCCCGACTCGGTCTCGGTTGTCCTCGGCATCGTGGAGAAGGCGCGGACAAGTGTCGGTTTGACGTTTCAGTACGATACCGGCCGAAGCATGAACTCGTCGCTTGAGGTCTCCCGACTCAACCTCCTGCGTCTCGGCGAAACGATCTCCTTCACCGGATTCCTCGGAAACTATGTGGAGGGAGCCGAAGTCAGCCTGCGATCGAGCGCCGTCCGTGGATTCCCGCTGGCGTTTGATGTCGCGGCGCATTCGGTGGTGCTCGATTACGCTCGTGACGAGCTCGGGCAGTTTGCTCGTAGATCGCGCGGAGTCGAAGTCAGCACCGGTTTTCTCCTCGGCCGGTCGGCGTATTTCCTTGCCGGAGTCCGTCACTGGGAGGACCGTGGCCGCGGAAGTTCCGCCGCGCCGGAGTGGCAACGAACCCGGGCCTCCATCTTCGCTGACCTGGACATCGATTCGAGAGACGAACGGCATCTTCCGCGAAGAGGAACTCTCTTCTCCGGTGGCGCGCGGTACACGCCGGAAACCGAGACGGTCCGCGATGTCGGAAGCATTCGACTGCTCGCCGAGTCGACGGCATCATTCGGACGGCTCTCCGTGACACCGGGGACGCGACTCTCGTGGAGCAGCCGAAGCGACCTTCACTTTCGGTTTCTCCACCGCACCGACCTGACACGAAGCACCGTCGGCAAGTTCGCCGTCGATCACTACGCTCCGCAAATCGTCGACGGCAGTCTCCGGGCCGGTTGGCACTTTCCGTTTCAGACCGTCCTCTGGGCACGAGGCGTGTCCGCATTCCTCGGGAACGATCTCGAAGAGCTTCAGAAAGCCAGAGCTTTGCGGGGAGCCGAATTCGGAATCCTTCAGCGGACGCCGATTGGTCCCATTATCATAGGCGGAGCTTTCGAAGACCGACGGCGCCCGTTCTACTTCGTCCAGGTTGGACAGGACTTCCTTCCGAGAGCCTTCTTCGAGTAGCGCAAGCCCGACTCGACAGTCGAACCAGAAGGCTGACCCCCGACCTTCCGGTCAGTTGTACACTTGATCCCGAGACGTTGTGGATTCGCTTCGAAACGAGCTGGGGTGAGATCAAGAGGGGTTCCAGCAAAGATGACGAGTTCAAGGTTGGGCCCTTGGGTGGTCGCCGCTTTCGTATTAGGAGTCGTCGGCGTTTCGCCCACAACCGTTCGGGGCCAGTCTGATCCAGCGGTCCAGCTGCCGATCGCAGACGCGATTCTCATCGAAATAAAAGGTGGTTGCGGAGCCTGGTACGGCCCGGGTCATGACTACGAAACCGGGTTCGCATGGCAGTACCTTGGTATCGGCAAGGATCTTTCCGGAAGTTTCGCCGTCCAGTACGAAGCCGAGGGCCGCGGCCAGGTTTGCACTGTGTCCCTGGACGTCGCTCAGATTGGAAACCAACACGGTCAGAGAGTGGACCTCTACGTGTGGGACAGTGCGGACGGCGTGCCATCGGCCGTCCTTGGTGTCGCGGCGGACGTTGACATTGGAACCACCGCGATCTGGCCGGAAGCGGGTCGTCATCGTGTCGGGCTGGAGGCCTGTGTCGACGGCGAGTTCTGGGTGGGCTTCCAAGGTCGCTGGGTCGGCGAAGAAGCGCCGTACTTCGTGGCCGCCGATCTCGACGGACCCGCACGACCTTCGATGACCAAGGTCGCGCCGGGACTCGGCTACCCCAGCGGGTGGCAGGACGTCAGCGTCGTTTGGCAGGCGGCCACTCTGGGGATCGGGTTGGAACTCCGTGATTGCCCGGTGGATCCCACCGTGGAGGCGAGCTGGGGCGACTTGAAGCGACAATTCCGTGGCGCCCCCGCACGCTGAGCCCGCGACCTCAATCCTTCCAGCGAATCACTGTCGCCGTCACGTTGAGATGGTCATCGCTGTCCGTATGGTCTCCGAAGCCAGACACGTGAACCGACTTTCCGCTCGAGAGCAGAATGAGTGCGTCGCCGCCGGCCTTGCACGCCTCGACCTTCATCTTCGGTAGGACCTTTTCCAGCGTGTCGAAGGACAGGGAGCCCTCGCCCTCGATGATGCCCAACTCCTCGTAGTCCCGACTTGGGTTCTTCGACGAGAAGACCTCGATCTCGCAGTTCTCCGGTTTAGACGGATAGGCCGATCCCGTTCCGACAAACCGTGCCGAAGCGCAGCCGCTCGCCAGTGTGAAGCCGAGCAGGAGCCCGACAACGGGTACGAACGGGCGAGGGTGAGTCTTTCTGTAATTCTTCAAAACAAGCTCCTTGGTCCAGGCGTGGGTCGATTCGTTGCGTTCAGGCGGGGATATGAAAACGCCGTGCCAATCCCCCGTCGGCCAGGTCGGAGAACGAGATTCGCACCCGGGAGGAGCGCCCCGAGTCTGTTTCACTGCAGCGCTATGGGGTGAAGATGGGTCCGCAGATTCTGTTCGAGGGGAAGGAAGAAGACTCCGATTCAGTCTGACCGCGTTGGTTTTGAACTGCTCGACCTCTCTCGGTGTGACCCCGTGGCATCACCCCGTGCCGCGACGGCCCACTCGCCCCACACCGAAGGCAAGTCCGCGAACGCGTCGAGCCGCATCAGGCAAGCCGTAGCTCTAGGCACCGACGGCGACGAATGTCGCCGCTCCGAAGGCGAGTCCGCGAAAGCGTCGAGCCGCATCAGGCAAGCCGTAGCTCTAGGCACCGACGGCGACGCAGTCGCCGCTCCGAAGGCGAGTCCGCGAAAGCGTCGAGCCGCATCAGGCAAGCCGTAGCTCTAGGCACCGACGGCGACGAATGTCGCCGCTCCGAAGGCGAGTCCGCGAAAGCGGCGAGCCGCATCAGGCAAGCCCCTGCTCTAGGCACCGACGGCGACGCAGTCGCCGCTCCGAAGGCGAGTCCGCGAAAGCGGCGAGCCGCATCAAAATAGCATCTCGGTCCGGACCCGAACCTGGTCTCCCTCGACTTGCACCCAGTTGAGCCCCGCTGACCCCGGCACGACCTGGTCCCGACCGTTGGCATCCGTGAACTGGAACCCTGTCGCCGGCGCCGAGATGCAGACAACCCCACTGCCCGTCATCGTGATCGGCTGGTGAACGTGCCCGAAGAAGAGATGCTCAACACCATGACGCTTCAGGATCTCAAGCAACTGCGGCCCGTCTTCGATCCCATAGTCCCGCATCCATTCGACACCGGGATAGCAAGGCTGGTGATGAACGAAGGCGAAAACCCGGCCGCTCCCAGACGAAGAGGCCCTGTGGTCGGTCAACGTTTGCTCCACCCAGTCGAGCTGCTCCGCCCCGAGTCGTCCGCGTATCTCTCCCTCCAGAAGCGAGTCGAGCAACAACAACCGAAGGCCGGCGCGCTCCTCCTTCCACTGGTAGGTCGGACCTGTAACCTCAGGAAGCAGGTGGGTTCGAAACGCGTCCCGGATGTCATGATTTCCCGGAACATGATGAACGGGCATCGTCAGCGGGGCGAGGGCCTCCACAACCCGCTGGTACGAGTTGGGATCGTGATCCCCGATGTGGTCCCCGGTGCAGACGACGAAGTCGGGACGTGGATCCCGGGCCAGGATTCGTTCGACGACCTGGGCAATACGTTCGTTCGGACGGACACCGTTCAGCTCCCGCGACGGTTCGCCGGGCAGGTGCAGGTCCGTGATGTGAGCAAAGGTGATGGGTGACATGGGCCGGATTGTAGCGCGAGCCGCCATGCCTGTAGAGCTTCGCGAATTGTCCGGGACAGTCGCAGCCTTGATGCGACGCTCTCCGGTGCGGGCCGACGGCGGTTTCAGCCGTGAAAGATTGCCGGATCGCGGCTAGTATCCGCTCTATGGGTTACGAGCCGACATACCGCGAGAGCCACCTCGTCGTGGCGGCTCTTCGCATCCTCGAGCACCGGACGGGCAAGTCGCCGACACCGGAGGAGATCGCCGATTTCCTGGAAATCAATCGGGAGAAAGTCGGAATCCTCGTGCACGAGCTGGACAAGAAGAAAGTCCTTCGTGTTCTGCAGTCTCCCTTCGATGTTCGTGTCGACATTGTCGATCCGAAGCCGCTGGAAACTCTCCCGGCGGAAGGGGACGCCCCGGCCGTGACCGAAGAACTCGCCGATTTCGCCGCGAAGTCGAAGCAAAAGAAGCAAGAGATGGAAGAGATGCTGCGAGGAGGCGAGGCCGAGAAGCGCCGCCGTGAGCGCGTGGCCAAGCTCGAGCAGGAGTTCAAGAGCTTCAAGCCCAAGAAGGGCGAACTCGACAGCCTTTTCGGCTCTTCCAGCCAGGACAACGACGAGGACGATGACGACTAAGAAGTCGTCCGAGACAGGGCGCGAAGCAGGGCGCGAAACCGGACCCGAAGCCGGTCGCGAAACCGGGCGAAACGTCGCGCTGCCGACCCTCCTGTTGCTGCTGCTTCCGGTCCTTCTCTTCCTGGGAACCTTTCTTCCGGGACCTGCGACCTGGGGGATCAACCACCTGGCCTACATGCCGTCGGCTTTCGTCGTCGCCTGGCTCGGTGTCGCCGTCATCCTTCTTCTCCCGCCGGTCCAGGCACGATTGCGCGACCTGTTCTCCGGCCCGCTTCCGCAATTCTTCGTGGAGTCTTGGTACGGCCCGATCATCGCTGCGGCGGCCGCGACTGTCGGCTTCGCCGTCTTCAACGAGCGGGCCTTCTTCATGGGCGACGGTTACCTCGTTGGGGAGCTCGTCGAAAAGGGGCTGAAGTTCCGCGCGTTCGACAACATGGACTACCGTCTCCATTTCGAGATCTTTCGGTCGATGCAGGACCCGATGAGCACAGAGCAGGTCAGCTCATTCGAGATCTACCGATGGGGAGCGGTCCTGGCCGGCTTCCTCGGAACCCTCGTCATGGGACTTCTGATTTCCCATCTGGCGTGGGAGCCGTGGCGAAAGCTGCTTGCCTATACCCTGTTCCTGTTCTCGGGGACGGCGGCCATGTTCTACGGCTACGTCGAGAGCTACGGCTACCTCATTGTTTGGATGTCGGCTTTCCTGGTTTCCGGTGTCCTCGTCATGCAGAAGAGATGGCCTCTGTGGGGTGCGTCCGCGTTTCTCGGGCTTGCTGCCTTCTTTCACCTCACCGCTTCCTTCGCCGGGCCCGCGCTCTTGTTTCTCATCGCCCGTGCGCCCAAACACTCTCTGCCCAGGCGGATTCTCGAAGGACTCCTTCCGGCGGCTTTGATCTTCGGAGTGTCCGTTGCAGCGCACCTTTCCGCCGGCTACGACATGCACATGTTTCGCACGGAGTTTCTCGACGCGAAGAACACCAACAACCTTTGGGTTCCTCTGACTGGTGAACGCGGCCTGCTCTCGCTGTACCACTGGAAGGATCTGGTCAACCTGGGTCTACTTGCCAAGCCCGTGGCCTGGGCTTTGGTGCTGGGCGGCCTGGGTTACATCTGGAGTCGCAAGGCGGACCGGGCCATCCAGTTTCTCCTCGTGCACACGGCTTCGATGGCGGTTTTCGTTGTACTGATCGACCGCAAGCTGGGAGGAGCGCGTGACTGGGATCTGTTCGCCGCACACGGATTCGGACTGGTCCTGCTCGGCGCGTTGGGGTTGGGTGCCGTCCGGCTGAAAGGCGGCTCCGGGGCTCCGCGGGCTGCCGTTCTCGCGGCGACCGTCGGCATCCTCATGACCGTCCCGTGGATCGGATTGCTCCACGCAGAAACCCGCTCCATCGATCGTTTCGTCGACGTGGCCGCCGATTTCCCTCGTTTCGCCCGCGCCTACGCGTACGAGGAGGTGGGGAAGTATCACCGGAAGGCCGAGCGACTGGACGAAGCGTTGGAAATGTACGAGCTCTGCGTCCAGACCTATCCGACGAACAGTCGCTTCCACACGTTGATCGGATCGATGTACGTCCGCATTCACGGCAAGCTCGATCCGAACTCTCCCCAGGCGGCAGAGTTCCTCGACAAAGCGATCGCTGCGTACGAGGAAGGAGTCCGACTCGAAGGCGAAAAGCCACGGGTCCTGACGGCGCAGCTTCTGGCCAAGGCCTACATCACCAAGAAAGACTATGTCGGCGCGATCGATGCCCATCGGCGTCTGCTCGAGATCGACCCGACGACGGCGGAGAACTGGGCCAACCTCGGCTACTGTCACCTCCAGCTCGGACAGTTCGGGGAAGCGCTGGAGGCCTACGACGGAGCCCTGCGCTACAACCGCCGGCTCCACGTCCGTCACCAGCAGGGAGCGGCTCTTCTCGCCCTCGGCCGATTCCCGGAAGCCGTGACGGCGTTTCGGATCGGGCTTCAGCTCGGTGAAGACAACCCTTCGATGAGGTACGGGCTTGCATCCGCGATCGGCGGAACGATCGAAGGTCAGGTCGAATCCGGGGAGCCGACGCCGGTATCGCTGTTCGACGAAGCGGAAGGGATCCTGCGAGGACTCCTGCAGACCCATCCCCAGGACTCGGACATGCGCGCACTGCTCGGCCGAATCACGGCTCTTCGGGGATCCGCTCGTATCGTTCCGGGTTGATACCGGTGGAAGGACGTTCGGAAGTATCGACCGGGCCGTCTGGAGGGATCGCGCCTCGCTTTCGCGCGTTCGGGCCGTTCCTTCAGTCGGGCTCAGGTTCGGCGCATGACGGAAACGTTTCGGGTGAGCAGGACGTCTAGTAAGGTAGCGAGTTCGGATAGGTGGCCTCGGCGGCAGACCGGATCGGTTGGGCCAGGCCGCAATCCATTGCCGCGTCAGAACATCTAACCGATTGAGTGCTGACAACATCCGGCATAGAGGGGAAATGCCCACCAACGGGCGGACTCCGAAGCCGAAACCGTAGGAGCTAGACCACTATGTTCTTCGATCCCATGTACTTCCTCATCGTGGGACCGGCGATGATCCTGTCACTGATCGCCCAGTTCTGGGTGAAGAGCGCGTTCGGCAAGTATTCCAAGGTCGGGATCCAGCGCGGCCTGAGCGGGGCCGAAGTGGCGCGGTACATCGTTGAGCAGGCGGGACTTGGCATCCAGGTCGAACGGGTCGGCGGATTCCTGAGCGACCACTACGACCCCACCAAGAAGGTCCTGCGTTTGTCTCCCGACGTCTATGACGGGCGCTCGGTATCCGCGGTCGGCGTCGCGGCACACGAGGCCGGACACGCCCTTCAGGACGCCAAGGGATACGCACCCCTGGCCTGGCGTTCGGCCCTGGTTCCGATCACGAAGGTCGGATCGAGCCTGGCGTTTCCGCTCATCTTCATCGGACTCATCTTCGGAATGCTCGGACTGGCCAAGGTCGGCGTCGTTCTCTTCAGCGCGGCCGTCCTCTTTCAGCTCGTCACGCTGCCCGTCGAGTTCGACGCTTCGCGCCGGGCCGTCGTCCTCGTCCAGCAGCACGGGATCGTTTCCGGGACGGAAGTCGATGGGGTCAAAAAGGTTCTGACGGCTGCCGCCATGACCTACGTTGCGGCGGCGATCGCCTCGGTGGCCCAGTTGCTCTATTTCGCCATGCGCGCGGGGCTTCTCGGCGGAAACCGCGACTAGCAGACAAAGAATCGGCGACCGGCGGGCCGCGTTTGGGTGTCTCCAAACAAGGGCCCACGGTCGCCTAGGCTTGGGCGGTCGGTTAGACTCACCCTTGGCCGCCTAGCCATCGCGGTAGACCTACGTGAATTGACCGGGCCGAACCGGAGCCCGGAACCAAATCCTGCACGGAGCTTTTCAGCACGGAGCCTTCATGGAGACCATCCTCGCTTTTCTCGTCGTCATCGGAGTCGTGGTCGTTGTTCACGAGTTCGGCCACTTCATCGCGGCTCGCTCCGTCGGTATCCGCGTCGAGCGGTTTTCCGTCGGCTTTCCGCCCCGCATGATCGGCAAGAAGTTCGGGGACACGGACTACTGCCTCTCCTGGATCCCGCTGGGTGGCTACGTGAAGATGGCCGGGATGATCGATGAGTCGATGGACAACCCGGAAAACATCACCGGGGCCCCCGACGAGTTCATGTCGAAGAACTACTTCCAGAAGGTCTGGGTCATCAGTGCCGGCGTCATTCTGAACTTCGTTCTGGCCTGGGCCATCTACTCCGGGCTGACCCTGAAGGAAGGCGTACCGATTCCGTCGGAGGAAGCCATCCCGACCGCCGTGGTCGACGGAAAGCCGGCCGCTGAAGCCGGACTTCAGGCGGGGGACAAGCTGGTCCGCATTGGAGACACGTCCATTGAGAGCTGGTCCCAGGTGGTCGAGACCATTCACGGCAATCCGGGTGTCGCGCTCGAGATCGAATGGATCCGGGACGGCGAGACTCAGATCGCAACCGTGACGCCGGACTCGGAAAAGAGCCCGGACACCGGTGAGACCATCGGGCTGATCGGCATTGCGGGACCCGGAATCGACGGCTACGAAAAGGTGGGCTTCCTGGCGGCCATCAAGTCTGGAACCGATCAAACCCTTTTCATTCTCGGGCAGGCGGTCAAGTCGATCAAAATGCTCTTCACGGGAGCGGCGACGGTCAAGGACCTCGGTGGTCCGGTCATGATCGCGAAGTGGAGTGGCGAGGTCGCGGAACAGGGGAGTGTGGCCCTGGCCCGATTCATCGCCTTCATCAGCATCAACATTGGATTCCTCAACATTCTTCCCATCCCCGTACTCGACGGCGGCCACCTCGTGCTCATCACGGCCGAGGCCATCGCCGGGCGGCCGATTCCGACCAAGGTCAAAATCGGAATCCAGCAGGTCGGGATGGTTGGACTGCTCGTCCTCATGGCGACGATTCTCTGGTTTGACATGGGGCGTGTCGGACTCTTCTCCAAGGTGGCGGGTCTCTTTGGATAGCCGGCCGGGACGATGAGCCTCGACCTACCGTCCCGGGTTCCGCTGGCCAATCTGCCGACCCCGATCCAACGCCTGTCCCGAACGGAGGCTCGCGTCGGGCGGGGTCCTCTCTATGTCAAACGTGACGACGAAACCGGCGCGGACCTTTCCGGCAACAAGGTTCGCAAGCTCGAGTTTCTGTTGCGGGACGCTCTCGACCAGAAATGCGACATCGTTCTCACCTGCGGAGGAGTCCAGTCGAATCACTGTCGGGCCACCGCCGTGGCATCCCGGCGGCTGGGACTCGACAGCCGACTCTATCTGCGAGGCACCAAGCCCGAATCCCTGGATGGAAACCTCTTCCTCGATACGATGGTTGGCGCTGATGTGCGCTACATCACTGCGGAGCAGTACGAGGAGCGCGCCTCGCTGCTGGAAACCGAGGCGGAGCGGCTTCGCGGCGATGGACGGCGGCCCTACATCGTTCCGGAGGGCGGATCGAACGCACTGGGGAGCGTCGGCTATGTGCAGTTCCTGATCGAACTGATGGGACAGGCCGAACTGTCACCATCGACTCAGGACGCTTCGGCCAAGTCTTCGAAGGGTGGCGTTCGTCCGGCGGTCCGACACGTTGTCGTCGCGACAGGGTCGGGCGGAACTCTTGCCGGCTTGCACCTTGGACGAGAGCTTCTGGGTCTCAAAGACCTGCGAATCTGGGGCGTCCCGGTCTGCAACGATGGCGAATATTTCCGGAACAAGGTTCTTTCCATCGCGGATGAGTTTGCAGGTGGCTGGGACGGCTTGAGTCGTCCTGCGATTGCGTCGGATGAAGTCCGAATGTTGGACGGCTACAAAGGTCCCGCCTACGCGGTGCCTTATCCCGAGGAAGTCGCACTCATCCAGGAGACGGCCCGAACGGAGGGGCTCCTTCTCGATCCTGTTTACACCGGCAAAGCGTTCTACGGATTGGTCGAGGAGATGACGCGGGGCACGTTTGCCGACGACCCGGTTCTCTTCGTCCACACGGGTGGAATCTTCAGTACGTTTGCCTACCGGGACGTCCTGCTCGGCCGCGATCAGGTATGAAGGCACATGAGTGAGTCAAACTCGGATTCCGTTTCGCCGGATCTCATCCGTGCGGGAACCAAAGCCCCCACCTTTGAGACCGTCTCGCTTCAGGGAACGTCTCTCGCCGTTCCCAACCCCACGCAAAAAACGCTGCTGATCTTTCTGCGTCACCTGATGTGACTGCCCTGAAGGGAACACCTGCTGCAGTTGCAGCAGACGGACGCACTCTGGAATCGAAACGACCTGCAGGTGATCGTCATTTCCTTCGAGCCGGAAGATGATCTCCGCGGGCTTGCCGACTCGTTCACGGCGCCGTTTCACTTCGTATCCGATCCCGAGCGCCGACTCTATGAAGCCTACGGGACGATCGGCGGGGAGTGGTGGCGGCCCTTCGTTCCGGCGACGATCTGGGCCTACATCCGGGGAATGGTTCGCGGCCGATTGCGAGATCGTCCACAAAGAAAGACCCGAGGGGACATCGACTGGAAGCAACTGGGTGGGGACTACGTGGTGGACTCAGATGGGGGGCTGCTGCTAGCTCATCCCTCGGAGAACCCAGCGGACCGGCCATCGGTGAAGTCGTTGCTTGAGCATGTAGGGCGTTCGTGAGTCTTCCAGAATCGCGGTCAGCCGCCGAAGAAACGAAGGGAGATCGCTCATGGGCGAAGTAGCGGTCGGTCCGGCCAGGCCTGCCGGTAGAGGTCGTCTCCGAGCATCATCCGGAACACGGCGTGCCGTACTTCTTCTTCGGAATACTCCGGATGCCGCCGGCGAACTCCATCCATGGCGATCGAACGAACATTTTCACTCATTTTCGCCGCCAGGGCGACGCGGCCGCTCGGGCCCAGTCGTCTCCAGATCCTGATTTGCACCTTCCTCGCCTCGGGCGAGGTGTCCGAGACTGCGGCGGCGCCGGAGACAGGATTCATCAGCCGCCCTCGGCTCCGGACGTTGCTTCCACGTCGCCGCTGTCTTCCGCTCCGCTCTCTTCCGTCGGCTCGGGGTCCGGCAACGCCAACTCAGCAGGATCACGGAAGATCGTGTTCCACCGGCCGAGCGGTACCAGATAGATCTGATCGTCGCCCTGTAGACGCGTGTAGGTCTGCTGCCTTTCGTTGGTGTAGCCGATTTCGACGAAGTGCTTGGTCCCGTCTTTCGTCTCGATCTCCATCGTCTGGGTGGGGCTGTCGAGCCCTGCCGCTGCCACACTGACGGTGTCGGCGAACCCGGTCGAACGCAGTTTCGAGAGGGAACTGACGATGACGGACTGCAGGCTCGGATCGACCGTGCCACGGAACGGCTCAATCATCTTCCAGCTGCCACCGACGTTTTCCATAACTGCGGTGTGCTCGCCCTTCAGGGTCACGCGGGCGATATCACTCTGCGGAATATCGAGGAACGTCTCTTTGCGCCAGGTGCGACCGCCTCGATCGACCTTTGTCCGCAGGTAAACGGGGATCCGGTAGGTCTCGTCGGCGCCATCTCTTCGAATGTAGGTACTCATGAAGTCGGTACCGGGTTTGCCTACGATCATGGACACCGTCGTTCCGTCATCCTGCTTGATGTCGACCGCAACGCCCGTATCGCCGACTTCATAGGTGGTGTGGTTCTCGGGATTCGTCGAAACGAGACCGACGTTGGTCACCTGATCGAGGTCTCCGAGCAACTCTTCGATCAACTTCGGATCGGCCGGCTTCTCGTTTTCCAGCATGGAAAGCCAGACTCCGTCCTGCTTCGCCAGCTGTACCTCTACGTTGCCCTTCCGGATGCCGATCTCGGTCACCTTCTCGGAGTTCAGCTTGGGAAACAGTCGGTCGCCTTCCGGGCTCTTCTCCGCCTGCCGGTTGCGTTCCATCATAAACGCCGCGCCGGCCAGGACGGCGAAGACGAGGCCGAGGGTCAATGTTGTGCGGGCATTCATAATTCCGATCTCCTCTCGGTTATGGGGACTCGGATGATGTCACACCGAACCGTGATGGACTTGTGCGTCGCGTCTCGTCGGTGGCCGATCCGGAGCTTCGGTGCTGCAGATCGGCCGCGCCGTCAGTTCGAGAACTCTTCGACGAGCTTCTGCCGTGAGCGTCGACGAGCTCCATTCCAGATGAACCCGGCCAAGATGACGAGTGCCGCGACGCCGAACATGTTCAGGTACTTCACAGCCGTCTTTGCCGCGGACGAGAGTTCCTTGATCGGGCGATCCGTGGCTCCCCGCGAACGAATCTCGATCAGGTCGTCGCCGATGGACATCCAGTCCAGGGAATTCTGCACGAGAAGCGTGTTCGGGCGGTGCAGCTGTAGGAACTGGTTCGTCACGATGTTCGAGTTTCCGGCCACGATGATCTGCGTTTCCGGACTCATCGTGAGAATCGAGTCGGCCGCAGCCCCTTCCGGTGCGTTCGTCCGCGGCGGGACCGCCTTCCCGTCATAGAAGCTCCTGAACGAACCGTTCAGAGCGACCATCAAGGGGTAGCTCTCTCCGACTTCCGGTGCGGCCTGTGCTTCCGGCGATTGCGGGTTGAGGTCGTAACGTCCACTTTGGGTCCAGGCGCGCTCGGTGGTGCGAACAAGGACCGCGCCTTCGACATTGGGCTGATCCTGTCCCAGGCCGAGATCGGCCTCCGCCTCTTCGGCTTCCTGCTCTGCGTCGAAGTCGCCGGGGACCGTCAGCCGCAAAGGCGCGGTGAACGGCAACATCGTGGACTCGAGCTGCGCCGTGATCGGATGCGAAGGATTGAGCAGGCCCGCCTGCCCGCGCGGCCACAAGGGATATGGAACGAGATAGGAAAGGAATCCCTGCGAGAACGTGGCCTGCGCCGAGTAACGAGGGTGTTCCATGACCAACGCATCCTCGATCTCGCATCCGTAGAACGCCATGAGATCGCGCAGCCCGGAGTTCTTGGGCACGGCGGTCAAGCCCTGCTGTTCATTCAGCGTGATGACGTCGTTGAGGACGAAGAGCTTTCCGCCGCGCATCACGTACTGATCGATCTCGAACTTGGCCCGCTCCGAGACACCGGTCGGACCCGCAATGACCAGAATGTCGACGTCTTCCGGGACCGGTGTGTTTCCGCCGTCCAGGTTGACGGGACGGGTTTGGAACCCCTCCTGAAGAAGCTCATTGATGCCGGCCATGTCGGTAGTGAGATCACGTTCGCCGCTTCCCGTCAGAAAGCCGATGGTCGGCTTTTCGTCGAGGGTCAACTTGACGATGGTCGAGGTCATGTCGTACTCGAGCGTATTCACGTCGAGGACCGGAATGATCTCGGTTTCCCCACCGTACTCAAGCGTCGCTCCCATGAAGATGTTCTTAATCTGGATCTGGTCCTGCTCCTGCACGTTGACCTGCAGCTGGGGGAGACCGGCGGACTGGGCTTCCTGCCGACGGTCCTCGCTCTCGCCCGGGTCGATGTACTGCACGCGGAGCTTTCCGTCGGCATAGACCAGGTACTCGCGGAGGATGTCCTCGACGTTCTGTTCCAGGATCGTCATCTGCTCGGGAAGGTCCTGACTCATGTAGACCTTGCAGAGCACGAGGTCGTCGAGACGCTTGAGCACCCGCTTCGTCGCGTCGGAAATGGTGAATTCTTTGCCTTCGGTCAGGTCCGCCCGCGTAAAGACACGCGCGCCGATCGTGTTCAGGGCGATGAGGATTCCGGCGACGATCAGGATGAGGACGCCGGAGTTGACGCCGTACTTCAGTTTGCTGCCGTCAGCCATCAGCTCCACCTCCTCGATGCAATGCTCTGAACGTTGAGAAAGAGGAAAAAGACGATGATCGAAAGGAAGTAGAGAACGTCGCGGGAATCGATGACGCCTCGTCCGATCGAGTCATAGTGCGCTCCCAAACTGAGTCGCGAAACGAACGGCACCAGCCAATCCGGAAGCGAGGAAAGCGTCGTGGGGATTCCCACGATGAAGAGAATGAAGCAAAGGACCAGGGAGATGAGGAAGGCCACGATCTGGTTCTGTGTCATCGAGCTGACCCAAAGGCCGATCGAGAGATAGGCCGCTCCCAAAAGGATGGAGCCGACGTAGCCCGCGATGACGGCGCCGTTGTCGGGGTTCCCCAACCAGGCCACCGTCGCGGTCAGCGGAAGCGTGAGCAGAATCGCCACCGACAGGAAGGCGAGTCCGGCCAGAAACTTCCCCAGCACCACTTCCCAGTCGCGCACCGGGAACGTCAGCAGGATCTCGGCAGTCCCCAGTTTCTGTTCTTCCGCCCACGTGCGCATGGTCACCGCGGGAACGAAGATGAGAAACGTAATCGGGATCCAGTCGAAGAGCGTCCGCAGCGTCGATTGACCGACGAGGAAGAAGTTCGAAAGGAAGAAGAAGATCCAAACGGACAGCACGAGAAACAGAGTGATGAAGACATACGCAATGGGCGACTGAAAGTAGGCCCGGAACTCTTTCTTGGCGATGCTGAGTGTCGGACTCATCGTCTATCGATCTCCCAAGGTGAGCTGGGTGAAGACTTGTTCGAGACTGAGCGTTTCCGTGTGCAACTCGGTCAGGACCCAGTTGTTCCCGACCGCGAGATGGAAGAGTCGTTCTTCGATCTCGGAATCCTTGGTCGTCAGTTCGTAGCGACAGGTGCCGTCCTTGATCGGGTCAAGGCGGGAGACCTTCTCGATGCCCTCCGTGCTCATGAGCACGGGCTCGACGTTGACCGCTTCCCCTCGCACACTGATTCGTGTCAGGACTTCACCCTGGGCCGCCCGGGTCAGTTCGTCGGTCGTTCCGCTGGCCACGATGGTTCCGTAGTTGATGATTAGAACGCGATCGCAGGTCGCTTCGACCTCCGGAAGAATGTGGGTCGAAAGGATGACCGTCTTCTCCCGACCGATCTCACGGATAAGTTGCCGAATCTCGATGATCTGATTGGGATCGAGTCCCGTCGTCGGTTCGTCGAGGACGAGAACCTCCGGATCGTGAATGAGGGTCGCCGCCAACCCGACGCGTTGCCGGTACCCTTTCGAGAGCTGGCCGATGTCTTTCTGGATCATGGGGCCGAGTCCGGTGCGCTCGACGGCGCGACCGATGCGGCTCTTTCGATCCGAAGATGGAATGCCGCGAACTTCGGCCACGAAGTCGAGATACTCGACGATTCCCATTTCCGCGTAGACCGGCGCGCTTTCCGGCAGGTAACCGATGCGGCGCCGTACCTCGACCGGCTCTGTGAACGTGTCATGGCCGGCGACGCGAGCTTCTCCCGAATCGGCCGGGAGATAGCAGGTCAAGATCCGCATCGTCGTCGTCTTGCCGGCGCCGTTCGGACCCAGGAAGCCGACGACTTCCCCCCGGGGAATCTCGAAGGAAATCCCGTCGACGGCGACGGTTGGACCATAGGTTTTGGTCAGGTTCTGAACCTCGATCATGGCTCCTCGCAAGGATGACTTGTCGTTGTTCCGAGTTTTTCACCCCGACGTGGGGGCTCCGGTCCCTAACGGGATCGGGAACCGGCCCTACCGGTCGGGGGGCCGGTGAGAGAGGGGCGCCGAAATCGCTCAGCGCGCCGAACGAGGCAGTATAGGAACGCCTTTCGGTGGTCGTCAAGCCGGGGTGGTTGTTTCCGCGCGGGGTGACTATCCTTTGGGGTGCAAAGATTTAGGGTAGTTGGGCTTGCTGCGGCGAGCTGGCCCGGCATCGGTCGCGCCCCCAGGCTGCCGCCGGTATACTTCACAACCTCGTATTTCACGAAGAACCTTCACTTCTGCTGCCCAAGCCTGCGGAACCGCAGGGAACCACCGAATAGGGTTTAAATGCAAAACTGACGGCCGATACTCATGCAGTTACGTTGCCATTACGTAGGTTCCGCACTAACATCCCCCCTTTGATTTGCAGAAGGGTTCCCCAAGACTGCGCGGAGAAGGATGAAACCTAAAAAGACTTGGAAAATCCGCAAGGGGTTGGACTTGCCGATTACCGGCGCCCCCGAGCCGCAGGCCGTAGAAAAGGCCCGCGAGGGCACGAAGGTCGCGATCCTGGGGTCCGACTATGTCGGGCTTCGGCCGACCCTGCTCGTCAAGGAAGGTGAGCGCGTCCGCAAGGGACAGCCGCTCTTGGAAGACAAGAAGAACCCCGGAGTTCTCTACACCGCGCCTTCGGCCGGAATCGTGGAGAGCATCAACCGTGGCGACAAGCGGGTATTCGTTTCGTTGGTGATCGAGCGGGGTGAAGGGGGTTCCGAGAAGTTCCCGATCCTGCCGGAGCCGTGGGATTCGAATCCGGACAAGCTTCGCGAGACGTTGATCAAGTCGGGAACCTGGACCGCCTTCAGGACCCGTCCGTTCTCGAAAGCTCCCGGCGTTGACGACACGGCGGACGCTATCTTCGTCAACGTTCACGACACGAACCCTCTGGCCCCGGATCCGGCGGTCGTTCTGAAAGGCAGTGAGCGACTGCTCGAGAAGGGCATCCGTGCTCTCCTCGCTCTGACCTCGGGTTCGGTCTACGTTGTCACGGGTCCGGACTTCGAACTTCAGGGTCCGGATCACGAGCGGGTCGAGTGGCACAAGTTTCAGGGACCGCACCCTGCCGGCCTCGCGGGAACGCACATCCATTCCATCCAGCCGGTCCATGCGCACAGGACGGTCTGGTCGATCGGATATCAGGAGGTTCTGGCCATGGCCCGCCTGCTGGAGAGCGGTGAGCTTTCCACGGAGCGCGTCGTTTCCCTGGCCGGCCCCGCCGTCACGCGGCCGCGACTCGTTCGGACCCATCTCGGCGCCCAGCTCAGCGCGTTGGTGCGTTCGGAAGCGGCCGATGGTCCTCTCCGCATCATTTCCGGATCGGTTCTGCAGGGACATCTGGCGGACGGACCGACGGACTACCTGGGGCGTCATCACAATCAGGTATCCGTGCTCTCGGACACGCCGGAGCGCAAGCTGCTGGGCTGGCACATGCCGGGCTTCGACAGCTTCTCCAACAAGCCGGTCTTCGTCTCCTCGATGATTCCGGGGAAGAAATTCAATATGGTGCCGGATTCCAACGGCAGCCCTCGCTCCATGGTCCCGATCGGGGCCTACGAAAAGGTCATGCCGCTGGACATCCTTCCGACGCATCTACTCCGCGCTTTGGCTTCGAAGGACTACGAGTCGGCCACGAGTTTGGGAGTCCTGGAACTCGACGAGGAAGATCTCGCTCTATGTACTTTTGTCTGCCCCGGGAAGACGGACTGGGGAGTGCTCCTTCGCGACGCTCTGACAACGATCGAGAAGGAGGGCTGATCCGATGAAGTTTCTGAGAGACGCCCTCGACAAGGTGGCGCCGACCTTCGAAAAGGGCGGCAAGCTCGAGACCCTCTATCCTCTGTACGAGGCCATCGACACGTTCCTGTTTACTCCGGGAACATCGACCCGGGGACGGACTCACGTTCGCGACGGTATGGATCTGAAGAGGATGATGATCACCGTCGCCATGGCGCTGGTTCCGTGCATCCTCATGGCGCTCTGGAACACCGGACATCAGGCCAACCTCGGTATCGAGAAGCTCGGACTCGAAGGAGCGAGCGGGTGGCGCGGCTGGGTTCTGGACACCATCGGGATCGGCTATGCCGCCGACAACCCGCTGGCCTGCTTCATCCACGGTGCGCTCTACTTCCTGCCCGCTTTTCTGGTCACGAACATCGTCGGTGGAATCGTCGAAGTCGGTTTCGCGATGGTGCGGAAGCACGAGGTCAACGAAGGCTTTCTGGTGACAGGAATTCTCTTCCCGTTGACTCTGCCCCCGACCATTCCGCTCTGGCAGGTCGGGCTCGGTATCGCCTTCGGCGTTATCATGGCCAAGGAGATTTTCGGAGGAACGGGGAAGAACTTCCTCAACGTGGCTCTGACGGCGCGCGCATTCCTCTACTTCGCCTACCCGGCGGAGATGTCCGGGGATGCCATTTGGACGGCCGTGGACGGCTGGAGCGGGGCGACCGCTCTCGGTCTCGGCGCCGCCAACGGGATGGCGCCGGTCCATGAGTCGATGACCTGGATGCAGGCCTTCCTCGGCAACATCCAGGGTTCGATGGGGGAGACCTCGACGCTGGCCTGCCTCATTGGAGCAGCCATCCTCATTTGGACGGGCGTCGGCTCCTGGCGGATCATCCTGTCCTGCTTCGTCGGTGCGCTGGGAAGTGCAGCCCTGCTCAACATGATCGGCAGTGAGACGAACCCCATGTTCCAGATGCCGTGGCACTGGCACTTCGTCGTCGGCGGTTTGGCCTTCGGTGTCGTCTACATGGCGACCGACCCGGTCACCGCGACCTTCACCGACCGAGGAAAGTGGTTCTACGGGCTTCTCATCGGTGTGATGGCGACGTTGATTCGAGTGGTCAACCCTGCCTTCCCGGAAGGCATCATGCTGGCGATCCTCTTCGGAAACGTCTTCGCGCCCGTCATCGACCACTTCGTGGTCCAGGCAAACATCAAGAGGAGGGCCGCTCGCTATGTCTAACGATTCGACGACCAAGGTCCTGGCCGTCGCGGCCGGTCTCTGCGTCGTTTGCTCCGTGCTGGTCTCGACGGCTGCGGTTTCCCTGCGGCCGGCCCAGGAAGCCAACAAGGTCCTGGACCGGAAGTCGAACATCCTGGTTGCTGCAGGAATTGTCGAGGACGGGGCCGAGGTCGACGTCGACTCCGTGTTCGAGGAGAAGATCGAAGCCAAGCTCGTCGATCTGACGACCGGTGAGTACGTCGAGGGTGATCCCGATACCTTCGATGACCGGGAAGCGGCCAAAGACCCGTCCACATCAATCGAGTTGACTCGCAATCAGGATTTGGGCGGCATCAAGCGTCGGACGAACGTGGCTCCCATCTACCTGATCAAAGACGGCGGTGAAACGACCGGCGTCATTCTGCCCATTCACGGGAAGGGACTCTGGTCGACGCTCTACGGCTTTCTCGCTTTGGGAGACGACCTCGAGACCATCCGCGGGCTCGGGTTCTATGAGCACGGTGAGACGCCCGGTCTGGGCGGCGAAGTCGACAACCCGAAGTGGAAGTCTTCGTGGGTCGGCAAGAAGGCCTTCGACAACGAGGGTGATGTCGCCATCGAAGTTATCAAGGGCTCGGTCAATCCGTCCTCGGAATCGAGCAAGTACCAGATCGACGGACTGAGTGGAGCCACGATCACGGCCCGCGGGGTTTCCAACACCGTTCAGTTCTGGCTGGGCGACGACGGCTTTGGAAAGTATCTGGAACGTCTCAAGACGGACGGCCTGGGTTAGGGGGATCTGACATGGCATCAGCAGCAAGAACCGCGCTCTTCGGTCCGCTCTTCGACAACAACCCGATCGCTCTTCAGGTGCTCGGGATTTGTTCCGCGCTTGCGGTCACGACGAAGATGGACACGGTCATCGTCATGAGTCTGGCCGTGGTCTTCGTCACGGCGTTCTCGAACGCGTCCGTCGCCCTGATTCGGAATCACATTCCGTCCAACATCCGCATCATCGTTCAGATGACGATCATTGCGTCGTTGGTCATCCTCGTCGACCAGTTCCTCAAGGCCTACGCCTATGACATCTCGAAGCAGTTGTCGGTCTTCGTTGGCCTGATCATTACGAACTGCATCGTCATGGGACGGGCCGAGGCCTACGCCATGAAGAACAGCGTGGGGCTCTCGTTTCTCGACGGGGTCGGGAATGGGCTCGGCTACAGCCTCATCCTGATCGTCGTCGGAGTCTTCCGCGAACTCTTCGGGTCGGGGAGCCTCTTCGGAGTGCAGCTTTTCGCGCTCAACACCGAAGGCGGCTGGTACAACGCCAACGGCCTGATGCTGCTGCCCCCGAGCGCGTTCTTTATCATCGGTCTGTTCATTTGGGTGCTGCGATCCTTCAAGAAGGATCAGATCGAAGAAGGGGTCTAGTCGATGCTCGAGCAATACCTGAACCTCTTCCTCAAGGCGGTGTTCGTCGAGAACATGGCCCTGGCCTTCTTTCTGGGGATGTGCACCTTCCTGGCTGTTTCCAAGAAGGTCGACACCTCGATCGGCCTCGGCGTTGCGGTCGTCGTCGTGCAGACGATCACCATTCCGGTGAACAACCTGCTCTACACGTTTGTCCTCAAAGAGGGCGCTCTCTCCTGGGCGGGCCTGCCCGACACCGACTTGTCTTTCCTCGGACTCATTACCTATATCGGGGTCATCGCGGCGATGGTCCAGATTCTGGAAATGACGCTCGACCGCTATGTGCCGGCGCTCTACAACGCGTTGGGGATCTTCCTTCCGCTCATCACCGTGAACTGCGCGATCCTCGGTGGATCTCTCTTCATGGTCGAGCGCGAGTACAGTTTCGGTGAGTCGGTCGTGTTTGGTCTGGGAAGTGGCTTTGGATGGGCGATTGCGATCGTGGCGCTGGCCGGGATTCGCGAGAAACTCAAGTATTCGGATGTTCCCGAAGGCCTGCGGGGTCTCGGGATCACGTTCATCATCGTGGGACTGATGGCGTTGGCCTTCATGTCCTTTTCCGGGATCCAGCTCTAAGCGGCTCGATCGGTCGGAGATTTTGAAGTTGTCGGCGCCGACTCGCGCCGGCTGAGATTCGGAACCGCGCGTCCGCGACGGAATCAGGAGTAGCAGATGGAGATCATTCTCGGCGTCATCATGTTCACCGTCATCGTGCTCATGCTCGTGACGGTGATTCTGGCCGCTCGGTCCAAGTTGGTGGCCAGCGGTAACGTCACCATTACGATCAATGACGAGCGCACCGTCTCCGTTCCGACGGGAGGCAAGCTCCTCAACGTCCTGGCCGACGAGAAGATCTTCGTCTCGTCTGCTTGCGGCGGTGGCGGAACGTGCGCACAGTGCAAGGTCAACGTCGTCGAAGGTGGCGGGGACATCCTGCCCACGGAAAAGGGCCACGTCACTCGCAAGGAAGAGCGCGAAGGATGCCGGCTTTCCTGTCAGGTCGCCGTCAAGGGCGATATGAAGGTCGAAGTTCCGGAAGAGGTCTTCGGGGTCAAGAAGTGGACGTGCAAGGTGCGGTCGAACCACAACGTCGCCACCTTCATCAAAGAGCTCATTCTCGATCTGCCGGAAGGCGAGGATGTCGGCTTCCGCGCCGGCGGCTACATCCAGATCGAGTGTCCTCCGCATGAACTCGACTACAAGAACTTCGACATTGAAGAGGAGTACCGGGACGCCTGGGACCACTTCAACCTTTGGCAGTACAAGTCGGTAGTCAAAGACACGGTCGTTCGCGCCTACTCGATGGCCAACTATCCGGAGGAGAAGGGCATGATCATGCTCAACGTGCGTGTCGCGACGCCGCCTCCGAACACGGACCATCCTCCGGGAATCATGTCTTCGTACATCTTCGATCTGAAGCCGGGCGATCCGGTCGTCATCTCCGGCCCGTACGGTGAGTTCTTCGCCAAGGACACTGATGCCGAGATGATCTTCATCGGCGGTGGCGCCGGTATGGCGCCGATGCGCTCGCACATATTCGACCAGTTCCGTCGCCTCGCCACGACCCGAAAGGTCAGCTTCTGGTACGGAGCCCGTAGCATGCGCGAAGCATTCTACGTCGAGGAATTCGACCAGATTGCCAAGGAGTTCCCGAACTTCAAGTGGCACCTGGCCCTGTCCGAGCCGGTCCCGGAGGACAACTGGAAGGGTTATGTCGGGTTCATCCATCAGGTTCTCCATGACGAGTACCTGAAGGACCACCCTGCGCCGGAAGACTGCGAGTACTACATCTGCGGTCCTCCGATGATGAACGCGGCGGTCTTTGATCTGCTGGACCGAATGGGTGTCGAGGACGAGAACATTCTCTTCGACGACTTCGGAGGCTGATCCGAATCGAACAGCGTGGTGGCGGGCGGTCCATGGATGACGGAGCAAAACGTGGTTTCGCGACGCGCCGTCGGGCCCTCGCCGCGCTGGGACTCATGGTCACGGTCGCCTTGCTCCTGGTTTTTCTTCGTCCGGAGTACGAAGCCTTCCACGAAGGCCCGACCATGGGGACGACCTTTCAGGTCAAGTGGGTCACGCGAGCGGGCGCGGGCGATGTTGCAGCGATTCGAGACTCCCTCGATATGTGCCTGGTTCGGGTCAACGGACGTATGTCGACCTACGATCCGGAATCCGAGATCTCCAGGTTCAACCGTCATTCCAGCATGGACTGGTTTCCCGTCTCGTCCGCGACCGCATCCGTCGTCGCGGACGCATTGACCCTGGCCGCCGAGTCGGACGGCGCGTTTGATCCGACCGTGGGGCCTTTGGTCGATGTTTGGGGGTTTGGAGCTGCCGGCCGTCGGGAGTCTCCGCCGGATTCCTCGGAAATTGCCGCGGTTCTGCCGTGGGTCGGGTGGCGTCAACTGTCGGTTCGGACGGCTGAATCCGCGTCGAGGTCTGTACCAATGTCGACGCCGAGCCCAACGTCGTCGGAGATGCCTGCGTTGCGGAAGTCCGCTCCGGAAGTTCGGGTCGACCTTTCCGCCATCGCCAAAGGGCACGGAGTCGACGAGCTGGCCGCGGTCCTGGAGCGGGCAGGCGCCCGACGTTACTTCGTCGAGATTGGCGGAGAGATTCGTGTTGCCGGCGGGGCTTTGGGTCGTGAGGAGTGGGCCGTCGCCCTGGAGGTGCCGAAACAAGGTACACGCCAGGTCGGTCAGGTTCTCGAACTGGACGAAGGCGCGATCGCGACCTCCGGGACGTATCGAAACTTCGTCGAGTTCGGACAGATGCGGTTCCCGCATGCCATCGACCCGTCGACCGGGAACGCGGTGACCCACCGAACGACGCAGGTGACGACTTGGGCAGAGTCCTGTCGACTGGCCGACGGGCGGGCTACGGCTCTGCTCGTTCTTGGTTCCGAAGACGGGTTGGCCTTGGCCAATTCCAAGGGCTGGTCGGCGCGGTTTCTCGAGACGACGGAAGACGGTCACAACGAGCAGTTGAGTGAGGCCTGGTCGAGGCGCCTCGGATCTCGTTGACTGCGGCCGGCAGACAAAGGAGTTCTTGAGATGGAGATGTTCCTGGTCACGTTAGCCGCATTCGGCCTCGCCATTACGGGGATGGCCGTCGGCGTCATGGTCACCGGTAAGAAGATCTCAGGAAGCTGCGGTGGGATGGCCGGCCGGATCCAGAATGAGCTCGGCGAAAGTTCGTGCTCCATCTGCGGGCGGTCTGTCGAAGAGCAGAAGGCTTCCGGGTGCGGAGACCAGGAAGCGGGCTTCGGGAAGGACTGATCTTCCCGAAACCCGTTTAGTGGATCGTAACCGAGGAGTCGGTAGGGCCTGAGCGGCTCTTCTCGCCCTCCTCTTCGTTTGCTAGCGAATCAGGGTTACCTGGCCAGTGGTTCGGTGTCCGCCATGGTCCAGTGAGTAGTAGTAGACGCTCGGCGTTGCGACCTCGCCGCTTTCCGTCCGTCCGTCCCAAGTCAGTTCGTAGCTTCCACCGTGAAGCTCTCCGTCGTGAAGCACTCGAACCAGTCGCCCGGCCACGTCGTGGATGGCGACCCGCGTTGGTCCGTGTGACGCCAGGTTGAAGCGAATGTTTGTTTCATCACGGAACGGGTTCGGTGCACTTCCGGTTAGCTTCACGCCCGGTCCAAAGAGTCCGGTCTCAGAACCGGTGGAGGCCACAGGGAGGCGGTAGTAGTGCCCCTCCAGAGCCAGCGCGTAGACAGAGCGTCCATCAGTCGCGGTCGCAGCGAACGCCAGCGAAAGAGTCTCGCCGGGAGACAGCTCAGCATAGCTTCCATCTGCTTCAGCCACAGCCTGGACGGACGATCCGGACTTCGAGTGATCGGCGTACACCGGAGGAAGGATCGAGCCCGTAAGTTCTTCGTTCGTGACGGTGAAGATCGAGACCTGGTCCAGATCGTGACGGGAGTTCCATTCGACTCGAAGGACCAAGCGGTCCTGATCGACCAGCGACTCGATCGCGCTGTGACCGACGAACGCCGTACCGAGAAGTTCGCGAGGACTCACGCCACCGACCTTCGTTGCTCCGTTCCAGATCGAGATTCCGGACTCCGCACCATCCGGCCGCCCGCCGTTGTCGTGCTTGATTCCTGAGACGATCCCGATGATGTCACCGATTGGATTGCCGTTCTGCGCGGCGAACTCCAGGAAGATCGAGCTACCGGCGGCTCCACGGACGACCTCGCCATCCTCCGACAGGAGCTTCGGTAGCACATCCCGTCCTCCCTCGTCCCAGGCCCGGACAGGAGAGAGCCTGTCGCGATAGGCGAAAGCCTTTCCGTTGGGAAGGACTCCCAACTCTTCACCAGGTTCCAGATCGAAGGCCACCAGCTGGACTTTGTCGAAGTAGGAGTGTTCCTGCTCGAACTCTCGGATTTCCACCTTGTGAAGGCCGTCCTCCGGCTGGAGCTCTGTCTCAAAGACGAGGAGATCCTTGACGTCGGCTTCGTCCATTCCTGCGAGTTCCTGCGGTACGGCGGCCAGGACCGTATTCTCCTCGACGAAACCAGTACCGTCGAACGCGTAGACGTAGGGGCAACTGCCGCCGCTGAGGCACCCAACACCCTTCGCCCCGACGAGCTGGTTGCATGGGCTACCGAAGGCGGTACAGCCGGAGTTCGAGTAGAGCTCGAAGTCTACGGTGTCGCAGAAAAGTGGGTCTTCGTAGAAGTTGTTGTTGGACGTGCCCGGGTCGACCCAGGTGCCGTAGTCGAAGCTGTTGTTCCATGCGTTGTTGCACGCGATGTACGGCGCCACTCCGCTGAACGAGGCGTAGACGCCCCCGATGCACTCGGTGAAGATGTTTCTTTCGATGTTCGGGGAGCCTTCGTTCAAAAGAATGCCGTAGTCGTTCTCGTAGAAGGTGTTGTTCGTAATGGTGGCGGACTCATCCGTGTCGTACGGAGTCACGTAGACGCCATAGGTGCAGTCACGAATGATGTTGCCGTCGACGACCGGCTCTGCAACGTGGCTGAAAGCGAAGCTGCGGATGTAGATGCCTTCGTCGAACCCCATAATCGTGTTGTCGGAGATCAGTACGTTCTCGAGGTTGGCCGTGAGGTCGAATCCACGCCCGATTCCCGTTCCGGCGCCTTCGATCACGGAGCGACGCACGATGATACCGCTCGAAGTAAGCTGGACCCCGTTCTCGACATTCAGCTCTCCATCCTCAAAGACGGGCTGTGCACTTTCCTGGTCGACCTTGATTCCGACGCTTGCCGACGATGCTCCGTCGGCCTGGTTGATGCGGCAGTTCTTGAAGACGGGAGTTCCGTCCCAGATCCAGGCTCCGTAACCGAAGGCGCTTCCGTAGGACACCGATTCGATGGTGAATCCGTCGATCTCCGTCTTCCCGTCGCAGTTCTGAGCGTAGACGCCAATGGTTGGATTGAAACCTGCGACGGCCCGAATCTTGGTCACGCCGGGCCCTGAGGTCGACGCCAGCCGCACGCCGTTCTTCATGTAAGCCCCGACTTGAACCGGGCCTCCGAGGAGTGTGTAGGTGCTCTGGAAGTAGGTCCCTGGTTCGACCAGGATCTCGTCTCCATACGATGCTGCCGCCATGGCATCATGGATGTTGTCGTAGTCGGCGGGTCCGTCGTCGTCAACCGTGATCGTCGCAGCCTGGGCCGCGCAGGCCCCGACCGTCAGTGCCGTGATCGCGCAGAGGAGCGCGTTCTTTGCTCGAGTGAGCTTCCATTGTTTGGACACGGGTTTTCCTCCTGATTTCTTGTTGTTAGGCCATCGATGCTGGAGACAAAAACTTTGTGCCAAGTCACGGGTGGCTCGACAACCTCGATTGCTGCAAGGGAATGACGATCCATCCGAAGGGCGGCTCTCAACAGGCGGAGGATCACTCCGACTCGCAACCGAACGATTGCGACCGGGATCGAACAGTGAGGGTAAAATCGGTATCCTTGGGGAGCCAGTCGGCGTCAAAGAGTGTTGGGCGATCGTTTCGAGCCGTCCACAAAGGAGTTCTTGAGATGGAGATGTTCCTGGTCACGTTGGCCGCATTCGGCCTCGCCATCGCGGGGATGGCCGTCGGCGTCATGGTCACCGGCAAGAAGATCTCCGGAAGCTGCGGCGGGATGGCCGGCCGGGTCCAGAATGAACTCGGTGAAAGCTCATGCTCCATCTGCGGACGGTCCGCCGAAGAGCAAAAGGCCTCCGGGTGCGGAGACCAGGAACTCGCGGACGCCCGCAGCTAGCGGAACAGTGTCCCGCACGGGACGTGGCTCCGAAGCTATCGCATGGCCCCCAGAAACAGGACGGTAGTTTGACCGAACCGCGAACCGAGAAGCGGTACCGCCTCCGCTTCGGCACAGAAGTCGTCGGCTATCTCCGGACCTACGGCAAGCGCCGATTCTTCTCCAAAGACGGGTTCTGGTGGACGGGCATGTCCATCGTCTACACCGATACCGATTCCTGGTCGGGTTGGCGGGATTGGAACCGCAAGCCGCTCTACGTCCGAGACGTAGTCGAGGTACGACGCCCCGGCGAACAGAGCGAAGCCCGCTTCGAGGTCCGGGAGGAATCGGCGGATCGCTTCGTTCTTGCTTCTGATGACCAAACCCTGGCGAGTTTCCCCGACTCCGGCTGGGTGGTCGAGTGCGTAGGCCGCCGCCTCAGCGACGGACCCGAGTAACCCCCAGTTCAGGGCCGAGGCCGATGACCGTGCCTGGGCCCGGAAGACGTGGTAACGTCGCTCGCGTCATAAATGGGGGGTATGAATGCGTAACCTTGCTCGCCTCGGTTTTGCCGCCGTAGTCGTCCCTTTTCTTCTCTGGATGTCAGGGTGTTCCGAGGATTCGTCGGACCCGACTCCGCCGACACCACCCGGTGACGTCGAGTTCGATCCGGATGTCGAGGGAGCCGTCGCAGAAGCGTTTCTCTTTCGGACACCGACCGGCCCGGGCCTTCAAGGCGAGGGCTTCATCCTGCTGTCCGACCCGGGCGATGCGTCGGACGGGGCCGTTCCCGCGAGCGGCGTTGCTCTTCAGATCGTGGACGCGACCGGCCGGACGGTGGCGAGTTCCCAGTCAGCAGGAGACGGCGAGTTTCGTTTCGAGTCGCTGCCGAACGGCTCGCTGACTCTCGTTGCCGACGACGGAGCCCGCCGGATGGAGAGATCGTTCTCCGGAATTCCCGGCGCCACCATCGACCTCGGTTACGAGCCTGCCATCTCCAGGGAGGATGCGATTGCCGCGATCCGGTCCGAGTTCGATCCGACGTTTCTCGTGCTCGGTGTCCTGCAGCCACTGCCTTCTGGATCCATCGTCTACCCATCTGACTATGCACTGAACGGGGAGGTCGTGCCGGCCGACGCCGTCATTCGGATCTCCACACCAACGTGGTTGTTTTATCTGGATCCGGAGTACGACGCCCGGTTTGCTCACGGAGTCGTCTACGTCACAGTCGACGCGACGGACGGCGAGGTTACGATCCACGAGGAACCGACGTGGCCGCCGGCTATCAACCACACGCCGACCTGGCGCGACGAAGTCGAGTATCTGACCTTCACGGGTGTGGACCCGGGTGACTTTGACCCCGAAGACATTCCGGACGGCGCCGACTTCGAGCCTCACGCCGAAGTCATCCAGCTTCCTGACGAACTCCTGGGATTTCGGCCGGGGCCACTTCCGTACGACAACTTCTTCCAAAGTCCGGGACCGAACTCGGACACCTTCGTCATTCTGGTGCAGGGGGACTTCGGCTCCAGCTTCGAGGCCGACGTCCGCAACATGAACCGGTGGTTTCTCGGCCACGGAATTCCGTCCTCCCAGATCGCGGTGATCAATCTCTCGGAGGTTCCGTGGGCGCTACCCAGTGACACTCGCTACAAGACGAAGTTCGAGGAGTTCAACGGGATCATTCGCCAGCGCCTGGAAGACGAGGGCCGTCAGTCGACACTGATCGTCTACGTGACCGCACATGGCGAGGAGAAGACCGCCGGGTTCTTCGCGGAGCACACGGATGTCCAGTTTACCTGGAGGCCGAACCACCTTTGTCTCCCGGAATCCAGGGCGTGTCGCCTCCGAGTTTTTCTCGACATGTGTTACGCGGATCAGTTCGGCGGGGCTCTGGCCGCCATGCTGGGAGAGCACGACTACCGCATCGCTTCCTCGTCGCGGGCGGACGAGACGTCGAGAATGGTGCAGATGGCGAATCATCTTCGGACGGGGAAGCGGCTCGGGAGTCGCTTTACCAATGCCGTCACGGACCGGGCGAACTTTGCCGACAATGACATCACCGGGATCTACCCGGAATCGGACGGAGACATTCTCACCGACCATCCCGGTCTTACCCGCCAAACGCCTCAGTTGCGTTCTCAAACGCTGACGCCGGAGTGGTGCCAGGGACTTCCGGCCATCGGTGTGTGCTGTTTTACCGACGGCTCCTGCCGGACCGTGTTCCGACAGGAGGACTGCGACGGTTTCCTTCTTGCCGACGTCACGAGTTGCGATCCGGATCCCTGTATCGGAGCGTGTTGTGTCGGGGAAGAGTGTCTGCCTTTGGCTTCGTCGGATTGCGTCAATGTTTCCGGACTCTTTCTGGGAATCGGTTCGGTCTGCGATCCCAACCCGTGTCCGGGAGCATGTTGCAACGCGGACGGCTCCTGTGTCCTTTTGGCGCAGGCCGCCTGCAACGATTCCGGTGGCGCCTTCCGCGGAATCGGTAGCGACTGTGATCCAAACCCCTGCCCCCAGCCCGGAGCGTGCTGTCTGGCCGACGGCAGTTGCTTCGTTGCGTCGGGCGCAGAGAACTGCGACGGAGGGAGTTATCTTGGCAACGGCACGGGCTGCGATCCCAATCCGTGTCCTCAGCCGGGCGCGTGTTGCCGTCCCAATGGAACCTGTTTCATCTCGCCACAGGCCGACTGCGATCTGGAGTACCTTGGCAACGGGACCGTATGTGATCCCAACTCCTGTCCGCAGCCGGGTGCGTGCTGTTTCGAAATCGGCGACTGCTCCGTTCTCTCCCGAGCACAGTGTGGAGAGCAGGAGGAGGCTTCGTTCCTGGGAGCCGGGACCTCGTGTGAGCCCAACCCGTGTCCGCAACCGCCCGAGGGCGCGTGCTGCTGGGGCGTCTCCGACGAGCGCTGCACCGTCCGAAGTCAACTGCGTTGCGAACGCGAGCTTGGCGGGAACTACCTGGGTGACGGAACAACGTGCTTCTCGGAACCATGTACCGATCCGTTGGCGGGAGCATGCTGTTTGGAGGCCGGGCGCTGCGAGTTCCTTCGCGAAGCGTCCTGTGACGGCGACTTCAAGGGCGTCGGTGTCGCCTGCTCACCGGAGATCTGCGACTTCGATGAGCAGGGAGCCTGCTGCTTTGAACTCGGCAGTTGCCGCCTGACCGCATCTGTACAGTGCACCGGCGACTATCAGGGCGACGGTACCTCCTGCGATCCGAATCCGTGCCCTCAGCCCGGTGCATGCTGTTTCCCAAGCGGGACTTGTCAGATTCTCGATGAATCCCCCTGCACGGGTCAGGGCGGGCAGTACCTGGCGGGCACGACCTGCGATCCCAATCCGTGCGGAACGGGAGCCTGCTGCGACGAGGCGTCCTGCACGATCACGCTGGCCGCTCTTTGCGACGGAGAGTTCCAGGGTGTCGGCATCGACTGTGATCCGAATCCCTGTTCACAACCGACCGGGGCCTGTTGTATCGGAAGCGAGTGCTCGGTCACCGAAGCCGGACTTTGCGACGGGGAGTATCAGGGAGACGACGCGACCTGTGATCCGAACCCATGCGACGACGAACCGAAGACGGGAGCCTGCTGTATCGGCACGTCCTGCACGGTGGTCCCGTCCGGGCAGTGTGAGGGGAGCTACCAGGGAGACGGTAGCGGTTGTGATCCCGACCCGTGCGCGGCGGGTGCTTGTTGCGTCGACGAGACCTGCTCTGTCACCGGCGGTGAAGAGGTTTGCGACGGCGAGTATCAGGGCGACGGCACGACCTGTGATCCGGACCCGTGTCAGAACGAGCCTGGCGCCTGTTGTGTCGGGGACGAGTGTTCCATCGAGGAAAGCGCTGCGGCTTGCATAAACAGGGACGGCGCATGGTTGGGAGTAGGTACGGAATGCGCGCCCTCGATCTGTCAGGACGGTGTTTGCTGCATCGGTGAGGAGTGCTCGCTCACGTTCGGATTCTCCTGCGACGGTGATCACTTCCCTGGACAGGACTCCTGCGACCCCAATCCATGTCTCCCGCTCGGGGCCTGTTGCCTGACTGCGGGCGAGTGTCGTATGGACCCCGAGGAAGACTGTGCCGGTTTCTATCTGGGCGATGGCACCGCCTGCGAGCCGTCCCCTTGTGAAGCTCTCGGAGCCTGCTGCCTGGAGATCACCTGCGTACTGGTACCTTCCGCAGAGGACTGCGCCGGCGATTACTGGGGACCAGGAATCTACTGTCCTTCGGACGAGATGTGTCCCACCGGAGTTTGTTGCACGATCGATGACTGTGTCGTGACGACCCCTCCACTTTGCGACGGCACCTTCATCCTGAACGGGGTGTGTGAGCCCACGACCTGTCATGGGGCGTGCTGCACGGTGACAGAGGGCTGTACGGTTCGCTCGCAGTTCGCTTGCATGGCAGAGTTCGGCGAGTTCCACGGCGTCGGTTCGACTTGCGATCCGGATCCTTGCCCGCCTCTCGGCGCATGTTGCACGAATGGTGAGTGCGAGTTGGTCGAGGCATCACAGTGTTCCGGAGGGATCTGGCTGGGCGAAGGGACGGACTGTGACTCTCCGTTGATCTGTTTGAGTGGGGCGTGCTGCGTCGACCTGGATTGCTTCGTCACCCCGAACGAGATGTCGTGTGAGGGCGACTACTTGGGAGACGGAACCGTCTGCGAACCGGGGATCTGTGAGGACTTCATTGCCTTCATATCCGAATACGAGTTCGGAGTCACCCACGGTCAAAACTCCAGTGACCTGTGCCTGAGACTCTTGTTCGACGCGGGGGAGCGTCTGGTCGGAGCCGTGGTGGAAGTCGAGTTCACCGGAGCCAGCAACGAAGGGATCCAGATCGGAGAGATCGGGAACGACGGGTCCTGCCATCTGTCCCATCCGATCTTCTTCTACGGTGGCTACAACTATCAGGTGCTTTCCGTCCAATCCCGCGAGGTGACGTACGAGTTGGGCGGGGCGGTCACCGGGGAGCAAACGGTGGGCGAGTCCGAGGTACCGTGCAGCCGATAGTCTCGATTCGGCTCTCGAGCCGACGGCGGTTGCAGCCGCGAAAGAATGGCCAACCGAGATTGGACGCCGACTTCTTGTTCGGGATAGTGGATCTGCCTTACGATTCCAGGACTCCTCCCTCAAGGCCACGTCCTGTAAAACAGCGAAGGAGAGATGCTTTGAAAACTTGGAATCGACTCTTGCTCGTAGGCCTTGTCGCCGGCGCAGCCTACCCGGTTTGGGTCTCGGCTGGACCGGAAGACCTGGGCGGGGGCACGGGTATCCTTGTCGACTCGGGCGACGGTGGCGTCTGCGATGCCCCACTGCTCGAAAACGCCGACGGAACGTACGAGAACGGCTACGGATGGAGTGGCGGTGGTGCGCTTCCGCCGGACTACGGCGCATTTGCCGAGCGCTATGCGGTGCCCGGTCAGAAAGTTTGCTCGGTGGTGTTCGACTTCACTGCCACCGGCAACCAGGCCGGACAAACGATGGACGTGTACGTTTGGGACTCGGCCGACGGAATGACCCCGACGACCGTGACCGGTGTCGTGACCGATTTTGACCCGGGAGCGATTGCATTCTGGCCCAGCATCAGCCGCCACGAGGTGGAGGTGGACGCCGACTGCAGCGCGACGGGTACGGCGTTTGTCGGCTTCTGGGGAAACTGGGGGTCGGGAACGAACGGATGGTTCATCGCCGCGGATACGGACGGTGTGGGAGGCGGCCTGCCTTCGACGAACTATGCACCCGGACAAGGATTCCCCACCGGATGGGGGAATGTCTCTGCAGCTTGGGGACCGACCCAGGCTCTGGGAATCTCCGCTCGAGCCATCGAGGATTGCACGACCCCGACGGTCGAAACGACCTGGGGACAGATCAAGGCTCTCTACTAGCCCATCACCCCAACTGGGGTTGTTCGAAGGTGCCGACGAAATCGGCCCGGGCGTTCGAGGTGGGGAACTCCTCGGAGAGCAGATCAGGAATAGGAGCCGTTGCTCGGAAGCTGGCCGGATAGGTCCCGAGCACGGCTCTGTTTCTTGCGCATTCGTTGACCATGAACCAGTGAAGTTGTTTGTCCTCGCCGGCCAGGATGGCCTGGAACGGCGCGAGCGAAAGCCGCTTCCGATTGTCCCGCCCGATGATGATCGGCACCCGGGCCGGCAGGCAGCTGGGGCTCTTGAGGACACGGGACTCGAACGGGACCGTGTAGCCGACGATCACGCGACATGGGTAGCGGAACGTCTGCTCGTCGTCGTGCCATGTTCCCGGCTCGACGAAGATGAAGCGGTACCCCATCCAGTATCCCAGTCCGGAGACGAGGGAGTTGTAGAGTTCCGAGATCTCTCCACCGACAGCGTCCGCCGCCTCCGCGGACAGCCCTCCGGAATGAAACAGATCGTTACGTATCTCGAGAAGCCGGCCCGCGGCCTTCTTCCAGGTCCCGTCATCCGGCTGCCCCAGCTCTTCGACGACTAGATCCTCGGACTCGGAGAGCGCGGCGCGCAGCCCGCCGTAGAGCTCGATCCATTTCCCCATGGCCAGTGGGCGCTGCCGCAGCAGATTGAGGACGGACGAGACGCGGGACGTGCGCTTTGTGCCCGCGGAGTACTCCGAGAGTGCAACCAGGACCTGAAACTGCAGCATCACTTCGAAGCTACGAAGCACTTCCTGAACACGATCCAGTGCGACCAGGGCCTGTCGAACCTTGCGGATGCCCATGGCGATGGGAAACGGGATGAGGTCATGGATGACCGATGAGTCCGGTGATCGCAACTCGCTGACCGAGACCATGGTCTTGCCGAGTTCATCCTCTTCAGATGGCGCGTGACTCGCTTCGCTTTCGAACTGCACCCGGAGCGCGACCCCGGCCAGGGAGAGAACGTCGCCGTCTCCGAGAACGGCGCTGCTTCCCCGCTCGATGGGCTGTCCGTTGATTCGAAAACCGTTCGTGGAGTTCAAGTCCACGGCACGAAATACGCCGGAGACGTGCTCGATGCGGCAGTGGCGGTAGGAAACGTGCGCGTCCGGGATGGCGACGGCTTCGACTCCGTTCGTGGACTCGACACCCCGACCCAGCTCCAGAGCCCGTTCGGGCTCGACGATCCATGTCCGGCCCATGACGGGGCCGCTAAGTCCGCGTACGAGCAGACGAGGTTGGCGTTGAGGGTTCGACACGCAGGTTCTCCGAGGATGCCCAATCTCTTCGACAGAGTTCAACTATAGGCGATCGACGGTGCGGCGTGGGCGGCAAGGAAGCGGCTCAGGGCCAGGGACCGTCCTTCAGGACTGGAACGAAACGGTCCCCCTCGAGCCGGAAGAGGCCTTTGTAGCCTCCTACCCAGATACGACCCGCACGGTCCATCATCACGCATTGCACCGCGCAGTCCAGACCCTGGTTCGCCGTGTAGTTGCGAAACGAGTTCCCGTCGTAGCGATAGAGGCCCTCGTTTTCGATCGGGAACCAGATGTGGCCACGATCGTCGAGATGGAACTGCCATGCCTCGATTCCTTCGATCCCTGCGTCCTTGGAAACATGAGTGAAGGACTTTCCGTCGAACCGGCAGACGCCGTTGTGGTGTGTGGCGAACCAGAAGCTCCCGTCCTTGTCTTCGAGGATGTCGTTGACCGCGTCACCGCACAGTCCATCCGTGACAGACAGGTTGGAGAGCGTCGTGCCGTCCCAAATGAACGCGCCACCGTTTGTACCGAACCACATCCGACCGCGACTGTCCTGGGTGATGCTGTGAACGATGCGTTCACTGGTCACACCGCGATACGGATCGCGAGGCGTGGACGGAAGTTCGAAGGGAACGAAAGAGCCGTCGACGAGCCGGGCCGCACCCTCGAGAGTTCCCACCCAAAGGGCTCCATCGGAGTCGAAGGCCATGCTCCAGACGTCGGAGTGGGGAAGCCCATCTTCGGTCCCGAGGTTTAGGAACGACTGGCCGTCGAATCGGCTGATGCCACCTTCGGTTCCGAACCAGATGTGGCCGTCCTTGTCCTCGAGAATCCCGCGGACGGCGACGCCGCCGAATCCCTCGTCGAGGGAGAAGTACCGGAGCGCCTTGCCATCGAACCGGGCAACGCCGTCCCCGTTGGTTCCGAACCACAGGTTACCGTCGCGATCCTCGTGCATCTGGCGAATGAAGGCGCTGACCGCGTTGGGGTCCGGCCAGGATCCTGGTCCGGTTGCGGGTTGGATGGCCGACGGTTCTGACGCGCCGGCGGACTCGTCAGCTGCCTCGGCACTGCTTTCGTCGGCCGACCACGCGGGCTGGGATTCGAGCCCAATCGCAATGATGGCGAGAACCACGACTCGCATCCAACAAAAACGCCGTCCGGTTCCGCTCTTGGGGTTCCGTTTCAAGAATCGCTCCTCTTCATTTGGTCGATGGTTCTTGAGGTAGGACCGAATCAAATTGCACGTAGTTCCGCAGATTCGTGAGTGTCGGTGAGTTGTTACACGACCGTTACGTGCCCTTCTTCCTCTGGTAGAGAACAGAGATGACGAGAAGCAGGACACCGACGCCAACGAACGAGGCGATTCTTTCTCCCCGGTCGAGCACGGCAAGATCGACGGTGAAGATCTTGACGACGAGTGCCAACAGAAGAGCGACGCCGGACAGTCGGACCGCGCGTAGACGGGTCCAGAAGCCGGTGGCGATGAGAGCGGCGCCGTAGAGCCCCCAAACCCACGAGACCCCGAGCAGTGCTCTGCGCTCGCCGCTCGGTTCGAGATGACGCCAGGTCTGCAAAGTCAGGACTTCCAGCAGAAACGCCAGTGCGGCGACCAGCACGGGTGTCCGCAGTTCCCGCTCGCTCCGGGTCAGGTTGTCGTCGGAAGTTCGATAAAGCAGGGCGGCGCAGCCAAGGATGGCGCAGGTGGCGACGAGACCACTGATCCATTGCCCACTCAACGTTCCGGGTTCGATCAGGTCGAAATCGATGTCGAGACTGAGATGTCGCAGTGCGGCTCCGACCAGGAGGCCGTATCCAACGAGGCGATGGCCGAGAGAACGCGTGGCCGTTCCCAACCACAGAATGGCGAGCGCTCCAACCGCCCAAGCTACAGTCGTTGCGGTCTGCCCAAAGTACTTGGGGATGGCGATGGCGAGAAGAATGAGTCCGGCCAGCTCGTAGATGATTCCGAGCGGCGCCCGCAAGCGGGGTGCGACGACTCTGGCGACGAAGATGTAGATGAGTCCCAATAATGCAGACGCCTGGGCCGCGGCCGAATCAGCCTGCACCCAGTTCGAGAAGAAGAGCGAACCCGCCATCGCATTGGCGAAGACCAAGACCGTTCCCGCAGTTCGCCAAACGGCCGTTGTCGTACGGGCTAGGAATGGAAGGGCGAAGTAGAGAAGCCAGAGGGCGCCGACTCCACCTAGGGCTTCCCACCGAGTCGTGTCGGAAAAGCGGCTCTCCCACCAAAGGAAGACCAGAAACACGGTGGCGAGATAGGCACCGAGCACGAGGGCAGGCCAGTCCTTGCGCAGTCGAACGACGACCGTCCCGAGGTTGACGAAGAAGAGGTACGGGAAGAACAGCGAGTGCTGCGGTTGCGGCTCCATGACCAACGGCGTGAGGAGCGCTCCGATCAACGTGAGAGTGGCGACGGTTCGAGAGTCCTTGCTGACCGCGAGAACCGCGCCGG
Source organism: bacterium (assembly GCA_030431975.1). Taxonomy (GTDB): domain Bacteria; phylum Eisenbacteria; class RBG-16-71-46; order CAIMUX01; family CAIMUX01; genus JACKCR01. Next base: position 85,478 of record JAUIHP010000001.1, on the reverse strand, counting down.
CGACGGACGTCAGTGCAAGGAAGACATACGCGACCGGCGTTTCGAGGAGGCCGTGAAACTCCGTTGCGGCGTAGATGGCCAGGAAAAGCAACGCGGTGCCGCCGCCGAGCAGTCCCTGAGCGAGGAAGAACCCGGTTCGACCCAGCAGCCATGAGCCGACCGCGAGGAAGCCGACGGCGACCCCGGCTCCGATGGCGACCTGTCCCATGCCGGCGAGCGGATGCGTGTCCAGTGAAACGGCAAGGAAGAAGGCGGTGCCGAAGAGGATGGCGACGACCCCGATCCAGGTCAGCCATTCGGCGCCGATCCAAGACTCCAGGTCGCGTCCGCCCGGCCTCTTCTCTACGGTCTCCTCGGACTCCGTTGATTGCGTGGACCGCGAAAACTGTGAGGCCGGAAGAGGAGGAGGAGTTTGACCGGCCTCCGAATCCCACGGGAGGGGCTCATCCATCGGCGCCCCTGCGCCCGTACCGTCCGGAGTTGGCGGGGCTGCCGAAGTCGTCGGGATCGTGGAGGTTGGATCTGCAGAGCGCTCTGCCCCCGAGGCACGTGGCGCGCGCCGAAGCTCGTCAAGTTCCGCTTCCATCCGGCGCAGCCGTCCCAGCGAAGCCAGGCCTATGAACAGCCCGACCGGACCGGAAAGGACCAGCAGGACGACGAGTATGATCAGCAGACCTTCCATGACGACTCCCTGGGACGAGCCTAGCCCTGATTCCACGCTCTTTCACGGCCGAAACGGCTTTCGCTCCTGCGGAATTCACCCCAAATCGGACGATAGAGACTGATTTCGGGAATTAGAGCGGCTCCCTGCTTGACTGGCCCAGTCGCGAATCGGGACACTTGAAAGGCATTTCTTTTTGCCCCGTGGAACGCAGGAGGTCCCCTACATGCACCCTCGCAGGATTTTGTCGCACCATCGAACGCAACTGACGTGTCTCGCGGCGGCCTTCGCGCTCTTCTCGCTGTCCGAAAGCGGGGATGCGGCTCCGGAGGCGCTGGCGCTCGATCCGGCCATCGTGTCGCTGCTGAGCGAGGTGAGTCAGGACAGCCTCTTTGCGCACGTCCAGGATCTGCAGGACTTCGTGACCCGGAACACGGCGTCAGACACGCTGTCTTCGACGATGGGGATCGGTGCGGCCCGACGCTGGGTCCATACTAAGTACCAGGATCGCGGCATTCAGGCCGGCTACTTCAATTGGGATGCGGACGTTTGTGGTGTCGACCGCACCCACCGGAACGTTTTGGGAACGGTCGTGGGTTCGGAACCTTCCCGCCTGGTCGTCGTTGGGGCTCACCTCGACAGCCGGACGGTCGATGGGTGCAACACCGACGCCTTCCAGCCCGGAGCCAACGATGACGCCAGTGGGGTCGCGTGTCTCGTCGAGCTTGCGCGTCTGCTCCCCAGCCTTTCTCTTGAAGCGAGCGTGGTCCTGCAGGCGTTTACCGGTGAAGAGCAGGGGCTTGTCGGATCGGAGGCCTACGCCGAACACGCGATTCAGCAGGGTCTCGATATCGATGCCATGATCAACAACGACACCATCGGCAACATCGACGGTTGTCCCGGAATTCCGGACTGCGACAACGGGCCGACCACGCATCAGGACTCCCTTTCCATCCGCGCGTTTGCCGGCGAACCTGATACGGGCGCGTCTCGGCAGTTGGCTCGACTGGCCAAGCTCATCGGTGAAGCCTACGTCTCCGAAATGACGATCAACCTCGAACCCGCACTCGACCGCCCGGGCCGCGGCGGCGATCACATTCCGCTTCACAACGTCGGCTACCCGGCGATGCGCTTCATCGAGACGCTGGAGTACACGCTGCAGCAGCACAACGGAGCCGACACCATCGGCAACATGGAGTTCTCCTATCTGCGCCGCAACGTCCTCATCAACGTGGCCCTGATCGCCAACCTGGCCATGGCCCCTGAGACACCGGGTGGGACGACCGCCTTCGACATCGGAACGGGTGGCGGCGTTCGCGTCAATTGGGACCCCGTCTCCGGGGATGTCGACGGTTACCGTGTCGCCTACCGCTTCACATCGGAGCCGGACTCGCTCTATTACGCGGACATTTTCGACGCCGGTGGTGCGACCAGCTTTGACATCACCGGCCTGACCGACGAAGTCGAGATCGCCGTCAGCGTTTCGGCCTACGACGAGGACGGACATGAGTCCCGGTTCTCGGAAGAGGTTCTGATTCTTCCGGGAACGATCCCGCACGTTCCGCCGGGATTCACGGTCAGTTCGCAAGCGTCACAGATCCAGCTCGACTGGGACACGCCGCCCGAGCTCGATCTCGACCGAATTCGCATCTTCCGAAGCCTCGATCCGGACGTCGGGTTCACCGTGCTCGACTCCGTCGGTGCCGGCACGACGTCTTACGTCGATGCGTCGGCGAGTTCCGGAGTCGACTACTACTACCGAATCTCCAGCGTCGATCTCGACGGATTGGAGAGCCCGCAGACGGACTCGGACAAAGGACGCCTCTTCGAACTGCAGTTCGGAATCCTCGTCGTCGACGCGACGAAAGACGGAAGCGGTGGTCTCGGCAATCCCAACGACTCTCAGGTCGATTCGTACTACTCGGGACTTCTGGCCGGGAATCCCGTGATGGCAGAGTGGGACTATGCCGCGGAGCTGTCGGGCGGCGTTGCCTTGACCGATGCGGACCTGGGCCGCTACAAGACGGCGATCATTCACTCCGACCTTCGACAGGGTCCCTTGGGCGCAGCGACGTTGGAGCTTCGGCAGTATGTCGAGTCCGGCGGACAGGTCTTTCTTTGCGGTTGGGGACTCAAACAGACGCTGACCGGAAACACCGATCTCATCACGACCTTTGCGCCCGGAGACTTTTTCTACGACGTGCTCAAGGTCGGTGAGTTGCGGACAGCTCCCAACGGCGAGTCCGACTTCGCGGGAGCGGATCCCCTCGACGGCTCCTATCCTTCGTTGACGGTCGACTCCGGAAAGTGGCCGTTCCAGGGAGCAAACCTCATCTTCATGGACGCACTGACCGGTTCACCATTAGACGGCGCCGCTCCGATCGAGGCGTACCGGTCTTCGGACGTTCCTCCCGGACCCAACGACGGCCAGGTCGTCGGACACGCCTGGCCCGCCGTGTCGCCTCAGGTCATCTTCCTCGACGTCCCGCTCTATTTCATGGAAGAGGACGGCGCCGAGAGCCTGCTTGGTCAGGCCCTCCGTGAGTTCGGTTACGGAGGCGCCGACGCGCCGGGAACGACGGGGGAGACGGCACTCTTCTTCAACGTTCGTCCGAACCCGACGGCGGGACGAACGGAGCTCTCGTTCTATCTGCGGCGGGACAGCGATGTGTCCCTGCGCATCTTTGACGTGCAGGGGAGAGCGGTACGTTCCATCTGGAACGGAGAGCGGCTGACCGGCGGTGAGCAGACGACGGCCTGGGATGGCCGGAACGATCGCGGACGCCCGGTGCCGTCGGGGAACTACTATGCGTCGTTGGAGATCGACGGGCGGTGGTTCACCAGGGAAGTGACGTTGATCCGACGAAGGTAGGTCTTCTGCATGCACGTACCCACCGACGATGGTAAGCCTTGGGTAGACACCTCGCCGACGGATGATGGTAGGGACGGGCAATGAACTCGCCCACCGATGACTGGTTCGAGGGAGACCTTTCCCCCAGCGAGTTCCGCCGGCTGGGCTACCGTGTCATCGACATGATCGGCGAGTACTACGCGTCGGTTCGCGACGTCCGGGTCTGCCCTCAAGCCAGCCCTGGGGATGTCGCGGATGTCTTCGACGAGCCGTTGCCCGTCGAACCGCGCGACCCGGACGGCATCCTCGATCAGTGGACGCAACGCGTCCTTCCGCACAGCACCCACCTGGGTTCGCCGCGCTACTTCGGATACGTCAACGGGTCGGGTTCCATGATCGGAACCCTGGCCGACGCGCTGGCCGCATCCGTGAACATGAATCCGGGCGGTTGGAAGCCGGCTCCCGCCGCGACGGAGATTGAAAAGGTCACGCTGAGGTGGATCGCGGAAGCCATCGGATACGGAACCCCGGCGGGAGGAATCCTGACGTCGGGTGGCATGATGGCGAATTTTACCGCTCTTACAGCCGCGCTCCGGAACCTGGCCAAGCACGACGTGACGCGCCTCGGTATCCATGCTCCGGACGGCGGACGGTTTCGGGTCTACATGTCCGATCACGAAGGACACGTTTCCATTCCCGCGGCGACGGACCTGATGGGAATCGGTCGCGATGCCGTGGTCCGTGTGCCGTCGCGGACTGATCTGTCTATGGACGTCGATGCACTTCGTTCCGCCATCGTTGCCGACCGGGAGGCAGGCGACCATCCTCTTGCGGTCGTGGCCCAGGTCGGTTCGATCAACGTGGGGATCATCGACCCACTGGAGCAGATTGCCGACGTATGTGCGGAGAACGGGCTCTGGTTTCACGCCGATGGAGCCTGCGGCGCCGTCGGCGGCATGCTGCCGGAGAAGCGTTCGCTCTACGCCGGCCTCAATCGCGCGGATTCGGTCACCCTCGATCCCCACAAGTGGCTCTATGTTCCGTACGAGTGCGGGGCGCTTCTCGTCCGCGACCCGGAGCGTCTGCGGCGATCCTTCTCGATGTCTGCGCCCTACCTTCGAGGGAGCATCCCTGCGGAGGACGAAGGTCTCGACTACTACGACTACGGACCTCAAATGTCGCGCGGCTTCCGCGCCCTCAAACTCTGGATGACTCTTCAGCACTATGGAGTCGAGGGATACCAGCGACTTCTTCGCCAGAACGTTCAGTGCGCCGAGCATCTTCATGCGCTCGTGTCGCAGGCGGACGAGTTTGAAGTGCTGCACGAACCGGTTCTCTACATCTATTCGTTTCGGTTCGCGCCTGCGTCTCTGCGTGAGCAGGAGCCCGAAGCGACGGAACATCTCGATCGTCTCAACCAGGAGATCTGCGATCAGTTGCGGCGTTCCGGCGAGGCATTTGTCATGAGTTCCCGACACCGGGGACGCGTCGTCATTCGGTTGTCGATTTGTTCGCACCGCACGACGCCGACCGACATCGATCGTGTCTTCGGGACCATTCGCGAGATCGGGCAGAAGCTCGTGAGTTGAGTCGGGCGAAAACCGGCTAGTGCCAACTCCACTTGAGGGTACCCCAGGAAACGTTCTGGATGGGAACGGGAGGGCAGGGGTTGGGGTCGCAGGTGTCGACTCCGGTTTGGAACGACCCGCCGCGGGCCGTGCACTCATCTGCCGTTAGAAGGATGCAGCTCCCGTCCTTCAAACAGCACGCGGCGATCTCCGGGCAAGGGTCGGGATCGCAGGGGACGTCCGCTCCCTGATACTCGCCTTCGAGAGCCGCGCACTCGTCAGGCGTCGTCACGAGGCAGGGTTGCCCCGGTGCGCAGCACGCGCCGAGTGGATCATCGTCGCACGGGTCCGGCTTGCAGAGACTCCCGTCTCCGAAGTAGGTCCCTCTCGATTCGAGACACTGGGAGGCGGTGACCACGATACAGATTCCGTTCGAGAGGCAGCAGGCGCCGGTCTTTTCGTGCGAACACGGGTCCGGATCACAGAGGGTGCCGTCCCCGAGATAGGTTCCGCCTTCGAAGTCGCAATCGTCGGCGTTCAGAACGACACAGCTTCCATCTTCCAGACAGCACGCGCCTTCGGGATCCGACGTTGCCTCGCAAAGGCAAACGTTTCCGACAAGCTGAGCCATGTACGGGTCGAGCGGATACGGAAACGCCGCGGCGCCGTTGACGAACGCCACGGATCGATCACTGTTGAAGGCGACGGCGACCTCTCCGTCGACGTAGCGGCCGCAGACCGTGGCATGGACCGGGTCTGCCATCGTTCCGATCGCCCGATGCGATGCGTAGACACCCGGAATGTTCGTCCAAACGCAGTCTTCCCGACAGGTGCCGTCCCAGGCGCTTTGCTGATCGCTCGCGCCCAGGCTCGTCACAGGTAGGTAACCGGACTGGGTGATGCGTCCCAGGATGAGGCTGCCGCCCTGCGACGAAGTGTGTGCGCCGAGGATGACGCGTCCGCCTCCGTCGACGAAGTCGGCGAGCCGATCGCCGAACTCAATCGGGCTGTTGTACGGATCGCGCGACCACGTGTGGACACAGTCATAGGAGGCCAGAAGTTCGGGGCTCGGCGTGCCCAGCCGCGCATCGAAGTAGTCGCAGGGACCGCCGATCTGTTGGGAGATGAGCTGGCGATAGGTGGGATCATCCGACTCTGCGGGAGCGTAGAGCATGCTGTCCGCGAGCGCCTGAGCCGGCAGTGCGATCAGGGCGAGGAACAGCAATGCCGCGGTCGTGACGACCGCCGCGTTTCTGTCCCCACGGATCATCGTGCAATCAGAGCCGAAGCCTGCGGGACGTACACCGTATCTGCGACGCCCAAACACTAGTTGCGGTAGTACCCATAAAGAGAGATCCAATCTCCGTCGCAACTCGTGAGTCGGTAGGATGCGAGGCCGTCATACTGCTCGGGAGCGTTGTAGAGGAGCATTCGAATACCCCCTTCGAGATTGTTGCCCGAGAACAACCCGAGGATCGAGATCCCGGCCAACGGAGTTTCGATGGTCGTGGGAAGCCTCCACGTTAGGAAGGGCGCGGGAGTGCTGAACTCGTCGAGAAACTCCAAGCGTGCCGCTTTCGGATCACAGAAAGACCAGTCGATGCGGGAAATTACGAGTTCTCCGGGACCTGGAGGCAGATTCCACTGTCCGGTCCCACCGGAAACTTCGACGTGAGAATAGAAGTAGGTGGCGCCGGACGGGATCGCGAGGATCGTTCCGTCTGGAAGCTCCTGATACGTAGGTCCGTCCGGGGCGGATGGTGTGGAGTCGTCACTGCCGCAGCCGGCACTGAATAGTACTAGACCGGCGAGTGCAACAAGCCCGATGTAGGAAAGAGACGAGCCAAGATGCCGCGAAGTGCGGCGCCAATCGAAACGGATCATGGAAGCCCCCCTTGCTTGACGATCGACGGGCAAACAGACCCGTTTGATCAAGGTGTGGGAGATGTTAGGAGGGGTGGGGCTTTCCAAACAAGAAGATCTTCCCCTGGTAGAACAGGAGGGGATCCCTCGATTTGAGGCGATCGATCACCGCGTCCCCCACGGGACTCTAGCCTCTGGCAGTAACGGCTCCACTCGACGCGGCTTCGTCTTTCCCTCTCTGAACGAACCGCCGATACGCCGGCACACTCTCCAGCAATTCGTCGTGGCTCCCGCTACCGGCAATGCGCCCATCTTCCATAACGACGATTCGATCCGCACGCCGTACGGTCGCCAAGCGGTGACTACAGAGGACGACGATGGCGTCCGGCGTCGCCGCCCGGAGCCCGTCCCAAAGACGGTCTTCATTCTCGGCGTCGAGGCTGGCCGTGCAGTCATCCAGAAGCAGTAGCTTGGGCCGTCCGTGAAGCGCCCGAGCGATCGAGAGGCGCTGCCGCTGTCCTCCGGAGATGCCCGTCCCTTTTTGTCCCAGAACGGTGTCGTCGCCGTGACGCATGCGCTCGACTTCGGTCTCCATCCGAACCCACGTCAGCAACTGTCGTGCCCAGGGAGTGTGGCTCGAGACGGGAAGGTTCGGTGTCACGGAGTCTTCCCGCGGGCTCTTCGCGAGCGTGGCATCCAATGCCGGCGATGTCGACGGCGCGGCGTCCGGGGATCGGGTTATGTGTAGCGCCTCCGGCACCGAACCCGACGTCGACTCAAGTTCCAGCGACTTCTGCCTGCCGCCCTCGATGGAATCCCGATCAACGCCGCCCGGCGCCTCGCGTCCCATCTCGATGTTTTCCCGGATCGACTCACTGAACAGGATGGGTTGCTGCGGCACATACCCGACCATTGAACGATACCCTTCCAACTCCGCTCGTTGCACAGACTGGCCGTTGACTCGAATCGATCCGCCGACGGGGATGAGGAGTCCAGCCAGGACCGAAAGCAGCGTCGACTTTCCGGAACCGACCTCTCCAACGACCGCGACCGTCTCTCCCGCCGACAACTCGAGGTCGATCGATTGAAGCTGAGCGGCGCGACCCTCGTACGAGAAGTCCACTCCGTCGAGTTCGATCGTCGACAACGCTGCGGGGGGGAGGGCGGAGCTTACGGAGCCTTCATCCTGAGCCGCGGGTCCGGAAGGGAAGCGCAGGACTTCTTCCTCCCGGTCCATACAAACGAACGCCTGGCGCGACGTCACAAACAGGTTGGGCAAGTCGATCATGGGCTCGACCAGCATGTCGAGATAGATGTAGAACGCATAGAGTGTGCCGAGCGAAAGCTCGCCCTGTACGACGGACACGCCGCCGACGGCCAGGACCACGAGCTGACCGACCCGGCTGGCCACCGTGTCGAGAATGTCCACCAACGCAAAGAGCATCCGGACCCGGAACTGCACGTCGATCCGGTTGGTCAGAATGTCGTTCAGGTGGTGCGAAGGCCCCGCTTCTGCGGCGAAGGCCTTGACGATCCGAATCCCGGAGAACGTCGACTCCAACATGTCGTTGGTTGTCGAGATGGCCTGCTGCTGATCGAGCAGGGCCAACCGCAGCCGCATCCGCAGCCGGTAGATGAGAGCCAGCATGGCCGGCAGAGGAAGAACGGAAAGTAACGTCAGCTGCGGATCGAGAAGGAACATCGTCCCGACGCAGAAGACGAGTTTCGATCCGGACTCCAGTGCACGAAAGACACCGGAGCAGGAGAACCAGGCGAGCTTGGGATACTCCGTGATGTCATCCATCAACCGTGTCGAAAGGTCACCGGTTCGGAAGCGGGAGAAGAAGTGATGGTCCTTGTCGAGAATGGACGAAAAGACCTTCGTTCGCATTCCGATGTCGAGCCGCAGGTTCACCCAGGCCCGAAACGCGGGATAGAACTTCGCGATGAATCGGCCGAGAACGATGAGCCCGAGAATGCCAAGGATTCGCGACAGCGTTTCCGGGGGAACCGTTCCGCGAACGGCGGACTGAAGGTCGTCCGCACCGACTCCGCCGGCCAAGAGATCCAGGACGTGACGAAAGACCAGCGGATACGCGATGGCAACCGCGCTCGAGATCAGGGTCAGCAGGAACAGGAGAATGAGAAAGCCGCGATTCGGCCCCCAGAACTCCCAGATCCACGCGACCCGTTCCCGCAGCGTGGGTGTCCAGGTTTCGGGTTCCGCAAAGGGAGTGAACGCCGGCTCTTTCGCCTTCGCCTTTGCGCTCATGCCACGTCTCCCGCCTCAAACTGCAGGCGATAGAGGACGGCGTAGAGTCCACCTTCTTTGAGCAGTTCCTCGTGCCGGCCCTCCTGCACGACCTGACCATTCTGAAGAACGAGGATGCGATCGGCGCCGACGATCGTGGAGAGACGATGCGCGACAATGACCGAGGTCCGGCCGCGCATGGCGCGTTCCAGGCTGTCCTGAATCCGGTGCTCCGTTGCCGGATCGACACTCGAGGTTGCCTCGTCCAGAACGAGGATCTGCGGATCACGTACGAGCGCGCGGGCAAAGCAGAGCAGTTGCCGTTCACCCATGGACAGGTTGTGTCCGCCTTCGGAGAGTTCCGTCTCCAGTCCCTGCGGCAGCCGTTCGAAGATGTCACCCGCTCCGAGCTTCCGAATCGTCCCCTGAAGCTGCTCGCGGTCGTGTTGCGGAAGGAAGACTTCCAGGTTCTCCGCGATGGTGCCGGGGAAGAGGTGGATGTCCTGCAGAACCAATCCAAGTGACGAACGCCATGCCTGCAGCGAGTACTCACGAATGTCGACGCCATCAAGGGTGATCCGTCCTTCGTCCTGCTCATAGAAGCGAAGGAAGAGCCCGACCAGGGTCGACTTGCCGCCGCCCGACGGACCGACGAGCGCGATCCGTTCGCCGCGCCGGATGGTGAAGCTGACACCGTCGATGGCTTTCGCTATCGCGCCGGACGCTTCCCCTTCGGCTGCGACCGGTCGGACCTCGGTTGATCCTGCCTTGACCGGGACTGTTCGACCTTCTGTTGTCAGGTCCCGCCCTTCCGGCGACTTGTATCCGAAGCGCACGTTCTCGAACCGAATCTCCTGCCAGTCCGAGGGGATGTCCGTGCGTGCCCCGTCGCGGTTCTTGACAGAGCTTTCCGTGTCCAGAATCCCAAAGACCCGGTCCGCCGACGCAAATGCCTTCTGGATGAAACCGAGCTGCTCCGTGAACTGCACCAACGGCCAGAACGCGCGCCGCGTGTACTCGACGAAGAGCACGGCCGTTCCCAACGTCAGTGCCCCGCCGAAGCGGTCGCTGAAACCCAAATAGAGAATGAGCATGACCGAGAGGACTTCCAGCGTTCCGAAGGTGGCCCAGAATCCGTAGTCGATGAACTCCGTTCCGACTTCCCGGCGGTAACGGGCCTGGTTTCGTTGGCCCAGCCTCTTGAGCGCCCACTCCCGCCGGCCGTAGACCTGAAGGATGGGTACGCCCTGCACGTATTCCGCGACGAACGTCGCCAGGTCCGCGTAGACCTGACGGACCTTCTTGTAGAGCTTGCGCATCGCGCGCAGAAAGATGAGCGCGCCGATGAAGAAGGGGATCATGAGACCGATGACGGCGAGAGTGATCCGCACGTCGGTCTTCAGCATGATGGTGAAGGTGCCGGCAAGTAGGATGACCGTCCGAATGAGAGCCAGCGACACTTCCGAGAAGAGGTTCTGAAGTCGCTCGGTGTCGGACTCGACCCGGGTCATGATTCGCCCGGGTGGGTGATGGTCGAAGTAGTCCATACCGAGGTGAAGCAGGTGGTCGAAGAGGTCCTGCTTGAGTCGTGCGATGGTGCGCAGCCCGACTTTGGCCACGATCAGAATCTGCACGTAAGTGGCGGCCGAGCCGACGAGGAAGACGGCGAGAAAGAGAGCGGCAGAGCGAAAGATGGCGCCCTGGTCGGCGCCGTCGATTGCGTTGGGAATGTCCTGATCGATGATCTGCCGGATGATGAGCGGCCCGGCGAGTTCCGCGGCCACGGCAACCAACATCAGGAGGATGCCTAGACCGAGTTGCGGCAGTTCCGGGCGCAGGCGGACCGCGATTCGAGAGAGCATCTCCCCGACGCCCAAACGCCGGATGTACCCCTCCTCGGAGTGATGATCGTCCCACCACATGAGTCGAACCTCCGAGTCGGTCTTGTTGCGATCTTACGAAACGAGCGAAGAGGGGCTTACTTGTACCGGTAAACGACTCGACCTCTCGAGAGATCGTAAGGAGAGAGTTCCACCGTCACTTTGTCTCCGCGCAGGATGCGGATGAAGTGGCGGCGCATTTTTCCGGAGATGTGAGCGAGTACGACATGACCGTTCTCGAGTTCGACACGGAACATGGCATTAGGCAGGGGCTCGATGACCGTTCCGGTCACCTCGATGGCATCGGCGCGGGCCTCTCGGGTGTTCTCTTCCCGGGGACGCTGGGCCGCGGCTTGTTTGCCCGCCTTACCTTTCCCGGCGGTGCCGGTATTGCGCTTTCTGGGTGGCATTAAGTCCTGTTTCCTCCAATAGAGTCCAACGTCGCCCGTGCGGCCGACCCGGGCATGACGACTGACGCGCGGCGGTCCGGATGACCGCAACCCGCAGCTATCAGTTTAGATGCCGGAGAGAGTGGATCGGTCGCAAGCCGATCCGCCGAAGACTAGGCGATCCTCGCCCCCATCGTCAAGTAAACGTATGATTTTACTGGTTTTGACAGGTTTCGGACAAAGTCCTATGATCCCCGATCCATGGATTTGAAACCCTCGATTCCCCGTGTTTTCGCCTCCCGCCGGCCTTGCTGGCGGCGGTGGTCGATCCTGGTTGCGGGCTCCTGCCTGCTCTCCACGGGCTGCGGTGTGACCAACAAGGTCGCCATCAACACCATGATTCCGCTCATGGAATCGGCCGTGAACACAACCTTCCGCGACAAGGATATCGAAACCGTCCGGGAGGGGATTGCCGGTAACCTGTTGCTACTCAGAGGCTTTGCCGAGGAACATCCCGACGTCGAGGAATTCCGGGTTCTGGCAGCCCAAAACTACTTCTCGTTCGCGCGCGGCTTCGTCGAGGACGAGGACCCCGACCGTGCCCTGCTGCTCTACGAGGAGGGCTGGCGTCTGGGCCGCGAGAGGCTGGAATCACGGGACTGGTTCCGGGACGCCGAAGCCGAGAAACCGATCCCTTCCGACGAGACTCTGGCCCGCATTTCCGAGGACGACGTGCCCCTGCTCTTCTGGACGGTGGCCAACTGGACCGGGTGGATCAGCCTCAACCTCGGCGCTCCGGCCGCGGTGGCGCAGATGCCGCGGGTGGAACTTTATCTCGACCGGATCATCCAACTGGAGCCGGGCTTCTTCAACGGCCTGCCGCTGGCGATGGTGGCCTCCCTCCAAAGCTTTCGGCCGGAGATGCTCGGTGGGAAGCCGGAAGCCTCCAAGTCCAACTTCGACGAGGCGTTCCGCCTCTCGGGGAACCGCATGTTGTACTTCAAGGTTCTATATGCGGAGTTCTATTGCCGCCGGATTTTCGACGAGGACTGCTACGTCGAGACATTGAATGAGGTTCTGGAGGCACCGGATGACCTTTTCCCCGAGTACCAGCTTTGGAACGAAGTCGCCAAGGACAAGGCGGCCTATCTCCTGGAGACGATGGATGAATATTTCTAGTCGAGCCCTCATGCCCGTTCGCGCTGCGTTGGCGGCGTTGATCGTGGCCGGCTCCGTGTCGCTGATCGCGGCCCCCTCCGCTTTGGCCAAGCCTAAGCATCAACTCAAGATCGCAACGCTCGCTCCGGATGGTTCGACATGGATGAACATCATGCGCGACCTGGACAAGGCCGTTCAGGAAGAGACCGGCGGAGCGGTTGGGCTCAAGTTCTATCCCGGCGGTATCCAGGGTGATGAGCCGATCGTTCTGCGCAAGATTCGCAGCGGTCAGCTCCACGGCGGCGGTTTTACCGGAGTGGGGTTGGGAACGATCGCGCCGGAGCTCCGCGTTCTCGAGCTTCCTTTCCTGTTCCAAAACGACGAGGAAGTTCGTCGGGTGCACGAAAAGCTCGGACCGAAGTTCGATGCCATCGTCAACGAGGCGGGCTACACCATCCTGGGTTGGGCCGACGTCGGCTTCGTCTATCTGTACAGTAAGTCGCCCATTCGCACGAAGGCCGACCTGTCCTCGCAAAAGGTCTGGCTGTGGGAGGGAGACCCTCTTGCCGAAGAGTTCCTCTCGCAAGCGGGCGTTTCGCCGGTGCCGCTTTCGATCACCGACGTCATGACCTCCCTGCAGACCGGACTCATTTCGAGTGTCTATGTTTCGCCGCTCGGTTGCATCGCCCTGCAGTGGTTCACCCGCGTCGGCTACACAACCGATGTTCCGATCACCCATGCGATGGGAGCGGTCGTTGTTTCGAACCGAGCTTGGAACAAAATCCCAGAGGAACATCGTACGACGGTGAAGCGGCTGTGTGATGAGCACTTTGCCAAGCTCAGAGTCGCGACGATCGATGAGAACGCTCAGAGTCGCACCGTCATCGCCGAGAGCGGTGTCGAGACGGTCGTGCCGCCGGCTTCCGAGATTACTTCGCTCCGGGAGATCGGCAACGAAGTCGCGACGGCGATGATTGGTGGTCTCTATTCGGCGGAGCTCTTGGCCGAGGTCCGTGCGACCCTGAAAGAGCTTCGGGCCGAGACTCAAACCACTCCCTAGCGGCTAGGGGGAGAGGCCGGCAGTTGCGCCGGTTGAGGAAAGCTCGTGGAAGAATCCTTCCTCATCGGGGCGCTCTCTCCGGGACGCCCCTTCCTTGTTGCCCTCTCTGCGGTCCTCGTGGTTGCGGTGGTCGTACGGGCAATCTTCCGGGTGCGGGCCGAAGAGAGGTACGTTGCCGTAACCGGCGCCGTCGAACGGTGGATGCTGACGGTCATCATTTTCGGTCTCGTCCTGCTTTCGTCCTTTCAGATCGTCTATCGCAACGTCTTCGGATCCGGCTTCGTCTGGATCGACCCACTGCTCCGTTCGCTCGTCCTATGGCTGGCGTTTCTCGGCGCCTTTGCTGCCACGGCGAAGGGGCGCCACATCGCGATCGATGTCTTCGGCCGGATCCTGCCGCCGACACCGCGGAAGATTCTGGTTCGCGTGCTCTCCTTTCTTTCCGCTGCGATCTGCGTGGCCATGGCCAACGGCGCCTATGAGTACCTGACCTATGAAAAGGAGTTCGCACAGGACGCTTTCCTGGGACTTCAGACCTGGCATGTGCAGTCCATTCTTCTGATCGGGTTTGCTCTTCTGGCCTATCGTTTTCTCGTCGCGGCGTTCGTGGTCCAGCCGCCGACGCAGGAGGGCGGTTCCCATAGCGGGGAGCGTTCCGACGATGGGGGAGCTGCCTCTTCGGCGAAGGACTCAGCTACGGCGGCGCCCGGCCCGGCTGATGCAGCGCAGCGATCGGTCTTGGCGGCAAACGAATCGGCTCCTGTAGCCCAGAAGTCGACCCCGATGGCGGAGGGTTCGGCATGACCCTGCTCGTTCTGGGAATCCTCTTCGCTTTGGCGCTGCTCGGGACGCCGCTCTTCGCCGTCATGGGCCTCGGGTCTCTGGTGGCCTTTCATTTCGAAGATATCTCCGCGTCCGCCGTCATTTCAGAGATGACTCGCCTCGCGACCTCGCCGGTGCTGGTCTCCATTCCGTTGTTCACGTTCGCGGGCTACCTTTTCGCCGAGGGCGGTACGGCTGCGCGGCTGGTGCGGCTTTCCCAGGCCACGTTTGGTTGGATGACCGGCGGACTCGCCATCGTCTCGTTGGTCGTTTGCGCCATGCTCACCGCGTTCACAGGCGCGAGTGGGGTCACGATCGTGGCGGCGGGTGGGCTGCTCATGCCGGCGTTGTTGCAGCAGCGGTATTCCGAGCGGTTTTCGCTGGGGCTCCTGACCACCTCGGGAAGCCTGGGACTTCTCTTTCCTCCGAGTCTCCCGCTCATTCTCTACAGTTACGTTGCGACCTCGGCCGCCGGAGGACTGCTTCTGGATCCGGCGGACGCTCCGACCGTCGACCGGCTTTTCGTCGCCGGAATCGTCCCGGGCATCTTTCTGATCGTGGCGCTCTCCTTTCTTTGTATGCGCGAGGGCGCCGTCCGCGACGTCCCGAAGACGCCGTTTCGGATGCAGACGCTTCTGCCGGCGCTTCGGTCGGCTCTGTGGGAGCTGCCGCTTCCGATCATCGTTCTCGGCGGCATCTACGGCGGGAAACTGACGGTGATCGAGGCTGCCTCGGTGACGGCGCTCTATGCCTTCGTTTCGCAGGTGCTCATCTATCGCGACGTTCCATTCTCGCGCCTTCCGGCGATCGCGGCGGAGAGCATGACCCTTGTCGGGGGCATTCTCATCATTCTGGGATCGGCTTTGGGCCTGACCAACTACCTCATCGATGCGGAAGTGCCGTTGCAGCTGTTGGAGTGGGTCCGGAGCGGGATCGACAACAAGCTGGTCTTCCTGCTCGTGCTCAATGCATTTCTATTGGTCGTCGGTTTTCTCATGGACATCTTTTCGGCACTCATCGTCGTCGTGCCGTTGATCGTTCCCCTGGCGCAGGAGTACGACGTCGACCTCGTTCACCTTGGGATCATTTTCCTGGCGAACCTCGAGATCGGCTACTCGACTCCGCCGGTGGGACTCAATCTGTTCATCTCGTCCTATCGGTTTCAGAAACCGGTGGTCGAGGTCTACCGTGCTTCGGTTCGTTGGCTGGTCGCTCTCCTTCTGGCCCTGCTGGTCATTACCTACGTTCCGCAGCTATCCTTGGCATTGCTGCGATGGATGGGATAGAGAGCGCCGCCGTCATGAATGCAAAGTATCGATCCAACCCAGTCACCCCGGAACCATCCGTTGTTTGAAGGAGCTGTTCTCGTTTTGTCCCGGATCAGTCGACTGCTGCCTCTTCTTTGTCTGTTGCTTCTCGCGGTTCCCGTCCAGTCCCGAGAGTGGACCGGAGTCGGCTTCTACAACCCACCGACCGCTCTTTGTGATCAGACGGATCTTGGGGTCAGCATTCGGCTGACCCGTTCGGCGATCGACTCGATCGGACGATCCTTTTCCCGGCACAACTACGAGGTCATCCAGCACGCCGATGAGCTGCTGCGTTCCGGCGCCTTTGGTGAAGATCGAAAGAAGGCCGAAGTCTCGGCGCGGCGCTTCTTCCAGCTCCATTGCTGGACCGGTATGGGAACGATCTCGAACCTGACCGGCATAAAGGGAGCGGTAGCACGGATGGATGGGCCCGGTCACTTCCAGCCCATGATCGACTCCTACTTCAACGGCGCGATGTATCCGCTGCGGCACGTCAACGTGGCTCAGCTTGGGGAAGATCACTTCTGTCTGCGCTACGACATCCCGAAGAACTATGAAGAGCGATTCCAGTACGGAGAGATCACCGTTCTGGTGCGAACGGACGAGATCAAGAACCGTCACGGGGAGAAGAGCCGGGTCCTCAGTCGGGAATGGGTCACGGCGGATGGCGACAAAGTCGAGTTGCTTTTCGAGAAGCATTTCACCGGACGGGTCAAGCTGGAGACCATCGAGGATCGTGGCCACCGGCTGCGCCTGATCACGTTCTACGACATGGACGGACTCTACGTCCGCAAGTACGGCACCCATCACATGGGGGCGATGGTCATGTGGCACTCGGACCTGAAACCCGGTGAGATTCCCAAGGACTTCCGGATCGGCGGGGCCGCCTACTTCCCGAAGATCGACATCGACCTGCCATGGTTCCTTCCCAGCCTCGGCCTGGACGACCTTCGGGACTTCGCTTTTCCGCCTCCGCTTATGGCCAGTCAGTTCTTCCTGAACTCGGAGCTGCTTCCGGAGTGGATCGGGTTCAATCCGGCCGGGCGACTGAAAGATTGGGACTCGGTGGGTCCGCGTCCTAAGATTCTCGAAGAGAGGTTCCCGGATCTGTAGGAGCCTCGGGGAACTGCTGGCGCCAGGCGCTTCGAGTTTCCATCGATCTGCGGGGAGCCTCTCAGCTCGAATGGCGTAACCAGGCCACAATCGGCCATGAAGGACTGGATGTCGGTACGCGAACTCGTCGGATGGGGTCGGTTTCCCCGCGTCATGGCCGAAGAGCGGGTCTCGGAGGATCTCGCTGCGGCCACGCACGAGGTCAACCTCACGCGCGGGCTTGGGCGTTCCTACGGGGACTCGTCCCTGCCGGGGCGTGCCGGTGACGTCGTCGCCCGAACCACTGCGGCCGACCGGATTCTCTTTTTCGACGAGAAGAACGGGATCCTGCGGGCCGAAGCCGGCTTCTCGCTTCAGGAACTCGTTCGCGTCTTTCTCCCTCGGGGTTGGTTCACGCCGGTCAGCCCCGGGACGCAGTTCGTCACTTTGGGCGGGATGGTTGCGTCCGACATTCACGGCAAGAACCATCACGTCGCCGGCTGCTTCGGCGAGCACGTGCGGGCCCTCAAAATGCGGGTACCGGACGGACGCATTCTCGAAGTGACGGAAGAGTCCGAACCGGATCTGTTCCGTGCCACGATCGGCGGGATGGGTTTGACCGGACACATCCTTGAAGTCGAGTTTCAGTTGGAAGCCGTTCCGTCCCCATGGATTTGGGGAGAAAGCGAGCGGGTGGCCAACCTCGAAGAACTGCTGGACAAGCAGAGCGCGGCCAGCGAGGAATGGCCTTTCACGGTCAGTTGGGTGGATACGGTCGCTCGAGGACGAGGGCTCGGACGGGGAATCGTCATGAAAGGGCGGTGGGCCACAAGTGATGAGGCTCCCCAGGGGCCTCCGAAAATCGGACGGTCCTTCAGTGTTCCTTTCGACTTTCCGAGTTGGGCGCTGGCGCCATGGTCGATGCGGATCTTCAATCATCTCTACTTCTGGAAGCACCTGCCAAGACGGAAGCGTGGGATCGTTCATCCGCAAAAGTTCTTCTATCCTCTCGACATCGTGCAGCACTGGAATCGGGTTTACGGCTCCCGTGGTTTTGTTCAGTACCAGTGCGTGTTGCCGCAAGGAACACCGAGGTCCGTGCACCACCGATTCTTCGAAGCCCTCTCACAGGGTGAGGTCGGGTCGTTCCTCTCGGTCGTCAAGGATTGCGGCGAGGAAGGAAAGGGACTCCTGTCGTTTCCGAAGGCCGGAGTCTCTGTTGCTTTGGACATCCCGATGCGGGGGCGGGCGACGCAGGAGCTGGTGGACACACTCAATGAGATCGTGGTCGATGCCGGCGGACGCATTTACCTGGCCAAGGACTCGCTGACTCGCGAGAATCACTTTCGCGCCATGGAAACGCGGCTTCCGATGTTCGCAGAAGTAAGGAATGCCTGGGATCCCGAGCTGAGGTTGATGAGTGCGCAGTCTGCCCGTCTCTTCGGGGATCGAGAAACGGAGGCCGGCTCATGAAGTGCGTGGTGTTGGGGGCAACGAAAGGGATTGGTCGGGGAGTGGCGCGCCTGATGGCGGAGCGTGGGGATTCTCTCTTCCTGTTGGGTCGTAACCCTTCCGATCTGGCTGCTACGGCGAAGGACCTGGAAGCACGTTCCGGCTCGGGGGGGACAGTCGGTACGGCTGCGTGTGATCTGCTCGACAGCTCGACTTTCGAAACCGCCTTGGATCAGGCGGAGAAGCACCTTGGTCACGTCGACGCGATTCTCGTTACGGCCGGACTCTTTGCCACCCAGGACGATCTCGAACAGGACGCTTCGCTTCGGGACCGACTGATGCATGCCAACTTCTGCGGGACGATCGGTTTCTGTGAGGCAGCCAAAGATCGGTTGCTGGCCAAGGGAGGCGGTCGCCTGTGCGTTCTCTCCTCGGTCGCCGGTGAGCGCGGCCGCAAGCCGATTGTCATCTATGGAGCGACGAAGGCCGGTCTGACGGCCTATCTCAACGGTCTGGATGCTCGTCATCATGAGAATGGTCTGCGTGTCATCGTCGTCAAACCCGGTTTCGTCCGTACCACCATGACGGAAGGCTTGAAAGAGCCGCCGTTCTCCGCAGATGTGGAGCCGGTCGCCAAGAGCATCCTGAAGGCGATCGACAAAGAGCAGGCCGAGGTCTATGTGCCCGGGATCTGGCGTTTCGTCATGACGGCCGTTCGCGCGTTACCGCGTGGGTTCATGAGGAAGGCGAAGTTTTGACGCAGGACACCCGCCCGAACGATTCATGAAGGTCGTGGCGAGGTGTTGAATCTGGCTAGCCCGTGAGGCCGTGCTCATTTGATTTACGTCGGTACTTCAGGATTCAGTTTCAGGGGATGGATCGGTTCGTTCTACCCGAATGGAACGCGGTCCCAGGACATGCTGGAGTACTACGCCCGACAGTTTCCCGCTGTTGAGATCAACTCGACCTACTACCGTCTTCCTCCGGCCTCGACGTTTCAGTCGATGGTTGACCGAACACCCTCTGAGTTTCGCTTTGTCATCAAGCTAAGCGGTGAGCTGACGCACGGCCGCGACTCGGGTCGTGCAGCGGAGCGTGAGAAGTCGGGCGCGGGCTACACGGGTGTCAGGAAGACGGGCCGCGGGAAGACGAACGGCGGGAAGACGAGTCCCACGGAGAAGGCCGTCAATCTCGACCTCTTTGAAACGATCGGGTCGCGCCCCGATGTCTCGGAACCGCCGACTGGTGAACGGTCTGCCCCGGCGGCCGCTCGAGTCGGGGACACCGCCACCACACCCTGGGATGCGTTTCTCGAAGCGATCGCTCCGATGGAAGCGGCCGGGCGCCTGGACGGCATTCTCGCTCAATTTCCCTACCGATTTCGGGACACGAAAGAGAATCGAGACTGGCTGCGGCGAATCCGTCACCACCTCGGTTCGCGCCCGGCTTTCGTGGAGTTTCGCCACGACAGCTGGGCCAATACTTCGGCAACGGACTTGCTGCGAGATCTGGATCTCGGATTCACCGTCGTGGACGCACCGAATCTTCGCGGTCTCTTTCCGCCGATCGTCCGCGTCAGTGGCGATACGGCCTATTTCCGCTTCCATGGACGCAACGCCGAACGTTGGTGGGACGGGGACAACTCGACGCGCTACGACTACCTCTACAATGAGTCCGAGCTCGAGGAATGGGCCGGCAAGATTCACGACACGGCCGCGCGAACCCGTCAGACTTTCGTCTTCTTCAACAACTGCCATGGCGGGAAAGCCGCCGCCAATGCACAGCAGATGACCACGCTACTTCGTGAGCTGTCGTCGAGCTGAGCGACGGACGAACCAGGCAGTGCCTTTGCGTTCGGGCACGCTTCCTGCCGAGGTTATGACGCCATCGTTCGGGTGGAACCACTACCGGCCGAGATCGCGAAGCCAACCACCGTTCGGTCGGAACGACTGCCAGCAGAGGTAGGCGAAGAGGGCGACGTTGAGGACAGCCCCTACCTGGATCATTGCGTACTCCGTTGTGTAGAACGGGCGCTTCAGATGTGGATTGATCTTCTCGAGGCTTCCGGCTGAGGTTATGAGGGCCGTCTCGACGAAGTCCAGGTCGTGAAGGATGAGATTGAGAAACGCGCCCACCGTTGCCACCATGAAGATCGTACGAACCCACCGCTGGCGCTTTCCGCGCAGGACGGTCAGCGGAAGCAACAACGGGATCGCGATGAACATGTGATTTTCGTGCATGTGGGTGGAGAGAATGAAGAAGCCCAATCCGACGAGGAGGGCGAGCCCGATCATCTGAGGATGCGTGATTCCAGAAACGCTCCTTTGAGCGACTCCCGACTCTGGCCGCGTTGCCGGATCCAACTCCGTTCCCGATTCCGACATCGAACCCGACTTCGTTTCGAGCCCGGTTCCCACTCCGGGGCCAGCCGCAGGCGTTCTGTGAAGTCGGTGCCCGGCCCATAGAACTCCAACATAGAAGATGCCGAAGAGCGTCATAGCAACGTGTGTCGCGGTGAGTGGTCCCAGCCACGGCACCTCGGAGTCCTGCCACGGACCGATCAGCCACCACAAGTTGTGCGCGTTGGTCGACGTGTACGACATGGCCTTCACGTCGCCGAGGACCCGCTGAATCGTCGCTTCGCTTCGGCCGGTCACGATGTAGGGAAGAAAGATCAACGTGGCCGTGGCCAAACCCAGCAGTCCACCGACCACCGTCGAGCGGAACCCGTGACGCACCAGGCTGAGGATCCCAAGCAGAGGAATGAAAGGTGCTCCCAGCGGCTTCATCAATGTGGCAAGGGCGAGCAGCACCCAGGCCGGCCACGCCGACCTGGCCCAGCCCAACCAAAGAAAGCAGGCCAGGACCAGGCTGCTGTGGATCGAGTCCGGCTGTCCCCAGTAGGCGCCTTCCATGAGGACGACGGGATTGAGCAGATAGATCCAGGGTAGCCACCGGGTCCACCGATCGGGCGACTCGATGTTGCGTCGGCGGACCCAAAGGGCCAGGAGTCCCGCCATCAGCAAATCGAAGAGGAGTGGCGGGAGCTTGACCAGAACGGTTAGGAGAGTCGAGTCCTCGACCGTTTCTCCGTCCGGCGGAACCATCGCAAGGTAGACCTTGGCCAGCGGATAGAGGATGTAGGCGTAGAGCGGCGGATAGTCCATGTCCGAGCGGAGATAGACTTCGTCGACGCCGCCGATGGCGGCCCCGATAGCCCACCGTTTGTAGGCTTGGACATCGTAGGTGTACCCGGGTTCGGTGGCCAGGATCCAACGCAGGAACAGGTAGGCCGCGAGCAGAAAGACGGTTCGGCGATGCATTGCGGCATGATAGCGTTCCTGGCCCCGAGACGAGACGGAGAAGTCGCGATATACTCCGAAGACGTCAGAGGCCGGAACGATTTCGGCCCGGTTGGGGTTCCAGCATAAGGATGAGACGACTGAAGGCCTTCCATCTGAGCCTCCTGATAGGGCTGTTCGGAGTACTCGTGATTGCACCTGCTCGTGCCAGGAGCGCTGAGGACCCTCTCCTCGAGCGGTTTCAGCGTATGGTCCGCTACAACCTCGACAACTCAGAGGTCGTGGAGTCCGAACGACTGAACGCGGCACTCACGCACCTGGGCCATCTGCCTCTGGGAGAACGGGTCGCCGCCTGGGCCAGTTGGTTTCTGGACTTGGGCAGGGTGGAGTACGTCTTCGGGCTCGACGCCGACGGATACGTCCGTCAGGGAAGACTCGTCCAGGACTATGCCACCGATTGCGTGCTCTTCATGTACCGCGTGACCGAGCTGGCCCGTTCGACGACCGCAGAGGAGGCGGTGCAGTTTGCGTTCGGCACCCGCTTCTACGGGGCGTCGGTCGAGAAGGCTGTCGACGACGCGGGTCGTGTCGACTATGACGATCCCGCGCACCTCGAGTACTCCGAAGACATGATTCAGAGTGCGATCTGGGGCAAAGACGTGACCGCCAGTTTGGGAGCGGCCACGGAAAGCCTCGGTGAGGTGTCCTTCATACCGCGGGACCAGATTCCGTACGACGCTCTCCGTACTGGTGACATCGTCTGGTTCGTGGGGCCGCAGGTCTGTGCGCCCGACGGCAAGAGTGACGGTCGGGATACACAGATTCATCACATCGGAATCATCGATCGCCGGAACGGGCGAACCGAACTTCTTCACGCCGCGCTCAAGCCGCTGCCGGGTCTCTACGAATCGAACGGGCTGGTCCGAGTTGGATTGGATCAGTACCTCGGGCGCATCGATCGTTTCCGCGGCATCGTCGTCACCCGCCTCAACGAGTTCTAGACCGAACCGCGGGTTCCCTTTCTAAGGTTGGCGAGAGATCTGCTCCGACATCCGTAGCAGGGTTTCATTCCTGGGATGCCACCGTAGCGCTTCATCGATGAGGGACCGGGCGCCGTCTATCTCGTTTCGACGGAGAAACGCCCGAGCCAGCTTCTCGTAGGCCAGCGCCTCCCGGCTCAGCTTGATCGCCTGGTAGTAGTGGCGCGCGGCTTCGTTCTCCTGTCCGAGAATCTCCAGGACCTCCCCGAGGTTACTGTGGGCGAGGCCGTAGAGCTGTCCGGGATGGGTTTGGATGGATTGCTCGAACCTGGCCTGGGCCTGCGTGTAGTCGCCCCGTTCCATGGCGAGCACTCCCAGATTGTTGTGCACGAGAAAGCTGTTCGCAGCGAACTGGACGTCATGTTCGAAGAGGGAAGTGGACGTGCGCCAGTCTCCGATCCTATCTACGGTGGCGAATCCCAGGTATCCCATCCAAACAACCACCAGGGCCACACCCAGGTACCTCGCGTTTCGCCCCCACGCCCCGATCGATCGGACGCCGAGGCTGCAAACGGCCGCCCAAAAACCGATCGAAGGTAGGTAGAGCCACCTTTCCGCCACCGTGGCGCTGAGTGGCGCGACGATGTGCAGGAAGGGAACCAGACCTACGAAGAACCAGGCGAACATCAGGCTTTCAAATCGGGTCAGAACCCGGCGCAGCGCCAATCCCCCGACGATGAGAGGTACGGCGATACCGATGAGCCACTTCAGTGAGGCGCCGTCGAAAACGAAGTGACGTTCCATGTGGAGGTCGTGCGGGAAGAGGAGAATCCCGAGGTACTCGGATAGGCACAAGGGAATGGTCGCCAGCCGCGTCGGCCAGCTGGCCTCACCGATGACGGAGAGCGTTCGCGCCTGTGAGCTCACCTCGATGAGCGCGCGAAGTACGAAGAAGCCGACGACCGCTGCAAGCAGAACGAAGACTCCCCTGCGGTTACTCTTTTCCGGAAGGAACAACGCCCCGAGCGCGGCAAAGCCGGCAACCATGATGCCGTTTTCTTTCGATAGGAACGCTGCGACGACCAGAGCCGGGGCGGCGACATACCGAAGTCCAAACCTCGGGGACTGGAGGCAGACCAGCGATCCGACACCGAAGAGGGCGGCCATGACGTCCCCTCGGCTGCCGATGTAGTCGACCACTTCGACACCGCTCGGGTGTATCGCAAAGATCGCCGCGGTCAGCAGCCCGACCACGTCGTTGTCGCTCCATCTTCGAACAAGGACGGCGACGAGAAACACGAGAAGGCAGTGCATGACCACATTGGTCAGTCGGAACCCGGCGGCGGAAAGCCCGAAGACCCGAAGGTCCGACATGAAGCTCAGCGTTTGCAACGGGCGATAGAGTGCGCCGGTGCCCAGTGGACGTCCGGACGGGGCAGTGAGGAACGCGTCCGTTGGATTCTGTCCCTGGACGACGTCGTTCTCGACCACCAGCAACAAGTCGTCCCAGACGAAGGCATTGCCCAGTCCGGCCAGATGGATACAGCCGAGTAGAGTTACCAGCGCCACCCAAAGCCATCGTGCCCGTGGAACTGACGGCTCGGCAGAGTTATGCTTCGGTCCCATCCAGTCGCTGCCCCCATCCCGAGTGACGTTCACTATCAGTGTAGAGGGTGGGGGACAGGTTCTCCAGTAGGCGGCCAGTTCCGCTTCGTGGTCTCGAGTAGACGTTCCGTCTCGTCGAGCTGATGCTGGCTATTCAGTCGGCAACCAGCCGATGTCGTCCGGCGAAATGCGGACGGTCTCAAAAAGAGTCGCGATGAGTTCACCGTTCTCGCCGGTGCGATACGGATTGAAGTGTTCCCACACGATCTCTCCCTCCGCCGTCACCTCGAAGGTGCGGCCTCCGTTGGACTCGGTGATGAGCGTGTTTCCGTTGGGAAGCCGTTCGCTCGAACCGCAAGCCTTGGAGTAGAAGCCGTTCTCGGGGGTTCCGGCGTATTCCCACAGGATCTCTTGCGTAAACGGGTCGAACTCGATGACCTTGGACATTCCGAAGTGTCCGCGGTTGTCGAAAAGGAGAAGGTTACCGTTCTCGAGCAGGGTCGGTTGATGTTGGCGGGACCATTGTCCGGTCAGCGCCCAAACGACGGCCTCTGCTTCCAGGTCGACGATGGCGATGGTATCGATCTCCCGGACCGAGATGAGGACATTGCCGGCCCGAAACGCCGGCGACCGGTCGGCGTGAATTCCAGAAAGCCGTTCGACCGTGTTCGTGTGGAAGATGTCTCCAAAGTCCGGACACCGTTCCAGTAAGGATGCGTAGGGGGAGTTCTCGAAGGCTTCCAACAGAGACACCTTTCGCAACTCTCGACCCTCTGCATCGAGAATGGCGATGAACTCCTCGATCGAGGAACGGTGGGGGTGGAGTCGGGGAATCCTTCTCAGGTCCAGTGTCAGGACATAGATGTTCCCATTCTCGTCGATATCGAAGTCGTGGTGCGGACTGCCGGGGTACGTCCAGAGGATGTTGGAGTCCTTGTCGAGCTTGACCAGTCCGGCGTCTTCGTAGATCGCCAAAAGGTCTCCGTTGTCGAAAACATGAGCACGCCGGAAGAATTCGGGTGGATAGAGAAGGTGTAGGTCGCGGAGGTCGTAGTTCGGAAACGCGACTTGGAACGGACAGGACCATCTGTGGACGACCTTACCGTCCATGTCTAGCAGGAGGGCTTCCGTGTCGTGTCCGGAGGTTTGTAGGTTGTAGCCTGGGAAGGCTCGAGTCTTGTCGTACACGGTGACGCCCGTGCGATCGGGGGCGTCTTCGTAACCACTGAGATAGCCCAGCGAGGCGAGTGTTTCACGCTCTTCCGCCGAGAGACCGCGAGCCGCAATGCTTTCGGAGTCGAGAGGACGCCACCTACCCTCCCGTTCACGCCCAAACAATCTGGCATGCAGCTGGCGAATGCCCGACTCGTAACGGACCCAATCCTTGGCCTGGGTCACGAGTCCGTACGGAGGTGCCTGTCTTTCCGTCGTGACGTAACCAAAGAGATAGCCGCATAGAGCCACGGCCGGAACGAGCAGCCAGAGGAGGGTCTTTCGAATCCGCGATCCCAGAGTGTTCAACCTTCAGGAACGCAGCCTAGCTGGGGGCGCCTGCCGGCCGCGGTTTCTCCTCGGTGCTGCCACCGGTATCGGAACTCTCGGCTTCCGCCTTTTCCGTACGTTCTTCCCGCTCCTCAGTGTGGGTGAGGAACTGAGCCAGGACTGCCTTGAACTCGGTCGGATCGACGTTGCGGATGAGGCGGCCGTTCTCTGCAATCGAGATCTGCCGGGTTTCCTCGGAAACCGCAATGGCGAGGGCATCCGTTTCCTCCGAGAGACCGAGAATGGCCCGGTGACGGGTCCCGTAGCTTCGGTCGAGCGTCGTCGAGGCGCTGAGTGGAAGGATGCATCCAGCTGCAAGAATCTGATTGCCGCGGATGATGACGGCGCCGTCATGAAGCGGCGACGGTGGCGTGAAAATCGTCTCGATGAGTTCGGAAGACAGATTGGAGTCGAGCGCGGTTCCGGTCTCGACGAAGGCGCGAAGCTGCGTGTTGCGCTCGAGCACGAGAATGGCTCCGAGCCCGCGCCGGCGCAGGTTGACGACCGCGTCCTCGATTTCTCCGAGGTGGGACGACTCCTGCAGCTTGAAGATGGCCCGGAAGAGTTTGCTGTTCCCGACCATACTCAGCCCGCGTCGAAGTTCCGGCTGGAAGATGATGAGGAAAGCGACGACCCAGACTGTCTTGAGCGAAGCCAAGAGCCACTGCAGCGCTGACAGCCGGAAGAGGTCCGCGAGGGCGGAGAGAAGCAGAATGGCCATGAGGCCGAGAAACATCTGGGCTGCACGGGTACCGCGGACGAGGAGGAAGAGGTGATAGATGAGGAACGTCACGATGACGACGTCGATGACGTCCAGGGCCCATCTGAAGTCAGATAGATGCAACGTGCGCGTCCTCCAAAGTCCTTTGGCTCTCGCCCCGACGCTGGGGCTCCGGGATTGCCGTTCCCGGGTGCGGCATGGCTTCCTCCCCGGATCTTAGGGCACGTCCGGATGGGAAACACCCCACCTTATTCACATCGGAAGGTGGGGTGGTTCCGTGCAGTGGAAAGAGCCCGCAGCGAGCGGACAGGCTGCGGGTCCATCCACTCCGCTAGCGGTGATTCCGCTTGATCTGTCCCCAGGAGGCTTCGATTACAGGGACCGGCTCACAAAGTTCGGGAGAGCACTCTTTGCCGATGAAAAGCACACCGCTCAGGTCCAGGCACGCTGACTCTTCCAGTTCGGCGCAGGACCCGTCCGGCAGGCAACAGGCTCCGAACGGTTCGCAGCCCGGGTCCTCGCAGCTCGTGCCTGGGCCCTGCCACTGTCCGCCGATGGATTCGCAGTCTGCTTGGAACGTGACTTCACAGCTACCGTCGCTCAGACAGCAGGCGCCTGGGGCGTCATCGAAACATGGAGCAGAGCCCGGGTTGTTGTTGAAGCCGAGACTACCGTAGGCCGCTATCTCGTCGACATTGACCGGCACATCGTCGTCACCGAACCCGCTCGGACCGACCGGGTGGGGTCCAAATCCGAACGAGGCGTCTGCGTAGTAGGCATAACCCGCGAACGAGTAGATGCGAACGATCGGAGACGTCTGTGCTTCGAACCAAACGACATTGGCGCCGCTGCCCGGGCCGGGCCAATCGTTCGTAAAGAGTTCGAAGTCGCCGCACTGCTCGTGATTGATGACGGTCAGAGCTGAGCCGTCGTAGTCGATCCCGAAGACGACGCCCGCGAGGCGGGGACTGGAGCCGTCCGGGAAAAGGGCGAGAATCTGCCAGACCGAGACACTCTCCGTTCCGGGGGGCACATTCGTGTCGAGGTCTCGGCAAAAATCGGGAAGGTCATCACCGACGGCTTCACAAAGTGAGCCACCGACATCCGAATAGATGACGTCGGGAAGAGCGTCGACGGCCAGTACTCCACCGGCGTTGGGGCCAGCCCAGGCGGGGGCAGCAAGCGCCAGAGCTGCTGCAGAAAGTAGAAGTCTTTTCATGAGGTCTCCCGTGGAAGTCGTTCCTTTTTGTGGAGAGGGGACCTTGTCCAGCGACTCAGATGGTAACTCAAACGAAGAGCCCCGAGCAAATTGAGGCGGATATGGCCGAATCTCATCGTTCCGGGTAGCATCCGGCGATGAATCAGAAATGGATATCGAGTCGCACGCTCGCTCGCCGGCAGGGCGTGGTCGGCGTTCTCGCAGGGATGGTGGCCGCACTGGCGCATCTTGTGGTCGGAGTCCTTCCAGGCGCCGAAGCCTCGGTTGCCACGTGGGCGCCGGCTGGGACGGGAACGCCGGAGGGAATCAGGATGCCGGCTGTGACGGGCACGCCAGCCGCGACAATCACTTCGGATGGGACAAGCACGTCGGACGGGACGAGCATGTCGGGCGGGGCGGCGTCGTCCGCGGGGCGGTGGACTTGGAACCCTCTGGTCGACGGAAAGCGTGTCGTTATGGACATCGCTTCCGATGCCGGCCACGTGTACAGCTCACCGTTTCGTATGACGCGGAAGGACGCTCTGGTTCTGGCCGGGATCGCTGCGGGGTTTGCCCTCATCTATCCATTCGACGAGGACATCCACGACGGGCTCCTTCGTTCGCTCGACCATCCGGTTTATGAGCCCATTCATCACGCGGGTGAGTTCTTCGAGCCTCTTGGTTTCCAGGGCAACACCAATGCCCCGATCATCGGCGCGTTGGTTCTCGGCTACATCGTGCGTGTCGAACCGGTGGTCGAGATCGCTTCGGATATCCTCAGGACGAACCTCATCGCCGCGGCTCCGAAGGAGGGAACGAACCGACTGGTCGGCCGTCGCGGCCCCCAACGAGGATTGGGCTCCCGCTCCTTCAAGTTCAATGATGGAAGGTCCCTGCCTTCTGGCCACACCTTGGCCATCACATCGATGGCTACGATCCTCTCGCACCACGTCGATCATCCCGTGTTCACGGTCGCCGCGGCGGGAGTGGCCGGAACGGTCATGTTGCAGCGTGTGACGTCGGATCACCATTGGCCATCGGATGTCTACCTGAGCGCGTTCCTGGGTTGGGCCTTGTCGAGAGAGCTCGTGCGTCGTGAAGATGCTCGGCGGTCCGGACGGGGAATGGCCGTGGGTCCGGTTGCGACATCGTCTGGTCCGGGGCTGGCGTTTCGATTCTGGTTCTGAGCCGACGATTTCAGCTTGGAAAGATGGCGTATCGAGGCGTCAAGCAACGCCACGCGTCAGGCAGCGCGAGGAGTCAAGCAGCGCTAGGAGTCAAACAGCGCTAGGCGTCAACAAGGTACTGGTGCCCGAAAAGGATCTGGCCCACACAGATTCCGCCGTCGTTGCAGGGAACGATCTGCCCCCACAGAACCTCGAACGACTCGGCGACTCCGTCCAGAACAAGCTCCAGCAGCCGACGGTTCTGCCAGACACCTCCTGAGAGCACGACCGTTTGAGTTCGCGAGCGCGCAGCTGTCTCGATGATTGCATCGATGATGGTTCGGGCAAGTGATTCGTGAAACCACGCCGCGACGTCTCTTGGCGAGACGCCGTTGCGACGGCCCTGGACGAGGAGTTCCGCAGGGGTTCTGGGATCACGGATCCGGATGGCCGGTCCCAAGGCGGTGGAATCACCGTCGCGGGCGAGCTGCTCCAGCCAGATCGCGGCCTGGCCTTCGAACGAAATCTCTTCCGTGAATCCACACAGAGACGCGACCGCGTCGAAGAGTCGGCCGGTCGAGGTCGTTGGGGTTGTACGAACCCGTTTCGCGATCAACGACTGCGACTGTCGAAACCTGGACGGAAAGCCAAACGGGTCGGCTTCGAGAATGGAAGGATCGAAGTCCGGCAGGTAGGCTGCTGCCGATTGCACCGGAAAGCGCGCTGCCGCGTCTCCGCCCGGCATGAGCACGGGATCGAAGAGTGGAGTCCGCTGGAAGCCAGTCGCCATCGAACCGGCGAGAACCTCGCCTCCCCAAATCGTTCCGTCCCGTCCGAATCCCGTTCCGTCGAGGGTGATTCCAATCACGGTCTCGTCCGTTCGGCCGTGTTCGAGGAGGACGGAAGCGACGTGAGCCTCATGGTGCTGCACGCCGACTCGATGTTGACATTCGATCCGGGCGGCGAATCGGGTCGAAACGTACTGAGGGTGAAGGTCGTGGGCGACGATGAGGTCCTTTCGATCAATCCCGTACATGGAAAGAAGGTCTTCCACGGTCTCGGTGAAAGCGCGGTCCGTGGAGAGTTCACCGAGGTCTCCGATGTATTGGCTGACGAAGACCTCCCCGCCGGTGGCCAGGGCGATCGCGTTCTTGAGGTCGGCGCCGAGGGCGAGGATAGGCTGAGCGGTGTCGAGCCGAGCGACGGATGCGGGCGCGAATCCGCGGGAGCGACGGATCATGAAGGGGTGTCCCCGGCGAACCGCCACGACCGAGTCGTCAACCCGTCGCGCGATCGGTCGCTCGCCGACGAGAAATGCGTCGGCGATCTCGCCGAGGCGATCGCGGGCGTCCTCGTCTTCGTAGGCGATCGGCTCGCTGGAACGGTTGGCGCTGGTCAGCACCAGCGGGTCCGGGGCTCCCGCCTCGAAGAGGAGTACGTGCAGGGGAGCGTACGGCAGCATGATGCCGACTTCGTCCGTTCCGGGCGCGATCTCAGGAAGAAGATCGCGAGCCGGAGCCAGGACGATCGGGCGCGCCGGACTGAGGAGTAACGCGATGTGGTCGGCGTCGAGATCGGCGAGTTCTCGCGCGGACTGGAGGCTGGAGGCCATCACGGCGAACGGCTTCTCCTTGCGGAACTTTCGCTCGCGTAACGTCCGCACTGCTTCCGGATCCGACGCGTTGCACGCGAGGTGGTAGCCACCGATGCCTTTGACGGCAAGAATTTGTCCCTGATTGAGTAGCGAGGCCGCGTGAGACACCGCATCGGACACCGCGCCCGCGTCGAGCACCGCGCCTGCATCGAACACTGCGCCCGCGTCGAACACCGTGTCCGCGTCGAACACCGTGTCCGCGTCGAACACCGTGTCCGTGTCGAACATCCGCTTCGGATCTCCGGGGTCCGATGGCCGGTCAGTGAGTTCCGCTGATTCGGGAGAGTCCGTCCGGACCAGGCGATAGACCGGTCCGCACCGCGGACACGCGACCGGTTGGGCGTGGTAACGGCGGTCGCGGATGTCTTCATACTCCCCCTGACAATCCGGACAAAGAGGCCACTCCGACATCGTGGTGCGACAGCGGTCATACGGCAGCGATCGGATGATGGAGTATCGAGGCCCGCAGTGTGTGCAGTTGATGTAGGGGTATCTGAAGCGGTGGTCGTTTGGCGTTTTCAGTTCGGCGAGACAGGCCTCACAAACGGCCAAGTCCGGGCTGATCCGTGTGGTGAGACGGCCTTCCTTCGAACTCTCGAGGATGCGAAACGCGGCGTGGTTTTCGAATGCCGCAGTGGCGATAGAAAGGGTCGAGATGTTGGCGGCGGGGGGGACGTTTGCCTCGATCGATGCGGCGAAGGCCGCCAAGTTTTCCGGTGCGCCCTCCGCATGAATGACGACTCCCTCCGGATCGTTCCGGACCCAGCCGAGGATGGAGTGCGTGCGGGCGAGTTGGTGGACAAAGGGGCGAAAGCCGACTCCCTGGACCGTTCCCGACACCTGGATACGCTGGGACTGCAAGCCGGACATCAGCAGATACGTGGCAACGGATCGCCGACGAGAACGTCGATGACTCGTTTGGCTCCGAAGGAGGTGCGTCCGACTACGCGCGCCGGGTGCTCATCGGTCACGACTCCGATGATCCGTGCGTCGGAGCCGCCCTCAACGTTTCGCAGCGCCCGGATCGCTTCGTCGGCACGATCACCAGCGACGATCGCGACGAACTGGCCTTCATTGGCGACGTGTAGGGGATCGAGTCCCAGCAACTCGCAACAACCCCGAACGGGATCGCGAACGGGGATCTCCTGCTCTTCTAGCACCACTCCGAAGGGACGCCCGCCGACCAGTTCGTTGAGAACCGTGGCCACACCGCCGCGGGTGGCGTCACGCATCCAGCGGACTCCGGAACCCAGTTGATCGAGAAGGGCAGAGGTCAGGGGAAGAACCGACCTCGAGTCCGTCTTCAAGTCGGCCTCCAGCTCGATCTCCCCACGGGAGATCAGGATCGTCACTCCGTGGTCACCGATGGGGCCACTGACCAGGACGGCGTCTCCGGGACGCACACGGTTCGGGCCGAGATCGGCCGACGGCCGGATCACGCCGACGCCGCTTGTATTGATGTAGAGCCCGTCCACGCTTCCATGTTCGACAACTTTCGTGTCGCCGGTGACGATCGGGACGCCTGCCTTCCTGGCGGCTTCCGCCATGGCTTCCGTCTGAGCGCGAAGCTCCGAGGTATCGAGTCCCGCTTCAAGTACGAAGGCTGCTGAGAGCCCGATGGGGTCGGCTCCGGAGACCGCCAGATCGTTCAGCGTGCCGTGAACGGCGAGGGAACCGAGGCATCCGCCCGGAAAGTTCCGGGGGTGGACGACGAAGGTGTCGGTGGTGAACGCGAGGCGAAGTCCGTCGGCGTTGAGCGCCGCGGCGTCCTCCATGGCTGCCAGGGTGTCGTTGGCGAAGGCGGGTGCAAACAAACCTTCGACGAGCTGTCTCGTGGCCTCGCCCCCGGCGCCGTGCTGCAGCGTGATCTGCGGGTCTGTGAAGGATCGTTTTGCCATGTCAGTCACTTTCTTAGGACGGTGGTGGCATCGGAGTACCTGTACTGCGCCGCGCAGGCTCCCTCACTGGAGACCATGAGTGCGCCGACCGGGTTCTCCGGCTTGCAAACCGTTCCGAAGAGGCTGCATTCGACGGGTTTCTTCACTCCCTTCAGGACTTCACCGCACTGGGCCAGCGCCGGATCGGGGAAGGAGCGACCTCGGACACCGATCTGTTTCTCCGCGTCGAATTCGGCGAACTCTTCCCGAATCGCGTACGCCGAGTTTGGAATCCCGCCCAGGCCGCGCCACATGAAGGTGGATCTAGTTTCGAAGACCCGGTCCAGAGCCTTTCGCGCTGCAGTGTTTCCGTCCCAGGACACGGCTCGGCCGTACTGGTTCTCGATCTTGGCGACGCCGGCGTTCATCTGTCGAAGAATCATCACAATGGACTGCAGAATGTCGACCGGCTCGAAGCCGGAGACGACGAGAGGCCGTTGGAATTCCTCGGCGATGAATTCGTACGGTTTGCAGCCGATGACCGTCGAAACATGTCCCGGTCCGATGAAAGCATCCAGTCGCATGTCGTCGGACTCGAGCAACGCGCGGATCGCCGGATTGACGAGGACGTGATTGCAGAAGACGAAGAAGTTAGTGACGCCGAGTTCCTTCGCCTTCATCAATGTGACTGCGGTGGAGGGCGCCGTGGTTTCGAACCCGATCGCGAAGAACAGAACCGGGCGGTCAAGGTTCCTTCGAGCCGTCTCCAACGCGTCAAGCGGGCTGTAGACCATCCGAATGTCGGCCCCTCGTGCCTTGGCGTCGAGGGGAGTCCCTGTTGTACCCGGGACGCGCATCATG
This sequence comes from bacterium, assembly GCA_030431975.1. Taxonomy (GTDB): domain Bacteria; phylum Eisenbacteria; class RBG-16-71-46; order CAIMUX01; family CAIMUX01; genus JACKCR01. The sequence continues at coordinate 52,218 of JAUIHP010000001.1, read as the reverse complement.
TCGCCGAAAGCAGTGAAGATCAGGCCGTCGCGCTCTGCCATAGCCAGACCTTCATCCATTCGTCCCATCGGCAGAACGCACACCGGACACCCTGGGCCGTGGATCAGCTCGATGTTTCCGGGAAGGATCTGGGAAAGCCCAAAACGAAAAATGGAATGGGTGTGCCCACCGCAGATCTCCATGATTCGGTAGGTTCGGTTCTGATCTGCAAGCTGTGAGATCTCACGGGAGAGTCGGTGGACCGTCTCGCCGTCACGATACTCGTCCATGAACTTCATCTCGAGTTACCCGAGTTGGGAGGCTGGCCGTAACCCTCGGCCTCCGCTTGCGCTTCATTTATCTCGTCGAGACTCGCGAGGATGCGAAGCTGTTCCTCTGCATGTTCCGCGCTGATCTTGCTCATGGCGAAGCCGACGTGGATGAGGACCCAGTCGCCGACGGACAGCCCTTCGTCGACCAACAGGTCAATGCTGACCTTGCGTCGTATGCCCAGTACGTCGACGGACGCTGTTTGGGTCCGTGCTTCAATGGCCTCCACCCGGCCGGGAATCGCAAGGCACATCTTTCGCCTCCTCTTCCGCTGTCAAACAGGGCCGCTTGACCGACCCCTGAGGATAGCACGCTAGTTTCCGGAGACCCGCAAGATCGACCATGATGTGCGTCCGGATTCGGGAATCACGTACACATCAGGCACCCGATGGCCGACCGGAATTCAGCATGCTTGCAGTGACCGCAGACTGCTTGGACCCGAGGAGGACCGGAGTCATGCATGAGCTCTCGATTGCGGCAGAAATCGTTTCTCTGGCGGTCACTGCTGTCGAAGAGGCCGGCGAGGAACTTCCCGTTACCGTCGTTTCCGTTCGTGTCGGCAACTTGGCCGGCGTCGTTGTCGAAGCGTTGGAGTTTGCCTGGGACGTTGCGGCGGAAGGAACGCGTTGTGCCGGCGCCGAGTTGCGCATCGAACGCGTGCCGGGTCGCGTAAGGTGTAAGGCGTGCGAAGCGGAAACGCAGCTTTCCGATCCACCTCAGTTTGCCTGCGGTCAGTGCGGAATGCCCACGGCCGACATCGTTGCGGGCCGCGAACTCGACCTTGTCTCCTTGGAACTCGAAGAAACCGAAACTGCCTCCACGGAGTTGTCCCATGCAGCCCCGAATTCTTGAAGTTCGTCGTAACATCCTGAAGAAGAATGACGAGATTGCCCACTCACTTCGCGAGGTATTCACCGAACGGGGTGTTCTGGTCATCAATATCGTGTCAAGTCCCGGTGCAGGCAAGACGGAGCTTCTGGCTCGTGTCATGCGTGACCTGCGTGAGGCCGGGCTGTCGGTGGCTGCCGTCGTCGGTGATCTGGCGACGGAGAACGACGCCACCCGACTAGCCGAGAGTGGTTGTCCCGCTCATCAGATCCTGACCGGCGGGATGTGTCACCTCGAAGCGGACATGGTGGGGAAGGCCGTCGAAGCCTTCGATCTGGAAACCACCGACGTTCTCTTCATCGAGAACGTCGGGAATCTGGTTTGTCCGCAAGGGTATGACCTGGGCGAGGATCTACGGGTTCTTCTGTTTCCGTGCACCGAGGGCGAGGACAAGCCGCTCAAGTATCCGACTCTGATCAATACCTGTGACCTCGTCGTCTTTAGCAAGATGGACATTGCGGTCGCGGTGGAGTTCGACATCCCGCTGGCTCGACGGAACTGCGAAGGGGCACGGCCAGGCGTGGCGATGCTCGAGACCTCCGCGCGGAGCGGCGCCGGTGTTTCAGAACTGGTCGGATTGATCCGCGATCGTTGGGAAGCGAAGCGCGGCGAGCGGACGGGCGCCGAGCGGGCGGGCACTGCGGAGATCAGTCGTCCCGAGAGCCACCGGGGAGTCGGATCTCTTCGACGAGTTGTCGCACCTCCGCCGGAGGTTCCGGGGTCATCCGGCTGACGACCATGGTCACGGCGAAGTTCACGAACATACCGATAATCCCGATGCCCTCGGGACTGATCCCGAAGAGCCACTGATCGGCACCTGCTTCCGGAATAACGAACCGGAACCAAATGATGTAGGCCGCCGTGAATCCGATGCCGGCCAGCATTCCGCCGATCGCGCCTTCCTTTGTGGTTCGGGTGTCGAAGATACCGAGTAGCAGGATCGGGAAGAAGCTGGCGGCGGCAAGTCCGAAGGCGAATGCGACCACTTGAGCAACGAAACCTGGGGGATCGATGCCGAGGTAGCCGGCAATGACCACGGCCACTCCCGCCGCGGCGCGGGCGGCGAAGAGTTCGGCTCGGGGACTCATGTCCTTCCAAAAGACGGACTTCAAAAGGTCATGGGAAACCGACGACGAGATGACGAGGAGAAGCCCGGCGGCGGTCGAAAGAGCGGCTGCCAGTCCACCCGCGGCGACCAGCGCGACAACCCAGGCCGGAAGTTCAGCAATCTCGGGATTGGCTAACACCATGATGTCCCGGTCGACTCTCAGTTCGTTTGTTTCCGCGTCTCCGCTGTACTGAATGATCCCGTCGCCGTTCTTGTCCTGAAACTCGATGAGCCCGGTTTGCTCCCAGTTCGAGAACCACTCGGGTGCGGATTCGTAGGGCTGTTCGTGGAGCGTCTGGATCATGTTGACCCGGGCGAAGGCGGCGACGGCCGGAGCGGTCGTGTAGAGGATTCCGATGAAAAGGAGTGCCCAGAAGGCGCTCCAACGGGCCGCGCGGGCATTGGGCACCGTATAGAAGCGGATAAGCACGTGCGGAAGTCCCGCTGTTCCCACCATCAGGGCCGCAGTGATGGCGAGGACGTCGATCATCGACTTCTTTCCGGGTACAAAGGCACCCGTGTACTCGGGGAGGCCCAGGTCCCGGTGGATTCCGTCCAGAGCCTCGAGCAGAGCAATACCGGCAGACTGGCCGCCCGCTGCCGCACCCCCGTCGACGAGTGTCCCCCCGAAACCGAACTGCGGAACGGGGTTTCCGGTCATCTTCCAGGAGATGGCCGCGGCCGGGACGATGTAGGCGACGATGAGAACGCAGTACTGGGCGACCTGGGTGTAGGTGATGCCGCGCATCCCACCGGCCACCGCATAGAAGAAGACGATAAGAACGCCGACGATGACTCCCGCCTCCACTGGAATCTCGAGAAAGCGCGAGAAGACCACCCCGACGCCGCGCATCTGTCCCGCGACGTAGGTGAAGGACACAAAGACTGCGCAGAACACAGCGACGACGCGCGCGGTTTGCGAGTAGTAGCGGTCGCCAACGAACTCTGGGATGGTGAAGCGGCCGTACTTACGAAGGTATGGCGCCAAGAGCAGGGCGAGGAGAACGTAACCGCCCGTCCACCCGAGCAGGTAGATCGTCCCGGTGTAGCCCATGAAGGAGATGAGCCCGGCCATCGAGATGAAGGAGGCGGCACTCATCCAATCGGCGCCGGTGGCCATTCCGTTGGCCAACGGTGGCACCCCGCGACCGGCGACGTAGAAGGCCGACGTGGTCTTGGCCCGGCTCCATGCCGCGATCCCTAGGTAAACGGCGAAGGTCAGACCCACAATCAGGTAGGTCCAGGCCTGGATGCTCAATAGATGCCTCCGTCCGACATCTCCGACTTGGGATCGCTCTTCCCGGCCTCCAGGTGGTAACGGCGATCAATCCGTTCCATCCACACGGCATAGATGAGAATCAGAACAATGAAGATGTAGATGGATCCCTGCTGTGCGAACCAGAAGCCCAGGGGAAAGCCCCCGAGCTTGAACTGATTGAGAGGTTCGACGAAAACGATACTGAGAAGAATCGAGGTCACGAACCAGATGGTGAGCAGAATGCCCATGACGCGAAGATTGTCGTGCCAGTGAGCTCGTGAGAGGCGGCTGCGTTCGTTGGAGTCAGACATCGTGACGTTCTGGTTCTCGCGGACAAAGGGTTGATAGAACGTTTACGAGGTTACGCGTAAGTCCGGAGTGCGACAACGGCAAATGCGCCGTGTTCGAGCGCCGCTCGAGATCGAGTTCGAGCTCGGGACGGCCCGGAGTGGGGATCGAGGCTACATACAGAAGGCGGCGAGAGCCAACCTGCAGATTCGTTGGTTGATCCCTGTGCGACTCGCTGACACAAAGACTTCGCGGGGCTTTGGGGAAAGACACTGTGCTACGCTTTCTGCACCTCTCTCTTGTGTTTGAAGAGTACCGACATCCGAGGAAGCTCGTCTTTCTTGGCTCTGGGTCACGACCCAGCCTCATCTGGGAGACAATCCATGCGAGTTCGTGCAAAGGTTTCCTCTCTCTGCCTTCTTCCCGCATTTCTGTTGCTTGTGCCCTGCCTCGCGCAACCGGCCATCTCAGCGGTTTGGGTTGTCGATCCAGACGGCAACGGTGACGCGACCACGATTCAGGGAGGGATTGATCTCGCATCGGCCGGAGACGTCGTCCAGGTTCGGCCGGGTGTCTACTCGGATACGCACAGTGCGTTCCCGCCGTGGGGCGAGCGGATCGTCAACGTCGAGATGAAACCGGGGGTGCGCGTCGAGTCAACGGATGGGCCGGCCGAGACCATCATCGACGGCGCCACGAAGACCGCCGAGTACGGTGTCTATTTCCCGGAGGGATGCCAAGCCGACTGTGCTCTGGTCGGTTTCTCCATCGATCACTCGGAGGTCGGGACCTACGTCAACGCCGGCAGTCCGACCATCCGGGAGAATCTCTTCCTCAACAATATGTTCGAGGGCGTGCAGATGTGGTTGGCCGCCCCGACGATTGAGTTCAATACCTTCTTTGGACTCCCGCTCTACGGCGTACGTGTGCAGCAGATCGAGTCCCGACCCACGGTGCGGAACAACATCTTCGCGGAAATCGAAACCTGGGCGGTCTTCTGTGCCGGTAGCCAGGTCGCGCTCGACTGCAATCTGTTCTGGAACAATGCACGAGACTATGAGGGAGGCTGTGACTATCAGGACACAGACGTCCTGGCGGACCCCGCGTTCTGCAATGCGGCGGCTGGAGACTACTCCCTTCACGAAGGTTCTCCCGCTTTGCCGGAGAACTCGGACTGCGGCGGTATGGGCGCGTTCGGAGTGGGTTGTGGTCCCACACCGATCTTGGAAACGTCCTGGGGACAGGTCAAGCACGCGTTCGATCCTCACCGGTAGCCTCGGAGCCGATCCGTGTTGTGGGAACGAATCAAGCGAGCCTTGAACTCCTGGCGCACCGGGGTCGGTGACGTCTCGCTCGAACGTCACCTGCGCCGCCATCTCAGCGCAAACGGTTTCGGAGGACGGCTCGCACGGTTCGATCGAGCCAGGCTTGTGGCTATCGAACGTCCCGGATGGATTCAGGTGTTTCAAATCGAAGTCGAAACGCGACGACGTGACGATGCAGACCGGCCGCCGGACCCGACCTGGGTTCGGCTGTTCGGGGTCATCCGCGAAGATGAGCGGGAGGGTAAGCCCAGGATCCGATTCTTCGAGACGGCTGAGGAACGCGACCAGTTGACCGAGGAGTGGTCGCAGGGTTTGATTCGAAGCCCCCGGTTTCGCCGCGGTAGCGCCTGATGCGGAGTTCGGGCGGTCCGAGGAAGAGTTTGTGAATCGCTCACGTGAAGGGTCGCGGCGATCTCGCACTCTTGCCGCCTTTGGCTGTCTCGCTTTGGCGTTCGTGTTCGTCGAGCTAATGCTTCATCTGAGTGTCCACGTTTCTCCGGCAGCGGCACGTTTGCTTCTCACCCCGTTCGAATTCTCTTCGACCGAAGATGCTGCCCTGGGCCGCCGCCCGCATCCCCGACATCCGGAACACGATCGTCGCGGTTGGCGCAACGAGACGGCTCTCGATCAAGCCGACATCGTGGCGCTTGGCGACTCCCAAACCTACGGCGCGGGTGTGCATCCCGAAGACGCCTGGCCCCGCGTACTCAAGGATCAGTTCGGTCTGTCGATTTACAACATGGCTTTCGGGGGATTCGGAACTACGCAGCTTCTGGAACTGTGGGAAGAAGCGATGGACCTGGGTCCTGAGCTCGTCATCGTGTCGGTCTACTTCGGCAACGATCTCTACGATTCGTTCTATCACACACACGTCGTCGGGTGGCGACGTGAGGCTGTCGGTGGTTCGAGTTCGATCCGCCGGCGAGTCGATGAGCTGGAGGGGGCGGATCCGTTGCTCCAGCATGTTCAAGGTTTGATGCAGACCTCCGGTCCTGCGGAGTCGTGGGTCGCACGTCTCCGTTGGTCCAAGACCTTTGCTTTGATTCGTGGAATCCGCGCCACTTGGAACCACCGATCCGCGGTCCGCCGTACATACGACGCGGAGGCCGCATGGCAGACACGTCAGGAGCAAGCTGCTTCGCGAGACGACGAGGAGGCCGTAGAAGTTGCCGGGGTTCGCACCATCCTGACGATTCCGTATCGTTCCCTGGCTTTGAATCTGCAGGACCTACGGATCCGGGAGGGATTGCGGATTACGAATCGGAATCTGGTTGAGCTTGCGGCAAAGGCGGATGAGGCGGGTGTCGAACTGTGCGTCCTTCTCGTTCCAACGAAGGAGCGCGTTTTTGCGACGGTTGATCCGTCCCTGGCCGAGCTGGACGGTGCGGAGCTTTTGCTCGAGTCAGAAGCGGAGGCGACACGATCGGTCTTGAGCACACTCCGCGACGAGGGAGTGCCGGTGCTGCATGCGCTGACCCCGCTAGCCGATTCATTGCGTTCCGGAGTGCGGATCTATCGACCGTCCCGGGATGGACATCCTTCTCCGCAAGGTCACCTCGTCCTGGCCAGTCTTGTCGTCGAGTGGGTTCGGTCCGGAGGACTCTGACGCTCTGACTTCTACCTCGCTGTAGACCGCGATCAGAGAAGCGCCATGCTGAGTTCAAAATCCGGAGTCTGTTGTCTCCCTTGAACATGCGGGTTCCCCTTATAGACCGCAAAACCGTTCCTGTCGAAACTGCAGAGGTGATCGATGTGACTCGTTGCACCACCTTGCTGAGGAGGAACGATGTCCCAACCGGTATCCCAAAGATTCCCGCAGGTCGACGACGATCATAAGGAACTGATTCCGATGATCACCGAACTCGAACAGAGTCGTGATCCGGGAGACATCCGCAAGCAGGTAGAGGCCCTTCGTCCCTGGCTTGAACGCCACTTCGAGGAAGAAGAGCGGCCGAACGGAATGTTCGAATCCATCGAGAGTGTCGATCCCAGACATTCACAGGACCTGAAGGGTCTGATTCACGAACACCGCGCCATGATCGAGCAGGTTGAGCAGTTGGCTGAGCTGGCGAAGGCAGCGGAGTCAGGGCAGCCCTTGCACCAACAGCTGATCGACTCCGTTCGTGAGTTCGTTCACCTGGTTCGTGAACATGAAATCGTCGAGAACCAACTGCTCGTCGAGGCTTTCTACCACGAAGAAGGGGGTGGGGATTGAGCTACGCCACGGACGGTTCCACTGCCGGAACCGTAGGACCACGCACCCAGGTTCGCGAGCAGATCGTTGAAATCGTCAGTGACTCCGGAGAGGGCGCCCAGAAAGCGGGACAGGCTTTCGGCGCCGTCTGCGCAAAGTCCGGTTGCGGAGTTTGGACGGTGGAGATCATCCCCGCCGAAATCAAGCCGCCGGCCCGGTCGCGCGCGGGCGCCAGCGGGATTCGCATTCGCTTCGGCTCCAAGGTCATCACGAACATGGGCAACGAAGCGGACGTCGTCATCGCCTTCAACGAACAGGTGCTCTACGGACGCATCCAGCAGGGTGCGTACCGGAAGGGCACTCGCATCTTCCTGGACTCCAAGTGGCGCAAGGATGATTCGCCCCAGATTCGCGAGGCGTTCGAAACCGCAATCGCGGAGTTCCGTGAAAAGGGTTTCATCGTTCAGGAGTTCCCTCTCGAAGAAGAGTGCGCGAAGCTGATTGCCAATCCTCGCGTCGGCAAGAACATGTTCGTTCTCGGACTCCTGACCGAGATGTTCGGGATGAACGTGGAACTTTCCCTGGCCGAAGCGGCGTTCCTCTTCCGGCGAAAGGGTGAGGAAGTCATCTCGCGGAACCAGGACCTGATCCGCGCCGGGTACGCCTACGGTCAGGAGAACGCCGAGGTGGCTCTCGAGGTTCCGCCGCGTGAGCTCCTGACGTCCCAGATCGTCGTCAACGGAAACCAGGCTTTGGCACTGGGGATCATGGCCGCCGGAATCGAAGTCGTGGCGATGTATCCGATCACTCCCGCGACCTCCGTGTCCCACCACCTCGGGGACAGCTTCTTCCGCGTCGGCGGCTTGCTTCACCAGGCCGAAGACGAAATCGCAGCCATCGGTTTTGCCGTCGGTGCGAGCTATGCAGGCAAGACGGCCTGCACGATCACCTCGGGTCCGGGTTTGGCTCTCAAGACCGAGTTCATCGGCCTTGCCGTGATGGGCGAAGTTCCGCTTGTCATCATTGACGTGCAACGCGGCGGCCCCAGTACAGGGCTTCCGACGAAGGTCGAGCAGGGTGACCTCATGGCATCTCTCTATGGAGCTCCGGGTGATGCGCCCAAGATCATCATGGCGGCGGCGACCATCGAAGAGTGTTTCCATATGGTGATCACCGCTCGGAAGCTCGCGGAAGCGTTCCGTGGTCCAGTGCTCATTCTGACGGACGCGAATCTGGCGACGGGCGTTCAGCCGATTCCTCGTCCGGAACCAAGGGAAGAGTGGATCGCACCGCCGATTGATTCGTCGCCGTGGGATCCGAACGTGACGGCGTACGACTGGGATCCGGAAACCGGGCTCTCCCCGCGGCCGGTGCCGGGACAGCCGGGCGGGGAATATGTCCTTACTGGACTGGCTCACACCGGCGACGCACATGTGGCCTACGACCCCGATTCCAACCAGAAGGGAATGGAGATGCGGAGCCGCAAGCTCCGCGCGCTTCGGAAGACGCTCCGTCCGCCCAAGGTTCACGGGGAGGAGTCCGGAGAGTTACTGGTCGTCGGCTGGGGCTCGACGTTGGGAGCCATCGAAGAAGCGGTCGAGGCAGCGCGGGCCGAAGGGCTTTCCGTGTCCTCCGTGCATCTACGATTCGTCTCTCCGATGGAGCCGGGCCTGAAGGAGATCTTCGAACGCTTTGATCGTGTGCTTGCGATCGGCATTCAGTACACGGATCTCGATGAGTACGCACCGGCCGATCCAACGACGGACCGACGGCGTTCCCAGTTCGCATCACTTCTTCGGGACGAGACCCTGGTCGATGTCGACTCGTGGTCCCAGGTACACGGACAGCCTCTTTCGCCGGGGATCATTCTCGATGTGATCCGGAAGAACTTCTCGCAACACTCCGCCGCCGCCGGCCGGACGCAACCCTAGGAGATCTCATGTTCGGATTGGAAGAGGATTGGGAACTGGATCCACCGGCCCGGTACTTCACGCTCGAAGACTACGAGGGAGGCGTCGCTCGGTGGTGCCCGGGATGCGGAGACTTCGGAGTTCTGACCGCAGTCCAGAAAATCTGTCGCGATGAACAGCTTCCTCCGGAAAAGGTGGTCGCCGTTTCCGGAATCGGCTGTTCCAGTCGCTTTCCCCACTACATGAAGACGTACGGATTTCACGGGCTTCACGGGAGGCCCCTTCCGGTCGCGTGCGGAATCAAGTCGCGTCGCCCGGATCTTCAGGTGTGGGTGGCCACCGGGGACGGAGATTGTTGTTCCATCGGAGCCGGCCACTGGATCCATGCCATTCGCTACAACATGGACATCACGGTCATGCTCTTCGACAACAACGTCTACGGATTGACGAAGAACCAAACTTCGCCAACCAGTCCGCAAGGTCTGAAGACGAACACGCATCCACGAGGAGCCTGGCTTCCGCCGCTCAATCCGCTGCAGGCCGTCCTGGGCTTCACGAACTGTTCGTTCGTGGCCCAGGCTGTCGATTGGAATCCGCCGTTGCTTCACGCCGTGCTGGAAGCGGCCTACCATCACAAGGGCACGAGCTTTGTTCGTATCCTCCAACGTTGCCCCACCTATACGGATCAGGTTTTCCATCATCTGCAGCACGACCCCGCACAGTTGCTGTTGCTGCAGCACGAGGATGGATTGGTCATGGACGAGAAGATCGCCAGGATCTTCCCCAACAAGTCCGGGCATGACCCTTCGAACATGAAGGAAGCCCGTGCCATCGCGGATGCGGATGGTGGGGAAGGAGCGATTCCCGTGGGCGTCGTCTATCGGGATCCGACACGGCCGATCTATGACGAGTTCACCACGGTTGGAATGGGAATGACCGCCGATCAGAAGATCGAAGCTCTGGGGCAGGAACTCGACCGCTTTGCCATTTAGGCAATAGGTCCCTGTCTGTGAGCCAAGGGGTGTTGTGGATCGACGTAGGTTGCGGATCAAGGAAGAGGCAAGATGAGCGTTGACGCGGATCGGGAACGGCCGATGAATCCGAAAGTGCAGGTCACGGCGAATCGCGATCCGATCGTTGAGCTGCAGCGCTTCGTCCATGGCGCCCTCCCGAACTCTCCGCTGGAGGGCGATTGGATTCCCGTCGCCATGCAACCGTTCCGGGACACAGCGCGGATCCGCACTCCGTATCCGTTCCTCCTCATGGATGGTGAGGAGGAAGGGCACAGCCGAGGGGTCTCCTGGCCGGATCTCCTGCACCGCGCAGCTTCGACGACCGATCTCGGCGAGGGCGGGCGGTTTCTGCTCGACAACCTCGACCGTTTCGAACGGGCCGTCCGAGAATCACTGGAGAACCCAGAAGGTGACAGCTCCGGTGCGGACGGTCAGGGTGCGTCCGCGCATTTGCTCGACCGGATTCGATCTGCGGGTCGTACGTCGGTGGACGCCCTCGGCATCTCGGATACGCCGAAGGAACAGTTACTGCAGGCTTGGGACCGTCTCGTCGACGGCTTGCCGGTCGGTTCCTGGGTTTCTCTTCACGAAAGTTCCGCCTTGGACGTTTGGAAACACTGCGCGGTTCGTGCAGTGCGCCGGGATCGTGGGGCCCTTCGGGAAGAGATCCTGGACGTCGTTCGGCGCACTCGTGAGCTTTTGCGGCTGGAGCGACTCCGTGGCGATGGAGCATCCAAACCTGAGGCGGTGAGCGCCGAGTTGGGAGAGGAGGCGTCATCGTGGTTCGATCCGTCCCGACTTGCACAGGTGACGGGTAGCCGAAGCGGTGCCGTTCCACGCGCTCCGGAGAGAGTGAAGGCCATCGAAGCCAGTCTCGAGTTCCTGGAAGCGTATGTGGAAGGAGAAGAGGGACCGGAGGCCGCGGTCGTTCTATCGACCGGAATCGACATTCCTCCGAGTTGGGAACAGGAGGACAAGCGGCAGCTGACCCTGCATGACGATGATCCCTGTGCTCGGGCCTTGGACCTCTTCGAACGTGAGATCGAAGTATGGAGCGGTTTGCTTCGGGCCCGGAAACATCTGGAGCTCGAACTTGAGGGCCGTTTCGATCCCGAGCGTCATTCCGCCTGGCTCGAAAGTGCGCAGCCGGTTCTGTCCCGTGACGCACGCGCATTTCTTCCGCCGATCGCCGCGGTTCTCGATGCGACGACGAGTCTCGACCGCATGCACCTCTCGAGTCTTTCGGAAGTGTTGCGTGGTCGGCTGCCCATCCACGTCCTGGTGACCGTCGACCCCTTCGAAGATCCAGGTGCGGAGGAGTGTTTGGGCGAGCGGTCACGCCTGGAGTTGGCCTACGTTGCGATCGGACACCGCAAAGCTGCAGCCCATCAGGGTGTGCTCTCACAGCCCGGCTCGCTGATGCGGGCGTTTGATCGACTCTTGGATCGTGCTGAACCGGCTCTGCACGTCATCGGAACTTCACCACTCGACGGAAAGCCGGGTCCTTGGTTGCACCTGGGGGCCGCCGTCGAGGGGCGTGCCCATCCTCTCTTCGTCTACGATCCGATTGCCGGTCGCAGCTGGGCTCGCCGATTGGAACTCGGTGACAATCCCGCACCGGAACTGGCGTGGCCCCATCACTCGTTGGAGTCCGGCGACGAGGACTTTACGTTCGCCCACTTCGCGCTTCTCGACCCTCGTGCGAGAACTCAGTTTCGTCTGATTCCCGATGATCTCGATGCGGCCGATCTCGTGCCGCTCTCTCAGTATTTGGGCAACGACGGTGGAGCAGAAGCAGAGGTTCCTTTCATTCGGGCGCTCGACGCCGAGGGGCGGACGATTCGTCTGGCGGTTTCTCGAGCCCTGGTCGAAGCCACACGCGACCGGATGGACTATTGGCACACTTTGCAGGAACTCGCAGGAATCGATAACGAGTTCGTGCAGCGTGCCGTCGACCGGTCCCGAGCCGGGCTCGAGGAGGAGTGGGACTCGGAGCGGTCCCAACTCGCGGAGCAACACGCGCAGGCTGTCGAAGAGGCCAAAGCAACGGCCGCGACGGAAGCACTGGAGGGCGTCGCCCGTTTTCTCCTGGACTTGGATCCGCACGCGACGGACTCGATGCGTTCTCTGTTGTCTGCCACGGCAGACTCGCAGGCAGAGTCCGCCGCAGGTTCCGCGGTGGGCGACGTGGCAGTTTCGAGCACAGGCGCGGGATCGGCACCGGGGCCCGGCTCCAGTTCCGGCGGAGGAGCGGATGGTGACTCGAGCGACGCCTCGAGTGACGCCTCGAGTGACGCATTGAACTCGGGCACGAGTACCGCCGCGGAAAGCGCCGACGCGCACGCAGAGGTTCACGGAGAATCAGAAGCGCAGCCGGATGCTGTCGCCGAAACGGGAGATGACGACGAAGAGATGGATCCCTACGTCGATTCTCCGCTCTGTACCAGCTGCAACGACTGCGTCCAGATCAATCCGCGGCTCTTCGTCTACGACTCGAACAAGCAGGTCGAGATCAAGGATCCGAACGCGGGAACGTACGCACAACTGGTCCAGGCCGCAGAGAAGTGTCCTGCGCGATGCATCCATCCGGGAACGCCGCTTGACCCGAACGAACCCAATCTCGATGAGCTTCGTCGCCGGGCCGCGCCGTTCAACTAGCGGACCGGAGCATCCGCGGAGGAGGGAGAATGGAGAACGTTCTGGTCGCAGCCACGATCATGGCCGGACTGGGATTCTCCCTGGCCGGTCTTCTCGCGCTGGCTCATCGCTTTCTCCATGTCGAAGAAGATCCTCGACTCGATGAGGCGGAAGCACGTCTGCCCGGGTCAAACTGCGGAGCTTGCGGAGAACCGGGATGTCGCGCCTTCGCGGAGAAGCTCATCGCGGGCGAAGCCGCTCCAAGCGGATGTACCGTTTCGTCTCCGGATGCGATCGAAGGATTGGCTGCGTTCCTTGGCGTCGATCCGGGACAGGCTGAGAAGAACGTGGCAAGGCTTCACTGCGGAGGAGGGTTGGCCCAGGCGCACCAGATTGCAGAGTACGTGGGGCAGTCGAACTGTCGCGCGGCTCATGTCGTTGGTGGGGGAGGCAAGGGCTGCTCGTGGGGGTGCCTGGGCCTTGCCGATTGCGAGGTCTCGTGCGACTTCGGGGCCATTCACATGAACTCGAACGGACTTCCCGTCGTCGATGTCGCGTTGTGCACGGCATGTGGCGACTGTGTCGACGCCTGTCCGCGCGATCTCTTTACGATCGAACCGTTGGCCCATGCCCTGGTCGTTCAGTGCGCGGCACCATTGGAAGGAGACGCTGCACGTGCAGTGTGCTCCGCCGCCTGCGACGCTTGCGGGAAGTGCGCGCTCGACGCTGCGCCGGGACTCATCGAAATGCGCGATGGACTTCCGCATATCGACTACTCGGCAGGCGGACCGGCGAGTCCGGAAGCGACGCTACGCTGTCCGACGGGTTCGATTCGCTGGGTACCGGCCGGTCAGTTCGAAGAAGAGCGCGATCGATTGGCCAAAGACTCCATGACACTTTCGTCCCCGCCGGCTGGAGGATTCCATGTCTGATCGTCGAACGGAACCAAGCGGTCGTGCCGGAAGCCTGCATCGCCTGCGCGTTCGCTCCGGTTACCAGCTTGCGGTCGACATCGAAGCCGCGGTGCATTCGACTCTGTTCCACGAAGGGGAAGGTCGCCGTCGGATGGCCTCCGCGTTGGGCTACGCCCTGGCCGGTGGACGCGGGAGCGCCTGGCTCGATGATCGGGACTTCCTCCGTTCACTCGATCTGGTGGAAGACGCGATGCGTCAGCGTGTGCCCCTCCTGATTTACCTGGAGCTGACCGGTGACCACCGGCCGGCGTACGTCGCCGTCGAACTGGGACTGCCTGTGTTCTTGGCCGGCTCTCCCTCGACGATGATTGCCGAAGCTCAGGTCGGACGCCGTGCGGCCGAGGAGGCGCTCAGCCCTGTCGTCGTCGCCGTCGATGGAACAACATGCAGCCGGTCGCCTGCCGATCTGGTGTGGCCCGGTTCAGCGGAACTGCACAAGTTCGTTCGTCCAGCCGGGGAACTCCGTCCGTCCGCCGCGCCGGTAGACGAAGCGTTCTTCGGAGACGCAAGGAGCGTCGTTCCGGCCTGGTTCGATGTCGACAGGCCCTTGGCCTCGAACGTTTCGAGGGATCGTTGGAGCGAAGGCGCAGGGAGAGCCGCCGCTGCAGTACATCTCGATCCGCGCCTCGACATGGCCATCCGTAATGCCTGGCAGGATTGGTCTTCGACCTGCGTGGCAGAGGGCGATGATGCGACTCTCGGTCCGTTCCGGATCCACAAGACATCAGGCGAGGTGAAGCGTACGGTCATTACGACAGGTCCCGCCTACGTCGCCGCGGTCGAAGCGTTGGGAGAGGATTCGAACGTCATCGCGGTCGACCAGCTCTCACCGTTTCCGCGAGGTTCCCTAACCGAAGCGATTGAAGGAGATGAAGTCTGGATCCTCGACCGCGCGCCGGTTTCCTTTGACGGATCGTTGCCCTTGTCGCGGCTCCTTGGCGGATCGTTGACCGACGCCGAACAACCTTCGGAGTCCAAGGTTCACAGGGGAACAGCCATTCTTCGGCGCTTCCTTCATCTAAACCCAAACGAGCCCACGGAAACCCATCAGGCGGTTTGGGGGCTGGGCGGATCGCCCCTTCGCGTTGCCGACCTCTCTCTCCTTCGTGACGCCCAGCCCGCATCGCGAACCGTCTACGTCGGTCAGGAGTTTCTTCCCACGGTGTTTCCTGATTTTCCGCATCGCGAGGCGTACTTCGGCAAGATGCGGCGCGAACGTCCGGATCTCGTGGGACTGGGCCTGAAGGCGGACGACACGAACCCGGGAGTCTCCGAAGAAGTCGGCGGCGCACTGCGGATCGAGGTCCCATGGGATTCCGGGAGCCAGGCCGCGGACACAGCGCGAATCGGTCATGTCGCCGCCGCACTGGAGTTCGTGGCTCGGATTCTGGATGCGACCGTGCAGGAGGTGCAGACCACCGCGCACGGAGCGACGCGAACGTTTCGGGTTCGACCGCAGGGCTCAGACTCGCCTCTGGACGCATCGGCTTCCCCTACTTTGCGTGTGTCTCTCGAGTCATCGGACGACGGAGGCTCGCCCGGCAGTGACACATCGGCCTTTGGACTGAGTCAGCGTGCGGCTGCGCTCCTTCTGGCATCACTTCGGCAGGTACCGGAATTGTCGCCCCGCGCCTTGGATGCCGTCGCCGTCCGGTCCCGATTCTCGACTGCGGATAGCGACGAAGAACTGCATGCGAAGGAGCAGTGGTTAGAGGCCGTCCTAACACTGGCCGATTCCTTCCAAGAGGTTTCGGAAACAGAAACGAACACGAAGAAAGGAACGCAGGCGAGTCCGGAAGCGAACCCGGATGCCGACGCGAGAACGAATCCGGAATCACGGACCCGAACGACGTCCATGGTACAAAACTCAAGGGGCGGGTCACTCGATGATCACCCGGACGCCCTGAGTGATCTTTCCGCCGATGGCACGCTCCTCGACGTGGCTCGCTTCCGGCACCACGTCGCCGAGGGGTGGGGGCGAACCGACCCGGATCCTGAGCCCCATTCGTCGGTGCCGACCCTTCCTCCGGCAACTGCCTCCCTTTGGAAGGCGTCTTCCACCCAGGCTCCCCCTGCGCTGCAGGCGCTGGCTTGCACGGGCTGTGGGGACTGCTGGTCGGTCTGTCCGGAGTCGGCGTTCAGCGTGCGGTCTTTTGATGCCGCCGATGTATTCACATCTTTGTTGGACGCGGTCGGCAAGGCGGGAAAGGATGCCTCGCTTCTTCGCAGGAGCGCGCGCTCTTTG
Organism: bacterium; assembly: GCA_030431975.1. Taxonomy (GTDB): domain Bacteria; phylum Eisenbacteria; class RBG-16-71-46; order CAIMUX01; family CAIMUX01; genus JACKCR01. Next base: position 36,069 of record JAUIHP010000001.1, on the reverse strand, counting down.
ACCTCGGCGATGGCAGAGGCGGGAATGAACCCAAACGCCTCGCGCCTGTCGGACCTGGTTCATGGTGGATTCGATGCCTGGTCGGGTAAGAACTCCAAGAACGCGGAAGCGGCAAAGGAGCTTCGTCCGCTCATCAAGGTTGCGGCGAAGAGGCTCGAAGCCGCGCCGCTCGTCCGTCCGTCTGTCCCGGTCGGCAGGTCTGAAAGAGAGGGCCTGCCCAAGCCTACCGAGGGAGGCTTTGTCTCCCTCGCCATCGATCCGGATGCTTGTACGGCGTGTGGGCTTTGCACCCAGGTTTGCAGAGAAGACGCCCTCGAACCGGGCTTTGATCGCGAAGACGCTCTCCAGGTCTTCTCTGCGGTCGGTGCGCTTCCCCCCATGGACGCAGCCGCGACTCAGCGACTGACCCCGTTCTGTGGTGAGCTCGCGGGTTCATCCGCGGCTGCGACGGGGGTGCCGGCATTCTCCGGTCGTCCGAACCGGCCAGGTTCCGGCCAGGCCTCCGCCATTCGATCGATTCTTCAGGCGTTGGAATGGTCCTGGGACCGTTCCGGACTAGTTCAGTCGATCGAGAACCTACAGCGAGAGACAGCCGAGCGGGTGCAACAGGAACTCGGGAGAGCGGCGACCTCTTCGATGTCCAAGGAAACGAGCGAAGGGCTTCTTCCGGCCATGAACGCCGACCCACGCCAATGGGACGCCCTCGATCTGCGCAGCCTGGCGAAAACATTGGAGGACGCGGATCGGGACGGGCGGATCGATTCCGAGTACCTGGCGCGAGGCGTCGAGTTGGGCCGTTTCCTCGCCGACTTGCGTTGGCGGTTCGACGGCGCTTCCGGGGTGGGACGACGTTCGGCGGCGCTGGTCCTGGGCCCGGGGATGGAGTGGGTCTCCCAACATCCCACGAATGCCGTGTCGACTCCCACGGTCACGATGACGGACCCGCGAGCGGTCATCGGTGTTGCGGAAGGGGTCTTGCGTTCGATGTCGGAACGAGCGGCCCGGGAAACGAATGCACTGCGGCAGGCCGTGGAGTGGCTGGACGACGCAGGTCCGGCCTCGGCTTCCGGAAAACAGCCCGATCCGCTGACCGTGAAGCAACTGCAACCTCGTTTGGTCCTGCTTGTCGACGAGTCATCATGGAGCCCGACTTCGGATGCGCTACGCCCACTCGTTGCAACGGGCTCACCTGTCTGGGTTGTGCTCATGTCCCGGCCGTCGAGTGTTCCAACCGAGGGACGGGCACCGAGTGCCTCTCCTGTCGCAGTCTCGCTGGCCGATGGGAACGCGTTGCCCGTCCAAACCTCTCCATTGGCTCCGCGTCATATGAACCTTGCGCTTTCGGCCGCCGCCCAGGCGGGTGGCCCGGTCGTGCTCCGGGTGTTGGTGGCTGAACCGGAAGTCGCCGGCTTGGGCGACGACGTGCAAGAAGAAGTCAAACGGTCCTGGGAAGCTGTCCGGGATGAGATCGAATCCGGCCGATTTTCGTTGGGCGTGTGGAACGCGGGGGGAGAGCGCCTTGATCGACGTGTCGGCCCGGACTCTGCCGCCACTGCAGTCGGCGCGGGCTTCGGCGACGCTGTCCCCGACCGTGCTGATTCCGACGGTGCTGCTTCCGAAGCCGATTCGCTCCGTGACCAAATCTCACGACTTCGAGCAGAGATTGCTTCGGCCGAACAGTCGGCGCGCAAGACGACGGAAGACGAACTGGTCCGGCGTCTGGCCCGACGGCTGGGCGAAGTGTCGAAGTTGGGGCTGGCCGCGGCCGGCAACAGGGACTCCAGGAACGGGGGCTCCGCTCAATGAGCTTTTTCGGCGCACGCAGCTTCCGTCACGGAGTCCATCCGGAAGAGCACAAGGACCAGACAGCGCACCTGGAAACAGAGCGCATGGCCTTTGTGCCGCGCTACGAGCTGTTGCTCGGGCAACATGGCGGCAAACCGAGTGTCCCCGTGGTCCATCCGGGGCAAAAGGTCGTGCGCGGTCAGCTCCTGGCCCGTGCGGATGGTTTCGTTTCAACGTCGCTGCACAGTCCGGTTTCGGGAACCGTCCGTTCGCTGGATCGCTGTCGTCATCCCAACGGAAGCCTTGTCCCGGCGATCGAGATCGAGGCCGACCCGTTTTCCGCACAAACCTGGCCGGAACCCAAGCCGACGGACCCGTCCACGCTCGACAACGATCAGTTCGTCGAGTTCGTGCAGTCGATGGGAATCGTCGGGATGGGAGGCGCCGCCTTTCCGGCGCACGTCAAGTACAAGCTGTCTCCGGACAAGCCCGCCCAGAAACTCATCATCAACGGATGTGAATGCGAACCGTATCTGACCTGTGACCATCGGGTCATGGTCGAGTTTGCCGAACGCGTCGTCCGCGGGATTCGTATCCTCGCCGACAACCTGCGGATTCCGGAAGTCCATGTTGGCATCGAGAAGAACAAGCCCGACGCGGTTGCGGCGATGCGCGAAGCGGCGAGAGGCGACGAGCGGATCCGTATCGTCGACTTGGTCGTCAAGTATCCGCAGGGTGCAGAGAAGATGCTGATCAAGGCGCTCCTTGGCGAAGAGGTGCCCGCCGGTCGCCTGCCCCTGGAAGTCGGTGCTCTGGTCAACAACGTGGGAACGATGGTCGCGATTGCGGACGCATTCGATCTGGGGCGTCCGCTGGTCGAAAGAGTGGTGACGATCGCGGGTCCCAACGTCGGTCGGCCGAGCAACCTGATCGTTCCCATCGGAACTCCGGTGCGCGATGTGCTCGACACCTGCGGGGGACTGAACGCCGAGACGCGCGAGGTCGTCATGGGTGGCCCGATGATGGGGCAGCCCATGATCAGTTTGGATGCACCGGTGCTCAAGGGAACTTCGGGGTTGCTCGCGTTTCCGCAGACCCAGCTGGATCGCGCCGCGGAGTACACCTGTTTGAAGTGTGGCCGGTGCGTCGAAGCCTGTCCCGCGTTTCTCAATCCTTCGAAGCTGGTGCGCCTGGCCAAAGTGCGTCGTTACGAAGAGATGGAACAGGCCTACGTCATGGACTGCATGGAGTGCGGCTCGTGCTCGTATGCGTGTCCGTCCAACATTCCGATCGTGCAGCTGATTCGTGTCTCCAAGTCGTCGCTGCGCGGGAAGAAGCGGGGCTAAGCGTATGAAGCCACACTCCGGCGAACTCCTCGTTCACACCTCACCCTTCGACTCTGCGCGGTTGACGACGCCCCGCCTCATGATCGAGGTCAACCTGGTCCTCCTGCCGGTGATTCTTGCGGCGACCTGGTACTTCGGGTTCGGTGCGCTGCTCATCGTGGCGGCGGCGACGGCAGGTGCTGTCCTTACGGAGTGGGGATTCGCGCCGCGGCGCGCCGGACAGGGGAGGGGTGCGACTCTCGCGGACGGCAGCGGTGTGCTCACCGGCATCCTGCTGGGATTGACGCTGCCGCCCGGGGTTCCTCTCTGGATGGCGTTCGTGGGCGGGGTCGCGGCCATCGGTTTGGGCAAGCTGCCCTGGGGTGGTCTGGGTGGAAACCCCTTCAACCCGGCGCTCGTGGGACGCGCCTTTCTGCAGGCGGCCTTTCCCGTAGCCATGACGACGTGGAATCCGCAGGGCGGGTTCGCCCAGTGGACGGAGCTTCGAGGCACCCCGTTGGCGCCGCCGTTTCTGGGGAGCGAGGTCGATGCCATTACCACCGCGACCCCTCTTTCACGAATGAAGTTCGATGGTGATGTCGAAGCCTTGTCGAGCCTCTTCACCGGAAACATCCCCGGATCTTTGGGCGAGACGAGCGCGCTCGTCCTCATTCTTTGCGGCGGATGGATGGCGTTGCGCAGACTCTTTGATTGGCGGGTTCCGGTCAGTCTGCTCCTGACCGTCATTCTGTTGTCGGGGCTCTTCCATCTCATTGATGAAACACTGTGTCCGAATCCATTGGTCATGCTCACCTCGGGCGGGCTGCTCTTCGGCGCAGTCTTCATGGCGACGGATCCGGCGACCTCTCCGGCCGTTCCCAAAGCCGCGTTCATCTTTGGTGCAGGGATCGGTGCGATTGTCGTGCTCATCCGCCTCTTCGGCGGACTTCCGGAAGGCGTCATGTACGCCATTCTGCTCATGAACGCCGCTGTTCCCCTGATCGAGCGGGTCACACAGCCGCGGGTTTTCGGGAGGTAGCGCATGGACACTCCGAAAGCGGCCAGCCCGATCCGACTCATCCTCACTCTGGGGTTGGCCGGCCTCTTCTCCGGCCTCATCACGGTGTTGGTCTATGAGTGGACTCTGCCGAAGATCGAAGCCCACCGCGCGGAAGCGTTGCGCCAGGCCGTGTTCGAAGTCGTACCCGGAGCCCAGAAACTGCTCGCACTTTTCCGAAGCGAAGACGGCGACTGGAGAGCGGAGACTCCCTCGGCCAGATCCGGTCCCGCCCCCGACTTGTTCGCCGCCTATGACGAATCCGGGACCTTTGTCGGGTTTGCGCTACGTGGCGAAGGCGCCGGCTTTCAGGACGTCATCCGGTTGCTCTACGGATTCGATCCGGAAGGGAAGAAACTGACCGGGATGCGCGTCCTGGAAAGCCGGGAGACGCCGGGACTGGGGGACAAGATCTACAAGGACCCAGAGTTCGTCGCCCAGTGGGATGACGTTCGTGTCGAACCCGCCGTGGAGTTGGTCAAGGAAGCGACCGCGACCGGCGACAACATCATCCACGCCATCACGGGTGCCACCATCTCTTCCCGCGCGCTCGTGCGCATCGTCAATGAAACGAACTCAAACTGGCTTTCGGAACTGCCCGATCCTGCCACATTGAAGGCCGAGGAGGTGGATGGATGAGTCCCTCTGAGGTCGACATGAAGGCCTACGAAGAGTTTCTCAAGGGTATCTGGCGAGAGAATCCCGTCTTCGTCCAAGTGCTCGGAATGTGTCCGATGCTGGCTGTGACGAACACAGCGGTCAACGCCATCGCCATGGGCGGCGCCACGACCTTCGTCCTCTTGGGATCCAGTTTTCTCATCTCGTTGCTGCGTCGTTTCGTTCCCAAGGAAGTGAGAATCTCGACCTACATCGTCGTCATTGCCACGTTCGTCACCGCGGCCGACTTTCTGCTGCAGGCGATCGTGCCGGCTGTTCACAAAGAGTTGGGGGCGTTCATCTCACTCATCGTCGTCAACTGCCTCATCCTCGGCCGCCAGGAGGCTTTCGCTTCGAAACATTCGGTTCGGTTCGCTCTGGCCGACGCGGCCGGAATGTCCGTCGGTTTTACCATCGCCCTGTTCCTGCTCGGCGCATCGAGAGAGGTCCTGGGCTTCGGATCCCTTTTCGGCGTTCCGCTCTTCGGTTCCACGTTCGAACCCTGGGTCGTGATGATCCTTCCTCCCGGTGGTTTCATCATGTTGGGCCTGCTCCTGCTGATCGGAAATGCCTGGAAGCAGCGGCGACTGCAAGCGAGCAAACTGGAACGGAGGGCCGCCTGATATGGCCGATCTACTCTGGATCTTCATCGGAGCGGCGCTCGTTCAGAACTTCACGCTCTCCTACTTCCTCGGACTCTGCCCGTTCTTCGGAGTCTCGGGGCGTCTCGACGTGGCTTTCCGTCTCGGACTCGCGAGCACCTTCGTCATGTGTATCGCGTCCGCCGGAGCCTGGGCCTTGGAGTCCTACGTACTGGTTCATGCGCCGTACCTGCGACTCATCACCTTCATCGTCGTCATCGCCAGTACGGTTCAGTTCGTGGAGATGGCGGTGAAGAAGCTGAGCCCCGGACTCTTTCGCGCACTGGGGATCTTCCTGCCCCTTATGACGACCAACTGCGCAATCCTTGGACTGGCCCTGTTCCAAACCCAGAAGGGCTACGGCTTCGTTCAGGGACAGGTCTTTGCCCTGGGAGGCGGACTGGGTTTCACTCTGGCACTCGTCCTCATGGCGGGACTTCGTGTCGAAGCTCAGCTTTCGGACGTTCCATCCGTCATTCGGGGAACGGCTCTCAACCTCATCATCGCGGGAATCCTTTCCCTAGCCTTCATGGGCTTTGCCGGGCTCTTCGGCGAAGCGTGATCGGAGACACTCATGGATTGGACCCAGGTATGGTTTGTTTTGGGAGCGGGACTGCTCTGCGCGGGGTGGGTCGTCGTGCAGCAGGTGGTGGCCCGGCTTGATCCGGAACAGCCGGGAGTGGAAGGCAAGTGCCATTCGTGCGGGCCTTCAGATGATGGGATTCCGATGGAAACCCGAACCGGAGATCGGATAGATCGCGACTCTGCCTCGTTCTCGGTCTGATTCTCCGTCTGATTTCTTGGGTCCTGTTCGATTTCGTGCCTCTGAGGTGTCCTCTTATTGGAACCACCTACGGAGGACCCGATGCCGAACGAACGATCCTTGCGCCTGTGGATGCGGCGCGCCCTCACCAGTTGGCTGACCTGTTTGACCCTTGCCCTGGTCGCGTCCATATCCCAGGCGGCTCTTCCGAGCTTCACGACGGAGATCGTCGACCCGGGAGATGGCTCGGTCGGGCTCTACGCTTCTCTGGCCCGGGATTCCCAAGGAGATCTGCACGTCGTGTACTTCGACGCGGATCGGGAAGCCCTCCGATACGCCTTTCAGCAGGGCGGTGAGTGGTTCTTCGAAATCGTGGACGACACGGTCCGGTGTGGCTGGTTCGGCTCCCTGGCTCTGGACTCGAACGAAACTCCTCACGTCGTCTACCGCGATCTCGACAACGCGACGACGCGCTATGCGGTCCGTAACGGTGGCGCCTGGACGCGGGAGACGATACCGACGACGAGCAATCCCGCAAGGTCGACCTTGGCTTTGGACAGTCAGGACAGGCCGCATGTCGCGGTCCACACCACCGCCAGCCAGGACCTCTACTACCTGAGAAAAGAGAACTCCGCCTGGATCGAAGAGGTTGTGACGACCACCGGATCGGTCGGTCAGGCCAACACGATGCTTCTCGATTCGCAGGACCAGCCGCACATCGTCTATCACCGGAGCGACGGGGGTGGTTCGCTGCTTCATGCCTACAAGGTCGGCATCTTCTGGCTGCTGGAGACCATCGACAATGCGGTCCAGGTCGGGACCTATGCTTCGGCGCGCATGACCTCGAGCGATGTCATACACGTCGCCTATCGACAGTCGTCGAACATCGACGATCTTCGCTACGCGGTGCGAAATGGAAGCAGTTGGGATGTCGAGGTGGTGGATTCCGTGGGGGATGTCGGGGCGTTCTGCAGTTTGTCCCTGGACGGTTCGGACCCGGAGATTGCCTACTACGACGCGACGCAGTTGACGCTGCGGTTTGCACGCAAGTCGGGAAGCCAGTGGTCTCTCGAAACCGTGGACCCCGCTTCCGACACGGGGTTCTTTCCATCGAACCTGGCGGGTAGCGAGCGTGTCATCGCCTATCACTCGGTGACGAAGGCGAGCCTGGAACTTGCGGAGTGGAATGGCTCGGCCTGGGACCTCTCGACGTTGGATTCCGGTGGCAGCGCCGGACTCCACGCATCGCTTGCGATCGGACAGAGTGCGGACATTCACATCGGCTATCACGACGAAGTCACACAGTTGCTGCGCTACGCCATCCGGGAACAGGGGACATGGAGCCTCGAAACCGTGGATGGCACACCGGGGGCCGGGACGTTCGCTTCCCTGGATCTCGACAGCGCGGATCGTCCCGGCATCGCTTACCTGACGACGAGCAACGACGATCTCGTCTTTGCGTTCCACGACGGCATCGGCTGGTCCACCGAAACCGTCGACGGGTTGCGAACGGACGGCTACTGCGATCTGGACTTCTCCTCTCAGGACGAGCCGGGCATCAGCTACCGGACTCGAACCGGTCCGGCGTTGAACTTCGCAGAGAAGGTGAACGGCGCTTGGAGCGTGGAGACCGTCGACTCCCAAAGTGATCCCGGTTTCGATACCGCTCTCGCCCGGCATCCGTCGGACGACGAACCCTACATCGTGTACCGCTCGGGCCTTGGGTTGTTGATGGCTTACCGGGCGAACGGTTCCTGGAGCATCGAGTCCGTAGGCTCCGGGTTTCTGGGGTATGGCAACGACGCCTGCTTCGACGGTGCCGGACAGCTGCACATCAGCTTCATCGACCGGGTCACGAGTCGGGCCTTCTACGGAAAGCGCGTCGGCGGAGTCTGGTCTTTCGAGTTCGTGGCCGACGTTCCCGGCTTCACGTTGATCCGCGAAACGTCGATTGCCCTCGGGCCGAACGGAGAACCCTGCATCGCCTACTACCACCGAGGTGAAGAGGATCTCTACTACGCGCAGCGTTCGAGCGGCGTTTGGGAAGTCGGTCCCATTGATTCATTCGGCGAAACCGGACGCTATCCCTCGCTGGCCTTTGCTCCGGACGGGAGTGCAGGGATTGCCTACCACGACGTTTCCGAAGGAGCGCTTCGTTACACCGAGTCCGAGACGGCCGCTTCGGTTCCCGGCGAGACGGTTGAAGACGGTCTCGGTGATACCTCGCGCCGAAGCTCGAGCCATCTCACGGCCCAGCCTAACCCGGTCCACGGATCCGGAACGTGGATTCGCTGGAGTGACAGCAAAACCGACGCGGCAAGAGAGCCACGGGAGTCAGGCTCGAACGAAGCCTCGGGGCCTCGCGGAGTCCAGATCGTCGACGCCAGCGGCAGACTCGTTCGCTCGTTGCCACTGACAATCGGTCGAGGCGACCCCTCAGCCGCCTATTGGGATGGACGGGATGATCGAGGCAACCGTGTCCTCTCCGGTGTCTACTTCGCCCTGCCGGTCCTTGGTAGGAACGATCCGGCAGCGGACGGGAGTCTTCGGCTTCTCGTCATCCGCTGAGTCGCCATCGCAGTAGACCTTCGTGAATAGTTCGGGCCAGGAAGGCCCAGATCGGGTCGAGGCGAACCGAGGACGGGCGCGCGAAGGCGCGCCATGGAGCGAGCCGAAGGCTGCTTCAGCCGTGAGAGAATCACGACCGAGGTTAGTAGAGCATGAATCTCAGCGCGACGATCGCGGTCGTGATCCCGGTGAGAGCGCCCATGAACACTTCGAGCTGCGTGTGCCCCAGCAGTTCTTTGAGCTTCGTCTCGGACAGATGGTGTTCGTGGAGCAACTCATCGACGATCTGGTTGAGCAACTGCGCCTGTTCCCCCGCCGCCTTGCGCACGCTTTGGGCGTCGAACATGACGATCAGGGCGAAGGAGACCCCGAGCCCGAAGATCGCGGAGTCGAACCCCAGGGTCACGCCGAGGGCGGTCGCCAGTGCGGACACCATCGCGCTGTGGGCGCTGGGCATTCCGCCGGTGCTGACGAGGTAGCGGAAATCGAGCCGCCCGGTTCGGACCAGGCAGATGAACATTTTGATGGTTTGCGCGACCAGCCAACCGAAGATGGCGGCCCAAAGACTCGGATGAAACGTACCCATCCGCGTAGTTTACGGTGTGGGATGTCTGCTCGCTACCTTGCTTCCGTTCCCTCCGCGTCCCGGTTTCCGCATATGCTAAAATAGCGGTTTGCAGTGGCCCTTTCCCCACAGGGGTCTCACACCACGAGCATTCAATCGGAGGGCGCCATGAACACCGCTTCCGCCCGCAAGCTTCTGATCCCACTCGGCTTGCTCCCCTGTGCCACCCTTACCCTTTGGACGACGTCCGTGAGCGCGGCGCCCGAGGACGCACAACTCCCCACAGCGACACCGGGTTCTGCCCTCATCGCGAATCCCGACGGAACGCTGGATCGGTCGCCGAAACTGCTTCCGGCCAATCCCTGGGGCTGGGACGGGGAGGCCACTCAGTCCTGGGACGTGGCCCGGTATCTGGCCCATCACAAGACCGAAGCTTTGCGCATGCAGGCGAATCTGCGTGACGGCCTCGAGCGTCTGGATCCAACCCCGAATCAGGAGCGTTACGACCAGACCTACTACGATCTGGACCTGACCATTGATCCTTCCGTTCCCGCGATCACTGCCGCTACGGTCACGATGCAAGCCACGGTTCTGGACGGCCCGCTCTCTGAACTCGAGCTGGACTTCGCGGACAACATGTCGATCTCTTCCGTCACGGCGGGAGGGTCTCCGGCAGTCATCAGCCGGCTCGATGACATTCTGACGGTCACCTTGGATCGTGCCTACGCGGGCGATGAAGAGATCGAGATCGTCGTCGAGTATTCCGGAACGCCGACCGGAGGTGCGTTCTTCTTTCAGAACGCCGGCGGGGCGCCGCTCATCTGGACGCTGAGCCAGCCCTACGGAGCCCGGACATGGTGGCCCTGCAAGGACTACCCGTACGACAAGGTCGAAAGCGCAGACATCCGTATCAGCGTCCCGACCGGAAACAAGATCGCGAGCAACGGGTCACTCGTCAGTGAGAGCGACAACGGCACAACCTCCTTTGCCCACTGGCACGAGGAGTACCCGATCGCGACATATCTCATCCATCTGGGCATTCATCCCTACACCTTGACCACCGACACCTACATGACCCTGGGCGGATCGACGATGGACCTGCTGTTCTACGACGTTCCATCGGAGGTCGGGAACAATGCGCCTATCAATGCGCTCGTGGACGACATGCTGGCGGCGTTCGAGGGACTCTTCGGTGAGTACCCGTATCCGAACGAGAAGTATGGCCACAACCAGTTCCTCTTTGGCGGCGGAATGGAACATCAGACCTGCTCGAGCATGGGGGTCTACTTCGAGAGCATCGCCGCACATGAAGCCGGGCATCAGTGGTTCGGCGACTACATCACGTGCAAGACCTACAACCACGTCTGGCTCAACGAGGGCTTTGCGACCTACTGCGAGGCCCTTTGGTTGGAGGAAGCCTACGGTCCTGAAGCCTACCTCGCGGACATGCTGGCCGGGCAGTACTTCGGAGACGGAACAGTCTATGTTCCCGATCTCAACGACACCGGCCGCATCTTCAGCTCCGGACTTTCCTACAACAAGGGCGCATGGGTCCTCCACATGCTGCGCCATGTCGTCGGGGACGCCACCTTCTTCCAGATCCTCACACAGTATCAGTCGGACTTTGCCTTCAGCGCCGCAGATACCGAGGACTTTCAGGCGGTTTGCGAGTCGGTTTCCGGAATGGATCTGGACGCCTTCTTCACGCAGTGGATCTACGGCGAAGGGTTTCCCATCTACACATACGACTGGGAAGAGATCGTTCCCGCGAGCGGTGGCGGCACTTCCATTCAGCTGGACATCGAGCAGCTTCAGGACGGTCAGATATTCTCGATGCCGATCGATGTCGTGGTCACGACGGCGTCAGGCGAAGAAACCCTGGTCGTCAACAACACGCTGGCGTCCGAGAGCTTCATCCTGCCGGTTTCGGACACGCCGCTCAGCGTGGCTCTCGATCCGAACAACTGGATTCTCCGCCAGCTGCTCGCCCCGATTCCGACACCGACCTTTACCAGGGAGATCCTCCTCGTCAACGGCGTCGATTGGGACACCTACGGACAGGACATCATCGACTCGTATGACGCCCGTGCCTTCTGGGGTGACTACGGCATCGACTTCTGGGACTTCTTCGACGAGCCGACGGGCGGCTACCCGGCGACTTTGCCGGCTCCGCGCGGACATGGAGCGGTGCCCGGCGACATCCTCGGCGAGTACAAGCATGTGATCTGGGTCGGGAACAACTTCAACGGCGACCTCGCCGGGTGGCTGGACACTCCGGTGTACGCCTATCTCAATGCGGGTGGAAACGTTCTCCTTCTGAGTCGGTTGGGCGATTCGTTCCTCAACGCCGTGTTCCAGAACTATCTCGGGATCTCCGATCTCGATGGAGCGTCGATCTTCGACTGCATCGCGGTCGAACCGGGGTTCACCGACATCGTTCGCGACGGGCAGCAAACGCTTTGCGCCACCTTCGATCCGGCCGTGGACGTGAACACGACTCTCCTCTTCGAGGCGGACGGCGGCTTCAGTCCAAACCGTGGCCTCGGCGCCGTCGTGGAACCGCCGGCCGGAGGCGAGTTCAATCCCGATGGCGGAAAGTTCGCCTTTCTCAGCGGGCGTCCGTACCGATGGGTCGAAGAGGATCTGCGGGACAACGTCGAGCAGATCCTGGCCACCTACTTTGACAAGAACCCGACGGAAACATCCTATCCCCCCACAGACTTGGAGTTCGGCTTGCAGTCGGTGGGACCGAATCCGGTCGTGGGTCAAACGGAGATTCGTTTCGCTCTGATCGAGGATGGTCCAGCCGAACTCAGTATCGTCGATGTTCAGGGTCGAAGGGTTCGCTCGTTGGGGATGGAGAAACTGCAGGCCGGCATTCACACTCGTCATTGGGACGGTCGAATCGAGGAAGGCGGTCTCGCGCCGTCCGGAATCTACTTCGTCCGTTTGACCCAGGCGGGTCAGAGCGTCGACTCAAAGATCACCGTTCTCCGCTGATTCGAACGAAGACGGACGGCGAGCCCCGACCACGGGCTCGCCGCGTTCTCCGGCCCGGACATGTCGTCGCCCACCGTCGAGAGAGAGTGCCCTGTGGCCGAAGCCGAGGGCGTTTCTCGAGACGGCGAGGAGTCGTCAGTGACGGCCGTCGATTGGTTAGCGCTGTGACAGAAGCATTTGCAGCGCGTGCATGGCCCGGTCGACGGAACGGAACGTCGGCAGGCCGCCCCCTTGCAGCGCTCGCGCCATCGGGTCGTAGCCTTCTCCGCCCTCGACGACCACGACAAACGGCTTTTCAGACGCAGCCCAAAGGCGTAGAAGCCTCGCCACGATGTCGCTCCGTCCTTCCATGTCGTCTGACCAACCGTCTTCCGGTTCCTGGGTCTGAAGGGCGGGCGTCAATGGAACGCAGCCGATCATCCCGAGATCGACATTGGCATCGTCGAGCAGGACCTCGGCGGCACGCGTGAACGCTTCATCCCCCATCATCGGAGTGACGTCCCAGGGATGGTGCACCCCGACGATGCCCGCGAGTCGGTTCTCGTCGAGCAGTCTCTGCATGGATTGCTGCGTCTCGGGAGAAAGCTCGGCCAACGTCATCGGACCGAGGTGGTCGGCGATGGTGACGCACTCGAAGCCGGCGTTGGACATGGCCGAAAGCCGGGATCCTTTCGGCATGCGTCCATCAAATGCAGTGTAGAGCGTGATCAGATCGGAAAGGTCATCCAGAGACTCGGCCACGATCGCCCCCGCCTGGATGGCGAGGGACCGAAGGACTGCATACTCCCCGGCGACCGACGCGGTATGCGATGCCGATGCCTGGGCGCCCGCCTTCGTCCGGCCAGCGCGATACACGACGACATGCCCGCCGCGCCGACGGATCTTGGTCACCGCGTTCAGGAAGATCTGGCCGTCGAGTGGGCGGAATCCCTCGACGTAAACCGCGAAGATCCGGACCTCGTGGTCATCGGCGAGTGCCGTCAGGTAGTCGCCGATCGTGAGGTCGGTTTGGTTTCCGACCGAAACGGCGTAGCGCGGATCGAGGTGACCCAAGCGGTCGAGGGTGGCGACAAGGTGAGCTCCGCTCTGGCAGATGAGTGCGACCGGAGCCGGCTCGAGCCGTGAAGCGGGCATCTTCTCTGCCGGAATGAAAAGAGTGTCGTACTTTCCGGGATGCGATCGGATGCCGAGGCAGTTGCCTCCATTGACGACCGGGCCTCCGTCCTCGGTTTCCCGTGCCCTTTGCAGAGTGCGTTGGATCCGGTTGACGATGGATTCGGCGCCGGGCTTTTCTTCCAGGCCGCCTGGAATCACGATCAAAGACTGAGCCTGTTTCTGGGCGACGATCTCATCCAGCGCGTCCGGGATCTGCGATGCGTCAAATGCGAGAACAGCAAGGTCGACCGGTTCGGGCAGTGCGGAAAAGTCCGGGTAACAAGGGCAGCCCTCGATAGGTTCGGTCGCTCCGGGTTTGACGATGTAGAGGCGGCTTGGATCAAAGCCTCGGCCCAATACGTTCTGGACGATGACCCGGCCGGGATTGCGCGATGTGGCCGAAACACCGGCGACCGCGATCGACCGAGGCTCGAGCAGTGTTCGGATCTTGCGAAGCGGCCGGGCCGATCCTTCCGATCTCGATCGCGGCTTCCCAAGACGAACGAGTACGTCGAGAGCTACGAGGTTGCCCTTGCTGACGACCAACGGGTTGATCTCCAGTTCCTGAATAGGGGAGGGCAGCCAGCGTCGGGCTTCTCCGATTCGGTGCAACCCCCGTCGTAGAGCGGACTTTTCCAGCCGAGGTTCCTGACCTCGCATCGGTTCCGTCGCCAATCGGACCATCGTCGATCGGTTGATGGCAGACGTGACCGCCGTGTTTTCTGCCATCTGATGGGCTCGAATGATGACCGTTCCCTGATCGGGTCGGAAACTCTGCGCCACGAGTTCCGCATGGAGCCCTCCGGGTCCGACGGCGAGGATGGGGCCGAATTCCTCCGTCCACCGCAGGCCGACCAGAAACTCGTTCCCGAAGGAGGCGTCATGACGAACAAACTCGGCCAGAAGCACCCCGTCGACGGTCTCGTGCGCAAACAACCCGTAGAGTGTTGCCACTGCGTTCCGAATGGCCGCGGGCGCCTTGTCGACGATCATGACGCCACCCCGGTCGCTCTTGTGTGCGATCTGCGGGGACATGATCTTGAGGACGACACGGTCCCCGGGGAACTCGCCCAGGTTGATGGAGTCGACGGAATCGGGACCATCGAGGACGACATGATGGGGGCACTCGACTCCGAGTTCGGCCAACAGCGCCAACCCATCGGATTCGGAGAGAAACGTCCGGCCACTCGCAAGCGCGTCCGCGAGCATCCGGCCGATGTCCAACGACGAACGCGTCATCGAGAACCTTCCTTCGTCCTGGAGGTTTGCCTCGGGAGCTCTACTCGAAGTGCGTGACACCTTCCTTTACGGCCTTTACCCCCCAACGAAATGCTTCTTCGTTGATGGGGATCATGGCGCACTTGCTCTCCAGGCTCCGCCGCACGGCAAAGAGAAGAGAGTCTTCTTCCAGTAGGTGTGTTGCCTCCTGCAATGCGCCCAGTGCCACCACGTTCTTGACCAGAACCTTGCCGAGACTTTGTGCGATCTCGGTGAACGGCACGGGCACCACCTTCACGTCTGTCGCGAACTCCGGAACTTCGGAGATGACGCTCGAGTCGTAGATGATGGTTCCGCCGGTGTGGACGGTCGGTCCGAACTTGGCCAGGCTCGGTGCGTTGAATGCGATCAGGATGTTCGGTGACGGAGACGCGGGCGAGAGGACCTCGTCCTTTGCCACATGAACATCGGCGTACGAGGTGCCGCCCCGCGACTCCGGGCCGTAGCTCGGAATGTGAGTGGCATCGAAGCCCTCATTGATGGCTGCGTTGGTCACCAGCATCGCTGCCGTTTGTGCGCCGTCACCACCGGCTCCGGCCAACTTCAGCGAAACGTCTTCCGGTGCGAGGTGCTCGGGGAACTCCGTGCAGTATCGTTCCGGGGCGACGCTCGTCGCTCCGACGAGCTCGGCGACGCGCTCCGGATCGAACTCCGGGGGTTTCATCTCGAACCATGGCGCGCGGTCGTCGTCCTTGAGAACTCCGAGGGGGAAGGTCTTCGTCATCTCGTCTCTGACCCAGGCCTCTGCCTGCATCGGGTCCATCTTGAGATGGGTTGGACACTCGGAAAGAACCTCGACGAAGCCGAACCCACGACCTTCCATCTGAAGCGTGATCGCCTTCTCGATCGCCTTGCGGGTTCGCTTTCGCGTCTTTTGGTCGTAGAGTGCCGTGCGCTCGACGAAGACCGTGCCGCTCAGTTGCGCCATGATCTCCGCCACTTGCATCGGAAGGCCCTCGAAAAGGCCGCGCCCGGCTGGACAGGTGGCCGACTTCTGGCCGACCAAAGTCGTCGGCGCCATCTGCCCGCCGGTCATACCGTAGATGGCGTTGTTGACGAAGATGACGCTGATGGGCAAACCAAGTTGTGCTGCATGGATGATCTCGGCCAAGCCAATGGAGGCAAGGTCCCCGTCGCCCTGGTAGCTGATGACAATCGAGTTGGGGTTGGCCATCTTGTGTCCTATGGCGACCGCCGGGGCTCTACCATGGGCGGCCTGGGTGTTTCCCATGTCCATGTAGTAGTAGAGGAAGACTGCGCACCCGACCGGGGAGACGGCGATGGCCCGGTCCTGGATCCCGAAGTCCGCGATCGTTTCCGCAATGTACTTGTGGATGAGGCCGTGGCCGCATCCCGGACAGTAGTGCGTCGTCGCACCCTTCAGTCCTTTTCCGTCCGCGTGACGGTCGAACTTGTGGAAGAAGGCGGTGGCGGTAGTCATGACGTCACCTCCTGCGGCTGGTTGGAGTGAATGTTGCGGACGGCCTCGATCACTTCCGGCTCCTGCGGCAGCACGCCTCCCATGTGGCGGAGGTGATGCAGTCGCACTCCCTGAATTCCCGCGTGGCTCAGCGCGAGACGTAGCTCGTCCTCGAGCTGACCGGCGCTGGCTTCGACCACGAGAATGTCGGTGACGGGATCCGTACCTGAGGTCGGCGCGAGCCAAGTCTTCAGATGGTCGATGGGGAACGGCCAAAGGGTGACGGGTTGGAAGAGACCGACCGGGACGTCCTGCCGGCGCAGCTTTTCGACCGCTCCCTTGGCCATTCGCGCGGGCGTGTTGCAGGAGAGGACGAGAATCCGCGCTCCCTCGGCTTTGTAGGTCTTGGACCTCTGCTCTTCCGTCGTCATGAGTGAGAACTTGGCATTGAGATGCTCGTTGTGCTTCTCCAGGCTCGGCTCGGACAGATAGATCGAATTGATCAGGTTGTGACGATGCTCTTCGTCACCGTAGACGGCCCAGTCGGGGAGTCCCGGTTTGACCATCGTCTCGGGGAGGTTGACCCTTCCTGTGATCTGACCGAGATAACCGTCGGCGGCGATGATGACCGGGTTCCGGTATTTGAACGCCAACTGGAAGGCTTCCATGGTCAGGTCCAGCATCTCCTGCGGAGTCGTCGGAGCCAGCACGATTCCGTGTGTGTTTCCGTGGCCCAACCCGCGACAGACGAGTTTGATGTCCGCCTGCTCCGGACCGATGTTGCCGAGCCCGGGTCCGCCGCGCATGACGTTGACGAAGACGGTCGGCACTTCCGCGCCGATCATGTACGAGATGCCTTCCAACATCAGACTGAAGCCCGGTGAACTCGTGAAGGTCATGCAGGGAAGTCCGGCGCCGCCGCATCCGTACATATGGTTGACAGTCGCGACCTCACTTACGGCCTGAAGGAACGCGCCGTGGAGCTGCGGCAACAGTTTCGCCATGAGCTCCGCACCTTCGGTCGATGGGGTGATCGGGTATCCGAAGACGTGACGGCAGCCCGCGAGGATGGCGCCGATCGCCGAGGCATACGTCCCCTTGAGAACCAACGGCTCACATTGAGGAAGCGGGATCCTCTGGTCCGGAATGGTAACCGGGCCTTCCTGCTCCGGCCGACGATGGCCGTAGAGGTCCTTCGGATCTTCGAGCTCGTAACCGGCGGCGGTAAGTCCGTAGGGTTCCGGACAGGCCGAGATGCAGAGTCCGCATCCGTTGCAGACATCGGCATCGATGATGACGGGAATCAATCCCGATGCTTGGTTGATCTCCGTTCCCATGGAGATGCACTGCTTGGGGCAGGCTTCGATGCAACGCCCACATCCCTTGCAAAGCTCCGGGAGGAGAACCGGTTTCGGTCTGGCCACTTTCGGCATGCGATCCCTCCTTACCGTCGGGAACTCCATACCCTTCACGTGGCGACGACGAGTGCCGGCGTCCGAAGGCCACACCGTCGTTGGTCAGAAGAAGGACGGCGGGACCGTGGCGGGCTTCAGAGCTCCGCGAACGCAGTAAGAATATCGGCCGACGGGTTTTCCACCATCTAAGGGCTTTCCGAATGCCAGCCCGATCGACTTGCGCTTCATTGCTCGCAAGGTGTTGCCAAGTAGTTGCTTAGGCCCACTTTGGGCAGTCAGGGAAACCCATATGACAACCAGGCAGTTCCTTCCGGGTGGACTCCAAAGAAACTGCGGGTGATTCCTCCCAGAATGGCGGCCATCCCGCATTCCGGGCTAATGACCCTCACTTTCCGGGCCGATCAAGGGAGACGGGAAGGAGGCCGCCCGAATGAGACCCGCTACGTCGATCGCGATGATGGTCGCTGGGCTTCTGCTCGGCCTGTTCTCCCGTGCCGCCGGCCAGACCGACGAGGACCTTCTGGGGCTCTCCCTCGAGGAAATCCTTAACATTCCGGTCACCTCCGTGAGCAAGACGGAGAAGCCGGTCCTCGAAAATGCGGTCATGGCCATGGTCGTTTCCCGTGAAGAGATTCGGGAGGCCGGCTACCGCGACCTTCTCGACATCCTGCGTGACCTCCCCGGGGTCTATGTCGTGGACTTGACGAGCAGCGAGCATGCCGCCAGTGAGGTCCTGATCCGAGGCATCGAAGCGAACACGAAGATGCTCTTTCTCCTCGACGGCCAGCGCATCTCCGCCCCGACCGGCGAACCGTTTACATTTCTCCGCAACATCCCTCTCGTTTCCGTGCGACAGGTCGAAGTCACCTACGGCCCGGCTGCGTCCCTTTACGGCGCGGACGCCATCGGCGGCATCGTCAACATCGTCACCGAAACCAACGAAGACACAGCGCCGACCGAGGTGTGGTTTGGGACGGGAACCAGTCAAACCTACGAGGCTCAGGCGCGCCACCGGGTACAGTTGGGCGACAAAGCGACGCTGCACCTGACGGGCGGCTTCTTCAGTTCGCAGCAGGAAGACCTGGGCGACGCCTACCCGAAGACTTTCGGGGAGTTCGAGGTCGATCCGTCTCTGCAAAGCCACAGCCTGCACGCGAAACTCGAGGCGGGGGCTCTGGAAGCGAGCTACCTGCGGCTCTTCGGCAGCCGCAACAACGGAATCGGATTCCAGCCGTCCCTGTACGACTACTCCGGCAATTCGACCTGGGACCTCGTCACGGACATCTACACCGCAGGCTGGAGACACGAGACCGACGGCGCCTGGAGCGGCAGGGCAGCGGTCGAGCACTACCGAAACGAGCTCGAACCGACATCGACCTACTCCTACGATTTCTCCGGCTCCCAGGAGTTTGAGGATCACTCCTTCTACTGGAAGGGAGAGTCCACTCATCTTTCAAGCGAAGTACAGTGGCAGCGAGGCCCGGTCACTTGGCTGAGCGGTGGCTTGATGGAGTGGTTCCAGTCCATTCCCAAGACCGACGTCGACTATCCGCTCGGTTCCTACGACATTCACTACCGAAATGTCGGCGCCTTCAGTCAGATCGAGGCCACGCCGACATCCTGGTTCCATGCCACCGCCGGGGTCCGTTTCGATAATGACTCCCGGTTCGACGAGCAGTGGAACCCGCGGGTCGCCGCACTGATCCATCCGATGAGCGGCCTTCGCCTGCACGCGAGTTGGGGAACGGCATATCTCGCGCCCGCGCCGCACAAGATGTACGAACGGTGGGGAGTCATCGAAGAGGGCGAGTACGTTCACCTTCCCAACCCCGAACTGGCTCCGGAAGTATCCGAGACCTTTCAACTTGGAGTGGACTGGTTCCCGAGCGACCGTTCCCGTCTCGTTCTCAGCGGATTCCGGACTGTGGCCGAGGATCTTTGGCGGATCGAATTCCGTGGTCCCATCGAGATCGACGGAGTCAACGTCGTTCACCAGACAAACGCCAACGTAGCGGAGTCGACGATCCAGGGCGCCCACGTCTCTGGTACCTACAACGTTTGGAACCGAGGATCCTTCTTCGGGCACTACACCCTCACGGACGGCACGCAGACCGCGGCGGACGGTGAAGGCACCGTCGATCTCAACCACATGCCGCGCCAGAGCTATCTGCTCGGGGCGGAGTGGAGCGGCCATCGAAACCTGATCAGGCTGGTTGCCCGGGGCTTCGATCACGTCGTGTCCAACGAAGCGAACACCGAGCTTGCCGGTGCGAAACTGGATGGGGTCTGGACGACGGATCTCTTTGCCGAACGTCGTCTCGGTACCGGCTGGGATGTCCGTGTCGGTGTCGACGTTCGCAACGTCTTCGACAAGTCGTACTCCAAGATATCGAAGTTCGACGAGTTCTTCTTCTCTCTGCCGACGACGCCTCAACCTCGTCGGTCGGTCTCCGTCTTCCTGCGCGGATCCTTCTAGACCGACTCGCCCATCCCCGTCGCGAAGGTCCGCCCGATTCGCATAGACCCGACTCGCATAGACCGCGACTCGCGCAGACCGCGACTGGCGTAGGCCCGACCCATCCAGGCCCGACTCGTCAGACTGGACTCGTCCGCGGGACGGACACGCTTTCTCGTGCTAGCCTCATGTCTTGGACTCGCGTGCCCGATTCACCACGGAGAAACCCCATGCTTCCATTGATGATCTCGCTGTTGGTCGGGCTCTTTGCCACCGTCGCCACTGCGGTCGACCTCGAAACGGTGGAGTGGCAGACCAATGAGACGGATCCACCGATCGGAGATCCCGCGGCAAAGAAGGGCGGGACCTTTCGGACCTGGATGACCAGCTATCCGCTGACCTTCCGGATCGTCGGTCCGGACTCCAACGACTCCTTTGCCGGTTGGAATCGATCCCAGACGACGGACTTCACCCTGGTTCGCAGGCATCCGACCACCGATCGCCATATTCCCTGCCTGGCCACCCACTGGAAGGTCCTGGACGACAACAAGACCGTTCTCTACAAGCTCGATCCGGACGCTCGATGGTCCGACAGCCAGCCGATCACCGCGGACGATTTCGTGTTCGCCAAGGAGATGCTGGAGAGCGAATTCATCGTCGACCCTTTCTGGAACAACTACATGGAAGAGAACTTCAGCTCAGTTACGGCGCTGGATGAGCACACGCTCCAGGTCGTCGGAAGGCAGGAGAGTTGGCGTCCGCTCGACGATCTGAATCTCTTTCCGCTGCCGCGACACCGCCATGAGCTCAACGAGAACTGGATCAAGGAACACAACCTTGCTCCGGCCGTCGGTCCAGGCCCTTACGTCATCACGGATCAGGTGGAGGGGCACCGGGTTGTCTTCGAGAAGTTGGAAGACTGGTGGGGAACGGACAAACGGTACTTCCAGGGGATGTACAACGTGGACCGCATCGAGATCCGGGTCGCGCAGGACATCGACCGCGCCTATGACTACTTCCAGAAGGGCGATCTCGATTTCTATCGCGTGACGTCTGCGAAGAAGTGGGCCACGGGAACCGACCTCGACGGAATCGAGAAGGGGTGGATCCACAAGAAGCGTCTCTTCGTGGACTACCCACAAGGGATGCATGGCCTGGCCATGAATCTGACCAAGCCGATCTTTCAGAACAAGGACTTCCGCAAGGCGGTCCAGTACGCCTTTGACTTCGATGACCTCAATGAGAATCTGATGTACAGCGCCTACTACCGTAAGGTGTCGGCCTTCGAGGGTACGGTGTATGAGAATCCCAGGCTGCGGCCCTACGGATTCAACCCGAAGAAATGTCGAGAGCATCTGACGCAAGCGGGTTACGAGAGGCGGGACGAATCAGGATTCTTCGTCAACGGCGACGGCCGAAGAGCCAGCTTCACCCTGACCTATGGCAGCGGCGCCTGGACGGCGTTCTTCACCATCATGAAGCAGCGCTTTCAGTCGTTGGGGATCGAGGTCAAGCTCAGCCTTATCGAGCCCGGCACCGCGTTTCAGCGGGGACTCGAGCGAGAGTACGAACTCATTCACTACAGCCGTACATCCAACTTCTTCCCAGGGCCGCACCAGTACTTCCACTCCGAGTTTCTCGAGACGACGAACAACAACAATGTCTGGGCTTTCGGCAACCCGCAGGCTGACGAGTGGATCGACATCTACCGGTTCGACATGGACGAAGCCCGACGCATCGAGGCCATGCATCAACTCGATGCCATGATCCAGGACGAGGCCTTTTACCTGCCGCTCTTCCAGGCTCCCTACGTCCGGTTCGTCTACTGGGATCACGTCGGCTTTCCGGAGTTCTTCTGGCCGAAGCGGTTCCAGCAACTGACCGAGTGGCAGATCTTCTGGATCGACGAGGAGAAGAAAGCCCGTCTCCAGGAGGCACGCGGCGGCGGGCGTTCGTATGAGAAGGACGAGGTGGTCGATGTCGACCCGTATGGGATCAAAGAAGAGGTGGAGCGGGCGATGCGTCTGGTCGACGAACCCTAGCCAGGCTGATGAAGAAACTTCCCATCGATTGCGGAAGCGGACGTCGAGAAAGGGTTTTCAGCAAATCTGCCTCAAACAAGCTAACGGTCTGGCAACCACACGGTCGGATCTCTGAAGTAGCGAATGCCCGCCGCGTCGAGTCGTGCTCCATGGTCACGCAGACGCCGACGAAAGTCGGTCCAGTCTCTTTCGGGCCCGGACCAGACGACCTCAGCCAGAGCGCAAAGTCGTGGGAACACGAGATGTTCAAAGTCTGCTTCGGTCTCGATGCCCTCGGTCCAGACATTGGCCTGCGACCCGAGGACCCGTCTCGCCTTGTCCGCGACGAGTGATGCCGGGACGGGTTCGAAGCCGTAGACGGTTTCGAGCGGAGTGACGCCCAGTCTTCCCAGCACGTCGTCTTCGGAGTGCTTGTAGTCGAAGTAGACATGCGAGTTCGGGGTCATGATCACGTCGTGACCGGCCCGAGCGGCCGCAACTCCTCCGTCGGTGCCGCGCCAGGACATGACGACCGTTCCGGCCGGAACGCCGCCTTCCAGAATCTCGTCCCAGCCAATCGCTTTACGACCGCGCGACGCCAGGAAGCCGGCCATACGTTTCATGAAGTGACTCTGCAGTTCGGCTTCGTCCGCGAGGCCTTCCGCTTTCATTCGTGCCTGGCACTTTGGGCACGACTTCCAGCGCCGTTTCGGGCACTCGTCGGCTCCCAAGTGTACGTAGTCGCCGGGAAAGACGTCGAGAACGGTCTGCAGGACCGACTGCAAGAAGGCGAAGACATCTTCGTTTCCGGCGCAATAGACCTCGTCGGAGATGCCCCAATCCGTCCACACTTCGAACGGACCTCCGGTGCAGGAGAGATGCGGGTAGGCGGCCAAAGCTGCCTGGGCATGGCCGGGCATCTCGATCTCGGGCACGACCTCGATGTGGAGGCTTTGCGCGAGATCGACGACACGGGCAATCTCGTCGAGAGTGTAGAAACCGCCATAGCGCTCACCCGAAGCGCCGCGCCGCCACGCACCGATTTCGGTCAGCTTCGGATAGCTCGGAATCTCGATGCGCCAACCCTGGTCTTCGGTCAGATGCCAATGGAAGCGATTCAGTTTGTGCATGGCCATCCAGTCGAGGACGTGCATGACGTACTCGGATGGAAAGAAGTGGCGGGCCACGTCCAGATGAAGTCCACGCCACGAGAACCTCGGCTCATCCTCGATCACGAGACAGGGGAGGGAGGCATCGTCCGTCGGTTTGAGTGGCAGAAGCTGGCGCAGAGTCTGTAGCGCATAGAACGCACCACTCTCCTCCGCGCTCGAGATACGAATCCGATCCGGCGTGATCCGGAGTTGGTAGCCGTCCGACGTTTGTCCTGAAGAACTGGATTGCCCGATGGCGAATTGTTGCGTAGTCGAAGAACTGGATCGCTCAATGACGATTTGTGCGGTGGAGGGTGAACCTCCCAGCTCTGCCGAGACATTCCTCTCGCGCAACCAGCTCCGGAGTTGCTCGGCCGGCGATGGCTCCGTTTCGCAAAAGATCGTGAGCGGGCGATCAAGCCGGAAGTGGCCCTCTGTCTCCCGAGATCGCGAAGGGCGGGGAATGACTCCGGGCAGATTCATCGCGTGGACGTTTCCTCGTTGTAGATCACGGGCATTCGACCCCTCCAACGATTCCACTCGTCATCGTCGGTGATCAGCTTCGCCATGAAGTGAGCCACGTTGATGCGGCTCGTCCGGCCGGAGCCGAAGATCACTCCTCGAGTCGGCGATGGATGGACGGCGTAGTCACTGACCGCAGGCTCGTCCACCAGTCCGTCGGGTCGAACCGCAACCCACTGCACTCCGCGATGGTCCGGACCGATTTGAGTTCGCAGGAACTCGGCGGCGGCCACGTTGTCCTGTTGTGGAGGCAACAGCAGACCCAGGATGGAGATCACCAGCTTGTCGGGAATCGAGAGGCGTTCGTGCAGGTCCCGATTCTGATTCGCGTTCGTGCTCATGAGAACGAACTTCCGAGGTCCGTTCGCGTTCGCTCGTTCGAAAGCTCGACACAGTCGCCGTGTTGCGTCCGTCACCAGCCGGTGTGGTGGTCCGAACATGCCACGGAAGCTCATCGTGTGACCAAGACAGGACGCTGCGGCGTCACACCCGGAGACCAAGGCGTCAAATTGGGCGTCACTCAGTTCCAGCAGGTTTCCCTCGACCAGAGACAGGCGGTCGTCGGCCTCAAGCTCGGACGGCACCCGGTCCAGGGATCGAACCACGGCTCGAACATACGCGCCGCGCTGAAGGAGTTGAGACACCAGCAGTCGGCCGGTTGCGCCGGTTCCCCCCGCAACGAACACTTTCATCGACGGCTCCTCCCCGACGTTGCCGATTCACGTCGTCGTCGCGCCTTGCTGAGAACGAGAATCCCTCGCTCAATCACTACCGATTCCTCGGTGACGGCCCACTAGGCGGGTGCGATCAGCCTGTCGACGACCCGAAGTGCCTGAACCGTTTCCTTGACGTCGTGAACGCGAACGAAGTGCGCTCCGGCCAGTGCCGCTGCTACGTGGACGGCGACCGATGCATGAACACGTTCCGAGACGCCGGCTCCGCCGAGAATCTTTCCCAGGAACGACTTTCGCGAAGCGCCGACCAAAGTCGGAAATCCCAGGTTTCCGAGATGACCGAGCCCGGAAACGAGTTCCAGATTCTGCTCCACATTCTTGCCGAACCCGATACCCGGATCGAGGACGAGCTGATACGGAGAAACCTGGCGCGAGAACGCGAAGCGTACCTGGGACATCAGGTGTTCACGGACTTCCCAGTACAGATCGGCATAGCGGGTGTCGGACTGCATGGTCCGGGGTTCGCCGCGCATATGCATGAGAATGAGCCCGGCGCCACTCGAAGCGGCGAGGTCGGCGACCTCCGGGTCGAAGGTCAGCGCGCTGACGTCATTGATGACCTGTGCTCCACAGTCGAGTGCGCGCCGAGCGACTTCCGACTTCGTCGTGTCGATGGAGAGTCCGGCGCTGATCGGTCGGGAGCGGAGGGCTTCGAAGATCGGCCCGACTCGCGACCACTCGTCCTCAGCGCTGACTGGATCGGCTCCCGGGCGAGTGCTTTCTCCACCGATGTCGATCCAGTCGGCCCCGGCCTCGACCATTTCGTCGATGCGGCGAAGTGCGGAGTCCACCGTCTGGTGCGTTCCGCCGTCTGAGAACGAATCCGGAGTCGCGTTGAGAATGCCCATGACCTGCGTCGTCGAGCCGAGCTCAACGATGCGGTCACGGGCTTTGAAGGTGTGGCGGGATCGGGGCCGGAACAACGAACGGTTCCGTGGAGGAGCCTAAGGTCGGCGCGTGGCCGACCTAAGCTCCGGACGGACCGGGGAGGGGATCCCCGCCCAGCAGCGGCCCACGAGGCTCGGGATCACTGACGGGCGCCTTGGGAGGCGAAGTATCCGTCGGCGGTTCCGGCTCGACCGGATCCAGCGGATCACCGTTGATGACCGCGCCGATTTCCGCGCGGTCGAGGATCTCCCGTTCCAGCAGGGCTTGGGCCAGAGCATGCAACTTGTCCAGGTGCTCGCGAAGGACCCGGGCTGCGGTCTCGTAGGCATCTTTCGCCAACACCGAGACTTCCTGGTCGATCAGTTCCGCCGTCGACTCGCTGTAGTCCTTGTGCTGCTGGATCTCGCGGCCGAGGAAGATGGAGTCGTGGTCGTTGCTGTAGTTGAGCGGGCCGAGCTTCTCGCTCATGCCCCACTCCGTAACCATCTTGCGTGCAATCTCGGTCACGCGCTGGATGTCGTTGGTCGCGCCGGTCGTGATGCGGCCGAAGATGATGTCCTCGGCGGCGCGTCCGCCCATGGCCACGGCCATGGTGTCGATCCAGTATTCCTTGCTGCGCGTGTAGTGATCCTCTTCCGGAAGGAAGTGGGTGACACCCAGAGCGCGTCCACGAGGAATGACCGTGACCTTGTGCAGTGGGTCGGCGTTCTCGAGCATCCAGCCGACCAGAGCGTGCCCGGCTTCGTGATAGGCCGTGACCTTCTTCTCCTCTTCGGAGAGAAGCATCGATTTGCGCTCGGCGCCCATCATGACCTTGTCCTTGGCCTCTTCGAAGTCGCGCATACCGATCTTCTTCTTGTTCTTGCGCGCTGCGAGGAGAGCGGATTCGTTGACCAGGTTGGCGAGCTCAGCGCCGGCAAGGCCCGGCGTGCCCTTGGCCAGGATCTGGAGGTCCACGTCTTCGCCCAGGGGCTTGCCTCGTGCATGCACCTTGAGGATGCCGAAACGGCCGCGCTGATCGGGACGGTCGACGACGATCTGGCGATCGAAACGGCCGGGGCGAAGAAGCGCCGGATCGAGAACGTCCGGGCGGTTCGTCGCGGCGATTAGGATGACACCTTCGTTCGACTCGAAACCGTCCATCTCGACCAGAAGCTGATTCAGGGTTTGCTCGCGTTCATCGTGACCGCCGCCCAGGCCGGCGCCGCGATGACGACCGACGGCGTCGATCTCGTCGATGAAGATGATGCAGGGGGCGTTCTTCTTACCCTGTTCGAAGAGATCGCGAACTCGCGAAGCGCCGACACCGACGAACATCTCGACGAAGTCGGAACCGCTCATGCTGAAGAAGGGAACGCCCGCTTCACCAGCGACGGCTTTGGCCAGCAGCGTCTTTCCCGTTCCGGGAGGGCCGAGGAGCAGAGCGCCCTTGGGAATGCGGCCGCCCAGCATCTGGAACTTCTTCGGATCCCGAAGGAACTCGATGATCTCCTGCAGTTCTTCCTTGGCTTCGTCCGCTCCCGCCACATCACGGAACGTCACCTTGACCGCATTCTCGTTGAGGATCTTCGCCTTCGACTTGCCGAACTTGAGGGCGGCCGAACCACCCGCCTGCATCTGCCGGATGAAGAAGATCCAGAGCAGGAAGATGGCGAGCAGCGGAATCCACCAGGAGAAGAAGATGTTGAACCACGGAGTGCTTTCGGTCCGTCCGCGGATGATGATGTCCGGATTGCGCTCTTCGACCTTGTCGGCCAGGTTGAAAACGTCGCCGGGGATGACGACGCGGAATTGCTTGATCGGGGCGCGGCGGTCGTTGGTCGGGTCGAGTTGGACCTCGGTGACGAACTCGCCGCGGATCTCCTTCGAGCCGATGTCGAGCTCGGCGACGTTCTTGGCCTCGACCTGCTTCCAGAACTCGGAGTAGGTGACCTCGTGGCTGTTGGCTCGCGTCGAAACCCACATCTGAACCAGGACGATCGCGAGCAGAACCAGGAGGAGCCAGAAGGTGAAGGCGCGGAATTGGCGACCGGGGATCTGACCCATCGGTCTCTTCGGCCCCTGGTCGTCGCCGCCGTCCTGACCGCCGTCATCCGAGCGGAATAGCAAACTCAAGTTCATCAGGCTTCCTTCGGTTGCGAGAGGGAGGGGCCGTTCGTCGTCAGCGCGCCGACGAAGGGAAGATTCCGGTAGTGCTCCTCGAAATCCAGCCCGTACCCAACTACAAACTCTTTATCGATCCGAAAGCCCGATTCGTTCAGCGGAACTGATTTCTGGGCATCCTCCGGTTCGATCAACGCACAGTATTCGATGTTCTTCGGTTCATGGAGGCGCAGGAACCGTTCCACGTACTGAATCTTCGTTCCGCGCGCCCGTACCCCTTCGACCACCACCACGCTCCGACCTTTGATGTCGGACTGAATGTCATGGATCACTCGAACCGCTGTCGGCTCCCGACGGGTCGGGTCGTAGCGGGAGACCTTGAGGAAGTCGATCTGATGATCACCTCCGTAGGCCCGTACGAGATCACTCAGGAAAACGATCCCTCCGTTGAGGAGGGCAATGAAAATCGGGACGTCGTCTTCGTGTCGCTGGGCGATCGAAGCGCCCATCTCTTTTACCCGATCCCGAATCTGCTGTTCCGTGAGCATGACTCGGACTTCGGTCGGTCCCAAGCGGACCCTGTCCCCGACGGCGAAACTACGGTTTTCCAGCGATCTTCACCTCTTACCATTGGATGCCGGAAACTGGGCATCGGGAGTCAGGATTCTTCGATTCCCTTTACCAATCGCACTTCGCGAGCATTCACGGTCGCTTGGACGTTTCCCGGCAGGTCGAAGCTGCGGGGTTTCGTGCTCCGCACCGCCTCCTCGAGGGCTCGGATGTGGGCCAGTCCTAGCTGCGGCTTGTGGCCCCCGACGGCCCGAAATGCCCGTCGGAGAATACCTTCCGTCACCGCTGGATGATAGGTCGCGAGCCGTGCCCGTTCAAGCCGGATCGAGGTCGGACCCGTGTCCAGACCTGTGCCCGGGACCGGCGAAGTACCCGGTTGTGGCGGCTCATCGCAGACGGCGTCGGGACTGGGCCCGGGGCCGGGGTGCGGCGACAGTTCCTGCCATGCTGCGGTGACCTGCTCGTCCAAAAAGTCGGAGACGGAGTGCAGGGCCGAGGCGGATCGGGAGAGGACGGTGTGCACACTCGGACCGAAGGCTTCCTCGAGCGCAGGAAGGATCTGCCGGCGGACGCGGACCCGGTCGAATCGAGGGTCCTGGTTCCAGGGATCCTCCCGCCACTCCAGACCGTGGCGGGTGGCCCGGCTACGGAGTTCTTCCCGCCCGATAGAAAGAAGCGGGCGAATCCAGCGACCGCGCCGGACCCGCATGGCCCCCAATCCGCGCACACCGGAGCCCCGGAGAAGTCGCAGCAAGATTGTCTCTGCCTGGTCATCCCGTGTCTGGCCCAGAAGCACACACTCCAGATCGTTTCGTAGGGCGATGGTGCGCAACGCTTTGCGGCGGAGGCTTCTCGCCGCGGCCTCGACCGACTCTCCTCGTCGGCGGCTCCAGGCCTCCTCGCGGACGCGCAATCCGTGTGAGGGCACGTCGAGTGCGTGACAGAGTCCTCGGACAAACTCCGCATCGTCGCGGGAGTCGGGCCGCAGTCCGTGGTCGACGTGGCCGACGTGGACGGTCCAATTCCTTTGGGGAGCCTCGGCGAGCACCAGATGGAGTAGGGAGACGGAATCGCAGCCGCCTGAGACCGCGACGAGAAGACGTGATCCGTCCTGGATACGACTCTTCTTTAGCGCATGACGGAATCGGGCCCGGAGGGAGAACTCATTCTGGTTGGGACGCATGTAACGGTCCCTGCTCCGCGTCAGCCGCGACGGCGGTCGTCGGAAGGCGAAAAGTGGTGCCGGCGGGTGGAATTGAACCACCGACCTCAGGGTTATGAATCCTGCGCTCTTACCAACTGAGCTACGCCGGCATTCGATCTTTGGGGAACGGGAATCATGCCGACGTCCGCCTTGCAGGTCAAGTCCACGCTTGCTGGGCGAATCCATCCCGGTTGGGACCTTTCCGCCCCAAGAGGTGGTCAAGCCGAGGTCGATCACGGTATACTGCGCCCCTGGCGGCTGGGGTTTTTGTACCCTGGCCGTTTCTGGATGCGGGCGGACCGCGCCGGTCGGGGTGGCGAGCGGCTCGCCAAGGAGGATCGATGGCTTCGAGGTGGAAGCAGGGGTGGGGTGTAGGTAGCGGCTTCTTCATCCTGTTGATGATGTGGCTTGCGGTCGGCTCGGCCTTCGCTCAATCGAGCCCTTCGGACATCTTCGTCGACGAGGATTCCGTCGAGGAAGAAGAAGAGTACGAGTCCCTGGTCGGCTTCACCGGCTACGGGGCGTCCCTCGGTGGGATCAAGTTTTTCGGGCCGTCCGGAGTCGAAGGATCCAAAACCAAGTTCGTCCTTCAGGGCAACTTCCGGTATCGGTTCGGCGAGCGTTGGATCGGCAGCGGTGAGTTCGGGTTTGGATGGAACTCCTTCGAAGCCCGGGGTGACACGGTTCTCGCCGTGAACTTCGGTAGCTTGTCCCTTCTACGGGAGTTCAGCGGCTATCAGGGGATGACCTGGCGCGTCGGCGGTGGTGCAGGCCTCTACGGTTGGAACTACAAGTTCGACGGCAAGTCGATTCGCGATCGGGGCTCCCAGCAGTTCTACAACGGATTCGATCCGGGACTGGTCCTGACCATGGAGGCCGAACGCCGCATCGGGCCCCACACCACGCTTTCCGCAGCGCTTCAGGATCACTACATCTTTTCGGGTGATGACAAGTTCGACGATCTTTTCGACAGCAACTTGAATGCACTCATCTTCCGATTGGGAATCCACTTTCACTTCTCTCCCTACGAAGGAATCCTATGGGAGGGGGAAGACGACCTGGGCGGCCGGCTCGGGTCAGGAGAAGACGGGCAGTGACGCGCCCAGAGACGAGATTGCGAACGGCCGGATCTGATTCCGGCCGTTGCTGTATGGATGCGGAGACGGCGCCCGAACGCGGCGCACTTTCTCCGGAGGCCAAGCGGCGTGCGATTGCGCGCCGCTTCGCTTTTTGTGCTTTCGACCGCAGGGATAGGGCCGCTTTCAGATCAGGAGGACAGGGATGAATCCAAGCCGACCGGACAAGATTGCGAAAGAGGGTTTGACCTTCGATGACGTGCTCTTACTCCCAGCGCGCTCGGAGATCGTCCCGGCGGAAGTGGACGTCAGCGTCGACTTGACGCCGAACCTGCATCTTCGGATTCCACTTCTTTCCGCCGCCATGGATACGGTCACGGAAAGTCGGTTTGCCATTGCGCTGGCCCGGTCCGGCGGCGTCGGCATCATTCACAAGAACTTGTCGATCGAGGAGCAGGCCGCCGAAGTCGACAAGGTAAAACGCTCCGAGAGCGGCATGATCACCGACCCCGTGACGTTGCCGCCGGATCTCCCGGTCGGGCGTGCGCTCGAAGTCATGTCGCACTACCGGGTCTCCGGCGTTCCCATCACACTCGACGGCCGTCTCGTCGGAATCCTGACCAACCGCGATCTTCGTTTCATCGACGACCCGACGGTTCCCATTGACTCGGTAATGACCAAGGACCGCTTGGTGACGGCGCCTCTCGGAACGACGTTGGAAGATGCGAAGGCGATCCTCCATCGCCACCGGATCGAGAAGCTGCCGGTTGTCGACCAGGAGGGAATGCTTCGCGGTCTCATCACGGTCAAAGACATCCTGAAGAAGGCGAAGTACCCGAACGCCTGCGTCGATCCGAAGGGACGGCTGCGGGTGGGAGCAGCCATCGGAATCGGTGGCGATAGCCTGGAGCGGTCCCAGGAGTTGGCCAAGAAGGGCTGCGACCTTCTCGTTCTGGACAGCGCCCACGGACATTCCGCCAAAGTGATGGATGCTCTCTCCCGGCTGCGAACCGAGCATCCGGACATCGACATCATCTGCGGCAACGTGGCAACGGCGGAGGGCACGCGTGAACTCTGTGAGCGCGGCGCGTCGATCGTCAAAGTGGGAATGGGGCCGGGCGCCATCTGCACGACGCGCGTCGTGGCTGGGATCGGAGTTCCTCAGGTAACCGCCGTTCTCGACTGCTCCGAAGCGGCCGAGAAGTACAACGTGCGCACCATTGCCGACGGCGGCATCAAGTACTCGGGAGACATTCCCAAGGCGGTAGCCGCCGGCGCCAGCGCCGTCATGATCGGCAGTCTCTTTGCCGGAACGGAAGAATCACCCGGCGAGACGGTGCTCTATCAGGGGCGGGCCTACAAGCTCTACCGGGGAATGGGGTCGATCGACGCCATGCGCGCCGGTTCCGGAGATCGCTATTTCCAAGGCGATGACGAAGGGCCGGTCAACGAGAACAAACTCGTGGCTGAGGGCATCGAGGGACGGGTTCCCTACAAGGGCAACCTGAGCGCGGTCGTTTTCCAACTGGTCGGAGGACTTCGAGCCGGAATGGGCTACTGCGGTGTGCGGACGGTCGATGAGCTTCGGACGAACTCTCAGTTCGTGCAGATCACGTCAGCCGGCCTGCGCGAAAGCCATCCGCACGACGTTACGATTACGAAGGAAGCGCCCAACTACAAGGAGCGCTAGAAGGAGCGGCTGGCGAGAGAGGAAGGTCAGCTCAACTCATCGGGCTTCGAGCGCCTGGATTCGCTCGATACCCGCCCGTGACTTGCGCGCCGCTTCGGTGGCGGACGCCATGAGCAGCACTTCATGGTAGGTGTCGAGCGCCTCCTGCATCTTTCCCAGGGACTCCTGAATTCGAGCCTTGTGGTACTGCTTTCGGGCCAACTCTTCCACCCGCTCCCGAACCGTGTCCGCCTGCTCGCTATCGGGGTAGCGGGCCAGGAATCGGCTGCCGATCTCCAGGGAATCGAGTTCCGACGCCAACACTTCGAGCCGGGCTCCGGCCCATGAACGCACCGAGTCGGACGGTGAGCGCTCCAGCAGAATCTGATTGGTCGTCAGATCCTCCGTCTTGGGTACGAGGGTGCCGAGCATTCCCACGGCCCTCTCACGCAGTGGAGCGTCCTCGTCGGCCGACCAGATTGCGAGTTGTTCATCAAGTTCCAGCGCCGCCTGATCGGCGCGATTCGTGAGAGCGTACTGTTCGGCAAGAACGAACTTCAGTTCCGTCGCTTCGGGATCGTCAGGATAGTTTTCGAGGAACGTCTCCAGGATTCGGGTCGATGCACTTCCTTGCGCGATTCGTTCCTTGGCCTTGGGGAAGAGATTCTCTCTTTCGGCGATGAGTTCGTCCCGACCCGTTTCCAGTCGGCGAACCTCTTCTTCCGGCACCCGGACTTCCTCGTGGACCCTCGCGACGAGGGAGTCGTACTCGGCGATGATCGGTGTCAGGCGCCGGAAGACGTCCGCCTGCTTCCGGACCGCTTCGACACGTCGCTCCAGTTTCTGACGATGGACGACGACTGCGTGCGCACCGTCGGGTCCGATGCGGAGAGCGCTTTCATAGAGAAAGATCGCGAGATCGTCGTTGAGGATGGTGTCGGCCAACCGGGCCATGCGGTCCTGGATCTGTGCACGGTAGGCTCTCGTTTCCGTGTCCGGCGGGGGAGAGCCGCCCGCGTCACTGGCGGCGCGTGCCTTGTCGACGCGTTCCTGGAAGAACGGGTGAGTGCGCCAGTAGCCGTACTCCATGTCTTCGTAGATGCGATCCCGAAGGGTGTTCATCAGTTCGACGCCGCCGCTCATGGCGAATCCGGCCCGGCCCGCGTAGCGACGTCCAATCCGATCGGCTTCGACTTCGAGCCCGCGGCCGTAGCCGCGAACGAGCAGTTCGCGAAAGAGCCCGCCGAAGATCGTCGTTCCCTGAATGGCCGCGTCCTTCCCGGAAGCGCTCAAACGGTAGCGGTCGGAGTGCTCGTCGTAGTCATAGCCTCCGGAACGGGATTGCGGAACTGCAACGATGGCCGCAACGAGTACCGCGGTTTGCAGAAGGGAGAGCAGCCCGGCGAGGCGTTCGGAACGCGCGAAGTGGCGCTCGGTGACGTGAGCCAACTCATGACCGAGGAGATGGGCGAGAGCATCGTCGGACAGATTCTGCTCCATCATTCCCCGCGTGATGAAGATGAAGCCGCCCGGAAGAGCGAGCGCGTTCGGATCGTCGATATCGAGGATGTTGAAGGTGTAGAGATAGTCCGGGTGCCCGGTCTGCGCCGCAACTTGATACGCGATGTTGGTGACTCGTTGCAGCATCTCCTCGTCGTCGACCAGGCCGAAGTAGAAGGCGAAGGCGCGCGCCGCTTCGAGACCGATCTCGAAGTCACGCGGCCAGGGCGGCGCTCCCGGCTTGCGTTCGACGGGGGGAGGTCCCTCGGTACGACGGCTGGACTGGGCCTGGGCCATCTCGGGCAGCACGCCGGCCGCGAGGAGGAAAAGGGAGAGCGCGATCGAAAAGGCCGTACGCCAAATCTCTCTGCGCCGGGGCCCGGCCATGGCGATCCGTTGTCGGGTAATCTGTTCCATTCGCCTCATCCTACCCCGCTTCCGTGGTTTCGTTCGACCCGGGACCGCCCTGACTTTGACTGCAACCTTCGCGCTGCCGCAACGTAAGTCGAAGCGGTCACTTGATGCGGAATGAACCGCCCTCTACCATCGAACATCCTATGGAAATCGGGTCCAAAGTCGGCCACTACGAGATCGTCAAGAAGCTCGGTCAAGGTGGCATGGGAGTGGTCTACCAGGCCGTTGATACCCGCCTGGAACGACCGGTCGCTCTCAAGGTGCTCCCGCCGGAACTGATGTCGGATCCGGAACGGAGTGCCCGGTTTCTGCGTGAGGCCAAAGCCGCGTCCGCCGTCAACCATCCGGCGATCGCTCAGATCTACGGAATCGAGACCGAAGGCGATGCGTCTTTCATCGCCATGGAGTTCATCGACGGGGCGACCGCCCGCCAACTGATCCAGCGCGACGAACTCGACGTCCTTTCCGCGATCGACATCGGGATTCAGGTGGCCTCGGCTCTCCAAAGCGCCCATGACGCCGGGATCGTTCACCGCGACATCAAGTCCGACAACATCATGGTGACGCGGGACGGACATCCCAAGGTCCTCGACTTCGGCCTGGCCAAGCTTGTCGACAACGCAGACGAAGCGGGGTCGGACCAGACGGTGACGACGTTCCAGACCATGGCCATGAAGACAGCCGCGATTTCGCAAACCGAGGTCGGGGCCGTCCTCGGAACCGTGGCCTATATGAGTCCCGAGCAGGCGCGGGGCCTTCCCGCTGACAAGAGGTCGGACATTTTCTCGTTTGGGATCGTGCTCTACGAGATGGCCACCGGAAAGCTTCCCTTCAGCGGCGAAAGCGCACTCGACACGATGCACGCCATCGCCTTCAACGAGTCGCAGCCCATCAGTGATCTCAAGGCCGGACTGCCCTACTCGTTGCAACGCGTCGTCAACCGTTGTCTGGAAAAGCAGGCAGACCATCGTTACCAAAGCATGGCCGAAATCGCCGAGGCGCTCACTGCGATCAAGCGAGAGCTGGAGTCGGGAGTCAGTTCCTCCGCGCCCTTCATGGACCGACTGAGTGATCGCTTCCGGAGGCTCGCAGCTCGCGCCCCCGGTGGGAAGGCCATCGGTGACGGCGCTCTTTCCGGCCGCGGGGTTCTCTTCCTCGCGCTTTGGGGCACGATTCTCGTTGTCCTCATCATTGTAGTTTTGGCCAATGAGGGCGGGTTGGGAGGAATCCTTCCTTTCGCTGTCATCGGGTTCTTCGTTTACCGGCGATACCAGACGCAGCGACGCCGGCTCATGCGCAAGTTCGCGAACAAGGCCAAGAAGGAAAAGCCGGTGCGACTGATTTCCAGCGACGGAGATCGTTTCCTCGTCGTTCTGGAAGAAGCGCCGGCCAAGACCCTGGTCAAGATCAACTCGTTGCTCGAGAGCGTCAACGGATCCCTCTACCGTGGACAGCCGTTCGAGATGGAGATCGAGACCGAAGCGACGGAAGAGCAGTTCCGCGAGTGGCTCCTGCGTCCGGGTTTGCTCTTCGTGCGTGACCCGAAGGTTGTGGCCTGAGGATTGGTGACGTTCGGGAACGGGTTTCGCAGTTCTCCGAGCATGACCGACCGAACTCCGTCACCCGGGGCGATCTACTCGACCTATCACCCGCCCTTTTGTCCCAACCGCGATTGTTCCTATCACTTAGGGAGCAGACGGGAGTGGCACTACGTCCGCGACGGCTTCTTTACTCGGCCGTCGGACCAGCGCCAGTTTCAACGCTTTCTTTGCCGTCACTGCGGTCGACGATTTTCTACTCGAACGTTTTCCGGAACCTACTGGCTTCGACGGAGAAAGCTGTTGGCTAAGGTCGCCCAGACCCTGTCCAACGGAACTGCGCTCCGTCAGGCCGGGCGGATCCTCGAGGCGCCACATTCGACGATTGCCCGACATCAAGCCCGCCTCGGCCGGCATGGCCTCCTCTTTCTTGCAAGAGCTCTCGAGACCGCCAAGATCGAAGAGCCGGTCGTCGTGGACGGCTTCGAGACCTTCGAGTACTCACAGTACTTCCCCTTCCACATCAACCTGGCTGCGGGGCAGAGTTCCTGGTTCGTCTACGGATTCACGGACAGTCCCCTTCGTCGCAAAGGCC
>JAUIHP010000018.1 GCA_030431975.1 bacterium | reverse complement strand
ACGACTCAAAACCGTCGGCGGCTACGGGCTCTTTGATCTGGAGCTCACGGACAATCTCTCGGTGGAAGAGAAGACCGTGTCTGCCGACGCGAGCCAGGTGTCGACCGATGGTCGTGTGGCTGACCGAGAAGAACCGCGCCGCCTGACGAAGGCCGGCTCCGGCGACGGAAAGACTGGCGACTTTGGGCAGAAGATCGCGTTTTCGGAGCCAGTAGTCGGAACAAAAGGTGCGGGTCGAGAATCCGCGCTGGCAGTGAAGGCAACGAAAGGCCTGGAAACGAGCCTGATCCGACTGGCGGGTGTAGTAGCCGTTACGGTGCCAGGGCCAGGGGGTGTCCGAGTCCAAGTGAAAGGGACAGAGGTGATTCGGACAAAACGGAGGTACGAAGTTCGGGTCACGATCCGGAGAGTGGTGAGATTTCGTCATGTGCTCGAAAGCTGCGCGAACCGTGCCCGACGACCCCGGTTTTTCGCTCCATAACCTATCCCTTCCGTTTCTGATCGTTGACCGAAAGGGGTGGGAAAGGCACACTCCTCGTTTCCGCAGCATCGACGGGGCCCCATTTCCTGGGACCGTCGGTCTTGGATACTCACAAGGAGGCTTGAATTGAATCGCCGTTTCATCAGTGTTTTGGGTGCTCTTGCCTGTGTCGCTGTCGGCGCGGCCGCTCTTTCGAGCGATGCTCTCGCTCAGGATGAGGGTGGCGCATTTCGCGGTTGGGGACCGACTGTCGGGTTGAGCACGAGCCCGGACCAGTTCACGGTCGGCGCGGTCGCCCGCTTTGCCCTCACATCTCCGATCAGCATTCACGCCACGGCCGACCTCGGTTTCGGCGACGATCAGACGCTGTTCGGAATTGGCCCCAGCGTGGTCGCCTCGGCACCGCTCGGTGATGCCGGTTCGGTTTACGGTGGAGTCCACATCGCATTCCAGTACATCTCGATCGGCGGCGATGTGGGAGACCGGCTGGAAGAGCTGGGACTGGATACGAGTGACACGGAGTTCGGTGTCGCCTTCGACTTGGGCTACATGTACCCGATGAGCAGCGGCAACAACCTGATTTTCGACGCCAAGGTCGAGTTGGCCGACTATCCCGACTTCCGGGCCACCATCGGATACGAGATCCCGGTCGGCCGATAGCGGCGGAGGGCCCGAATGGAGCTCAAGCAAGCCTTCGGGAGCCGCAAGCCGATTGTCGGCGTGGTCCATCTCGCCGCGACTCCCGGAGCGCCCCAGTATGAGGGGCGCTTCGAACGTATTCGGGATCGGGCCGTCCGAGACGCACTCCGACTGACGGAAGCGGGCTGCGATGCTCTTATCGTCGAGAACTTCGGGGACGCTCCCTTCTACAAAGATCGGGTCCCGGCCGAGACGGTGGCCGCCATGGCGGTCCTGGTCTCCGCAATTCGGGACGAGGTCGGAGTGCCGCTGGGTGTCAACGTCCTGAGAAACGACGCTGAGTCCGCGTTGTCGATCGCTGCCTCCACCGGCGCCGGTTTCATACGTGTCAACGTGCTGACGGGTGCCGTCGTTGCGGACCAGGGACTGATCGAAGGGCGAGCCGCCGACTTGCTTCGCCTTCGCGCGAGGCTTGCGCCGGATGTTCGAATCCTCGCGGACCTCCGTGTCAAACACGCTCAGCCGCTCGCCCCGCGTGCCTGGGAAGAAGAGCTGCAGGATTTGATTGGTCGGGGCGGCGCGGACGCCGTCCTGATCACGGGGGCGAGGACCGGTGCCGCTCCCGATCCCGAGTTTTGTTCCGAGGTTAGAACCCGTGCGAATGGGACTCCGGTCTTGCTGGCCAGTGGAGCGACTGCGGACAATGTCGCGGACTTCTGGCCGCACGTTGACGGGATCATCGTCGGAAGCGCGACGAAGAAACGCGGTGACGCTCGGGAAATCGTGTCCCCCGATCGGGCGCGTCGTTTCGTCGAGGCGTGTCGAACGGCTCCCCAAACGTCGTCCCGAACCAAGGCCCGAACAGCACCCGGAACTAAGGCGCGAACATCGTCCAGAGCGCCGTCCTGAAAGTCTCTCCGAACGAAGAAGGAAGCTGATAGCCGCGGATGAGTGGTGAGAAGAACATCGTTCGAGACCACCCCGAGTTCCCCTTCGGGGACACCTTGGCCGTCGAACGCCTGGATCAATGGGAGCAGAGTTTCGACCCGGCGCCGGAGCCCGAAAGTCCGGAGCAGGCGTTCCTCCGGTCCTCTCTCGAGTTTCTCGAGCGCTATGTCTTTCTCGAAAAGGTCGTGCAGGGGGAAATCCGCTACGAACTGCCGGTGCATCCGCGTTTTCTGGAGCAGCGCGAGCATCTGGATGATCCGTTGGAGCAGCAGGCAGCCGAGTTGGCCGAGGCGGAGCGGATGATGCTCGGATTCCCGGACGTTCCCTCCATCGAACTGCTCGAAGATCTGGAGGACACGGGGATCAAGATCGTGTTCGCGGGAACGCCGTCGAGCCTTCTGCCCGAGTCGCCCCGCACCGGATCTGACCCGTCGCCGCACGGTTCGGTGCCCGCTTCGACGGACGACCCGCCTCCCCTGACAGCAGGATTCTTCTTCGACGGAGAGGTCGGACCGGCGTTTCTTCTTGGGATCGACCCGGAGGATCCGCGAGCGGCGTTCGTTCTCGCGCATCTGCTCGGCCACCTCATTGCGGATCACGATCCTTACCAGAACCGGGTCTGCCGTTGGCATCCGGAGACCCTGGAGAACCTCGACGAGTCTCCCTCCGAAGTTCGCGCCGACCTCTTTGCCCGGGCTTTGCTCGTGCCGGAGGGTTCGCTCCATGGGTACCTAGAGCAACTGGGAAACACGGTCCAAAGTGGAGAGAGCCGACCCGAAGACTCGTGGAGAATCCTGCAGACCCTCTTTGGCGTTCCCGAAGCGGTGCTTTACGACCGCCTACTCGACCGCGGCCTGGAGTCCCTGGCGCATCAACTTCGGGATGCGTCGGCCGGGGATGAGGGCTCGGCCGACAGGGTCGAGAGTGTGCCCTCCGAAACGGGCGGCATCGTCGCAGGGCGTGATGAAGCCGAGCCCCCGCTGGAGCTGCGAACGGCCAGCGGGATCTTCCTTCCGGAGCGTTTTCTCAACCTGGCTTTGGCGTGCTACCACGAGAGAGTCCTGGAAGAAGACGTTCTCGGCATGTTCCTGGGCCTTAGCGAGGTGGAGA
This sequence comes from bacterium, assembly GCA_030431975.1. GTDB lineage: Bacteria > Eisenbacteria > RBG-16-71-46 > CAIMUX01 > CAIMUX01 > JACKCR01. Next base: position 147,759 of record JAUIHP010000018.1, on the reverse strand, counting down.
CGAGAGCGATTGTCGAGTGGTCCCAGGTGGGCCGCTGTCCGGAAGACGCCGTGGATGAGGATTTGACCGATCTCAATTGATCTCAGTTTTCGCCCCCCTTCCTCGGGTCGCCGGGAACAGATCCCTTGGCCAGGCGGACGAACCGCGGTCGATACGTTGACACCGCTTCGCGACCGCCGATAGCATTGCGCCCTATGATCAATCTTCGAACGTACGCATTTCTGGACAACCTACAGCCGCAGCTGGCCGCCCAAATCGGGACGACCTCTCGCGGCTTCCTTCCCGTGGAAGGAGTGGCCTCGCTCTGGGTCGAGATCGCTCCCGGGATCAGCATCCACCGACTTTTGGACACCGCGCTGAAGTCGACGCGGGTGCGTCCTGCGACCATCGCGGTCGAGAGGGCGTTCGGGGTGCTGGAGGTCCATCACGAGGACCAGGGTGAGGTCCGCCAAGCCGGGGAAGCGATTCTTCGAGGAATCGAACGGGAAGAAAACGATCGAATGAAGCCGCGGGTTGTTTCCTCGCAGATCATTCGCTCCGTCGAGTCCTACCACACGCAGCTGATCAACCGGACTCGGTACGGCTCGATGATCAAGCCTGGCGACTCCCTCTACATTTTGGAAACAGAGCCCGCCGCCTACGCCATTCTCGCGGCCAACGAAGCCGAGAAGGCCGCCAACATCACGCATGTCGACGTCAAACCGATTGGCGCTTTCGGCCGCCTCTATCTCTCCGGTTCAGAAGCGGAGATCGACGCTGCTGCGGCTGCCGCGGAACGCTCGATGGACGCCACCTCGGGACGAACCGAGTCGTAGGACAACACCCTTGCAGCTCTCACGCCTGCTCCGACCGGAGCTCATCCTTCTGGAAATGGAAACGCTCGATCTTCCCGAAGAAGAGCGCGAGGAGATTCCGAAGGATCGCTACGCCCTGAGGCAGAAGGAGGCGATTCTCGAGGAACTGGTCGCCTTGCTCGATCGGGGCGGACGGGTCGGCAACAAGAAGAAACTGGCGCAGGACCTTCTATCCAGAGAAAAGAAAGCCACGACCGGTCTCGTTCGTGGGCTGGCGATTCCTCATGTCCGATCGATCCACGCCAAGGAGTTCATGCTCGGTTTCGCCCGCTCGACTCCGGGGCTGGAGTACGGATCGATGGACGGCCATCCGGCTCATCTCTTCTTCATTCTGGCGGCGCCGCCTTACGACGACACTTCCTACATGCGCGTCTACAAGAGTCTGGCCGAGGGGCTTTCCCACGAGTCGGTGCGAGATGAGCTGATGGAGGCCGGTTCCGAAGGCGAGGTCATCCGCACGATCAAGTCGATGGAGCAATGACGGGCTCGGACGGCAGCGGCCTTCATGTCGGAAGTGCGGCCATGCGTCCAGCGACGTTCGCTTTTCTCGCCCTGTACACGCTCATCTGTTGTCTGGCCGTGGCTCTTCGCCCGGCCGAGGTCTTTTGGACCGTCGACAATGGGAACAAGTGGCTGCAGAGTCAGTCGGCATCGGGTTACGACCTGATGTACCCGGGGCAGTCCCTCGACCCCGAGATGCGTTTCGTCCCCATCGGAGAGCCGTTTGCGCACGTCGTCGAGGACGGCTCCGCTGGGGCGACGGTCTCGCGTCGTCTTCTCAGTCAGTACCCCCCGACTTTCGCCGCGGTTTCTCGCCCCTTCCTCGCACTCGGAGAATACGGGCGTTTCGTTCTGCCTCTACTGGGTGCCGCGCTTACCGCGTGGGGAGCGGCCGTTCTTGCCGCGCGACTTGGTGCGTCCCCGCTTTGGGCCCTGGCCTTCGCCGGACCTTTGGGGCCGGTGATGTTCTACGCGTCGACGTTCTGGGAGCACACGCTCGTCACCGCACTTCTGATCTGGGCCTGGTGCTGGGTCGTGTCGGAAAGAACCGGCGTTGGACCGCTGGTCACGGCCGCGTTGTTCTTCGCGGCGGCGACAGCCCTGCGCGAAGAAACCGTGCTGTTGGCTGCGGCGACCGGTGGGGGAATGCTGCTCGGCCATCCTCGTTTCGGAGGCGACGCGACCGCAACGTTCGGTTCGGAGTCCGGTTCGCCCTGGAAACGTCCGATTCTCTTCGGCCTCGCCTACATGTTGTTTCTGTCGCCGTTCCTACTCTGGATGAAGGCGGAGACCGGCAGTTTTTTCGGCCTTCACTTTCAGGGGAATCTCGGGTCCGAAGGCTGGTCGCCATCCGCGCGATGGACCGTCCTGCGCGCTCTTCTTTGGAGCGGGGACGAGGGGGCGCTCGAGGCTCTGGCGGGAATCGCCACCGTGGTTGCGATGGTGATTCTCGGGGGGCTGTACGTTCGGTCGCGACGTACGAACGAGAACACCAGGCAGAAACGAGCGGCAAAGACAGGGGTGGGGCACGGAGCAAAGCCCGGGACCAATGAGAAGAAGCCGTCGGGAAGACCGCAATCCCCCTTCGGGGTTTCGTCGGGCATCGCCGCCTGCCTGGTCGGTGTGGCCGCGATCCTCACGGCATGGAGCCTTCACCGCGAGACCGAGATGCCGCAGACGTTGGTGAGAACGGCCGGCTTGCTGCTCTTCGCGCCCTGGTCGGCATGGATCCTTCGCGGATTGCGCGCGACGACACTCCATTGGACCGCTTTCTTCGGTCTGGTTCTCTTTGTGGTGGTGACGCCTCCCATCTCGGTTTTCGGCGTCCATTGGGGACCGCGTATTCTCTTGTCGGCGGTTCCGCTGCTGGCGGTGTTGGCGGCGCAGGGACTGTCTTCAGCTGCCTCTGACATGAAAGGCATGAGGCTCGGCCTTCGGCGTGGAGCTTTCGGCGTCATGATCGCAGGGCTTGTTTCCCTGCAGCTCTACGGGCTCTTCGTTCAATATCGACTACTCGACGGGACGGGCCGGCTGCTCGAAACGACGCGCGCCAGGGCGGTCGCCGGGGAAGCCACTGGGGATGCAACTGGGGACGCAACTGGTAGCTCGCCACGACCGGTCCTGACGCACTTCTTCTGGTACGCGCAGGTTCTTGCTCCTCTGTACCTGGAGCGCCCCGTGTACCAGGTGCGGAGGCCGAACGAGTTCCGCGAGTGGGTGGAGCGGTTCGCAGCCTCGGGTGGACGTTCCTTCTTTTGGGTCGCGGCTCCGGGCAATGCCGAGATCCCGGCGGACCTTCCTTTGCGAAAGGTGCGGACCGAGACGTGGAACGGGTATCCTCGAATCTATGATCATCAAATGATCGAGATCGAAGTCGTAACGAAGGATCTTCCGTGAACGAGACGAGACGTGAGTCTCTCATCCTCATCCTGCTTTTCGTCCTGACGGCGGCGCTTTTCCGTTTGCCGCACCTCATGAGTGGATGGGTCGCCATCGACGGGGACGAAGCGATCGTCGGACTCATGGCACGGGACCTCCTTCAGGGGGAGAGCTTCCCGGTCTTTTTCTATGGCCAGCGTTACGGACTCTCGCTGTTCGAAGTCCTCCCCTTGGCAGCGGCGTTTCGTTTCTTCGGTGAGGAACCCACGGTCATTCGTGTGACCATGCTTCTTCTTTGGTGCATCGGCGGCGTCTTCACGGTTCGAGGTGTGCAAAACGTCGGCGGAGGACTGGGTGCTGCATTTGTCGGGCTGGTCCTGGCCACACTGCCGATGTGGCTGGGATGGTCGATGAAAGCTCGGGGCGGCTACATCACTGCATTTCTTGCTTCCCAAGCTGCCTTTTGGATCCTGACCTACTTCCTACGGAACCGAGTTCAGATTGCGCCGGCAGTTCCTGCAGGAGGAGCTCGTCTCCAGCTGGTCGAGTTTCCGGAACGTGACGGGGATGGAGACCGCCGGAACCGGCAACGAACCGTGTTGCTGGGCATCGGCCTGGGTCTGGCCTTGTCCGTGATCGCTTTTGCCCAGCCTCTTTTTCTGGTCCCTTTGGCTCCTTTCCTCGTCTTCGTGCGCCCATTGTCGGCGTGGATGGGGCTTGTCGCGGGCTTCGCGGTGATCGCAGCTCCGCTCATGGTCCGCGCCCAGTCGTCGGAAGCGGTGTGGGATCCCAATCTTTTCGCGATGCTCGATCCAAACGGGTTCGTGCAGATCCCGTTCCGACTGGCCGCGGCATTTGGGGGACAGTACTTCTATCTGTTCTCGGGAGAGCCTGCCGAACTGGTTCTCTGGTCTGGCCGGCTCTTTGCAGCAGTCGGTGTGTTGGCTTTGGCAGCCGCGCTTCTTTCCCAACGCAGAGACCGCTGGACAGATCTCATCTGGGCTTCGGCCGTCGGAATCCTCTCCCATCTGCTGGTGACTCTTTGGATACGGCCGGACCAGTTTGCCTTTCGCTACTACCTTCCGTTGGGCGTGCCTTTCTCACTTCTGGTCGGACTCCTCATGGCCCGGTATGTGCAGGGTGTGTGGGGACGCCGTTTCGCCTACGTGGGCTCTGCCTTTCTCTTCGGACTGGCAGCGGCCACGGCATGGTCCGGTCGCGCCACCTCGTTGGCGGTGACTCCGGGAGAGGAGCATGTGCCCGAGCGCGCGGCGACGGAAGCCCTGCTCGAGCGGCTCGACGAGCATCGGGTTCGTCACGTCTTCGCTCTGGATGGGATGTACCAATGGAATCTCATCTTCGAAAGCGCCGAAGAGGTCCAGGCGCGTTGGCTTGCGCCGACGGACCGCGTGCCGAAGATTGCGGAGTCCGTGAACCGTGCGTGGACGGAGGGTCTGCCGACGGCCGTGGTTGGGCCGGCAGAGTTTGCCCCCAGGTTGCAGGAAGGGCTGCAAGGCAGCGGGTGGACGGACCTCGAAGTGGAAATCGTTGCCGACCGGCACTTTTTTCTCGTTCGCCCACCTCGTCCCGTGCTTGACGCTCTGCGTTTCCGTTTCGACTCGGACCAAGTCCGCTAGCTCTTCTCTCCGCTCTCCTCTGCGAAAGTCCGTACCGCGACGACCGTTACCCGCTTGGGATGATCGAGCGGTGAGCCGATCACACAGCTATGGAATCCGACTGGCAAAGATCGGCCACCAACACGATCGGTCCGATCGAGAGGCTGGCGCGTCTCCCTTTGCGGACCAAGGTACTGGCCGTGACCATGGCGACCTGCGCGTTCTCGCTCTTCATGGTCGGGCTCGGTCTTTCCGTCTATGAGTGGCGGGCTCTACGCTCGGGATTGGTGCGCGACATCGGGATTCTCGTCGAAGCGGTGGCGGAAGGGTCCGAGATCGCTCTCGCGTTTCACGACGAGACCACCGCGCGAAACATGCTCACGACACTCACGGCCGAGCCTTCCATCGTGAGCGCACGAACCCTGGATGCGAACGGAAACGTTCTCGCTTCCATCGGCGTCGCGGTTGAACGGGTCGAGGCGCCTCCGCCGATCGATGATGGGCACATTTTCGACGGAGACCGTCTCCATGTGTCCTGTCCGGTCATACGCAACGGTCAGACCATCGGCAGCCTGCACGTCGTGGCCCGGACGACGGACGTCGCGGAGCGAGTACGTGTCTTCACCACCTCCGTCGTCCTCATTCTGCTCGTGTCGCTGCTCACAGCGTTCCTCGCTGTCTACCGGCTACAGCGATTCGTTTCGGAGCCGATCGAAAACCTGGCCCGAACGATGGAACAGGTTACGCGTGAGACCGACTACTCGGTTCGGGCACAACCTTCAGCCGACCCGGATGTGAGCGCACTTGTCGAGGGATTCAACGGGATGCTGACCCGCATCCAATCCGCGGACAACGCGCTTCGGAATGCGTCCCATCAGCTGGAGCGACGGGTCGAGGAACGCACGGCAGAACTCCGCTCCGCGAAGGAAGCCGCGGAGGCCGCAGCCGAGGCCAAGTCGGAATTTCTGGCCAATGTTTCGCATGAACTCCGGACTCCGCTTCACGGAATCATTAGTTTCGCCTCGCTGGGAGTGGGGCAGACGGCTTCCGACAACACGACTCCCCACGCCCGCTACTTCTTGCGGATCCGCCAGTCCGGTGAGCGACTGCTCTATCTGGTCAACGACCTCCTGGATCTTTCGAAGCTGGAGGCGGGAAAGACCGAACTGGAGTTGGAATGGGCCTCACTGACAGTCCTCGTCGAAGGGGTCGTCGACGAGTTTCACTCACTCCTGTCACAGGACGACAAGTCGGTTGAGTTGCAGCCGGTCGAAGAGGTCGACGCGTTTGTCGATCGAAACCGGATGATGCAGGTTTTGCGCAACACCATCGGCAACGCTCGCAAATTCAGCCCGCCGGGCGGAGTCATCGAAGTCTCGATTCGGCGGACGGAAGAGGGTGGAGAGATCTCCGTCTCGGATCGGGGAGTCGGGATTCCCGAGGGTCAGCTGGAATCGGTCTTCGAGAAGTTCGTGCAGTCGACGGCAACGAAGACCGGCGCCGGAGGTACGGGACTCGGGCTCGCGATCACCCGTCAGATTGTCGAGGCACACGGCGGTCGGATCTGGGCGGAGCACAATCCCGGAGGCGGCAGCATCTTCCGTATCGTCGTGCCCAACGTGGCCAAAGTCCAAAAGCCGCGAACGGCCTGAAAGGCTCATCGATGTCCATTTCCTCACTCCCTTCCCCTTCCAGGTCCGCTCGTGTCACGCGCTGATCGTCCAAGGAGTTGTCTCTTGAAGCCACGCATACTGGCCGTTGACGATGATCCGATGAATCGGGAGATCATCCGTGAGATTCTGGAGGACGACTACGCTCTCGACCTTGCGGAGTCCGGCGAGGACGCCATTCGCAGAGCCCGGGAGCGGAAGCCGGATCTCGTTGTTCTCGACATCATGATGCCCGGGATCGACGGGTACGAGACCTGTCGTCGACTCAAGGTGATGTACCCGTATCTCAAGATCATCCTCGTCTCGGCAAAGGCGATGCCCCGGGAACGACTCGAAGGCTACGAGGTCGGGGCGGACGACTACATTACGAAACCATTCGAGCCGGCGGAGTTCTCGGCGAAGGTGGCGGTGTTCCTCCGTCTGGGGTCCGTCGAGGAGATCGGGCAGATCAAGTCCGACCTGATTACGATGATTTCCCATGAGGCACGTACCCCTCTGGCCCATATTCTCTCGTCGACCCAGCTTCTGGAGTACGAACTCGGTCCGTCGTGTTCTGCAGAGCACAAGGAACTCTTCGGGATCGTCCTGAACGGGGTTTCGCGCATTCAGAGTATTCTCGAAAAGTCGATGACGCTCTTTCGTCACAACTCTGAAGGGGAGACCGAGCGGGTCCCGATCTCGCTGCGCCGTGTTCTCGAAGGCGAGATCTCTCGGAATCGACTGGATCATCCGCAGGTGCGGATCGAGTTCACGGGTGAGGACGTCGAAGTCCCGGGGGAGCCGAGTCTCCTGGCGGAGTCGTTCCGGATTCTCATCCGAGAATTGGTCGAGCGCTCGGCTTCCGGCGGACTGGTCAACGTCGAAGTGAAATCGAGTGAAGATGCCGCCGTCGTCCGATTACGTGACTTCGGCTCGGTTCCAACGGAGGAGGAAATCCGGCACTTCTTCGAACTCTTCTCCGAGGCCGACGTCGGACATCATACGGGTCTCATGGACCTGGATCTGCCGATCTGCGCCTCGATCCTGCGGCGACACGGCGGCGAGGTCCATGTGCTGACGGAGAGAGACGGCCTTTCCTGGGAGGTCATCCTTCCGACCGAGATGGAGGAGCACCGTCGCGTGGCTTGAGGCAAGGCGACGGGGCCCACCCAAACGAAGTTCCTCGGCTTAGGTCGCTCAGTTTGGCTCGACCGTGCCGCTACTCGGCCGCCTGTCGGACGACGGCAAGTAGCCCGTCCCCATACTTTTCCACCTTGGCCGGACCGATCCCGTGGACGAGCGTCAGCTCGGCATGGTTGCGGGGACGAGATCGCGCGATCTCCCGTAGTGTCCGGTCACTCGCGATGACGTAGGGCGGGACGGAACGTTCCGTTGCAAGCTCGAGTCGGTGTTTGCGCAGCTCCTCGAAAAGCGCCTTGCTCGTGGCGTCGAGGTCATGGTTTTCGTCGGCATCCTGGCGTCGCGTTCGTGTGCTTCCGTTTCGAGCAGAATCGGATGCCGTCTTTCGCAGGTCCTCTTCACGTGGAAGCAGGAGACGAATCGGAACTTCTCCCATCACGGCCTGCCGGCCTTCCGCGGTGAGCAGGACGACCGGGCGGTCGCCGCCGGAGAAGTCGACCCATCCCGCCGTGACGCAGCGTCGTAGAAGGCGCATGATCCATTCTTCCGAACGATCGGACAACGCGCCGAAGGTCTTTGTCTCCTTGAGGCCGGAAAGCCGCAAACGTTCGTCATCCGCACCGCGCAGTAGCTTGGCGGCGAGACCCATTCCGAAACGTCCGCGCAGCCGGGCCACCGCACTGAGAGCCTTCTTCACCGCCGTCTCGACGACCTCGGGCTCGTCGCGGTCTTCCGATTCGAGACTGCGGCAGACATCGCAACGGGAGCATCCGGCCAGCGTTTCTTCCTCGTCACCGAAGTAGCGGAGGATGGCGTCGTGCCGACAGCTCCCGCCTTCCGCCCAGCGCATCAGTTCGAGAAACAAGTTCCACTTGTGGCGAATCGTGTCCTCGTCGGGGACGTAACCGCCGGAGTCCGATTCGATGAGGCGCCGGCGCAGGGCCATGTCTCCAGGGGAGACCAGCAGCAATCCGATGGCGTCATCCCCGTCGCGGCCGGCTCGGCCCACCTCCTGGTAGTACGACTCGATCGAGCTGGGCGGAGCGAGGTGGACGACGGCCCGGACGTCGGGACGGTCGATACCCATTCCGAATGCGTTGGTGGCGACGACGATGTCGATGTTCCCGTCGGCGAAGTCCCGATGAATGAGTTCCCGACGGCTGCCGTCCAAGCCCGCATGGTAGGGGTGGGTGCGCCAACCCTGCGCGGACAGGCGCTCGGCCTCGGCCTCCGTCGACTTGCGAGTCGGGGCGTAGACGATACCGAGGCCTTTGTTTCGACCGGGCTCCTTCAGCGCCTCGAAAAGCACCGCGTCGGTGTGGTTTTCTCGCTGACGTTTGGTTCGCACCTCGGTCGCCCGCAAAGCGAGGTTGGGCCGTGCGAATCCACGCACGTGTTGAGGCGTCGTTGGATCCAGGCTCAGTCGGGCCAGAATCTCGTCCCGAACGACGGGTGTGGCCGTAGCTGTGCAGGCCAGGATCCGGCTTTGCGGCAGCTCCCGAACGAGCTCGCCGATCTGGAGATAGTCGGGCCGAAAGTCGTGGCCCCACTCACTGATGCAGTGGGCTTCGTCGACGGCCAGGAGCGGACAGTCGAGATCGTGGATCAGCGATCGGAAGCCCGGGAAGGCCAGGCGTTCCGGCGCGACGTAGACGATCTTGTACCGCCCCCGCCCCAGGTCGCTCATTCGTTGCCGAATCTCGCCGCCGTCCACCGTTGCGGCCAGAAAGGTCGCCGGGATACCAAGGCGCTCGAGGCCCAGAACCTGATCGTTCATCAGGGAGATGAGAGGCGAGACGACGAGAGTCGTTCCGGGAAGCAGGCTGGCCGGAAGCTGATAGATCAGGCTCTTTCCGCCCCCGGTCGGCGCCACCAGGAGGAGTCGGCGAACGTCGAGGAGGGTTTGGATCGCATCCCTCTGTCCGGCTCGAAAGGACTCGAAGCCGAATCGCTCGAGCCCCAGGTCGAGGTCGATGGGCAGGCGATCTTCTGTCGTGCCCGCAGGAGTTCCGTTCCGTGGAATCGTCGTCATGGTTCGACTGGACTGTAAGTCTCGGGCCAACATCACGAAAGCGACAATTGGGCGGGGGGATAGGGCTAAGGAGGAGGGCGACTTCCGTCGATGACTGACTAGCGTCAATATTTGTCCGAAGCCCGACGAACATCATACGACTGTTCGTATGCAGCTCTGCCAGGTCTGAGGTAGGAAACACGGATGGAAGCTCCGCTGCCGGAAAACGAAGTGGCGCGTCTGGAAGCGCTCTACAGGTTGGACGCCCTGAACTCCGGACCGGACGAAGGGTTCGACAACTTCGTGGCACTGGCCGCTCGCGTTTGCGAGACGCCGATCGCTCTCGTCTCGCTGGTCGATGAGCATCACCTGAACTTCGTGGCAAACGTCGGGCTAGAAGGAGCGGGTGCGCCTCGCGAGGTCGCGTTCTGCGCCCACGCCATTCTCGACGACGAGGTCATGGTCGTTGAGGACGCTCGCTCCGATCAGCGCTTCAAGGACAACCCACTGGTCACTGCCGACCCGATGCTGCGGTTCTACGCTGGGGCTCCCCTGGTTACCTCGAGTGGGCACGCCGTCGGGACGATCTGTGTCTGCGACCGGGAGCCGCGCTCCATGACCGAAACCCAGGTCGCCTTTCTCCAGATGCTCAGTCGTGAAGTGACCAATCGTTTGGAGATGAGGGCGGCGATTCGGGACCTGCGGACGGCACGAGCGCAGGCGGCCAAGGCCGAGAACCTGTTTCGCGCGCTTTCCGAGACGACCCCGGTCCTCATCTGGGGTTCCGACGCGGACGGAGAGATCAACTACTTCAACAAAGGCTGGATGGAGTTTACGGGCCAACCCGAAGACGCGGCCGTCGATCGTGTTTGGCGCGAATACTTCCATGCGGACGACCTCGTTCTCTTCGACGCAGTGTGGTCGCAGGCCCAGGATGACCGTCACCACTTTCAGACGGAGTTCCGCCTTCGGAAGACAACCGGCGAATACCGATGGGTCTACGGCAAGGGCGCACCGGTCTATCTCGAGGACGGCGAATTCGCCGGCTTTATCGGCGTCTGTCTCGACATCGAAGACCGGAAGAGCTACGAAGGCGAGCTCCACGAGGCCAGGATGCGCGCCGAAGGAGCGGCCGTCGCCAAGAGTCAGTTCCTGGCCAACATGAGCCACGAGATTCGCACTCCGTTGACGGCGATTATCGGGTACGCGGAGTTTGCCCGGACGGACGAAGCGTCCATCGACGAGACACGCCAGGCTTTGGGCTCCGTCCTGGAGAACGGTCGGCATCTGCTGCGCTTGATCAACGACATCCTCGATCTTTCCAAGATCGATGCCGGGGCGCTTACGCTCGAGAGGGTCGAAGTCTCCCCGACCGAGATCATCCAGGACGTCTGTCACTTGTTGGAGGAGAGGGCTTCTGCGAAGCGTGTCCGACTCCGAGCGGTTTTCGAGAGACCTGTTCCCTCGTTGATCCGATCCGACCCGGTCAGACTGAAGCAGGTCCTGATCAACCTGGTCGGTAACGCAATCAAGTTTACCGACGAGGGAACCGTCGACGTCGTACTCGCCTACCGACAGGAAGAAGGCGTCATTACGTTCACCGTTCGGGACTCTGGGATCGGGATGAACGCGGAACAGAGGGCGAAACTCTTTCGACCGTTTTCGCAGGCGGATCGATCCACGACTCGAAGATTCGGCGGGACCGGACTTGGGCTGGCCATCTCGATGGAAATTGCCCGGAGACTGGATGGCGACATCCAGGTCGAGAGCACGGAAGGGCAGGGTTCCAGTTTCTGCTTTCAGTTCCCCGCGAACGAGGTCGGAAGCGGCTCTCCGCTTTCAACGCAAGAGTCGGGCAGGAAGACGGTCGAGGACTTCCACAACAAGGGAAGAGCAGACAGGACGACGGCTGAGAGGGCGGAGATCGATGAGATCGTATCCAACTTGAGTGGCTGCGTCCTCGTTGCCGACGACTCCAGAGAGAATCGGATGCTGATGGAGTTCATTCTCCGGAAGTCGAAGATTGACCTTCATTTCGCTGAAGACGGCCGGGAGGCGGTCGAGACCGCGAAGCGCGTCAGTTTCGACCTCATCTTCATGGACATGCACATGCCGGAGATGGACGGTCTCGAAGCGACCCGGTTGATTCGCCAAAACGGCGTCGAGACCACGATCGTTGCGTTCACCGCGAATACCTCCGAGGCCGACCGGAAGAAGTGCGCGGAAGCCGGTTGCGACGACCACATGCCGAAGCCGTTCCGCAGAGGTGAGCTGGTCATGAAGCTGGCATCGATCCTGAAAGGGAAGGGGTCGGCCGCAGCCTGAATGAAACCGGGCCTGGGCCGGGACACTCAAGTGCCCCGGCCCGCTTCAGATAACCGCTAGCTGTACCGTCCTCGCGACCGACGGCGGAAGTCGCGATTTCGCATACTCATTCGACGACCCGGCTGATGGTTTCGCATGCTCTTCATGGACTGCATCGGTGGTAGGTCCGGACGTCCGTCTGCAGTCTCCATCAGTTTGTCGCCGACATGTCGCAGATAGCTCATGTATCGAACGAGCGAGTCGAAGTTGTCCGGCTTTTGCATGAAAGCGAATGCGCCCAGGGAGTAGGCTGCGTCGCTGTCGGCGGTGGCTCCGGACGCGGTTAGGACGGCGACGGCCAGGCGCGACAGTTCCGGAACATTGCGGATCCGGTTCAGGACCTCCGTTCCGATCAGCCCGGGCATCTGGAGATCGATGATCAGGAGTTCGGGACGCGGGCCTTCGATGTCGCTGTAGGGCCCTGTCCGCATGAGGTAGTCCAACGTACTTCTGCCGTCCTCGAGGCAGAGGGTGCGCCCAGCGATCCCCGCCTTGTCCAGAGCGTTCAGGATGAGGAGCTGGTAGTCGATGTCATCGTCGGCGATCAGGATGTTGGGATGGGTTTGGGCGGAACTGGGTCCGTCCATGAGGAAGCGAATGGAGTCCTGAGGTAACTCTTTCAGGATGGTAAACGTCATGGTGGTTGTCTCCCGAGACCATCGAATCGTTTGCTGCGGCTGCGGGTCACCTTTCGTGGCGACCTGCCCAAGATTTCGGAGATGGCCCCTCGTCTCTCGACAAGCAATTTGCCGCCTCTTCCTCTGCCGGATCGAGGTCTTGTCTGAACGGGTTCGTTCGACTTCAGCCCATTTTCCGCCGTCCATTCCACGGAACGGGATCGTCTCGCAATACCCCCATTGCGAAACGGTCGGACGGCTCTCAGCGCCTCCATTCCGTCCGGTCCGGAACGGTCGTTAGACGGTCATTCCACGTAGGCTCTCCGTTCAATTTGCGTGACGAAATCGCAGCCTTCCGGTCACAAAAACTTCGAGAGGTACGGGGTACTCCGGATTCAGAGTGGGGTCTCTCGTCCATTCTTCATCAAGGAGGCGGCGGCGACATCCGAACCTTAGAGCGAGCGCAGGTTTGTCTTGGCGGGCACGACGGCGCGACAACTGACGGGGGCAAATGATGTCTGAGACGCAGCGAACGTACGACGCAGACCGACCGGTTCAGATACTTCATGTGGAGGATGAGGTCGACGATCACATCCTCGCAGCCAACGCCTTGGCCTCTGCGGGAATCAAGGCGAATCTCATCCAGGTCAGCACCGGCGAAGACGCACTTCACTATCTCCACGGTGAGGGCGAGTATGCGAAGTGGACCTACCGACCGACTCCGGACGTCATTCTCCTGGATCTTCACATGCCGAAGCTGAACGGCTTCGACGTGTTGGAGAGTGTGAAGAGTGATCCCAGGTTCAAGGACATTCCCGTCGTCGTGTTCACGAACTCTCTGTCGCCGGATGAACACAGCCGGGCCAATGCCGCCGGAGCCAGCGCCTACATCGCGAAGACGCAACTCTTCGACCGCATCGTCTACCTACTGGATATGGTCTCCTGCTGCTGGGAGAAGCGTCCCTCCGGGAGCCCCCAGACGCTGGTCGGGTAGCACGACGTAGAAAGCCGTTCCCTGTCCGACTTGTGACTCGACCCGTATGGAGCCGCCGTGCTGTTCGGCGGCCTTCTTCGCCGTGGTCAGTCCGAGCCCTGTTCCGTCAAAGCGTGACCGGGCGTGAAGGCGGGTCAGAGGTTGGAAGATCTTCGCCAGGTCCTCTTCCTCCATTCCGATCCCATTGTCCTCGACGCGAATCTCGTGTCGGTCGCCGTCCATCTCGCGCGAACTCACTTCGACCCTGGGTCGAACGTCGCCCCCTTGGAACTTGAGACCGTTGCCTACCAGGTTTTGAAAGAGCTGAACGAGAGCCGTCTGATCTCCGTAGACGACGGGCAGGTCGCCAACGATGATCTCTCCGCCTCCCTCTTCCAGCGGTACGCTGAGATTGTCGGCGACCACCCCCAGGACGGTCCCCAGATCGACGTTGGCGAACCCGGCTTCGCTTCTGCCCATGCGGGCGAACTCGAGTAACCGGTCGATGAGGACGGAGAGTCGGGCTGCATTCGCCTCGATTCGTTGGGCGATGTCCAGGACATCCTCGTCGGCATCCTTCATGCGCGCGGTCAGGATTCCGCAGAAGCTCCCGATCTTCTGCACCGGCGACTTGAGATCGTGCGCAGCCGCAAAGGCAAAGCTTTCCATCTCCCGCTCTTTCTCTCTCAGTCGGGACTCGAGCTCGAAACGGGCCATGGCGCTGGTAATCGCGGAGTTCAGATTGTCCGCAGTGACTTCCCCTTTGACGAGGTAGTCGACGGCTCCCAGTTTCATGGACTGTACGGCGATAGGCTCGCTGCCCTGGCCGGTCAGAACCAGAATGGGCACTTCCTTGTCGATGGAGTCGGAAGCCTCACGAATGAAATCGAGGCCCGTCATGTCCGGGAGATTGTGATCGAGGAGAACGCAGTCGACGGGTTGGTCGCGGTAGATGGCCATCCCCTCCGTTCCCAGGCCGGCCTCCTGAAACTTCCAATCTTTGGCGTCGGAACGGCGACTCAGGTAGCGACGGTAGAGCGTTCGGTCGTCGGGATTGTCGTCGATGATCAGAATTGTGGTCATTTGCGGCATGCCCCCCTCCGTGAATGATCCTGTCTGATATGCGGACGTGCGTTCTGTCTCGGCGAGGTTACGGAGATGTCGCGACCTCGTCGTGTTCATGGTGCTGCGCGAAGGGTGAGCCGTCCGTCGGAGAGGTGCAGCTGAAGCTCACCTCTTCTTATCGGAAGGTTGTCCCTAGAAACTGAGTGCGGATTGAGGGAGGAACCTAAAGTTGGCCGCGAATGCATCCGATCTGCTTTTTGATAAGGCCACCCGAGGGGCCGGGGGAGGTCGTCGGTCAAAACCCCTTTACAGACAAAGGGCGCACCAGCATCTATGACAGAACGCAGCGCCATTCGCGTCCTTCTCATCGACGACGATGAAGACGACTACATCGTGACCCGGGAGAAGCTCCGCCAGGCTCCCGCCCTCGAGACCGAACTCAAGTGGGCCGGGTCTTTCGAAGAAGGCCTGGCGGAGATCCGATCCGGTGGGCACGAGGTCTTCCTTGTCGACTATGACCTCGGGGGCCACACGGGATTGGATCTGCTGAGCCAGGTTCCACCTTCAGCGCGATCGGGGCCGGCCATCCTTCTGACGTCCAGGAAAGAATGCGACATCGATCTGGCTGCCCAACGGCAGGGTGTTTTCGACTTCCTCGTCAAAGAGCGCGCGGACTCAGAGTCCCTCGGGCGGGCTCTCCGCTACTCACGGGAGAAGTTCGAGCTTCTGGAACAGGTACGGGAAGAAAGCCAGGCTCAGTTGGACCTGCAGTCGAAGTTTCTTTCTCACGTATCCCATGAACTCCGATCGCCGTTGGCCTCGGCCTACCAGTACGCAACCCTCGTGCTTGACGGGATCGCCGGACCGGTGGACGAGCAGCAGAAAGAGTTCCTCGGCGCCGCGGTCAGCAATCTCGGACGACTGAACCAGATGGTCGACGACCTGCTGGAGGTGACTCGCCTGCAGTCCGGGAAGTACGTGCTGCACGAGAGTCTGGTCTGCCTGGCCGACGTCCTGCGAGAGACCGAAACCAGCTTCCAACCCCGGGCAAATGCTGCCGGCGTCGAAATCCAGTTCGACGTCCAGACAGAGGCACAGGTCGTTTGCGACGCGAAGCGCATGGCTCAGGTCGTCGGCAACTTCGTCGACAATGCGATCAAGTTCACGGACTCCGGAGGAACGGTCCGGGTTGCTCTTTGCGAGGTGGATGGGCGAGTGACCGTGAGTGTGGTCGACAACGGCCCGGGCCTCAGCGCCGAGGATCAGAAGAAGGTGTTTGATCGTCTCTACCAGGCGGATGGCACGGTGGACGTCGGACGGCGAGGCCTCGGGCTCGGGCTGCACATCTGTCGGGAGATCCTGAGGCTGAGCGGTTCGGAAGTTCGGTTGGAGTCGACCCAGGGCCAGGGAAGCTCGTTCTCTTTTGCGTTGCCGGTGTTTTCCTGGCAGTCGCGATTGGAGCCTCTTGCCGCTTCCATCAAGAAGGCGGGCGACTCGGCCCCCATGGTCGGCGTATCCCTTCTTCACCTGCAATGTCTGACCGATCGGCGTTCGGACGAAAGACCGATGCGCGTTCTGGGTGTATTGGAGGACTCCATCCGCGAGGTACTTCCCTCCGATTGCATCCTCCTCCCGCGCGTCTCCGGCCCGGGCGGCGAGACCTTCTTCGTCGCCACTCGCGCGGAAGAGGGAGAAGCCTGGTCGCTTCTCCAGCGCATCGAGGCTGCGGTCGAAGAGGCCATGAGCCGGGTTCGACGAAGCTTTGAGTGCGGAAGCGGCGTCACGTACCTCGGGCCCTGGAACGGGAACGGGAACGGATCGGATGCAACGTTTTGGGACGGCTTCGTCGGAAGAGTCGAAGCGATCAGCAAAGGGGGACTCGACGATGGGCGAGCTCAAGCGAATTCTGATAGTCGATGACGATGAAGACCTGCGCCGCGGCCTGAACGCGCGCCTGCGCGCGAGCGGCTATGACACCGTCTATGCCTTCGATGCCGTCACGGCGTTGATGTCGGCGAAGAAGCAGCTCCCGGACCTGGTCGTTCTCGACCTGGGTCTTCCGGCGGGTGACGGTTTCAAAGTCCTGGAGAGGATGTCTGCGCTCGGGGACGTGGCTCAGATTCCGGTTATCGTTCTGAGCGCCCGGCCTGCAGCGGAGGCGGCGGAACAGGCGATGGAACTCGGAGCCAAGGCTTACTTCCAGAAGCCGGCGAACAATGACAAGTTCATGGCAGAGATCGATCGGTGCCTCATGCGGTCCGCGGCCTGAGGCTTACGCGCTCTCGCCACCAATGCATCACAGAACGGGCCGTCGAAAGCAAAGAGAAGCGCGCGTCCAGGACCATTCGGACTCGACGCCGCGCCTGACCTTTCGGATCCGGCGCGCCCTGAGCTCAGGTCTAGGGAATGATGCAGGTACTGAACCAGTACCGATTGAGGGCGGCGATGGCGTCGACAAAGACCCCGAACTGGGATGACTTGCGAATGTAGCTGTTGGCCCCGCGCTCGTAGCAACGTGCAACGTCTCGCACGTCACCCGAGGTGGATAGGACCACAACCGGGGTCGAACGAAGCCGCTCGTGACTCTTGATCTCCGTGAGAACGTCCAGCCCCGAGATACCCGGAAGATTGAGATCGAGCAGGACCAGCGCGGGTCGAGTGGGAGCTTGCGGACTTGGCGGCTCCTGAGCGGTTTGCAGCAGCCATCGAAGCGCCTCTTCACCCGAGGAAACCCGGTGCAGAGTCGCGTTGACGTCGGCTTTCTTACAGGCGCGGGCGACGACGAAGTAGTCGTCGTCACTATCTTCGACGACGAGAACCTTGTTGGGGCCGGGGGGACTCATGCGGCGATCCCGTGACGACGGGCGATCCCGTCGCAGACTCGGAAGTAGAAGGTGGAGCCCACGCCAGGAGTCGACTCCACCCAGACTCGTCCGCCCCCTCGCTCCACGGCTTTCTTTACGAGGGAGAGCCCGACTCCGTTTCCGTCACCCCACTTATGATCCTTCGGGTGAAGGCGGCGGAAGACGGTGAAGATCAGTTCGAGTTGTCGTTCCTCGATTCCGATGCCGTTGTCCCGGACGTAGAACGTGGGCGTCGATTCCGGGTCGAGGCAGCCGATCTCAACTCTTGGTGTTGGCTTGTCGTTGTATCGAATAGCATTTTGAATGAGGTTGGTCAGAATCAGCCGAAGCCGTAGGTGGTCGCCGACGCAAACTGGAAGCGGATGGGCCACGATCTCGACGTTCCGCTCCCGAATCTTGTGGTCGTACTCCTCAAGGATTTCGCCAAGCACCTGGTTTCCGTCCACCGGCTCGTGCTGTTCCTCCGTCCGACCCAACCTGGAATAATAAAGCAGAGCGTCCAGGTACCCTTCGAGACGTTTGGTTAGAATCTGGATCCGGTTGAGATAGTCCTTTCCTTCCCCCTCCAGGGCCTCTCCATAGTCCTCGTTGAGAAACTCCGCATAGTTCAGGATTCCACGCAGCGGTTCTCGTAGATCGTGTGATGCGATATAGGCGAATTGGTCGAGTTCTTCGTTGGAACGAACCACATCTTCCAACGCTGTTTTCTCCGGATGGATATCGAGGAGGGATCCGGCCAGACGAACGGCGCGTCCCCTGGAGTCGCGAGAAGCCTGACCAGAGCACCGGACCCACCGGTAGCCGCGTGAAGTGCGCACGCGGATCTCCATGTCGAGATCGGAGTCGCTCATCAGATGACGCATCAACGTCGTACGAAAGTGAACGAGATCGTCGGGATGAATCAGACCGAGGAAGTCCTCGACGCTGGGTTGGACGATGCTCGGGTCTGCACCCAGAATCTCATACAGGCCGGGGGACCAATAGAGCGAACCATCTCCGTGGCGTCGCCATTCCCAGATGCCGGCCTTGGATCCGCGAATGACCAGTTCGTAGCGTTGGATACTCTCGTCCAGGGCTTGCTCGGCGATCCGCCGCGAGTGAACGTCCTGAATGGAACCGGCAACTCGCGTTGTCTTGTCCTGCTGTTGCTTGGAATGGGCAAGTATGGAGAACCAACGGTAGATCCCGTCTTTACGGAGCAACCGACAGTCGATGGCGAAACGTCCATCGTCCTTGAGTCGAGTGTTGTAGGCGAGTTCATAGCGTGGGCGGTCTTCCGGATGGACGAGGCTTAGAAAGGTTTGACGATTCGCAGGAATCTCTCCGAGGTTGTAGCCCAAGAGATCGAAGAAGCGTGAACTCCAGAATTCTTCGGGCCGTCCTAGGTCTGGCTGGTCCCAGACTCCGGCACTCGTTCCCTCCAAGACCAGCTCGAGCCTCTCATTGCTGTTCCGGAGCGCCTCCTGGATCTCGCGTTGCGAGGTCACATCCCAGGCGGTCCCAATCAATCGGATCGCCTTGCCTCCTTCGTTTCGGAGGACGCGAACTACTCCTCGCAGATGGCGCACCGCGCCGTCCGGCCAGCGTACCCGGTACTCCGTCTCGATCTTTTGCCTTGCTGCGAGGGCGTCTTCCAATGAACTCGTCGCCGTCTTGCGATCTTCCGGATGAACCGCATTGATCCAGATGTCGGGAATGCGTGATTCGTGTTTTGCCGAGATGCCATAGAGGCGGTACATCTGGTCGTCCCAGAGCCACTTGTCCTCGGGCACCCGCCATTCCCAGATCCCGACGCCGGAGGCCCGAAGAGCCAGGGAGTGTCGAATATGAATGTCCCAAAGCTGCTTCTCGGCTTCCCGTTGCGTCGTTAGCTCGGTGACCACTGCAATGAAGCACTGCGCCACTCCCTTGCGGTCCAGAGCCTGTGGCCGCACCGTCCACTGTGTTTCGATCCGTTCACCGCGTCGGGTCGCAAGATCGCAGACGGTGCCGACGATCTGCGTGCCGAGCGAGGCCCGCCGGAACATTTCTCCCATGTGAGAACGTGATTCCGGATGGACCAGAGATAGAAGCGAGGTTCCGATGAGTTCGGATCTCCTGAAGTCGAACCGGTGGAGCCAAAGGTCGCTGACGGCACGGACTTTCAACTCCTGGTCCGCGGTCAGAAGGAGTGCCGGAATCGCGTCGACGTCAGTCTGATCGAACCGAGCGGTCGTCGATTCGACATGCTCATCGTTAGATGTCTGCTTCATGCCGACAGGCTCCGTTGACGGTGGGAGGGGAACGCCCTCTCAGAGTGTCGGCTGTCCGCCCTGCGTTCATGAGGGTGCAGGCGGAGGTGGTTCGACGGGCGATCGAATGTTTGGTGTAGGCCAGGTGGAAAGGCTGGATCAGTACGTGCTTTCCGCAAGTTCATGATCCAGATCAAAACCAATAGGGTGGGCGAGTCGATCATCCATGCCGCCGCTTCGCGCCTTGCACTCCACATCGGGCCTGGATCTACTCTCAGGATTCTATTGGAGCCCGGAGGCCCCCGATGAGCCGCACAGATCCATCGCACCAAACCCAAGGGGAAGGTGCCATTCTCGGAACGGTTGACACGTCCTACTACCTCATTGCGGTCGGTGCATCCGCTGGGGGACTCGATGCCATCAAGGCCTTTCTCGGCCAGGTCCCCGAGAACTGCCGACACAGCTTCATCTTTCTGCAGCACATTTCGCCTGACCACAAGTCACTGATGAAGGAGCTGCTCGAGCGAGAGACGTCCCTCAAGGTCGTGGAAGTTGAGGACGACTTGCCGCTGCTTCCCGGTCACGTCTACACGGTTTCGCCGAAAGCCAACGTCATCATCAAAGGTACCAATCCTTTGGCGAGGCGCGGGGTTGATGCCGGTGAGAGCCTAGCTCTCGATGAGGCACTGGACACGCCGCGCAACGAGCAGGGACTTCGTTTCAGCCTGATCGAGCAGCCGCCAAGACCGAAGCTCAACTTTCCCATCGATCTCTTCTTCGAGTCAGTGGCGGAGGCCGTTCGCGACCGGGCGGTCGCCATCATCCTATCCGGGACGGGATCGGATGGCAGTCGAAGTCTCCGCACGATCAAGGATGCAGAAGGCGTCGTTATGGTGCAGGAGCCGAGTACGGCGGCATTTGACGGGATGCCCTCCGCGGCAATCGCGACGCAGCTCGTTGACTTTGTCTTGCCTCCAGACGAGATGATGCGGGAACTGCAGCAGTACTTCCGTCTGCGCGAGTCGGGGGGAGCAAGCGTTGAATCCATTTTCGCCGGAAGCGAGAAGGAGTTCGAGTCCATTCTCGCCGCAGTCAGCGAGGTCGCGCGGATCGACTTCTCCCAGTACAAGAGCAGCACGCTGCAACGCCGAATCGCCCGGCGCATGGTCATTCGCAAGTGTCACACGTTGGAACAGTACGAGCATCTGGTGGCGGAGGACCCCGAAGAGGCTGCGGTTCTCCATCGGGAGTTCCTCGTCGGTGTGACGCACTTTTTTCGCGACCTGCCGGCTTGGGACGCTCTGGGGAAAGAAGTGCTGCCGAAACTCTTTGCATCCGACGACGACGGGGACGAGCCCATTCGTGTTTGGTCCGTGGGGTGTAGCACCGGAGAAGAGGCTTACACCATCGCGATGTTCATGGAGGAGTTTCGACGGCGCGCCGAAATCAATCGGGACTTTCGCATCTTTGCAACGGACGTCGATCCAGCGGCGATCTCTGTTGCCAAAGAGGGTCTCTATCCTCCTTCGGCCCTCGAGGACATTTCCCCGGAGTATGTCGATCGCTATGTGACGTACGGAACCGGGGGAATTCAGGTCGCGCGCGAGCTGCGGAAGAAACTCATCTTCTCGGTTCACAACGCGCTGGAAGACCCGCCCTTCATCCGCAGCGACCTCATTGTGTGCCGCAACATGATGATCTACGTGAGCCCGCCGATGCAGTCGCAGCTTCTGGCCACGTTTGCCTACTCGCTGTTACCGCGCCGCTTTCTCTTCCTCGGTGCGAGCGAAGGCGTGGAAAGGGCTTTGGCTCGCTTTCGCCCCCTGGACAAGCGTTGGAGAATCTTTCAAAACGCGAACAAGATGTCCAACCGGGCGCACTCGTTTCCACCCTTCCTCAGTCGTCACAGCTCCAAGTCGGTTGTCGTCTCGAACTGGATCAACGAAAAGGGTCAATCCAAAGCCGATACCCAGCTGGGTTTTCTGGAAGGAGCATTGGAGGGACTTGGGGCCAGCGTCATCGTCGTCGATCCCCGGATGCATGTCGTCGAAACCTACGGCGACTATCGCCGGTATATGACGCTGCCGAAGGATTCGTTCTCGGCACGGCTTCCCGACCTGGTTCCGCCCCGGCTGGCGACATCGCTTTCTCTCCTCGTCAATCGGGCCAGCAAGGGAGAGGATGCCCGGCTCGATCCGATCCGAGTGTCCGAAGGCGACGAGCTGCGGGAGTTGGATCTCTACTGTCGGAAGTTCGTTTACGACGATGGGGCGGCTCTGTTCGCCATCGTGCTTCGTCAATCCGAGATCGACCTCGGGGGGATGGGACACCGGATTTCAAACGGTGCGAGCGGTGGTACGGCATCACCGGAACAAACTCGATACATCCTTGAGCTGGAGTCGGAGCTCGAAGCGACTCGGGAGACTCTCGAGACGACGGTCGAGGACTTGGGGGTTGCCAACGAGGAACTGCAGACTTCCAATGAAGAGCTGATGTCGACTAACGAAGAGCTTCAGGCAGCGAACGAAGAGATGCAGAGCGTTAACGAGGAACTCCACACCGTAAATGCAGAACGGGCGGAGAAGATCGGAGAGCTGGAATCGGCCCGGGCCGACATCGAAAACTTCCTCAACAGCACGGACATTGCCTCGGTCTTTCTCGACCTGGATCTTCGCATTCGGCACTTCAGCTCGTCGATCAAAGGCTACTTTCATTTGGGAGAGAGCGACATCGGCCGGCCGTTGGCCCACTTCTCGTCATCGCTTAGGGCCGAGGACAACCATCGTCTCCTGACCGAAGCGAAGGAGGTGCTGAAGTCCGGAGAGCTACACCTGGCCGACGTGGAGTCCATCGACGGACAGTACTTCCAGGCGAGGATTCGTCCGTACGCGAACCTGACCGGTGTGACGGCCGGAGTCGTCCTGAGCTTTGTCGACATCACTCAGGTCAATCGACTGAAGAACGAGATCAAAGAGCGGAACCAGACACTGGAAGCGGTGCTTGAATCCGAACTCGCCGGCTACTTCGAATGGAATCTGCGGGACGAAACCTGTTACCTCAGCCCGCGCTACAAGCAACTTCTGGGCTATGCGGACGATGAGATCGAGAACACCGTTGCCGCCGCAAAGGCGCTCGTCCACCCGGATGACCTACCGGCGGCCATGGAGATGGTCGAGCGCCACATCGAGTCTCGCTGCAAGGTTCCCTATGACATCGAGCTGCGCTATCTCCACAAGAGCGGCGCTACGGTTTGGGTATGGAGTCGAGGCACCGTCATCCAGTGGGATGAGAGCGGCAAACCGGTTCGTTTCGTGGGAGGACACGTCGATATCTCCGGACTCAAGGATCGGGAAGCGGCGACGTTGGAACGGGCCGAGGAGATACGCAGGTTTGCGTTCATTTCATCGCACGATCTCCGTGAGCCGTTGAGCACCATCGAAAGCTATGTCGAGCTCCTCGAGGGAGAGCTGGGCGATCCACCTTCGGATTCGACCAGGCATCTCATGGACGTGATTCGTCGCTCCAGCCAACGCATGCGAAAGCAGGTCGAGGGTGTTCTCGAGTATGCCAAGCTCAGGGATGGGGAACCGGAGTTCGAGGTTCTCGACATGGCGGTTCTCGTTCGCGAGTCGGTCGATGCGCTGAAGACTTCATGGGGAAAGGAGCCGCCCGAGATCGATCTGGGTACGCTTCCCGAAGCATGGGGCAGTCGTGCGTTGATCGGCCGCGTCGTTCAGATCCTGATTGCCAACTCGATCAAGTTCCAACCACCTGGGCAGGTAGCCAAGGTCTGGGTCACTGGTTCCCCGTTCAGCGACAACCGGGTTGCGTTCTCGATCTCGGACAACGGAGTAGGGATCGCCCGGGAGTATCGCGATCAAGTGTTCGGGTTGTTCTCTCGACTCCATGCCCGAACCGAGTACGAAGGGGCCGGTCTCGGATTGGCTTTATGCAAGCGAATCATGGAGTTACATGGTGGACGCATCTGGGTGGAAGAGCCGATACATGGTGGAACAACAATCATGTTTGCAATCAAGCGACCAGGAAGGGAAGACGATAACTGACCCATGTCAAAACCATTGCGAGTTGTGCTGATCGTCGACGACAGCTCTGACGATAACTATTTCATGATGCGCCGACTTCGAGACGCCGGTTTGGCGGAAGAAGTCGTCGACTTTGTCTACGCGGCTGACGCTCTCGAGTTCATGCGGAAGTCGGACCGACCGAGAGTCGACCTGATTCTGCTCGATCTCAACATGCCGCGGATGAACGGCTTCGAGTTTGCCACCGAGTACACCAAACTCGCTCCCTCGGCGTCGGAAGCGCCGGTCTACATGGTGTCGTCCTCACTCGATCCCGCCGACCGCGAACAGGCTGAGAAACATCCAGGGATCCAGGGGTTCTGCGTCAAGCCACCGTCCGTGGAACAGCTGTATGCTCTTTGTGCCGCCGGCGGTGCGCGGGAAGCGGAAGACTCTATGGAGCGCTCTACGGGGACGTAGATCGTTTCCCGGGTGATTTGACAAACGCTCGAGCCAGCGCCTTCGTGTAATCCTCGATCCGGTTGGCGGCAAGGTGTGACAAGTCCGGAAAGTCCTCGTCGTCGACTTCGAGATCAGTTTCGAGCAGCGGAAGGCCGTACTGCGTTCTCCATTCGGCAAAAGCGTGCCGATCCGCCCTTCGCACTTCCGTCCCGTTGACGATGTCGACATAGGACGGCGCGGGCATCTCGAAGAAGACGACTTCGACATCGTTTTCCTTCAGCATCTCCACCGTCTGACAAACGACTCGATGCTCCCAGGGAAGGAGCGGCTCTTGGGCTGCAAGGATGTCCGGGGAAGTTCGTTCGCGTACGAGGTCTCGCTGCAGAGCGATCCCTGCCCGGTCTTGTCGCAACTGCCGGTGAGCGGGGAGTGCGGCTCCGGACGTCTCAGGCTCGGTTGCGCCCAACGCATGAAGCGCTCGCTTCGTCAGACGATTGACGCGCCAGTCAAACTGCTGCTGTAGCTGTCGTCGACCCGAGACCAAGTTCGAGAACCGCCCCAGGTAGCGGCCCAGGACACCGGCCTTGGACTCGAAGTCATGCGGACCTCGAAGGTATCTCCAGAGGTCGCTGCGGTTCATGTAGTCGACCGCGAGTTGAGTGTTGCCGGGAAAGAACCACTTGTCCTCCCAGCGCTCGACGAACGTGGGGATCCCGTGGGTCGTTTCGATGAAAACCGTGCAGTCGCGCATGGTCTCCGGGTGCCGCTGAACCAGCTCACGCAGTCCGAAGTGATGGGCGGGCGAGCCGGAGAAGGCGCGTCCCAGATTCCGGCAGTGAACCGTGGAACCAGTGGCCTCGCGGATTTCCTTTTCCCAAACATGCGGGAGGATGGCGCTGGCCGTACGCGAGGTGCCGATGAAGATGAAATCGATAGGACCGGACCTGGACCGATCCAGTGCTCCCTCGTACCAGGCCGCTCGGGCATAGGAGCCCTGATCGAGTCGCTGCGACACCATTTCCAACCCCAGCCACAGGAGCAGCGGTATCACGATCCAGAGTGCGCGGTTCTTCATACCTCTATCTTTCCCGATCACTCCACATTGCTTAAAACTGGAAGTAAATGAACTGCTGGATTCGCGGCGGCCAGAAGACCAGCGCCAGAACGACCAACGCGGTCACTGCGATCGGTCCGAGTCCCCGGTTCCATCCCGGCCGCGTCGTCGGATCGTCCGCATTTCGGATCCATGCGTCCACGACAACGAGGACGCCCCCGAAGAAGAGCAGCGGCCACAGCAGGTGGGCCTCGTCGATACGTAACCCAGGTCCCGTGAAAATCCGTCCGAGGAAGCTCCAAATCTGCCCGACCGACTCGGCTCGGAAAATCAGCCAACCCAGGCAGACCAGGTGGAACATGACGAGCCAGGAAAGGACAGCCCTCGGTAGCCTCGCCCAGCCCGGCTTCTCTTTCGACGGATGTGTCTTCCGCGCGGCGCCCGCGCCCGCGCCGCTCGTGCCCGCGCCGGCGACGCGGTCGACGACGAACCATCGGTGCACGGCCAGCAATGCGCCTTGGTAGAACCCCCAAAGAACGAAGGTCCACGCCGCCCCGTGCCACAGTCCGCCCAGGACCATCGTGAGCATGAGGTTTCGGTAGGTCTGCAAGCCACCGAACCGATTCCCACCGAGCGGAATGTAGAGATAGTCACGGAGCCAGGTGGAGAGGCTGATGTGCCAACGCCGCCAGAATTCCTGCGGACTGGTCGCGACGTAGGGGATCTGGAAGTTACGCATGATGTCGATGCCCATGAGCTTACCCAGACCTCGGGCCACGTCCGAGTACCCCGAGAAGTCGCAGTAGATCTGGATCGCAAAACCGTAGATGGCAAGAAGACACGCGCCACCCGAGGCCCAATCGTTTCCTGCGAAGAAGACCTCGTCAACACGGGGAGCGATGTTGTCGGCGATGACGGCCTTCTTGAAGAGGCCCCAACCGATCAGCCAGGCACCCTCACGGACTTGCGATCGTGAGACCGAGCGCGGTTCCACGAGTTGCGGCAACAGATGACTGGCCCGTTCGATCGGACCGGCGACCAGCTGCGGAAAGTAGGCGACGAAGAGTGCAAAGTCCTCGAAGGACCGGACCGGGGAGAGGCGACCGCGATAGATGTCGATCGTGTAGCTCATGGTCTGAAACGTGTAGAACGAGATCCCGACGGGCAGGACGATGTTCAGGGTGACGATGCCTGGGTTCCAGCCAAAGACGCCGGCTAGGTCGGCGAAAGACTGTGCGAAGAAGCCGGCGTACTTGAAGACACCGAGAAGGCCAAGGTTCGTCGCGCAGCTGACGGTCAGCCAAAGTCGTTTTCGCTTGGGGTCGACTTCGCCGGCGATGGCGCGGCCGGTGACGAAGTCGACGATGGTCGAGAGCCAGATCAATGAGAGGAAACGCCAGTCCCAGGCTCCGTAGAAGATGTAGCTCGCGACGAGGAGTAGACGGTTCTGCCACCGGTGAGGAAGCCGGTAGTAGAGCCCGAAAACGATGAGGGCAAAGGTGAGGAACGTCCACGTGTTGAAGAGCATGTCCTACCCGCCCGAGAGATCGGAATTCGTCGGCGCCGACGAACTTTGAAGTGTCGGTGCTTCAGAGTTTCTGACGGGGGAGCCGGCCGTCCCGCGTCTTTCTTCCAGGACTCGTTCCTGCCGAATCATGAGGTCGAGGATGACGAGCAGGGATATGTTGATCAACAGTCCCAGCACCGCGGAAAACTGCTCGCGATAGAACATGAAGACCTGCGTCAGCAGTACGGAAACCAAGACCGATCGCTGCAACCAGTAGTAGCCGCGCAGTCGGGATTTCGTCAGGAGGAGAATGCCGCCCAAAGCGAAGAGCGAGGATAGCGAGGACGCAAAAAGTTCTCCCCAACCGGTGACCGGCAGGCCGGAAAGTCGATCGACCCAATCCGCCGCGAAGCGAAGGTCGGAGACCGTGTCCATCCCCATTCCGAAGACGAGGACGAGAACGGTTCCCTGATACAAGGCGATGGCCAGCCGAAAGACGAAGAACAGAATCAAGGCCGTCGCAAAGCCCGGTAGGGAAACCAGCCTCTGGTAGAGTCCGATCCACGAATGCTTGATCCGGATGCTCAGTGGCGGCACGCCGCGCGGGACCAGACGAGCGTCAGCCAGCGCTTGTTGCAGGGCAGGAACCAACGGGTTCTCGGGGTCTGCCTGTTCGAGGTGCCGCAGCGTTCTCTCCTTCTCTTCCGCGTCGAGATCGGAAAGGGCCAGTTCCTCCATCTCGAGGAGCGCATTGACCAGGTACTCCTCTTTGGAGAATGAGCGAGAAGTCAGGATCCAGCGCGCCGCGATGTAGGTGAGCACGAAGACCACGTGCATGATGGCGATGGCCGGCTGAAAGAAGTAGTCATTGTCCTTGGTGACGAACTTGCCGACTTCGTCGATGAACGTTCCGAATCCCAGTCCTCCCAGAATGGCCGCCGTCCACTGAGTGGCTCTCCCGACAAAGGAGAGGAGCAGGATGATGGCGACGAGCATGAAGAGCCCGCCCCAGAGCATGTGGGCGATGTGAAGGGAGTCGCCGCCCACCTGCGGATATCCGGTCAGATCGAGAAAGAGTCGAATTCCGAGAATGGCAAAGACGGACGAAACGAGGAAAGCCTCGATGCGGTCGGAAGCGCCCATGTTGCGAATCGGGGGTCGTCGTGCGTTCATTTGCGCTGCGGAGTCTTCCCTCGCGGGGTTAGAGTGGCCCAACACGGAACGCGAAGGAGCGTAGCATGTCCGAACCTCTTCCGCCGCTCAGGCCCGAACTCGACATCTTTCCATCACAGGACCCGGAGCGGCCGGGCTTCGTTTTGAGAGACCCTCTGCAGTATGTCGACGTGTTGGCCTTCGTTCCACCCGCTTTGGCCCAGGCGTTGCCTCTCTTCGACGGAGAGCACACCCGTGAGGACGTCGTTCTTCACCTGACGCGGTTGACCGGGGAGATCGACATCGGCGAGATCGTGGACTCATTCATCGGGGCACTCTCTTCCGCTGGTTTTCTCCAGACCCCGGAGTTCGAAAAGCGAAAGGAAGAACGGCGAAGGGAGTTCGCCGAGCGGACCGTACGCGAGCCCGCCCACGCCGGGAGCGGCTACCCGGAGGACGCAGACGAGCTGCGCAGTTTCCTCGACGACTATGCCAAGCAGTCTCCGCTGGGCGGGAGCTCGTCTCGCCGCCTCTCCGCAATTGCGGCTCCGCACGTCAGCCCCGACGGAGGTTGGAAGTCGTACGCCCGAGCCTACCAACCGCTCGATGCGTCCTACGCGGAGAGAACCTTTGTCATCCTGGGCACCTCGCATTATGGCGAGCCGGAGAAGTTCGGGCTGACTCGAAAGGGATTTCGGACGCCGCTGGGATTGGCGAGCGTGGACGTCGACAGCGTCGATCGGCTCCATCGGGCAGCCCCCGACTCTGTGGTCATGGAGGACTATTGTCACCGGATCGAGCATTCGATCGAGTTTCAGGTCGTCTATCTGCAGCGCGCGGTCGGGCCGGATGTCCGCATTCTCCCGATCCTCTGCGGCCCGTTCTGGGACGCGCTTCTATCCGGAAGTCGACCGGAATCGACTCCGGGTGTCGGACGGTTCCTCGATGCTTTGGGTCGGTTGGCGGAAGACAAGCCGGAGCTCTTCTGGCTTCTCGGCGTGGACCTCAGTCACATCGGCTCGCGCTACGGCGACGCGGTCCCCGCGATTGCGGAGACCGGTCACCTTGCGGATGTTCGAACCCGCGACCATGCGCGGATCGAGCGGCTGAGCGCAGGCGATGCAGCGGGCTTTTTCGATTTGGTCCATCCGAATCAGGACGACCTCCGGTGGTGCGGGTTCTCTCCGCTCTATGCGTTTGCCTACAGCCGCCCTCAGGCCCGACCCGAGCTGTGGTCCTATGAGCAGTGGAACATCGATCCACAGTCGGTCGTCAGCTTTGCGGCCATGGGCTACTACGAGTGAGAGGCCGCCGCTTTCGGCGACGGTAGATCGATCTCGATCGCGGCCTTCATCAGGCGTCCGCTCGTCACGTCGAGAATGATGTGGACGAGAATCGCCGGATAGATCGAGCCGCTGAGGACAGTGAGGACGGCCAGCACGAGCCCGACCGTGGCCGTACGGAGGAATCCTGTGCCACCCTGGTAGATGTGTCCCAGTCCGAACACGACCGATGAGATCAGCACGGCCAGCCACGTTCCCACGAGGAGACTCAGCACACTGAGAAGCGCGCCCCGGTAGATGATCTCTTCGCAGATCCCCGCGGTCAGGGAGAGAAAGTCGAAGCTTCGGAGTTCGTTCTTGTCTCTGGGAACCATGTCGGTGAGGTCGCCGAGCTGTCGGCGAAGGCCCTCCAGTTCCTTCTCGTTTCCGCGAATCTTGACGAGCTGGACGATGAGCGCGGCAGACACGATGAAGGCGGCCGCGATGGTTGCCCATTCCCACCCGTCCGGCCGCAGAGTCAATCCGAGCCCGCCTGCATCCCGACCGGAGAGAAACCACGCGGGTACAAGAACGGCCACGGATACCCATTCGAGTAGAAAGATGAATCGGTAGTGCCGCAGCCGGGCCTTTGGATCTCCGGCGCGCGCGTTTCTCTGCAGGTACAGGTAGCGCTCCCGTCCCAGCCACGGGAAGAGGCCAAGAAGGACAAGCAGCAGGGAAAGGTGGATGGGATCGAGTAGCCAGTTCATGGTCAGTCTCCTTGAAGGTTGCGTCCTTTGAGAGGCGCGAGGACGAGGGTGAGGGACAAGAGTTGATCCGACGGGGTCATCGTTTGGGCTTCCGCGTCACTGTTCTGCAGCAGGGACTGGATGGCGTCCAAGTGAGCGTTCAGTTCCTGCAGGACATCAGGAGAAATCCGCATGTGGACGCGCGCGGCCAGAAAGTTCCGATGTGGACCTTCGTGAGCGACCTCTTCCGCGTTCGTGAGAGCCGCTTCGATGTCCCGTTCGGTCATGCGCAAAGCAGCGGAAACAGCACGAGTCGCTGCGTGAATAGAATCCGGGTCCGCGGGATCGGCTTCGACCTGTGCGGGACCACCGTCCACGGCAAAGAGAGTCTCGAAACGCTTTCCCTTGGGCCGCGTCCCGACGCGGCGAAGAAACCCGGCCTCTTCGAGAATGCCGACGTGGTGGTAGAGCGATCCGGCGCTTCGCCCCATACGTTCGGCCATGTCCGAGATGGAGAGCGGGTCCCGGGTTGTGAAGAGCCCGAGAAGCTCCAGGCGAAGAGGAGAGGTCAGGGCGTCCCGGCGTCTTTGCATCGTGGCTTTGGAAGTGTGCATAAGACGAGAGTAGGGGTATTTTTAGAAAAGACGATGTTTTTGAAAATAAAGATCAGACCTGGGTAATCTACTTCCTCTCTTGAAGTTGACTGTTCTAGGAGGGTTGTGGCCGGAGGATTGCGGACGGGATCCGGCTAAGTGTTCCTGGGTCGTTGACGTTACAGCGTCGGTCCGCCGTCGTCGTTCTCCCCCCGATTTGATCCCCAAAGCAGGCTGTGTCGTCGCAGGTTAGGAACCCGGCGTCCGCAATCTTCCGGCCACAACCTACGCCCGTCCGGTCAGCTTGAACCAGCGGCGTTTGCCCAGGCGAATCACCGTCGCCTCTTTCGGCTCGTAGGTGGCGGTGGCGTCCTTCACCGGATCGCCTTCCACGTAGAACCCGCCCTGGGCCATGAGCCGGCGAATCTCGCCCTTGCTCTTGACGAGCCCGAGCTCGGAGAGGAGGTCCGGCCAGGACATGCCACCGCCGGCGGCGCCTGCAGGAACCGCGATCTCTTCGATGTCGTCCGGCACCGACTTGCCCTGCACGATCTGTGCGAACTTGCCCGCGCCTTCCTCCGCACCTTCCCGGCCGTGATACTGCTCGGTGATGTTGAAGGCGACCCGCTTCTTCACGTCCATCGGATTGACGCCCGGTTTCGCGAGCTCGGCCTTCATCGCGTCGGCCTCGTCCGGGGTGAAGCTCGTCGTCAAATCGATGTAACTGGCAAGGAGATCGTCAGAGATCCGCATCGACTTGCCGTACATGTCTTCCGGCGTGTCGAGCACGTTGATTGCGTTGCCGTACGACTTGGACATCTTTCGACCGTCCGTTCCCATGAGAAGTGGAAAGGTCCAGGGGATGTGCGGCTTCTTGCCGAAGTGCTCCTGAATCCAGCGCCCGGCAAGCATGTTCAGATACTGATCGTATCCTCCGACCTGGACGTCGCAGTCGAGAGCGTAGGCGTCGTATCCCTGCATCAGGCAGTAGAGCGTTTCATGCAGACGCAGCGACTCGCCCTTTTGCAGTCGGGCTTGGAAGTCGTGGCGACTGACGACCCACTTCAAGGGAAAGATGGACGCGATCTCGACCAGATCCAGGAACTGAAGCTTGGAGAGCCACTCGCTGTTGTAGCGCACTTCCGTCTTGTCCGGATCGAGCAGACGAAAGGCCTGGCGTTGGTAGTCGGCGGCCAGTTCTTTGAGTTCAGCATGGGTGAAACGCTTCCGTTCACCCGACTGTCCGGTCGGGTCACCGATCGTTCCCGTATAGTCGCCGATGAGAAAGACGACCTGGTGTCCGAGGTTTTGGAAGTCGCGCAGCTTCTGCACCGGTACGAGATGGCCGATATGCAGGCTGGTTGCGGTCGGGTCGACCCCGATGTAGACGCGAAGCGGACGGCCTTCTTTTAGCCGTTCTCGCAACTCGTGGGTCATTTGCGCGCGAAGGCCGCTTCCGGTCGGGGCCGAGTCCTCCGTCGACCCATCACTTCCAGCTGCGGATGACGCGTTCAGAGTCTCCAGCCCGGTGATGTCCTGGCCTCCTTCATCGGGAAAATGGGTGCCCCGAAGAAGGACCTGCAGCTGTTGTTCGGCGTCCACTGAATGACTCTCCTTCCAACGAATGACGACGGCGGTTCACTTGTCTGAACCACTCTAGATTATCGGCGCGCTTCGAATCGAACTACCAGGCGTAGGCTTCAGGCGCCTGACCTCCCGGCCCGGGCCAGATCTCATCCAACCTGGCCAGTGTCTCATCCCCGAGTTTCAGCTCGAGCGCGCGAAGACCGTCATGAAGTTGTTCCATGGTTCGCGGTCCGACGATCGGCGCCGCCACTCCTTCCTGCGCGAGAAGCCAGGCCAGGGCCACGTCTCCCGGCGCGGCATCGATCTCTTTGCAGAGAGCTTCATAGCGTTCGAGCTGCTCGCGGTGGGCTTCAATCCGCTTCTTGACCATCGTCGTCGACCGGCGTCCTTCCTCCGCTTCCAGCACGCCGCCCAACATACCACCGTTGAGCGGACTCCAGGGCAGAACGGAGAGTCCCAGAGCCTTACAGGCAGGGATGACCTCGAGCTCGATCATCCTTGCGGACAGGTTGTAGAGACTCTGCTCGGAAACCAGTCCGAGGAAGTGGCGTTGCTGCGCCACGCCGTTGGCTTGGGCGATGTTCCACGCTGCGAAGTTGCTCGAGCCGACGTAGAGGACCTTGCCTTCACGGACCAGTTGCTCCATCGCCTGCCAGATTTCTTCCCACGGAGTGTTCCGGTCGACGTGATGCATCTGGTAGAGATCGATGTGATCGGTGTTCAGTCTGCGCAGACTCTCTTCGCACGCGGCCTTGATGTGATAGGCGGACAACTTGCCCTGGTTGATCCCGTCGTGCATTTCGCCGTAGACCTTGGTGGCCAGGACGACGCTTTCGCGCCGACGATTGCCTTTTGCGAACCACCGGCCGACGATTTCCTCCGTCGCGCCTTTGCTGTCCTTTCCGCCGTAGACGTTGGCGGTGTCGAAGAAGTTCAGGCCTTTGCCCAGGGCTTCGTCCATGATGGCGAAGCTGTCTTCCTGGGATGTCATGGGGCCGAAGTTCATGGTGCCGAGGCAGAGTCGGCTGACGCGGAGTCCGGTCCGGCCTAGATTCTGATAGAGCATGGGGTCTCCCAAGTTTGGTGAAGGGGGGATTATGGCACATGGATGCGGAGTTGGCTCCCCGAAGGGGGCGCGACTCCTGAGTTGGAGAGGGAGGGTGATTTGCTGAAGAGTCCGGGTGGGGAGAAGGCGGGGGAGATCCGGGAGTTCTTGCGGGGGGCGGGGTATACGGCGGAGGAGCTGACTCGTCGGTTCCACAACACGGATCCGCCGATCCCGGGGACGCCGCGGTGGTTTCGGATCGAGGCCGAGACGGAGAGTGACTCGCTCTCGGATGCCTTGGTGCGTTGGTTCTTTCTGGGGACGTTGCCGGCGGTCCCGGAGGCGGTTCCGACGGAACTTCGGTCGAGCTTCATGGACTTCGGGGTGCTCGACGATTCGGGACGACCGACGGTGCAGTGGGTTCCGTTCGGGTCGGACTGGATCGTCTCGGATCGTTGGGTCGACAAGTCCGATCCGGATCCGAACTTTCCTGAGGACCCGGTCATCGGAGTCGGGCCTGCGGCGGTTCATCTGCACCGGTTCACCACTCGCGAATCTGCGGCCACCGTGTTGGACCTGGGGTGCGGAGGCGGAGTTCAGACTCTGGACCTGCTCGACACAGCGAATCGTGTCGTCGCTTCGGACCTGAGCCGGCGCGCACTTGATTTTGCCCGGTTCAACCTCGCTTTCAATCGGCCGGACGATGTTGAACGAGTCGAGTTCCTTTGCGGCGACGGATTGGCACCGGTAGAGGACCGCACCTTTCCGAAGATCATCTGTAATCCGCCCTTCATTCTGACTCCGTCCGCGCCGGTTTCCGTGGCGAGCGAGGAACTTCTCGACGGGCTCTGCCGGCGCTTCATTCGCGATGGCGCGCAGCGTCTCGACGAGGGCGGTGTACTGCAAATGATTCTCGAGTGGGTCGAGATCGAAGGGACGTCCTGGCAGGACCGCATCGCGACGTGGCTGAAAGATCTGTCCTGCGACGCGTGGCTGCTTCATGCCAACCACCAGGCGCCGATCTCCTACGTTGAGACGCGCGTGCGGGAATTGGATCCGCTGGGCGCGGAAGACGATCTCGGAAGCCGCTTTCGGAATTGGGTGCAGTACTTCCGGAGCAACCAGGTTTCCGCCATCCACGGAGGATTGCTTTGGCTTCGGAAGAGGACGCCGGGCCGGAACTGGATCCGGTTCGAGGACCTCGAGGGCGAGATGGCCGGCCCCTCTTCAACGGAAGTTCTGGATCTGCTTCGTCGGTTCGATCTCCTCGATCCTGGCCACTCCGCCAACCCTTCCAGTGACCTGGCCGACCCGTGGAACGAAAGAGTTCTCGAGCTCCCGCTTCGCGTGGCGCAGCCGATCCGAAGGCAAACCGGCGAGACGATCGGTGG
Source organism: bacterium (assembly GCA_030431975.1). Classification (GTDB taxonomy): domain Bacteria; phylum Eisenbacteria; class RBG-16-71-46; order CAIMUX01; family CAIMUX01; genus JACKCR01. The sequence continues at coordinate 113,172 of JAUIHP010000018.1, read as the reverse complement.
GGACGGGGCGCGGTCGGCCTTCGTGCGACTGGACATCGGCTCCGGATTTCGCAGGACGGTGACCGTCGATCCGGAGATTGCGGAGTTCCTGATGCGGTTCGACGGAAGTCAGCCGGCGCGAGACGTGATCGACGGGTTTGTCCGACACGCGGGAGGGCCGGAGGCCGAGATTCGGAAAGAGGTCGGAAGGGTCTCCCGACTCCTCTTCGAGAAGGGATTCCTGACTGACGCGTGACCGTCCGGATGTTCCGGGTGCGGACTCTGGATCCCGGGCCTGGCGTCGGCTCCAAAATGAGGCAAAGGCCGACGCGGATCTCACTGGATCTGCCCCGGCCTTTTACCCGAAAGAGCCCACCACGACTTTTGGTTCGGCACCCGGTGCCCGCCCCTCTCTTGCAGGCAGTCAGCGCCGACCCAAGAAATGAGCCCTCCCCCCTCCTTCAATCAATGTGCCATTTAGCTGGATTCTGAAAGGATATCGGAAGTGACTGTCCAGCAGAGGTTTGAGGGTAGTTGAGAGGTGCCGTCCTCAGCTCACCGAGTCGAACTCTGTAAACCGGATTGGGCTAGGTGTCGTTGGATCGCCGCCAACCACTTCCATAGCCTTCTGTCTGACAACCGATTGGCGGATTGTCCAGTGGCCTTGGTGCGTGGCCCGGGATTGTCAAACGAGATTGACTTTGGTCGGGGTTCGGTTGGGCCGAGCGGTGAGCTGCGTGCAGGTGGGCTACATCCAGAAGATCGAGATGGCCGCCTGGATGACTCCGATCGCAAACCCCAGGACTCCGCCGAAAAAGGTGATGTGGCGGAACTGTTTGCTCGAGAACCCCAGTACCAGCCGCTCCAGCTCCCGAATGTCCATCCCGTTGATCTTATCCTCGATCCGCTGGCCGATGTCGAACTCGGCGCCGTGCGATACGGCGTCCGTGGCCAGTCCCTCGATTCCGGAGAGGAGCTTCTCCACGATCATGGGCTGGAACCCTCGCGCCATGGCTCCCATCGGTCCCAACCCGGCGATCATTTCTTCGACTTTTTCCTCTACCGCGGTCCGCGCCTTGGGCCCGGTCAGAAACTTGTGGATCTCGTCGCCAGAGAAGAGTTGAGCCTCGAAGGTCTCGGCGATGTTGCCCGCAATGATGTGACGCTGAGCGGGGATGACTCCCGGCGTCAACGGCAGTCGCCAGGAGCCGATTCGGACCGGTTTGTACGGCCGGAAGAGCATCTTGATCGCGATCTGGTTGGTGACGGCCCCGATGATGGCGCCAATGATCGGGAAGATGAGGAATCTAGGATCCATGCGGGTTCTCCGGGGTGGAAGAGAGTATCCGGCCCGGATCCTCCATTTTCTGGGTCAAATCTGGGTCCTTTGCGGCCGATACGATAGATGAGGGCATCTAGCGTGTCCACGAGGCCGATCGGGTCGCGTTTCTCACGGTAACGGGTTTGGAACTCGAGACATCGCGGGTCCGTATCGGATGGAAGTTCGGGATCAGGGTTGCCCAACGGGCGAACGGCGAGTACTTTACCGCAGGAAACGGAGCAGGGAGGCCCTCGTTTTCCCGCCGGAGCCGGACGCTCGGATTGGCGAACCTGGAAACCCGAGGCCAGGTCATCGCCGGGACGCCGAACGCGTTTCGACCAGCGACTTTGAATAGGAGACAACACCGGTGATGCGGATGCTGCGGCTTCGCCATGGAGTCGTTTTGTCCCTGCTGCTGCTTGCGTCCTGGACAGTGGATACGTCCGGCGGAAGCCTCAAAGGGTCTCGGGATTCGATGATGCTCCAGAATCGGATGGCGCATCGTCACGACTACACGTTTCTTCGAAACCCTTCCCACGTCCACAAGTTTGCCAAGCTCGGGTACATCGAGAAGGTCGAACCGAACCGTGATTTCGAGCTCTACCAGGTCTCGTTTCCCTATGCGCGTCCGGCCCTCAAACTCTTCATCGAGCGATTGGCGCGACAGTATCGTCGGGCGACCGGGGAGAAGCTCGTCGTCACCAGTCTGACCCGTCCGCACAGTCATCAACCGCACAACTCGTCCTCTCTTTCCGTGCACCCGACGGGAATGGCCGTCGACCTTCGCATCAGCCGCAATCGATCTGCCCGGCGTTGGCTGGAAAAGGTGCTGTTGGATCTGGAAAAAGAAGGTGTGCTCGAAGCCACGAAAGAACGTCGTCCTCCCCACTACCACGTTGCGGTGTTTCCCAACCAGTACGAGAGCTATGTTCGCGCTCTCGAGTCCCGCAAGGCGAGGCGATCGGTGACCCACAAGGTCGCGCGCGGGGACACGCTTTGGGAGCTGGCCCGCCGTTATGACACGAGCGTGGGAGCGATCAAGCGTCTGAACGATCTTCGGTCAGGAGACATCCGGGTCGGGCAGGTCCTCAGGGTCCGCTGACCCCGCCTCTTCTTCGTACCCGTCACATTGCATGACGGGGAGCGGCGGATACTTCCGGTAGCGGGTGTCGATTTCCGATCGACGGCAAAGCCAGAACGACGATCCACGTGACGATTCGATACGTCGGGACCACCGGCAATCGGCGCAAAGCCCCGCGTGCATTCGATGGTTCGGGTCCGCGCCGGCTTCCTTTCCCACGCGACTTTCCCGCGCGTCTTTCCCCCGCGCGGGCACCACAACGGTGCCCGCGGCCCCATCCATGGACAGCCCGGATGGGACAGCCTGGATGGTTCGTCCATAGATCTGGCTAGTGATCCGAGACCGGGACGTAGAACTGCTCGGTGTACTCCCGGACCATCCGTGCCGTATTGAAGCTCGGGGCCAGGCTCGCGATCGCTTCCTTCATTCGGCCAATCCACTCGACCGGTATGCCCTGATCATTGCGAGCGTAGTACGCCGGTACGATCTGGTTGGCCAAAGTCGCGTAGAGCGACTCGGCATCTTCGGCGTCCTGCTTTGCCGTGTCCGGATTCTCTTCCTGGCTTCCGATGATCCAGCCGTGGTTCGTTTCGAAGCCTTCGACCCACCATCCGTCGAGAATGGAGAAGTTGAGAACTCCGTTCATTGCGGCCTTCATCCCACTGGTTCCGCTGGCTTCCTGCGGGCGGCGAGGATTGTTCAGCCACAGGTCGACGCCCTGCGTCAGATGGCGGCCCACACGCATGTCGTAGTCCTCGACGAAGACGATGCGGGAGTGAAGATCTGCTTCCTGGGAAGCCTGAACGATCTCCTGGATCAGAGCCTGTCCCGGACGATCGGCCGGGTGGGCCTTGCCTGCAAAGACGATCTGCACCGGCCGGTCGTCGTTGCAGACGAGGGCGCGCAACCGCTCCCGATCCGAGAAGATCAGCGCGGCTCGTTTGTAGGTGGCAAAGCGGCGCGCGAAACCAATGGTGAATGCGTCTTCGGCCAGGAGGTCGTCGACATCGCGCAACTCATCCGGTGACCGTCCATGCCGCGCAGCCTGCTCTCGCATGTGGCGCCGTGACTCATGTATGAGCCGACGTTTCTGTTCGAGGTGCGCATTCCACACGTCCGCGTCCGGAATCGAGCGAACGGCATTGGCGAAGCTCGGATGGTCGAGGTTGTGGACGACATGGCTGCCGAGGTGTGCGGCCAGGAGCTTGGCGATCTCCGGCCCGATCCAGGTCGGCGCGTGCACTCCGTTGGTTACGTGTCCGATCGAGGTCTCGGGATGCTCGCTCTCGGTCGTTCCGGCCAGGTGCTTCCAGAGTCCGCGTGCGACCTCTCCGTGAAGTTTGCTCACGCCGTTGACCATGCGACTGGACCGAATGGCAAACGCCGTCAGGTTGAACTGACCTTCGACAGCTGCGTCCGTTTGGTCGGTGGAGAATGCACCGGCAGACGCTGCGCCGGACGGTCCTGCGGAACGGCTCGACGGGTCTCCGGGACGGAACCCCGGGACGTTCCGTTCTGCGTTGCCCAAGCCGCGAAGGTCTTCGACATCGATCTTCCAACCCGCCATGCGATCGGCAAGGTAGTGATTCACCAGTTCGAGATCGAAGACTTCGTTCCCCGCGGGTACCGGAGTGTGAGTGGTGAACATCGTCGACGAGCGAAGATGGTCGAGGGCGGACGCGAAGTCACAGCCGGTCTCTTCCATGTGATCCTGGATTCGTTGGAAGGCCAGGAGGGCGGAGTGGCCTTCGTTCATGTGCCACACCGACGGCTCGATCCCCAAAGCCTGGAGCGCGCGAACGCCGCCCATGCCCAACAGCATCTCCTGACAGAACCGCATCTCGCGGCCGCGGATGTAAAGGATCGACGTGATCGGTCGATCGGCCGGATCGTTTTCGCGAACGTCGCTGTCGAGAAGAAGCACTGGAACCCGTCCGACCGAGGCCTTCCAAACGCGAAGATGAATGTCGCGGCCGGGGAAGGGGACGGTGACCATGACGGCGCGTCCGCTCGGCGTCGAGACAGGAAGGATGGGAAGGCGCCGGAAGTCGTGAACGTGATAGTGATGTTGCTGGTGGCCGTCGGCATCGATCGTTTGATGGAAGTAGCCGCGCCGATACATCAGCCCCATACCGACGAAGGGAACACCGAGGTCACTCGCGGACTTGCAGTGATCTCCAGCTAGAACTCCGAGCCCGCCCGAATAGATGCTCAGGCACTCGTGCCAACCGAACTCCGTCGAGAAGTACGCAATGGGTCCGCGTTCGAAGTCCGGATAGCGACTTCGGAACCAGGTGTCGCCCGATGCCCCCAGGTAATTTTTGAAGCTTCCCAGCACGGCAGCGTACTCGCCCGCAAAGGCGGAGTCCGAAAGCAGGTCGTCCCATCTGTGCGGTTCGACGTTGATCAGGAGCTCGACCGGGTTGTGGTCGTGGTTCCATCGCGCCGGATCGATTCGTTCGAAGAGCCGCATCGCGCGCGGATTCCAACTCCACCAGAGGTTGTAGGCGAGGTCGTACAGTCCCTCGAACTCGACAGGAATCTGAATGTCCGCCATCGGGGTCGTGCGTATGTCAGGAGCGCGCATGTTCCTCCGCTCTTTCTCTGGTCTGCGAATCGGCGATGCTGTCTCGAGTCAGCCTTCGGTTCGGTCCCTTGCTTCGTGACTCGGCACGAGTTCGGGGATCTCGCCGGGGCGGTCCTCGGGTCCGGTTCCCGGGGACGGCGCAGGACCGATCTCGGGAACGTGATGTACGAAACGTTGATAGCGCCGCTCTACCGAACGGACGTACTTGACGGTTTCGGATCCACGACAGTAACCGAAGCGAGCCTTTTCGTAGTAGGCGGGTTTTTGCAATAGGAGCAGAGCTCGTTCGACGTTCCCCGTCCACACATCGGGGTTCCATCCCTTCCGTCGGGCCAAACGGCGTGCATCTTGAACATGGCCGATCCCGGCGTTGTAACTCGCCAATGCAAAGCGGATCCGGGTGGCCAAGGGAAGCTTCGGATCGAACCGTTCGAGAAGGCGCCGCAGGTACCGTGCGCCTCCCTCGATCGACTGCTCCGGATGGTGAGGATCCGCCACGCCAAGTTCCCGTGCCGTCGCCGGCATGATCTGCATCAGACCGCGCGCCCCTGCCCAACTGCGTTTCTTCGGATCGAAACGGGACTCCTGGTACATGACGGAAACCAGAAGTCGCCAGTCGAGCTCGAACTGCTCTGCATGCATGCGGGCGAGGTCGTCGAAGGGGGAGATGATGCCGCTGACGTCGGAACGAAAATCGCCGTGTGCCTTCTCGACGAACTTTCGGTCGACGAAGTAGCGGCGGAACATCATGTTTGCGAACAGTCCCCGATGCTCCCGTCGCAGGTATCCATCCAGGGCCGCTTGTAGTGCCGGGTTGTTCGATCGAACCGCCCACCCGAGGCTCGAAGACTTCAGTCGCACCGCCCCGCGCAACTTTCGACCGTAGGTGATTTCGATGTCGAGCAGATGAGAGTCGGCCACGGTCACGTCATAGGTTCCGTCTTCGACGCCGGCGAGGATTCGTTCCGTCTCGATGTCTTCCGGGACGATCTCGAACTCGACTCCCGCGGGGAGGGAATCGGCCATCGAAGTGAGGGTCTCCCAGAATGCACTGCTTTCGCGGACCGCGATGCGTCGTCCTGCCAGGTCACCGATGGAGTGAAGCGTCGAGTCCGCCGCCCGGGTCACGATCATCTCCTCCACGTCGAGATACGGACGGGTGAAGTTGACGCGGCGGCTTCGTTCCGGAGTGATGGTCATGGCAGCCGCGATCAGGTCTCCCTTGCCCTGCTCCAGCCAGGGGATGAGGTCGGCGTGGGTGGGGGCGACGACAATTTCCAGCAGCATGTCGTGTTCGTCGGCGAACTTCTTGATGAGCTCGTACTCGTATCCCAGCTGTGTGCCGCGATGCAGGAAGTATGTCGTGACGTTGTTGCGGGTCAGCATTCGCAACCGCTTCTTCTTTTTCAAACTGGGGAAGTCGTCGGTGTAGAGATGCTCCCGTTCTCCGGTCAGGGCCCGAAAGATCAGGTACTCGTTGACGCTTGTGCGCAGTTCGTCCGCGTCGGGATGCAGTGCCAGTGCGATCGGCCGGTTCTCTGCGACGGTGAAGGCTGGCGCGAGGTGTTCATGGAAGCGCGCGATCGCGTTCCAATAGTGCGAATCGAGCAATGTGGCGGGATACCTGCCGGCCGCGACTTCCTCGACGACCGCCTCTGAATCCATGTCTTCCGGGACGTCCCCGATGGCGACGTGGGAATAGGTCTTCTGCAGCTCGAGCAGTGTGTGATGGTACGAACTCGAAGGGCGCACGTGAACGACCGTCGAATCGAGATCGACGACACTGCGAAAGGATCCGGCGAGACTGTCCGGCATGATGAGCAGCTCATCGACATGAAGGTACGGCATGGAGAACTGCACCTGCTCTTTCCGGGGCTCGGTCGCGGTCAGGCTGGAGGCGATGATGTCGGCCTCACCCGCCAGCAGCATGTCGACCATTTCCGGATAGGTCTCGACCGGGAGGAGAACGAGGGGGCGGCGGAGGTACTCGGATAGGCCCTCCGCAATCTGCCGGTCGAGGGCGACGGGAAAGGCATCCCGAGGGAGAAACGCGATCGGATCGGGTCTGACGATGACCCGAAGTGGGTCCACCTCTTCGGGCTCGGGGGCTCTTTCATCCGTTTCCGTGCTGCAGGCGGTCCAGCCCAGGGCCAGAGTGCAGGCTGCCAGCCGGGGAAGCAGCGCGGCGCGTCCCCGCAGCCACGCGAGCGTGTCGGGCATCTGGGTCCGGGGCCGGGGACGGGTCCGGGGCCGGAAGGATGCTGCGGCAAAAGGGCGCATTTGGTCAGTATGGACGAATAGATCCGGGTCCGTCGAGAAGTGGGACCACTTAGAATCCGGGTCCGTCGAGAAGAGGAACCACTCAGAACCCGGGTCCGGCCGGCCTTTGGACGGGCCTCCGGCGCCGCGCAGCGGATACCGTCGCATGTCAACTTATCGGTCATTCGGCGGGTTGACCGCGCCCCGATGATCGGTGACGGTCCACTTCCCGGGGCTTTGCAGGCGGCGGTTGGCCTTTTGTCGGCTACTTCGTTCCGCGCGGGTGCCGACCCGTCGGTCCGGATTTCGCAGGATCTCCTGGGAGTTTGCCTCTGAAACTTGGCCTCGTCAGGCAAGGAGACCGGGATGACGAACACCGTCTCTCTAGGGAAGTTACAGCTCTCACGGCCGTTGGTCACTCTGGACCTGGAAGCGACGGGACTGGATGCCGAGCTCGACCGGATCGTCGAGATCGCGCTCATCCGGGTGGCTCCCAACGGCGCCCGCCATCAGTTTCACACTCTCGTCGATCCGGGGGTCGGGATCCCGGAAGAGTCCACCGCCGTCCACGGAATCGACGCCGAGCGGGTGAAGGGCGCTCCGAGTTTCAAAGACATCGGCGAGGACGTTCTCGACTTTCTGCGCGACGCGGACTTGTGCGGCTTCAACCACCGCCGCTTCGATCTTCCCCTTCTTCGCGCGGAGTTCCGTCGGCTGGACATCGCCTGGGACTACGAGAAGGATGTCCGCCTGGTCGACGCGCAGGCCATCTTTCACAAGAGGGAGCCGCGGGACCTGACGGCTGCCTTCCGTTTCTACTGCAACGATGAGCTGGAAGGCGCCCACGGAGCTCTCGCCGACGCGGCCGCGACGTGGCAGGTCCTGCTCGCCCAGCTCGAACGCTACCCCGACCTCCCGACCGACGTCCCGGCGTTGGACGCTGCGTTCAACCGAAGGGATTCCCGTTTCGTCGACAGCGAGCGTCGTTTTCTCTGGAAGAACGGAGAGCCGGTCTTCAATTTCGGGATCCACAAGGGCGAGTCCCTGCGAAAAGTCGCGGCCGAGGATCCCGAGTTTCTCGACTGGATCCTTCGGAAGAAGTTCGCTTCGGACGTAAAAGACATCGTGAAGGGAGCTCTCCAGGGAGAGATTCCTCAGCGTCAAAAGGAGCCTGCCCCCGACGCGAGCGGATGAACTTGGGATCTCGCAAGCCGGCTCGCAGGGTACGTCGGTTCGGCGCGAGGCCCGGGTTCGGCGTTTGGATGCCCCTCCCGGCGGACGGCCCGACGCGCGTGGGATGCGTCGCATCGAAGGGAGTTCGGCGTGGATATCTATGAGCGTTCGTTGGCCCGGCATCGCGAGACTCAGGGCAAGATCGAGGTCCGCTCGCGGATGCGCCTGGAGTCTCAGGAAGACCTGAGCGTGGCCTACACCCCGGGCGTGGCGCGACCGAGCGAAGCCATCGCGGAAGATCCGGGAGCCGCCTGGGACCTCACCTGGAAAGGCCGAACCGTAGCCGTCGTTTCGGATGGATCGGCGGTTCTCGGACTCGGTGACATCGGCCCGATGGCAGCTCTGCCCGTAATGGAGGGCAAGGCGGCGCTCTTCCGGGAGTTTGCCGGCGTCGACGCGGTTCCGGTCGTTTTGGACGCTCGCGAGCCCGACGAGATCGTTTCCGTCGTCAAAGCGATCGCGCCGAGCTACGGCGGGATCAATCTGGAAGACATCTCCGCGCCCCGTGCCTTCGAGATCGAAGACCGGTTGCAGGACATCGGTATCCCGGTCCTTCACGACGACCAGCACGGGACCGCGATCGTTCTTGTCGCGGCCATGCGCAACGCGGTCAAGGTTCTCGGCCGGGACATGACCGACCTCAAGGTCGTGATCAGCGGCGCCGGAGCGGCCGGTCGCGCCATCGCCCACCTGATGGTTCCGGAAGGGGATCAAAACCGGGGAGCCGCGGTCGGCCAGGTGCGGATCTGCGACTCCCGCGGCATCCTCGCCCCAGGTCGCGACAGGCAGGACGACGTCAAAGAGACCCTGGCGCGAAGAACCAATCCGGACGGGGAAACCGGTTCGCTGCGGGACGCGTTGGAAGGCGCCCATGTCTTCGTCGGAGTCAGCCGGGGCGGCCTACTGAACGGTGATGACGTCCGGCGGATGGCCTCGAAGCCGGTCATCCTGGCCATGGCGAATCCCATCCCGGAGATCGATCCGGCGGCGGCGGTCGTGGCCGGGGCGGCCATCGTCGGAACCGGCCGCAGCGACTATCCCAATCAGGTCAACAACGTCCTCGCATTCCCCGGTCTGTTTCGCGGTGCCCTGGCAGCGCGCGCCACGCGCTTCACCGATTCGATGAAGCAGGCTGCCATCGACGCTTTGGTCGGCTGCATCCCGGAGCCGACCCGGGGACGCATTCTTCCCGAGGCCTTCGACCGATCCGTACCGGTGAAGGTCGCCCAAGCCGTGGAGGCCGCGGCTCGTGAAGCCGGAGTCTGCTACTGAGATTCCCGGCCTCCCCGGAGCCCCGCCGCAAGGAGTCAGGGGTTTCGGGAGTGGGTGTACCAGGGAACTTTCTTCCTACGCACAAACGGCCATCTGACGGTCGTCCGTCCCGAAGTGTCGGCCTTCCCTCAAGTAACACCCGCCGACCAGCCGAAGACCGGAAGGAGGAGGACCGCTCATGACTGCGCCGGATTCCAACGTCACTGCCACCGTCCGAACCATGCTCGAGCGCAAGATCGTCGAGGGCGAGCTGCAGATGCCGGTCCTTTCGACCGTCGTGACCCAGGTCATCGAGCTGACGCGTTCGATGGAAACGAGCGGGACCGAACTCTCGGAGCTGATCCATGGTGATCAGGCCCTGGCCGCCCATCTGCTGCGGGTCGCGAATTCTCCGCTCTACCTGCCCAGCGTCCAGATCGTCTCTTTGCAGCAGGCCATCAGTCGCCTGGGTATGAGAGTCATTGCCGATCTGGCGGTTGCCCTGGCCGCAAAGTCTGTAGCGTTCAAAGTTCCAGGTCACGAGGACGAGGTCCGGTATCTGTGGCGCCGCGCGGCAGCGGCCGGCGCCTTCGCCCGAGAGATCGGGCGCATGCGTCGAAAGTCGGCAGAGAGCGCGTTGCTGTGCGGTCTGCTACAGAACGTCGGCTTTCCGATTCTCCTTCAGACCACACAGGAGATCTGCGACGAACTCGGCTACGAGATTCCCAAGGAAGTCGCCTGGAGTCTGGCGGAGGAATACCACGCCACCGTGGGTGCGCGTATGGCCGGTTCCTGGGGCCTCCCGGATCTGGTCGTCGAATCCATCTACTACCACCACATGTACGCGCAGGCCCCGCAGTACGGGGATGACGCCCGTGTCGCCATTCTTGCAGACGCCCTGGCCGGTTATCTGCTGGACGACGGAAAGTCCCAGGGGGCGCCGCAGTCCGGCGCGGAAGCCGCGCAAGAGGCACAACCGGCTCTCAGCCTATGCCAGGGCGATCTTCAACCGGGTCAGGTCGGGCCGATTCCTGATGTCGATTTGGAACTCGTCGAAGGCGCGGGCGGTGATGCTGAGGCAAACGGGGGCCGTCCGGTCGGCAGTGAATCGGGAGAGGATGTCGAGTCCGGAGCGGACGTCAGACGCGACGCGCTCAAGTCGCAGCCTGCATTCGGTGAGTTGGACCTCTATCCCGACGACGTCGATGAATTGCTCTCCCGATCCGATGACGTTCGCGAAACGATGGAGCTTTTTGTATGAGCACGGAATCTTTCGACTTTGTCATCATCGGCTCCGGTCCTGCCGGCCAGAAAGCCGCCATTCAGGCGCGCAAGAGCGGGAAGAGCTGCCTCCTCATCGAAAAGAGCCGCACCCTCGGGGGCGCCTGCGTTCACCGCGGCACGATTCCCAGCAAGACGATGCGGGAAACCACTCTCATCATGCGGCGGTTCCAGCGCCGCACGACCGCGCTCTCCAGCAACATGGAGATTCCCGAGAACATGCGCATCGACTCGTTGATGCTGAGCCTCGATCGTGTCATTGACGGCCATGTTCGGTACATGACAAACCAACTCGAGCGCAATGGTGTCGAGATCGCCCACGGCCGAGGCCGTTTTCTCGGCCCGAACGAAATCGAGGTGCAATCACCGAGCGGACAGAAGCGGGTTGTTCGCGGGAACACGATCATTCTTGCTGCGGGCTCCCAGCCTCGTCGCCCTCCGGGCATACCGATCGATCACGAGCGCATCTACGACAGCGATTCCATCCTTTCCATGACCTATCTGCCGGACTCTCTCATCGTCCTGGGCGGCGGAGTCATCGCATCGGAGTACGCGTCCATTTTCGCCGCGCTCGGCGTCAAGGTGACGATGATCGACAAAGCTCCCCGGCCGCTCTTCTTCCTGGAGGAAGACCTCACGGACCGCTTCGTCAAAGACTTTCAGGCGATGGGAGGGGAGTACATCGGCCAGGATCGAGTGGCCCGGATGGAGTGGAACGGGTTCGATGCCGTCGAGGTCGAGACCGACGGCGGGCAGAAGCGCCGTGCCGACAAAGCACTTTGTGCCCTGGGCCGCGTTCCCAATCTGGAAGGTGTTGGAGCAAACAAGATCGGCCTCGAGCTGACGGACCGGGGCCACGTCAAAGTCGACGAGTTCCTGCGCACGAGCGTCCCCGGCGTCTATGCCTGCGGCGACATCATCGGTCCGCCGTCGCTGGTCTCCTCGTCCATGGAGCAGGGACGTCGTGCGGCGCGACATGCGCTCGGACTCGACCTGGGTGACTCGCAGGAGATGATCCCGACGGGCATCTACACGATTCCGGAGATCTCGAGTGTCGGATTGACCGAGGCCGAGGCCTGGGAACGTTATGAGCACGTCGCGGTCGGTCGCGCGGAGTTCGGAGAACTCGCTCGCGGACAGATCGCCGGCGAGACCTACGGGATGCTCAAGATCGTGGCCGACGTCGCCACCGGCAAGTTGCTCGGTGTTCACATCATCGGTGAAGGAGCGACCGAACTCGTTCACGTCGGGCAGATGGCGATGATGTCCGGAAGTCCGGTCAGTTGTTTCGCGGAAAGCATCTTCAACTTTCCGACGATGGCTGAGGCCTACCGTGTGGCCTATCTCGACCTGCACGAGGAGCACGAGAAGAAGCAGCTACAGGTCGCCTAGGCGGATCTCGATGAGGGTCGGAGCGCAGCCGCTTCTGATCCTCTTGCTTGTTCGCGTCAAACGTCTTCGTAGTTGAAGTCGAGGATGGTCCCGTCGCGTTCCAGCAAACGGCGCAGCTTCGGAAGGTAGGGCTCCCGCTCTTCGTCGCCCGGTTCGAACTTCATGTGCAGAAGCGCGAAGAGGGTGAGGACGCGCGCGCGTTGGAAGAGGTGAATTCGATCCAGCCAGATCGGATCGAGGTTGTGCTCGGCTTTGTAGGCTCGCCAAAACGCCGGCCAGGCCCAGCTGAAGAACTCCTGTCGATCCTTCCCGGCCCCTTCGTGTCCCGTCCCGTAGTAGAAGACCGAACTCAGGTCTTCGACGAACCAGTTGTAGGAACAGTCATCGGTGTCGAACCCGAAGATGCGGCCCTCGTGGACATGGAAGTTGTACGGGTGCAGATCGGTGTGGCAGATACCGAAGGAATCTCGATCCTGGGGAAGTCGTCCCATTTCGTCGAAAGTTCGGGTCCACTGATCGCGAAGGTGGCCGTCTACTTCAGGAATCCACGAACGCCCCTTTTGGATGTAGGGATCGTCGGACCACGAGTACCGGGTCTCCGTACCGGAAGGGGGTTCGTAGTCCCGGGTCAGGGCATGGGTTCGACCGAGGAAGCGACCCCACTCCGTGAAGAGTTCGGGGCCGAAGTCCGCGGCGGTCGGCATGCGACCGGGAACGCGTTCGAAGGCGCAGGCGTGAAACACTGCCTCGCCGCGGTCGACGGTGTGGGTCCAACTCCCACTTCGGGTGCGGACCGGTCTTGCGAAGCGAACGCCTCTCTCGGCCAGATACTCGACCCAATGCAGTTCCGCCTCGATCTGCTCCGCACTTCGGTGGGAGGGATGTGTGATTCGAAGAACCCGATTTTCTCCGTCCGCTTCATAGCCGTAGACGTAGCTTTCGAAGTCCCCGAGCGATTCCAGGGAATCACCGCCGGCGCCAAAGGCACGAGCGGCTTCTTCCCTGATGTCGTCGGTGAACAGCCGAGCGACCGATTCTTCCATGTTCCTTCACTTTCCCTACGGCCGGACCCCTGGGGCTGAACCCCTACGGTGGAGCTACATGGCCTTCGTCATCAGCTCCGTAAGCAGCCGGCTGAAACGCGCCGGATCGGCCAGCTTTCCACCTTCGGCCAAAGTCGCCTGACCGTGGATGAGGTGGGCATAGTCTGCGATCTGCGCGTCGTCCGCATTCTCACTGAACGCTTTCTTCAGAGAACCGAGAATCGGGTGATCGGGATTGAGTTCGAGAATGCGCTTCTGCTTGCCGGGATCCCGCCCCATGCTTTTTAGCATCTGCTCCATCTGAGGCGTCATGTCGTGCTCGTCGCCGACCAGACAGGCCGGCGACTCCGTGAGCCGTCGTGAGAGCCGCACTTCCTTGACGTCGTCGTCCAGGTGCTTCTGAAGCGCTTCGAGCAGGGAGCCGAACTCGTCCTTCTGCTTGTCGAGTTTCTCCTCGGCTTCCTTCTTCTCCTCTTCGCTTCCCAGATCTGCAGAGCCTTTGCCCACGGACTCGAACTCGTAGTCCTGGTACTTCGGCGGCATCGATCCCGTCCAGACCTCGTCGACCGGATCGGTCAGGAACAGGACCTCCAACTCCTTCTTCTTGTAAGCCTCCAGATGCGGAGAGTGGCTGAGAACCTCGCGGTTCTCTCCCGTCATGTAGTAGATCTTCTCCTGGCCGGACTGCATGCGTGAGACGTAGTCACTCAGGGTGACCCGCTCTTCTTTCGTCGAATCGAAAAGGCAAAGAGAGAGGATCTGCTCGGCGTTCTCACTTTGGCCGAAGCCTCCAAAGATCCCTTCTTTGAGAACAGCGCCGAAGTGCTGCCAGAACGTCTGGAATTTCTCCTTGTCGTCTCTCTTCAGACGCTCGATCTCGCTCAGAACCTTCTTCTCGAGCTGCTTGCGCATGAGTTGGATCTGGCGGTCCTGTTGCAGAATCTCACGCGAGATGTTGAGTGAGAGGTCCTCCGAATCGACGACGCCGCGAACGAAGCGGAGATGGGTCGGAACCAGATCTTCACAGTCATCCATGATGAAGATGCGCTTTACGTAGAGATTGACCCCGCGTCGCTGCTGAAACTGGAAGAGATCCATCGGCGCCTGCGAAGGGATGAAGAGCAACATTGTGTACTCGAGCGTTCCCTCTGCCTTGAACCGGATGCGGGTCAGCGGATCCGTCCAGTCATGTGAGATGTGCTTGTAGAATTCGTTGTACTCGTCGTCCTCGACCTCGCCGGGGTCTCGGGCCCAGATGGCCTTCATCGAGTTGAGGGTTTCCATCTCACGGACGGTCTTGACTTCGTCGCCCTCGCCCTCGGTGCGCTCGATCTCCATCTTCACGGGGTAGGTCACGAAGTCGGAGTACTTCTTGACGATCTCGCGGATCTTCCATTCCTTGGTGAAGTCGTCGAGGCCGTTCTCTTCGTCGGCCGGTTTGAGATGAAGCGTGATCGAGGTCCCGGCCTCGTCGCGTTCGGCGTCGTCCAGCGTGTAGGTGCCGTCGCCGCTCGACTTCCAGAGCGTTGCGGTGTCTTCTCCGGCCCGGCGGGTCGTCATATCGACACGGTCCGCGACCAGGAAAGAAGAGTAGAAGCCAACTCCGAACTGTCCGATGAGCTCGGGCGACCCGGCTTCCTTGGCTTCCTTCATCTTGGCCAGGAACTCTTTCGTTCCCGACTTGGCCAGGGTTCCGATGTACTCGACGACCTCGGATCGGCTCATTCCGATTCCCGTGTCGATCAAAGTCAGGGTTCGGTTGGCGTCATCGACCTCGATCCGAATCTCAGGTTCGGCCGGAAACTCGATCTCGCTGTCGGAGAGGGACGCGACCCGGCGTTTGTCGATGGCGTCGGAAGCATTGGAGATCAGCTCCCGCAGGAAGATCTCTTTGTTGGAATAGACGGAGTGGATCATCAGATCCAGTAGTTGCTTTGCCTCCGCCTGAAACTCATGACGCTCGACCGTGGTCGACATCCGTTTTCTCCTCTTTGTAGTGGGTGTTTACCGCGACTCCCTGTTCGCGCGTCGCGGCCCTCGGGCGCGGGACGAAGATTGCGGGGTTTGCTTTGCCCCCGGCAAGCCCCTTCCTCAAAAAGCGCTCGCCGACAGTTGGGATGCGGGAAGCAGCCATTCGGTTGCCGATCATCCCAATCTCCGACGTCAGTTGGGGCTCGGGGCGGGTGGGGCGGCCCTCTTCAGCTGTCCGTCCAGACTCCACTCATAGCGCACGTCCGGCTCGTTCTCCGGTGGTGGGCTGATCCCGTACTCGACGGGGACGAAGCCGTTCGATTCGTAGAAGGCACAGGCGCCCTCATTCCTTTGGTGAGTGTAGAGGGAAAGTCGGTTCGGGTTTGCCTCGCGCGCCTTATGCAGCAGGGCAGTTCCGACTCCCCTTCTGTGGAAGACCGGATCCACATACAGGTACTCGATTTGACCGTTCGAAAGGGCCATCCACCCGAGGACGAAGCTTCCTCGATCCGCGACCCAGAGTTCGAACTTACGACAAATGTAGTCACGAAACTGGGCCCGATCCTGCTGCGCGCTGTACCCCATCCGCTTCTCCAACCAGGGTTGTGAATCCCAGCGAGCCCGAACCCAAAGGTCGATCGCTGCATCCGTGTCGTCAGGTCGGAAGGGACGTAGTTCCAGCTCAGGATTCATCTGCGGACCGTAGCGGAAACGGTGGCGGGCACCTACTGGAACAATCAGTCAGGTTTCGCTTAGTGGCAATTATATTGCTGCAAGATAAGAGGTTAGCAGAAATCGAAACTTTTTTCCGGTTCGAAGTATCACGCAGGGCGACGGGGCGACTCCTACATGACTCGCCGGCCCGTCCGGCGCGGACCTTAGCAGGAATGGAGTAGAGGAAGCGGATTCGAACTAGGAACCTGACCTGAGCCAGTCCCGACGAGCCCCCTGGCTTGGCGTCTTTCATGCACTGCCGCGCGTGTTCCCAGTCTTCGGTTTCGCCAATCTACGCGGATCTGGTTTGCGGTTTCGCACAGTGGCTGCCGACTGATCCGTACTGAAGACATGGCCCTCACCATGTCCAAGCTGTCCCTCCTCAGGAATCCGTGCGGGACGTGGCCGGCGTTTTCATTCCGCCGAGCCCGCTTTTTCATTCCGCCAACTCAGCTTCCCGGATCGCTTTCCCAAAGGCCCGCTTTCCCATAGTCTTCCGACTTTCCGGGACGCACGACTGCGCGTCCCGTCGTGACCCGCTCGGCCTCGCCGGGAAGGCCCGGGAACATCCGCGCAGGAGACCACCGATGACGACAGAGCCGAGCAAGGATCTGGAGACTTTTCCCAATCCCAAACCGGGACGCGACTACGAGATCGTCTTCGAGATTCCAGAGTTCACCTGTCTGTGTCCGAAGACGGGCCAACCGGACTTCGCGACGTTTCGCATCCGCTACGTGCCGGATGAACTCTGCCTCGAACTCAAGGCGCTGAAGCTCTACTTCTGGTCCTTCCGGGATGAGGGGCACTTTCACGAGGCCGTGACCAACCGAATTCTCGATGACCTCGTTGCGGCCTGCCGACCCCGAAGAATGTGGGTCGAAGGCGACTTCTTCGTGCGCGGTGGGATTCACACCGTCGTGAAGGTCGACTACGCCGCGTGAACGGCCGGAAGCGAGTGGAGCCTTCGTTGCTCGGCTCCGTACCGCTACGGCGTTGCGTGCTTGCGGGTCTCGTTCCCGGCGTTGCTTCGCGGCACATCGCGCTGCCGATGCTTGCGGGGTTCGTTCTCGGCGTTGCTTTGTGGACGGGAAGTGCCCGCGGAAGTGACGTCGGGGAATTCGATCGGCTCTATCCGTCTTCGTACGCGCCGGGTGTGTCCGAAAGCTCCGACGCGTCTCGAATAGAGACCAAACCCGGTGACGAGCAAGGCGGTGTCGATATCGAACTCATGGCGTCCGGCGGAGCCGTGAGCGGAGAGGTCCGCGGAGCTCGGGAGATGGGTTCGATTCCGCTCTCCGGCGTGCTCGTCGAAGCCCAGGTCGGTTCCATACGAGCGAGTACCTACACGCGAAACGATGGAAGTTTTCTTCTTCCAGCGTTGCCCGCAGGTTCCGTCCTTTTGCGCTACTCGACTGATGACGCGACATCGGGCGGACGGGAGCACCGCGCGCTCTTTCACGGTTTGTCCGAGGACTCCACGTCGGCTCTCCGGATTGTGAACGTCAATGGTCAGACCACAGATGTCGACCCCGTCGTTCTCCCACCGGCAGCCAGGCTTCTCGGACAGGTGCGGGAGGCCAACGGTTCTCCGCGCGACGACGTTCTGCTTCGGCTGCTCGATAGCCAGGGGAACGTCATCGCCGCGCACCCGCCGAGTTCCGATGGAGGCTTCCGTTTCGGCGGTCTGGCCGAAGGGATGTACGCGGTTCAGGCCGTTCCAGACTCGGCGTCGGGTCTACTTCCCGAGTTTGCCGGAGGAAGTCGAGACTTCATGTCGGCTGACGTCTTCGTTTGCGCGGCCGGTGTCGACACCGAAACTCCCGCTATCGAGCTCGACGCCGGAGGAACTCTCATCGGCCAGATCCGAACCGAAGGCACGACCATCGGTATTCCTTTCACCGAGCTGGTTCTGTCGGAAAGAAACGGAGACCGGGAGTACCGAACCCGTACGGGAAGTCTCGGTTTCTACCGGATCGTAGGTCTACCGGCATCCTCCTACGTTCTCTACTCGCCGGGACTGCGCCGCTACTGGCCGGACCAGGTTCGTGAGGAGGACGCCCGTCCCATTACCGTCACTGAAAACGGGCTGCACGAAGCGAACATGGACGGGTCTCTGCTCGCGGATTGCGAGCTGCCCCCGGCGGTGCAGGGCTACATCGTCGGAAACATCGATGCGGATGCGGCCCGTTTCGAGTCCGCGCTTCTCCGGGCCTGGAGCGAAACCGATACCGTCGATCTGGTGATCGAGGAACCTGGCTTTTACACCCTGGAGTGCCTACCGCCGGGGGACTACTACGTTGGCCTTTTCCCCCAGGGTAGGTTGCTGCCGCAGTTTTATCCGGAGGCCGCCGAAATCTCTGAGGCGCTTCTCGTCACCGTCGACGCCGATTCCGCGGAAGGAGTCGACTTCGAGCCGGTCGAGGGAATTTCGGTCGGCGGTATGGTTTCTGCTTTCGAGACCGGTCCCGTCGCCGGCGCGCGTGTCTCCCTGCTCGACTCGGACCTCCGGTGGGTCGCCGAAACGCAGACGGGCGAGGACGGAACGTACCTACTCGACCGGGTCGCCGACGGGTTCGGCATTGCTGCCGGGATCCACGTCGTTCGTGTCGACACGTTGCGAGTTCCCGGTCCGGTCGCGACTCCCGTTCTTTCTGCCTGGATCGAAGCGGAGTGGACGGGCGAGGGAGTCGAGATCACGGCCAGTCTTCCCAGGGTCGACGACGGCAGTCTAAGCATTTCGAGAAGAGGCTCGTCGCAGGTCCAGGTCGTCCACCAGTCGAGCTGGGAGTTGGCTCCCCATTCGCCGGGGAGTGGAGATCACTTCGAGTACGTCTGGGTCGACCACTCACCAGAATCCGGGAGTTGGACCTACGAACTGGATGTCTGGTTCGGGGGACGGCGCTTGTTCGCCGAGAGTCCGGTCGTCGTGGGCGATTCCGGTTCGTCGCACCACCTTTCCGTGCGTCCCGTGCCCTGGGATCGAACACTGCCGTTGGACGTCATCCATCGGTCGTCTTCGGCGGCTGTGGGGGAAGGTCAACGACTCGTCCTTTATGACGTCACGGGCCGGGAACGCGCACATCACGTCTTTGCAGTCCCGGGAACGTCTCCGCGGGTCGACGACGACGCCGAAGAGGTTTCCGCCGGTCGAACCGGGCACGTCGAGTGGCATCCGCGAGATCTGAGAGGGCGAGAACTTCCGGGAGGCGTGTACTATCTGGAATGGCTGGACGCGGAAGGGAGTCTCCTTGCGCGGAGTCGACTCGTCATTCGCCCCTAACTCTTTCGAAGGCAAGCAAGCTTCATGAAGCGCGAGGAAATGGTCGACCAGATCCGGAGGATTCTCCTTCTCGTCTGTGAGCGTGACCGTCTTCGTGTGCCCGAAAGCCAAATGGCTCTGCCCCTGCTGGGAGCTGCTTCATCCGCCGACACCCAGGCCGATACGTTGGCGCGTTTCGGCGACAATCTTCACTCCCTTGCGTTGGAACTCGTCTGGCTCATCCAGATGGAAGATGCCGGGATCGTGGCGTCTCCGCTTCAGTCCGGACGCCGCCGGCTTCGGTTGGGATCGATTCCGGCGCTACGCTTGCTGGAGGAATGGACGGCTCCGAAGTCGCCGATTTCCGGTGAGTACCTGTTCTCAGACGAACGTGCTGCGTCTTCCGGGAAGATCTCGTCCGCGTACGAGCCCTCCGTCTCGCGATCCCAGGTGGGAGGGCCCTTCGACCATCCCGATCAGGACGCCGGAAACGCGCCATGGACTCGAAACCTGGAAGAGCCGGCCCCGACGCGGGACGACAGCTTCTACGAGGGCCTGCAGCGCGCTCGCCGACTCGCAGCGGAACTGGAGCTTCCCGCAGTCAAGGTGCAGGAACTCGTCCGACGGCTCTACTCTTTGGCGGTTTCGCTTTCACCCGAGGACGATCTTCCGGGTTTGGTTCACGGCCACGGAGCTCGCCACCGATTGACCACGACGCCTCGGGGACGGCTTACCTTCAAGCTGGATCGCGATCGGTCGCGGGGGCAGGGAATCTTTACGACTCCTCCGGATCTCATCCGTGAACTTTCGACTGCGGTTCTGAAACCCGTTCTGCAAGCGGGCGCTCCGATCCCGAGTTTGCGATTCGCCGATCCGGCTTGTGGGAGTGGGCAGTTCCTTCTGGCAGCGGCGGAGGCCCTGGTCTCTGCAACCGCGGCGTCCGGAACCGAAGGCGACGAGTCTCTCCTTCGTCTGCTACAGGTTTACGGCGTGGACCTGGATCCTCTGGCGGCGCGAACGGCGGCCCACAACCTTTCCGTATGGACGGCGCGGCGACTGCAACAACGACACGGCAACGGTCGCAGTCTCGTCGGCGACACACTCGATGAATTCTTCGGTCCCGGATTCCCCTGCTTTCTCGGTCGGAACATTCAGGCGGGAAACGCGCTGCTCGTCGAGGCCAGTTCGTTTTCGCCCGGATTCCTTTGGGAGAAGCGGTTCCCGGAAGTGTTCGGCCGGGACAACCCGGGCTTCGACGCACTTCTCGGCAATCCGCCATGGGTCAGCTTCGGGCTGCGCGATCGCAATCTTCCGATGGAAGAGGAACGGCAGTTCTTCGAACGACTCTTTCCTGCCGGGACTCAGTACAAGCTGACGTTGTACCCACTCTTTCTCGAACTGGCGATCCGGCTCTGTCGCGAGGGAGGGCACCACGGCTTTCTCGTTCCGGATTCCATTCTCTCCGGACATCACTTCTCGAAGATTCGGGCCCGGATCCTGGACAGCTGCCATCTTCTCGAACTGGCCCTCGTGGAGTCGGCGCCCTGGCCCGGCGCCCAGGTCGGCTTTACCGTTTTCTATTCGGCGCGTAAGCGTGGAACCGAGGTGGCGCCGCCGAAGCAGGTTCGCAATCGGGTTCTGCACGGAGACCGTTCCTCGGCTCGCGGCGCGCGCAAGAAAGGCGGTTTGCAAGTCGAGCTTCCGGGAACGGCGCCGCCGTCCAGGTCGAAGAACGGACGCCTCGATTCTGCGGAGGTTTGGGTGCCAGCGTCACAGTATGAGGGACGTCGCGGTGCTCCCTTGCGCGTCTTTCGCGACAACGAAGAGGTCCGGTTTCTCGAAGCGATGCAGTCTGCGCCCGTTCGTTTCGGGGACGTCATCTGGACCTACTCCGGGCTCATCGGTCGTCACGGTCAAAAGTCCGTGCAGTCGCGGGTACAGGAGTCTCGTTTTCTCCTGCGGGACAAGCGGGGTCGGGAAGTCTATCGCGACGACGACGCTGCCGGTCGCTGGCGCCCGGCTCTGGTCAGCGGCGCCGAAGTGACGCCCTACCGCATCGGATGGGAGGGAGGCCGTGTCTTCGTTCCCGAAGATCCCGAACTCATGGGCCGTATCTACAAAAGCGGTTTCGATCTCGCGCGATACCAGAAGTCCAAGGTCTTTCTGCGCCAGACCGGAGACCGACTGATCGGCGCGCTCGATCGTGAAGGCTTTCTCTGCATGAACAACCTCCACCTTCTCGGTGGAACGGAAGAAAGCAAGGTCCCGCCGCTCATCGTCGTCGGCCTGCTCATGAGCGCGCCCATTCAAAGGATCTACCGCATCTACGCTCTGGAAGGCGCCCGCCCGCTGGCACAGGTCGACCTCAAGACGGTCGAGTCGCTTCCCTATCCGGCGGACGCGGAAGGTTCACCTTTAGGCGCGGGGGAGCCGCCGCCTCGGAGTCATCCGCAGTGTCGTCAGCTCTTTCGTTCCCTGTCGCGATGGCTGCGGGAAGGGCGGGCACACAAGATTTCCGAATTGGTCGCGGGCGCGGTCGAAGCGGCGAGTGCTCCGTTTGCGGAGGGGCCGCTACGAGGCCGCGAAGTTCTGACGCTGGTGTTCTTGCGGTTGCTCGAGATGCGCGAGGAAGCCGCCGGTGAACCGCAGGAAGAGGCCGGCGTTTCGGCGGACGATCTGCAGGCGATCCTGGATCAGCTGTTCGCGCAGGTGTACAAACTGGAACTCGGCGTACCTGCATAGCTCGCGCGGATGTGTACCGAACCGGTAGCGCGGGCGCGGTGGAATTGTCGTAGGAGGCCATATGTCCGATCCGCATCGTTTGCTTTTTCTTTGTGTCGCCAACTCCGCGCGAAGTCAGATGGCCGAGGGACTGGCTCGGGCCATGGGCGGAGAGCACGTTCACGTGCAAAGTGCGGGCTCCCGCCCGGCCTACGTGCATCCTGCCGCCATTCAGGTTTTGAGTGAACTCGGGGTCGACATCTCCGAACAGTGGTCGAAGTCCGTCGAAGAGATCGACCCGGAGAGTGTCGACACTGTCGTCACTCTCTGCGCGGAAGAGGAATGCCCGCTCTTTCTCGGGAAGGCTGCGCGTCTGCATTGGGAGCAGCCCGATCCTGTCGGCTACGACCAGGACTCGACGGTGCGAAAGTTCCGCGTCATCCGGGACAACATTCGTCGCCAGTTGAGCGAGTGGATGGAAGCACGAGAGATCCCCATTCGAGATCTGGGAAGCTGATTGCGTGTACGCACCGAGTTCGGAGAGAGTGGACCCATGGAACGGACCGACTCCTCTCCGCCTCTGATCCGCCCCCGCCTTGGAGTGTCGTCCTGCCTGTTGGGCAGGCCGGTTCGCTACGACGGCGGTCATCGTCGGGACGATTTCCTCGCAGACCAGCTCGGCCCCCACGTCGACTTCGTGGAAGTCTGCCCCGAAGTGGAGATCGGCCTCGGGACGCCACGTCCCACGATCGACCTCTATGAGAGTGACGATCCCGGCCGGCCCCGCTTGCGTCGGGGCGAAGTCGATCTTACCGAAACGATGGAAACCTTTGCCGAGACGCGCGTCGCTGCCCTGAAAGAGTTGGAGCTCGACGGCTATGCCTTGAAGGCACGTTCACCCAGCTGTGGACTACGCGACGCGAAGTTGATTCGTCTCGACGGTCGGGTCGAGCGGGAGGGTAAGGGTGTGTTCGCTCGGGTCCTGCGATCCCGGTGGCCGGATCTGGTCGCTTTCGACGAATCGGATCTGGAAGAACCCGCGGTCACGGAGGCGCGCATGACGGCCCTCTTCGCGCGGGCCCGATTCCGCGCGCGTCCGCCCGGTATGGCGGGCCTTCAGGAGTTTCACCGCCGACACAAATACCTGCTTCTCTCCCGAGCTCCCGAGATACTGCGTGAACTGGGCGCGTTGCTGGGAAGGGGAGAGGACTGCGAAGAGACGCACCGTCGGTACGAAACGCTATTTTGCTTCGCTCTTTCCAACGTGCCGACGCGGGGCCGGCAAACGGACGCGCTCTTTCACATGTTCGGGTATGTCTCGAGCAAACTCGAATCGATCGACAAGAGGGAATTGGTCGATTCCATCGAAGACTACGGAAGCGGTCACATCGGTTTGGCCATTCCGGCTCGGCTTCTGTGGCACTGGGTGCGCCACTTCGAAGATCCCTACCTCTTGGAGCAAGCCTACTTCCTGCCGTACCCGCCGGAACTCGGACTGCTCGATTCCATCAGCGCGGCGTAGACGGCGCCGTTCCGGAAGACTCCCGACAGTTTCGAAAAGCGAAGACGGCCAACCCGACCATGAGAAGAGCCGTCAGCGTGGTCGACCACGCGTACCAATGGTCGAAATTCAGGGTCAGGGGAGCCCTCGCGGGCACGGTCGCTGCGAAGTAGAAGGCCATGAAGGAAAGCAGTCCGACGCGGAACAATAGAACCGCGGCGAGAGCAACGGATACGAGCGCGCTGGCCTTTCCCATGGCCGACTCTGTTCCGAAGAAGAAGACGGCTGCGACAAGAGTGGAGGTCACCAGAATCGAGATCAGACGGTGACGCAGGACCGTGCGAAACCCGATGACGAGTAGGAAGATCGCCATCGGTACCCAGATGGCATTGACGAGAAGGTTGACGCACTCGGTGACATAGCTCGGGAGGCCTTCGATCATACCGCTCGAAAAGGTCCGCAGGGTCGGCATCGGGGCGCCCATGCGACGTGTCACATCGAGCCAGATGGTATCCCACGTCGCAAGAATCGAACCCGCGGCCAGTCCCAGGAGGATCTCCCGCCCGACACGTGGGTCACGAATGCGTCCTCTGAGCAGCCGGCTCCATGAGATCAGGACCTCCGGCCAAAGTCTTCGCGCAAACGGTTCCAGAGCGACATACAACACCCAGAAGAGTCCACCCAGGAAGAGGCTGAGCCCGGTGGATGCCTGGAACATCGTCCACTCCGGACCGAACAACGGAACGTGATGCGCTTCGGCGACCAGAGAGAAGAACATGAGGAAGACGAGAACGGCCCCGAGACGAGCGGCACCCTGAAGGTCGCCGAGTCCGGCCTTGAAATGGCTGCGCGCGAGCAGGCTCGCCGAAACGATAAGAAACACGATCATGAAGTTCACGATCGAGCCGATCCGGTTCTGACCACCGCCCCCGGACGCGGAGGCTCGGTCGTCCAGTTCCCATGGTTGCCGAATCTCGAACCAGGTGAGTTGGTCGTGGAACGAAGACATGCGGACTTCGATCTCTCGATCCGGTCGGTCCGGGTAGTGTCCGCGCCATGTCTTGATGTGGTCGGCATGGCGGGGAGGAACCCAATCCGCTTCCATCTCTTGGAAGGCTTCGGGGTCGAGGGCAGCCGCTTCCATGACGGAGTACCAGTCGAAGCCTGACGTCGAGTCGGCCGCCGAGTTGGTGGCTTCGCGCTCGAAGTCCGGCCGGGCCACACCCTGGAACCAGGAAAGGTCTCCTTGCGGGTTGAGGCTGAGCAGTGTCATCCCCGGCTTGTCGACGGGTGGGTTGGTCGCGCCGACGTGTCCGACGAGATTGGTCGCGACCAGCGGCGACGGGGACTCCCGATACCAGAAGTAGACGGCGGACGGCTGGCCGAGATGAAGCGAATCCCAGGCCGGCGCTTCCGGGCGGACATCCTTCTCGTAACGAATCGCGGCCGCATCCTGATACCAACCTTGCACCCGATCCGCGACAGCGGAGTCGGGGTAGCCGAAACTACGTGCCAGCTCCGACGCCCGTTCTTTGAGAACCGCGGCCGGCTTCTCCATTCCGGACTTTCCGTAGAGCGATGTTTCCTCGGCGAGGAATGCCGTGAACAGCAGGGAAAGCAGAATGACCGCGAGGGAGGCCAGGCCCCATGGCATCGGGAGGACTCCGACGGAACCTGACGCCGCGACCATCGCGGGAGACGGAACCTCGCCCGCGGCCAGGGCATCGGCGAGGGGGTCGCCTCCGGGAAGCGCGGCGGCCAGGGCGAGGGCCGAAGCCGGCCGCATCTCCGGATCCGGGTCCAGACAACGCCGCAGCACACGGTCGACGGCGGGGTCGAGATCCGAGAGGTCAGACGAAATCCGCGACGAAAGGACCGATTGCTGATCCCGAACCTCGGCCAGGGTCCGGCCCGTCAGGGCACGGCGACCCGTGTACATCTCGTGGAAGACGAGGCCCAGCGAATAGATGTCGCTTCGAGCCGTAACCTCTCGCCCTTCGATCTGCTCCGGAGCCATGAACGTCGGCGTACCAGCGCGGATTTCCCGCTCGTCGATTTGATCGTCGAGGGCGGCCAGGCCGAAGTCTGCGATGTGTGCCACGCCCCGGCCGTCGATCAGGATATTGGCCGGCTTGAGGTCGCGGTGAAGGATGCCCTGTTCGTGGGCGGCATGAAGTCCCGCGCAGAGTTGCCGCGCAATCTCGGTCGCCTTGTCGGTGGAGAATCGTCCGACCCGGCGCAGGAGCGTTCCGAGATCCTCGCCGTCCACGAACTCCATGGCGATGAAGTGAACTCCGCCTTCTTCGACGATGTCGTAAACGCGACACACATTGCGATGGGCCACCTGGCGCGCGAGTCGAACTTCCGCGAAGAGACGGCCCAGGCGGTCCCGGTCCTGCGAGAGTTCATGGGGAAGAAACTTGAGAGCGACGGGTTGGCCGAGCTTGAGGTCGTCCGCCCGGTAGACGTCACCCATGCCTCCACTGCCGACGGGCCCCAGGATGCGATAGCGGCCGGCGAGGATGTCCCCGAAGGAAAAACGGCCGCCAGGGTCGGATGCGGAAACGCCGAGCGGCAGTGAGGTGGCGCCCAGTCCGGAGCCCGAGCGAGGTCGGCGGTCGCTTCCGCGCTCTGGGGAATCCTCCGAGAGTTCGGTTCGGTCGCTCATTTCGGATTCGCTGTGCTGTCGCGCCCCATCGGAGGCGGCCGGGTCTCCACCGTAATCTCCTGCGCCGGCCCCAGACCCAGCCCCAGTTGCGGCCGAGGATCCGACCTCCCCGGGATTCGGCGAGAGCATGGTCGGTGAGTCCATCTCCAGCTCGTCATCACTTGCGCCGGGGGACGTGGAGAGCAGGTTACCGCAGGAGTGGCAAAACCTTGCGTCCTCGGCATTCATCGTGTCGCATCGGGAGCATCGCACTCGATGATTGTAGGCCGCGGCCCAGGAATGGCCCACTCTCTATCCGTCGATCGGAGAAAATCGAGAAACACCTAAAAAAACTCTTGGTGGTGTCGAAACCTTCGCATAGAGTCCGCCTGCAACCGAAGGGTGCGCGTTCTGCCGTGACTTCATGCAATCACTGTCTTCAGTCATTGCTCACGCCAGATGATGGCAGCAGATGCCTGCCACCAGCGCCCGCAGCAAAGGAACGAGAGATGATGAAGTACAACCTCATTCCACTAGCGACGTATTGGTCGCCTCGTCGAGCTGCGGGTAACTGACGACTTTCCCTTAGGTCCAAGTCTCAAGAACCCGCTCCGGCACAGAGCGGGTTCTTCTTTTTCTTCCCAGTTTCAGCTTCAAGAAGACACCTGCTCGCGCCGGCTCAAACCAAGAACCGGAACGCAGCCACAACCTTTCTACGAGGGGTGTTTTCGAAATGAACTCCAAGTACCAAATGCTGTGGCGAGAGATGGAAGGCCACCGCGTACTCTATCTGCTCGCCTTGGCCGCGCTGGTCGTGAGCTCCTGCTTCCAATACTTGGTGCCTTTGGTACCGCAGGTGGTCATGGACGGCGTGCTCTCGAACGATCCGAGCGCGTCTTCGGATTGGGTCACAAACGTAGTCGATCGCTGGGGCGGTCGTGACTTCCTCGCCGGGGCACTCTGGGTCCCGGCACTGATCGTGGTCGGGCTGACTTTGGTCGCCGGCTGCTTCACCTATCTCCGTGGGCGTTGGTCCGTAACGGCAGCCGAGCGGATTGCCTGCCGCATTCGCGACCGGCTCTACGATCAGCTGCAGCATCTGACGTGCGGTTTCTACGACGGGAACGAAACGGGCGATCTCGTCCAGCGTTGCACGTCGGACGTGGAAACCTTGCGCCAGTTCCTGGCCAGTCAGGTCGTCGAGATCGGGCGTGCGGTCATTCTCATGCTGCTGCCGATTCCGCTGATGCTGGCGCTGGACGTGCGCATGACCATCGTCTCCTCGGCCCTCATCCTTCCGATCGTTCTCTTCTCTGTGATCTTCTTCCGGAAGGTTCGGGACGCGTTCAAGGAAGCGGATGAAGCTGAAGGAGCGATGACTGCGACCTTGCAGGAAAACCTGACGGGGATTCGCGTTGTGCGCGCGTTTCATCGGCAGGAGTTCGAGGTCGACAAGTTCGCGCGTGCGAACACGACGTACCGGCAGCTGGACTTCCGGCTCTTTCGGATCATGGCGCGCTTCTGGTCGCTCTCGGATCTGTTGTGCATGGCGCAGCTGTCGCTGGTCATCGGCTTCGGCGCCCACTGGATGGCCCAGGGAACGCTCCCGGTCGGAACGTTCTACTTCTTTCTCGCTGCGGTGAATCTCTTCCTCTGGCCGGTGCGGATGATGGGAAGGATTCTCACGGAGTTGGGAAAGGCGACGGTCGCCATCGGACGCATCGAGGACATCCTCGGCGCCGGTCGAGAACTGACGCCGCACGAGGCGTCCCAGGCGGCCGCGGAGTCGGTCCGTGTGGCGGCCGGAAGTGGTGAAGCCCCGTCAAGCGACGAAGGCGTCTCTGTTCCGGCAACAGCCGCAGTCCTGGACGTCCCCGACTCGCGCTCGCAGGTTCCGGTGGTCGCCGATGCGTGGTCGACCGGGGCGGCCGTTCAGCCGGTGGCGGGTTTCGACCAGGGGAGCGGCCGCGTCGCGGTTCCTCACGCCGATGGCGCGGGTGGCGAGAGCGGGGACGGCAGCGAAGACGCCGGTGTTCCGTCCCGTCATCTCGCCCGCGGCAAGAAACCGCGGCAGTACGGCGGCGTCGGGCACGGATTCGACGAACCTGGATTCTCGCGAAGGTCTATCCGTGACCGGGCGGGGGAACTCGAGTTCAACGATGTGAGCTTCTCGCACGGAGATCTGGCCGTCGTGCGCGGGGTCAGCTTCTCGGTTCGTCCGGGAGAGACGGTCGCCATTCTCGGTCCATCCGGGGCCGGAAAGTCGACGCTCATTCAGCTGCTGCTGCGCCTCTACGACCCGGATGCCGGATCCATCCGTTTGGATGGTGCGGACATTGCGACCTTGGAGAGAAAGGACGTGCGTTCGCGTGTGGCGGTCGTCATGCAGGAACCCTTCCTCTACTCCAAGACGATTCGTGAAAACGTTCGTCTCGGTCGATGGGACGCGGTTGACGGGGAAGTCGAGGACGCGACGAAAGCCGCGTGTGTGCACGAGTCGATCGAAGAGTTCGAAGACGGCTACGACACGATGGTCGGTGAACGTGGAGTCACGCTCTCGGGCGGACAACGTCAGCGCACTGCGTTGGCTCGCGCTCTTCTCGATCATCCGTCAGTGCTGGTTCTCGACGATGCTCTGAGTGCCGTCGACACGGAAACCGAATCCAGGATTCTGCAGGCTCTGGAAGAGAGGCGCGGACGGGAGACGACCATCGTGATTGCGCACCGTCTGTCCACACTGATGCACGCGGATCAAATCCTCGTGCTCGACCAGGGGCGGATCGTACAGCGCGGAACACACCAGCAGCTGAGTGAGGAGGACGGACTCTACCGGAGACTCTGGGAGATCCAGACCTCACTCGAACATGACTTGGAAGATGACCTCGAGGCCCTGACTCAGGGAGAAAGCGAAAATGTCGGATCAAGAATGGTTTGATGACGACCCGACATCGGCGCGGCTCGATGTCGAGTTGTGGAAACGAATCCTGTCCCACGCCCGGCCGTACCGTGGCCCCCTCTGGGGGCTGGCCGGGTCTGGACTCGTCATCGCTTCGGTCGACGTTGCGTTGCCGTGGGTGACGGGCAAGATCATCGACGATGCGATCGGTAACGGCGGCCGCCTTTTGGCTCCGTTCATCGGGACCTATGCCGGTCTGGCCATCGTCTTTGCCGCGCTCGTGTGGTTCTTCATCGAAATGGCCGGGCGCACGACGACCGGTTTCGGCCACGATGTTCGTCGGGAAGGGTTTCGTAAGCTGCAGGAGCTCTCGTTCGCCTTCTACGACAAGCATTCGGTGGGTTGGCTCATGGCGCGCCTGACCTCGGACATTTCCAAGGTCTCGGGCGTCATCCCGTGGACGGCGCTCGACGTTGTCTGGGGAACGTCGCTGATCGTCGGGGTCAGCATCACCATGATCGTGATCAACTGGCAGCTCGGACTGATGGTCGTGGCCATCATTCCGCCCCTGGCCTGGCTTAGCCTGATCTTTCAGAAGAAGCTGCTGGCCAGTCAGCGGAAGGTTCGTCGCGCCAACTCGAAGCTGACGGCGAGCTTCAACGAAGGAATCATGGGAGTGCGCACGACGAAGGCGCTCGTTCGTGAGAAGAAGAACCTCAGCGAGTTCCAGGATCTGTCGACCGACATGTACGGGCACTCCGTTCAGAACGCATTGCAGTCGGCGGTCTACCTGCCGATCGTGATGTCCGTCGGTAGTGTCGGAGTCGGCTTGGCGCTCTGGCAGGGCGGCGTTCGGATCGGTCCCGGCGGAATGACGGTCGGCGAGATGATCATGTTCATGAACTACGCCGGACTGTTCTTCATGCCGGTTCAGGAGCTTGCCGCACGTTTCACGCAGCTGCAGGCGGCCCAGGCCTCGGCCGAACGTATCCAGCGGCTCCTCGACACGAAGTCGGAAGTCGTGGACACGGAATCGGCGAAGCAGGCCATGGCCGCTCACGCAGACTTGGAAACGCGCGGTCTGGTCGCTCCCGAGCTCGCTCCGGACGGTCTGCCTGACTTGATCGAAGAGGTCGAGTTTCGGGATGTCAGCTTCCAGTACAAGGAAGGGGAACTCGTTCTCGATCGGGTTTCGTTCCGGGCTCGCCAGGGTGAAACCGTCGCTTTGGTCGGCGCGACCGGAAGTGGGAAGAGCACGATCGTCAGTCTGCTTTCTCGGTTCTACGAACCGACCGACGGAGAGATCCTGGTCGATGGTGTCGAGTACCGGGAGCGCAGTCTCGATTGGTGGCAGTCGAACTTTGGTGTGGTGCTGCAGTCGCCGCACCTGTTCGGAGGCACCATCGCGGACAACATTCGCTACGGCCGGCTCGATGCATCGGACGGCGATGTCGAGTCGGCGGCGCGGCGAGTCGGCGCTCACGACTTCATCGAAGCGTTGGAAAATGGGTACGCGACCGAAGTCGGGGAGGGAGGAAGCCGTTTGTCCACCGGACAGAAGCAGCTGATCTCCCTGGCAAGAGCCGTGCTCTCGGATCCGCAGGTCTTCGTCATGGATGAAGCCACGTCATCGGTTGACACCGAGACGGAGCAGATCATCCAGAGCGGGATCGAAACGATCCTGGAAGGACGAATCAGCTTCGTCATCGCACACCGACTTTCCACGGTTCGGAACGCGGATCAGATCCTCGTTCTCGACCACGGTCGAATTGTGGAAGCCGGAAGCCATGCGGAACTCTTGAGGCTCCGTGGGCGATACTTCGGTCTTTACACGAATCAGGCCACGCGAGAGTCGGCCGAACGGGTCTTCGAGATGGAAGGTTGAGTTCTCGCCGTTTCGTGCCATGTCCGGCAACTCATCTGGTTGCTTGATCAGGACCGGTGGACCGGGATGCCGGTCCGCCGGTTTGTCCAATTGTCAAATTGTTGGACGATCGTTTCGTTCTCCATACCCGATCGGTTACTATCTGGACACCCCTCTCGACGCACCATTGCAGCGCAGCCCAAGCATAATAGGATATGAACGAGACCGGATCTGACGGATCCGGTTCCTGATCCTCTGCGCATTCTCGTGCGGGCGGGAATCGTGAGGATTGGAGGTCCCCTCTCAAAGAAAGGGGGTCCGCGTTGGCGGACCCCTTTTCGCTGCTCGCGACTTCCTCCGCGTCGAGTAAACTGGACCCTATCGGCCTCGATTCGAGACAGAATGTCGAATCGAGGCTTGACGTTTTACCGCGCCCCACGTCGCGGCCGGGCAGATCAACACCAGACAGAACCTAGCGCCGCGCGCGCCGGGAGCCGCGTACCGCGGCATGGGGAGGTAGGGAGTGCGTGGTTCACTGAACAGCCGCCGAGCCGTGGTGGCCCTCGGCGGAAATGCCATCACCCGGGAGGGACAGGAAGGTACCGTCGAACAGGACTACGAGAACCTCGAAGACAGCCTCGACAGCGTCGTCGGCCTGGTCGCTGCTGGATACGAAATCCTGATCACGCACGGCAACGGGCCGCAGATCGGGAACCAGATGATCCGGGTCGAACTGGCCTCGGATGAAGCACCGCCCCTGCCACTCGACGTTCTGGGAGCGGACCTGCAGGGTGGACTTGGCTACATGATCGAGCGGGTCATGCGTAGCAAGCTTCGAGCCCGCGGACTCCAACCTCGTGTCTGCTGCATGCTCATGATGGTCGAGGTCGATCCCGAGGACCCTTCGCTCGAAAACCCGACCAAGTACGTCGGTCCCTTCTACTCGAACGAGGAAGCGAAGAAGCGGCAGGAGGAACGCGGCTGGATCATGAAAGAGGATGCGAACCGCGGATGGCGCCGCGTCGTTCCGTCCCCGGAGCCGAAGGCGATCGTCGAGCGGCACTCCATGGCCGTTCTGCTCGAGGGCGGAACCATTGTCATCAGTGGTGGAGGCGGCGGTATCCCCGTGGCCCGGACCGAGACCGGTGAGTTGATCGGGGTCGAGGCGGTCATCGACAAAGACCTCTCCTCGGCGGTCATTGCGTTGGAGGTGGATGCCCCCGAGCTCTTCATCCTCACGGCGACCGACAAGGTCAAACTGGATTTCGGCAAGGAAACGGAGCGTGATGTCGACGTCATGAGTGTGATGGAAGCCCGATCCTACCTCGCCGATGGGCAGTTCCCGCCTGGTTCGATGGGACCCAAGGTGGAAGCGGCGTGTCGCTTCATCGAGGGCGGCGGAGGACGCGCGCTCATTACCGATGCGGCCTCATTGCTGGCCGCGGTCCACGGGACCGGCGGCACTTGGGTTACGATTTGAAGATGCGTGGAGCGTTCACTGTTCTGTTGATGATCCTCTTCTTCGCCGGCTGCGGCGAAGATTCCGGACGCGATGATGCCGGGAGCGTTGACACCGGGAACGTTGACACCGGAAACGCAGGCGCCGGAAACGAGAAGGCCGGAGGCGTTGAAACCGGTGGCGTTGAAACCGGAAGCAACGGCGCCACGAAAATGGGCGCCGGTGAGGCCGGGAATCCACAGGGAACAGCCGGACGCGCCGGTCCGTCTTTCACGGACGTGACGGCATCGTCCGGAATCGAGTTTCAGCACCGAACGGGATTCGACGGCAACTACTGGTTCCCGGAAATCACGGGCCCGGGCTGCGCGATCTTTGATGCGGACGGTGACGGTGACGAGGACATCTTCTTCGTCGACGGGGGCGCTTTGGCCCCGGATACATCCGACCCAAGACCGCGTCACCGGCTTTACGCCAACGACGGGAACGGCAGATACACCGATGTTACGTCTGCATCCGGGATCTCCGGAAACGCCTACGGGCAGGGGTGTGCGGTCGCCGACTTCGACGCGGACGGAGACCTCGATCTCTACCTGACCAACGTCGGCGCCAACGAACTCTGGGTCAACGACGGAACGGGACGCTTCACGAACGAAGCCGGGAGACTGGGTCTCGAAGGAGAATCCTGGTCTACCTCCGCGGCCTGGGCCGATGTCGATGCGGACGGCGACCTCGATCTCTACGTCGCCAACTACTGTCTCTGGTCACCGGCCGCACAGGTTCCCTGCAAAACACCTTCGGGAGAGCCCGACTACTGCAATCCCAAAGCGTTCGAGGCCGCTCCTGACGTCTTCTATCGAAGTGAGTTCGCTCAGGGCGGCAACGGTTTCGTCGACGCCACGACGTCCAGCGGCATCGGCGCCAGCTACGGACGCGGTCTTGGCGTCGTCGTCGCGGACCTCGACGGGGATCAAAGGTTGGACATCTACGTTGCCAACGACGGTGATCCGAACAGTCTCTGGATCAACGAAGGGGAGACCTTCCGCGAGGACGGCCTGCTCAGCGGAGCGGCGTTGAACGCAGCCGGCGACCCGGAGGCGAGCATGGGAGTCACCCTGACGGACCTCGAGCCGGACGGGGACTGGGATCTCTTCATGACCCACATGACCGGTGAGACGAACACGCTCTACATCAACGACGGTCACGGCCTGTTCGAAGATCTGACGGACCGCTCCCTGGGCTCTCCATCCAAACCCCTAACCGGTTTCGGAACGTATTTCTTCGACCCCGATCTCGATGGCGACGACGATCTTTTCGTGGCCAACGGCGCCGTCATCAAGTCCTCGGACGCTTCGCGAAACCCTTGGCCCTATCAGCAGCGAGATCAGTTTTTCGTCGGGGAAGGCGGCGCCCGGTTCTATGAGCTTTCGGTCGCGGTCGCTCCCTGGCTCAAAGAAGAAGCGGTCAGTCGGGGAGCCGCCTTCGGCGACCTGGACGCGGACGGAGACATCGATATCGTGGTCGGGAACGCGGACGGTCCGCCGCGCGTCCTTCGCAACGACGTTCTCGGTCCGGGGTCGACGTTGCCGACTCGTTGGTTCGCGGTTCGTCTTCGCGGCGAGCGTTTCAACCTGGAGGGAATCGGCGCCGAAATCCGCGTGGCCGTCGCCGAAGGGGCGTTCCGCTCCGGGCGGGTTTCGCGGGATGGAAGTTACGCCTCGTCCAACCAACCACGTGCATTGTTTGCCGGGCTTCCCGGAACAGAAACCCGCTTCCGGGTCTCCGTCCGCTGGAGCGACGGTCGATCCGAAGTCTTTGTCGTCGATGGATTGAAGCAGGACCATCTTCTCGTATACGGAAAGGGAGCTTCCGGAGACCTGGATTCTGTCTCCTGGTCCGACGTGTCCGCCGCTGCCGGCGCATCGGGTGCGTCGGGCGGCCTTGGGGACTCCGGGGACTCCGGCGTCTCCGAGGGAAGCCCAGGCGGCGATGACCTTCCGGGAGTGGCGCGCACGACGCAGGCGCCGCCGCTGCCGGAACTAAGCACCGTGGATTCGTCGGTCGCGGATCGGGTCCGCGGAGCACACGAGGCCGTGGTAGCGAACCCGGAGTCGGCTCTCTATTGGAAAGACTACGGACTCGCCCTCTACGCAGACATCTCCGACCCGGGTTCCGCCCGCACAGCACTCGAACAAGCTGTCCTTCGAAGTCCGACCGACCTTCGTTCCATCTATCTGTTGGCCGTGATCGAAGAAGAGGAAGGTCGGTCCTCCCGTAGTGCCGGCTACCTGCGACGGACCATCGAACTGGACCCGGACTACGCCCCCGCGCGGATCCGGTTGGCGGAGAACCTTCGGGAGTCGGAGGACTTCGAAAACGCGGAAACCCTTCTCGATGTCGTCCTCTCAAAGAGTCCGGAGGACCCGGATGCGCTGGAGTCGAAAGGCCGCATCCTTCGAGCCCGTGGGCAGGTGGCCGAAGCCATTGCAGTCCTGAAGAGGGCCGTGACGGCGGATGCCTCATCACGAGGCGCTCACTACGAACTCGGCCTCGCTCTTCGTGAGTCCGGGGACCGGGACGGAGCTCGGGCGGCCCTCGAGGCGTCGACGCAGGCGAGCCGAAAGAACCTGCGCGATCCGTGGATGAACGAACTCCGTGAAGGCCGGGGTGGTGACAACCAGCTTCTGAGTGCGGCCAACCAGGCGCGATTGGCCGGCAATCTTGCCGCCGCCGAGGAACTCTACCGCGAATACACGCAACGCCAGCCGGACGACGCGGTCGGTTGGTCCAACCTTGCCGCCGCCGTCCGCGATCAGGGGCGGACGACCGAGGCCCTGGCATTCGTCGATCGGGCGCTGGCACTGGAGGCGGACTCGTCACGGCTTCGTGCCCTCAAGGCGAGCGTTCTGCTGAGTCTGCGTCGGGCGCCCGAGGCCGAGGCGCTCCTACGCGAGGCCGTGGAACTCGATCCGACGCTGGCCCAGGCCTGGTCAGACCTGGCCGGGGTCCAGAGCGCCCTGCAAAAGAAGTCGGAAGCCGTCCAGTCCCTCGAACGCTACGTCGCCCTTCGTCCTTCCGACGCGGCCGGCCGCTTTCGCCTCGGGGAAGCCTGCCTGGCTGCCGGTGACCCGGCCCGCGCCCGCGAACTGTTTCTCGAGGTCGTGGCCCAGGACGACACTCAGGTTTCGGCTCACTACCGCCTCGGGGGCTTGGCGCTTCAAGGTCAGGACGGACCTGCGGCGGAAACGCACTTCCGCAACGCGACTCGGCTTCGCCCCGAGTGGGCGGAGGCCCATCTCGGTCTGGCCCATGCGCTTCGTGTCCAGGAAGATTTTGCCGGGGCACGGGAAGCCGCATCCGAAGCCGACCGTCTGAAACCCGGATTTCCTCCCATCCAGAGGTTCCTGGAAGGCCTGCCCTCAAAGTAAGGGATTTCCGCAGAATGGCTTAGCGGGATCCCGATAAGCCAGAGATACGTGGATCCTCTGCGAGATTTAGAAGGTTCTATTGCAAGATGCAGAATAATTCTGTAATATCTTGGAGCGCGGCCAATCCCATGTCGGTTTGCGCTGACGGGGTGGGGGGACATGTTTCCCCGTCTGGGATTGGGATCCTGCCAAAAAATGCCTAAATCTAGGTCTAGGTAAGACAAACATCTATAGGAGTTCGTCATGAAGAAGATTGCTATCAGCCTCGCGGCTGTGGCCGTCATTGCGACCGGCGCCTTTGCTGGTCCGAAGGAAGACGCCCACCAGGGTCCGACTGGTATCGGCGAAGGCGCTCTCGACTGTACCGGCGCTACGTACCTCACCTGCGGTGATTTCGCTGTAGGTTCGATCGGTGCTGGTGGTTCTGTCGCGGCTTACGGCTGCACCGGCCTGAGCTATGACCTTGCTGAAGAGGCCGTTTACGAGATCTGTACGGGTGCTGACGGCGACCTCGACGTCGTCTCCACGTACCTGCACGGTACCTACAACGACCTCGACCTCTTCGTCCTCGGTTCCTGCGACCCGGCCGACTGCCTCGGTGGTTCGCTCGGTACCGACGGTTTCGAGCAGGTTGTCGTTAACGTCCCGGCCGGCACCTACTACGCCGTCGTTGACGGTTGGAACGGTCTCGCCGACGGTTCTGATCACGATGTCAGCGTTTCCTGTGCCCAGGCTTGCGACGTCTCTCCGACGATCGAGTCCAGCTGGGGTGCCGTCAAGTCCGTCTACTCGAACTAATTTCAGTTCGTAGATCGACAAGGCTGATGGAAAAAGCGGAGGGGTTCGCCCCTCCGCTTTTTCTTTGGTCTGAGGATGGGGGGCCCGGGCGGACCGGCTCAGGAGCGTCCGGAGTTCATGCGTTCGAAGTAGTCCTTCGTCGCGGCCAGCACCCGTGGAGCCAGAATGAGCGTGGCCAGCATGGTCGGGAAGGCCATCAGGGCGAAGGCCGTATCAAGCAGGTTGATGACGATGTCGAGCGCCCAGATCGAGCCCGCGAAGAGCATCACGATGTAGATCCCATCGTAGATGCGGGCGTTCTCTGCCCCGAAGAGGTAGCTGAAGCACTTCCGTCCGTAGTAGCTGTAGCCGACCATCGTCGTCAGTCCAAATAGCAGGACGATGAGAATCAGCCCTCCCTTGCCGACGATTCCGAGTTGGGACTCGAACGCGGCCACCGTGAGCGAAACACCCCCGATGTCGCCGCCGTTTCGCCAGTCCCCGACGGACAGAATCGTCAGAGCGGTCAACGTGCAGACCACGATCGTGTCGATAAATGGGCCGAGCATCGCGACCAGACCCTCGCGAACGGGTTCGCGGGTCTTCGCCGCACCGTGAGCCATCGGCGCGGTGCCGATTCCGGCCTCGTTGGAAAACGCGGCCCGCTTCACCCCCGTCTGAATGACTTCCCGGACCGCGATGCCTGCGGCTCCGCCCGCAGCGGCCGTCCCTGTGAATGCATCAGAGATGATCTGACCGAAGAGTCCGGGGAGCGCGGCTGCGTTCTTGATGCAGATGGTGAGCACGAAGAGCAGGTAGATCACACACATCGCCGGGACGACGCGGCTCGCCACTTTGGCGATTCGCTGGAGTCCTCCCGCGATGATCGTGATGACGAATGCAGTGCAAACCGCGCCCGTGATCCAGTTGGGGACGTCGAAGGAAGTTCGCAGGATCTCGGCCATCTGATTCGTTTGGAACATGGCGAGGCAGCCGACCATTCCGCAGATCGAGAAAAGAATGGAAAGCGCGCGCCAGTTTCGTCCCAGGCCGTGCTCGATGAAGTACATGGGCCCGCCCTGCAGTTGTCCCTGGGAGTCCTCGCCCCGGTACATGACGGCCAACGTGCAGGTGAAGTACTTGGTCGCCATACCCACGCCGGCGGTGACCCACATCCAAAAGACCGCTCCGGGTCCGCCTTGCGTGATGGCGATGGCGACGCCCCCGATGTTCCCGAGACCGATCGTCGAAGACAACGCCGTGGAAAGCGCCTGAAAGTGGCTGATCTGTCCCGGGGCCCGGTCGTCGTCGAACTTTCCGCGCAAAAGATCGAAGGCATGGGGCAGTCGGGTCAGGGGGAGAAAGCCGGCGCGCAGCGACAGGTACAGTCCGCCGCCGACGAGGAGGATGATGAGTGGCCAACCCCAGGCCAGGTCGACGGCAACGAGAAGAACTTGGTCGAGAGTTTGCACGCGGAGAATCTTAGCCTCGATTCCAGTTTCTTTCTCGGCTGAAATCGCGGTTCGAGGCTCGACTACGTTGGACCGGGATTGGTCTCTTCGGTCAGGCTAGGTCGATCGAGGTCCGCGCGGACCGCAGCTCGTACCTTCTCCACCGACTCCGAAGGAATCCAACCGGCAGATTCGGCGTGTTCTGCGAAGTCGATGCTGCCCTGTCCGGCTACGAATGGGATCTCCAGCGCACCCGCTTCCTCTGCGATCGTCGCGACATGGGCGTCGCGCTCGGACGAGGTTCCCGGGTCGACGTCGCGAATGTAGATCGCGGCAACACGCTCCGGGTGACTGCGAGCGGCTTCCAGATAGGTCTTGGGATCTGCCTCGCCGCTGTCGCCGATCAGGATGGCACGGTGATTCGGATACGCACCCAGAATCTGGGCGATTCGATCCTTCTTGTGGGACTCGAGAGGCTTGATCAACTTGTCCGAATCCAGACCGAAGTCCTGGAGGAAGACGGGACCCTTTGGAATCCGGTTCAGCTCCAGAAAGTCGGTCAGCAGGTCATAGAGATTCCACGGGGAGTTGGACAGATAGAAGATGGGGCAAACGCCCTGGGCCAGTTGACCGCGGCTCGGCACGGACTTGGGGCGATCCGCCGCGTCGGATCCCTGCGAGCGTGGAGGAGCGGTCGTCCCGTCGCGAAGGGCCCGGTAAAGTTCGCTGACTCCCGGAAGCGGAGTTCGCGTTCTCGCGTTCGAAAGGAACGTCAGCCGGGCCATGAGAAGCATGCTGGTCACGCCGGTCTCGATGACCGTGTCATCGAGGTCGCTGATCACGAGAAGGTCTCCCGACGTTCCCGGAAAGATGACGTCATGCAGCGCCTCGATCTCGTCGCCGTCCTCGGTCGTCACCTGGGCGCGAACGGTGCGCCACCGGTTCCGGGTTGTCGGTCGGTGAGTTCGCGGAAACGTTGCCGTGTAGAACCCCTCTTCGTTGGTCTCGACGACTTGCTTTTCTCCTTCGTACGAGAGTTCAACGGGGACACTCGAAACATCCCGGCTGGCGAATCGTTGGTAGGTCGCCGCCAGGTTCTCCCACCAGGCGTCATCTTCCCGAGGCCCGCCGCCCGCATCGTTGGCGAGGACGCGCCCGCTCACTCTGACCTCGTTTTCGTCGGCGAAGCCTCGATAGGAGAGGATCGTTTGCGGGTCGTACCAGCCCAGTCGCTCCGCAACTCTTTCCCAAACGAGGTCGACCGCGTCGTCAAGGTGAGAGAGCGATCGAGCCAATAGTGATTGCACGTCGTCTGTCCAATTCATTCCCGCAGGGTAGCGGTATCAACGTCGAATGAACAGGATGGTTCAAGGGCCCCGTTTGAGGGCGCTGGCCCTGTCATCCTCGGGCAACGTTTGCTCGCTTCGGGTTCTCCGTCCTTCTTTTCCTGTGCGTTTCCTTCATCCCCATTCGTCGATTCTGTAGTCGGACCAGCTCGAGTGCGGGAGACGCGGTAGACGGGATTCCTGCTGTTTCCTTGGGCTTCTGCCGAGAACAACCGTTGGCTTGATTTGTCCGGACGATGGAGGAGGTGTTTCCGTGCCCGCACAGATACTCGCGAAGTTCCCGGGAGTCGACGGGGAGGCCAAACACCCGGACCACAAGCCCGCTCAGCCAGGCTGGTTCGGATGAATCTCGTCTACATCGCCGACAGCGTGATCCCGTCCCGCGCCGCGAACAGCATTCAGGTGATGCGGATGTGTGGAGGATTCGCCAAGGCGGGCCACCGGACGACGCTCGTCGTTCGTCGCCTTCCGGGGAGAGAACTGCTGGAAGATCCGTTTCTGTTCTACGGTTTGGAAAGGACGTTCGAGATCCTGAAACTGGACGGGCGCGGAAGCTCCGGCAAGAGCGTGTTTGCATGGAGAGCCGCGGCATGGGTTCTGAGGACGCGGCCGGACCTTGTTTACTCGCGGTCCCTGGCCGCCTGCGCGTTCTGCGGCCTGCTCGGGATTCCCGTCATCTACGAGTCGCACACGCCTGAACGTGGGTTCAAAGGAACCCGGGCTTACCCCGTGCTGCTACGCACGCCGGGCTTGCGCAGGCACATCGTCGTGAGCGAGGCCTTGAAGAGACACTACGTCACTCAGAGGGGTGCGTCCGACGAGTTGGTTCGCGTCGTTCCAAACGGCTACGACATGCCGGGCGACTCGTCCCCGACACGTGCACCCGCACCCGCATCTTCACCGGTACCACTATTCCCTCCCGGAGGCCGAGACGGCTCGTTGCGAGTGGGCTACGTCGGACACCTCTACGAAGGACGGGGAATCGCTCTTGTCCTGGAACTCGCGCGCCGAGTTCCGGAGGCGGGGTTTCACCTCGTCGGGGGAACGAAGGACGATGTCGAGCGCTGGCGGCGACGCTCCCGGCTCCCGAATGTGACCTTCCACGGCTTCTGCCCCCCGGCCCAGGTTCAGTCGGTTCAGCAGACCTTTGACGTGCTGCTTGCGCCATACGAGACATCCGTGTTCGTGGACGGCTGTCCGGATCTGGATACGGCGCAATGGATGTCTCCTCTCAAGATGTTTGAGTACCTCGCGTCGGGAAAGCCGGTCATCGCGTCCCGATTGCCGGCGATCGAAGAGATTGTCGAGGACGGCCGGAGCGCGGTTTTGTGTGCTCCAGAGAAACCAGATCACTGGGAGGCTGCCCTGCGGCGGCTGATGTCCAGTCCACGGAGTCGCGAGCGCATCGGGAGGGAGGGACAGAAGCTCCTGGCAAGTCGGTTCACGTTGCGAAAGAGGGTCGAGCGGGTCCTGGAAGGACTTGCGTAGGTGGTTGTGAACGACGCGGTCAGCATCACCTTCACGCCGCTTCGCTTTCGGACGGCGGTCAAACTCTTCCTCGCGGTCGTGTTGTTCGAGTTCGTGCTGCTGGCGCTCCATCTCTTCAATTCCTACGCGGATCATTCCATCAGCTCGCTCGGGTACTTCTTTGACCTCGACGGTGAGGCCAACATTCCGACCTGGTTCTCTTCCGCTCAGATCTTGGCGACGGCAGCGACCATTGGAATCGGTCTTCGCAGGACCGGACAACCGCAGACGGGACGTGTCTTTCTCACCGCGCTGGCGGGGCTTCTGCTCTTCCTTTCCGTCGACGAGGTCGCGGGGATTCACGAGCAGGCGTCAAAGGTCCTGCGTCAGTTCGAGTCGATGCCGCGATTCGAGAAGGGGCATGGGTTGTGGGTTCCGATCTATCTCGGAGTGGGTGGGCTCTTCCTGCTGGTGTGTTTGCAGAGTTTGCTCGACCTGTTCCGACACCGACGAAAATGGACCGTCGGGATTCTGGGCGGACTGGCGGTCGCCGGCAGCGGTGGTGTCGGGCTCGAGGTGCTGAGCTACGAAT
Organism: bacterium; assembly: GCA_030431975.1. GTDB lineage: Bacteria > Eisenbacteria > RBG-16-71-46 > CAIMUX01 > CAIMUX01 > JACKCR01. The sequence goes on along the minus strand of JAUIHP010000018.1, from coordinate 71,655 downwards.
TCCTCCGCCAACCGGGGCGGGAGGAACTCTATCTGCTCGAGGTGGGGATCGAGGAGTTTCTGGAAATGGCCGGAATCACGATCCTCTGGTGGAACGTCCTTCGCCTGCTCGCGGATCCCTGGAGCTAACCGAGCACTTCGGTCGCCTTTCGAATTCGACGCAGACACCGCTCCTCTCCCAGGGTCTCGAGCATGTGATAGAGACTCGGGCCGACGCCGGTTCCGCTGACGGCCAACCGGGTTGGATGAATGAACTGGCCCGCTCCGATCTCCTCTTTCTCAGCCTGGTCCTTGAAAACCGTTTCGAGGTCGTCCGCCTTCCAACTGCCACCCTCGAGCCGCTCGGCCAGCCGTGTCATGCGCTCTCCGCTTTCGGCCTTCCAGCGCTTCTTCACCGTCTTCTCGTCGTACTCGGTCGGATCGACGAAGAAGTACGAACCGAGCTCTGGAATCTCATAGGGAAACGTGACGCGCTCTTTCATCAGCTCGATGACCTCCGCGAGATAGGCATCGTCGAACTCTCCCCAGCCTTTCTCGGTGAGCAACGGGCGAAGTTGTCCAATCGTCTCGGCGACGGGACGCTCGCGGAGATACTGCTGGTTGAACCAGGAAAGTTTCTCGAGATTGAAAATGGCGCCCGACTTGTTGACGCGCTTCAGCGAAAACTCCTCGATGAGCTCATCGAGCGAAAACATCTCGCGATCGTCGCCCGGATTCCATCCGAGGAAGGCGACGAAGTTGAGAAGCGCCTCGGGATAGAACGACTTCTCGCGGTAGTCCTCGACGGCGACGTCACCCTGGCGTTTGCTCAGCTTGGACCGATCGGAGTTGAGCAGAAGAGGCAGATGGGCAAACTGCGGCAGCTCGTACCCGAGTGCGCGGTAGAGCAACAGATGCTTGGGCATGGACGGAAGCCACTCCTCGCCGCGAATGACGTGCGAAATCTTCATCGCGTGGTCGTCGACGACGTTGGCGAGGTGATAGGTGGGGAAGCCGTCCGACTTCAACAGAATCTGGTCGTCGACGATGTCACTCGAGATGGAGACCTCGCCCCGAACCAGATCGTTGACGCTCAGGGTCTCGCCGTCCGGAACCTTCAGACGCACGACGCTGGGCATCCCATCGGCTGCCCGGCGAGCGGACTCCTCTTCGGGAAGGCGGACCTTGAGGCGGCCGGGGCTCTTGTTGGCCTGATGCTCCTCGCGAATCTGCTGCAACTCGTCATCGGTACGGTAACAACGATAGGCGTGACCGCTCTCCAGCAGCTTGTTTGCCGCTGCGACGTAAAGCTCCTGCCGGTCCGATTGGCGGTAGGGACCGTAAGGACCGTCCTCGTCTCCCCGTGCTCCCGGCCCCTCGTCGAAGTCCAACCCGCACCACCTCAACGAGTCGATGAGGGCTTCCTCGGCGCCTTCGACGAAACGCTTGCGGTCCGTATCCTCGATGCGAAGAACAAATGTACCGCCGTGTTTTCGGGCGAAGAGGTAGTTGTAGAGGGCGGTCCGAAGCCCACCTACGTGGAGGTAGCCGGTTGGGCTGGGTGCGAAGCGCACCCGCGTGTCTGAACTCATGTCGTCCTCCGCCTCTGGCGGAACGGATGCCGTCCGTCTCAGCCGTCCGTCTCAGCCGTCGCCATCCGTCTCGTCCAATCGTCGCATGGAGCCGGGGGCGTGATCGTTGCGATGGTCGCGCCACCCCGGAAGGAAGCTGGGAGAGTAGCAGGTTGCACGAAACCGGCCTAGCGGCCCGGAAGCGGCTGGAAAAACCTGAGTTTCCGGACGCCGCCGATCGGGCTATGGTCCCCGCATGATTCCCATTCTTTTCGAACTCGGGCCCATCAAGATCTACTCCTTCGGACTGTTTGCGGCGATCGCACTCCTGGCCGGAAGCTGGCTTCTGCAGAAGGAGCTGGACCGGCGAGGCTTTGCGGAAGGGGTCTGGAACAGCTACTCGATGGCGGCTTTGCTCGGCGGATTCGCCGGCGCCAAGCTCAACTTCATCCTGTTCCACCCGGACGTGCTGCAGAACGGCCTCCGGGGATTCTTCAGCGGCGCCGGGCTGGTCTGGTATGGCGGTTTGATCGGCGGCGTCCTGGCCACCTTCTTCCTCAGCCGTCGGTACGGGGACTCCTTCGGCGAACTCTCGGACGCTTTCTCTCCGGCTTTGGTCATCGCCTACATCTTCGGGCGGGTCGGCTGTTTCGTCTCGGGAGACGGAGACTACGGCTATCCGACGGACGTGCCATGGGCCATGGCGTTTCCCAACGGAGTCGTCCCGACGGACGTTCCGGTCCATCCGACACCTCTCTACGAAATCGCGCTGATGTCGGTCGCCTTGTTCATTCTCTGGAAGACGCGTACGCGCGACTGGGCAACGTGGGGACAGTTCGGGCTCTATCTGATCCTGGCCGGGGCCGAGCGGTTCATCGTCGAGTTCTGGCGTACGAACGAGAAGGTGTGGCTCGATCTGACCACGGCGCAGCTCTTCAGTATCGGGATGGCGCTGGTCGGTCTCTATCTGTGGGGAACGCGGCATTCGAGGAAGCGGGCCCGGCCGGACGGTCCTTGATTCCGCCGGACCCTGGCTCCGCCCGGCTGTGCAATCGTGGATGCAGGTCTCCCCGGACGGTCCTTGACCCCCACGCCGCTCTCTGTCTAAATGCTGGTACGAGGTGTTGGGGCCTCGCGGTAGACATCAGGTCGTGACCAGCCGGGAGTTGCGACCGTGACATAGCTCGGGGATGGAGCTACACGATGCGCACCCGGACCTTGATTCCGGCGCTCGTTTCCCTGGCCTTTCTGGTTCTCCTACTTTCCTCTCCCATCCAACTCGCGTTCGGTTCCCCCCTCGGTCTCGAGGGCAAGGGAACGATTGTCGGCAAGGTCGTCTCTTCGGACGGCGCTCCCTTGTCGTCGGCCAATGTTGTGATCATAGGAACCCAGTGGGGTGGGGCCAGCGTCGATGATGGAACCTTTACGATCGAGAACGTGCCGGTCGGAACCTACTCCGTCCAGGCTTCCGTGATCGGTCACGAAACACAGACCCTGCCGGACATTCCCGTTTCTCGCGACGGGACGACGGCACTCGAGTTCACCCTGACCTCTCGTCCTGTGGGGATCATTCCCGAGGTCCTCATTGTCCACAACAAGCTCATCGACGAGAAGGATTCCCAGATCGGTCACGTAGTCGCGGCCGAGGACTGGGAAGGGCTGCCCGTCGATGAAATGCAGGAGGTTCTGGGCCTCAAGGTCGGCGTCGTCGTCAAAGGCGGTGAGACCTATCTGCGCGGGAGCCGTCCCGGGGAGGTCAACGTGGCCGTCGACGGCGTGCCGGTCAAAGACCCGCTGGTCGGCGGTGGCGGCGCAGCCTTTGCCTCTCTCGCGCTCGAATCGACGGAAGCCATCCTCGGCGGGATGGACGCAGAGTGGGGCAATGCCCAGGCCGGCGTCATCAACTACACGACCAAGGAAGGCGGTCGGGAGTTCGAAGGGCAGCTCTTCTACATGACGGACGACTTTGGTCAGCCGGACAATACCTTCGACAACCTGGACCGGGTCTTTCTCGGCCTGGGCGGACCGACTCCGATCCGGAACCTCACGTACTACGTGTCGGCTGAAGGGACCTACGCGGATGCCTATCCGGCGACCCCCCGGGACCGGAGTCGTTCGAGGATCCTCAATTTCATTTCGATCGGAGACCGCAAGTCGAACACGCTGCGCTTCCAGTCGAAGTTGGCCTACAAACCGGGACCGAACTACAAACTGACGGGAGAGGTCGTCTACAACCGACAACGTTCGGATCCGTACCTGCACATGTGGAGTCGTGTCGGCTACGTCCAAACCTACCAGGACACCCTGGCCACCGGAGAGGTCCTGAAACGCCGGGGCCGCTGGTCTCCGGTCCAGGTCGACGACACCTACGAGTACTACAACCCTTCCAACCGAACCCCGACCAACCTGGACACGTTCGGCCAGCTGAAACTCGTCTGGAATCAAACGCTCGATCAATCGGCGTTCTATACGGTGAAGGTGAGCCGGAACTCGTTCTTTGTCGACAGCCGGGTTCGCGGGCAGAACGCGTGGGAATATGAGGGGGACCGCGAGAACGACCTCTGGTTCAACTACACCGACGGTCGGGCCGAGCCGTTCTTCGTCATTTCCGGGGACTATCCGGCTCTCTCCCATCGGGGAACCCTCGTCTACAACCTGAAAGCGGACCTGACGAAGAGATATGGCAGCCACTCCTTCAAGACCGGAGTCGATGTTTCCTACAACGACATGTCCTACTACCAGGTCGACCGGCCCTACCGCACCAACTCCGACGGGGAAATTGGGGGGACGCGCACCGAGTACCACTACTTCAACCCGGAAGGAGCGGTCTACGTGCAGGATCGTTGGGAGCATGAGGGCATGGTTCTCAATCTCGGCGTTCGCTTCGATGTCTTCTCGGTGGGAGACCAACTGGACCTGAGTGAAGTTCGGGACCGGATCAAGAAGCAGCTGTCGCCCCGGGTCGGTGTGGCCTACCCGATCTCGGATCGGGACGTCTTCACCTTCCACTACGGTCGCTTCTATCAGATCCCGGAACGCCGATACCTCTTCGACAATCGGAATGCCTTGGACGGAAGGGTGCAGGGAAACGCCAACCTGACGAACATGACGACCGTCTCGTATCAGGCTGGGATCCAGCATCTGTTCAACCGTTTCGTGTCGGGGCAGTTTTCCATCTACTACAAGGACATCTTCGGCCTGATCTCGACCGAAAGCGGAGCTTCGCTCGGCACCGTCGGCAACACCCTTCGTTACGTCAACCGGGACTACGCCTCGGCGCGCGGTTTTGAAGCAACGCTGACCCGCCGTTACGCCAACGGCTTTTCGGGCGAGATCAACTACGGGTTTGGGGTGGCCACCGGTGTGGCGTCGGATCCGAACGCGGCGGCCGAGAGAGCTTTCGTTTATCTGCCGATCTCGGAGCAGGCCCTGGACTGGGACGTGCGGCACACGTTCAGTGCGCAGGCGCAGTTCGCGGATCCGGGGAACTGGCGGACCTCGTTCGTCTGTACGTACTCGAGTGGGTTTCCGTATACGCCCGAGAGTCGGGACTCGCGGGAACTCAAACCCGAGAACACGAACTCTCGGCGGCTTCCGAGTTCCATCGCGCTCGACATCCAGGCAGAGAAGCACTACCTGGTCTGGGGACAGGCCTTCAAGTTGTTCCTTCGCAGCCGAAACATTCTCGACGCAAACAACATCACGTCTCTCAGTCCCGGAAACTGGCCGGCGCCGCCCTCGTCGATCGGTGACGATTACGCGGTCTATTACACCGAGACGGGCAAGGCGGGAGGAGCCTACATCGGAGAGGATACGAACGGAGACGGACTGGGCGACTGGGTCGCACTCAACGACCCGCGAGTCTTTCTCGACCCGCGGAACGTCAGAGTGGGACTGCAGCTCGACTTTTGATCAGCCGACAGGTGTTAACGCTGGTGAACGAGGACCACTCGGGACGAGGGTCCCAGCAGGGACTCACCGTCAGCCGTCCGGTAGCGCGTAGTCGAGAAATATACGCCGGCAGGAACCAGGGAGCCGTCGTCGGATCGACCGTCCCATTCGATGGCGGCCTCCTGGCTTAGCTGGAAGGCCTGCACCTCACGGCCATTGGCGTCAAACAGCGTGATTTCGACGGACTCCGTGCCGGTTGGGAATCGCCCGGTCTGAAGGACCGTGGTTCCACCGATGGCCGCCGGATTGGGAGACCACACGAGGTTCGCTCTCGCGTCGACGACGGGCGAGGCCGAAACGACGGGCTCCAGGAACTCCCAGGTACGGGCGGCATCGAAGCGGCCTGCGCCAAGGAATCCGGCAAAGGGTCGGTTCTCGATCAGTTGGTCGATGCTGATGGTGCCGAGTGCGATCTTGGCTTCGGTTTCCGGCTTTTGCAGATACGGCGCTGCTCCCAGAATGAGCGCGGCCTGTCCGGCGATGAACGGAGCCGAGAAGGACGTGCCGGATCCGACCGCGTACTGCTCTGCAAAGAACGGAGCGAGGATGAGTTCACCTGGCGCGCAGATCGAAACCGACTTGTGGTAGTTGGCAAAGTCCGACTTGATGTCGACGATGTTGACCGAGGTCACGGAAATCGTGGCCGGGCTGGAGGCCGGATAGTAGGGCACGTCCTCGCCGCCGTTGCCTGCCGCGGTCGTCACGATGATGCCCATGGCATCTGCGGCTACGACGGCCTCGTCGATGATCCGGCTGTAATCCGGAAGTCCAAGGCTCAGGTTGATGATGTCGGCGCCCTGATCGATGGCGTGGTGGATTCCGCGAGCGACGTCAAAAGCCGTACCGTTGCCTTCGTCATCCAGAACGCGAATGGGGAGGATGGAGGCGCCGGGCGCGACGCGGCTGGCGATTCCCGCCACCATGGTCCCGTGTCCCGTGCCTTCGTCGACCTGCCCGTCGCCGTCCTCATCGATCCCGTTGGCGGTTTCCATAGGGTCGAGGTCACTGTCGACGTAGTCGATGCCGCCGCCGATGACTTTGCCGAAGAGTGCCGGGTGCTCGTAGTCGACGCCCGTATCGATGACCGCAATGACGACGCCGCGGCCGGTCGTGTGATCATGGATTTGTTCGAGACGAAGCCGGGAGAAGACGTCCTGCTCCGTGAAATCGTGTTCCGTTCCTCCGACCACAGCGACGACCATTTGCCGGGCGGTCTCCGGGGTCTCCTGAACGTGCGCGAGTTCGGCCCAGGCGACTCGAAGGTCGGCCTGAAGGGCCTGCAGGCAGTACTCTTCGCCGAGCTCTTCAGTTTGAGCCTTCAACATGTAGTAGGGAGCCATCTGTCCGACGATGTCGAGATCGTGGTCTTCGGCGATCTGTTTGACCTGACCCTGGCTGAAAACCTCGATGTGAAAATGGCCCGGCAGGTGACGCCGGGTCGAGGTCAGTTCGTCGTCCGCCTGAGCCGGCGTCGTCGCAACGAAGCCGGCCAACACAAAACCAGCGACGAGGGACAAACGGGCGGTGTCTCGGAGCATCGGTGTTCCTCCCCGAACGAATAGAAGGCTTCGTCCAGCTGCAGCCCAGAGTACCACAGCCCCTGGCTCCAGCCGAGCCTATCCTGAGGGTCTGGTTTCCTTATAGTTCTCGTCCGGTCCCAGCCGCGGGGCGGACCTCCCCGTCCTTGTCGATCGGCTCACCCGAGCCCTCGCTCCTCGAGTTCTTCTTCGCTGAGTCCCAGGTAGTGGCCAAACTCGTGGTAGAGCGTCAGGCGGATCTCGTAAATGAGCTGCTCACGGGTCTGGCAAAGACGCTCTAAGTTCCTTTGATAGAGAAAGATAGTCGATGGGATGCTCTGGCCGGATGCTTCGGCCTCCCGAAGGTTCGGACCGACGAAAAGTCCCAGGACTCCGGGTGTGATCGGGTTCGAATTCTCCGGTCCGGTCAGCGTCTCGAGGCTGGGTAGCGGCTCGACCACGACGGGGATCCGGCGGGCGTGAGGTTGAAGAACTTCTGGAAGCAGATCCAACGCCTGGGCCACGACACCGGAGAACGCTTCCGGCTTCATCCTCGTCGGAAGCGGGTAGGCTTCCGGCTCTCTTTCATAGGCCGTCTCGTAGTGTTCTTCCGCCTCGTCGAACCGCCCCGTGAACTCGAGGACCTGTGCGAGTCCGTAGTGGGGCGGCGGCGCCGTCGGCTCCGTCTCGAGGATCTTGCGGAAATGATGTTCCGCTTCATCCATGTCGAGGTTTTCGTAGTGGGCGGAAGCCAGGTAGTAGCGGTGGAGAAGATCGTCCTCGACCTTGCCCCGGCAATCCTCGAGTTCTGCCAAAGACTCGCGCGGGTAACCGGACTCGAGCAGCGCCGCAGCCAAAAGAAAACGCACCTCGGGATGTCCGGCGGTTTCGTCGAGAAGCTCGCGCGCCATGCAACCGGCAGCCTCGACGTCACCCACCTCCAGGTGATCCCAGCCTTCGTCGAGGCGGAGGAGAAGCGGCTCGGGGAGTCCGGTCATTCGCGGGAACTCTGACTCGTTCTTCATAACTGGATACTATCCTCGATTCGCCGTTCTTTCGCGGCCGAAATCGATGTGGACGCGGCAAGCCGCGCGGGTCACTCGTGCACCGTCGAGTCGCAGATCTCGCGGGGGACAGGAAACCGGGCGTTGCTTCATTCAATCGTTTTGGATTCGCGGGAGAACTGGGTATACTCAAGGCGGATTTCAGGTACGCCGGGTCGAGGCGAATTTGGCGACGTCTATGCTCTTTGGCCTGTGGATCCGGTCGGACCCCAGTGGGGAACCGGCAGGCTGAGCGACTCGCTCGACCGATGACACCCGGCGACTATCCGAAGCGGGCCGGCCTCGACGCCGGCCCGCTTTCGTTTTTGAGATGGGGAGTTGTATATGGCCACCTTCGAAAGCTTTCCCGTCCGATCCCCGTTGGCTGACCGCTATGCGTCCATGGTCGAGTTGCGCCGCGACCTCCACCAGCATCCGGAACTGGGTTTTCAGGAGTTCCGAACAGCCGGCCGCGTTCAGGAACGGCTGCGCGAGGCGGGCCTCGAGTTTCGGGCCGAGATCGCCAAGACGGGTATCGCTACCGTTGTCCGCGGAACTTCCGAATCGAATCGCACCATTCTCTTCCGCGCGGACATGGATGCGCTGCCGGTCCATGAGGAAAACGAAGTTCCCTACCGGTCGCTAGTCGACGACAAGATGCATGCCTGCGGACACGACGGGCACACGTCGCTGCTTCTGCACACACTGCTCGAATCGTGCCAGGGGACTTCCCGATCGCCGGTCGACGTGAAGTACATCTTTCAGCCGGCGGAGGAAGGACCGGGTGGTGCGGCGCCGATGATCGAGGAGGGGGTGCTGGAGTCCCCTTCCGTCGAGGCGGCGTTCGGACTGCACCTGTGGAATGGACTTCCGGCCGGAACCGTCGCCGTGACGTCGGGGCCGTTCATGGCGGCTGCGGACGAGTTCGAGATTCTGGTCGAGGGTCGCGGGGGACACGGGGCCTACCCACACGAGGCCGTGGACTCTGTGGTCGTCGGCGCACACATCGTCGTGGCGTTGCAGACACTCGTCTCCCGTAACACCGACCCCACCCGGACCGCCGTCGTCTCCGTGGGCACCTTCGAAGGAGGGAGCAACTTCAACATCCTTGCCGAGCGCGTGCGGATGCGGGGAACGCTTCGGACCTTTGATCCCGAAGTCCGTCAGAAGCTGATCGCCCGACTCCATGAGGTGGTCGAGGGAACCGCCAGAACACTGGGGGCGAAAGGCACGGTCGAGTTCATCGACGGTTATCCGGCACTGCTCAACGATCCGCAGATGAGCGACTTCGTCGCCGATGTTGCGGCCGAGGTCGTCGGGATAGAGAACGTGCGCCGCGATTACGTCTCCATGGCGGGCGAGGACATGGCCTACTTCCTAAGGGAGGTGCCGGGCTGCTACTTCTTCGTCGGGTCGGCCGATTCCGGAAAGGGATTGGACTACGCCCACCATCATCCGCGTTTCAACTTCGACGAGGGGGTCATGCCCATCGGGGCCGAGATCTTCCTCCGGATCCAGGAGCGTTACCTGGAGCGATTCCCGACGGCGCCCGGACTCAGGTGAGTTGCAGGCCACCTTCCACCCCAGTCCACACGGCAACGGCGCCCGTGGTCCGACGCAGAGCGCAACCATCGTCTTCCGATTCCGAGGAATTCTGAAATGGGGGGAAGTTTTCCCATATCCATCGGCGGCTAGATTTCAGCCGTTTTGCTCGCATTATGCTCACCTGCAATTGCGTTCCGCAGCCGTTTCGGGCCGGAAGGCGAACGATTCATCGGGCGGAAAATAGCCATTTTGGGCATTTTCCGACAAGAAACGGTGGAGACAATCGACTGTCGTTACGATAACTTCCAGCGGACGGGGCAGTCTGCAGGTTCGAATCTCCGAGGGATGGCGCGAGATTTGCCAGGGAAGGCAAGGGAACGCGTGTAGGGGACTCGAATCTACCGGGGGAATGCAGCCGTCATGGACCGTCAACCTGCCCTTGGAATCCTCCTGGGCCTGGTCATCTCCACAACCCTTCTCATGCCTCTACCGGCCTTCGCCGTCGACCATTTCGTCTTCGGTGTCCGGGCCGGCCAAAGCTATGACGTATATCAAGATGGATCGATGATCCATCAGAACGAAGTCCCGTCCCTGGCCGGCGGGCTCGTCTTCAATTCCGCAGACGGTGGATCCTTTCAGGTCGTCTCCTCCGGCAGCTCCGGGGACACGACTCGGCCGGATGACGTCACCACCTTGAGTGTCCAGTCCACTGGTGAAGATTCAGCCGTTCTGACCTGGACCGCCACCGGGGACGATGGAAACTCTGGTCGTGCATCCACTTACGATGTCCGCTACTCATCGTCTTTCATCACCGAGGACACCTGGTTCTCGGCCATTCAGGTTTCCGGCGAGCCGACGCCGGGAAACAGCGGTGCATCTGAATCGATGACGATAGAGGGTCTGGCACCGGGCCGGACCTACTACTTCGCGCTGAAGGTGGGGGACGAGATCCCGAATTGGTCCCTGCTCTCCAATGTGGCCAGCGGCCAAACCGAGGGCGGCGGCGGTGGGGCCGACGAGACACCTCCGGCGACGGTCACGACTCTCGCCGTCGAGAGCGTCACCACGAATTCTGCAACGGTCACGTGGACAGCGGTGGGTGACGACGGAAACGACGGAACGGCCCAGTCCTATGACCTGCGTTACTCGACCTCGCCGATCAACGCCTCCAACTGGAACGGCGCCAACTCCGCCTTCGGCGAACCGCTTCCGCGTCCGTCCGGATCGCAGGAGCGTTTTACGTTGGGTGGACTCTTTCCCGAGACGACCTACTTCTTCGCGGTTCGGGTTTCCGACGAAGCCGGTAACGAAAGTGACGTCTCGAACTCGCCTGGCGGCACGACCGGCTCGGCCGGCGGCGGGTCGGACTTTGCCCTCGAAGGTTACGGCGCCGAGACGGCCGGTGGCTCTGGGGGCACGCCCTTCGTCGTCACCAGCCTCGGTGATTCCGGACCGGGCACGCTTCGCGACGCGGTCTCATCGAGCAACCGCAACATCAGCTTCGCGGCCTCTGGCGTCATCACCCTGCAGTCGACGCTCGTCATAGACACCCACCATCTGACCATCGATGGTTCGACGGCTACCAACGGGATCACCCTGACCGGGGCCCCGAGCTTGAGCGGCGACCTCGTGGAGCTGGAAGGCGCCCACGACCTCATCCTGCGTCACCTGCGACTGGAAGACGCACCGGAAAGCGGCGCGGACAATCTGCGGGTCGACGACGGCGCCTACAATATCGTCATCGATCACTGTTCCTTCCGGAACCCGGGTGACGAGAACATCTCGCTGAACAACAACGTTCACGATGTCACCGTGCAGTGGTCGATCCTGGCCGACGCCAACGACAATCTGCTCATTCGGTCGGGCTCCAACAATGTCACCGTTCACCACAATCTGTTCGCTCTCGGCAAGCGGAAGAACCCGCGGGTCCGTGAGAACGCAACGAACGTCGACATCGTCAACAACGTCATGCACGGCTGGCGTTCTGAGTTCAGCGTCAACTTCGCGGCCGGCGGCAGCGGCAATCTGGTCAAGAACTACTTCATCGAGGGCGGCTTCAGTGATCCGTCCGTCGCGGTGGTGGTGAGTCCGGATGCGGGCCCGGCCTACGTTGCCGGCAACGTACTTCCGCCGGAGTCCAATCCCTCGGGGAACACGTCGACGCGCATGGACGCGCCGCCGATCACCGAAACTTCGGCCGAGGAAGCGTATCCGGAAGTGCTGAACACGGCGGGCGCCCTCCCCCGCGACACCCGAGATTCCCAGTACGTCTTCAGCGTTCTCCTCGACGGCGGATCCGACGAGGGCGACGAAACCTCGCCCGCTCCCGTCTCCGACCTGTCCGCGACGGCGTTGGGACCGTCGGCCGTTCGCGTCCTCTGGACGGCGGTCGGTGACGACGGACTGGACGGAACGGCCTCGAGCTACGACCTGCGCTACTCGACGTCGACGATCCATGACGGCAACTGGGGCGCCGCAACCAAGGTACTCGGTGAGCCGCTTCCTTCGCCGTCGGGCGCCTCGGAGTTTCTCAACGTCAACGGTCTGAACAGCGGAACGACCTATTACTTCGCACTGCAGGTGACGGACGACGCCAACAACAGCAGCGCGATCTCGAACATTGCCCAGGTCACGACGGAGATCGTCAACAACGACGAGATTCCGCCGAGCAAAACGGACGACCTTTGGGTGCGCGGTGAGGGACCGACCACGTTGACGCTGGAGTGGACGGCGCCGGGTGATGACGGCGATTCCGGCGGACAGGCCACGGCGTTCGATCTCCGTTACTCTACGGCTCCCATCAACGACTCCAACTTCTCGACGGCCTCGCAGGCGGTCGGTGAGCCGACTCCGGGAGATCCCGGAACGCTCCACGTCATGATGGTGGGTGGCCTGGCCTTCGAGCAGGAGTACTACTTCGCCCTGAAGACGGTCGACGATTCTGACAACTGGTCAGAGGTTTCGAACATCGTCGTCGGAACGACCCTTCCGTCGCCGGAAGACACGGTACCGCCGGCGGCCATCGACGATCTGAGCGAGCTCGAGGCCGGCGCCGACCGGGTTCACCTCGGCTGGACCGCGACCGGGGACGACGGACTTTCCGGCACAGCCTCGCGCTTTGAACTTCGACGCAGCTTTGTCCAGATCGAAGAAGAAAACTGGGACGCCGCCGAACTGATCGGCGGAACTCCGGATCCTGGTTCCGCGGGAACTGCGCACGAGCTTTGGGTCGAGGATCTTCCGGCCGACACGACGATCTTCTTCGCCATCCGGGCTTACGACGAAGTCGAGAATGCCTCCGGCGTAGCCAATGTTCTCGAAGTCTTCCTGGCCAGTCCGGACGAGGTAGGACCCAACGCCGTTCAGGACCTGTCCGGCGTTGGTACCGCCGATGACGCGATTCAGCTTTCGTGGACCGCGCCGGCCGACGACGACGGGGACGCGGTCGCCGCCTACGAAATCTGGATCCAGACCTCTCCGTTCGACGGCGACCTTTCGCCGACCGCACTCGTCCTCGACCCGGGCACTCCGGCCAATCCGGGCTTCGCCGAGTCTTATGCGGTGCAGGGATTGGATCCGAGTACGACCTACTACGCCTACATCGTTTCCCGTGACGATGCTGACAACTGGTCGGATCCGTCCAACGAAGCTACCGCGACGACATTCGACGAAGAGCCGCCGCCGCCGCAGGGAGACGAAACTCCGCCGAGCGCCGTGTCGGATCTCACTATTGTCGAGAGCGGTGTCGATTACATCGAGTTGCAGTGGACCGCGACTGGTTCCGACGGAAGCGAAGGTCAGGCTGCCGAGTACGACCTGCGGGTTTCCGACTTCATCTTCACGCCTTCGAGCTTCCTCCTCGGAACCCGGATCGAGGGCGTGTCCGATCCGCTCGAGTCCGGTCAGACCGAGACCTTCCGCCTGGAGAATCTCGACTCCGGCACGGAATACTTCTTCGCGCTGAAGGCCGCCGACAACGCAGAAAACTGGTCGGAAATGTCGAACGTGGTCGGGATTCGCACCGACTACCTGCCCGACGTGGCCGGGCCGAACCCGATTGATGACCTGTCCGATCTTCTCATCGACGACCAGGCCGTGACGTTCGGTTGGACGACTCCGGAAGACGTGATCTCCGAAGGTGCGACCGGAGACGGATCGGTGGTCGCCTACGACTTCCGCTACGCAGAGCAGGAACTCACGGAAGAGACGTGGGATGATGCTTCCTCCGGTGCCGTTCCCGATCCGGAAGAGCCGGGTTCGGGCGTCGTTTGGACGATCGCCGGTTTGGAAGAGGGAACGACCTACTTCTGCGGTGTCCGGAGTCAGGACGCCGTCGGAAACTGGAGCCCCATCTCGAACGTCATCGAGGTCACGACGACGGGTGGAGATGAGCCGCCGCCTCCGCCGCAGCCCGATACGGAAGCTCCGTCCCAGATTGACGACCTCGCTTTGGAGGCGGTCGATTCCTGGACCGCAGTGCTGACGTGGACGGCAACCGGTGATGATGCCGACGAGGGACGTGCCACGTCCTACGGGCTGCGCCGGCTGAGTGGAACCGAAGACACGCCTCCGGACCCGTCTGCTGAGGGCGCGTGGGACGCGGCCGAGGTCGTGGTCATCGAACGTGAGCCGGCTCCTTCCGGTACGGCTGAAAACCTGACGCTGGAAGCTCTGACCCCGGGCAACGTCTACGTCTTTGGGCTCGTGGCCGAAGACGACGCGGGCAACGTCAGCCCCGTCGGTTGGTCCAACCTCGCACAGGTTCCTTTCGTCGAAGACCTGGTCGGTCCGGAAGCCATTCAGGATCTCTCTGTCGTCGAGTGGCGTCAGACGGGAGTCGAACTGACCTGGACCGCTCCTTTGGATCTTCGTCCCTTGGGTGAGACGGGACCGGTCGCCAGCTATGCACTTCGCTGGTCCAACAAAGAGATCGACGACACGAACTGGAACGAGACGGAAGGTGTCCGCGATCTTTCGGGAGCCAAGAATCCGGGCTCTTCCGAGAAGCTGATTCTGAGTGGACTGGTCCCGGATCAGGAGTACTGGATTGCCATTCGGTCCATCGACGCCACCGGAAACCTCTCGCCGATCTCGAACAACATCTTCGGAATGACACTGCCGGAAGAAGATCCGGACGATCCCGATGATCCGGACGACCCGGATGACCCGGACGATCCCGACGATCCGGATGACCCGGACGATCCGGATGATCCGGGTCCGGACGTGACGGCGCCGTCCCGCGTCTCGAGCCTGACCGGCTACGCCCTCGGCACCTCGACTCTGCGTTTGACCTGGTTCGCCCCGGGTGATGACGACGAAGCGGGATCGGCTGATCGCTACGATCTGCGGTGGTCGTTCGATCCCATCACCGAGGCCACGTGGAACAACGCCGAGGCGTTGACCGACGTCGACGCGCCAAAGGCCTTCGGAGCCGTCGAGTCCTACACCTGGTCCGACCGCGTTCCGGGAGCGACCTACTTCTTCGCCCTTCGCGCCTATGACGAGGTCGACAACGAGTCCGAGCTCTCGAACGTCATCGCGGTGACTCTTCCCGACGTTCCCGATACCGCGCCGCCATCCGTTCCGACCGGTGTGACGGCGGAGCCGGTGGCCGAAGGAGTCCGACTCAATTGGCAGCCGAGCCCGGATGCAGACCTCATCGGGTACGCGATCTACCGTCGCGAGATCGGTCAGACCGATCCGTCCGTTCTGCTCGAGCACCTCTCATCCGTGGTCTGGCTGGACCGGACCGGCGAGCCGGGAGCGACCTATGCCTATTCCGTGGCCGCTCGCGACGACTCGGGGAACCTTTCCGCCCGAAGCGCCGAGGTGTGGATCACCGTCCCGCTGACGGCGCCGACGCTGGTCCAGTCCGTGGACTACCTGGCCGCCGACCCGATCGCGCAGGAAGGCGAGGACCTGATTATTCGCTGGGCCATCGAGCCGGGACATGAGCTGCTGGGATTCCACGTCTACCGGGAACCGGTGAACGAGGTCCAGGACCAGGGTTCTGCCGACAATCCTTCCACCCAGGTCGTGCGGTTGACGGACGATGTTCTTTCCGGTCCCGGTCCCCACGTCTTCGAGGAGACCCCAAGGCCGGATCCGGGTACCTATCGGTACTGGATCGAGGCGGTCGGCGTTTCGGGCGAATCCCTGTACCTCGACCCCGTCGTGGTCGATATTCCGGATTGGTTGAACAAGCTCGTCAGCCTCTATCCGAATCCGGTTCGGACCGACATGCGTGTTTCCTACACCTTGGGCACCGAGAGCCGGATTGCCTTCGAGGTCTATGATGCGCAGGGTCGTATCGTCAGCGAAGATCTCGTTGGACGGCGGAATCCGGGCGTACACGAGTGGCAATGGAAGGCCGAGAACATGCGTGGAGAGCGGGTCGCCGCCGGGATGTACTTCCTCCGTATGCGCATCGACGAGCGGACGGAACTGGCGAAGTTCGTCGTGGTTTCAAGGGGGGAGTAGCGAAGCATGCGCGTTGAATCCGAACCGAAGTCGAGAGAATGGCGCCTGGGCAGCGCGAGAGTTCTTTCGGGCTGCTCACGGATCCTCCCGTTGGGTCTGTCGATTCTGGCTCTCGCGTCCGCGGTGCAAAGCGTCCAGGCGATCCAGGTCGATACTGCGCATCCACGAATCCTGTTTCATTCCCGGAACATCCAGGAAGTCCGCGGCCGGATCTTCAACGAGCATGCCGACATCTGGAACGACTACTACGACAACGTATCGGGACGGCTCGGCAACGAGAACTACAACAGCTACGACGCGGATGACTACGCCGTCGTCTATCTGATCACCGGCGAGACCGAGTTCGCCGACGCCGCCATCCAGATTGCCTACGACATGATCGAGCAGCCGGACGATCTTTCCGGCGAGGGTGGAGGTCCGGCCCGAACCTCCATCGTGGCGTGTGTCTACGACTGGTGCTACGCCCACCTGACGTCGGCCCAGCGGCAGCACATCTATGATGCTCTCTATCCGAACGTGGACGAGGATCCGTCGTACCAGCAGGCCTGGTTCATTCGCGACTACAACTGGGGCTACATGTTCGCCATCGCCAACGACGGAACGGCGCAACAGAACGCGGCCGTCAACGCGAACATCGAAGCGTCGATCGCGCAGCTCGAGGACTTCTTTCTTCCGTGCCTGGACTCGTTGGCGCCGAACAGCGCCATCGACGGCTATTCCGGGATCCGCATCATGACGCTTCTGACCTTCGTCGATGCGCTGGCCAACGCCTCCGACTATGAAGGTCCAGCTCTCGACTCGCCCTACTATCTGAATACCGGGAAGTTCTGGGCGGCGCGATTCCGTCCCGATCAGAAGTGGGCCAAGCTGCCGGGCAAGTACAACACGTCTCAGAGTGAACCCGCCGGTTACTTCTCGTATGCAGGAAGCCGGCTGGGGGATCCCGCGGCCCAGGCCATCGCGGACTACCTGGTCGCGGGCGATCTCGGGAAACCGGCGGCGATGCTCGCGCTGGCCTGGCATGACCCGAACGCGCCCAGCATTCCACTGAGCTCCGTTCCCCGCGACTACTTCGATCCGGACATGGGGTTCGTCATGACCCGCGACGAGTGGACGCTTGGGAATGATTCCAACGCAATCACCGTCGGTTTCTTCAATGGCGCCGACACCGTGACGAACCGAACGCAGAACCACTTCTTCATCACCCGGGGCATCGACAATCTCATCATCGATTCCGGGCGCCGGTACCACGACCTGGCCAACCACTTCTTCCCGTACTTCAAGCGGGCCGTCGCGCACAACACGGTGCTGATCTACGATCCCGCCGAGGACTTCGGGTCGTATGAAAACGTTTGGGACGACATCATCCAGATTCCCAACGACGGCGGACAGACCGACTCCAACGACGACATGGGAGAGGACCGTTGGCCGGAGTGTGACGGAACCTACGGCTACCGAGGCGAGATCACCCGCTACGAGGCCACGGACGGATGGGTTTGGGTCGAGGGTGACGCGTCCGAGGTCTACAGCTCGTCCAAGGCGCAGCAGGTGCTGCGCCGGTGGGTCTATCTTCGTCCGGACTGGGTCATCGTCCAGGACCGGATCGTTCTCAACAAACCGAACCTGCCGGTACGCGCGGTCTACCACATGATCGACCGTCCGGAGTTGGATGCGGACGACCTGAGTGTTCTCGAAGGACAGCTCTCGACCGGCGGCGTCTTTGAATCCCAGGATGCCCGTCGCGTCGTCGTCGACCGTGGGGACAGCAGCGCCCGCATTTACTGGGTCGAGTACGAGGGCGGTCCCAGCAAGATGCGCCTCATCGGCGGCGCCAATAGCCAGGGCGAGCACTGGCGACAGGATTTTCAACCGGAGGATGACGATACGTACGCACCGGGCGACCCGTCCTTCGAATTCTGGGTCGACGGCCGGAACTATCCGCCGGGATACTTCGTCAACCAGGGCAACATCGACAACCGGCACAGCGACAACGCGGACAGTCCGGGTGACTGGCGTGTCGAGTTCGAGGTTGTCGGACAAACCGTCGTCGACATGACGGCCCTCATCCACATCACGAGTCAGGGCGCGCCGCTGGCCGATGTCGGTTCGACGCCGCTCGAGGACGGAATCTCCATCGACGTTCGGAACGGCGCTGAGGAGTTTCAGATCAGCCTCTGCCGTCCCGGGGTCGTGTGCGACGGAGTAGGATACGATCACTAACGGATCGCCAGAGTCCGCGACTTAGCGGGAGTCGGGCCGCCGGGGGAAGGGCATGGGAACCGGGGTGCAGTCATCGGCTCGTTCACACTCGGCGCAGTCCGGGGAGAGCGCGCAGGTTCGAGCGGGGAAGAGGCCGATCCGTGTTCTCTACGTGATCGGCAATCTGAAGATGGGCGGCACCGAAGCCCACCTCGTTCAGCTCATCGACCGAATCGACCGGAGTCGTGTCGAACCTCGACTTCTCATGCTCGAGGATGCGGCCGACCTCATGCCGGTTGAACTTCAACGCGAGGTCCAGCCGACGGCTTTGGACATCGCCGCCGGAATCAAAGGGACTTTGCAGGCGCTGGTACGGATGCCCCAGGCGATTCGCCGGATCCGGCCCGATGTCGTTCAGGCCTACGGCTATCCGGCGGACGTCCTGGCCGGAGCCTGTGCTCCGCTGCTTCCCGGTGTCCACGTCATCACCACCCGCCGGGGAAACGAGACCCGGCCGCGGCGTCACCAGTACTACAACTGGACGAACAAGGTCGTCGACCTGGTCGCATGTGTGTCCGAAGCCTCGGCGCAGCACTCGTTCGATACGGAAGGGCTGCCTGCCGACAAGACCATCGTCATTCCGAACGGGATCGATCTGACGCGCTACGTGGCGCCGGAACGGACCGGCCCGATTCGTTCGATCGGCACCGTGCAAAGGTTGCGGAAGATCAAGGGCATCGACCTTCTGCTCGAGGCTTACACCTCGCTTCCGGATCCCAAACCGGTGCTCAAGATTGCTGGTCCCGCCGACATCGACTACGGGCGGGAGATCCAGGCCCGGTATGAAGGCACCCCGGGCATCGAGTTTCTGGGGAGTGTCGATGACATTCCCGGTTTTCTTCGGGAGATCGATCTCTTCGTCCTGCCGAGCCGGTCCGAAGGGATGTCCAACGCTCTCCTCGAGGCCTTGGCCATGGCGCTGCCCATCGTCGCGACCTCCGTCGGCGGCAACACCGAAGTGTTGGCGGGAGGCGAAGCCGGCGTGCTGGTGCAGCCGGACGCCCAGGAGATTGCAGACGGGTTGCGGTCCCTCTACGAAGCGCCCGAACGGGCTCTCGAGTTCGGACGGAAGGCGCGAGCGCGGGCCGAGGCGGAGTACGACATCAACCTCATGGTCCGGAGACACGAGGAGCTGTACGAGCGACTCGTGGGTGGGGACTAACTGGGCCCGATCCCATTCCACGGACTCGCTTGCTCTCCTGGCGGCTGTCTCGAAGCCCCGGGGACATCCCTAATGGCCTGCCCGGAAACGGTCAAGGAACTGTCGAAAGCAGCCGACCGTATAAGCAGGCCGAATGTCTCGAATTGTCCGCGCAGCGAAGAACACTCAGGTTGAAACACGGCCGCACCGGTTTCGATCTCGAACTAGCACCTGACCTTCGATGGGACCGGAGACGGTTCAACTGGGAGGTCATGTCGAGTCGAGGTCGGTCACCTGAAGGAGTACGCTGTGCCCGTCCGACATCACCCCAAGGTCATACCGTGCCTCAGTGACGCCGATTGGGGGGCGGTGCAATGAGACGGCTCCACCGGCCAAACCTCTCCCTGCGACGGCAAATCATCCTTCTCACCTGCAGTGTGACCTGCTTTTCGGTCTCCGTAGTATCGGCCTTCCTCTACTCCCAATTTGTTCATAGAACAAAGGAGGTAGCTGTCGAGAAGATGACCGAGCAGACCCAGCAGCTGTCTGTGCACTTCAAGCATGCGCACGAGGGCGTCGTTCAGGACGCGCTCGTGCTCTCGAGGACTCCTCCAGTCCGTGGGCTCATGCGTTCGACGAAGAACGCCGGAGTCGATCCAGTAGATGGATCGACGACGCTCCAGTGGCGTCGGCGCCTGGAGACAACATTCATTTCGTTGATGGAGTCGAGACCGTCCTATGTTCAGGTTCGATACATAGGGATGGCGGATGGCGGGCGGGAGATCGTCCGAGTCAACCGAACGGCCACCGGTCTTGAACGTGTCGTTCCTGAACTGCTTCAAACCAAAGGGCAGGAACCCTACTACGCGGAAAGCCAACTCTTGGGGGAGGACGAGGCTGCCTTTTCCGCCGTCACTTTCAATCGCGAGCACGGACAGGTTGACCCGTCGCATGAGCTGGTCATTCGATCCCTGGTACCGATTTTCGACCACGCGGGGAACCGTTTCGGACTGATCGTAATCAACATCCACTACGCGGAGTTCCTGAAGAACACGCTCGGGACATTCCAGTTGCCTGAGCGCACGTTCGTCATCAACAGCTTCGGCGATGTTCTGTCTAACGATCCAACGCTTGGAGCGATGGAATTCTGTGAGCGGGACAAAGCACCGCCGGTCCTGCCGCAGATACTGGCAGATGGCTTCATGTCGGAATCGGAAGAGGGAACTGTCTGGTCCGAAGAGGACCTGGAATGCTTCGCTCGCGTTAGGGTCGGCGGGGCTGCCAAGGACCACGATCTTAGGGTGGTGGTCCGTGTCCCGAGAGACCGGCTGTTGGCTGACGCAAGGGCGGTGAGGGGCAAGGCGATCCTCCTCTCAATTCTCATTGTGCTTCTAACGTTCGTTGCGACGGCCGTGTTGGCGGGACGCTTCACCGAGGGATTGCAGAGCCTGACCCGGAGCATCGACGAGTCGACCGTGCACGGCCACCCTCCGGTCCTCCCTACGCAGGCCGGCGGCGAGATTGGGGCGCTGGCCCGGTCCTTTCAACGAAAGACGCAGCAGCTCGAAGAGAGTGAGGCCAGGTCCCGTGCCGTGTTGGACCATGCTCTCGATGGGATCGCCGTCATCGACGAGCGGGGGCGAGTCGAGTCCTTTAACCCGTCGTGTGAACAGATCTTCGGCTACTCAGCGGAGGAAGTGATCGGCAGGAATGTGAGTTCGCTCATGCCGGAAGCGGTGCGGATTCGTCACGACTCCTACCTGGAAAACTACCGACGGACCGGGAAGCGCAACTTCATCGGAAACCGTCGGGAAGTTGTGGCGCGGCGAAAGGACGGGACCACTTTTCCGCTCGAAATCTCGGTGAGCGAGATTCGTTTGGAGGGCCGTGTGATCTTTACAGGGATCCTTCGGGATCTCACCGAGAAGAAGGCTCAGGACGCTCGAGAGTCGCTTATTGAGGAGCTGAGACGAAGCAACAGCGAATTGGACGCGTTCGCCTACGTAGCTTCGCATGACCTGAAGGCGCCTCTTCGTGTCATTGAGAACGCCTCCGTTTGGCTCGAGGAGGACTTGGGAGAGACACTCGACGAGGAGGGCCGAGAGAACCTGGCGTTGATGCGTAGCCGGGTGAAGCGAATGGAAAAGCTTCTCGATGATCTTCTGGACTATTCAAGAATCGGCCGTGACGAGGATGAACGCTATCGTCGTCTGGTCTCGGGCGCACAGATAATGGACGAGATCACTCTCCTGGCTAGACCACACCCTGGTTTCATCGTTGAGGCGGACGCTGCCTTCAAGGAGGCCGAGTTTCTACTCATGCCGACGAAGCAGATTCTGCTCAATCTCGTCAACAATGCGATCAAGCATCACGACCGGCAGAGCGGGACGGTGAAGATCGGATACCACGACGACGATGTAGCGCCGGAAATCACGGTCTCGGACGACGGGCCCGGGATCCCCGACAGTTACCACGAGAAGATCTTCGAGATGTTTCGAACCCTGCGACCGCGCGATGAAGTCGAAGGAAGCGGCATGGGGCTAGCCAACGTGAAGAAGTTCGTAGAGCACCAGGGAGGGACCATCGCGGTTCGATCGGGCGGAGCCCGTGGCGCAATATTTGCGCTTACCTTCCCAAAGGTTCAGCAGTCGAAGGAGGATGAGAATGGAGCTTCTCGAGTACGGTACGGAACATAACAGGACTCGCCCGGTGTCGTTGATCATGGTTGAGGATGACGACGGCGACGCCAAAGCGGTCAGGCGGGCTTTCGCCAAGGCCCGCATCTCCAATCCGATGCTGCGGGCGACGGATGGAGTAGATGCATTGGAACTACTCAACGGCGAGAACGGAAGGGAGACGCCTCCGAAACCCTACATCTTTCTCGTCGACATCAATATGCCGCGGATGAACGGTATCGAGTTCATCGCGGCGCTGCGAGAGGATCCCAACCTCCGCGATAGCGTCGTCTTCGTCCTCACGACTTCGAAGCGGGATGAGGACATGACCGCAGCCTATGGGCTGAACGTTGCCGGTTACATCGTGAAGCAAACGGCCGGGACCAGCATGGTTCCGCTCGTGGAGATGCTGGACTGCTACTGGAGGCTTGTTGAGCTCCCCTGTTGAAAAGCCTGTCCGGACGGTTGAAGGCCCAACGCCCGCCGCGATAGTTCCGGGAGCAGAGCGAAGTCTGTCTGAACTTCGCATCCTCATCGTCGACGATGACGCCGGCGATCGAAAGCAGATGCGAGGTGCCTTGGCCACGGCTCACGTGGGCGGCGAGTTCGTCGAGGTCGTGGAGATGCAACAGGCTGTCTCCGCCTGCGAGGAGCGCGAGTTCGACTGTATCCTTCTCGACCACTTCCTTCCCGGTATGCGAGGGGTGGATGGTATCCCCCTCATTCGTGAACGCCTACCCCAGGTTCCGATCGTGCTCGTCACCGGAAACGGCAGTGAAGAGATCGCGGCGGAGTCGATCAAGGGCGGAGCGACCGACTACGTCTCCAAAAGCAACATGACGCCCGATCGCGTCCGGGGCGCGGTCGAGAGTGCCATCGAGAAGTCTCACCTTCGCCGAAAGATCGATGAACAACGCGAGGAGCTTCGAAACTTCTCCCGGATCCTGGCCCATGACTTCGCCGCGCCGGCTCGCCGTGTCCATTTGTTCTCCGACATGGTCGTAGAGGCACTGCAGAACGGAGACTATGACGAGGCCAGGGACATCTCGCTGAAGGTAGTGCAGGCAAGCGAGCACATGGAGGGACTGATCCAGGCACTGTCCTGTTACAACCGGTTGTCCACGGCGACGATCGAGATCGCTCCGGTGAGAATGGACGATGTCGTCGCTCAGGCCCGGGAAATCGTCGAGGAAGCGATATCGGCCTCCGGGGCGGTCGTGTCGCCGGAACCCCTGCCCACTGTACTTGGAGTCGAGCCTTTGCTCGTCGAGTTGATGCAAAACCTGATCGAGAACGCGATCAAGTACCGAAGCGATGAAGTTCCGGAGGTCCGGATCCGTGCTCGACGCTGGGGAGCGGATTGGGGCTTTGCCGTCCAGGACAATGGGATGGGTATTCCCGAAAAGTATCACGCCGAGGTTTTCGAGCCGTTGCGTCGTGTATCCGGCGGCAACATTCCGGGGACGGGATTGGGGCTCGCCATCTGTCGCCGTATCCTCGAACATCTCAACGGCAGGATCTGGTGTACATCCGAACCCGGATCCGGATCTACCTTTCACTTCACGCTCTCGTCCGTCCCTGGGGATGACACTCCCACCGAGGCTTGACATCCCCGTCGCAATCTCTTCGAGAAGCTCGTCACCGCTGTAGACTCTAGTAGCTCCGGCTGGTAGCGCCATCTGTGGCGAATCCGCAATCGCCGCCGCGTTTCCTGTCCTGTATACTTCCATGCAGCCGCTTCACCGACCTTCGCTGAAGGCGACGGCCCGTATCCTTTTGAACACCGCTTCTGAAAGTCGCAGCCCTACCGAATCACCCGCTGAGGATCGATGAGCGCGGATCCCTTTCAGGCCCGACAAATCCTCGAAGATGCACTCGAGCTGCCGACAAACCGGCAAAGAGAGCTCGTCCAAGTCCGGTGCGCCGGTGATACGGAACTCTTTGGCCTCGTGCTTCGGTACTTGGAAGCACATCAGAATCTCGACGAAAAGAACCCGGTCACCGAACTCGGTCCCGACACCTGTTTTCTAACCTACGGACCATACCGAGCCACCCACCTAATCGCTCGCGGGGGCATCGGCGCTGTCTACAAAGCGACGGATACAAGATCCGATCGAGCCGTCGCGCTGAAGGTCCTGTTGCCGCAGTTGCAGGTTTGGGGGTCCGTGACCCGGTTCCGACGTGAGTTCGAAGCGGTGTCGCGCCTTGATCACGATGGGATCGTCAAAGTCTTTGATCTGGGGATCGAGAATCAGGAAGGGCGCGAAATTCCCTACCTGGCAATGGAATGGATCGACGGCGTCAATCTTCGGCGTTGGACGGAAAAGGCCGCTCCGACGTTTGCCGACCGTCTTCGGGTGTTACGAGAAGTCTGCGAGGCCGTCGGTCACGCACACGGCCGCGGCGTCGTTCACCGGGACCTCAAGCCGGAGAACATACTGGTCGCCTCGTCCGGTCGTGCTTGTGTTCTCGATTTCGGAATCGCGAGCTTGGGACAATCGTCGGACAACTTGACGCGCGTCACAAAGGGACAGTTTCCAGCCGGGACGCCCGACTATATGAGTCCGGAGCAGTTCCGCGGCGAATCCGGACCACCTGCCGATGTGTTTGCACTCGGTATCGTAGGCTACGAACTCATGACCGATGCTCTGCCGCACCCAAACGGGACGGCGGATGCATCCTCCGACCCGGATCAGGTCCCAGTCCTGGCCGGAGATCGCGTGACGGAAGTGCGTGGTGATCTCGAGTTGGTCCTGGAATGTGCTCTCGAGGTTTCGACCGGGCGGAGGTACACCGACGCCGCGGCGATGGCTCTAGACCTCCGAAGAGTCGAAAATGGTGAGCGCATTCCGAGAACGTTGCAGAGACGCATTCGCGCCCTATGCCTAAGGTCCCGAACGTTGCATTGGTTGTCCCGCCGCGGGCCGGTTCTCCTCCTTGCCCTCAGCCTGGGGACGATGCTGGCTCTTCTGTTGCGGCAGGGTGGCGACGGGCTGGACGAACGCGCCGAGATCGCAATCACTCAAGCCCGCAATGTCATCATGGACGCCACGCACGAACTGCACGAACAGCCGCGGAAGGAGGAACGGATCCTCATCCTCCTGCCCCGGCTGGAAGCAGCAAGAGACGGGTTGGAGCCGTATCGGAAGCATGGATGGGCCCGGTTGCTTTCGCGCCTCGTGCAGTGGCGGTTGGGAGAGGCGTGCTACTTCATGCATGGCTTGACCTATGACCCGAACTGGCTGAGAGAGGCGGCGAAGCATTGGGACCGTACGAGTGAGATCCCGCCTCCGTCACCCGATGCGTTCGAGACGCTTGGAGGCGATGATCAACTCAAGGGCATCTATCGTCATCTGGGCCGCCATCATCCACGGATGGGGCTTGGATTGGCCCATGTCTCGTTGGTTCAACACGACGCTCCGGCCCACCATGCCCGTCTGGCGTTAAACAGCAGACAAGAGGGTGTAAGGCGGATCCGCGGGGATCTCGGGCCGAACTATATCGAGCCACGATCGGAGAGGCAGGCGTTGGCTGACTCCGCGCTGGCCTTCAACGAGATGGGAGAGGCGTGGCGCGTGGTCGGTGACCTGGCCGGAGGCGCGGAGGAGTACGAAAAGTCGTTGTACTGGGCGCGAAAGGCGTTGTCGATCCATGTTCTGCAGTTGAACCGGACGGCCCATGCCTCGGCCCTTCAGAATGCAGGAATCCTCTTCACGCGCCTGGCTCAACAGAGTCGGAACCCGGCCCTGCTCGATTCCGCAGACGTGTACTTCGAGCAGGCGCTCCAGCTTCGAAGCGAAGCCAGCATCAGCGCCGTGCACTGGGAGACCCGGCTGGAGCGAGCCCGACTCCAGGTCGAAAGGGCGAAGTTCCTTCAGGACCGCGACGGGGCGGAAGTCGCGGCTCCCGCACTCGATGTGAACGAGCCTGCGGCTGTTTCCGAGTCCGAGTGCCCGGTAGACGATCGTGACCTGCGAGCACTGTTGGAGCAAGCTGTGGAGGAGGTCGCGATCGCCAGGCTCACCACGCACCATCCTTTCGCACAGTGCCTTGTGCTCGGCGTCGAGGCTCAGATCCGCATCGAGCAGGGGACAATGGTCGATACGTCCTATTGGCAGTTGGCAGAGGAAAACATTCGAGAGGTGGCGAAGTACATGACCCTCGACGAGCGCCCGATCCAGCACTGCGAGGTTCTCCTGCTGTCGGCGGATCTCGAATCGAGGCGCTACGGTGCTACCCGGAATTCCAACCACTGCCGAAATGTCCGGTCGCTCCTGAAGTCTGCACGGAGCGTCGTTCCCCGTCAGGATTTTCCCAGCCTCTATCGCCGAGCCGAGAGTATCGAAGCGCAGTGCGGATCGGTGAGGTGATGCGTCCAGCCGAATCGAGGCTAGCTTCACTCCGATTCAACCTGCCGGTCGGCGGAGAAGCACCCGTTCCAACAACGCGCGTCCCAAGGCGTGATCCACCAGGCTCGCAGGGGACAGTATGTCATGGTCAGTGAAAGAGACCGAGAACGAGGTTAAGTGGGTGGATTCTGATTGCAGTTCGTGTAACGTCCCCGGTTCGGCGATTGACATGGACATGTATAAGGAGCACCAGCCGTGGACATGGACGACGAAATCTACGAGGAATGCCGGTCTATTGCCCGCATCCTGATGTCACGTAGCTACGAGGGCCACACGCTTCGGCCGACGGAACTCGTACATGAGGGGCTGATCCGTATTCATCGTTCTGGGAACGAGAATGTGACCGCGTTGCCGCCGGTTGAGCTGAAGGCACTTTTCGCCACCGCCATGAAGCACCATCTCATCGACCACCAAAGGCGGAAACAGGCGGAGAAGCACGGCGGGAAGGCGGTTCGCGTTGCCATTCCGCGAGACATCGCTTTCACCGACGCCGATGTCCTCGACCTGGTTCTGGTGGACCAGGTTTTTGCCTTTCTGGAGGCTCACGACCCGCAATTGTCGCAACTGCTGATGCTTCGTTGGTTCGGCGGCCTGACGATCGAAGAGACCGCGTCTCGTCTCGGATTAGGGACGCGGACGGTGAGTCGTCGTTGGGACAGCTTGCGAGCCATGCTGCGGACCGAGTTCGATCCGCAGGGCCCGTCTTCCTGGGCGCCGTAGTTCAGGTTGGCCCCTAGACGACGCGGTCTGCAGGGTCCTTTCCTTCCTGCAGGGCTTGGACTCCCCGAAGGAAGCGCCGGAAGGCGGCCGCCTTCTTCTCCGGAAGATGCGCGTGCGAGTTGTGGGTCACGACCAGCCCGGGCACCTTGGGTTGACGCCGGCCCCGTTGCGCCTCGACCCGATCGAGGTACGCCCCGCCAAGATTCCCTTCACGCAGCGAAGAAAACACGGCCTCCTGGTCGATGACTTCCGGATGGGTCACGCTGATCAACGTGGCTCCACGCGGCAGGGCGGCTAGTTCGGCGCGTCCGATGATTCGCTGGGTCTCGTCCGCCGAGGGTACGGCCAGAATGACGAAGTCGGACGTTTCCATGGCGCGAACCCGGTCTTTGTCGATGTGGAGCATTCGGTCATAGGGATCGTGGTCGGCGCCGAACCGCTCCGGGTTCCGCGAAAGGCCCGTGACTTTCATGCCCACGCCGCGGCACATCCCGGCGAGGTGCCCTCCGATGTTCCCGGTTCCGAGAATCGTCACTCGCCGGCTCGTGAACCCGGCGCCGGCAATCGGTGCGGCAAACCAACTCGGCTCCATAGCGTGTTGGGGAATCTTCTTCGTTTCGGCAACGATGCAGGCGAAGGCGAACTCCGCGACCCAGCGGGAAACGAGGGTTCCGCTGTTGCTGAGAGCGATGCCCCGATCTTTGAAAAGGTCGAGCTGCAAATGGTGATAGCTCGTCCGTTGGGAAAAGATCCACTTCAGATCCGGAAGCTCGTCGAGAAAGAGTTTCCATTCCTTGGGTTTGAGCGAGACGCGCTCCGAAAGCCACAACGCTTGCGCTGCGCCTCCCGCTCCGTCCGCAGGAAGGGTCAGCTTGGCCCGAAACGCAGACTCCGCGCTCAGTCGTCCCAGGCGCCGCTTCACCTTGTCCGCAGAGGAGAGACTGTGGATGTCGTAGTAATGACATTGGACCCAGTCGAGCGGTGTCGGAATCGATCCCTCCGACGACTCGGGACCGTGATCCAGCCACTCCAGGTCGTGGGGAGTGGAACCGCCACCAGAGGCGCGTTCGAACAGCGGTCGCGAGTCCGCGGGAACGAGAATGGGTGTGGGTCTCATGTTTCGCCTCGAACCCCGCGTCCTACGCGGCCGAACAGTCGACGTAACTGGTCAAGGCCGGGACCGGGGTCGCTCCAGGTGAAGAAGGCATAGGAACGGGCGCCCGCCAGTTCTCCGATCCACCGGATCAAAGCACCGGCGCCGCCTCCGCTCTTTCGAACCGCGGCCAGGTCCCGATTCATGCCGATCCAGGTCTTGTGCGTCAAGTGCGGGGTCCGCTCTGTTCCCGAGATGTCCTCGCCGGTCAGTTCGCGGTAGGCCAAAAAGGGGAGGTTGAGCCCGCAATCCTTGAGATGGTTGACCGTCGAGAAGGGACGGGCGTTGAAGTCGAGCAGATAGAGTTCGTCCGTCTCCTGATCCTGCAGCCACTCGATTCCGAAGATTCCGTGGTAACCGAGTCCGTCCAGCAACCGGGACGTCAACTCGAAGAGCGCTTCCTGCCCCCGGTTGCGCGGGGACGCCGGGATTTCTCCGTAACAGGTCGTTCCGGTGTGGATGGGAAGTTGTCGGATGCGCCGATGGGAGGCCATGGTCACGACGCGGCCACTCGCGTCGCAATAACCGTAGCAGTCAAAGATCCAGCCGTCCCCGCCTCGCAACATCCGTTGGACGATGAGGGCTCGGGATCCGCGTTCCCGAACGAAGTCCCGCAACTCGTCGGCGGTCGAGAACACCCGGTTCTTCTCTTCGAGAGCCGCACCTTCCAAGCCCTGGTAGTACGGCTTGGCGAAGTACGGTGCGGCATTCGTCCGGCACCACTCGTCGAGCTCTTCCAAGGTCGGTTCGACCACGGCCGGCGGGATTGGCGCTCCAACGGCCTCGGCCGCGGAGTAGAGGCCGTCCTTGCTGACGATGCGTTCGATCGTGTCTGCACTTGCCTGGAACGTTCGACAGACCGGATCGAGGCGGTCCCGGTGACGGGCGATGGCGATGGCGTGTTCGTCGCAGATCGGAAAGACGACCGGGCGACCGCCGATGGCCGCGGCGCGTTGGGCGAGCCAGTCGATGATGCGGTCGTCGTCATAGCTGAGATCGAAGCGATCCTCGAACTGGACCAGCTTCGACTTCCGTCCGGACTCGTTCGGACTGAGCGCGACGGAGTGGACTTCGATGCCCTCTTCGGCGAGACAGCGTGCGGTGCGGAGACCGGTCCCGTGAAGCCCCAGGACGATGGCTGCCGGTCGGTCGACCCCGGCCCGCTGTGGGGCGGAGGTTCCGCGTGAAGGGAGTGACGAACCTCCGTCGGACTCTATCGGCGTTTCGTTTGGCATCCGAGCATTCTATCGGCCGGGCGCCGCCGTTTCCGCCGGAAGTTCCATCTCCGGATCAAAGGATCGATTCGTCGACGGCCGATGACTAAGCCGATGACCTGTAGGACGCAGGGAGTGGGGGAAATGGCCCATGCGGGCTCGTCCCTCGGGTTGACTCCTGTGTCCAGTGTGGGATCTTTCCCCGGTTGCCCGAAAAGGTCCGCCCGATTGCGGACGTGAGGAGAGGTTGCATTGATTCCGGGGACCCGGCTCTACAAGATCTACGAGAAGCTGCCGGCGCCCTTGCAAAGCCTTCTCGTCAGCACCTACGGCAGTGTGCTTCGCCGACGGCGTTACGGCGCCGAGCACCGGCGCTTCCTCGATGGCCTGAAGGAATCCTATTCCTGGCCGCTCGACCAGATTCGTGAGTGGCAGTGGCAAAAGTTGCAGGGCGTCGTCCGTCATGCCTACGCCAATGTTCCCTACTACCGCGAGACTTGGGGCAAACTCGACTTCCACCCCGAAGATCTGAAGACGATGGCCGACTTCGAGAAGCTTCCGGTGACCGAGAAGCAGGCTCTTCGCGACGATCCCTGGAAGTTCGTCGTCGACCGGTACCGTGAAGACCGATCGGCCGTCTTCACCGGACACACCAGCGGCACCACGGGCAAGCCGCTCATGATGATCAAGGACAAGAACACCTACCAGCGGACCTGGGCATTTCAGGAGCGACAGCGTTGGTACTGGGGGCTCGACCGGGACCGTCCGCGGGTCTCGCTTCACAATCGTCCGGTCGTTCCCGTCGAAAAGAAGACCCCGCCCTTCTGGCAGTACAACGGAGCGGACAAGCAGTGGATGTTCTCGAACGTCCACCTCGAGGAGGCGAACCTCAAACACTATCTGGACAAGATGGTCGAAATCGATCCGGAAGAGGTCCTGGGTTTCGCCTCAGCACTCGACGTTCTGGCCGAGTACGCGATTCGTACGGGCTACGACAAGTTGCGGCCGAAGGTCATCGTCACCTTTGCCGAGCAGGTCTACGACTTTCAGCGCGACCATTTGAGCCAGGCTTTTGGGTGTCCGGTCGCCGACCAGTACGGCTCGGCGGAGGTCGTCGTCTGGGCCGGGCAGTGTCCGTCGGGGACCTACCACGTCAATCACGAGATCGGCTACTTCGAGACGCTGGTCGACGACCAGCCCGTACGTGGTCAGGTCGGAGAGGTCGTGGGAACGGGCTTCATCAACGAAGTGCAGGTTCTGGTTCGCTACCGGATCGGTGACCTCGCTACGCTCTCGACCGGCGCAGGGGACTGCGCCTGTGGTTGGCAGACGGACCATCTGGAATCGCTCTCGGGACGGATGGACGACGTTCTCTACGCGCCGGACGGAAGACCGGTCGGGCGCCTGGATCCGATCGCTCGCGGACTTCCCGGAGTTCGGGAATGCCAGATCGTTCAGGACGATCGCGCCCACCTCACCGTCAATCTTGTCGCGCAGGACGAACCGTTGGACGAGGCCATTCGCGTCGTCACCGAACGTCTGCACAGTTTCTTCGGGTCGGAGATGCGCATCGACTGCTCCTGGGTCGAGGAGATCCCACGGACCGCTGCGGGCAAGTTCCGCTATCAGCTGAACACTTGGAAGAAGAAGGCACCGGCGTCCGGAGACTCGGGCGCAGCGAACTCGAGCCGCGGCGAGGAGACTCTCTCCTGAAACAGGTTTATGTTTTCACCGACATTCCCCATCAGTCCGGAACCTTCGGGCTGGCTGAAGTCAATGAAATGGCGGACCGGGGAATCGACGTCGAGCTTCTTTGTCTTCGGGCTACCTTGACCGACGCCGAAGGAGCTCGGCAGCTGAAGAGCCGCTTCCGCGTTCGCAGCGCGCCGTACGTCTCGCTACCGGTCATCGGCGGAATGCTCAAGGCGATGGTGACGAAGCCGGGGTGGTTCTTTTCCAGTTTGACGCGAGCGATCGCCGACACCGCCAGCTCTCCCAAGATCCTGATCAAGACGCTGGGCATCTTTCCGAAGTGCTGCTACTTCGCAACGCAGCTGGCCGGACAGGACGTCGATCGTCTGATGGCTTTCTGGGCGAGCTTGCCGGCGCGCGCCTCCTGGTGGATCTCCGGCTACACGGGAATTCCCTTCGTGACCTGGGCCCACGCGGGGGCAGACATCTATCACAAAGCACACCAGACGGACGCCGCTTTGCGCACCGTCATCGAGGGGGCGGACTTCGTCCTGACCTGCAACCAGGCCAACATCGTTTACTTCGGGAAGATGTTTTCTCCCGAGACCATGAAGAAGGTTCACTACCACCCGCACGGCGTCGACCTCGAACGGTTCCAGCCCAAGTCCAACGGTGGGACTCAGGGCGAGACCCGTATCCACATGCTTTCCGTCGGCCGCCTGACCGAAGCGAAAGGGTTTCACTACGCGATCGATGCGTGCGTTCTGCTCAAAGAGCGGGGCATTCCATTCTCCTACCGGATCGTGGGCGAGGGGCCGATGCGCGAGCAGATCGTGAGCACGATCGAAGCGAACGGACTCGGCGACTCCATCACGCTTCTCGGATACCAGGAACAATCCAACCTGCCGCCCGAGTACGAACGTGCGGATATCTACCTGGCTCCGTCGGTCGTCGCGAAGACGGGAGGCCGGGACGGTCTCCCCAACGTCGTGCTGGAAGCGATGGCGAGCGGAGTTCCGGTGGTGGGTTCGGATGCGGTCGGCATTCCCGAGGCCGTCGAGCACGAAGTCAACGGCCTCCTCTTTCCCCCCGCGGATCCCTCGGCGCTGGCTGACGCGATCCAGTCCCTGGCGTCTCGCCCGGCAGAGCGGGCGGTCATGGGGCAGAACGCAGCCAAGCTGGTGCAGGCCCGGTACGGGCGTCGTCAGTGCATGGACCGGATCCACCAGATTTACCGAACCTCCGCGCAGGATGTCCCGGAGTGGCCGCCGAAGGCGTAGCGCCTCCTAGACGCCCTGTCGACGGTCCCGGCTCTTGGAAGGTCCGAAGCCAGACGCCCAACAGAGCTGGGCGCGGTCCAAGCGGCGGCCGGCCGTCTTGCAGAATCTGGCCTTTGACGCCGGGACTAGGCTAAAGTGCCGGGATGCACATTCTATTCCTCGCTCCGGACACGCACCGGTACAACCATCAGTTCCTGCGGGCGCTGAAAGACCTCGGCTGCACCGTTACCTCGATCGGGTTCAATCCGCGGGAGCGTCTCTCCCGTGAGGTTCGCCCATACCTCGATGCCTACGTGCAGGTGAGAAACGTTCTCGATCCGTTGGAGATGTTGGCGGCCGCGCGCAAGATCGACCGGGCGCATCCTGTGGACCGTGTCGAGACGATCGACGAACCCATGGTCACGCCCGCCGCCCAGCTACGCGAGGGCCTCGGCATCCCCGGAGTGTCGGTCCGGAGCGCGGAGCTCTGTCGTGACAAGTCGGCCATGAAGGACTTCCTTCGGTCGAAGGGCGTGCCCTGCGCGGAGTCGCAGGTCCCCAAGAATGAAGCCGACGTTCGCAGCTTCGCCGAGCGTTTGGGCTACCCGATCATCGTCAAGCCTCGGGCCGGCTTTGGTTCCCTGGGGACGACTCGTGTCGAGTCCAAGGCTGAGTTGGAGACTCTTCTGGAGACGATGAAGTCGCGCAAAGCCGACTCGGTTCTGCTGGAGGAGTTCATCGATGGGCATGAGGGGTTCTACGACACGCTGACGGTGAACGGCGAGGTCGCGCAGGACTTCATCTCCCACTACTACCCCGGTTGTCTTGCGGCTTTGGAAAGTCGGGAAGTGTCACCGATCATCGCACACACCAACCGGATCGACGCTACCGGCTACAAAGAGCTTCGCGAGCTTGGGGCGCGGGTCAACAAGCTGCTCGACCTTGGAACGTCGGCGACTCACATGGAGTGGTTCTTCGGCAACCGCGGTCTTCGGTTCTCCGAGATCGGCGCCCGCCCGGCCGGGGAGATGATCTGGGACCTCTACCGCGTCGCCAACGAATCCGACATCTATCTGAACTGGTCTCGGGGAATCATTGGTCGCCCTGTCGAAACGAAGCTGTCTCGTCGCTACGCCACCGGCGCGATCCAGATTCGACCGAGTCAGGATGGTCGCGTTCGCGCCTACCACGGACTGGATGACATCCGCTCGAAGTTCGGCGACATGATCTACGAGTACGAAGTGCCCACCGTTGGTTCGGCCACGCTACCGTTGGAGAAAGGCTGGCACGTCAACACGTGGTTCCGACTGCGCGATCCGGACTACGACCGGTTGCGTTCGGCTCTGCAGGAGATCGGCCAGACGGTCAAAGTCGTCGCCGGCTGAGCGAACTACGCAGCTTTGTGTCGTTCGACCAGCGTTTCCCAGTGCGTTCCGTCTCGCGCTTCCTGCACCCACCGCGTTGCGGCTTCCGGTGGCAGTGGCGGAGAGATGAGGTAACCCTGCCCGCGATCGCAACCCATGCGCTCCAGGATGGCAAGCTGCTCTACGGTCTCGATACCCTCGGCGACGACATCCAGACGGAATCCGTGGGCCAGTTCGAGAATGGCCCGGACGATGTGGTGGCTGTCGGCATCGGACCGCAGCTCGCGTATGAACGCGCGGTCGACCTTGAGTGTGTCGAGCGGATAGCTCTGAAGACAGGCCAGCGACGAGTAGCCGGTTCCGAAGTCGTCGATCGAGAGAGTGCATCCGATCTCGCGAAGCCGACCGAGAAGGTCGATGGCCGCCTTCTTGTTCTCGACGAGCGCACTCTCGGTGATCTCGATCGAAAGCCAACTGGGATCCAGTTTCTGTTCACGAATGATGGAACTCAGTTCGCTCGCCAGTTCCGGACGACCCAGGTGCTTGCCGGACAGGTTGAGGTGAAGATGCAGCGGTGAGTCGCCGGGATTGGTTTCCCGCCAGGTCCGCAACTGCTCGCAGCCTCGCCTCATGACCCATCGTTCGATGGGGACGATGAGCCCCGTCTCTTCGGCGATCGGAATGAACTGATCCGGTGGAACCAACCCCTCGGTGGGGTGCTGCCAACGCAGCAGGCCTTCGAATCCCTGTAGCGTCCCCGTGCTAAGGTCGACGATCGGCTGGTAGTACAGCATGAAGTCGCCCTGACCGATCGACTGCCGCAGTTCCATCTCACGTCGAAACCGCAGTTCCGCCGAGTCGTGCATGCTCGGCTCATAGGAACAGTAGCGACCAGAGCCCTCGGACTTGGCGTGATGCAGCGCGATGCCGGCCTGTCGAAGCATCTCTTCCGGTCTGTGGATCTTCGGGTCATGGGTCGTGAGCCCGATGCTTGCCGTCGTGAAGACTTCGTTGCGACCGAAGTGGAAAGGCTGCGCTGTTTCTCTCTGCAATGATTGACAGACGAACGGAGCGTGCTTGTCGCCGTTCAGATTTCGCAGGAGGATCGCGAACTCACCGCCTCCCAGACGGGAAACCATGTCTCCGCCCTGAAGGCAACGTTGCATTCGTTGCGCAAGAGCGACCAGGAGCTGGTCACCATAGCTCGGTCCCAGTCCGTCGTTGATCAGCTTGAAACGATCGAGGTTGAGAACGAGGACGCCGAACTTGTGGGACCGGTCGATTTTGGACCGCTCCATCTCACGTGCGACTTCATCGAGGAAGAGGCGTCGACGCGGAAGTCCGGTCAACTCATCGTGGGAGACTTCGAACTCCAGGCGCGCGACGCGCCGAAAACGTTCGATGGATTTTCGAATGGCCGGATAGAGGCCGTCCAGCTGACCGAAGGTGAGAACTTCCTGCGCGCCTTTTTCCAGAAGCACCGGAGCGAAGTGTTCAAAGCCTTCGGGAACGAGCGCGATCAAGGGGAGATGCGGAGCCACCGTCATCCGTCGCTGCTGGACGTCGCCACCCAGTCGAGACGGTTCATCGACGATGAGAAGAGCCGCATCATACTGAGTCGAAAGCTGGGCGAGTTCGGGCGCAACGACGCGAATGAGGTGATGGCGGTTCCCCAGGACCTCTTCAATCCGACGTTGAGTCTCTTCCTGCGCCTCGTTGGCGAGCAGGAGCAATCTCCAGCCGTTGGTGGCGGATGCTTCCACGGAGTACCCGACGATGTTTGTCCAGGCCGGAATACTCACGCAGGTCAGATTGCGGCGACCTTCATGAAGCAATCCAGGCGAGGTTGTGGCGTCTTGCAGCGCCGAGATCGACGCGCTCTTCAAGTTACAGATCGGTGACTGCAAATGGGTTCTGGAGAAGTTCGAGATGAGCAAATCCGGTGGGTTTTCGGCTTGTCTTTGTCCGGTTACGCGAGTGCCGCAAACGGGTAATCTTTGCCGGATGAAAATCGTTCAACTCGTGACGCAGACCGTTCTGGGTGGAGCCGAGACCTACGGCTACGCCCTGGGATGCCAGCTCGCCGCTCGGGGACATGACGTCCACGTTCTCGCCAACCGGCTCAACGGGCCGCTGTTCGAACGGCCGCGGCCGGACAACCTCCAGGTAGACGCGTTGGTGCGGGAGAGCCGGCTCGATCCCAGGATCCTGAGCTTTCTGGTCGGCCACCTTCGCCGGATCCGGCCCGACGTGCTTCATGCGCACAACTTCGGCGCCAACACCTGGGCCCGGGCCCTGGGGTACTTTTTTCCCGACATGGCCGTGGTTTGCCATGTCCACGCCGGCCGAATGGTGACGAGCCAGCCCGCTCACCGCGCCTTCATCGATCGCACTCTCTTTCGCCGGGCCGATCTCGTCATCGGGCTCAACCAGGAAATGATGGACTATCTGCGCGGGCGCCTCGCCGTACCGGAATCGCGGTCGATGTTCCTTGCCAACGGAATCGACATGGACCGTTTCTCGCCTCCGCAGGCGCCGCGGGGTGCGGGTGAGGTGGTGTGTGTGGCCAGCCTCACGGATGTGAAGAATCACAAGACGCTGTTGGATGCCTGGAAGATCGTCGTAGATCGGGTGGGTGGCGCTCCAGGGTCGGCTCCGGGCACGGGTCCGGGCACAGGCCCGGGCTCCGACTCGACTCCAGGTGAGGGCGTGAATGGACTTCGGCTGACCCTGGTCGGAGACGGAGTCCTGCGTCCCGAATTGGAAGCGCAGGTGGCGTCTCTCGGAATCGCAGACACGGTCGAGTTCGCCGGTCTCCAGGCCGACGTCCTTCCTTTCTTTCAACGGGCGTCCGTCTTCGTGCTGCCTTCCCTGCGCGAAGCGCTGCCGTTGTCGCTCCTGGAAGCGATGGCGACGGGGGGCGTGCCCGTTGCCAGTAATGTCGGAGGGATTCCCGAAGTCGTCGACGAGGGGCGGACTGGTTTTCTCGTCGAGCCGGGCGATGCGGAAACTTTGGCCGCCCGGATTCATGACCTCGTCACGCAGCCGGACAGAACTCGGGAGATGGCGAGTGCGGCCCGGGAATCGGTTGCAGGAACCTACGGCTTGTCGGCGATCGTCGACCAGCTGGAGAAGCAGTACGAGGCGGCTCTTGCGCGTCGTCGCGGACGGTGAGGCGATAGCGAG
This sequence comes from bacterium, assembly GCA_030431975.1. GTDB lineage: Bacteria > Eisenbacteria > RBG-16-71-46 > CAIMUX01 > CAIMUX01 > JACKCR01. The sequence goes on along the minus strand of JAUIHP010000018.1, from coordinate 34,498 downwards.
TCCGGGAGCTAAGGTCGGCGGACGGTCAGGCGGTAGCGGCTCCGGACCGCGTGCGCAGCCATTCCCGCGGGGAGTGCCCGGCTCATCGTTTCAAGAGGAGCGGGGACCATCCATTCGACTTCGGGTTGTTCGAACCCCGTGTCCATCAATAGCTCGGTCCATACGGACGGCGGCGGATGCCGCTCCCAGTCCGTGTCCCGCGCAAACGGATTCCGAAGCCCCAGGGACGGCCACAGGTTTCGCCGCGAAACGTCAAAGATGACGACTTGTGCGCCGGGGCGGGTGGCCTTCCAGATCCGTTGCCAAATCTCCTCGTAGCGGGTGCGTGAGGACGAGTCGTTCTCCAATGTCCAGGAGGACTCCGGATCCAGCCAGGTGACGGAAGCGCGCAGTACGACGACATCGAAGGCGGACGTGCCAAGGTCCTCCGTCGAGAAAGGCCGCGTCGCCACTTCGACCCGCCGCAGACCGAGAAGGTCGGCCTCCGCGGCCAGGCTGCCCAGTCGCATTTGGTCCCGTTCCGTCGCAGCCACCGTGGAGACGTGGTTCGCACCTTGGCTCGCGGCGAACAGTGAGACCCATCCCGGACCGGCCGTGATCTCGAGCACGTCGCGGTCGTAGAGACGAACGTCTCCGAGGATGCGTTGGAAGTAGCGCTGGCATCTCTCCGGTGAGCGGAAGCCGTGCTTCTTGACGAGGTGATCGACCAGAAGGTGGGACGGCGTCGGATTCGTGTCCGCGCCGATGTCGATGTCCTTGACGCCCATCGCTTGAGAGGACTCCTTCAGACGAAACACTGCCTGACAATGCGTGGCGCGCGGCCCGACGCTGCATGGTCTGACGGTGCACGACTCGCGACCCGAGAGCGGGACCTCCGCACTTTCTTCAAGATCGTCGCGGTTGGCAGGGTTCTTTGGCCCAAAAGCTGCTTCGTACAGGTTCAGCGTCGGGCGTTCGTCGCCCGGGAGCTGCCAAGGATCGGACGGGGAGGGGCAGGACTTTTCCACACCCCCGGGAGACCGCGTCTCTCCCCGTTCGTGTTCCTTGCCCGATCGATTCCTGAGGGTCGTCACTGCAGAAGAACGTCGCGATAGATCGCGCTAGGGCATCGCCGGAGTGGAGTGCGTCCAGCGGCTCGGCGCGAAAGCTACATTTTGCAAGAAAGAGGGAGGAGCGAACCAACCTTGCGAGCCGCGGCGATCGAAACCTTCACCGTTTTTGGAGTGCATGCGACATCGATCGAAGTTCAGGTGGCGGTTTCCGATGGATACCCCGTCACGACGATCGTCGGTTTGCCGGATGCAGCGGTACGTGAAAGCCGCGAACGGATCGACGGTGCGTTTCGGGCCTCCGGAATGTCAACGCCGCCGCGAAAGACCGTGGTCAACCTGGCGCCCGCCGAACTTCGAAAGGAGGGAAGCGCACTCGACCTGCCGATTGCGCTCGGAATTCTCGCCGCCCACGGTGTGATCGAGCCGGAACGGCTCCGAAACGTCGTGGCCGTCGGCGAACTCTCTCTGGATGGACGCGTCTTGCCGATTCGCGGCGCTCTCGCATGTGCGCTCGCCGTGCAGGAACGAGGAACGGGTGAACTCCTGCTTCCCGCGGCCAATCGAAAAGAGGTCGAGGGACTGGCCGGAGTTGCGATCTCGCCGATCCAGAGTCTGGAGGCGCTCAAGTGTTGGATCTCCGGCGAACCGATTCCTCCTCCGGTGTCAGACGAAGATGAGTCATCGGCGCCTCTGTATGAGCCCGACGAAAAAGTGGACTTCGCTTCCATCGCCGGGCAGCACACGGCGCGCCGGGCTTTGGAGGTGGCGGCTGCGGGCGGGCACAACGTCCTTCTGATCGGACCACCGGGTACGGGAAAGACCCTTCTCGCCAGCGCGCTGGCAACGATCCTGCCGCCGATGGACGAGGGCGAGCGTTTGGAAGCCACACTCGTTCACAGCGTGGCCGGACGGTTGCGGGGCAACACGTCGCGGATCGAATCCCGTCCCTTCCTCGCGCCCCATCACACGGTGACCGCCGCAGGACTGATCGGCGGCGGATTCTCTCCGCGACCCGGTGAGGTGAGTCTGGCCCACGGCGGGGTGCTGTTCCTCGACGAGCTGCCCGAGTTTCGCTCCGGAGTCCTCGATCTACTTCGGCAACCGCTCGAGGAAGGAGAGGTTCGCCTCGTCCGCGGAGGACGCGCCGCGCGCTTTCCGTGCCGCTTCATGCTCGTGGCCGCCATGAATCCCTGTCCCTGTGGATTCCTCGGGAGCCATCGGCCCTGTCGTTGCACCGAAGGCCAAACCAAACGCTATCGCGGCCGAGTCGGCGGGCCGCTCATGGACCGGATCGATCTCCATGTTCTGGTCCCGCAGCTTCGGGCCGAGGAGATCTCGGCAACGGTCGGACCTCGTGTAGAAGCCGAGTCTTCGGAAACGGTGGCCGCTCGCGTTCGAAAAGCAAGGGATCGACAGACCGAACGAAGCCGCGCCCGTGGATGGAAGGTGAGATCAAACGCGGAGATCGACCTCACCCAGTTGCCGGATGCGTGCGCCGTCGGGAGGCAGGAGCGAGCGCTGATCGAACGCGCGGTGGAGTCGATGGGACTCTCCGCCCGGGCCGTTCATCGGTGTCTGCGTGTCGCGCGGACCATTGCGGACCTGGAAGGGGTGGAGGAGATCCGGACGGGGCACCTGGCCGAGGCGATTCAGTACCGGGGAACGGATTCCCCCGCGGAAGGCGTTTCCTCATGAGTCACGACGCCACTCAGTGTCGTAGCCGATACGAACCGGCTTCTGTGGTGATTCCTCAGATACGGTTTGTGGTCAAATTCACAGGTTGCTGAACCAAGCGGCTGTCCTTTGATCGCCCGAACTCGATGATCGCCATGTGAGGAAAAAGGGGCGACCAGGCCGCCCCTTTTTCTGCTCGTTGCTCTTTGTCAGCGCGACAGAACAATCCTGCGGCTGGCGGAGAATCCCACCGTTGTCAGTCGTGCGTAATAGATACCGTTAGGGACCCTGCGCCTGTTGTTGTTATCCAGGTTCCACTCCAGTTCGTGGTTCCCGGCCTCGAACTCGCCGGAGGCCAACGTGCGCACTAGTTCGCCCGCCGCATTGAAGACTTTTACCTCCACGCCGCCCGATTCAGCGAGGCCGAACCGAAGAAGGCTGCGACCCTCGGCAGGATTCGGAGTGGGAGAGCGGAAGTACGTCGTCCTGGACAGATCTACCTCCTCGGCGGGGGTACTTGTCGTTTCGCCGAAGACCACCATGGTTGCGAAGTCATCCAAAGCGGCCTCCACCAAAGACTCGGCACCACCATCCAACGCCTCGAACTTGAACTGCACGGTCTCGAGGTCGGATCCCAGTACGGGAACTAGGTCGATTTCTTGCCTCGTCCACTCTGGTGTCATCTCGGTGGCACGGAAGAGTTCGGTCCAGGGACTGAGACCGGACCTCGCGAACAAGACAAGAGCGTCATCAGTACCTCCGTTCTGATTTCCGTAGAACCAGTAGTGGAACAGAATCTCCGCACTCGTGGCTCCGTGGCAATCGTAGGTCGGACTGAAGACAGAAGTCTTGCCGCCATCGACGTCGTGCTCCTCGTCGCCGGCCTCATACCACCCAGTCCCGGTGAGCCACGCCTGAGTCCCGTCTTGGGTGTGGTCTTCGGATGGTTGGGTGTCCCCACCGGACGGGATCACCCTCACGAACTCACCAGATCTAGCGTCATCGGTGCCGTCCAGGTTCGCCACCCAGCCGCCATCCTCTTCCATCGGCGCGAAGGAACTCACTACCGTGAATTCGTGATATAGCCCTGCGGTCGGCGGATTTGTTCGGGTGGATCCACCGGTGTCGACCGCTTCGATGTAGTACTCGACTTCATCGCCGGATGCCAGGTTATCGATGTCTCCCTCCAGCGAGAACCAAGGACCTACGTCGGGAGTGATCGACATGGATGAAGAGGTGAACGATCCGACTCCGCCTTCGCGGTAGTAGATGGTGGCAGAGGAGATGTCTTCCCCGAATGATGTCCCCAGGGCGGTGAGGGTAAGAGATCCGGCGTTCAGGTCGGAATCGAGAATCATCGGGTCCGGAGAGTTGTGAGCAACGACGATTCCAATTCGTGGCGGCGGGACGAATCCGTGCCGTAGCGCGCCCGTGGCATAGGCGTCGTAGTGCGGGCTTCCATTCAGAAGGTTTCCGTCGTCATCGTCCGCAATGAATGTTGCTAGAACCTGGTCCCTCATCGTCAATGGAACCATGAGAGCAACCGCCCATGTCCAGTTGGTCAGCGAAATCTTCTTTCGATCCAGAACTGGTGCCAGAGCCTCGCGTGACTGCCAGTAGAAGCCGCTTAGGATTCTTCCGTCATCATAGTCATTGCCCACCATGTCTTCCGGATACTGAAGTTCGTGGATGGACTGGTCCGAACCATCGAACTGATCGAGCGAGCAGTCGTCCTGTGATTGGCACGTCCAACCTCGTCCCATCGGTTGTTCGAGAGTCAGTAGTCCGTAAACGGTGGGGTTTCCACCCTCCCAGAGGCCCGTCTCCGTGACATTGCTGGTGAGTCCGGTGAGCCCAGTGTAGACGGCATGACCAAGTTCGTGAAGCACCAGGCCCGCGGCCCGCCCTCCGTCGGTACAAAGCCCACCACCACAGCTGTCCGAGGCTCGCTCTCCTGTTATTCTGATAGTGACGTCAGCCGAGTTCGGCGCGGTGCAGTTGTCCGCACAAAACCCTCCGCAACCACGCCCGTTGAGGTCCGGATCCCCCAGCGGGTCGTCAACCCGAAGAGTGATGATTCCGTCGAGCTTCCAGAAGTCTGGGTGGATCTCTTCCAGAAAGTAGTCCCGTGCACGATGGATCGTCATCCAGCTGTCTCGTTCGGAGATGATGGATCCATCATCCATCATGATCTCAAGGCCGCCGAGGACATGACCTGTGCCGATGACTCCCGTCACCAGCGGAATAGACTCGACACAAGGATCCGTGTCTTCGCAATTGACAATCCGGAGGCCTTGGGAACCATCGAGCCAGTCAAGAGTCGCCTCGTAGGTGTCACCGACACTGTAGGCGGACGAGGGAATCGTGAAGTACCCGTCCACATCCGCATAGTAGTCGACGTCATTGACGGTGACTCTTGCATATGACATACCATCGCTCGCGTGGTAGCGAATGCCGCCGTCGGTCTCCATGTCGCACTGGCCACGCTCTTCCCATGAGCCAAGCACCTGGCCGCTCAGGTCCGTCATGAGTCCCATCTTGTTGGCCCGGGCAAACAGCTCGCCACTCTCGGCACTGACGTAGTGGACCCACGAGCCGAGTGGTTCCTCCACTCGGAGCTGGATAAGCCAACACAGATGAAAGTCCGTTTCCGTTTCTGATATTGGTACCGGCAAGATGGCGAGATGTGCCGGCTCTGACACCCGATCTCTCCCTTCGACGAATCCGATAGAGGACTTCGCGTACTGAAGGGCCTGAGATTCGTTGATGACAGGTATCGTGGAGATTCCGATAAAGGGAAAGGCGTCCGATCCCAGCTCAAAGAGTTTGCCGGAGTCATGGAAGGTGACATGCGCTTTGGCGTTGAGTACCTCGATACCCTCGTACGTTTGCTGGAAGTGGACTACGGTTTTCCCCGCTCCTTGGCGGACGGAGTCGAGTGCGAGGACGACATCCCGCCCTCCAAACAAATCGGGCCTCATCGCGATGAGGTCACGGGCCAGTCCCTCGGGATCGGTGGTGAGGCGAGACTGGTCAACAGGAACGCCGTCACCAATGAGATTGCTGGGTGTCGATGTCCGTCGATTCCATTCGTAGGTTAGCCAACTGCCTCCCCACGCCTTCGATGCAAGGTATGCAGCGTTGTCCGCGTCAGCCTGTTCCGACTGCGTCAAAGGCTCAAAGGAGTGCAGCCTCCCAGGCCTGACGATGAACTCAGTGGACAAAGTGGGGCGCATGGACGCCAGGGAAGCAGACGCAAGTGCACAGATGCCGGAGGCTGCCAGGATCAGGGCGGCAAAGCGGCGGCGGAGATGTGCTCTTCTCGTTCTGGTCATTCTTCTCTCTCTTTCTTAGCGGACGATGACGAGTTTTTGGCTGTCTGCGAGTTGATCCGACACGATTCTCACGAAGTACGCTCCGGGCGTGAGACTTAGATCCCGAATCTCCAGAGCGTGGCGTCCGGCCGGCAACTCACCCAGGGACTTCTGAAGAACTCTTCGCCCCGAGGCCGAGAACCATTCGAGTGAAACCGAGTTTTCGGACGGTTGGGTAAACTCGATTCGGACGCTGGAGGAAGTTGGATTGGGGCTGACACTGTCTAGCGAGAGACCAGAGTTGAGCTTAGACATGGGGTTTGCAAGACGAACTGGCGCAGGGGCGGGTGAGGAGCCGCTATCGCTCCGAATCCAGGCAGTCTTCGAGCTCGCGTTGATCGGGTAGCAGTCCTCCACATGAGCGACTCTCGTGAAGTCACCTTGGATGAACAGTTCGTCACCGGCGGCCAGAAGCTTCACGGCAGCGTCGGGGGAGAGATTCTCCGGCGAGCCAGCCGCAACACCGTCCCAGAACACCAGGTTGGAGAACCGCGGGGGATCGTCGGCGCCATCCTCAAGAGCTCCGCCGATGCAAAGCAACCCGTCGAAGACGGCGAGGGCATTTACCTCGGGGCTTGATAACGGGCCCAGTTGATCCAGCCCGTCGCCCAGAGCGCTCCAGCTTGAACCATCCCACGCGGCGACGCCTTTCTCGGGGGATCCGAAACTCCCGCCGACAATGAGGTCGGAACCGTACGCCAGCAGGCTGCTGACTTCGTTGTCGGGAGGTGTCGACGGAAGAGACCATGAGTCGAGCCCGGGGTCGTAGATCGCGAGATACGGCGCCGATGTTGTGGTTCGCTCGTCACACATTCCGGTGCCAGAAAGAGAACGTGCAGTGAAGCTACCCCCAACGTAGATGTCACCGTTGTAACTCTCGATCGCGAGAACTTGTCCGTCGACGCCGTTGTCCAACGGCTCCCACGACGATGCACTTCCGTCCCATCTTGCCAGGTTTGCAAAGCACCTACCGTCATTACTTTCGGTGTCACCGTCGACCGTGTCGAACTGGCCTCCGATGTACAGATCATCCCCCACGGCGAGCACCGCGTTGACGGTCGCCGAGCAAGCCAAACCTTTACAATCAGAACCATCAATCCCTCCCTGAAACAAGGTCCACGTTCCTGAGGCTAGGTTCGACAGTGGGATGGAAAAGATTCCGCGTCCGGTTGGCGGGTTTCCGACATGGAGGTTTCCGGCGATGACAAGATCGGTGCCGAGGACGGTCATGGCCCGCGCAGTCCCCATCGGACGGCCTTCAAGACTCGCGGACTTCCATTCGCCATCGGACCAGTACTTTACGAATCCTATCCCGGCGATGATGGTCCGGGTTCCGTCGTAGTACGACGCGGTTACCGCAGCTTCAGGATCGCGTAGGGAATCGTGGAGCGGAGTCCAGCTCCCCTCGGCGTCATCCCATCGAACAAGCCCCGCGGCGGCATCGGTACCGATGCCTGTGATGTTCCCTGCGGCGAGTAGGCCGCAGTCTGTCTGAGCTAGGGCCCGGACATTAGCCTCGAGACCGCTCCCCAACGTTGACCACGCCGAGCCGCTCCACGTTGCCACGCGACTTGCGGCAATCGCACTCCCGCTGTGGTTTACCTCGGTAAACAGGCCGCCAACGTGGAGTTCCCCGGCGAACGGCGATACCTCCAGGGCGTAGACGGCATCGTCCGTGCCACCCCCGACTTCCAGCCAGCTGGTTCCGCTCCAACGGGCAAGGTTGTGGGCTCCCTGGAATCCAGAAGTGATGAAGTCTCCACCCGCATACAGATCGCCGGCATACGACGCCAGTTTGTAGACCTTGGGTCCCGTTCCATTGATCCCGGATCCGAGTGCAATCCAGTTCGTGCCGTCAAACTTGGCCACGTTCTTGACTACGTTGCCCTTTGCGTTGGTGTCGAACGCGCCGCCGGCATAGATAGCGCCATCATGTTCTTGGAGGTCGAAAACCGTCGAGGATACCGTCGTTGGCTCGAACGCATACTTCAGGAGGCCAACGGGACTCCAGGACGTTCCGTCGAACCGACCGACGTTTCTCCCTCCAGAGATGGAGAAGTTGCCGCCAACATACAGTGCGTTCCCGGAGCCATCGTCGAACAGTTCCATCGTATGCACCGTTCCGTCTGGTGCACCAGAGGACGGAAGCGGGTCCCATTCGAAGTCGCGGCCGTTGTACTTGTAACGCGCGATCCCGTTTGCGGACTGTCCGCCAATCATGGTGAAGTCGCCTCCCACATAGAGGCGTGGCCCTTGCCCGTCGAAGTCCACGACGGCCAACGCGCGCACCGGGCCGTTGGGTGGTCCGAGAGCGAGGGGTGCAGCAGGGTTTCTGTCCGAGATGGCCTCGTAAGAGCCGTTGCGGTACACGGCCAGGTAGTCCGCATCGGGGTCGCCTCCAGCGTTGAGGAAGTCCCCGCCCACCACGATTGTGTTCCCGTAGAAAACGTCAGGATACCTGCGGACCGCGTATACGTTCGGCTGTAGTCCGTAGGCGTTCAGGCCTAAGCCCCCATCGACCAGACCGGAGTCTTCGCGCCAGGAAAGGTCCTCAACCGTGGTCGAGCCCCGGCGGCCGGAATCGATGGTTACAACCGCGGCGTGACTGGAGATGGTGCTCTCGTGGGTGGTGTCCGTCCCGAAGGCCGAGGGCGAGACACCGAGGCTGCCAGCCACCCAGATGCAGGTCCAAACTTTGAACTTCATACGAACCTCCCAAGCCACAGAATCCATCGTGACTCCCGAGGGGCCTTCGTTTCGACAGCGTTACAAAAGGTGTCTCGCATGCCATTCCTCCTGTTGTGGTTCAGCACGACTTGGTACCTCAGGCCAATCGGCTTGAGCCAAGCGATACCGGGAGACGGCAAGTCGAGGTCCAAAGTCGCGGGATGGTGGAGGGAATCGTGTAGTATCAAGGAGGACAACGAATCGCGCCAAACGGAAGGAAGGGCGCCGCAGCGGGCTTTTGGCTACAGCGCACCGGTACGCGCGGCCGCCCGATTCCGTATGCCCGGCAGCGGGCGGCAGCAGGTAGACGAGAGGTGTTCCGGCACGTCCACAGCGGTGTCCGACCGGCTCCGAAACGCTCTCCTGCAGGCCCCGGATGTTGCGAACTACGTCGAGGAACCAGATGACGAAGAGCCCGACGGTGGACGCCCTCGATATCTTGGATCGCCAGAATCCTCCAACGGCGGACGATCTGCGATGGCGCGAGATCTTCCGCGAACGTATGGAGGTTGCGGAAGTCATCTTCCATGCACGGACACAGGCCGGGCTGACCCAGAGTGAGCTGGCCAAGCGAGTCGGCACGACCGCGTCCGTTATTAGCCGGCTCGAGGACTCAGAGTACGAAGGCCACTCTCTCTCAATGCTACGTCGAATCGGGCATGCCCTGGGGCAGCGCGTCGTCGTCCGCTTCCTCCCGATCGAAGACCCGCCTCTCAAACGAAAACAGCGAAAATAGCGATCCCTGCGGCGACCGTTCGCAACCAACGAGAACCGAACCCGACTTTTGGAACCAAAGAAACCGGCCGCCCCTCTTTCGAAGGACGGCCGGTTTCCGTGTGAAGGACCCGAGGGCGATGTTCACCCCCGGACCTTGTGGTGAACTTCAGGCCTAGCGGAAGACCGACTTGACCTCACCCCACGACGTCTCAACCGTCGGCGACGGCTCGTCGATGAAGAGAACGGCGTCGTCCCAGAAGATCGATCCGCCCTGCGTGCCGTCGACGTCGACCTTGACGATCACGAACTGCGCGAAGGCGGTGCCGGCCGGGGCCGGAGCGGTGCCGACGCCGAGCAGCGTCCACGTGTCCATCGGGGTGGCGCCGTTGATGGGATTGGACTCGAAGACGTCGACGCCGAGAACACCACCGGCGGCGAGGTTGCCCGCGCTGTCGAGGAACTCGATCTTGATGACGCCGAAGTCCTGGTCGTCGATCGGATCGAAGCTCGCATTCTGTGCGTAGATCTCACCCACCCAGGTCTCTCCCTCGGCAGCGGCGACACGCTGCGCAGCGCCTGCGCCGCCACCCGGGTTGAACGGGCCGAAGGTCTTGAAGGACTGTGTGCCGTCGCTGGCGAGGGCGGTGGTCGTGAACTCCGTACCGCTGAAGCAGGCCCAATCCGCGGAGCAGGGCTGGTCGCCGCCGGATGCGTCCGGCATTTCGAAGCTGCCGTTGAGCAGCTGAGCGTTGGAGTCCTGGACGGCGGCGACGGTCAGGAGGGCGGCGCAGGCAAGGCTGCCACCCAGAATACGGTTCCAATTCATCGTGAGATTCTCCTTGTGCTTTCTTTGGAGCCGACGAACCGGCGGACGTCGGTTCACGCGCTCGACCTCTGGAATCGGTTTCGACTGCGAGGATTTGGCTGGAGGTCAGCCGGGAGCCAAGCCACTCGGCTGCCGACGCTCGCCCGCGTACCTCTCCTTCGCAGCCAAGAGGATACACTATGTTCGGCTGCCGAACAAAGTTCTTGGACTTCAAACGAGATATCTGAGCCCGAGTCCCGGGAGGGTGGCCTGGGCCTATCTCGCCTCGCGGGCAAAGAGCGGACAGTGGGTGCGTAGAAGCGGCCTGGGTGCTTTTTGCTTTGAGGCCAATCCGTGCTTGCCGGGCGTAACTGCCAGATACGAAGGTAGTTATGTAACTCCAAGAAGCCCGGCAGGCAGTCCGGGCTGGGCCAGAGAACGGGATTCCCCCCGCCTGTTCCGATGTCGGATCGAGTGAAATCAACGACTTACGGGCCCTGGCATGAGGGTTGCCCCTATACACCCCGAAGACACGCCGACCCGGAACCGGCGATCCGGGCCAGCCGATGGGAAAGCGACGAAGGAGCCCGAATCATGAAACTACGAAGCCTACTCAGCCTGGCCACGGTGGCCGCAGTCGCCATGGCCGTAGGCTGCTCGAATGACACTGGGACGAACCCCGTTTCCGACGGTGCCGTCGCCGTGGACGCCACTTCCGGCAAGGACCGGGAGATGACCCCCGATCTCGTCGGCGCCGTTGAGGGCGGTGACGCGGCAGCAAAGAGGGGGAAAGCGAGGGGTGGCTTGGTTGGTGGGCTGGTCGAAACCGCGGACGACGTCGCTGGCGAGGCTGCCGATGTCGAGGGCCTTCTCGATCGAGTTACCCTCCACGAGATCGACGTTCTCAAATCAAAGGTCATCTCGGCCGTTTCCGGCGGCAAGCTGTCGGCCGGGCTCGTCAACATCTGTGTTCCGCCGGGCGCCCTCAACGTCGACACCGAAATCTCCATCGTCGTTCTGCACGGTGCAAATGACGAAGTCGACTTTGAGCTATTGCCGCATGGAACGACCTTCAACGTTCCGGTTACGCTCGAAGTGAACATGAACACCGACTACGGCCCCCACGACGATGTTCGCCAATACTGGCTCGACGAGACGACCGGCGACTGGGTCGACGTCGGGGGGACGTGGCATCACCCGACGATGACGACCGAGATCGATCACTTCTCTCGCTGGAAGACTCGGGCGGGTTGGTAGGTCTTCATCCAGGCCGCTGTCAAGTGCGGGCGCCCGGAGTTCAGCTCCCGGCGCCCGCCACGATTTTTTGGGGTCTGCAGCCGATCAATACGGGTGCAAGACGTCTGAGATGTAGACATGCGTCGCGGCGATGGCTGCGGCGCGCTCTTCTTTCAGCGCCTCATGTCGTGGATCCTGCCGGAACCGGTCGAGCGCATCCCGGCTCTCAAACGCGAGAACATGCACTTCGTCCGGAGATCCCTCCTTCGCCGACTCTGGCCGGAATGCCGTGACGACCCGACCGCCGTACTCGGGAAGCCAGGCCAGAACCTTGTCCTCGTAGGCGCGCAGCGCGGACAGTCCTCCCGGGCCGGCCTCGAGCAAAACGACGACGTGGATCATGACGTCTCCTTTCTGCGGTAGACCGTCTGCACGAGCCCACTCGGAAAGGACCGGGTGGATTGATGTTCCCACCACACATCCGAATCCAGGGGACCGAAGAGCGGGATCCCGCCACCGAGCAGCACGGGAATCCGCGTCAGGTTGATCTGATGGAGAAGCCCGGCGGCGAGAAAGCTTTGAATGACCTGCCCACCGTCGACGTAAAGCCGCCCGGTCCCTGCGGACTCTTCTCTGCGAAACAAGTCTTCGGGGGTGCCGCCGAAGAACTCGACGGGGGACGAGACGTGCTCCGGGACCGGGATCGATGCCTGGGTCCGGCTCCGGCTCAGAACGACCACCCGGCGCTCCCCGTAGGCCCACTCCCCGAATCCCAACACCTGCTCGAAGGTCTTCCGCCCCATGACGAGCGCGTCGACACCGTCCAGGAACTCGTCGAAGCCGTGGTCCTCGGTGTCGGGAACGCCGTCCAGCCAGTCAATCGCTCCGTCCTCGCGGGCGATGAATCCATCCAGCGAAGTGGCGATGAAGGCGTGGGCCTCGGTGGACATGCGCGGGTTCCTCCCATGAATCCATCCATGAACAGCGGGGGCAGGCGTCCATCTTGTCACCCGAGCCCAACTTGGACCTGTTATCCTAGCGCCTTCGTTTCGATTCGGCTTGCCCCCGATTTTCCGGGGAAGGAGTAGGGGATGACGTCCAACGAGATCCGCCAGCAGTTCCTGGACTTCTTCAAGGAGAAGGAACACGCCATCGTCGAGAGTTCCTCCGTGGTGCCTCACGACGATCCGACGTTGCTGTTCACCAATGCCGGGATGAACCAGTTCAAGGACGTCTTCCTGGGCAGCGGTTCCCGCCCTTTCGTGCGCGCGGCCGACACGCAGAAATGCATCCGCGCCGGCGGCAAGCACAACGATCTCGATGACGTGGGCAAGGACACCTACCATCACACCTTCTTCGAGATGCTCGGAAACTGGTCCTTCGGCGATTACTTCAAGCGGGAAGCCATCGCCTGGGCCTGGGAGCTTTTGACCGAAGTTTGGGGCGTCCCCAAGTCACGGCTCTATGCGACCTACTTTGAAGGCGATGCCGCCGACGGTCTGGAGCCGGACGAAGAAGCCAGGCAGCTGTGGGCCGAGGTCACGGACATCGATCCGAGCCACATTCTTCCTTTCGACAAGAAAGACAACTTCTGGGAGATGGGGGACACCGGACCCTGCGGGCCGTGCAGTGAGATCCACATCGATCTCTCGCCGGACCAGTCGTGCGGGCACCTCATCAACAAAGACCATCCTCTGGCCATCGAGATCTGGAACCTCGTCTTCATCCAGTACAACCGAGCGACCGGCGGCAAACTCAATCTGCTTCCGGCCAAACACGTCGACACCGGAATGGGATTCGAGCGCCTGACCGCAGTGCTCCAGGGGAAGACGAGCAACTACGACACGGACGTTTTCACTCCGCTCTTCGATGCCATCCGCAAACGGACGGGTGCGCCGGCCTACACGGGAAGACTCCCGGAGTCCGGCGCTCGTGGCGGGGATGCGCAGACCATGGTCGACACTTCCTACCGTGTCGTCGCCGATCACCTGCGGACACTGACCTTTGCCCTGACCGACGGCGCCGACATCAGCAATGAAGGCCGGGGCTACGTCCTGCGTCGCGTCCTGCGGCGGGCCGTTCGCTACGGACGTCAGTACTTTGGGATGAACGAGCCCTTCCTTTACGAACTGGTGCCGGCGCTGGTCGCGCACATGGGCGACGCCTTTCCCGAACTGCGGTCGGCGCGCAACGGACAGAACGAGGCTCACATTCAGGCTGTTCTCAAAGATGAGGAAGAGTCCTTCGGACGCACCCTCGACCGCGGGATCAAGCTCTTCCACGACGCAGCGGAGCGGTCGGGCGATACGAAGAAGATCGCGGGCAGCGATGCCTTCCAGCTTCATGACACCTACGGTTTCCCGATCGACCTGACGCAGCTCATGGCCGAGGAAGCGAATCTCGAAGTCGACCTCGACGGTTACGAACGACTCATGGAGGAGGCTCGCGAGAAAGCGCGCCAGGCCGGAAAGGGAGACGGAGGTTTCGATCTCAACATTCCCGATCCGATGCCGGCGACGGATGACCAACCCAAGTTCGTTGGCGTCCCGGTTGAATCGGTCGTCCAGGGCTTTGTCGCCGAAGGCCGGTTCTACGAATCGGGCACGATTCCAAAGGAGGGCCGGATCGGCCTCGTCCTGGAACAGACCTCCTTCTACGGAGAGCAGGGCGGCCAGGTCGGCGACCGCGGATGGCTGTGCTTTTTCGGGGACGGCTCGCCCGGCGCGTCGGGGGGCAGCGGGATGTCAAACGGCAGCGGCACGTCAAATGGTGGGAATGGGCCGGGCGGCGACAGCAAAGCTCGTCACTGCTGCTTCCGCGTCGAAGACACGCAGCGCTTCGGGGACACCGTCATTCACATCGGCCAGTGGGAACCCGGGGACTGTCCGGCCCAGGTCGGTGACCGGGTGCGGGCCGAAGTGGAACACGACGTCCGCGAAGCGATTCGGAAGAATCACACGTCGACGCACCTTCTCAACTGGGCGCTGCGGGAAGTCTTGGGTTCCGACATTCACCAGCGAGGATCCCTCCTCGATGAAGAGAAGACCCGTTTCGACTTCTCCCATAACAAACCGGTCTCGACCGACGAGTTGGCCGCAATCGAAGAGAAGGTCAACGCAGAGATCCGCAAAGCTCTTCCCGTCTTTGCCAAGGACGTTCCGGAAGCGGAGGCGCGGAAGATCAACACACTCCGCGCGGTCTTCGGTGAGAAGTATCCGGAGGTCGTTCGTGTCGTCTCCGTCGGTGCTCCCGTCGATGACCTGCTTTCCGATCCGGATCGGAATGACTGGATGAATCTCTCCGTGGAGTTCTGCGGCGGAACGCATCTCAACTCTTCGGACCAGGCCGGTTCGTTCGCGCTGTTGTCGGAAGAGGGCGTGGCCAAGGGCGTGCGCCGAGTTGTCGCCGTGACCGCTGCGCTGGCGGAAGAGGCGCATGAGAACGGGCGGTCGCTTCAGAGTCGCATGGCGCAGGTCTCGACCGACGACCCGACGGCAGCGAAGGACATTCTGCACGAAATCCAGGCGGCGATTCAGTCCGGCCCCGTTCCCGTTGCCGTAAGGCAGCGGTTGCAGGCCGAAATGACAGCGCTCCAGAAGGAGATGCGCAAAGCCGAGAAGGCGGAGGCCCAAGCTTCCGGGGGAGAAGTGCAGGAAGTCGTCGGTCGACTCCTTGCTTCGGCGCCAGAGGTCGGCGGGGTTCGCGTCATCATCGGCGAGGTCCCCTCGGCTCCGGTCGATGCGTTGCGTGCCGCAGTGGACTGGGTTCGGGACAAGGCCGGCGATGCTGCCGTCTTTCTCGCGACGACGACGGAAGAAGGCAAGGTCACCCTACTCGCCGGGATGTCCAAGGCGGCGGTCGCCAAGGGCGCCAAGGCCGGTGACCTCATCAAAGAGGTCGCTCCGCTGGTCGGAGGGCGCGGCGGCGGACGTCCCGACATGGCACAGGGCGGCGGTACCGACAGCGCGGGGATCTCCGCCGCGCTCGAGCGCGCACGGGCCTGGGTCGAGGAACAGATCGGGTAGAGTCGGCCGGATCGGATGAGCGTTCCATTCGCTCGGCGCCCGACCCGGTCGCTCAGCGCCGACCCGGTCGCTCTGCGCCGACCCGTCAACCCGTTGCGGCCGCTATGCGCTGGCCAGCCGCTTGAAGTGAATGAGCTGAGGTCCGAGCAGATCGTCGTCGGGCATGAAGCGTTCCAGAACCGGAAGTCCGTCCAGCTTCCTGCGGCGAAGATTCAACCGCTGACGGCTGAGCAGGGCTGCGCAAAAGTCATGCTCCTTCAATAGCTCGATCGTCTCGGCATTGAAGTGTTTCCGCTCTCCGAAAGGGATCGAAAAGACTCGGCTCCTTCGGATGTTCGGGATCCCATCCAGGGTTGCTTCCGTTCGAAGAATCTCCTCACGCTGCTGCTCTTTGGTCAGCGACGAAAGCACGTAGTGGTGATGAGAGTGATTTCCGTAGGTAACGAGCGGATGATCGATGAACGCTTCCGGACGGTCGATCGTCGCCGGCTGCAGGGAGGCCAAGGCGCCCTTCGCCTCCAGGAAGCGGGTGATGGCGGCGTCAACGGCGGCACTGTCGTTGCGAGGATCCTTGGTGTACTTGTAGAACGAGAGGTTGCGAATTTTCATCCCTGCGGGGAGCTGAGCCTCGCACTCCTCGACCCACCCATTGGTGATGGCGATCCGAACCTTGTCTCTCCAAAGGATCTCGCCATCCAGGGAAGAACCATTGACGAAGATCGTGAACGGCACTCCCTCGGCGATGAGCGCGTCGGCGACGTGTTCGTGAACACTCTTGTAGGCGTCGTCGAACGTGATGGAAGCGAGTCCGTGACGTTTCTCCGCCGCGACGAGTTCGTCGATGGGAACGAATCGCACGTGCTTGCGAAGATAGCGGGTGTGTTGGACGAGCTGATCCGGAGCGACATTGTGAAGCTTGCCGCCCAACTCCGGCGGCACTTCTGGGTAGCTTCCGTGATACAGAAGGACCGGTGTCCAAAGGCGCAGTAGGCGATCCATGACGGCTCCGGGGTTGGCTTCGAGGCGCCTTCCCATAGGGAAAAATCGTCCACCATTCGAGACTTCTTTAGTTCGTGAGCCCTGCGGCGGCTCGGCTTGGGCGGACATCCCGGGCGATCAGGCTTGAGAATCCTGGACGGAAGAGGCAGCTTGTCCGACTGGGAACCAAGAGCCTGAATTCATCCCATCGCACTGGGGAGCGAATGCGCATCGTCTATATCGCAGACTCCATTGTACCGTCAAAGGCCGCCAACAGCGTCCACGTCATGAAGATGAGTGCCGCTCTGGCGGCGCTCGGGCATGAGGTCACGCTGGTCGTACGCCGGCTTCCCCAACGGGAAATCGTGATCGACGGCAGCCCCTTCGAATTCTACGGCGTCCCTTCGACCTTCAACCTGGAAAAACTGAATCCCTGGCCGATCTTCGCGACCAAGGCAACCTTTGCCGTCCAGGCGGCTGGGTGGGCCCGTCGCAGGGGAGCCGACCTCGTCTTTTCCCGGTCGCTGGCCGCGAGTGCATTTTCTGCCGCGCTCGGGATCCCGGTCATCTACGAGTCGCACACCCCGGAGAGCAAAGGCAACAGCCGCCGGCTTTACGAGTGGCTCCTCCGTTCGCCGCAGCTTCGGACTCACGTCGTCATCACAGAGGCGCTCAAGGCACACTACGTCGAGGAGCGGGGAGTCCCGGCCTCCAAGATCTTCGTAGCCCCGGACGGAGCGGATCCTGTCAGAGGGCACGAGACGGTTGACGGCATCGAGTCCGAGCATCAGGCGAATCGCGGGGACGGGGCCCAGGGCCCGACGCACAGCGAGCACGAACAGCCGGCTGAGGTGGCCACGTCTTTCGTTGCCGAACGCGGGCCATTCGACGGGAACTCGGCGCCGGGAGAACGTCGGCTCCGCATCGGCTATGTCGGTCATCTCTACGACGGGAGAGGTATCGACCTCATTCTCGAGCTGGCGCGTCGCCTGCCGGAGGTTGATTTCCACCTCGTCGGCGGGACGGAAGAGGATGTTGCGAGATGGTCGCCGGAGGCGAAGGCTGCGGGCAATGTTCGCCTGCACGGCTTCCTGCCTCCCGCTCGCCTGGATGCCTATCGGCAGTCCTTCGACATTCTTCTCGCGCCCTACGCAAGGTCTGTGGCCGTTGCCGGTGGAGGGGGGCTCGACACCGTCAAATGGATGTCACCGCTCAAGCTCTTCGAATACATGGCTGCGGGAAAGGCCATCGTCGTTTCCGACCTACCGGCCATCGAGGAAGTCGCGGAGGACGGGGAGAACGCGGTGCTCGCCCTTCCCGGCGATCCGGATGACTGGGAGTCCAAGCTTCGGGAGTTGATCGAGGATCCCGGCCGACGAGAGCGACTCGGAGCTTCCGCACTGGAACTCTTCCTCAGCAGGTACACATGGGAGAAACGGGCCGAGCGAATTCTGAACGCCGCCCAGCCCGAGACTCGACACTCCCCTCATTCCGGACGATACGATTAGAGGGACTTGGTCTGCGCCGGAAGTGCGCCGACCCGACGGGTGGACAGGATCGCGGAGCGCGGCCATCATCGGAAGGTCTCATCATCCGAAGGGGCCGTGTCCGGAAGGTACCGTCCCGGTGTGGCCCGTCCACGGAACGGCCGGCTCCTCACGGACGAATTCGAAACCAGGGAGTTCTTTTACTGTGCGGGTTCTCTTCCTCGCTCCGCAGCCGTTCTACCAGGAACGCGGCACACCGATCG
The DNA here is from genome assembly GCA_030431975.1 of bacterium. Taxonomy (GTDB): domain Bacteria; phylum Eisenbacteria; class RBG-16-71-46; order CAIMUX01; family CAIMUX01; genus JACKCR01. Next base: position 16,160 of record JAUIHP010000018.1, on the reverse strand, counting down.
CCGTGCGGTTGCTGCTGCGTGCGCTCAGTGAGAGAGGGGATCAGGTTCACCTTCTGACCTTCCCCGAAGGCGAGGACATCGAACTTCCCGGCCTGGTCATTGATCGCGTTCAGCCATTCCCGCGGGTCGAAAACGTGAGGCCCGGATTCTCATTCCGTAAGGTCTACACGGACCTGTTTCTGGCGGGTCGCGCGGCGCGGCTGGTCCACCAACTTCGCCCGGACATCATTCACGCGACCGAAGAGGGCGTTTTCCTGGCTCGACACTTGGGCGCCCTCTACGGAGTTCCCTACGTCTACGACATGGACTCGTCGATGACCGGTCAGATGGCCGATCGGTTCCCGGCCCTTTCCGGGCTCCTTAAGGGGCTCGCCTGGATCGAGAACGACGCCATTCGATCGGCTCGGGTCGTCGTTCCGATGTGCGAGAGCCTGGCGACGGAAGCGAGGGAGGCCGGCGCGAAGGACATCGTCGTTCTCAAGGACGTTTCGTTGCTGACATCGGCGACGGAAGATGACGGGGACTTGGCAGACGAGGTTCTCCAGATCCGTTCGAGCCTTGGACTCGAAGGACGACGGATCGTTCTCTACATCGGGAATCTCGAACCCTACCAGGGAATCGATCTGCTCTACGACGCGTTCAGGAAAGTCCACGCCGAGGACGGACAGACAGCGCTGGTCGTCGTTGGAGGAGCGGCCGCTCACGTGGCCGAGTACCGACAGCGGGTTTCGAATGATGGTCTCGAATCGGAGATCCACTTCGTCGGGCCGCAACCGGTTTCGCACCTGGGACCGCTCATGGCGCAGGCCGATGTTCTGGCGTCCCCAAGGACCCAGGGTGAGAACACGCCGATGAAGGTCTACAGCTATCTCGACTCGGGAGTCCCGGTGCTGGCTACGGACCTACCGACACACACACAGGTCGTGACGGAAGAAGAAGCGGCCCTGGCCGCTCCCGAAGTCGACGCTTATGCCGAGGTCATGGCGCGTCTCTTGTCCGATCCAGCCTGGCGACGCTCGTTGGCCGCGAAGGCCCGCGAGCTGATCCGCCGAGAACACAGCTGGCCGGTCTTTCGGGAGCGGGTTCACGAGCTGTACGGCCGGCTCGAATCGGACGTGTCGGGGTCGAGCACGGTCTATTCACAAAGTTCGTCACCACACTAGCTGATCGTCGTGAAGAGTTCGGGCTACGAAGGAGAGTCCTCGAGGCCGAGCGGTCGTCCCGGACGCAGGACCTGACTCATGACGAAGGTCTTTTCCGTTTCCACCATGCCGACCCCTTCGTAGAGGCGCGGCGCGCCGGTTTGGCTGTCGCTGTCGACGGAAAGCTCGAGCGCCTTCTTGCCCAGAGCCTGAGTCCTTTCGAACACGTCGCACAGAAGAGCACGGGCCAGGCCGTTGCCACGGTGCTCGGCCAGGGTGCCGAGACGATCGAGAAACGCGACGTCAGGATCGGACTCACTGGAAAGCAGGGTCAAACAGGTGGCCACGATCTCGTCGGCGCACTCGACGTAGGTCAGAAGGGCTTCGTCGCGCTCGAGTTTCGATTCCAACTGATGGACGAAGCGTTGAAACGATGAATCCAGTGGCACGGGCGCGCCCCAGTGATCCTGGAACGCCTCCCACTGCGTACGATAGAAGCGGCGAAGGAATGCCTCGTCGATCTCTTCACGGTGACCGCGCACACAGATCTTGTACTCGGAGCCGACTGCAGCCAGCGAACGCTCTGTGTCCCTACTTGGATCCTGACTCCATTCCTTTCGCATGACGCGGAAAACGCGCGTGCATTCGAAACCGTTGGTCTCGAGCCACGAACGTGAATCAACATCCCTTGAGTCGACCCCGGTGAATGCCTTGACCTCGACGCCGGGGGGAGCCTCGCGAACATGCTCTGCGCAACGCAACCGCATCCACTCGATGAGCGCATTTCGAAGCTCCGGCGTGCGATGGCCGCGGTCGACGATCCCGCCGTAGAAGATGAGCTCCGCATGGCGATTCTTGTCGTAGACCTCTTCGTATCCCACGACCCGGCCCGATTTCGTTCGAAGGACAACCCCGTCGGCGCCGGGATCGACTCCGGGCTCTTCCCAGTCGGCGCGGAAGTCCTCCTCCTTGCGGTCGCTGCGCCCCATCGTTTCCATGGAGTGTGCGTTGAGGAGCGCGACGATCTCTTCGGCGTCTTCCAGGCGAAGGGCCGACCACTCGTAACCATCGGGTAGGGGGATGCGTTCGGCGAGCGCCAGCGCCAGGGAAAGGCTCGCGTTGTCGCGACGATTCTCGGGCGAACCGTGGCTCTTCGGGTCGACTGCGTCGGACATCCCGACGAGACTACACCGCGTCGGCCGTCTCCGGGATCACTCTCTGCCGGTTTTGGGCATTCGCTCCTTCGACGAGCAGCCCGCCAACGGCCAGATAGTCGAGGTCTCCGTCGATGAATCCGTTCAGCGCATCCTTCGGAGTACACACGATCGGCTCATCATGCACGTTGAAGCTCGTGTTGACGATGGCGGGGTTGCCGGTGAGCTTCTCGTACTCGTGGACGATGTCGTAGTAGAGCTCGTTGTCTCGTCGGCGGATGATCTGCGGACGCGCGGTGCCGTCGACGTGGACCACTCCGGTGCACAGTTTCTTCATGTGATCGGTGCAATCGAAGGTGATGGTCATGAAGCGGGCGGCATCGCGGGCTCCGTCCATGTTGTGGAAGCAGAGATCTGCGTTCTCTTCCCGAACGACCGGGGCGAACGGCATGAACTCGGTGCGGGCAAGGTGCTTGTTCAGCCAGTCGTTGGCCGAGGGGTCATTGGGTTGATAGAGCACCGAACGGTTGCCGAGGGCTCGCGGGCCGTACTCCATTCTTCCGTCACAGAGCGCGACGACATGTCCCTGCGCCAACAACGAAGCGATCTGTGCCGCCAGGTTGTCATGCTTCTCGAATCCCAATCCTCGACTGCGAATCTCTTCCTCGACTTCCTCGGTGCGAATCGTCGGGCCGAGGTAGACGTCATCGACGACGGGTGGGCAATGTCCTTCCGGAAGGATGTCCGGAGTGAGTGCGGCTCCGAAGGACAGTCCCTCGTCTCCCATACCCGGGTGGATGAAGATGTCCTCGACGCAGTCGAGCTCGTGGATCTTCTGGTTCAAACGAACGTTGGCGAACACGCCACCGGCCAGCGCGACGCGTCCGATCCCCGACTGCTGTGTCCAGTGACGGCAGTAGTCGACGACCACGTCCTCGAGGACGGTCTGCATGCTTGCGGCAAGATCTTTGATCTCGAAGTTTGCGGGGAGAGCGGCGGTCAGTTTCTTCACCGCGGACCAGTAGTAGGCGTTCCCCTGATTGCGGATCTGCTCACCGTCGAAGGCCACCATCTGCTTGATGATGTCGGCATAGATCGGCTTGCCGAAGGCGGCCAGGCCGGTGATCTTGCCTTCGTGTTTGTGTGCGGTGAAGCCGCAGATCTTGGTCACGTAGGCGTAGTAGTTGCCGATCGAATGATAGCTTCCCAGATGGTTCAGCGATTCGAAGATGCCGTTGCGGACGCGGTAGACGCGTGAGCACAGACCGTCGCCGCCGCCGTCCAGTGTGATGACCGTGCACTCCGGAAATCCCGCCGTGTAGTAGGCGGAGGTTGCATGGCAGAAGTGGTGGTCGATGTGTTGGACGGGACAGGTGAGACCGAAGTCGGATCGCAGAAGCGCACGCAACTGCTCCGGACGCTTCTTCGTGATGTTCCGCTTCAGCTTGTAATAGGCAGATTGGACGAGATCGCTGTTACCGATGACCGACGAAACGGAAGAGGAGATGGTTGCGACCATTTCCTTCTTCTTGTTGGCGTGGTCGATGAGCCAGCCCTGCCAGTAGGACGACTCCGGTTTGAAGTAGTTGTGGTTGTCGGAAACCTGAACCCGATCGATCTGCGATGCCTCGAGTCCGGCTTCTTGGAGCACACGCGTGATCGCGAGTCGGGGGAAACCGGTCGAGAGTTTCTGGCGATCGAGCCGTTCCTCGTTGACCGAGGTCACCACCCGACCGTCGATGCTGATGGAGGCGCCGCCACATACGCTGCTGTCCGAGATGCCAAGTACGATCATTTTCAATCCGTGCTGATTCCCGCAGCCCCGATGAGGCCCGCCTACTTTGATTACAGTGCGCCGTCGGGGCGCACCCACTCCTTCTAGTAGATCGGTGCGAGGCCGTCCGTTGTTGAGGGGACAGGATAGCGGACGTGCCCCGGAAATCGGGGCTTGGAATCTCGCTGCTCACACCGTGCCTGCCTGCGGCTGGCTGGCTTGATTCCGCTAAAGGTATCCGTTTTCACGATACCAGTGAACGGTTCGCTGCATTCCCTCATCCAGCTTGATCTTGGGGTCGTAGCCAAGGACCCCCCGTGCCTTCTCGATGGAAAAAGCCCGGTTGTTCTTGAAGAAACGGACCCGCCGGGGATGAAGGGGCGGCTCGATTCCGAAGGGCACGCACAGTTTTTCGCAAAGGACGGATATCCCGAAAATCGGTCCGTAAGGCAGGCGGATCCACGGATCCTTGGCCCCGACGGCGCGCGCTGCGGTCTGGATGTAGTCCCACAGCGGGAGATAGTCCGGTCCACCGAGAATGAAGGTCTCTCCGCCGATTCCCTCGGTGGAGAGACAGCGGCGGTAGCCGTCGATCAGGTCGTCGATGTAGACCGCGTGAAAGTTTTCCCGGCAGGGTCCCAGGGTGAAGAATGTTCCTTTGCTGAGCATTCGGAACATCTTCAGCATTCGCAGATCCCCCGGTCCGTAGATCGAGGTAGGACGCACAACGACGATCTCCATGCCGGGGCGGCGGGCCTCCTGCTGAACGAATCGTTCGGCCTCCAGCTTCGTGCTTTGATAGAGATCGCCGGGGCCGAAGGCAGAGTTCTCATCGGCCGGGGTTTGTTCGACGTGGCCGTGGACCCCGATCGTGGAGCAGTGGATCAGGCGCGATACCCCGACTTTTCGTGCCGCGGAAAGAACGGCTTCCGTGCCCTCGACGTTGATGCGGCGGTAGGAGGCATCATCACCGGACGAGGTCCGAAAGTTGGAAACGAGATGGACGACGGCGTCGCAGCCGTCGAAGAGCCGTTCCAGTGCGGCTGCGTCGGTGATCTCCGCGGTCTCGACGTGCGCGACCTTGCTTTCCCATACGCGGGATTTTTCCGGGTCTCGCGAGAGAATCCGGACTTCATGCCCGTCGCTGACGAAACCGCGGACGAGATGGCTACCGAGGAACCCGGTTCCACCTGTCACAGCGATGGTTTTCTTGTGTCCGTTCATTCCAACCTTTGTCGTTTCCCCGGATAGACTACCCGTTTCTCGATCGGATCATGTCGTCACTATCCGATGCAAAAAGCGGGTATACTCAGCACCCGAAACTCATGAATTTCAGATTTGTCTTGGCGTGCGGCGGGTTTCCGATCAGACGAGACTGGGGACGGGCAGCAAGAGTGGGACAAATCGTCCAAGAGGCAGCCCTTGTGCGCACGCCCGCTTCAGATTTCCCGACCCGATGAAACTTCTCATAGCTGACGATGATCGCCTGATCCTGGCCACCCTGGGCCAGGGTTTGAGACGAGCCGGATACGAAGCCCTGGAAGCGTCCTCCGGAAGGGAAGCCGTCGAGTTGGCCCGCAAGGCCGAGCCCGATCTGGCCATCCTCGACGTTCGAATGCCGGACATGAGCGGTCTGGAGGTGGGGGAAGAGCTTGCCCGCGAAGGGTCCGTGCCCTTCTTGTTCCTTTCCGCGCATGACGATACGGCTACCGTGCGTGAGGCGATTCGGCGGGGGGCGCTCGGTTACCTGGTAAAGCCGATCGACGTTCCACAACTGATCCCGTCCATCGAGGCCGCGCTGATCCGGGCCGGCGATCTTCGGGAGCTACGCGAGTCGGAAGAAAAGCTGCAAGGCGCCATCGTCCGGCAGCGCAGCATTGCCATTGCCGTCGGGATCCTCATGGAAAGGCACCGGGTCGACTCGGAGCGGGGATTCGAGCTGCTAAGGAACCAGGCGCGGGCCCGGCGCGTGAAGTTGGAGGAAGTGGCGAGCGCGGTGGTATCAGCCACAGACAACCTGAATAGCTACAAAACCAATGCCATTTAGGAGTCGGTTGTAAATACTTGTTGCAATGGTTACGGGAATGCCGCTTAAATCCGCACGTTCTTAGGGAAGCCCGCCGACCACTGACTAAAACGGCCGAAACCCCGCCGAAATGACATCGACGGTTTCCCATTCATCGCCGCCAAGAACCCGCGGCCCGATATCGGTAGACATGGTGTCAGCACTCTGCTCCGGGATGCAACTTCATCCCAACTTGCGAGTTACAAGGAGTTGAGGGCGTGCCATTTCCGAGCGGCGGGTTCAATCCAAGCGGCCTGGATTGTCTCTCGCTCCGGCACGCCCTCATCCTCTTCCCTGTAGACCCACCCTGTGCGCCTCGAGTCACACACTTTGTTCGATTGCCGCACAAAGTAACTCGGGGCGCTAGCGAAGTCAGACGGGTGAATCAGCTCGGTGCCTGGAGTCCAACGGGTGAGGTCGAACGGCTCAGATCGGCGGCCGGTTTCCCTCTCCATAACCCGTCAGTTCAACGTACCCGACTCCCACACGCTTCCCATTTTCTTCCACCTCAACGGCGCCTTCCCAGTAGGAGAGTTGTCCCGTTCGCAGGGCGTGATTCTCCTGGTTGTCTCGTTGTGGGCGAACCGTCAGCGTGCGGTCGGATCCGAGGCGGATCTGCCAATCGAGCGGATACCGAATGTCGGAGGTCGGGCTCTTCCACTCTCGACGGGCTTGGAAGCTCCAATCGTCCGAGTCCAGGTAGGTGGGTGTCCCGTCTGCGTCGATGTGAGTGCCCCGGGCAAAGTCGACAGTGCCGTCCGCTCGTCGAAGCGAATACAGCATCAGCTCCGTGCCGTCATCGAGTTGGAGGCTGAACCAGTCCCACCCAACCTGGCCTGAGGTCAGTTGGTTGGAGCCGAACTCCTTGTCCATCCATGACTGGCCATGAACCTTGAAAGTTTCACCGTCGATCTCGAGCGTCCCCTGCGTTTCCAGTCGGGTGAAGCTGTAGTAGAGGCTGGCGGCGTCCGGTTCGGAACCCTTGCGGCTGTAGCCGTTCGGTCCTTGCCAGACGAGAGGCTTTCGAGGGCGGGTCTTCAGATCGAATCGTACGCCTTTCCCTTCGTCCGCCATCTGAAAGTCGAACGCCTCGCCGTTCCAGTCCAGAGTCCAAAGGTCGGCTGTCCCGGCGGGGCCGCGGGCCCAGGCCAAACGAGGATCGGGATAGGCGCCGAATCCACTAAGAAGCGGGATCTCACGGTGCAGGACTTCGCAGAAGCGGTGGGTTCCGTTGTCGAGATCACTGATCGAGGCGTGTCCCATCCATAGTCCGCTGGCGTGCCATTCGGATGCCTGGACACTCGGGTCGATGTCTCCGCCGGGCACGAGGCCCACTTTGAAAACGGTGAACTGATAACCGAAGCGGCGGCCGGAGTCGGACTCGAGGTGCCCGGTGAAGTACCACCACTCGGTTCGATAGCCATCGTGAGCCCAGTGATCGCGCGGGAACTGCCAGGAAAAGTCGGGCTGAGCGGTTTTCCAGCCGTTGGCGGAGACGGGCGTCGGAGACGTTTCGGAAAGCCCAGGGTGAGTCGTAACGTGAGCCACGATCCCGAGCAGAAACGCAACGGCAACGAGCCTCCAGTTCCGGCGGTCGAGGTCGGGCCGGAATGCGTGCGGAATCTCACGCCGCTGCCCACTCCGATTGTCACGCTCGAACTCAAAGGTCTTCACGGGTCAGCTCCTGTGCGGGAACGCGGCTGGCTTTCAACGCGGGGTAAAGGCTGGCCAACACGGCAACGGCGAGAATGGTCAAACATTGTTGCGCCCACTCGGCCCACGATCCGTCCGGTCGGATCGTCCAACCGAAGAATGCCGGGTTGATGATGTAGACGAGGATTCCGGCCAGCGCAAAACCTCCGACGGTGCCGAGAACGAGTCCGAGAAGGGCGAGGCCGAGACCTTCCCCGACGAAGAGTCCGAAGATCTGTCGGCGTAGAGCCCCCAATGAACGATAGAGGGCGAGTTCCGCCACGCGTTCGCGAGCCACGACGAGCAGGGTCAACGAGATTCCGCAGGCCGCAACGAGTAGAGCCATTCCCTGCAGCAGTCGCGTGATCGCGAAAGTCTGGTCAAAGATTCGGAAGACTTCTTCTCGGATGTGCCGGTTGCTTCGATACGACAACGGAACGCCGGGGAGCGCAGCCCGCAGCTCTCCGATGACTTCGTCGGGATCCGTTTCCGGTGCGAGAAAGAGTGCGACGTTCTGCACCGGGCCCTCACCGAAGAGTCGCGACATCGTCGCTTCAGAAACGAGCGCGGTGCCCCCATCACTCGAATAGTCATAGGTCACGCCGACGATCGGGTACCGCTCGAGGCCTCGCGGTGTCCGGACCTGGAGAGAATCTCCGACACCCAACTTCGTCTTTCGAGATAGCGGCTCGCTGATGAGACACGAGTCACTGGCGCGAATGCTTTCGAGGGCGGCGCGCGCATTTCCTTCGCGCATGGGAAAGCTGTAGAGAGAGTCGGGAAGCGTCAGGCTGACGCCGCCGACCCAGATCGGGCGGCCTTCGATCTCGAGGGAGAGACGTCGCAACGTCTCGATTGCCGCGACGTCTCCGTGGCCGCGAAGAGTCGCGAGTACGTCTTCGGTCAGAAACGCGTCCTCTCCACCACGCACCCAGGACTCGGTGGTGATGTAGATGTCCGCGCGAATGGTGTCATCGACCCAGGTTGCCAGGGTCGAACGAAAGCTGCTGATGAGCAGGGTGACTCCGATCATCATGCTGACCGCAATGGCCAGTGACGCAATCGAGATCGAGGTCGTTTGGAGCCGGGCCGAAAGATTGCGAATGGCGAGCGAAAAGTTGAATCCGGCGGCGGGGGTGATCCGGGAAACCGCCTGAACCAGGACCGGCGTCATCATCGGTAAGGCAATGAGCAGGACCAGTCCGACGGCGAATCCGAAGTAACGCCAACTCTCGCGGAAGAAGAACGTCGCAAGAAGCGCCAGGCCGATGAGGATTCCGCCGGCCAGGGCCAAGCGTCCGGCCACGCCCTGCGTACCCTCGTGAACAGAAAATGCCGAGAGGAGGGCGCGCGGATCCTTGCGCGTCGAGTCCCAGGCGGGGAACAAAGCCCCCAGAACGGCGCCTCCGATCCCGACGAACGCGGCCAGCAGATACGTCTGGGCGGGGATTCGCAACGAGTCGATCGCCGAGAGCAGGTAGATGTTGGTCAGGGTCGCGCTCACCACCTCGACGTTTTGCGTCGCTGCGAAGAGTCCGATCGGAATTCCGACGGCGACCCCGATCAGTCCGAGCCACGCGACTTCACCGATCAGCCAGGCGAGAACCTGCAGACGCGTTGCTCCGAGGGATCTCAAGAGTCCGATCTCCCGACGCCGCCGAACCAGCGAAGCCTGCGTGCTGCTGAAGATGAGGAACATTCCGACGAACAGACTGATCATGGAGAGCGCGGTCAGGTTGAGGCGAAACGCGGAGAGAAGATTGGCCGCATCATCGGTTCTGGAACTCGGTGTGGTCACCCGGACCATCGGGCCCAGCTCGTCTTGCAGCGTCTCCCGCACGTCTTCCGGATTCACGCCCTCCGCCAGATGAACATCGATCTGCTGCAGCTTTCCCGGGCGGCCAAGGAGGGCCTGCGCCTGGGAAATGTCCATGACGGCGAGGTAACGGCTGGCCAATGGGGCATAGGACTGAAAGTCGACGAGAGCGCCGACCTGCAGACGAACGCTTCGGCTTCCGCTGCTGACGACAAACGTATCGCCGCGGGACCAGCCCCGGTCTTCGGCGAGAGCGGGCGTGACGGCGACCCAGCCAGGGACGGAGAGCGCTTCGGAAACCGCACCGAATCCGTCGTCGTCGCCAGGCGTACTTGTGGGATTGACCGGCAGGCCCGTCGGGGCGAGCAGGTCGACTCCGACGACCTCCAGATAGGTTTCCGGATCATCGGCCAAAGAAACCGCAACCTGGTACAGCGGGATGGCCAGCTCGACCCCGCGAGTCCCGAGGACGGTGGGATAGAGAGAATCCGAGAACGCGGGACCGGCTCCGACGACGGTGAGATCGGCATCTCCCGAAATCGCCCGGATCCCGCCGCGAAACGCCGCCAGCGAGTTGTCGTTCAGGACCTGGATCGAGACGACGGAAGCCACGCCCAACGCCACTCCAAGAACGGAGAGGACGAAGAGGCTTCGCCCTCGGGAAAACTGTGTACGGAGAGAAAGAAAGAAGTACCGGAGCACCTACGCTCCGGACGCGGGACGCGGATCGGTCGCGGGGGATGCGATGTCCAGACGGCCGCTGTGCAGGTGCCAGACCTCGTCGGCGAGCGCCGCCATTTCGTCACTGTGCGTGACGTAGATCAAAGTGCTCCCTTCCCGTCGGGTCAGGTCCAAAAGAAGATTCATGACCAGATCCGCGTTTTCGTCGTCGAGATTCCCGGTCGGCTCATCCGCCAGAAGCAACCGCGGACCAGCCAGCAGCGCCCGACAAATCGCGACACGCTGCATCTCGCCTCCACTCAGTTTCTCCACGGACTGTCCGGCCCGATCGGAGAGACCGACGGTCTCCAGCAGCTCCAGGGCGCGCGACTGAAGCTGGGATCGGCCGGCAATCCAGCCGGGAAGGGACACGTTGTCCTGCACGGAAAGGCCGGGGAGCAGATGAAAGAACTGAAAGACGAGTCCGACCTCGGTCCGTCTCAGCCGGGTTCGCTCGCTGTCACTGAGCTGCGAGATATCCCGTCCGTGCAGATGTACCGAACCGGTGTTGGGTAGATCGATTCCGGCGGCGAGATGGAGCAGCGTCGATTTTCCACTACCCGAACGACCAACGACCGCGATCGAGCGTCCGGCTTCGACTCGGCACGAAACATCGTCCAGGGCCCGCAGAGTCCGGCCGCCGCCCAAATCGTAGGTTCGCGAAACCGCCTTCAGTTCCAGGACATACGGTGAATGACCCTTCATCACGATCCTCCCGGATCAGTCTTCGCAGAACACCAGAGTCCGGATTCCGAAGTCCGCAATCGAAAGAAGGGGTCCGGCATCCAAACAGCCGAACGCACGGAGAGCGCAGCGGTTCTCGGCTGTACGGAGATATGTCCGACGCCCCGCACCTGGTTGGCCCGACCGCGTTGAGGAGCCAACAGCAGGGTGTTACCCTGCCATTTGTGCCATAGACATCGGTTCGCGCAAGCCCCGAACCAGGAAGGATTTTTCTTGGCCAAGATGCCTAAACTGGATGATCCCAAGATCACGGACATCCCTTCGATTCTCCCCGTACTTCCCCTTCGCAACACCCTGGCCTATCCGTCGATGGTGTTGCCGCTCGCTGTGGGGATCCCTCGATCGACGAAGCTGATCGAGGAGGCCCTGCAGGGGGACCGGCTGATCGGCCTCGTCGGTATGGACGACGGCTCCATCGAGCTGCCGGGTTCGGACGAAGTGTGGCAGTTCGGAACCGTAGCCCGCATCCACCGGGTCGTTCGCGCCCAGGAAGGGACGATGCAGGTCATCGTCCAGGGAATCGAACGATTCCGGGTCGTCGAATGGCTGGAGCCCAAACCGTATCTTCGCGCCGTCATCGAAACCTGTCCGGACATCATCGACGAAGATGTCGAACTCGACGCGCTTCTCCGAACTCTACGAGACGTGGCGCGCGAGGTCGTATCTTTGTCTCCTCATCTTCCGGATGAGGTCAATCGATTCCTCTCCGGAGTCGAGGACCCGCGTCACCTTGTCTACGTCGTAACGGCGAATGCGCGCGTGGCCAAAGAAGAGGGTCAGGAGATCCTCGAAGCCGACCACATCAAGGACAAGATCCGCATCCTCATTCGGCATCTCTCCAGGGAGAAGGAGATCCTCACCCTCGAGCAGAAGATTCAGTCCGAAGCACACGAAGAGATGGACAAAGCTCAGCGCGAGTACTTCCTGCGTCAACAGCTGCGGGCCATCCGCAAGGAACTCGGTGACGAAGAGGAAGCCGGGGAACTTGTCGAGGAGTACAAGCTCAAGATCAAGTCGAGCGGAATGCCGCACGAGGCGCGCAAAGAAGCGTTGCGTGAACTCAAGCGTCTGGACGGGATGCCTCCGCAGGCGGCCGAGTACTCGCTGATCAAGACGTATCTCGACTGGATGGTCGACATTCCGTGGGGGAAGACCAGCGTCGACCAGCTGGACATCGAACGTGCGCGGAAGATTCTGGATGAAGATCACTACGATCTGGCCGACGTAAAGAGCCGCATTCTCGAGTATCTCTCGGTCCGCAAGCTCATCACCGAGCGAAACGCAGACGACAAGTCTGAAACCGGGACAAAGAAGAAGAAGGCTGGGAAGGTCCAGACAGCCAAGACCAGGCGCTTGCACTCGACTCCGGTCGAGGATGTCATCGGGGTCTTTCAGGAACTGCCCGACGACGAGATCAGTGACGAGGATATCGAAGCAGAACTTTCCGAACTGATCGAGCGCGACGTCGAGCCGGAGCCTCTCTATCCCGAAGGGATGTCCGACGAAGAGGTCCTGGGAGAGCCCGAACCGGAAGATCAGAAGTCGAAGCCCCGTCATGCCGGCGGCGGTACGATCCTCTGCTTCGTGGGTCCGCCCGGAGTCGGGAAAACCAGCCTCGGGCAATCCATAGCCCGCGCACTGGGGCGTGAGTTCAGTCGAATGAGCCTGGGTGGGATGCGCGACGAGGCCGAGATCCGCGGCCACCGTCGCACCTACATCGGTGCGATGCCGGGCCGGATCATTCAAAGCCTGAAGCGGGCGGGAACGAAGAATCCGGTCTTCATGCTCGATGAGGTCGACAAGATCGGTTCGGACTGGAGAGGAGACCCGGCCAGCGCACTGCTCGAGGTGCTGGATCCCTCACAGAACCACGCGTTCCGTGATCACTACCTCGATGTCGACTTCGATCTCGGGGACGTCATCTTCATCGCGACCGCAAACACGCTGGAAACGATTCCGGATCCGCTGCGCGACCGCATGGAGATCATCCCACTCGAGGGATACACGGATCATGACAAACTGAAGATTGCGCGCGGCTACCTGGTTCCGCGGCAGGTGCGGGCGAACGGCCTTCGCGAAACCGAGATCAACTTCACGGACGAAGCCATTCTCAAGGTCGTCCACCACTACACCCGGGAGTCGGGAGTCCGCGAACTGGAACGTCAGATTGGCAAGATCTGTCGGAAAGCTGCGGTCGGAATCGCCTCGAAGAAGAAGCGCCGTTTCAAAGTGACGCCGAAGACGGTACGCGAGTACCTGAAGGCGGAGCGCTTTCCCTCCGAGAAGTCCGATCAGTACAACCTGCCGGGAGTCGCGACAGGATTGGCCGTGACCACGGGTGGGGGAGACATCCTCTACGTCGAGGTTACGCAGACCAAGGGCAAGGGAGGACTCACTCTGACCGGCCAGCTCGGCGAGGTCATGAAGGAGAGCGCGCAGATTGCCTTCGCCTGGGTCCGCGCCCATGCAGAGGAGCTGGGCATCGAGTCGGAAGCGTTCGAGAAGGTCGACGTCCATGTCCACGTTCCGGCGGGAGCGACGCCCAAGGACGGACCGTCCGCGGGAATCGCCATGATCGCCGCGTTTGCGAGTCTGTTCACCGGAAGGCGGGTGCGCCGAAACATCGGAATGACTGGAGAGGTCACCCTGCGAGGGCGGGTTCTTCCCGTCGGCGGTGTCAAAGCCAAGGTGTTGGCGGCGCACCGGGCCGGACTGGATACGGTGGTTCTACCGAAGAAGAACGTTCACGATCTGGAAGAGCTTCCCGACGAGGTGCGGGACGGCATGACGTTTGTCGCGGTCGAGATGATCGGGGACGGTCTCAAGGTGCTTCTGGAGTCGGATCCGAGTTCGACCACGAAGAAGCGGACTCCGGCCTCCGTGAAGCCTATTTCCATCGGGAAGGCGCGTGTCGCGACGAAGAAGAAGCCTTCCGGCAACACCACGGATCGGAAGTCTGCGACGTCGAAGAAGCGGTCCAAGGGCAAGGACTCCGAGGGCGGCCGCAGCTCCAACGTTCGCGGATAGATACTTCTTCCCGGCCTCCCAACCGGGGTGACACTTCGAACGACCAGTGGACCATCGACCGGTCCGCCTGAAAGAGAACGGGTGCGGAAGCGGGTTGTTCCTGCCGACGCACCCGTTATGCTGCCGCCATGGCGCGCATCCTTCCGCAGATGAAGTCCTCGATCCCTCCGATCCAATGGAGGGTGTCTCCGACCGGACGGCTGTTGCTCCTCAGTGTGCTCGTCGGAATCGTCGGGGGCCTGGGCGCCCAAGTCTTCATCTGGATGCTCGACCTTGCCCACGAGTGGTTGCTCGTAGGAATCACCGGCTACTCGCCGCCGGGAATTCCGTCAGAGGGCGGGCACCCCGAAGAGCGAATCGGCCGACTCGGGCTTTGGCTCATCCCACTGGCGACAACTCTCGGTGGTCTGGTCTCCGGTTGGATCGTCTTCCGCTTTGCGCCGGAAGCTGAGGGACACGGGACCGACAGCGCCGTCCGTGCGTTCCACCATCAGGACGGAGCCATCCGGGCCCGGGTTCCCATCATCAAGGCCCTCACCTCGGCCATCACCATCGGAAGCGGAGGTTCGGCGGGACGCGAGGGGCCGGGTGCGCAGATTTCTGCGGGATTCGGATCCGTCCTGGCGCAATGGACGGGGCTGCCTCCGGACGAGCGGCGTCTTCTCATGCTGGCCGGAGTGGCGGCCGGCCTCTCGGCCATGTTCCGGTCTCCTTTGGGAGCGGCGGTCCTGGCGGTGGAGATTCTCTACTCCTCGATGGACTTCGAGGCGCGCGCCCTTCTCTACACGATGATTGCGGCAGTCATCGGGTATGCGGTCAACGGCGCCTTCGTCGGATACGAACCGATCTTCGACGTCGATCCCGGGCTGCGCTTTCACGGAGGGACCGAGCTGGCCTGGTACGGTCTGCTCGGCATCCTAACCGGCGTGGCGGCTGCGGGGCTGCCATGGGTCTTCTACAAAGCGCAGGTCCTCTTCCGCCGCCTGCCCGGTCCGAGGGTGCTTCAGCCCGCTCTCGGAGGATTTCTCGTCGGCGTGCTCGGACTGGCCCTTCCTCAGATCCTGGGCGGCGGCTATGGATGGATGCAGCGCGCGATCAACGGCGAGCTGACGTTGGGACTTCTCCTACTGCTGGCGTTGGCGAAGCCACTCGCCATGTCGTTGACCGTTTCATCGGGCGGGTCCGGAGGTGTCTTCGCTCCCAGCCTCTATGTCGGGACCTGTCTCGGTGCCGCGCTCGCAACCGCAGTGAACCAGCTGTTTCCGGATGTTGGGTTGAGTGTCGAGGCGTTTGCGGTGGTGGGTATGGCTTCCCTCTTTTCCGGCGCCGCGCGAACGCCCATGGCCACCATGTTCATGGTCGTCGAGATGACGGGAGGGTACGGCTTGATGGTTCCGGCCATGCTTGCGGTGACGCTGTCGTTCCTCGTCCAGTCCCGGATGACGCGCAATGCCGAGTATCCCAGCCTTTACGAAGCGCAGGTGTCGCACCACGGCGACTCACCCGTCCACTACGAGGAGTACGTTCACAAGGTCGTCGACCTCATCCACGCCGGTGAAGCCAGAATGCCGAAGGAGGCCACTCCCGTCCGCCTCGAAGAACTGTTGCTGATGGGAACATCGATCCCGGTCGAAGGCACAGGCCGCTCCATCGTCCTGGTCGAGGTTCGCGAAGGAGCGCCGGCTGCAGGGATCCGCTTGCGCGAACGACCTCTGGGATCCGGCATCTCGATCCTCAACATCCTGCGGGATGGGGTCGTGGTCGTGCCCGGACCCGATGTGGCCGTGCAGGAAGGGGACCGCCTCATCGCGTTGCTCACCGCGGACGCCTACGACCATGCCAGCGAAAGCCTGGAGCTGATGGGTCCAACCTCCTGAGGGCGGGCCTCTGAAGGCGTTTGGTTATGGGTCGAAGAACCGGGATTCCTGGGCACTCGCTAGAACGCCCGCTGCAGTCGATGCTCAGTCTGCTGCCCACCCAAAGCGAGCGTCCTAACTTTCCGTTCGTAATACTGCCACCTCCATTC
>JAUIHP010000017.1 GCA_030431975.1 bacterium | reverse complement strand
GTAGCGCCTCGTGGAACCCTGAAGACCGCAGATACCGTCGAAAGACCTCAAGGCCAGCGTACGAAGTGAGCCCAGCCGCCCCTTGTTCGATTCGCAGAGCACCATTGACCCGGAAGGTCAAATCGCGTTTCCTTCGCCTCACAGAATGTGGCCTTTCGTTCTTGGTTCTTGGTTGTGTGGTAACTCCAAAAACCACGACGAAAGGCCCTTCTGCAACCCCCTAACTTCTCTTTAGGCCACTTTCTTTTGTCGAATCAGGGTTAGCTTTCTCGTTGACCGCAACTGATCAAACGACAGCGCTTGGACTCGCCATTCGAACGAATGGACATCTATAGATGACAGATCGCACAGCCATCCTCAGCTTCAGGATCTGGCAGATCGTAGTCAACTGGATCGTCCTCTAAATCACTCAACGTCCTGCCGTCCACCCAAGTAAACCGCTTGTCCCCCTCGACCCGTTCGTACTTTTTTGCAGCCTGATAGAGGTCTGGATGGGTCTTTCTCAGTCGTTGCCACTCGCCCTTCTGCTGGTAGAAACAGAAGTAGCATCCGGACCTTGACCGCCATTCGTAGTAAGTCGGCAAGCCGAGGCCACTGTTCTCAAGTAGAGCTCTGACGTCGGCGAGCCGAAGATCATCATCTCGGAGCGGATAGACGGGCTCAATGTTAGGACGGTTGGAAAGAGCCGGCGGCTTGCGGTGCTGTACGTAACCATCCCGCTTCTCATCCGCGCGTATCCCGATGTAGCTGAAGCACTGCGAGTTACCGACGAACTTCTCAAAAGGATGAATCTTTAGTGCTCGGGTGCACCACCGCATCCTGGGGCTGGGAAGGAAGCCGCTGTATCGCTCTTGGAGAAACCAGTCGAAAGGGGTCCGGCCAGGCTTCTGGTTGACGCCGATTAGGTCTAAGGCGTTGACACGATGGATCTCGATGCCGAGGATTGCCTCCATTCTTTCGAGATACTCGTAGGTCTCCTCTAGCTCCACCCCCGTGTCGCAGAAGACATATTCAGCCGGAATCTGTGGATAGTTGTTCCGTACGTGAACCGCCAAAGCAGCAGAGTCCTTGCCACCGGACACGCTGATGATGTGACGGATCTCAGGATGTTCGTCGACAGCGGCTAGGGCCTCTTCAAGGTTCGCCATTCATCCTCCAATCGCATCAGTTCGCGAATATCTGGTCCAGTTGTTCCTTCGTCCGCTCGGGCCCCACCGCGTCACGGTACTGATCGACCAATCTGCGGAGGCGCTTCTCCAGGATCGGTGCACTTCCGCCCGACAAGTGGCTCGCCTCGTTGACAAGCTGATTCTCTAGATTGGACACCATCGTCTGGAGTTCGTGACGGAATGTCGACACGTCTGAATCCGTCCAAGAGCCGACACTCTTGTGAACGACGGTGGCCAGCGAGTTAACCAAAGCATCGTCCGTTGCGAACTCTCGATGAGCGACACTGAGTAGACTCAAGCCGCGAGGATCCTGAAGCGTGTCGACGAACTCCTTGGGGAAGCAGGACGCCCACTCCTCCATGGCATCGCCGATCTTTCGTGTCCCGTTGATGCCGATGGTGGACAGTATCGCTTCCCCCGCTTCCTTGAGATATGCGGACGGAATCTCGTTGATCTCCGCCAACAGCTTCCCCATGAGCTTGGCTCGCTTGTCGGAGCCGCGCCGCCCAAGAAACTTCGGCAAGCTGTCTCGAAACAAGACAATGGGGTCCGACTCGCGAAGAAGAAGACTCCGGAGTCTCTGAGCGTCGTCGGACAGCCTAGTGCTCCTCATTCCTGATTTTCCTAGGCTCGCCTTCCATCGCTCGAGTGCTTCGACGCACCGAGGGAATGCGCCTGATTGCCCTCCGGCCCCGTGCAGAAGCTCTCCGAGTGTTCGAATCCAATCCTCCTCGCTCCTTGTCATCTCGTAGCTGGCGACCTCGTAGCGGTCTGGACGAGCGCAAAGGTCTTCGATTTGGCTTGGCCGAACGTCCGCAACATACTGCCCATCGCAATACAAGACCGCTTTTCCGTATGCTACATATGCTGCCCCGATGAGGAGAGGAAGCACACCCGGGCGCACGCCGTAGGGAGGTAATCGCAGTTCCTCGACGATTTGGACGGCAGACCGGCGACTGCTGGATTCCTGGAGGAAGTCCATGATGCGCTCCCAAACCTTCCTCAGGCCTGGGTTGTCCTTTCCGGACGGAGCGGCGAAACACCAACTCCCCTCACGCACAGCATACAGCCCTGTTCGCTCAAAGGTGGCCCGATACATGGTGGTGACAATCGCACTCATCTCGTACTGGATGTCGGGATTGTCAAAGCCCAGTCTCGGCTGCCCCACTCCCTCGAGGACCCTCGCCAAGAGCTTCTTGCGCGCATTGACAACAACCGCAGCGGGTTTGTTCCGGTTGATGACCTCGCTATCAATAATGGGGGTGTCGGAAAACACGTCCTCGCAAACACCCGACAGATAGGTCCGAAACTCTCTCGGTGAGCTAAACGCCCGACTCGATCGCTGATGGATCCAGGTAGCATCCTTGCCCGGGGTTGTGATCCGATCCAAGAGGTCTGTCAGGTGAGCTCGAGCATCATCCTCCATGTGCCTGAGTTCCTGTCCGACCAACGGATCGGATGAAAGCAGATCTGGGTCCCGCTGCATCTCCATCAAAGCAAAGACCTCTAGGGACCTCTCCGCGATTGGAACACCCGCCGATGGAATGACCCAGATGCGACGCCTATGGATGTCATCCAACGCGCGGCTTCTTGCCTTCTCGAGTTCATCATCATCCATGCACATCACGTATGTCACAAGGCCGTCCGCGCCCGCCGGAATGGATGGCCCATCGATCTCAAGGTTCGTCTGACTCGAATCGACCCCCTCGTACACGGATAGGAAGTAGCGTCGCATCCGATACTTGTCGTTGAACTCGATCGGCCGCCACGTCGGGGGCGGGCTATTCTCTCCAAGAAATCGCGCGAGATCGAACGTGGAGCGAAGTGTTCCCGTCAGAGCCATTAGCTTTTTCCGAAGGTCGACATCCGAGCCGTGCCATAGAGATAGCTCTCCACTGTGTCGTCGATGAAGGCATATCTTCCGCTTGATGAGGTCTTGGATCGCGCTCTTTGCTCTCGCCTTCGAGATAGACCCAGCGCAGGCAACTTCCGCAAAAGCACGGGTAACCTTGGTAGAACTTCCCGCAGTCGCAAGCGTCAAGAGGGCAATCGTCACGATACAATGGCTCTCGGCGTCGTTTTCCGCCTTGGCCAGTGAGCTCTTCGTCTCGAGCCACATTCGGTGGCTCCCGCCCGGAGCAAGGTCCGTTCGCATTGCTGGCTCGAAGTACTCAAAGACCTGCATTGGCCCGATCTGTGGTGCATCTCTGTATGACTGAACAAACTCGAAAATGGTCCGCTCATTCTGGGCAATTCTGGTCGTAAGTCGTGGAAGGACGAACAACGCAACGGGCTCCATGGGAGCGGCGCGGTCGAATATCTCGATGAGACGTTCCTTGTCAACTTCGCGCACAACCCCGGCGGTGCTCAGCGCCCCGACGAGCTGTTCTTTCCACTTCTTCTCCCTAGAATCTGAAGATCCCCTTGGCCCTGAAGATCTTCTCGACCCTGCCATCAGACCCGCCACCAGCTCTAGCAGCTCGACACTGTCATCCACGTAGTCGAGTCGATTGAAGCGGCCTTCGATCTTCGCCCACTCTCTTCGGACACCGTCTGGAAGCGCGGATGCGTAGCTAAGAACACTCTTGTGCAGAAAGAGAGTCAGGTTGGTCGGGGCTCCTGCGGATCTGGGGCAGAGCTCCGCAAGAACTTGGATCTCGTGAAGCTCTGCGGATCGTCCGGCAGCAATCAGAGTTTCAAGGTGACGACCGAACTCGTCCCACAGAATCACGACCCTATCCAAGCTGTTTTGGTCGGCGACATCTTGGATCCGTTTCAGACAGGCTGTGGCATCGTCCTGGCTACGCCCGTGGGCGAGAGAGCGTACGCCCTTCTTGACACCCAAACGGCGCAATGACGAAACTGCTGCATCCCGAAGGGCATTCCCAAGAGACTCCTGGGCCCCGTGAATCGCTAGGACCAGTCCGGAGTCGCCTCTCTTCAGCCGAGTCTCCAAGCTGCTCGCGAGTCCAAAGTCGATCTTCCGCATTCGGCCGACAACTTCTTTGAGGACGACTCGCGACTCGCGTCGGTTCTCTACGGTGTGAAGAAGGTACGCAGCCAGAAGAGACTTCCCAGTGCCGTATGGCGCGGTCACCATTGTCGCAGTGTTCGCGGAAGATCCCTCGATCAGCGCAGAAAGAGTGCGAACTGACTTTGCAGTAGGCTGGTAATGGGCGATGCGCTCTGCTGCGTCGGCATCGAACTGAACATTGATGGATCGCAAGAAAGATGAGAGCGCGATCTTTGTGGCAGCTTTTCTACCGTTCATACGCTCTCCGTCGCTGTCTCGTAGTAGAGCTGTAGCCATTCTTCCGGCTTTCTGTTTGGCATGGTCACCCTTCGCTCACCCGCGTGCCCGCGAACGTGAAGCTGAGAACGTGGATCGTTCTCATAGTCTTGCAGCATCGACAGAAGCTCTTCGGGCTCGAGAAGGAACGCCCGTGCTGGTGCTCCTGGCCTCTCGAGCATGTGGGTGAATGACTGGTCCACGACATCGCCTGTCGCCTCTTCTCCCATCGTGGATCGCGCCACCGCGTACCCGAAGATTTCGAAGGGGATGTGGCTGCGGCCATAGTTGAGCCCATAGTTTCCAGATCCTGCGAAGTGAGTCAGGAGCCCAAGCTCCTGAAATGGCGACTCTGCTCCGTCTTCTGGGTCAAGATGAAGCGGCGGCAGTCTTCGCGAGTACGTACTCAATAGACAACCGACGTCACGATCCAGAGTCCTCTGTGATGGGACCCTACTCTCATTGAGGTGAACATACCGCCTGAGAGTCTCGACGCAGACTCCGCGCTCGAAACGCCGAATCGCAAACTCATTGAAGAACCACCACCAGGAATAGGCGTCCTTCTTGTTGTTGATGAGGTTCAGGTGCAGCGCCCACCAAGTACAGATGTCGGTGAAGTGAGGATCGGCCTCCTTCACGGCCGAGCCCATTGGAGTGAGAACAAAGTCCGCCGCCTTCCTCACTCCCCTCGCCTCAGCCAGTCCGCAAGCGACGATCCAATGCTTGATGGACTTGGCCATGTTGCGCCCGACTCCGAGACAATCTTCACAATTCTCGTGTTGCAGTAGGTGCACTTGTTCCGGAAGAAGTTGGAGGGCTTTCGCAAACCAACCCTCGCGGACGTGGAACGTCTCGTGTCCTCCAAATCTCATACATCCCTCCCCGCACCCAGCCGGTCAAGAACTCCCAAAGAGCCGAGAGAAGCTTCGAACGCATCCACCGCCGCGACGACATCCTCGACATCCGTATCTTCAGAGACACTGACACGAATACTCGCGTATGCGTCGTCTTCATCCAGACCAAGCGCAGTAAGAACGTGCGACGGTTCAGGTCTCATGTTCGTGCACGCGGAAGACTGGGAAACGCAGATACCCTTTGCGTCAAGACTCGCCATCAAGGCTTGGCCATCAACTCCGTGGAAGCAGATGTTAGTCGTGTTGCTGACTCTGTTTTGCTTGTCGCCGTTGACGAAAGAGCCTGGATGCAACTCTAGTAGTTTTTTCTCGATGAAGTCTCGCTGACTCCGACAGTGAGATATGGCCTGTCGCAGTCCGGCGAAGCGGTTTCGGGCCGCAACACCTAGCCCACAAATTCCGGGCAGATTCTCGGTCCCGCCGCGTCGGCCGAACTCCTGGTCGCCACTCATGATCAGCCGAGCAAGCGGCCGAGGGCCGTTCGACACGACGGCTCCAACGCCTTGGGGACCGTGAAACTTGTGAGCCGTCAGAGTCAAGTAGTCGACCGGCAGCCTCTTCATTTCAACGGGAATCTTGCCGACAGCTTGCGCACCATCAGTATGAAACAGCGAGCCGCGAGTTCGGCACAGGCGCCCTATCTCTTCGATGGGCTGAATTGTCCCCGTTTCGTTGTTCACCCAGTGAATTGTCACCAGCGTCTCATCATCGAGTTCGATTTCTTGCAGCCGATCCATACGAACAATGCCGCCCTGACCTACAGGAACAAATACAACCTCAACTCCGGCACGCTCGAGAACCCTGCAGCAAGCAAGGACGGAAGAGTGCTCGATCTGGGTTGTCACGACCCGGGAGATCTTCGGGTTCATGCCCATGAGAGGGCTCAGGACTACGGCACTGTTTGCCTCACTCCCGCCGCTTGTGAATGTCGTCGACTCCGCTCCTGCTCCACAAAGCTGCGCAACAGCCTCACGGGCCTCCTCAAGCCGATCCCTAGCAATCCGACCTCTTCTATGTGCGCTCGACGGGTTCCCAAACTGCTCGTGCATCGCTCGACTTACAGCTTCGCGCACCTCAGCCGTCGGGCGGGTCGATGAGTTGTTGTCGAGGTAGATCTCTCGAGCGGAGTTGCCATCTTTCGGCGTCACCCTTTCAGCCCGTGCACGAAACAGTCCAACTTCCTCTTGGGAGAAAAGAAGGTGCTTCCCGCGATAGCGCAAGCCCTTTGGCGCCCCGCCTTCCTGCTGCCACCTCCAGAGCGTCTGCCTGGAAACCCCTACGAGGGAAGCGACCTCGTTGGCCGTAAGATATTCGCTACCATTGAGTTGAATAGCCAAGTGAGCAGCCTCGTTTCCGTGTGCGGAACGGGGATGGTATGTTGCGTAACGTAACGTTACGCAACACTACTCTCGACATGCGGCATTGCAACCAAATAGTGATGGAAGCTCCTAAATAGCTAGGATACATCCATTTGCGCATGTAACTTGCCTCACTATCTGAACAGCCAACGGAACTGGATGTCGTCGTTGCGGCGGGACCAACACTTCGCCCATGATTTGCGCCAAGCTTCAACCGACGGAAAGGGACATGGACTTCCGAGAGTTTCAGGCCCAGGCAAGGAAAGTCCGCCTCGGTAAGAGGCTCCCAGATGCCGTGTATCTCCACCGCTCAGCAATCGATGGCCTTTCGGCTGAGCTGCTCGGTCAGGTCGCGAAGGCTGCAGAGGCCCATAAGGATTCTGTCGATTCATGGAACGTCCTGAAGATCTCCACCAAGAACCATCGGATTACTTTTCTTTACTATCCTGAGTTCTTCGACGACCCGTTCCCCTCTCTCGCCGCATCACATACTGTCGACTTGGAGTCAGACACTTGCCGAACGGCGAGTTACCGAAAGTCAAAGAACCCGCCCATCCTACACCGCTGCGAGCTTCTCCTTAAGCCCGACCATCCGTCAGCAGAACAGCTCGCTGAGATAACGGCACAAGCGGAGGCGGCCGGCTTGTACGAGAACACACGTCGGATCGGCTTCAAAGAACAGTGGGCTCGAGCGATCTCCTCAAAAGGGCTGACCTTCGTCGACGGTCGTTTTCGATCGACCGAAGAGGCACAACCTTCGTCGAAACAGAACAACTCGGTGGAGATCCAACGACACCTCACCGCGATCAATCGCGACAAGCTGTCCGCCCCGATGCAAGTTCTTGCCCGCCATGGATATCTGGACGGCGGGCATTCCGTTTTCGATTACGGCTGTGGGCGCGGTGACGACATCCGTGAACTGGAAGCTCACGGAATCGACGTCTCGGGTTGGGATCCCGTCTACCGGCCAGAGACACCTCGAGTCACAGCAGACTTTGTGAATCTCGGTTTCGTGATCAACGTAATCGAAGACACCGGCGAGCGTACGGATGCACTTCTAGCGGCGTTTTCTCTGGCAAGGAAGGCACTCGTCGTTGCCGCCATGATCGGCGGAGATGCGACCACACAGAAATTTGCAGCCTATGGCGATGGCGTGGTCACAGCCCGCAACACCTTCCAAAAATACTTCGCCCAGGAAGAGCTCCGAAAATACCTCGAAGAGGCTCTGAGTGAACGTGCCATCGCTGTTGCACCGGGAATCTTCATCATTTTCCGAGACGAGCTCGAAGAGCAAGTCTTCCTGTCGGAACGGGTGCGAGCCAGTCAAGAGTGGAAGCAACTTACCCGTCGAGTCGCCCCAGAAGCCAAGCCTCGAGCATCTAAGTCGATGGTGGAACGTAACCCGGAGCTCTTTGACGACTTCTGGAATCTTTGCCTACACTTGGGCAGAGTTCCTGGAAACTCCGAGTTCGACCACTCAGATCGTTTGCGATCCGTAGCGGGTTCCCATCGGAAGGCCTTTGAGGCAGCCCAGGATTTCTATGACGACGAGTTCGAGCTGGCCGAGGAAAGGCGACGAAACGAGCTACTGGTGTACTTCGCTATGGAGAGCTTCGGGAGGCGGCGTCCCTATGTAGCAATGCCGGAGAGCCTTCAGAGAGACATCAAGTCCTTCTTTGGGAAGTATTCCACGGTATCAGAAGAGTCGAAGAGGATTCTCTATTCTGCTGCGGACACGGGGAGAATTCTCAAGGCTTGCGAGGAGTCCGTTGTCCGTTTGGGCTGCGGCTTCATGGAGCCCGGCCACTCGCTTACGCTTCACCGTTCCCTTCTTTCCGAACTTCCACCACTACTTCAAGTCTACGTGGGCTGCGCCACCCAGCTCTACGGCGACATTGACGACATCGATCTCGTAAAGATCCATACTACGTCCGGCAAGGTGTCTCTGCTTGAGTTCGACGACTTCGTGGGGCTGCCAATTCCCAGCCTGCGCAGAAGGACCAAGATCAATCTCCGGCGACTGCAAGTCGATGTGTTCCGCTACGACCCAGACGGCGACTTCCTCCCGACTCCGCTCCTCTTGAAATCGAGATTCATGCGCGATGGATTTCCAAAGTTCAAGGAACAGTCAGCCTTCGACGATCAACTCCACCGGCTGGCGTGGCTTCAGCTTCTGGATACGCAGTCTAGGCCAACTGCGCAGCTTCTCTCTCAGATCGAGTCCTACGGTTACGCAATTGACGGGTTCGATATCGTCCCTCTGTAGCCTCTCATCGAGTGATCCTTAGGGATGAGCCCTCCAACAGATCCAGCACCAAGCGAAGCATCTCTACTTTGCCTGTCAAGACCAGCCTTGATCTCCTCACGACTACGCGCCCAAGAACTGCTCATATCGTTCCGCCACTAACTCACCCGCCGGCCTCTGCTCCTCACTTCGTGGCAGAAACAGCTTCACGCCGTTCATCTCCTGCAGCCCGTACTTCAGCATCGGGCCATCGATCTCCTCCAGCACGTCCCGTCGGATCTCGATCTTCAGATCCGGACGAATCCCGAGAATGTGACGATCGAAGGCCGCGTGATGGATCTTACAAAGAGCCAACCCATTCTGGACGACCGGCTCACCTTTCGGGTGCGAATCCGGCAGGATGTGCGCCGCATCCAGAAGCTCTACATGCTTCAGCCGACAGACCGCGCAACGCTCCCGGTAGGCCCGCAAGACTCGTGACCGAAACGCCGCCTGGTGAAGTCGGCGAGCGGTCAGGGCCGTGACGTACTGCCTCCTCGCTTCCTGCACTCCCGCGTCCAGCCCGAGAGACAAGTCCATGCCAAGTACCCTGTCGTCAATCGACACTTCAAACGTAAGGTTCCCCGGGTCGTCTCCGACGACGAAGACAGGCCAACTCGCAAGGTACTGGCCCTTCTCGATCCCGAAGAAGTAGATGAGCGGAGTGCTTCGAACCATCGCTTCGCGAAGGCCGACATTGTCGGGATGCTCCGGATCTTGGCCACGATAGCGATATCGCAATCGTCCGTCGGTTCCGATGCCGTCGTCATACGGCACCCGGCCATGCGACTTTGGGGGAGCGGTGCTGATGCTGATCGGCATCGAACTCAAGATTCGCGGCTTCCAGATTCCGCTCGCACCAATCAGACAGACTCTTTCGCCCTGGAACCTACAGTCGTGAGTGAGCAACTTCCAGGGAAGCACCTCGCCGTGCATAGCCGTGGCATTCTCGAGGAACTCGAACGCGGTCCGCCGAACCTCAGCATCTAGCTCCAGGTCGTTCACGACGTGACGTCACTCCTCTAGCCAATGCCCGCCGTCCCGGGTAACGCCGGCCGTTGGCTGACTCAGCTCGACGGCGAGGTGAGAGTCCAGCCGTTGACCTCAAGGTGACAGCTCTCCACGTCACACAGCGAACCCGCCGCCCCCTCGCCCTTCTACGGCTGTACCACCCGAAACTTCCCATACCGAATCCCCTGCTGCCGGCTCCTCATCACCTGCTCCCACTTCGAACCATCCTTCGTCCGAATCCGCGGCGACGTCCCCTTCAGCCGATGATCCGCCCGCGGCTCCCGATCGACGACGGGAATGCCCCAGGCCCGACCCTTCTTCTTCGCGTACGGCCGGCGTTCATACCAATCCCAAACGCCGTTCGCCTGATCGATCTCCCAGACAAAGCGAACGACGGTTTCACGTCCGTCCGACGCCAGCGAGACGAGGTACGCCGGGCACTCTTCGGGCTCCTTGATCCAACGCCGCACTGTTTCCTCTTCGATGTTCCAGAAGCGGTGGGCACGTTCGAACGCGATCTCCGCATCCCAGTGACCGGTCGGCAAGCCGGGGCGGGGATCCGGCAGCTCTATGCCGCCGTCCATCTCACGGATCCGGGCGGAGATAACGGGGTCGGGGTCCTCGAGCATTCCAATCGGCTCGTGACGCCCTTGGGGCAGGTCTTTGCCGTCGAATCTCGTGAAGATGAGCGAATGGACGGAGCCCAGTTCGAGTTTCTTCGTGAACCAGACGTCTTCATCTGAGTCGGACACATCTTCGAAATAGACCTGGCTCACTTGACCCTCCGGAAATCCTGACGGTGGCCCTGGAATCGCGCCCAGTCAGAACCAGGCTGAGGCGATTCGCGCTCTGGGAATGACTCTACGCTGGCCGACCGAACCATGAAAGGACCGCATTCCGACCGGCTCGATCGACCAATGAGAAAGCGCACCCGGCAAAACCGAATGCGCTATCGCAAGAACAGGTGAGTTATCGACGGAGTACTCGACCCCGCTGGACCCGGCCCGACTCAACTCGGTCCGGCTCGTCTCGGCCGCAGGCTACCCCTTCGCCACCGCCTTCAACTTCCTCACCATATCCACCTTCTCCCAGCTGAACGCCCCGCTCTTCTCAGCCGCATGCCCAAAGTGCCCATGCATGGCCGTCCGCCGATAAATCGGCCTCCGCAGCTTCAGATGATCAATGATCCCCTTCGGCGTCAGCGGGAACACCTTCCGCACGATCTGCTCCATCTGCTCGTCCGAAATCTTCCCGGTCCCTTCCGTCGTCACCAAGACCGACAGCGGGTCCTTCACACCGATGGCATAGGAGAGCTGCACTTCACACATCTCCGCCAGCCCGGCGGCGACGATGTTCTTGGCGACGTAGCGCGCCATGTACGACGCGGAGCGGTCGACCTTCGTGGGATCTTTTCCACTGAACGCGCCGCCTCCGTGACAGCCGCGTCCACCGTAGGTATCGACGATGATCTTGCGTCCGGTGAGTCCGGCGTCACCGTGGGGGCCGCCGATCTCGAAGGCGCCGGTGGGATTCATGTGAATCGTCGCGTCCTTCGTCTTATAGATCGACTTCGGCATCACGGGTTCGATGATGTGCTTGATGACCAGGTCTTTCAGCTTCTTCTGCTTGGCCCGGCCGGTCCACTCGGGAGTGTGCTGCGTCGACAACACCACAGCGGTGACGCGCTTGGCTTCACGGCCTTCGTACTCGATCGTGACCTGACTTTTGGCATCGGGGCGCAGCCCGGGGATGATGCCTTTCTTCATGACGTGGACCTGACGCTTCATCAGGTCATGCGCGAGCTCGATGGTCAGCGGCATCAGCGCCTTCGTCTCGTTGCAGGCAAAGCCGAACATCAGGCCCTGGTCTCCGGCGCCGTCCTTGTCGACTCCGGCGGCGATGTCGTCGGATTGGCGGTGGAGCGTGCGAATCACGGCACAACTGTCGGCGTCGAAGCGCATCGTCGGGTCGGTGTAGCCGATCTCGCGGATGGTCTGACGCACGGTGTTCTCGATTTGATCGAGAGCGACCATCGCCTTGGCTTTTCGCTCGTCGACGCGCACCTCTCCGGCGATGACGGCAAGCCCGGTCGTAACCAACGTTTCACAGGCACAGCGGGCGTTCGGATCGACGGCGAGCAGGCTGTCGAGAATCGCGTCGGAGCATTGGTCCGCCACTTTGTCCGGGTGCCCGGGCGAGACGGCCTCGCTCGTAAACAGATGATGGCCATCGCCATAGCTGGCTGCCATACCTTCTCCCTTCTTCTATCGACTGGGGATTCCAGAAATCACAAGCGCGGAGATTACCCTATCCGGGGAACGGAAGCGAGGGATTGAGTTTAGCGGGCCGGCCGGGTGATTCCGCTAAATCCAGACCTCTTGGGGCCGATTTTTATCTGGACAAACTCCTACAGATGAGTAGTAATAACCGGTCGGGCTCGAACGCGGCCCGCACCCCGTCCCAGCCCGAACTACTCATGAAGGTCCTTCATGAATAGTTCGGGCTAGGCACTCGCCGGCCACCGATCGCCGCCGCGAGCGAACCCGACGGCAAAGACACCGAACCTTATTAGTACAGGTATCAGTAGAGATCTGCCATGAAGCTGACCTCACAACAGGAATACGGCCTCCGCTGCCTCCTCCGCCTGGCCCGCGAGACGGCCCCAAACGGCGACCCTTTGGGCGGCAACACGTTGGCCGTCAACAAAATAGCCGACGAGGAAGGCCTCTCCACGGAGTACGCTGGGAAGCTGATGGGAGTCCTCTCCCGCGGCCAGTTGGTCGCCAGCATCCGGGGGCGCAACGGCGGCTACCGCCTGGCCCGCCCGGCCCGGGAGATCACCCTCTCGGAAGCCCTGGCCGTCCTCGGCGGCAAGCTCTATGACGGAGAGACCTGCAGCCGTTTCCGCGGCGAGAAGCACCAATGCATCCATACCAGCGGTTGCACGATCCGCTCCGTCTGGTCGGGACTGCAGTTCATCATCGACCGCGTCCTCTCGCAAACCGCGTTGCAGGACCTGATCGATCACAGCGAAGAGAGCATGTCGGGATGGGTCGACCGCCTCGTCCAGGCCCTGGTCGAGCAACACGAACCCGGACCCGACCCCTGCGAACAACTCCTGGCCCAGGTTTCGGGAAACGAAGCCCCGGTCGCGGGATCCAAGTAGGTTCAGGGCACGAATCACTCTTGCTGGCAGCTAGCTGACTGAAGTCGCGGGCGGACCCGCGGCGATCCGGGCCACTTGGCGAGCCCGGTCAACGAAAACGAGACGGCGCCCACCGCGGGCATCGCGATGTGAACGACGATTGAAGGAGCGGACATGTCCTCCACCTCGACCGACCAACTCGAGAAGCTGACTCAAAGCGAGTACAAGTACGGCTTCACGACGGAGATCGAGTCCGACACCATTCCCAAGGGCCTGAACGAAGACATCATTCGCATGCTCTCCGCCAAGAAGGAAGAGCCGGAGTGGCTGCTCGAATGGCGTCTCAAGGCTTTCGCCAACTGGCAGAAGATGACGGAGCCGAACTGGGCCAACCTCAGCTACCCGCCCATCGACTACCAGGACGCGCGCTACTACTCCGCGCCGAAGAAGAAGCCCAAGCTCGAGTCTCTCGACGAAGTCGATCCGGAGCTGCTCGAGACCTTCAAGAAGCTCGGCATCTCTTTGGAAGAGCAGAAGCGTCTGACCGGAGTCGCCGTCGATGCGGTCTTTGACTCCGTCTCCGTCGCCACCACCTACAAAGAGAAGCTCGGCGAACTGGGAATCGTCTTCTGCTCGTTTTCCGAAGCGGTCAAGGACCACCCGGAACTCGTCAAGAAGTACATGGGCTCGGTCGTCCCCGCTTCCGACAACTTCTTCGCGGCTTTGAACTCGGCTGTCTTCAGTGACGGTTCGTTCGTCTTCGTTCCCAAGGGCGTGCGATGCCCGATGGAACTCTCGACCTACTTCCGCATCAACGCCGCGGACACCGGTCAGTTCGAGCGCACGTTGATCATCGCCGAGGAAGGCGCGTACGTCAGCTACCTCGAAGGCTGCACCGCTCCGATGCGCGACGAGAACCAGCTCCACGCCGCCGTCGTCGAGATCGTCGCGTTGGACGACGCCGAAGTGAAGTACTCCACCGTCCAGAACTGGTACCCCGGTGACAAGGACGGCAAGGGCGGCATCTACAACTTCGTGACCAAGCGCGGCGCCTGTCGCGGTCGCAACAGCAAGATCCGCTGGACGCAGGTCGAAACCGGTTCCGCCATCACGTGGAAATATCCCAGCTGCATTCTGCAGGGAGACAACTCCGTCGGTGAGTTCTACTCCGTCGCCGTGACCAACAATCACCAGGTTGCCGACACCGGCACGAAGATGATCCACATCGGCAAGAACACGAAGTCGACGATCATCTCCAAGGGAATCTCCGCCGGCGTCAGCCAGAACAGCTACCGCGGTCTCGTCAAGATCATGCCCGGCGCCGAGAACGCGCGGAACTACTCGCAGTGCGACTCCATGCTCATGGGCGACCGCTGCGGCGCGCACACCTTCCCCTACATCGAGGTGAAGAACCCGACTGCGCAGCTCGAGCACGAGGCGACGACCAGCAAGATCGGCGAAGACCAGATCTTCTATTGCAAGCAACGCGGCCTGTCGGAAGAGGACGCCATCAACCTGATCGTGAACGGCTTCTGCAAGGAAGTCTTCCGCGAGTTGCCGATGGAGTTCGCCGTCGAAGCGCAGAAGCTTCTGGAAATCAGTTTGGAAAACAGCGTCGGCTAAACGGCGGGCGAGAGTGAGTCGCCGGGGAGTCCCGGTGGCAGGCCGGTCCGGACGATCGGTAGGACAGAATTGCATGTCGCCACACGGCGGCCAAGAACCGGCAGCCAGGGTGGCGCCGCGAAACAGGAGAGAAACAGAGACATGCTCGAGATTCGCAACCTGCACGTCGAAGCCGATGGGAACAAGATCCTCAACGGCCTCGACCTGACCGTCAAAGCGGGTGACGTCCACGCCATCATGGGCCCGAACGGCTCCGGCAAGAGCACCCTGGCCCACGTCATCGCAGGCCGCGAGGAGTACGAGGTCACAGACGGCTCGATCACGTTCATGGGCAAAGACCTGCTCGAGATGGAGCCGGAAGAGCGCGCCCACGCCGGCGTCTTCCTCGCCTTCCAGTACCCGGTCGAGATCCCCGGCGTCAACAACACCTACTTTCTGAAGGCTGCGGTCAACTCCGTGCGCAAAGAGCAGGGACTCGACGAGCTCGACGCCGTCGACTTCCTCAAGCTCGTCAAAGAGAAGCTCAAGGTCCTGCACATGGAAGAGAGCCTGCTCAACCGTCCCGTCAACGACGGCTTCTCCGGCGGCGAGAAGAAGCGCAACGAGATCTTCCAGATGGCCGTGCTCGAACCGAAGCTGGCGATCCTGGATGAAACCGACTCCGGCCTCGACATCGACGCCTTGAAGGACGTCGCCAACGGAGTCAACGCACTCCGCGACGAAGGCCGCGGCTTCCTGGTCGTCACGCACTACCAGCGCCTGCTCAACTACATCGTCCCCGACTTCGTCCACGTGCTCTACAAAGGCAAGATCGCCCGCTCCGGCGGAAAGGAACTCGCCCTGGAGCTGGAAGAGAAGGGCTACAGCGAGATCGAGGAAGCAGCCCTCAGCGGGAAGTAACTATCAAGCCCGACTAACGGGCACCGTACGCTAGCCCTGGAGCGAATGAGACAAGACGCAGCCGTAGGAGGCTGAGACCGAATGAACGATAGAAGTGACGCAACGCTGACGCGCGAGAGGCCGATGTCGTACGATGCCCGGTCGGCCCGGAACACAAGCACAGTGACAAAGGATGCCACGTTGAGCACGGACACTGCGACGAAAGACTGGACGAACGACCTGCGGGCCCGGCACCGGGACGCCTTCGAAACGCAGGGCGTCCCCACGACCAAGAACGAAGAGTGGAAGTACACCAACGTCCGCGCCATTCGGGACTGGGAGTTCAAGACGGCCACCGGCGCGGTGGGGGTTCCTTCGGTCAGTCCCTTCCTGCTTGGCAATGTTGGGGACTCCGCTGCCGGTGATGCCGATACGAATGCCGGCAAGGTCGCGCGCTTGGTCTTCGTCGACGGCCAGTTCGCGCCGAACCTGTCCGACCTCAGCGCATGGACCGACAACGGAGCCCGTCTCGCCCCGATGTCCGAAGCGCTCACGACGGATCGCGACGAGCTGGAGTCCCGTCTCGGGACTCTTCAAGGCGACGGCAGTTACCCGTTTGCCTCGCTCAATGCCGCAAACTTCACGGACGGCGTCTATCTTCATGTCCCGAAGAACGCGGACGTCGAAACGAACATCCACATCGTGCACACCGCGTCCGGCAGTGCGACGACGAACAACGCCGCCGTCAATCTTTCCTGCCCGCGCAGCCTCTTCGTCATCGAAGAAGGCGCACGCGTCCGCATCATCGAGGACTATCAGGCCCACGCAGAGGGCAACTACCTGGTCGCCCCTGTCACCGAGGTCTTCGTCGGAGCCAATGCCCAAGTCGAGCACTTCAAAGTCAACCGCGACTCCGGCTCTGTCCACCACATCGCGGCCACCTTCGCCCGATTGGATCGCGACTCGCACTTTCATACGAACAACATCTCGCGCGGCGGCAAGCTCGTACGAAACGACCTTCGTGTCGTCCTCTCCGGCTCCGGCTGCGAGTGCGTGCTCAACGGACTGAACGTCGGGCACGATCAGCAACTGATGGACGACCACACCGAGATCGTCCACGAAGTCGCCCACTGCGCCAGCCGCGAGTTCTACAAGTCGATTCTCGACGACGAAGCGCAGGGCGTTTTCAACGGAAAGGTCCACGTCGTTCAGGATGCGCAGAAGACCGACGGCATCCAATCGAACAACGCGCTCATCCTTTCGGACAAAGCGCTCATGAACACGAAGCCGCAGCTCGAGATCTTTGCCGACGACGTCCGCTGCACGCACGGCGCGACCATCGGTCAACTCGACGAGGCAGCGTTTTTCTATCTGCGCTCGCGCGGCATTCCGCGTCGGGAAGCGACGAAGATCCTCGTCCAGGCTTTTGCGGGAGACGTCATCGAGCGAATGAACTACGCCCCGATGGAAGCGATCGCGCAGGAGGCGGTGTCGAAGGTATTGTCCTGATAGCGAGTTTTTTCCGGATCGAAAGCACCGTCCAGAGCGAAGGTTTCGGGTCAGAAGCACTGCCCAGATCGAAGATTTGGGATCGAAAGCACGTCCAGATTGAAGCGACATCGCGACCAGGGATTGGCCACGCGGAACGAAAACACGGGGCATGACTGAGGCACTCGAATGAACGCGAGCACGGAACAGACGAAGAAGGGGACCTTCAGAGCCCCCGTCGACTACTCCGCCAAGAGCGGCTCCGGCCTCGATGTGGAGAAAATCCGGCGCGAGTTCCCGATCCTGCGCCGCAAGGTCCGCGGACAACGCCTCTCCTACCTCGACAACGCGGCGACCACGCAGAAACCGCAGTCCGTCGTCGAAACCGTCGCGCGCTACTACTTCCGCGAGAACGCCAACATTCACCGCGGTGTCCACGAGCTCTCACAAGTCGCGACCAGCCACTACGAGTCGGTGCGCGAGCAGGTACAGAAGTTTCTGGGAGCGGAGCGCCCGGAAGAAATCATCTTCGTCCGCGGTACGACCGAAGCGGTCAACCTGGTCGCACAAAGTTACGGACGCAGTCAGCTGCAGAAGGGTGACGAGATCCTCATCACCCACCTCGAACACCACTCCAACATCG
Organism: bacterium; assembly: GCA_030431975.1. GTDB lineage: Bacteria > Eisenbacteria > RBG-16-71-46 > CAIMUX01 > CAIMUX01 > JACKCR01. Next base: position 142,699 of record JAUIHP010000017.1, on the reverse strand, counting down.
TCCCGTGGCAGATGCTTTGTCAGGCCACGGGAGCGAAATTGGTCGTCGTTCCGATCGACGATCGCGGCGATGTCCGGATGGACGAGTTCGAGCGCCTGCTCTCCGACAAGACTCGGATCGCAGCCTTTTCGCACATCAGCAACGCCCTCGGTACGATCAATCCCGTCGAAGAGATGACGCGACTCGCCAAAGCGGCGGGCGCGGTCGTCCTCATCGACGGTGCGCAGGCCGGCGCCCACGTCGAGATCGATGTTCAACGACTCGGTTGCGATTTCTACACGCTCTCCGGACACAAGATGTACGGACCGACCGGAATCGGCGCGCTCTACGGTCGCTATGATTTGCTGAACACGATGCCTCCCTATCAGGGCGGCGGCGACATGATCCTCATGGTCAGCTTCGAGGACACGATCTACAACTCGCTGCCCAACAAGTTCGAAGCCGGAACACCCAACATCGCGGGCACGGTCGGACTGGGAGCCGCCATCGACTTCCTTCACGACGTCGGCGTCACCGCAGCGGCCAAGCACGAAGACGAGTTGTTGGAGTACGCCTCCGGCCTGTTGTCCGAACGCAAAGGCATCCGTTTCATCGGGGAAGCCAAGGAGCGGACGGGCATTCTCTCTTTCGTGGTCGACGGGATTCATCCCCACGACCTGGGCACCGTTCTCGATCAGGAAGGCGTCGCCATCCGCGCCGGACACCACTGCGCACAACCCGTGATGGACCGCTTCGGAATTCCGGCTACAGTCCGGGCCTCGTTCGCGGTTTACAATTCGCGGGAAGACGTCGAGGCCCTGGTCCGTGGAATCGACCAGGCACGGGAGCTCTTCGGCGACTAGCCAAGCTATCAAGGTCAAGGAAGGTTCATGAACGAACTACGCGAACTCTACCAGGAGCTGGTCCTGGATCACGGCAAGAAGCCGCGCAACTACCGTCCGATGGACGAGCCCTATCGGCACTCCGTCGGCTACAACCCCGTCTGCGGAGACAAGCTCTCCCTTTTCGTTCGCGTGAACGAGAGCGACGTCGTCGAAGACGTTTCCTTTCAGGGAACCGGATGCGCCATCTCGACCGCGTCCGCGTCTCTTTTGACCGAGGCGCTGAAAGGCAAGACCGCGACGGAAGCGATGGACCTGATGCGACAGTTCACCGCCATGTTGATCGACCCCGAGAACGACACTGACCCGGACGCACTGGGCAAGTTGGCCGTGTTTGAAGGCGTCAAAGACTTCCCCGTCCGCGTGAAGTGCGCCACGCTAGCCTGGCGGACGTTGGAGGCCGCACTCGACGGCCGGGACACACCCGTCACGACGGAGTGAAGAGGGCGGGGGACGGGATGAAGCGGCCACGACTCGAGGCGATGCGATTCGATTCGAGACGGCGCGATTCGAGACGGCGCGATTCAAACGGCGCGATTCGGGAAGACGTGATTCGAGAAGACGCGCGTCGAGGGGATGCCGATGGTGAGGAGTTTGGTGAGCGATTGACGGGTGGACGGAGTCACGGATCGATGACGGAATCAGATGACAACATCATGGCCCATTCTCGGCCGAGGAACCTATGACCGAAACGGGAGACCACAAGAAGCCGATGTCGAACGCTGACACCGACTCCAAGGCTGGAACCGGCTCCAAGGCCGGGTCTGACTCCAAGTCCGGAGCTGGCGACGCCGGTGACCCGTGCGGAGATACCCGCACGTCGGCCGGACTACCACGAATGGAACCCGAAACCTTCACCGGCGGGCAGAGCGCGTCAGGAGATCAACGGACTGCGCACCGTGAGTCCATCGCCGTCGATCGTCACCGAGAGGAACAGCAGGCGTCGGCCCCGCAGTCCGCGGACGCCGCACCGAAGGATGCAGCGGCGACGAGTTCTGTGGACGCTGCAGACGCCGACTCTGCAACCGGCAACAATCCCTCTGCCGGCGAGTCGTCAACGGTCAGCTCTGAAGCCGGCTCGGCCGACACCGCCTCAGCTCCCGCCGGAGGAAGCATCGATACGCAGGACCTCCACGACCGAATCGTCGACCAGATGAAGACCGTCTACGACCCCGAGATCCCCGTCGACATCTACGAACTCGGCATGATCTACGAGATCGATGTCGAGTCCGACGGACGCACACACGTCACGATGACCCTGACCTCACCCGCCTGCCCCGTCGCCGGAACCCTCCCCGGTGAAGTGGAAGAGAAGCTCAACGAAGTCGAAGGCGTAAAGGACGGAAAGGTCGAGCTCGTTTGGGATCCGCCGTGGAGCCCCGACCTGATGTCCGAGTCGGCCAAGCTCGAGCTCGGCATGATGTAGCAAAGGGCCCCGCGCGGAAGCGGGGCCTTTCTGTTGTACGGTTCGGTCGACCTCCAAGGGCACGCCGGTTCGCACTTACGCTCGGGTCCTACGCTCGCGACTTGGAGCCGGGCCTTCGATTCGAGTCTCCCGCCCGCGACTTGTAGCCGCACGTCTTGTTCGGGTCTCACGCTCGCGACTCGCGACCGTGCGCTGCGGTTGGGGTCACGCTCGCGCGGCTTGCGCGGTGCCTTTGGATCGCGTCTCGCCTTCGCAACTTGCGACCGTGCCTCGCGGCCGCGCGCCGAACGGTCGCGGTCGCGATCTCGGTTGCGCCCGTGCATCGCCATAGCTCCCCCTCGATGTGCCTCGGCCTCTGCATGTTTTGATCCACGACACCGGTTTTACACACACAAACATTTGTTCGCTTTCTGTGAAACCTTCGTGCTTCTCATTCGTTCTAACCTATACCGCCTCCTTCGGAGAGCTTCGTGTTTCACGTCGGTCTTTGTCGCCCGAACAGAACTTGGACCCGGATAGCATGTCGACGATTCTCACTCAGAAACCCGCGCCCACGGTGGACTCGCGTCACAACGGAAAGGCCATTCGGACCGGACCGCCCCGAGACGGCTCCCCGAGTGTCGCGAGGTCTCCACAGGGCTTCTCCTTGACCACAACGTGTTCACAGGCCGCGGCGTCACCTCACCACTCCCCTCGAGCCGTGGCGTCCCTTCACGGCTCCTCTTGTACGGTGGCCTCTCCGCCTGACGCGCTCCGTCCGCTCGGTCAACACCCATGGTGGAACGATGAAGTCCTCGAAAGGATCGTGTCGTGCTTGGGCCGGCTCCGCATCGACCGACTCGAACTTCTGTCCGCGCTACACGCATCGGTCGACCCCATTCAGCTCGGCTTCTCTCATCGGGAGGACTACGCCCAACAACGCCTTGGAATCTCCAACCGGAGCTGGCAGGAGCAGGTTCGGATCGGCCGTCAACTCGCTTCGCTACCCGCGACACGTGCCGCCTACGCGAATGGCCTCATCACCGAAGCAAAGCTCACAATCGTCCTCGGTCAGCTCACTCCAGAAAACGAACGATCATGGCTCCGCCGCGCTGCACGCCTCGGGCCGGACGCGCTACGCCGGGTGGTCGGGCAGGCGAGGGAAAACACCGACCGACAAGCAAGTCGCGCTACAGCGGTGAGCCGCACAACGGATAGGGAGTTGGCTGTCGAGTTGGCTCCGGAAGTGGATGCTGAAGTGGGTGCGGAAGTGGGTGCGAACCGGAGTGTGGGTGCGGACCGGAGTCGGGACGCGAATCCGTCGAGCCACCTCGATTCTGAAGCTTCCCGCGCGCTTCGCATCCGATGTCCCTATCCAACGGTCTGGAGCTGCCAGTCGTTCGCGGAGATCGTCAGTCGACGCATCGGTCACCGCGCATCGTCACAAGACTACCTTGACGTGGCCTTGGCCTCCTTTCTGGCCGGACAGGATCCGCGCATCGAGGCGAACCTGAGTCGCCACGTGCACTGGCCACCGCTTTTCGTGACCGAGTCTGATCCAAGGTCACACAACGTCTCACCGACAGCACCGTCACACGACAAGCAACCCGAGCTGGACAGCTACGTCTACACGTTCGACGGCAAGGACATCGAGTCTCCCGGCCCGTGGCTCTCGTTCCGCCAGAGGGAGGCCGCGGAACGCAAGATAACCAAACCCGAGGCCGGAGATCCCGGCTGGGCCTACCACAACGGGATTCCCGACGATCAGACGGATGGAGGCAGCTTCGTCATGTCCCGACCCGAACGAGTCGAGACCCGTCAGGGAATGTGGTCCGAACACCATCGGGAACGCGAGATGTCCCTGGCGAAGAAGCTGCGCGCGCGGCTGGAAGAACTGCTTTCGGAAAGACACCCGCGTTCCCGCCTCAGTTGCAGTGAGGACCGATATCCGGCCGAACAACCGAATGAAGACTCAGCGCTGCCACAGGACGCCGACCCTTGTCCGGATCCACTCGTCGCTTTGCAGCAGCTGCACGAGTTGGAAGCCGAGTCCCGCGTCTTGAAGCGGCAGCGCCTCGACTGCCTCCGACAGATCCGGAAAGATCGATCCTTCGTCCGCCTCGGATTCGTGTCATTTGATGACTACGTCGAAGCCCGCCTGGGCCGGACCGCGCGAACCGCCCATCGCTGGTTGCGCGCTCCCGAGGTTACCCGAACGCTACGGTCGGCCGAATCCGACCCGAGACTCCGGACGCCGTTCATCCGACAACTTCAACGAATCGAGTGCGCAGGAGCAGAGGAGTCAACGCTCCGTCTCTGGGTCGAGCGCGCATTATCAACGCCGCTCAAGGGCTTCAAGAAACAGATCGACTGGACGTTGGCTCATGACGATCTTCGGCCGAAAAACACGTCCTTCCGCTCTCAACCACGGTTGCAGCCGCCGGACGCCGCGCTGTGGCCGGAAGTCCTCGGCCGCATGCAGACGGATCCGCACGCTCTGAGTTCTGAAACGTTCCATCGGAAGGTCCGGGATGTGGAGGCCCTGCTCGCCGAACGCCCCGCGGTGGTTAGGAAGTCCATCGATCGGTCGCCCACCTCGGGAGACAAATCCAATCCGACATCCTCTGCGCATCCCGAACTACCGGATGGCCCGACGTTCTCTGCGCACCACGACCAACCGGATGAATCGACATTCTCTGAGCGCCACAAGCTACCGGATGAACCGACATTCTCTGCGCATCCCGAACTACCGGATGGCCCGACATCCTCTGCGCACCACGAGCTACCGGATGAACCGACATCCTCTGCGCACACCGAGCTACCGGGCGAACTGACATCCTCTGCGCACCCCGAGCTACCGGATGAACTGACATCCTCTGCGCACCCCGAGCTACCGGACGAACTGACATCCTCTGCGCACCCCGAGCTACCGCGCGAACTGACATCCTCTGCGCACCCCGATCCCGTTGCCGACGCCGACGCATCCAAAGCCCCGACATTCTCTGCGCGCGCAAGCCGACTCGAAGCCCTTCTCAACGAAGACTCGACTCCGCCGTCGGTACCGATTCCCGACCCCACAACCCCTACCGAGACGCACCTCCGCTTCTTCGTCGCCCCGGAAACCATCGACGCACTCGCACGAGCCTTCGCCATCCTTCGCGCCCAATATGGTCAAGACAAGCCGGACTGGTGGTGTCTCGAGGTCCTGTTCATCCATGTGCAAGCCGGATGGATCGACGAGGATGCCGACTTCCGCCGCAGAACCGCAGAGTTCCGAACTCTGGCCCGCGACGGATTCCAGTGCCAGAACCCCTACTGCACGTCCAGGCGCAATCTCACCGTCCACCACATCATCTTCCGCTCCGCGAACGGGTCTGACGATGGCTGGAACAAGATCACGCTATGCGCAGCGTGCCACCTCCAAGGTGTACACAGCGTCGGGTCCATCCGAGTGTCCGGGAAGGCTCCCGGAAACCTCGTCTGGAAACTGGGCCGCGACGGGTGGGAAACCACCGTGGAAGCGCGCGGCCCCGAACTGTGCGATGCGCAGCTCCCTGGAAGCGCAGCTCCCAGAAGCCCCGCTCTCTACTCGCCGTCCTTCGACTCATCCGATGACGGCTTCTCAGGCGGAACAATGACCGCTCCGGTCCCGTTCAATTGATAGAACGTCAACGGTCCATAGTCCTTCTTCGGATCGAAGGTCTCACCCTTCTCGTAGGCCCAATGCTCCCGCCAGGCCACGGCCTCTTCCGCAGAAAGCTCGATCTTCGTCAACTCACCCTCAACGATCGCACTGTAGCCCTTCGCCGAAAGAGGAAAGACGATCTGCCCGTCCGTAACCTTGATCCGCATCGACTCACCGGACGCATCCTCGAGGTCGATCCAGCAACCCCGCATGGGACAAACTTCGCTGACCGTCCCCCAGACACAGACCTGATTGCCGATGTTCTCATCGGCGACCTTGATCATCTCGCCGACCGGCAAGGCCTCCGCCGAAGTCGGAGGTGTTCCATAGACTCCGAGCGGGACTTCTTTGTGGAGAGCATCCTTCTCGTCCTGGGCGCTCATCGTTGCGGATTCCGCGGCATCTTCTGCGGCAGCGATTGGGGCAACCAGGAAGAGGGAGATAAGGAGGAATCCCATCAAGCGTTTCATCAATGTAAGTCCTTTCGCGCACCGCCGACGGTCCGGGGCTTGGATCCGAAGCTGCTTGGGCCCGGGATTTCGGTCCGGGACTTCGCTCGGCTCGGACCTCGCGGCGCACTCCGCCCCACCGGTCGGGTGGGGCGCTGTCCAAGGGTCATCTCCGTCCGACCGAAATCCGGCCGTTCCGGATATCATACGATGAATTCGACACCACACGACGGATTCCTCGAGCCAAGGAACGGCTCCCACGCCACCACACCGAACAAAACACCGAACACGCCACCCCCCAAAATCGGACGAGGCCCGCCAAAAACCACGGGCCTTCCCTCAAGTCAGGTCCGTTTCCGGTCGATATTCGACGTGATCCGAAGGAGTTGCCGGAGAACCGGCGGTTTTCAATCGATCCTTCCCATCGGAGGAGCACGCGGCATGGAACCGAGCCAGCAAGACCAAAGCATGTCCCCCATCGATCACGCTCATCTGGAGGACATGTCCGGCGGAGACACGGAGTTCGAGACCGAACTCATGCAGGAGTTCATGCGGGTCACCCCGCCGCTCATCTCCAACCTCGAAACGGCGATCTCGGCCAACGACATCGACTCCATCGAACGCGTGGCCCACACCCTCAAGGGAAGCTGCCGCTCCCTGGGCGCCGCCTTCATGGCCGAACCATGCGCACAGCTGGAAAGCGACGCCCGCTCCAACTCCCTGAATCAGCCGGCGGAGCTCCTCGCAGAAACCCAGCGTCGCTACGACAATCTCTGCGCCTACATCCAAAAGACCTGGAACGTGAAAGCGGCCTAGCCGGGCAGCGGTAGCGAACTCACGTGAACATCTGGGTCCTGGACACCGAAAGCCTGCGCGGCGAAGCGCTCGTAGAAACCCTCCGCTCTCTGGGTCACGGCGCCATTCCCTTTGCTTCCATCGAACAGTTTTCGCTCTCACCCGCGGACGCGGACCTGGCCATCTACTCGGCCCAGGACATCACCGACCCGGCCGACGTACGCCGACTTCGCAACCGTCTCGGAAGCACGGGCTATCTGTTGGCTGCCGTCCAACGATCTTCGCTCTCCTCCCATCTTTCCCCGGCAACCGTCGAGGCAACGAAAGCCGGGGGAGACCTGAACGAGTCCCCGCAGTCAGAAAAGTCTCCGGTCTTCCCCAACCACGCGGACGACGTTCTCCTGCTCCCACTGGACCCTCTCGAGCTGGAACTTCGTCTGGGAGCGGCCCGACGCCGAATCCAACGAAGCCGCGACATGGTCGGAGAGCAGGAAGAGCTGGGTCTCGTTCGCGACGACCTCCTCGACGCCAACCTCCGTCTGATCCAGGCTCAGGAGATTGCGGAACTGGCCCGGAGCCGCTCCGTCCGCATGTTCGAAGACCTGCCCATTGCCTGCTTCACCATCGACCTTCACGGCCGCGTCTACGAATGGAACGCACGCGCCGAGTCCCTCTTCGGAATCGCGCCCCACGTCGCTCTCGGCCAATCCTTCTGGGAGCTGCTCCCCGAGCTCGGAACGGACAAAGCACGGACCTCCCTACAGAACGTCTTCCTCGGAAAATCCTTTGCCGATCACCCATGGACGCTCTACTCCAAGCACCTGCTCGTGAGCAGCCACCCGCTACTCGGCAACAAAGGCGAAATCGTCGGCGCCTTGACCAGCGTCGTCGATGTCACCGCTCTACGAGACGCGGAACGCCAGATCGAACGACAAAAGGAAGACCTCGTCGCCCTGAACAGCCAACTGCAGACACTGGCCATCACCGATGGCCTGACCGGCGTACCCAACCGGCGGGCGTTTCAGGAGCACCTGGTCTCCGCACTCCAGTCGGCACACAGTCACGCCGTGCCGTTCGTCCTTGCCATGGTCGACATCGATCACTTCAAGAGGCTGAACGATACCTACGGCCACCAGGCCGGCGACGAAGTCCTTTGTCGCGTCGCCAACACACTGACGGCCGGACTACGCCGGTCCGACTTCGTCGGCCGATACGGCGGCGAGGAATTCGTCATCATCTTGGAAGGCGCCAACGTCGACATCGGTCTCCGCCTGATGGAGCGCCTGCGCGCTTCCATCGAGTCCATGGAGTCAGATTGCGGACAGGTCACCGCCAGCTTCGGCCTGACCATCTGTGACGGCACCGAACTCGACGGGAACACCCTCGTCAAGCAAGCCGACACCGCGCTCTATGAAGCGAAGAACTCCGGACGCAACTGCGTCGTCAACTACGCCGACATCGCCGAGGCCCAAAAGGCGGCGTAGCCCAGAGACGGCGTAGTCGAGAGGCTGCGTAGCCGAGAGGCTGCATCGCCGCCCCACACTCATTTCCCCACGCTCCCCGACGCGCTACTCTCAGCGAATGCCAACGCTTCCCGTCTGCCTGACCATCGCCGGCTCCGACTCCGGAGGCGGCGCCGGAATCCAGGCCGACCTCAAATCCTTTCACGCCAACGGCGTCTTCGGCGCCTCCGTCATCACCTCGATCACGGCGCAGAACACCGTCGCGGTCACCGACGTCTTCGACCTTCCGGTCTCCGTCATCCGCAGTCAGCTGGAAGCCGTCTGGTCCGATTTCGAGATCGCCGCAGTGAAGACCGGCATGCTCTCATCCGCCGAGATCGTTCGTGAAGTCGCCGCCTTCCTGTCCAAAGCCGCGAGCCCGGCCCCAGCCGCGCTCCAATCCGAGCCTAGAGGCCCGCTCCAACCCCAACCCGAGAACGACCCACCGCGCCTCGTCGTCGACCCGGTCATGGTCTCCGAAAGCGGACACACACTGCTCTCCTCCGACGCCGTCGACGTCGTCCGAACGGAGCTGCTCCCCTTGGCTTGGCTGATCACACCCAACAAGGAGGAAGCCGAACTCCTCTCCGGCTCCAAGATCGAAAGCGCGAGCGACTACGATGACGTCGCGAACACACTCCTCGATATGGGACCGCAGTATGTCCTTCTCAAAGGAGGCCACCTTCCCGAGGACGAAGCCGCCGACTATCTCTATTCCTTCGACAACCACGACAACGACAACAACGACGACATCGACGACATCGACAACCTCGACCACGACAACAACAACGACAAGCGCGACCCGGCCCACAACGCCCGAATCGCCACCTGCCTTCGTCGCTACGTCACTCCCCGCTGGGACTCGGGATCCACGCACGGAACCGGCTGCACCTACGCCTCCGCCATCGCCGCCGGACTCGGCAAAGGACTCTCAACGACCGACGCCATCGAGCAGGCCAAGGCTTACATCAGCGGAGCCATCCGACACGGACTGGACATCGGAAACGGCGCGGGCCCGACGGACCACTTCTGGTTCCTCCGGGAAGGACGGTCGTAGCGAAACGCCCGGTCCACACGAGACGCGGAGCCGGCATTAACTGCGACGACGCGCCCGCATCAAAGGAGACGAATCGTGCAAATCGGAAACCTCTACCTCATCACCGATCCAACACGGTGCGCCGAAGATTTCGTCCAACGCGCAATCGCCGGCGGTTTCGACACCGTCCAGTTTCGTAGCAAAAACACCTCCGCAGCGGACTTCCTGCACGCGGCAAGGATTCACGCTGCCGCCTGCCGTCGTCGGCACGTACCTTTCTTGGTAAATGACCGAGTGGACCTAGCCAAAGCCCTGGACGCGGACGGCGCCCATCTCGGCGCAGACGATCTGCCTCTGGAATTGGCCCGCGAATGGTTGGGACCGGAACGGATTCTCGGCGGATCGGCAGACACTCCGGAAGAGGTCGCACTACGCGCGGCAGCCGGCGCCGACTACTGCGGGATCGGTCCTGTCTTTGCAACCTCTTCCAAGAGCGACGCGGGGCCCGTCATCGGCTTGGACGGTTTGGCCCGCGCAGTGAAGTCAAGCTCGATCCCCTTGATCGCCATCGGCGGGATCGACGAGACAAACCTGGGAGACGTAGCCGCCACCGGAGTACACGGAGCGGCCATTCTCAGCGCCGCAGCAATGGCCGAGAACGTCGAAGAATGGGCGCAAGAAGCCCGACAAATCTGGAACGACCGGCGCCCGTAAAGTGTTCGCGAACGAACGATGAACGACCGCTGGACGAACGCCCCCTCCGGCAACGTCGAACGACGCCCAAACGACGTCGAAACGAAAGAACGGCAACGATGACGGAAAGCATGAACTCAAAGACCATCGGCCAACTCGGTGAGTTCGAAGTCATCGATCACATCCGTGGTTGGATCGAATCCCGCGACCTCCAAGGCGACGACGTCATCGTCGGTCTCGGTGACGACCTCGCCGTCGTCCGACCCTCACAAGGCACGCACGAACTTCTGACCACCGACGTTCAGGTCGCCGGCGTCCACTTCATCCCCGAAGCCATGACCGCGAAAGAGATCGGCCGGCGCGTCTTCGAAGTCAACCTCTCCGATATCATCGCCAAAGGCGGCACGCCCCGCTGGGCGCTAATCTCCCTGGGCCTAACACGCTCATTTCCGCTCCACCACTTGGAGCAGATCTACGCAGGTCTACTCGACGGCGCGGAGGCGTCGAAATGCGCGCTCGTCGGCGGCAACATGGCCGGAGTTCCCGAAGGTTCCGCCTGGTTCATCGACCTCACCCTCGTCGGCTCGACTCCCACCGGTCAGACCGTGCTCCGACACGGGACGCGACGGGGAGACATTCTTTTCGCCACCGGAACCCCCGGCGCGGCAGCGGCCGGACTACACGTCCTCCGTCACGCGTTGAAACTGGGAGACACCTCGACCTTCGACCTCGCACCCGCAGCCATCGGAAACCGAGTCGAGGAACGCGACGCGTTCATCGAAGAAAACCCATGGGGCCGGGACCTCATCCGAAGGTACGTCGCCCCCAGAGCCCGAATGCGTCTGGGGCAAATGCTCGCCAACCAGTCTCTGTTGACCGCCGCGATGGACATCAGTGACGGACTCATCGGTGACACAGGTCATCTCGCCGCACGCAATGGAATGGAGTTCATCATCGATCGGACAGACGTCCCCATCCACGACTCCATGGCGCTCGCCGCAAAGAAAACCGGGCTCCAACCCGGCGAAGGACGGCACGACCCGCCGTGGTCCTGGTTGTTCGGCGCCAGCGACGACTACGAAATGCTCTTCACCGCCCGCGAAGCAGAGGCGGCCGACATTCTCGAAACCGGCGAGATCACGAACACGCCGATCCGGGAGGTCGGATACGTCGTGGAAGGAGAGCCGCTGGTCCGCGTCATCAAGAACGGCGAGACGCTCTTCACCGAATCGGCCGCCCGAGCCTGGGACCATTTTCGGCCGCCGAAGATGACCCTCCGCCGGGAGTGACCGGACAACGGCCCGGTCCGCCTCAACCTCCAGAGCCCGAGCCTCGCCCACGCCTCCGGGGCGCAAGTTCCATCGACGGCGACTCATCCCCAAGAAACGCCCGCGCCTCCCGTACGAATCGATCGGGATCATCAGGACTCAGGCAGTAGGGGACACCTCGATCCAGCACGACCGTCCGGCTGCGATCGGTCACCAGCCGAATATGAAAGCCCAACGCCGGGCTCCAGTACCAGCCCAGAACCCCCAGAACGCCGCCGGTCCCGAAGACCCGAATCGACTGGAAGGGCTTCTCCCGCGGCTCAATCCCGACCGATCGAACGGAACTCCAGGGAATATGCAGCCGCCGCCACGCAAAATAGATGACGACGCCTTCCGGCCCCAGCCCGTACCCGATCGGCCGGAAGGTGTACCCGCTGGTGAGAATGACCCCGGTGAAGGCCAGAAAGAGACCGGTCACGATCTGATAAGGCCGAGACATGTAGCCAAAAAGGATCGCTCCGGCGACCCAGGTCAGAATCACAGCCCCCGTGATGATCTTGACCATCAGCTCCACCGGAGACCCGTAGCGTCGGCTGGCCTGGCCTCCTGCTGTCGACGTCAATCGGGAACGGCTCCCTTCACCTTGTTGTTTGCCTTCCAATGAATTCCGGGCCATCCACCGGGCCACCAAAGATCTAAGATACCCTCGGACCCACCTCCCGCCGTACACTGTTATCTTTGTTGCCGTCGCGTTACGATCGGGCGTCAATATCTCGACATGGCCGCATGGGGGGAAGGGGTGGACCGCCGAAGGAGAATCGAGGACGAACTCAAGTCTCGTCCCATGCCACCGGAAGTGGCGCTCTTTCTGAATGTTCAGAGGACGGCCGAACTCATGACCACCGAGTTCAGCCAGATGCTCAAGCCGCACGGCATCACCCAGCAACAATACAACGTGCTTCGGATCCTCTCGGGCTCGGCGCCGGATGGTCTTCCCTGCCTGGAAGTCGCGTCCCGCATGGTGACCCGCGTGCCCGATATCACCCGTTTGGTCGACCGCATGGTTCGAGATGATCTGGCGACCCGGATCCGGTCCGAGGAAGACCGTCGGATCGTTCGGATCGCCATCACCGAAAAGGGCGCAGATCTGGTCGATCGGTTGCGCGGCCCCATCGACGAGCTGCACTTCCGGCAGGCAGGCCGACTGGACGAGTCGGAAATCAAGCAGCTCAACGCCCTTCTCGAAAAGTTCCGCACACGATAGCAGTCTTCCGCGGCACTCCCCGATAAGGGTAGACTTCGTCCGTACGGCCCGACGCGGCGCCCGCCGCCTCTCGGGCTTCATTCACGCAATGGAACCAGACTGGGGGTGGCGATGGCGGCCAAGCGCAAGGTGTCCACAAAGGCGGCGCAGGAAGACCTCAACTTCAGGAACATCGTTTCCGCACAGTTCGACAACGCCGCGGCCACGCTGGACATTCCCCGCACGCTGCTCGCGCAGATCAAAGTCTGCAACAACCTCTTCTACTGCCAGTTTCCGGTCAAGACCAAGCAAGGTCTCATGGTCGTCGAGGGTTGGCGTGCGGAGCACAGCCACCACAAGAAGCCCCTGAAGGGCGGTATCCGTTACGACGAGCACGTCAACGCGGATGAGGTCGTGGCCCTGGCCGCCCTCATGACGTACAAGTGCGCCATCGTCAACGTTCCGTTCGGCGGCTCCAAGGGCGGAGTCCGTATCAATCCGAGAGCGCATTCCGAAGACACCCTGCAACGCGTGACGCGACGCTTCACCTTCGAACTCGCCTCCAAGAACTTCATTGGACCGGGAGTCAACGTACCCGCGCCCGACATGGGAACCGGTGAGCGCGAGATGGCCTGGATGGCCGACGCATTCAGCGCGCTGACTCCCACCGGAATCGACAACCTCGCCTGCGTGACGGGAAAGCCGGTCAGTCAGGGCGGTATCCGGGGACGCACCGAAGCCACGGGACGCGGCGTGCAGTACGGCATCCGCGAGGCCATGGCCGACAAGCAGGCGCTCAAGTACATGGGCATGTCGCCCGGCCTCGCCGGAAAGAAGGTCTCGGTCCAGGGCTTCGGAAACGTCGGTTATCACGCCGCCACGCTTCTTCACGATGATGACGACTGCGTCATCGTCGGTCTCAGCGAGTGGGACGGATCGATCTACAACGCCAAGGGACTCAACCCCCACGAAGTTCACGAATGGCGGCTCGAGAAAGGGACGATCACCGGATTCCCCGGAGCCAAGACGTTCAAGAGTCCGCTCGCAGCCCTTGAGTTCCCCTGCGACATCCTCGTTCCCGCAGCTCTCGAAAACCAGATCACGATGGCCAACGCCGACAAGGTCAAGTGTCGCCTGCTGGCGGAAGCCGCCAACGGACCGACGACCCCCGGAGCCGAGAAGATCCTGCTGAGCAAGAACGTCTACATCCTGCCCGACATCTATCTCAACGCCGGCGGTGTCGCCGTTTCCTATTTCGAGTGGACGAAGAACCTCACGCACATGCGTTTCGGACGCATGGAAAAGCGGCTCAACGAACTCGACAAGCGCATGCTTCTCGACGGAATCGAGAACCTCATCGATCGCAAGTTCGAAGAGAGGCTACGCGCACAACTTACGCACAGCATCGATGAGCTCGAACTCGTGCGGTCCGGACTCGAAGACACGATGTGCACGGCCTACCAGGAGATCCGCGAGATCTTCTTCCGTCGCCGGAAGGTCCACGACATGCGGACAGCAGCGTTCGCGTGCGCCATCGAGAAGGTCGCAGCGTCCTACCGCGCTCTCGGAATCTTCCCGTAGACCGGGCCCGAAGCGCTACCCAGCGATGAGGCTACGTAGCATCCACGCAGTCTTCTCGTGGATCTGCAGTCGTTGCGTAGCCAGGTCCTCGGTGGCCTGGTCTCCGGCCTTCCCCGCAACTTGCAGGACGGACCGAGCCGTCCGGACCACGGCCTCATGTCCTTCCACAGCCTGCGCCACCATGTCCTTGGCGGACGGAACCGACTTCGACTCCGGAATCGAGGTCAAATCGGCAAACTCGGTGTAGCTGCCCGGCGCCCGGTGGCCGAGAGAACGAATCCGCTCAGCGATGGCATCGACCGCTTCGGCCAGCTCGGTGTAGTGCTCTTCGAACATGACGTGCAGGGTCTGGAACATCGGGCCTTCGACGTTCCAATGAAAATTGTGGGACTTGAGGTAGAGCGTGTAGCTGTCGGCCAGAAGCTTCGACAGCTCATTGGCCACATTCTCTCGTTCGGTTTCCGGAATGCCGATGTCGATTTGCATGGTTGAAACCTCCAAGTGCGTTGCGTTGTCAGGCAGAATCGCCAAACACACTTGGATTCCAGAAACAGCGGAAGGTTTCCCGCCCGGACAAACAGCCGCGTACCTTGAGGACGACCTCTACTCCGGCAGCACCTGATTCCCGATACCCAACAGGCGCTCCGTCGGGTACCGACTGTCCTTGGCGTAGACGAAGACATTGAAGACAACCTGGTCCGGGCCCTCGAACTTGGATTGCGCCCGGGCGTTGTCGATGTCGTCCCAAACATACGAGTAGAACATCTCGTCTTCTTTGAGCGGCACTTTCAGCATGTGCAGTCCCTCGGACGGATTCCACTTCAGACGATGGCCGGCGTCCGGGTCCCAATCGTTGAACGTCCCGACCAGGATCGGCCGCTCTGTCTGGTCGAGGCCGCGCAATGCAAAGATCGTGTCCACATAGCGGATCCCGGCGTCTTCATAGCCGGCGGCGGGACGCGGTACGGGTGAGGACCACTGATGGTCGTCTCCCCAGAAACGCAAATCGTCGACGAAGAGCGACACGCTAACCGGGATGGTGATGTCGTCGCGCCGACGAACCCCGCCGGTCGCGGCCAGATTCACGAACTGCACCGGGATCGTTCGTCGGAACTTCCGGGGAGCTTCAAAGATGTATCGCGATCCTTCGACCCGCACGATTTCGCTGCAGAGAATCTCGTCCATCCAGCCGTTCTTCATGAAGCACACGGAGACGTCCTCGGTACCGAACCAAGGCTCCGTGGGAATGGCGACTCCCGCTTCCGGGATCAACTCGTCCGGCCGGTCCGTGATCAGCGAGGTGCTCTTTGTGGCGATGTTGAATTCGACCTCGTTGTCGGTGACGAAAAAGCGACGATCGAAAAGGACGCGCCGGTCGATGTCCAAAACCTCGAGGATGAAGTTGCCGCTGCGGTAGAACTCGACGCGCGAGTTCGGAAACTCGTACTTGTACTGGATGTAGGGAAAGTCCAGATCCGAGGAGTGCACGTAGTCCGTGATCTCATCCGGGGCGGGGAGGATGCCTTCTTCCGGCGCCGTCGAGACGTTCCACTCACGGTCGGCGGGGAGGAAACGTACGGAGTAGAACTCGGACCGATCCCCCGGCACTTCGAACGTCAACGAGAGCACGTAGTCCGAGTTGCGCCGCACCACGGGCAGCGACTCCGTGGGATGGGTCGAGAGGAGCTTGACCTCGAGGACGGCCTCCGGCCCCAGCCGCACCCCGGCCGGTCCGCGCGGGTTGCCGCGACCCGGTCCCTCGTCGGGCTGTCCCGTCCCGGGCCCCTGGCTTCCGGATCCCGCGGCGCATCCCAGCGCCAGGCAGGCGACGGCGACGGCCGCCATGGAGAGCCAGGTGCGGTTTCCGCCTCGACCGATCGTCTCGTCGTTCGTCTTCAAAATCCCCTCCCGAGATATGCCGGGGTCCGTTGGACCGACCCTCGGAATACTACCCGTCGGGCAGGGAGGTGGCTACCGGGCCTCTACGGGCTCGGGGCCGCTACTCCGCTCTTGGAGGTCTCCTGGAGGTCTCTTGGAGGTCTCTTGGAGGTCTCTTGGAGGTCTCTTGGAGGGCTCTTGGAGGGCTACTGGACCTCGACGATCTGGTAGGGAATGCCGCGCGAACCCAGGACGCGTCGCGCCATCGACTTGGCGTCCGACTGTGAAAGATTGTTGCCGAGTCGGATCGCATAGGGACCGCCCGGGGACAGTTCGACGCGCCGGGCCGAAACCCCGCTCGCAACCAGTCTCTGCAGAGCTTGGCGGGCTGCCGTCAGGTCTCCGTGCCGGCTGAGCTCGATCTCGAACGTCGTCATCCGGTACGGCTCCGGTTCCGGCGTCGAAGGCGTCGGCTCCTCCACAACCTCGGTCTCCTCGATCGACGGCGGCGAGTTGTCGGCCATGGGTTCCGGAAAGCAGGCGAGATCCTTCTCCGGCGCTGCCTCGGCCACAGCCGGGCCAGGTGCTTCCGGAGTCAGTGCAAAACGAAAGACAAACACGACCAGAGCCGCGATCGGTATCAATGCGACGGGGGCCCAGCGGCGAACCGGGTTGGACCGCGCTTTCCCGTTCTCGGCGGTTGGGACGGTCGGAGCCGGAGCGGCCGGAGCTGGAGCAGTCGGAGCTGGACCGGTCAGAGCTTCCCCGGTGGCCTCCTGGTGAGAAGACGCCAGAGCTGCCTGCTGATCCGGACTCAGAACGACCGTCGTCGTCTCTTCCCCCGCCGGGATGCCGGCCGGAGCGGCAGCCGGGATGCCCGCCGAGACCGGTTTCTGGCTCGCCTCGGCCTTCGTTGTATTCCCGAGCAGCCGCTCCCCACGCTGCAGAGACTCTTCCAGGTCCTGCGGACTCTGCTGCGGTACCACAATCTGCGGGGTCCCGGTGTTCATCCGCTCCACGAGCTCGCGAACGGACTGCGGCCGCGCGTTCGGATCCTTGGCCAGGCAGCTGAGAACCGCCTGCTCCCAGTTCGGCGGGATGGGCTCGGCGTTGATGCCCTTCTCGCGAAGACGCTCGGAGATCGGCTGCGGGTCCTGATGAAGGATCTGATCGAGCACCGCCGCCCCTTCAAAGGGAGGCGTCCCGGCCAGCACGTCATAGAGTGTCGCGCCCAGGGAGTAGACATCATCCAGCGGGTCCGGCAGCTTGCCGAGCAGCTGCTGCGGTCCCATAAAGGCGGGGGTTCCGGATCCGTCTCCGGCCCGGAGCGTCTCTTCTCTCAGCCGGACCGCCAGACCGAAGTCCGAGATCTTGGCCCGGCCATCGGCGGAATCGATGAGGATGTTCGCGGGCTTCAGGTCCCGGTGGGCCACGCCCTTATCTTCGTGGGCGTACATCAGGGCGTCACAAATCTGGGCGGAAAGAGGGGCCAATTCAGAGAAGTGCAAGAACCCCTTCGGCTTCTTCGCCTCTTTCAGACTGCCGCCGCGGACCAACTCCATCGATATCGCCGGCACTTCCGGATGGAGTTCGAACACCCGAACGATGGAAGGATGAGACAGGGTCCGACCCGTCCGGACCTCGCGGGCAATCTCGTCCAGGAATCCGCCAACCGCATGGGCGCGAAGGACTTTGAGCGCAATTTCGCACTTCAGAAACCGGTCCCAGGCGATCCAAACGGTGGAGAAGGCTCCCTCTCCCAGCATGGAACGGAGCTCGAACCGACCGTCGAGCACGGCTCCCGGATGCGGAACGACCGGCGGCTGCTGTCCGGAATGTCCGGCGGGCCCGGATTGTCCCGCAGGCCCGGAATGTCCGGTATTGTGGCTAGATTGGTCCATACAGGCTGCCCCTCTCAGTCCTATAAGGGTAGCATTTTGGTGGTCGATGTCACCTCGGTAAGACACCAAAGAGAGCGATTGCGAACATCCGGATCGGCCAGAGTTCGGTCACAGCGATTATCGCGGTCACATCGCGGTCACAGCCAGAAACGAAGAAGCCGCCCGAAGTCGGACGGCTCATCGATAAGAACCCAAAACAGAGAGGGTCCCAGGGACCGTTTACCCCTGCCGCATCCTGGCCATGGCCTTCCGGTCACTGGCGGACCCGATGTCCATGTTCTGGCGGTACTTCGTCACGGTCCGGCGCGAAATCGGGAAGCCCTTGTCCTTGAGAAGCACGGAGATCTCCTGATCGCTCCACGGCTTCTCCGGATTCTCCTCTTCGTCGATCAGGTTCTTCAGCGCGTCCATGACCGTCTTGTTCGACACCTTCTCGCCGTCGTCGCCGGTGATGGCGCGCGAGAAGAAAGCACTCATCGGGATCAAGCCACGCGGGGTCAGCATGTGCTTGTCCTTGAGGATCCGGGAAATCGTCGCCTCGTTCATGGCGAGACGCTCGGCGAGTTCCTTTTGCAGAAGCGGCTTCAACGCCTCTTCTCCCTTTTCGAGGAACTCCGTCTGCTCGCCGACGAGATGGCGGCCGATTTCGTAAAGCGTACGGTCGCGATACTCGGTCGCGTTGACCATCATGCGCGCGTTCTGTCGCATCTCGCGCAGCCGGGCCAGAACCTCTTTCGGATCTTCCTTGTCGAGGTTGCCGTTCATCTCCGCTTCCAGCGCCTTCTTCCTCGGCACCTTGGTGTCACGGAAGCTGTAGCGCCCGGAAAGCGGGTGACTGAGCGTGACCATCCACTCACCGTCGACCTTCTCGAGAATCAGGTCCGGGTAGCGGGTCGGCTCCGTCGTTTGATCGAGAAGCGAAAGCGGATGCGCATACAACCGGCGCAGGTCTTCCAGCGCGTCACGAAGTTCAGACTCTTTGACCCCGAGCTTCTTGGCCACCGAAGAAAGATTGCGCGGCTTCATCATTCCAAGTACGCCTTCGCGAACGAGGCGAGCCGCCAGAGTGTCGATCTTGCCCTGGCGCTCCAGCTGGATCAGGTAGCAGTGGGACTGATCCCGCGCACCGAGTCCCGGCGGATCCATCTCGAAACGAATCGCATCCAGGGCCTCGTTGAAAAGCTTCCGCTCCTCTTCCGTCTGAATCTCGAGAAACTCGACGAGCTCTTCTTCGGGACAGGCGAGGTAGCCGTACTCATCCAGATTGCAGATGAGAAGACGAACCATCTCCATGACCGGACGGAGGACGTCGAGGTCCGCGACCTGCTCGCTGAGTTGCTCATAAGGAGTCGGAACGCTGACGGCGATGGAACCCTGGGCTTCATCGGCCGGAAGGACTTCATGCGTCCACGGCGTGGCCGGCGTGTCATACCAGGCGTCGGCCTCGGCAAAGTCGCGTTGCTCTTTCGGAGTCGACGGAGTGTTCTGGACTTCACGATCGGCATCGCGAACAAAACGAGGATCGGTTTGGTCTTCGTTCCGTTCGAGCCACGGGTTCTCCATCACCGTTTGCTCGAGCGCTTCGACCGCTTCGAGAATGGGCGCCTGGATCAGCTCCAGGTTCATACGCATCTGTGGCGTAAGGACCTGGTTCAGACCCATGGTCTGATGCATGCCGATTCCGTGTTTCATTCCTGCCATGGAGGCAATCCCTTCTCGTTGCTTCGACTATACGCTCGGTGTGAGACGGCTCTCAAACTAATTTGCGGCCCCCGACGCAGGCTCCTGAACCGTCAACGCCGAGATACGTATGGTACCCTACTTCGCATGAGCCCTTCCTCGCGCCCTCCGCAGGGTGATCGTGCAGAATCCACGTCGCAGAACGCGACGGACATGCAGATTTCAGCACCGAACGAACTGGTGGTGCGTTGCCTCGCCCATGAAGAGGCCGCATGGGAAGAGTTCGTTCGTCGTTACGCCAATCTCATTTACGCGACGATCCTCAAAGTACAGTTGCCGCCCGAAGATGTCGAAGAGGCGTTTCAGTCTTCGATGGTCGCGATTCATCAGCAGCTTCCCAAACTTCGGGAGCCGGATCGCATCGTGTCCTGGATCGTCGGCATCTCCCACCGACAGGCAGTGAATCGGATTCGGGCGCGCACGCGGGAACAGGCCACGTCCGACACCGAACTGCTGACGCGTCCTGACGAAACGGCCTTGCCCGATGCCGACCTGGTCAAGTTGGAGAGGATTCAACATGTCCGGGAGGGGATGGCCCAGCTCTCCGACCGGTGCCAACGTCTTATTCAGTACCTCTTCTTTGCCGATCCTGCTCCGGACTACGAAACGATTTCCAAGACCGAGGGCATTCCCATCGGAAGTATTGGGCCGACTCGAGCCCGTTGTCTCGACAAGCTGCGGACGCTGCTGGACGAAACCGACGTTCTCGACGAGATCGAACGCGACGGGGAGGGCTCATCGTGATGTGTCCGGCAGGAAGCGTCGCGAGGCGACCGACAGGGAGCATCACGAGGCACCCGGCAGCCTGCATCGCGAGACGCCGCGCATCGGCGCGAGTTGTTGCCCTTCTCACGTATCAACCGGCGGCTTCCCACGACTACTGGATCGTAGCAAGACCGTGCAAAGCCTTCCCCGAACACAGACACTCGTTCGGATCAACGGAGATGGAGCCATGACGGAAGACGCCTTCAAGTACTTCGAGCAAGCTCTCTTACGGGCTCAGGAGTCGGGTGACGCTCAAAAGGTCGAGTACCTGCGGGACGTGCTCCGGGAGCTGCAATCGGAGCTCGCGAACAATCCGCAGGGACTGGCCCGGACGCGGGAGCTCCTCGAACTGCTTCAGAGTGCAGAAATGGTGGAAGTCCCGTCGCACTGGATCGACAACGCCCTGACCCGGATCCGTGGTCTCGAGCAGGCCGCTGCCGGTCAATCCGGCTGGCTCGACCGCGCCAAAGAGCGGATTCGCGAGGCGGCACGGATCATCGAAGCCAACCTCACCGTCGACACCTTCTCCGGCCAGGTCCTGCAGGGCATTCGCGGCGCCGGCGCTCTTGGCCCGCGTCAGTTGCTCTTCGAATCCGAGCTCGGCGACATTCATCTTCAGGTCGACAGCCAGGCCGCTGGCCACTCCGTGATGGGACAGTTCGTGCCGCGCACCCAGATCGACCTCGAGTCGGCCAGCGTCCGCGTCGCCACGTCCGACAAGGAAGTGACCGCTCCCTTGGACAACGACGCTCAGTTTCACATTCCGGATGTTTCACACGGCGAGGTCTCCATCTATATGGATCTCGGCACGGACAGCATCCGTCTGACTCCCTTCCAACTGCTCGCGCCACGCGAAGAGTAGTCGATGTCCGCCGCGCCGCTGGACATCGCGCGGATCCGACAGATGAGTTCCGCCGATCTCGCCCGGGCCGTCGCTGAAGCCGACCCGGGCGATGCTTGGCTTTGGGTCCGGGACCTTCGCGACGAAGCCCTTCGCTACTACAACACCGATGCCGCCCAGGCTCGATACATTGCCGACCGGGCATTGGAGTTGGCAGAGCTGATCGGGGAACCGCGGGCGCTGGGTTGGGGCTACCGCATCCAGGCCGAGTCCCTGCTCTATTCCGGCCGCATGAACGAATCCGAAGATGCGTATGCCGAAGCGGCCGCCGCCTGGCGCCGCGCTCGGGAGACCGCGCAACTCGGACAACTTCTCGTTGGACGCATTCACGTCCTGTCATTGCTGGGTCGTCACGCCGATGCTGAAAAGATCGCACGCGAAGCCCGCTCTCATCTCGAAGAAGCAGGAGACGACCTCTACCTCGCGAAGTTGGCCATCAATCTCGGCAACCAACGCTTTCAGCGAGACCTCTACGCGGACGCGCTGGTCGAGTACGACCGGGCATTGGAAATTCTCTCCCGCATTGGCCAACGAGACGAGACGGTACTCAGCCTGGAAATCAATCGCGCCGTCGCACTGGCTCATCTCGATCGCGACGAAGAGTCACTCGAGTTGGGCCGGAGCCTGGAAGCCGAGTGCGAGGAACGCGGCCTTGATGTTCTGGGCGCCCAGGTCCGAATGAACTCAGCCTACGTCCACTTCTTGCGAGCCGAGTTCGACCGGGCCCTGCAGCGCATGAACCAGGCCACGGCCTACTTCCGGGAAACGGACCATCCGGCTTTTCTCGCGGCCTGCCTGCTCAACCGAGCGGAAGTCTCACATCAGCTCAATCTTCACCGGGAAGCCAACGAGCTATCGCGGGAAGCCGCCGAAGTCTTTGCCGGCGTCGGGTTGACCTACGACGAGGCCCTCGCCCAGACACAGGGCGCGCTGGCGTTTCTTGCGCTGGAGCGGCTGCGTCCTGCACTCAGAAACATTCAACGCGCCCGGCGGCTTTTCGACCGCGAACGCAACGCCGCGCGTTCGGCCTACATTCGCCTCGTTTGGGCCGAAGCGCTCTACAAACGGCGGCGCTACGTAGATGCGGAAAAGCGGGTCGAAGAGGCCATTCGCGGTTTCCGCAAACTCAACCTCCCGCGTTGGGAAGCGGCTTCGTCCGTCCTGTTGGCCAAGTTGCGTGCGCGAAGGAAGGGACGAAGCCCGGTCCCGATGTTGCGGCGAATGCTGGACCGGTTGCCCCAGAATCTTTATCCGCTTCAGTCCTACCGGATCCTCGAGACGCTCGGGAACATCCTCGAAAGCTCCGGTCGCGCAGACGAAGCCGAGCAGGTCTACCTGCAGGCCCTGGACTGCTCCGAAGACGTTCGTGTCCGCATTCCGACCGAGGACTCGAAGATCGCATTCCTCGGAGACAAGACGTATCTCTATGATCGTCTGCTCTCGCTCGAATTGCGCAAGGAAACGCCTTCACTGACCCGCCTGCTCGATACGATGGAGAGATCCCGTGCGCAAAGTCTTTGGGATCGCCTTCGCAGCCCGGACCGCTACCTGACCGGGAACGACTCGGAAGCCGACAACGAGGAACTCGAGCGCGCGCGTCACCGCCTTTCCTGGCTCCACACCCGCCTTTCCCGACTCGAGCTCGGGACCAAGGACGAACGGGAGCAGGCTGTCGAGCTGCGCGGCCGGTTGGCCGAAGCGGAGAACACCTACTCCCGGTTGCTTCGCCAACACGCGGAGGACAAGGTCGCTGATACGCAGACGAGTTCACGACCCCAGCTTCGATTGCTGAAGAGCGACTCCATCGAAGGACGACTCGGACGTTCCCTGCCACCGGGATGGGGTTGGGTCAGCTATCACGTCGGGTCCGACTTCGCTTTGGCCGTGGTCGTCACCGAAGACGGAGCCCACTGGCGAAGGCTTTCAGACGATCTGGGCCAGCGGGTTCGAAACCTCACGGACCGCCTGGACTTTCAATGGGGCGCTGCGGCCCTGACCAGTTTGCGATCACCAGAGACGCAATCGGGGGGCCGCAGTAAGCCGAGCGATGCCGGTCCCATGACCCATCTGCGCCGTTCGACCGATGTACTCCTCGAAGAGTTGTACAACCTGCTGTGGTTGCCCATCGAAGACCTGACCGGATCCCACCGGCACTGGGTGGTATCCCCGCACGGGCCGGTGCACCGTGTCCCGCTCCACGCACTTCGCGCGCCCGAAGGTTATCTCGTCGAACGACTCGACTTCGCGGTCTCGCCCAGCGTGCGAGTATGGGAAGAGGGAGCCACACCTGTCTCCGCAACCCAGGCCCGCCAGGCTTTGGTCGCCGGAGTGCCGTCGATCAAACTGCCGGCGGTCGAAGGGGAAGTGAAGCAGGTATCCGACCACCTGCAGTCGCTGGAAGTGACTTCCCTGCTTCACCCTACGCGACAGGACCTCACAGACCAGGCGCCCCAGGCGGAGATCCTCCACCTGGCCGCCCACGGCTCCCTGCGTCGCGACAACCCGGCGTACTCCTTTATCGAACTGGCAGACGGTCCGTTTTACGTCCATGACCTGGTACACTTACAGTTGCCAGCTTCGCTGGTGGTTCTGACCGCGTGTTCATCGGCGCGCGGAGCGGCCCCGGCAGGTGACGAGTGGATCGGGTTGGCCCGAGGCTTCCTGCAAGCCGGGGCCGGAACAGTCGTCGCCTCCCTGTGGCCGATTCAGGACGAACCGACTGTCGAACTCATGGACGAGTTCTATGAAGAGTTCAAACTCGGCGTCAGCGCACCCATCGCCCTGGGGCGGGCCATGCGGTCACTGATGCAGGAGCGTCCGCACCCCTGGCATTGGGCGTCGTTCGCTGTACTCGGAGGTGTTCGCACATGAGATATCTCTCCAGATCTCTACCGTCCCTTCTTCGGACCGCTGTCGGTTTCATCGTCGCGGGAATCATTGCCACGACCACAGCAGAGGCTGGTGTCGCCGGTTGGTACGAGAACGGACTGGTGCAGGTCCGACTCGCGCCGGGTGTGTATATCGAAGACATCAACGTCGACTACGACACGACCACCTTCGATCAACTGGACCCGATGTACCTGTTGGAAGTCGCCGAAGGCTCCGACGAGTGGCAGGTCCTCAACGCGATGCAGGGCGATGCTCGTTTGGAGTGGTTCGAGGTCGCCTACCTCAACGATACGCCGGAAGCTGTCCGGATGATGGTCGTCGGGGTTGTCGGCGGCACGATCGAAGACTACGAAGACCAGGACGTCGTCAACCGACTCAACCTCCCCTTCCTTCACACGTACGAAACAGGGGACGGAATCATCGTCGGCCTGGTCGACACCGGCGTGAACTACAACCATCTCGCCCTGACCGGCCACATCATCGGCGGCGGCATCGACTACGTCGACGGAGACAACGATCCCTTCGACAGCGCAAACGGATTCGACGACGACGGTGACGGTCTCGTCGACGAAGGCGCCGGTCACGGAACCATGGTTGCGGGCACGATCGCGCTGGCCGCTCCCGGAGCCTCGATTCTTCCGATTCGTGCGCTCGACGATGAAGGACAGGGCCGTTCCTTCGATCTGGCCAAAGGGATTCGTTACGCAGTAGAAAACGGAGCCGACATCATCAACCTGAGCGCCGGTCTCTTTCAGTCCTGCAACGTCATCGAGAGCGAAGTCCTCGCCGCCCACGCGGCCGGCGTCGTCATCGTGGGAGCCTCCGGAAACTCCGGAACGAACCTCCCCGCGTTCTTCCCCGCAAACATGGACGAAGTTCTGGGCGTGGCCGCCGTCGACGAGTTTGACATCAAAGCCGACTTCTCCAGCTATCACCCGTGCGTCAGCATCAGCGCTCCCGGCGTAGGCATTCGTGGCCCCTTCCTGGACGACGGTTGGGCAGTCGGAGCCGGAACCTCCTTCGCCGCTCCATTCGTGGCTGGACAGGCCGCCATCGTTCGGGCCGCCCTTCCCAGCTTGCAGGTGGAAGAGGTCATGGACATCGTGCAGAACGGGTTCACCGCCATCTATCACATTCCGGAGAACCACCCGTACCTGGACGAACTCGGCCTGGGAAGGTTCGACGGCGTCGCCGCCTGGAATGCGATCCAAACACCGACCGACGTCGACAACCCCATCGACGCGGGCGGACTGACGGACGTCTCCGAACTCACCAGGCTCACGGTTTCGCCGAATCCGTCCCCCAATGACCGGGTCGTGCAGCTACGAATGGCCGTGGGCAATGCAGCCCGGCGGGACGCCTCCTCGGGAACATGGGAAATCGTCGATGCACTGGGACGGCGCGCCGCCACCGTGCCGACGACGATCGAGGCCGGAGTCCAACACGCGTCATGGGACGGACGTGACGACGCAGGAAACGTCCTTCCAGCCGGCGTCTACTGGCTTCGGACGGATGTGACGGGCCCGGCCGCGCGTATCGTTCGGGTACAGCCCTAAGCAGCGACGTCGCGACGACTCGGGCCTGTCGTCGCGCTCGTCATCTCGTGAACCCAGCTCTCGATTTTGTCCATGGCCGTGCACACGCTGGCGCAATGGGTTCGGACGAATCCTTCGTTCACCGGCGAGGCCAGGTCGGCGGGCAACCCACCCTCACCCAGCTGCGCCAAGGCCTGCATCGCCGCCTCACCATCGAAGTCGACGAACGCCATCCTCAACGACAGTTCATCGTCCGGCCGCTCGAAGCGACGCCCCGGAAGCGTCGCCACTCCCGTCTCTTCGAGAAGACGCTCACAGAGCGTGTCGCTGTCGTTGATATTCCGATCACGCAGCGCATCCTGGATCGGACCAAAGTCCAGGAAGAGGTAGAAACCACCCTCACAAGGATGGATACGAATCCCGGCGTTCGACAGTCGGCGGAAACAGAAGTCCGCAAGTCGAGCCAGGATGTCACGGGCCGAAGAAACATAGCCTTCGATCTCCGGGCCGAAATCGAACGCCGTGATGGCAGCGTACTGTATCGGAGCACTGACCGACGTGAAGGTCTCGCTTGCCACCGAGGTCATGGACTCCCGCAACGTCCGGAGTTCTGCCGGGAAGCTGAACGTTCCCAACCGCCACCCTCCCGCTCCACACCATTTCGAGAGACCGGAGCTGATGATCGTTCCCTCCGGGTAGTAGCGCGCAACCGACCGGTGGTCTCCGTCGAAACGAAGCTCTCCGTAGATCTCGTCGGAAAGAAGGATGACGCCGTAGTGTCGGGCCACGTCGGCCAGTCCCTGGAGTTCGTCTTCCGTGTAGGACAGTCCGTGCGGATTGGCCGGATAGTTGAGCACGAGCAGTCGAGGCCGATGTCGGTCCCGATCGCTGTCGCAAATGCGCGCGAAGTGCTCCGGCGTCAACTGCCAGCGATCTTCGAAACGCGTCGGGATGGTCCGCACTTTGCGTCCGAGGATCCGCGCCTGCGGTGTGTAGGACACCCAACACGGCGTCGGCACGAGAATGTCGCCGTAGAAGGCCAGCTGTAGCAGGAAGAGCAGCTCTTTCGATCCCGGACCGACGAGGACCTGCTCGGCAGAGATGGAAACACCGTCACGACGCTGATGAAAGCGTGCCACGGAATCACGAAGGGATCCCAATCCCCGAACGTCGAGGTAGTCCTTCACCTCCGCGTGCTCTCTCAATGAAGCAATGACAGAGGGGGGAACCGGGAACGGTGACTGACCGAGCCCCAGGCGATGGATCTCGCGACCCAATGCCTGCAGCTCGCTGCTGCGCTGATTGATGGCCAACGTGGCGGAGTGTTCCAGCCCCCGCACTCGCAGATTGAGACTAACCGGATGTTCCATGCCCAAAACGAACGGTCTCCTTCCCGTCCGAAACCCAGACCCCAAGTGGATCCGTGCCGTTGTCGGATGTCATCGGCCGTCCGCGCAAAAACTTGCGCCCTCGCGAGCAGTGACACCGTCGGATGCCAAGAAAAAAGACCCAGGAGGGGTTCAGCCTGAGTCGCATCGTCCGAAAACCGAATCAGGACGGGCATTCGACCAGGGATGAGGTCTTCCCGTCAAAGGGAGCGAACGACGCGACGCACGCCTGATGCGAATGGCGTGATCGGGTCGACGCGGGGCTGGCAAGCCGACGCAAAACGGCTTGCGACCAAGGAGACGGTCGAGATGAGAGTCATCACCTGTCCGGTATGTTCGGATCCATATCCGCTGTATCTCTTCGAGTTCGGAATCCCCTTCTGGTGCCGCTGCGGCGCCATCATCGGTCGCCCGACCGAGGACCCGAATGGAGGGGACGAAGGCCGCGGAAATCCCCCGCGGGAGTTTCACGAGACCCCATGGGAAGAGCCATCCTTCGATGATCCGTACGAAGGCGAGGACCATCCACCGCATGGCAACTCCCCGTATGGCCTCGACGACGCCAGTGGCTACGCCCCATCTTCTTCACGGCGAGTTTACGGCGCCGGCCCCGAGTTTCAGGACGCCCCGATCGAGTTGAGTTCTCAGGAATGGCAGGAGCTTCGCGCCGAACTGGAGGCCCGCGACGGCCACTCCCAGCCGGAGTTCGATTGGCCGTACAACTACGACTCGCGGTTCGCCTGGGAACAGGAAGACGAAAAGAAGGCCCGGGAGCTGCAACGCCGTGCCGACCGCATCTGCTACCTGATCAGCGCAACCGACTACTCCGCGATCGAGATCGACAAGGAGAAGCAGAGTCTGGCCGATCGATGCCGGCGCTACTTCCCCGAGATCGAGCACGCGTACGAGAAAGTCTACGAGCGGCGGTTCAACCGCTTGTGGAAACAGTTTCGGGACGCGGCGTAGGCGAGGTCGCGGTCCCATCCCCTAGACCAAGGCAAGCTCGCTTCGGGTTCCCTCGGCCTTCATACTCTCCCCGTCGGTAGAAGAGCCACTCCTTCTAACCCAACGCTGGAGAGTCTTTCTTGGCCAAAACGCGAAAACGTCTCCGCATCGTCGTCATCGGCAGTGCGATCATGGATCTGACCACCTTCACCGACCGCTTCCCGAATCCCGGGGAGACGATGTTCGGAAACCAGTTCGATCTGGGTTTCGGCGGCAAAGGTGCGAACCAGGCCGTCGCGGCTCGCCTTTGCGGCGCCGAGGTCGACATGGTCTCCCGCGTCGGCGATGACATCTTTGGACCAGCGACCATCGAGAACTTTCAGCGACAAGGGATCGGATGCCGCGACGTCCGAAAGGTAAAAGGCGCGTCGACCGGGGCAGCCCCCATCTTCGTGGATCCATCCGGCCAAAACCGAATCGTCGTCATCAAAGGAGCCAACGACACCCTGACACCGGACGCAGTTGATCTCGCACTGCCCCGCCTACGCAGGGCCGACGTCATCGTGCTGCAGTTCGAGATCCCGTTGAAGACCATTTACCACGTCGTCTCTTTGGCTCGCGAACTCGGGATTCGTTGCATCCTCAACCCGGCGCCGGCGTGCAAAGCCAACTTCCGGAAGATTCGAAGTGTGGACTACTTCATCCCGAACGAGACGGAAGCCGAGGCACTGACCGGCAAGCCGATCCGCACCGTCAATGACGCAACGGCCTCCGCGCGATCGCTCCTGGACATGGGCTTCCGACGAGTCCTTCTCACTCTCGGCGAAAAGGGAGTGCTGGCCGCAAACCCTGATGGCGTCCGGCACTTTCCCGCGTTCCCGGTCCGGGCCAAGGACACGAGCGGCGCCGGGGACGCGTTCATCGGATGCTTCGCCACCTTCCTGGCCGAGGGCCGCCCCGAAGAAGAGGCCGTGCAGCGAGCCTCGCTCTATGCCGCGCTTTCGACTCGGAACGTTGGGACACAGAAGTCCTTCATACGACGCCGAGAGCTTGATGCCGAGTGGAGCCAGCGGCCCAGATCCTGAATCGTTCGATGACCCAGGAACAACAATCGGATTGACACCGAACCCCAAATGCATAACCATATGGTTATGAGTTTGGATTTGATCTTTGCCGCGCTCTCCGACCCGACACGCCGGGGAATGTTGGAGAGCCTGGCCGCCGGGGAGACCAGCATCTCCGCGCTGGCCGAGCCGTACTCGATGTCCCAACCCGCGATTTCCAAGCATGTACGCGTCCTCGAAAAGGCCGGGCTCGTGCGTCGGACGAAGCGGGGACGCGAGCACCACCTTCGGGTGGATCCGCAGACCATCGAGACGGCTCAGTCCTGGATCGCGATCTATGCCCAGCATTGGAAGCGGCAGTTCGACGCCGTCGACGCCTACTTGAAAGCCCAGAAGCCGGCCAAAGGCAGGGGGACCTCGAAATGAAGACCGAGACGAAGTTCGAAGACGGGAAGCTGACAGTCACCCGAATCTACGAGGCGCCCCGGGAGGCCGTTTTCGAGGCCTGGGTCGAAACGAGCAAAGTCCAACAATGGTGGGGCTGTGACAGCACGACCCACGTGCGATCGGAAATCGAACCGAAGGTCGGGGGTTGCTACAACCACCACATGACGATTCACGGGACCGAGTATCCGGGAGAGGCCACCTTCATCGAGTACGATCCTCCCTCCCGACTTTGCTATACCTCACCGTCTCCAGCCGACCCCGCTGAGTCGATGACGGTAAGCGTCGACTTCATCGAGGTTGAAGGCGGAACCCTCGTTCGGCTCGTCCATGCGGGCATCCCGGACATGAAGGTTCCTGGAGACACACCGCTCTACGAGATCATCCAGGGCGGATGGAGCGCGGCCTTCCGCAAGCTCGACGGTTTCCTGAAGACGGCAGCGTAGTGGTGTGGCGCCGTTGAATGGTTGAGCAGTACATCCGCCGGATTGCTGATTCCGCTCACGGTCGCCGGCGAGGTCAGGTTCGACGGATCGGAGATGTCCACAGTGATGAGCTCATTCGTCGTCGGGTTCGTAAGATAGGCATAGTCGCCCGCCAATCCGATCGAATGGGTCGACGCCATCTCGAAGTTGTCCAGTTCCACCGGAGTCGCGGGATCCGAGACGTCCCTGCTCGAATCCTGGCCACCTCGAAGTCGACAGCTTCCGAAAGACCGGTGCCGTAGGGGTCCGCACGCAATGTGTGAGCCAAACATGAGGTAGATGGTACTGTCGTTGCGCCGCTGCCGACCTCGGGCTCCGCAAGTCCATCCACCGTCACCGAGGCCGGAGAACCCAGCGAGTCATCGGAGGAACGATGTCGTCCACCTGTTCTCTGCCGACCGCTCTTCGCCACACCGTACTCTTTCTGTCACTCGCGGCCATGGCCGCCTTTTCGGCCGCCGCTTCGGCCAAGGAACCCTCACTCGGTGTTCAGACGAACACTCCGGCAACGGAGCGCCGCGGTTCGACGCCCGCCTACACATTCGGGTCCGTTGACGGGAGCGGCTTCGCCATCGAAGGTGAAACGTGGACCTTCGACCACGGGGGTAGCGATCCGCTCGAGGGTTGGGCTGAGATCGACCGAACGGCACAGTCAGGAACGTACTTCCGACAAATCACCAGCTCAAATTGGGATCCGGAGAACACCGTTCCCGCACCGGTGCTCTCCGGTCTCGGCTCCGCGTGGCTCGGAGCATCCACGACCGAGGCGAATGCATTGTGCTGGACCAGCGGGCTGGGCTACGGCGACCACTGGTGCCAGCGTTTGGAGAGTCCGAGTGTTGCGTACGACGGAAGTAGCAACGTTTCGCTTTCGTGGCTTCACTTCAACGACACCGAGCTCGACTTTGACTACACCTACGTCATCCTGAGGACCCTTCCGTCAGAGACAGAAACGATTCTTCGGGAATACACGGGGCAAATCGGTCTCGCTCCGGATCATCCATCGTCGATTCCGGTGGGTTCCCCGGACTCGGATCTTCTGACAACGGCCGACTTCCAGGGCGACACGTCGTTCCAGATTGTCTTCGAGTTTCGATCTGACAGTGGCTGGTCAGACGAGGACGGGGACAACCCAACCGAGTACGGTCCCTGCGGGTTCGACGATGTCGTCATCGACGGTAGCTCCTACGGGTTCGAGGCCGACCTGCAAGGATGGTCAACGGATGTTTGCGGAGAGATCGGGACGTTCATCGGCGCCGCACCTATTGAGAACTACTTCATCGAAGACCCCAGCTCGTGCGATCTCAACGGTCAGGTCCTCGGATTCCACGACACCAACCTCGAACATCCAGTTGGTCAAAGCACCATAGCATTCTCCAATCCCGTAGATCTGGCCAACGACGTCAACGAGGACCCGGAGAGCGCTCTCACCGTCTCTGCGGTGTGGGACCAGTACTCGGACATGCCGTTTGCCAACGGCGTCTTCTTTCGGCCGGGATGGTTCTACTATCCGGTCATCTGTCCGACGACCGGGCAACCCATCTGGTCTGACCGCGTCGGGTTCGAAGGGTATCGATGGGAACCCGACTCGCCCGTTTGCCGGAATGATCTTTCGAACGCACCCGCGGCTGCGACCGCAGCAGAACAGGTTCGTTTCGCCTACGAAATCTTCGCATCCTGCGACGCATTCGCCATTCCACCCGAGACCTGCACTCAGATCACCAACTTCTCCCCGGTCTTGGACAACATTCAGATCCAGGTCGATGTCCGCGAACCGGTCTCCAACACGCTCGAGTTCTTTCAGGTCGACTGGTTGAGTGACGTCGATTCCCCAGTCGTCGACAGCGAGATCGGAGACGTGACCTTTCGCATCGATCCGGGAACGCCACCCGGTCACCTCAACGTCATGCTCTCGGATGTCGGTGGAGTGTTCGAGGACTGGGCTGTTCACAACCTACCCATTCCGAACGTCTCGCCGAGCGCGGAGCCTCTCACGGTTCGGTTCTTCATCGACCTGGAGGCCATCGGCGTGACCCGTGGAACGCCGCTGACCTCGCTTCGGTATTCGGCGACCGTGGATGGAGTCTCCCTGGAGGAGGCGCCGGCAGATCCGACCTATGGAACAGCGCCCGTATCGGATTCGGAATTCGATGCCTCCGGAGCCGTGGACTCCACAGAGGTGGATGCTGCCGGACTGAACCTGTCACGACTTTGGCCGGACGGTCCGCCTCATCCGCCCGTCATCGACATGAGCGACGAGCGGTATGGAAAGGTTCCGAACATCGACGAAGCTCGCAACGACTGCGGCCCGGGTTCCGTGACTCGGAACATTCTGTATCTGGCGTCCGTGGACCCGTGCGTCCAACTGGACCCGGACATCGACACGGGGCCTGAGATGCTGAGCAAACTCCGCGACTACACGGGAACCGACGACGGTGACGCCATCACCCGGAAGCAGTTGCTGCGTTCGAAAACGGAACTCTCTCGGCGTCATCCCGGCCTGAACATGTACACGAAGTTCATGGCATCGACCGCACGCGTGACGGGTGGGGACTACAAAGGGCCGGGCAAGGGACTCGCTCTTCGGGCCGGAGGCAATGCGGCTCCGGATTGGGACTGGGTGAAGAGCGAGATCGACAAGGGAGAGGTTGTCGAAGTCTTCGTCAATTGGCTGAAGCCAAACGGCCAGAGGTCGACTACCGGTCACATCATGTCGATCACCAACTACTGGAAGGCCGGCACGGTCAAGGGTGTCTACATCCAGCACGACGAAGGTCAGGGGACGAACGACGGCAAGAACGAGTACCGCCAGCTTCGCTGGATCGACAACGGAGACGGAACTTCGAAGTTCAGCCACATGAGGAACAACGAGATCGACATGGTCGTGTCGCAGTCGCCTCAATGCAAAGCGATGGCCGACTCCTCGACCTGCACGGTTCAGTGGGACACGGTCAATCCGGCGTACTCGGCCAAACCCGAACTGAAGATCAAACCGGGCAAGACGGGTCGTTTCGAGGGTTGGACGACGACGACCGACAAGGCTCCGCATCCGAAGTACGACCAGTTCACGTGGACGAACACGACGGGCACGACGAAGAAGTGGAAGCTCTGCGTTCCTCTCGACGGTCGGATCAACGGGCAGAACTGCAAGCTGGACAGAGACGTCAGTCCGGCTACGGGCGGAGGGGGCGAGTCGGCCTCAGATCTCGAGGTCATGGGCGTCGTCGGTTCATCCGGCAACTGGAGCCTGGAAACCTGGGTCGACCCTCCAGTGGAACTGATCCGAATTCCCATGATCTCTGCCGCGAACGAAACGGCGACGGTCTACGCCGTGGTCGATCTCTATACGTACCAGGTTCAAAACCCGCTGGGTCCGGCCGGCGGAGACTGGACTTTCGATACAGCACTGGGCGCGCTTGGAATCGACATCGTGAACGGCGTTCCGACCGGGCTCGACGGGATCTGGTTCGCCACGACTCCTTTCGTCTTCGACCCCTCGGGGACGCTTCCATTTGTTCCCGAAGGGGGCGCATCGTCATGGCTGAACCGAACGGACTTCGAGGCGAGTCATGGTGCCTTGTCTATCCAACAGGAGTATCTAATCGGAGAGGAAGACACGACGGGACCGATCGACTTGCCCATCGCGTTGCGCGGCCTCGTGGTTGAGCCGAACCCTGTATTTGCAGAGTCTTCCGTCAAGTGGCAGCTGGCCCGGAGAAGCACCGTCGAGCTTTCGGTCTACGACGTCGGCGGCCGCCGAGTCACGACGCTCCTGCGCGGCACCTATGAGGCGGGTCCGCACGAGTTCCGTTGGGATGCGGAGTCACTGAGCCGCCTGTCTCCAGGTGTCTACTTTGTTCAGCTGAGAACGGACGAAGGTCGGGAGACTGCCCGAATTTCTGTGATTCGCTGATCACCCACCGGAATGAGGAAGGCCGGAAACGACCGGCCTTCTGTTCGTTGTCGTGATTTCCGAACGGCGGGCCGGCGACCGGCGGCTACGCAGCTACCTCTGTTCCACTTTTACGGCGGCGCCGGGAGGCGGCCCATCCCGTCAGGCCCAATCCAACCAAGGCAAGCGTGCCCGGTTCCGGCACCGGATCGACGCCGTCACGAATCGTAACCGTGGTCGTGAAGGACGGTCCTTCGAGAGTGCCGAAGACGACTTCTCCGAAGTCCGTGGACTCCAGTCCCTTCGCATACGTGGCGATCTGGTACACGTCGTCTGGCGGTGACGTCAGGCTGACGCCGATCCACTGCTCCTTGCCGGCGAAGTAGGCCTGCGCCCACGTCACGCCGTCCTGGGTCGTCCCGTCGAGCCAGCGGTCGATGCTGAAAGCCTGCGGACCTTCGACAAGGAGGACACTCAGGTTTTCTCCGTTCGTATCGACGTAGAGCAGCCCGGTCGACGCGTAGTAATCAATGAAAGGAATCGCGGCCGCCGGCGCAGCAACAACGCCGAGCAGGCAGGCGGCAGCCAGAAAGCTGCGGATGATGTTCACCATGTTCATCTCCTGATGTCTGACAAGAAGATAGGTCGTATCGAGCCCGGTGCGGGAGTCCTCACCCTCCGGAGCCCTTCACCCGGTGAACGCCGAAAGGCTGCTGAAGCGCACAGATTCTGTTCGCGAAGCTCCTCGCCGACCTGCGGGGGGCGGGTTTCATTCTGAACCATCGGTCGCGTTCCCGTTCGCGGGGCTCCCCCACCACCGGGCCGACCACTCCACCGCCCACTCCGGACTTTCGTCGCCATGACAATCGTCGCAGGCATTGGGCGAATGCTCCCTGCCCATCTCGAGGGTACGGTCCGGGCGGGGAATCGAACTCATCTGGTGCGTCCGCGTCAGCTTGAGGTACCCCCCGACCAGATTGTGAATGTTGCGGGGCATATGACAGTCGTAGCAATGGGAGCCGGGCGTTCCCGGCTCATGAAACGTGTGCTCGCGAATCCGACCCGCGAACTCGCCGTGGCACTCCAGGCAATAGGCATCGCTCGCGGCGGACGGCGCCAGGAGGCCGGGTTTCTGGGCGAACTTGTTCTGATGGGGATCGTGGCAGTCGTAACAGCGCACTTCTGCATTCTCGTAGCACGCGCTCTCGATGAAAGAACGGAAGAGCATGCCGATGCCTTTGGGGCGGCCGTCCTCCCAGCACTCCACGGTCGGATCGGTACGGCCGGGCTGTAGAGGCATCTCCTTGAAGTGCGGCGAGAGATCGTTGATCCGACCCTCGCGGCTGTAACCCGGTTCGTATGTGCGGTAGACGTCGGTGTTGGCCAACATGATGTCCGGCCCATGACACCGGGCGCAGGTACTCAGATCCTGTCCCCGCGTCAGTTTCGGGCCGTAGGCGATGTAGGCCACCGGTTGGCGGCGCAGCTTCGAGTTGACGAAGGCAACGAGACGATTGATGTAGTTTCGGTCGAAGTAGCTGACGTGGTGGCTACCCGGACCGTGGCAGGCTTCGCAGCCAATTCCGGGATCGGTCCACTCGGTTTCGGCTTCTGAGAAGTGGTGATCGGCAAAGGTGAAGTCGTGCACTTCGAGATTGGTGACATGGCAACGCGCGCAGAACATGTTCCAGGCCGAGTTCTGCGATCGCATCTGAGCCCACAGATCAGGAACCGACGCCTCGCTTCCTTCCTGCAGATTCCAATAGGGAAAGAACGTCTGCCGATAGACAGACCACTGCAACGGGAGGCGCCGAAGTACGCCGCCCGGCTCCTGAGTCAGGTAGACCTGTCGGTACTGAAAGCCGATGACGTAGTCGATCGGGAAGGGTTGATGCCGACCCGTTTCCGGATCCAGGATCGACATGTAGTACGTCCCGTCGCTCTCGTACATCCGCGCCGCCGGCGTAGCCTGCATGGCCTCCGCCGAGTCCGGTCCGGAGTCCGCTCCGGAGGCCGACGGTGCGTAGTCGGCAGCGTCGAGCGGTGGGTTCTCCGGATCGAAGCTCGCCGGGACGTACCATTCCGCGTTGTCGAAGTCTCCGACGACGCTCGAGGGTGCCGCCGGTCGCGTCATCAACGCGTGCGGTGACGTCCTCCATTCCTCGAAGATCCCGCCGTGGCACCGAACGCAGGCTTCGTTTCCGACATACTCAGCGTCGTAGAGGGAGGTGTAGGACTCATAGCCGGTAAAGGCTGCGAAGACGGACCCGACCACCGCGATGGCCAGGATCGCGAACAGGACTCCACGATGCTTCACTTCAGACCTCGTGGACACTCTCCGAACACGTCCCCGCCTTCCGTTCCTCACCTTGTTGAGAACGTCTTGAGTCTAGCAGCTCAGCGAGTACCGCGAAGTAACCCTGATCTGGGACATCCCCCTCGGTTAGTCTCCCCTCCGAACCGAAAGGAGACCCCCTCATGTCCGGCGAAGAGAATCTGTCCGCCCCGCACCCTTCGAAGTCCGATTCGGACGGAGCGGATGACCCGAATGCTCCACGCATCGAACAGCGGGAGATCTCGCTCAAAGAAGCGCTGGAGATGGGGATCCGCCACCATCAGATGGGCCGCCTGAACGAAGCGCAGCACATCTACGCCAAGATTCTCCAGGCGGTCCCGGCTCAACCCGATGCGCTCCACTTCCTCGGCGTCGTTCGCCACCAGCTCGGGGACGCCGAGCAGGCCATCGACTTCCTTCGCCAGGCCATCGCGGCCGAACCCAACCATCCGGACATGCGCAACAACCTTGGCCGGGTGCTGAAAGAGAACGACCGCCTCGACGAAGCCTTGGAAGCGTTTTCCGAAGCGTCTCGCCTGGCTCCGCAGAACCCGGATGTTCTCAACAACCTGGGCACGACCTACAAAGCGCTGGATCGTTGGGAAGAAGCCGCAGACTCGTTTCAGGACGCCATTCGCGCCGACGCCACGCATGCGGACGCGCACTACAACCTCGGCAACGTCTTTCGCCAAGCCGGTAAACACGACGAGGCCGCCCACTGCTTCCGTCGCGCCATCGACCTGAAACCCGACGCCGCGCACGACTACCAGAACCTGTGTCAGTGCCTGTGGCGCGCGGGACGAAAGGACGAAGCCCGCCAGGCTGTCCGCGAGTGGCAGGCGTACGAACCCGACAATCCCGTCGCCGCCCACATCGCCGCCGCATTCGGGATGGGAGACGGTGCGACACGCGCCTCTGACGAGTTCGTGGCCACACACTTCGACGACCATGCGGAGAGCTTTGACAAACACCTGAAAGAACTGGACTACCGCACCCCGGGAGAGATCACGAAGCGTGTCGAGGATTGCCTCTCCGGCCGCAAGGCCAAGACCATTCTGGACGCCGGTTGCGGAACCGGACTCTGCGGACCCGCACTTCGTCCGCTCGCCGACCGGTTGGTCGGCGTCGACCTCTCGGCCAAGATGATCGAAAGGGCGGAAGACCGCGGCTACGACGCGCTCGAGGTCGCGGAACTCACCGCGTACCTGCAGGAACACCCCGCCGCCTACGATGCCGTCATCTCCGCCGATACGCTCGTCTACTTCGGCGGACTGGAGGAAGTCTTTCAGGCGACCGTCGAGTCCCTACACCCGGGCGGCTGGTTCGTCTTCAGTGTCGAGTCACTGGAAAAGACCAAGTCCGAGGTGCCGCCGGACGATCCCGGGTTCTTTCTACAGTTCCACGGGCGTTACGCGCACCGAAAGGAATACGTAGAGGAACAGCTGGCGGAGGCCGGATTCACGGAGGTGCAGACAGCGCCGTCTGTCCTGCGAATGGAGGTAGGGGATCAGGTCCACGGCTGGATCGTGCAGGCTCAGAAACCTGCGCACTGATGGTCGCGTCTACAACTGCGGCTCTTCCGCCGATCCCTCCTCGTCCGCCAGGCGGTAGCTTGTGCTCCGCCCACCGCCTTCGTTCTTCCGGAGGATTCCTATCTCCAACAGCTCGCGAATATCCCGGAGCGCCGTGTCGTTCGAACACTTCGCGATTTTCCCGTACTTCGACGTCGTGAGGAATCCTTTGAAGTCGTCGAGCATCCGATTGATGATCTTCTTCTGACGATCGTTGATCGGATGGCCCTTGGCCTGATCCCAAACTCTCGCCTTTCGAAACACAAATCCTAGGGATGTGTTCGCGTTGTCGATGGTTCTATCGAGACACTCGAGAAACCAGAGGAGCCAAGCCGTGATGTCGAGACTTCGCTTCTGGGCTGACTCGAGCGCGGTGTAGTAGTCATCGCGCCTCTCTTCGATCCCAGCTGACATGCTGTAGTAGCGATGCTTTGTCCCGTCCGCACGCGCCAGACACATATCTGAAATGGCCCTGGCGATCCGTCCGTTCCCGTCCTCGAATGGATGAATCGTGACAAACCACAAGTGAGCGACGGCAGCCTGGAGAACAGGATCGACGTCCGAAGGCTGATTGAAGGCGGTGAGGAAACAGTCCATCTCCGCATCCACGCTCATCGCGGGTGGAGCCACGAAGTGCACCGTCTCCTTTCCGATCGGACCGGAGACGACCTGCATCGGACCGCGCTTTCCAGTGCGCCAGCCACCAACCACAATCGGCTGTATGCCGCTCCTTCCGGTCGGGAACAGGGCTGCATGCCATCCGAAAAGACGCTCCCGGGTGAGCGGCCGGTCGAAACCCTGGGTCGCGTCGAGCATCATCTCGACGGTGCCGTCCACGTGGCGGCTCGGATTTGGGAGTCCGCCGACATCGAGTCCCAACCGACGTGCAATCGACGAACGGACCTCGGCCGGGGGCAATGACTCTCCCTCAATTGCAGACGACTTGACGACCTCCAGTGCCATAGCGTGGAGTTGTGCTTCATCGCGAAGCTCGAACCCCAAGGCTTCCATTCTGCCCAGATGCCGCCCCTGGTGGTGCCGTGTCGCGCCT
Source organism: bacterium (assembly GCA_030431975.1). Taxonomy (GTDB): domain Bacteria; phylum Eisenbacteria; class RBG-16-71-46; order CAIMUX01; family CAIMUX01; genus JACKCR01. The sequence goes on along the minus strand of JAUIHP010000017.1, from coordinate 103,377 downwards.
AGGGGGCTCGCGACCATCTCATTGTCCCAAAAGAAGTTGGGCCATCCAGGACTCATGTAGATATAGCTTGTCATGTTCTCTGCGGTGATTATGCGCGCTATTCGCCGCAAATCAAGCGTCGAATGGGGTCGTCATTCAGCGTATCTCATGCCTACAACCACTTGGACCTCGTTTGGGGTTATCGGTTGCACCCCCGTCCCGGATCGCGTCTCATTCTTGCCTTCCAGCTGTGACTCCACCGATTCCGCCCGTGTCTACACCGGCAGAGGACAGGAGTCCGCAGCTCGACCGAATGGCGCGACTGCGGGCTTTTTCGCGCGTCGCGCGAGCCGCTCTCCGGGTGGCCGCACCCCGGCTTGGCAACCAATGCGGATGTATTGACAAGGAGGAAGAGAGTGAAAATCTCGAGTAAGTCTTGGTTCTGGGCCGCTCCGGCCATTCTTGCCGGCGCAATGGGCGCCGTCGATGCCGACATCGTTCGGGCTCAGGACGGAGATGAAGAGGAACGTGTCCTCGAGATCGGCAAGTGGTACCCGACTCTGGAAGCAGGACTGCAGCTTTCGCAGAGCTCCTACAGCGACAACTGGTCGGGCGGTGACAAGGGAACGATCGTCTGGACCGCCATCATCGACGGTACGGCCGAGCGCCAGATGAACGAGAAGTTCAACCTGAACAATACTCTCAAGCTCGCCTACGGCCAGACCCAGTCGCAGTTTGTCGACCGTTGGGGCGACCGTCGTTGGGAAGAGCCGGAGAAGTCCACCGACCTCATCGACCTGGAATCGATCGGTCGGTTCACGCTGGGCGCACTCGTCGACCCGTTCGTCTCGGTTCGTTTCGAAAGCCAGTTCCAGGACGCGACGGACCCGGCGGGACGGACCCTGACTCTCAATCCGATGAAGTTCAAGGAGTCTGCCGGTATTGCGCGCGTCTTCATCGACGAAGAGGATCGCAACCTGACCTCGCGTCTCGGTCTTTCCTTCCGTCAGAACATTCGTCGTCAGTTCGTCGTGCAGCCGACGGACACGGATCCGTTCCCGACGAACACGGACACGGAAAGTGAGATGACGAACGACGGTGGTCTCGAACTCGTCACCGACTACAAGACCAAGATCCTGGAAGACCGCGTGACCTGGAAGTCCAAGTTCTCTGTCTACCAGCCGGTCTTCTACTCGGCCAAGGATGACTTCGACCTCATCAGCGAAGCCGACCTCATGGCAGGCGGTCTGGACAGCGACATCAAGGACTTCACGACGACCGCGGACCTCGACTGGGAGAACCTGTTCACGACGAAGCTCACGGACATCGTCTCGGTGAATTTCTACCTGCGCTGGGTCTACGACAAGTACGACAACTCCGTCGTTCCGGTCTTCAATGACGACGGCGACCTGACCAACGCGTCGGCTCTGCGAGTCGCGACGCGCAAGGCCGGCCAGTTCAAGCAGACGATGGGCATCGGCCTGACCTACCGGTTCCTGTAGGAGTTTCCAGTTCGGTAGCTGCGGTTCCCCGGCGAGTCCCAGGCGAGTCCAAATCGGGTTGGTGGATTTGACGCGAAATGCGCGTCGCTGGAACCGCGAGATTTCAGTCGCGTTCAACGGGAGGATCCTTCGGGAACCTTCTCGGAAAACAGGAACGCGGGCCCAAGCAGGATGGACTGTCGGGTAGGAGAATCCGGCAGTCGGGTCCAACGACCGGCGAATGAACACCGCCTGTAGTGGAGGAACGTCGAAGAACTACACCCTGTGGCGCAGCGTATCGACATTCAAGGCTCTTCGTGATGTTCTGGAGAACTTCGAAGGGAGCACCACTAACGGCCCGGCGCGGAATCGCCGGGCCGTTCGTATACGATCGGGTCACGCCAACGATCCAGTTGTCTACTCTTGCTCGATGGCGGATCGTCTTTGGTGTCGAAGATGAACAACAGCAACGAGCCACTGGTAGGCCTCATCGATCTCCGTCAGTGCCGTCGGCTCGATGCGAATCTCGTAGCCCATGCTTCCTTTTGATTTGCTCAAAGGCTTCGCCCAATGGAAGCCCGAGCCCGGCATCAGCCTCGTCCATGCCTTGGCGGATTGCGAGCACCTCCTCCATTCGGTCGGCGAGCTCCCAAAGGCGTTGGTACTCGGCCGCCGTCACGACCACCAAATCCGATCTGCCGTTCACGGTCAGTACCAAGGCGGACCCCGGCCCGGACGCCTTCAACCGTTTCGTGTGCTCAGCGCTTTTCTGACGAAAGTCCGACAGCGAGATGATGTCCTGGGTGACGTCAATCATGGCAGTACTCCTCCCGGGAGGTATCGGCCACACCGATACCGAATTTGATACCAAATTCGATACTACCCAAACACGCCGCTCAGGCGAAACATAGCTTTGATCCCTTAGGTGCGGGCCGTCTTGGTCAGGCTTGACGTCTGATCGATGGCGGTGGCGGTGGCGGCACTCGTGGTCCTGGATTCCCGAAACCAGGAGCGCCGGATCGTCACCTACCTACTCTGCGCAGCGAAATCCGGTCCAGGGACTGCTGACACTCGGCACGGACGAGAACCGCACCCAGTTTTGCAGCCACCGACCTTCGTCGTGATAGCTGCCGCCGCGTAGCACCTTCCGCTCCCCGGTGGCCGGGGGCGCATGCGGCGCGGTATAGAGTCCGAGCCAGTCCTGGCACCACTCCCACGCATTGCCGGCCATATGGTAGATGGGCTCGTCCCAGTGCGCGGTTGCACCCTCGGGAAGTGTTGCCACAGCAAGCGTGGCTCCGGTCTGGCTGCCGAAGTTCGCCCGGACGGCATCCGCAGCGTCGTTGCCCCACGGATACCGGGTCCCGTAGCCAACGTCAGAGCCGGGGAAGCGTCCGGATGCGGTGGAGACGCCTCGTGCCGCCTTCTCCCACTCGACTTCCGTTGGAAGCCGGCGGCCGTAGTACTCGGCGTAGGCGTTGGCGCCGAACCAGGTCACGCCGACCATCGGGTGTTCCGCGAACGAAGCGGCGACCAGTTCGAACTTGTTGGACTCTGGATTGAACCGCACCTTGCTCGCCTCAGACACGACCAACAACTCACCGTTCCCGTAGATGTCCCCGTCCAGAATCTCGACGTCCCCGGTGGACCTCGCCTCGAAGAGAAAGGCGAGGTACTGCCGATTCGTCACCTCGGTTTGTTCAATCCGGAAGGCGTCGATGTCGATGGGATTGTCGGGATGAGGTTCGGCATCGTCCGGAGATGTTCCGGGCGTGGCATCCCCGATGACGGCAGGACCGCCCGGAATCTCGACCCAATCACTCAGCGCAGTAAGGACCACGGTGTTGGAGATCGGAACGGAAACATCACCCTGCTCACCTTCGAAGTTGTACGCAGAGATCCAGAAGCGGTACCGACGGTCCGCCTCTCCCGTAATCGAAACACTCGTCGACGTCGACGGAAGGCGACCGTTCGGCAACTCGACCGTGCCTCCGTCATCGATACGCCAATAGACCTGATACTCCTCCACCGTGTCGGAACTTGAAGGATCCCAGGTCAGCATGATGTCGAGGCCATCCTTCGTGGCCCGAACGTTGGTCGGAGGCTCCGGTTCATCCGCATTCAACTGGATGTCGACCTGAAGCTCCTCCGATTCCAGGACGCCACTGGTCGAGAAGAACGTGTAACCATCGCGCGTCGCCTGCAGAACGAATCCGTCCCGAGCGACGCCGGTGAACTCGTAGCCTCCGTCGGGGCCGCTGGTCTGAGACGCGGTTCCCAACCGAACCGTCGCGCCTTGTACAGCCTGCCCAAGCGAGTTTCGAACGAAACCGAAGACCCGCCCGACCTCCGCAGCGGCGACGAGGGAGAAGTTGAACTGGTTGGGTCCGTCCTTGACCTCGAATGGAGAGGCAAAACTCTGATAGCCGTCCAGCGTCGCCGTCACTTGGAAGTTGCCGATGGGGAGCCCCTCGAATGAGTAGGCTCCCTCTGCTGAAGTCACCATCGATCGGTCCTGGATCCCGACCGTCACGCCTTCCAACGGGTCGCCGGAAGAGGATGCGGTCACGACTCCGGTCAGGGATCCCGACTCACCGAGAACGTCGATGTTGATTCGGCCGGGCACACTGTCGTCGGTGCCGTCGTTGACGACGACCGAGATCTCATAGGTTCCGGCGCCGTCGATCGGCGCTTCCCACCGGACGGTGGAACGATCGGTCCGGCCGACAAAGACGCCTCCGTCCGCCATCCATACATAGGAGAGCAGATCGAAGTCGTCGTCGACGGCCGTACAGAGCACCTCGACCTGCCCGCCGCCGACCACTGCGGCCAGCGTCGGCGTCAGCGACTCGATGCGAGGGGGGTTATTGATGGCGTTGGGAAGATCCTTCTCCTCCGAACAACCTGTTGCAACAAGGATACAAACTGCGGCGAGGATCCAACTGCGGAACGCTCTTCTTCTCATAGGTGCTTTCTTTGCCTCCTGCCCGTCATCGGAAAGTATAGCCACCTACCCGGAAGAATCTACCGGCCGTGAGGGAGGCCCGCCCCGAATCTCAAGGTGCCGCAAGCCACCGCCGACAAGGAGGTGATCGGGAGCCACCTCGAGAAATCAGCTTTCTGGAGAAAAACGTCCTCTTGGAAAACCACTTCAAGAACAAAGAAGACGCCATCCGTGAGATCTGGGATCCCGTCAAACTCGAGGAGTTCGTCACTCAGGCGAGCACGGGGCGCAGCCTTTTCCCCGAAGCTCACGAATCCGATCCCTCCGAGCACGAGACCCTCACGCCGGAAATCACCGGACATCAGGCGCTCCTCACCTTCACGCCTCCAATCTTCCGGGAGCCGCTGGCCGCCGCGCTCGAGGAGAGTGCCGTCGCCGTCCAGTTCGCGGAAGGCACCGGGGAGGCGCTTTCCGCGATCGAAGCGCGCCGGCCTACGTTGCTCGTTCTGTCCGTCGAGGCGCGACCGCTTCATGGTTTTTCACTTCTGTCCGCGATCCGCGCCTGTCCTTATTACCGGGCGCTCCCGATCATCGTCGTCAGTACGCAAGACCCCAAGCACCTGGACTTTTCCTATCACCGGCCCGACTTCATCCTCGGTCCCGACGCAGACATAAGGAAGGAAGTCCGGAAGTTCATCAACGACCTGCGAACCCCGAAGCGGGACCGCCTTCCCGGCGAGTCTCCATGGGTCCACTTGAACCAGCGAATCCTGATCTCCCAAAGCTCGATCATCACGCACCGCCTCGTGGCCAGACCTCTCCACGTAGCCGGGGCCGAGGTCACCATCGCCGAGAACACGTCCGAGTTCATGTTGGCCGACTTCAATGTCGATCACGACCTCGTCATCATCGATCTGGATGCAAGGGACGCCTTTCCTGAAGCCCTGATTCGGTTCGTCCGGACAGCCGATCGGCAAGCCCCCATCATCGGGCTTCTCACCCCGGAGGATGGCTGTCTCCCCCGAGGAGAAGAGGTTGGGGTCACGGCAGTGCTCCCAAAACCGGTCCGACGACGCGACCTTTTCCCACTCTGTGAGCGGGTGCTCTCGAAAGTGAACCGGGACCGGGTGGCCTGAGCGCCCTTTCCGGGCGCCTTTTCGACCGATACAATCAACGAATGCTCGAACGTGTGCAGAGCGGTATCCGCACCGCCCGTGATTTCCTGCAGGACCAGGTCTGGGAGACCGAGATCTCCAACCGTCCCTGGCTCGAGGCCTTTGGGCTGCGTCAACTTCGTGTCGGGATCATCGTCGCCAAGGGCATCACCCAGGGCGGGCTGGCTCTTCGCGCCTCGGCCATGACCTTTACGACCCTTCTTACGGTCGTTCCTCTCCTCATCATCTCGTTCAGCATCTTCCGCGCGGTCGGCGGGCTCCCCAATCTGGAGTCTCAACTGGAGAAGGTCGTTTTCGACAACATCATGCCGGGGCAGCAGCAGGCGCTACAGCGGTGGGTCGAGGACCTTCTCGTCGACGTGAAGCACGGGGCTTTCAACGGAATCTCCCTACTCTTTCTCGCCGGTGGTGTCCTTGGGCTTTTGACTTCGATCGAAGGCGCGTTCAATGACATTTGGGGAGTCCGTCACGGACGTTCTCTCTTCCAGAAGTTTTCGACCTACACGACGATCATCGTGTCCGCTCCGCTTCTGATTGCGATTTCGCTTTCGCAAACGGCCAGCCTGCAGTCGTCGACGCTGCTTTCGAAATGGCAGTCGTTGGTTCCGGGAGCTGATCGGCTCGTCACGCTGAGCTTTCAGTTTCTTCCCATCGTGCTGACCGGGATCGCGCTGACATTGCTGTACACGGTGATGCCCAACATCAAAGTGCGACTACGTGCCGCACTTCCCGCAGGAATCGCCGCCGCGATCATCTGGGAGTTTTCCAAGCTCGGCTTCGCCCAGTACCTGAAGCAGGCCACGCACATCGGCGCGATCTACGGACCGCTCGCTGCGCTTCCGCTCTTTTTTCTATGGGTCTATATCTCGTGGACGGTCGTGCTCTTCGGCGCCCAGTTGACGTTTGCGCAGGACGCGGCCGACGACATCCGTGAAGAAGAGTTGGCCGGCACGGTCAGTCTGCGGGAGCGGATTCGTGTGGCCATTCATCTTTCCATCGAAGCCTGCCGTCGTTACAGCGCCGGAACCCGGCCGCCGGAACTGACCACGCTTTCGCACCGATTGGGACTTCCGTTGCGTCTGATCCGTCAGGTCACCGAAACGTTGACCGAAGGCGGGATCCTGAACGTGGTGCAGAACCGCGGCAACGGCGGCATCGCGCCCGCCCGTTCACCCGAGACCATTTCCGTCTATGAAGTGATCGAGTGCATCGTCAATCACGGTCACGTCCCACGACGGGCGCCGGGACGGGAAGCGGTCGTCTCGCATGTCGACGGACTGGTTCGGGAGATCGATCAGACATTGCAGTCGCGATGGGCCGATGTGAGCATGGAAGACTGTGTCGAAGCGGATTTTCAGCCGGAAGAGGTGGTTCCGTTTCCGGCGAGGGAGTCATAACCCAGATTGAAACGTCTTGAAGGTCGACGCGCCCTGATCACCGGCGCCAGCAGCGGCATCGGCCAGGCCTCGGCCCGTGCTCTAGCCGCCGAGGGGGCCAGCCTCGTTCTTGTAGCCCGTCGCGAAGTCCGCCTCCGCGCCCTCGGCGACGAACTCCGCGAATCATTCGGAACCGACTCCCATACCGTCGTTCTGGACGTACGCGACCGCTCCTCGGTCGAGACGGTTCTCGGCTCACTTCCGTCCCCGTGGAACGAGATCGACATCCTCCTCAACAACGCCGGCCTTTCGCGGGGCCTGGCTCCGGTCGGGTCCGGAGACCCCGACGACTGGGACGAGATGATCGACACCAACGTCAAAGGCCTCCTTTACGTGACCCGCACCTTGCTGCCGTCCATGCTCGAGCGGGAGCACGGTCACATCATCAACATCGGCTCGATCGCCGGGCACGAGGTCTATCCGAACGGAGCCGTCTACTGCGCCACGAAATGGGCCGTCCGCGCCCTTACCCAGGGGATTCGCGAGGACGTACACGGAACGCCGGTTCGGGTGAGCACCGTCGATCCGGGTCTCGTCGAGACGGAGTTCAGCGTCGTTCGCTTCCACGGAAACCGGGAGCGGGCGGCGCAGGTATATGAGAACACACGGCCGCTGACTGCCGTCGATGTCGCCGAAGCGGTGGCGTTTTGCGCGACGCGACCGCCGCACGCCAACGTCGCCGAACTGGTGCTCCTGGCCTCTGACCAGGCGACAGCCACCAAAGTCCACCGCCGCAATCCGGAGAACCCCTCGTCATGAATCGTCGCCAAGCCCTGCTCTCTCTTGGAAGCCTTGCCGGTGCCGGTGCGCTCGCGCTGAAGAACGCGGGCAACGCTCACGCGCACAGTCCGAACAACTTCTATCAGGGCACGCTTCCCTATGACTTCACGAGCCTCGAGGGATTCCTTTCCGCAGAGAGCGTACAGTCCCACTACGCCAACCATCACCGTCCCCATGTCGATGGCGCGAATCATTTCATCGAGGAGATCGCCAAGGCACGTAGTGCGGAGAACTGGGCACTGATCCCGGAGCTGAGCCGGGACCTTTCCCGCCACATCAACGGGCACAACCTGCACGTCGTCTACTGGCAATCGATGGCCCCGCATGGAGGCGGCGACCCCACGGGTGATGTCGCACACCACATCGAAACCCATTTCGGCTCGCCGGAGGGCTTTCGGCGGCAGTTTCGGGCAGAGGCGCGGGCACTGCGCGGCAACGGTTGGGTCTTGCTTGTTTGGGAACCCGTCTCGGCTCGACTGCTCGTGACCTCGGTCGAAGGCAACACCGATGCGATGCTTCACAATGCCGCGCCGATCCTCGCGCTGGATCTTTTCGAACACGCCTACTACCCGGACTACGGGCACCGGCGCGACGACTACATCGACAAGTTCTTCGATGTCTTGAATTGGGACTTCGCCGCCGTCCAACTGAAGCGCAACCATCACTGACCCGTGAACCCGATCTGGTTGTGGGCCGTCCTCGGTATCATCCTCGTGCTCGCACCCGCGTGCTCCACGAGCGAGACCGGCCGCCGACTAGATTGGGGCCTCTACCAGATCTACACCGGAGCCTCCCGCTTCGAAGTCGCACTCGATGAAACCCTCTCCGAGTTGGACTCCGCTCCGCAGTATCTGATGTTCTACCGCGACCTCGGCCGAGGCTTCCCTCGTCGCGGCTGCGAGATCATTCGTGAACGGGGCGCGACGCCGATTCTCAGCCTGGAACTCTGGCACTGGGGAAGCGGGGCAAACTCTCTTCCGGACATTCGAAGCGGTCGCTTCGACGCCTTTTTCCGCAAGTGGGCCCGAGATGCCAAAGCCTATGAAGGCCCGGTCTTCCTTCGCTTCGGTTTCGAGATGAACGGCGACTGGTTCAGCTGGGGAAACCAGCCGTCAGAGTTCATTGAATGCTGGCGACGGGTTCACGGGCTCTTCCAGGACGAACAGGCGAACAACGTGGTTTGGTTGTGGTCTCCCAACGCCATCAGTATTCCGCGGGAGGATTGGAACGCGATCGAGGCCTACTACCCCGGCGACGAGTTCGTCGACTGGGTCGGCCTGGACGGTTACAACTTCGGCGACAATCACTCGGAGTGGCACTCCTGGGAGTCCTTCGAGGATGTCTTCGGCCCGGCCCTTCAGACGGTCCGTAAGGAGTTCGCCGGCAAGCCGGTCATGATCGCCGAGTTCGGAACCGCCCCGGGAGATCCGGGCGACAAGGCCCGCTGGATCCGCGAAACCCATGCCGCGATGGTGCGGCGCCCGGAGATCCGGGCAGCCATCTGGTTCAATCTGGACAAGCGCCGCGAGGGGGAGCCGGACTGGAGCCTGGACTCAGAAGCCAGCGCTCTGGCCGCATTCAACGAGACCTTTGCCCGTCCGATTTCCCGTTGAGGACTACTTTCCTCCGCCCTATTCTCTCGCCCGGCCCGGACCCGGACCGCCCGCGTGCGATCGGCGTCCGAACGTCCACAAGTCCACGAGTCCGCAGGACGAACCCGGGAGACGAATCCGGGTGACGAGGTAATTCGCATGCGTCTTCCATCCGGCCGTTCGTGGTTTCCCATCCTTCTCATGGTGGTCGGGCTGATCCTCGGCCAGGCACTTCTGTCGGGAGACATCTGTCTAGGCGCGGAGACCGGTGACGCCGGCCACGATGGACACGACCTGGCGAGCCACATGGGCGTCTACTGGGTCGTACCTTTCGTGCTGTTACTTTTATCCATCGCCGTGCTGCCTCTGGTCGCTCATCACTGGTGGGAAAGCCTGCGCAATCGGGCAATCGTCAGCTTCGGTCTTTCCCTTCCGGTCGCGATCTACCTCATGATGTACGGTCGACACGATCTTGCCCACAGTATGCTGGAGTACGTTGCGTTTATCGCACTCCTCGGAAGCCTCTTCGTCGTCAGCGGTGGGATCGTCGTCTCCGGTGATATCCGAGCCACCCCAGCCGTCAACACCGCCTTTCTCGCGGTCGGCGCCGTGCTGGCCAACTTTGTCGGCACCACTGGTGCGAGTATGTTGCTGATTCGTCCGCTCCTTTCCACCAACTCCGAGCGCAAGAACATCAAGCACATCCCACTCTTCTTCATCTTCATCGTCAGCAACATTGGCGGGAGTTTGACCCCCTTGGGCGACCCGCCGCTCTTTCTCGGGTACCTCCGCGGCGTGCCGTTCACCTGGACGCTCGGCCTTCTACCGGAGTGGGCGCTGATGGTAGGAATGCTCCTGATCGTCTTCTTCCTCTGGGACCGGGTCGCCGTGAAGCGCGAGTCCGCCGCCGCTATCCGTGAGGACAAGGCCCACATCAACCCGCTGGCTCTCCGTGGAAAGCGAAACTTCATCTGGGTCGGAGCCATCATCGCGGCCGTCTTCCTGCCCATGCCCTGGCGCGCAGTCGCCATGTTTGGGATCGCCGCAGCCTCCTACTTCTCCACGCCGCGAAACCTTCACCTGGCCAACCGGTTCACCTTCTTCCCGATCAATGAAGTGGCCATTCTCTTCGCGGGAATCTTCGTCACGGTCGTACCGGCGCTCGTATTGCTCGAGGCCAACGGCCAGGCCCTTGGTGTGACCGAGCCTTGGCAGTACTTCTGGCTGACCGGAATCCTCTCCTCGTTCCTCGACAACGCTCCGACCTACCTCACCTTCACGTCGTTGGGGATGGGAATGCTCGGGTTGGAGGGAGGCGGGACCGCACCGCTGATGCAGCTGGTGCAGCACCCGGAGGGGAACCTGATCCTCAAGGCGATCAGCGCCGGCGCCGTCTTCATGGGCGCGAACACCTACATCGGCAACGCCCCGAACTTCATGGTCAAAGCGATCTGCGAAGAGCGCGGCCTGTCCATGCCGAGCTTCTTCGGATATATGCTGTGGTCGTTCGGGATCCTGGGACCGCTGCTGCTGGTCATCACCTGGATCTTCTTCCTCTAGGGTCTCGGCTTCCTGGTTGTCGTGCCACCGGGGCCCTGATCCAGTTCATTCGCGGCTCTCAGAAGTCTCAGCCCAGTTGCGTCATATGCCCCAACTTCCGACGCCTAGCCCGTTTCCCCAGTTTCTGAACGCCGCTTGCGCCTTCGTCATTGCCCGGGATCACAACCGTATCGTGGTACTGTTTGGTATGGATAACTCCCGACGACGAGGAATGGATCGCCGGCGGCGTCCGACTCCCCTGCTCAGTCGATTCACTTTTCGTGGCGGGCGCCGGGCCCAGAACCGGCGACGCGAAGAGCAGCAGTTCTATTATGTGGATCGGATTCGGAAGGGTCTGGCCACCGCGCTCGTCGCCATCTTCGTCTTCCACGTCCTCGACGCGGTCCTGACGATTCGCCATCTGGAGCGCGGAGGGTCAGAGCTCAACCCGCTGATGGACGCCCTGCTGCAGATCGACAACGGGCTGTTCCTGGTCGTCAAGCTGGGGCTGGCCGGGGTCGGGCTGTTCCTTCTGGGCCTGCACCAGAACTTTCCGCACGTGCGAACGGCCGTCACGGTGCTGTTCGGCCTCTTTTTGGCGTTGGTCGGCTACCACATCGTCCTGATCGCCGTCGCCTAGCCCCCCGGCGCCCGCAAACTCCCTCGGCACTGAGCTTTTGCTCCGCTCGCGACCCAAGAGTGGCACGCAATATTCATTGTTCTCCAGGTAGCGACGAAAATGCTTATTGACGGTTACACCACTCCAACAGCACTATAAACCAGTTGGAAACTGGTTGGAAAAGGGGAGCCAGCATGGAATCGATTGGTGCCTTCGACGCCAAGACACGACTCAGCGAGTTACTGGAGCGCGTGGCTCGTGGCGAGACGATACAGATCACGAAGCACGGACATCCGGTTGCTCGGCTTGTTCCTGCAACCAAGTTCGATACTGAACGGACGGCCCGCGCAGCAGAGAGGCTCAAGGCGTTTCACGAGGACATGCCCGAAGTACCGCTGGAAGACATTCTCGAGTCCCGGCACGAAGGTCATCGGTTGTAGCCGATGATCGTTCCTGATGCTTCTGCGTTTCTTTGCCTCGCATTCAAAGACGAAGGCCTGGCTTTCGGTCAGGGCGTCGTCGACGCCGTCCGGGATGGTGGTGGACTCGTTCCATCGATATTTTGGTACGAGATGAGAAACGCTCTCGTCGTAAGTGAGCGGCGCGGTCGCATTGCACCGGAGCGCACGGCTACATTTCTGTCATTGATCGAACAGTTGCCGATGTCGATGGAACCGTTGCCTGATGACGCAGCCATCCTGGGCCTTGCTCGAAGCCATCAGCTTTCTATCTACGACTCTGCGTACCTTGAGCTTGCTCTTAGAGAGAGGTTGCCCCTCGCAACACTCGACAAGCGACTCGCCGACGCCGCGAAGCAGAGCGAGGCTCTTCTTTGGACCTCAACGTAACCTAGCCCCCCGCGCCGCTTGTCTCGAAGTCGACCTTCGGAGCCGTTTCCGCCCCGGCCGCCGCCTCGAACAGCTCCGCCCGATCAAAGCCAAACACACCCGCTATGATGTTCGTCGGAAACGCACGCACCGTCTTGTTGTAGTCGGCGACCAGGTCGTTGTAGCGACGTCGCTCCGTGGCGATGCGATTCTCCGTTCCGGCCAGCTCGTCCTGCAGCCCTAGAAAGTTCTGGTTCGCTTTGAGATCGGGGTAGCGCTCGACGACCAGCAGCAGTCGGGACAACGCGGAGCTGAGACCGTTGTGGGCATCCATCTTTTCGGGGACTGTGCTGGCCTGCCCGACCTTGGCGCGGGCTTCGGTCACGGCTTGAAACGTCTCGCGTTCGTGGGAGGCGTAGCCTTTGACGGTGTTGACGAGGTTGGGGATGAGGTCCATCCGGCGCTGCAGCTGGTTCTCGACCTGTGCCCACCCGGCCTTGACGTTCTCGTCCTTCTCGACCAGGCCGTTGTAGTTCCCCTTGATCCAGCTGTAGCCGACGAAGAGCAGGCCGAGCAGAACCAAGAATCCGATCAGGAATGCGCGCATGGATTTCCTCCTTTGGGACGGGATCCGCCGGACCCGATCCGGGATGTATTCTGCCAGGTTCCAACGACCAGGTCTTTAGACAAGGACCGCGCGGGCGTCCCTTTTGTCACGCAGGTCCAGGACGGGTCTCGGCGGCATCCACTTCGTCGACCAGCCGCTCGAGCAGCGGCAACAGTCCCCGAAACTCGTCCATCACTTCGGACGTTTTTGGAGTCGGGTGTTGCTGTCGGGTCTGGGCCAGCCGCTGCATCAGGTCCGCCGGGATTCCGAGTTTTCGATCCAGTTCTGCATAGAGCGCGGATCCGTTTAGGCGCCAGTCCCCATTCGCGATGAAGAGCAGGCCTCGGAAGATCGCGGTCAGGGCAGGGACGGCTTCGACAATCGTTCTCTGCAGCCACTCCGCATTGCCGTCCGCCTCGATGTAGATGCGCCGCAGCGCAATCAGCTTCGAACGCAGCTCCCACTCGCACTCGAGCCGTACGTCCCGGGGATCGATTTCCAGATTGGCAACGAGGTCCTTCCCCTCGACCACACGGTAGCTCGCCTTCATGGCCAGGAACTCGAGAGGAAACGAGTCCCGCGCCTGCTCGAAGAATTTCGGCGCGAAGAGCAGGGGGACCCGCACGCGTTGATCCGCCCAACCACGGACGAACTTGCGAAAGTCGTCGAGGAGCGGGATATCGACTTTGTCGACGACGACGGCGAAGTTGTAGTCCGACCGTTGGTCGACGAACTCCTCCGTCATGGCGCTGCCATAGAGGATCAGGCTCTGGAGACGGGTTCCCGTAACCTCCAGGACGTCCTTCTTCACCGACTGGATGACGTGCTCGCGATCTTCCATCTAATCTCCGCCCTGATAGGTTTCCATCGTTCTCCCCCGGCTCTAATAGCCGCCGCCTCCACCGCCGCCGCCGCTGAGTCCGCCACCGAAACCGCCGAAGCCTCCACCCCCGCCTCCGCCGCCTCCGAAACCACCGAAACCGCCGCCGGAACCCCAGTAGGTTCCTCCGCGGCGATAGCGTCGCCCCCGCCCCCCTTTGTTGGCTTTGCTCAGGACGATCATGACGATGACCAGGATTAGGACGATCACCCACAGAGGCGGGTCGGAACTCCTGGCTCCTCTTCGTACAGGAACACGCATTCCCCGGCCGGAGGCAAGCGCGTCGACGTCGGCCGCGGTTCCGCCGGCTTCAACGACGACCGGTTCCAACAACGCGAGCGCCCCGGCGACGTAGGCATCGTTGGCATTCCCCCGCTTCAGGTGGGGAACCATGACGTTTCGGTAGATGCGGCCGACCTTGGCGTCGTTGAGGACGCCTTCCAGTCCGTAGCCGACTTCGATTCTCAGTTGCCGTTCCTTACGTGCATCGAGAATAAGAAGGCCCTGGTCGGTCTCCTGGTTTCCGATCCCCCAGGTCTCGAAGAGTCGCGTCGCGTAATCGGCGGGCTCATAGCCGTCGATGTCCTTCATCGTGACGATGGCGAGTTGGACCTGATAGCGGCGGTCTGCCTCCAGCAGCATTCCTTCGAGCTTCTGTTCTTCGCTCTGGGACAGGACGTCGGCAAAGTCGTTGACGTATCCGCGCGGCTGCGGGAAGGACTGGGCCAGCGCGGCGTGGCCGGACGGAGTGGCGAGACCGATCGAGTCTGCGAGGTAGGTAGCGATGGGGGCAATAGCGACGGGAGCGGCGACGGTCAGGAAGAGGGCGATCAGAAGGGTCGGAATGACTGCCGCGAAGCCTGCGGTCCGTGACATTTCCGTTTTCCGTCGTGTTGGGATCATTCCGACAGATACTACTGTCTTTGGGCAACGAGATTCACCCGATCCTGATCGCAGCACGTACTCAGGGGCAAAGGCTCGGCTGCGTCGAGCAGGTCACCCACTCGCGGGCCACCCTCTCGGGGCCCACGCGACTGGGGAACGAGGACTACTCTTCCTGAAGGTCCTTCATCGAGAAGGAAAGCCCCTCGAGCTCGATCGTGATATTCACGTTCCGAACTTGCACATGACTCGGCGCTTCGAGTTTGACGGGGGCGAAGTTGAGGATCCCTTTGATGCCCGCGTCGACGAGCCGGTTCACGGCGTCCTGCGCTACGGCGGCCGGGGTGACCAGCACAGCAACTTCAGCCCCGGATGACTTCACGACCTTGTTGCACTTGTCGAACGACGACACCCAGATCCCGTCCCACTTCGTCCCCACCTTTTTCGGGTCGGTGTCGAGAATGGATACGATCTGGAAGCCGTGGCGTTCGAAATCCTTGTAGGAAAAGAGGGCCGAGCCGAGGTTCCCGGCTCCGACGAGGACGACGCGCCACACGTGGTCGATCCCCAGAATCTTTCGGATCCGGGACTTGAGGTCGGTTACCGGGTAGCCGCTCCCCCGTTTCCCGAAGTTTCCGAAGTAGGAAAGGTCCTTGCGGACCTGAGCTGGGTTGGTGCCGGCGAGTTTGGCCAAACGAGCGGATGAGACGACGTCCATTCCGTCGTGCTCCAGTTCTTCGAGGGTGTGGCAATAGACGGAAAGGCGACGCACGGTGTAGTCGGAGATTTTTCCGTCCGCAACCTCTTTGGTGCTGCTGCGGCCGTCTCTGCCCTTCCGCGCGGCCGCTTTGCTTTTTTGGCTCGGTCTGTTCTTCAATGGTTCCGGTTAGCTCTCGTCGGATTCCTCGCCGTCCTCTTCGACGTCTTCCTCGGTATCCGAATCTGCTGAGACTTCTTCCTCAGAATCCGCAAGCCCGCCGACAGGGGCGCCGTTTGCGGAGACGGAGTCTTCGGCCGTTGGATCTTCGTCTTCACCCACGATCAACGCGATGTCGACAACCCGATCCCCATCTCCCAGATGAATGACACGGACTCCCTGGGTCGCGCGTCCCATCTTCGATATCTGCGACGCCTTGGTCCGAATGATGATTCCATCGCCACTGATGACCATGACTTCATCGAGATCCGTCACTGCCTTGATAGCTACGACGGTTCCGTTTCGGCCGCTCGTCCGGACGTTGATGATGCCCTGTCCACCGCGTCCCTGGACACGGTAATCCTCAATAGGAGTTCGTTTGCCATATCCGTTCTCGGTGATGACGAAGATGTCGAACGTTGCGTCATGTGCGATGACCATGCCAACGACGGCATCGGTCTCGGACGAGAGGGCGATTCCCCTCACCCCCGCTGCCGTACGGCCCATGGCGCGAACATCGGTTTCGTTGAACCGGATGCTCTTGCCGCTTCGGGTGGCCAGGATGACGTCATCATCCCCGTCGGTAAGCCCGGCGCCGATCAGAGAGTCCGCGTCGCGTAGGTCAATGGCGACGATTCCATTCCGGCGAGGATTGCCGAACGCAGACAGCGCGGTCTTCTTCACCGTCCCGTTGGCGGTGGCGAGCACGAGGTACTGGTCTTCGGGGAACGTCTTGGTCGGAACATAGGCCGCAATTTTCTCGTCCGGCCCCGCCGAGACCAGGGTCAGGATGGAACGACCGCGAGCCGTCCGCGTTCCTGTCGGAATCTCGTAGACCTTCAGCCAGTAGCATCGGCCCTTGTCCGTGAAGAGCAGCAGGTAGGTGTGGGTCGACGCAACGAAGAGGTGCTCGACGAAGTCCTCTTCCTTGGTCTTTACACCGGTCAATCCGCGACCGCCCCGGTTCTGTGCCCTATAGGTCGTGGTCGGAACCCGCTTGATGTAGCCGGCGTGCGAAATGGTGATGACCATCTCCTCTTCCGGAATCAAGTCTTCGATGTTCAGCGATCCGCGCCCCTCATCCGTCTCGACGATGTCCGTCCGACGCGGCGAAGGGAAGCGCTTCTTCAGGGAAATCATGTCCTCGCGGACGATAGCCATGACCTTTTCACGGCTGCCGAGGATGCCCTCGAGCTCTTCGATCCGAGCCAGGACTTCCTTGTACTCGTTCTCGATCTTTTCGCGTTCGAGTCCGGTCAGGCGTTGGAGACGCATCTCGAGGATGGCGTTGGCCTGTATCTCCGTCAGATCGAACTGCGTCATGAGCCCGTTGCGGGCTTCTTCCACATCCTTGCTCGCACGAATGAGGGCGATGATCGCGTCGATATGGTCGAGTGCCTTGAGAAGACCCTCGAGGATGTGGGCCCGCTTCCTGGCCTGCTTGAGTTCGTACTCGCTGCGACGAACGATGACGTCGTGACGGTGCTCGAGGAAGGACTCGAGGATGACCTTGAGGTTCATCACCATCGGACGTCCGTTCTTCAGAGCGAGCATGTTCGCTCCGAACGTCGTCTGCATCTGCGTGTGCTTGTAAAGCTGATTGAGAACGACCTGCGGCTGCGCATCCTTTCGAAGTTCGATAACGACGCGCATTCCATTTCGGTCGGACTCGTCGCGAATGTCGCTGATCCCGGAGATCGTTCCCGCTTTGACCAGGTCGGCGATCTTTTCCAGCATCGTCGCCTTGTTCACCTGGTAGGGAATCTCGTTGACGATAATGGCGAGCTTGCCGTTCTTCAGTTCATCGACATCGCTCTTGGCCCGGACGAGGATGTGTCCGCGGCCGTACTGGTAACAACTGCGGATACCCTGCGTGCCCATGATCTGGCCGCCGGTCGGGAAATCCGGACCCTTCACATGCTCCATCAACTCGTCGATCGTGCACTCAGGTCGATCGATGCAGGTCACACAGGCATCGACGATTTCACCCAGGTTGTGCGTCGGGATGTTCGTCGCCATTCCGACGGCAATTCCCGAAGCGCCGTTGACGAGCAGATTCGGGAAGTTGGCTGGAAGAACGGTCGGCTCTTCGCGCGTCTCGTCGTAGTTGGGACGGAAATCGACCGTCTCTTTGTCGAGATCGGCCAGCATCTCTTCCGCGATCTCGGTAAGACGGGCTTCCGTGTACCGTTCGGCCGCTGCGGCGTCGCCGTCGACCGACCCGAAGTTACCCTGTCCGTCGACGAGAGGATGGCGAAGACTGAAGTCCTGAACGAGGCGAACCAAGGTGTCGTAGACCGCCACCGTTCCATGAGGGTGGTAGTTACCCGTGACGTCACCGGTGATCTTGGCCGACTTCCTGTAAGGACGGTCGTGGGCCAGGTTCAGATCGTTCATCGCGGTAAGGATTCGGCGATGGACCGGCTTCAACCCGTCACGGACATCCGGTAGTGCGCGCGAGACGATGACGCTCATCGAGTAATCGATGTACGACTTCTTCATCTCGTCTTCGATCAGTACCGGAAGGACTCTGTCTCTCTCGTCTGACATTCCTGCTATTCCTCAGATCTCTTCAGTCAATCACGACCACGTTTCCGGGAGTCTCAACCCGACCCGGCTTCCCGCCGATCAGATGTCGAGGTTCTGAACGGACAGTGCGTTCTCTTCGATGAATTCGCGCCGCGGTTCGACCTGATCACCCATCAGGATCGCGAAGATTCGTTCCGCCGACGCAGCGTCGTCCACTGACACATGAAGCAGGACGCGGCGGTCCGGATCCATGGTCGTTTCCCAGAGCTGATCGGGGTTCATTTCACCCAGACCCTTGTACCGCTGCAGATGGACGCCCTTGCGCCCCATTCTTTCCATGGCCTGGTCCCGTTCTTCGTCGTTCCAGGCGTAGACCATCTCCTTGCCCTTCTTCAGAGCATAGAAAGGAGGCTGCGCGATGTAGATATGACCGGCCTCGACCAGCGGCTTCATGAATCGGTAGAAGAACGTCAGGAGCAACGTCCGGATGTGCGACCCGTCGACGTCGGCGTCCGTCATGATGATGATCTTGTGATAGCGGAGCTTGCTGATGTCGAAGTCTTCATTGCCGAAGCCGGTACCGATGGCCGTGATCATCGTTCGAATCTCTTCGTTGGCCAGGGCCTTGTCCAGGCGGGCCTTCTCGACGTTGAGCAGCTTTCCGCGAATCGGGAGGATGGCTTGGAAGTTTCGCTCGCGCCCCTGCTTGGCGCTACCTCCGGCCGAGTCGCCCTCTACGATGTACAGCTCGCAACGTTCCGGATCGCGCTCGCTGCAGTCCGCCAGTTTGCCCGGCAAACCGCCGCCGTCGAGGACGCCCTTACGACGGGCGAGTTCACGCGCCTTGCGTGCCGCCGCTCGCGCGCGTGACGAGAGAATGCACTTGTCGATGATGCGCTTGGCATCTGACTTGTGTCGGTCCAGGTAGTCGGAAAGGTAGTCGCTGAAGACCGAAGCCACGATACCGGAGACTTCCCCGTTCCCGAGCTTGGTCTTGGTTTGCCCTTCGAACTGGGGGTTCATGACCTTGACGCTGACTACAGCACTCAAGCCCTCTCGAACATCGTCTCCCGACAGGGACATGTTCTTCAGCATGTTGTTTTGCTGCCCGTACTGATTGAGCACGCGGGTCAAAGCAGAACGGAAGCCCGCGAGATGCGTACCGCCTTCCGTCGTGTGGATGTTGTTGACGTAGCTGAAGACCGTCTCGGCGAAAGAGTCCGTGTACTGCACCGAGATCTCGACCTCGACGTCGTCCTTGGACTTGTGCACATAGAGCGGCGGTTCGTGGAGAATGGTCTTGTTCTCGTTCACGAACTGAACGAATTCGTTGATCCCGCCCTCGTAGTAGTACGTCACTTCCTGGGGCCCGTCGGTGAGCCCCTCTTCCGCCGGTCTTTCGTCCTTGAGGACGATCGTCAAACCGCGATTGAGGAAGGCGAGTTCGCGTAGACGGTGAGCCACCGTGTCGAAATTGTAGACCGTTTCCTCGAAGACTTCAGGGTCCGGCAGAAAGTGGACCATCGTCCCGTTGTTTTCTGTCTCGCCCACTTCTTTGAGCTGCGTTGCCACAAGGCCGCGCTCATAGCGCTGATGGTGGATCTTGCCCTTCTTGAAGACTTTGACTTCCAACCAAGTCGAAAGGGCATTGACGACACTGACGCCGACACCGTGCAGACCACCGGAGACCTTGTATCCGCCGCCACCGAACTTACCGCCGGCATGCAGCACCGTCATGACGACTTCGACGGCGGGCTTTCCTTCGGTCTCATGGATATCGATCGGGATCCCGCGACCGTTGTCGAGCACGCTGATGGAGTTGTCTTCATGAATCGTGACTTCGATTCGGTCACAGACACCAGCCAGCGCTTCGTCGATCGAGTTGTCGACGACTTCGTAGAGCAGATGGTGAAGTCCGCGGACTCCCGTGCTCCCGATGTACATGGCCGGGCGTTTCCGAACTCCCTCCAGACCCTTGAGAACCTGGATTTGTCCGGCGTCGTATTTTGTCGTATCAGCGGTCATGCAGTCCGATCTCCCCTTCGCAGGGTGAACTTGAGACGGCGGATGCCCGTCTCGGGAACGAGCTCACGAATCTTCCGAACGATTCGCGGCGCGAAAAATGTCATGTGTTGGAGAAGTGTCGAGTTGTCCACGTAGACCCACAGGACATCCCCTTGCACTCTTTGCGGCGCCGTCTTGTCGGCAAGATGCCCGACGACCTCAGACCATCGGGCGAAGATCTGGTAGTCGGTGATTCCGTTCTGGAGGCGATTCCGTTCGAGAATGCCTTCCAGGATCGGCGAGATATGTTTCAAACCTTGGGCCCTTCGGATGGCCGCCGGTCGCTCGCTTGATTAGCCACGAGCGGACGTAGCAACCTCGGATCCCGCGCCTTCCGTCCCTGGGAGGCGAAGCGGCATGACAAGACACAGCAAATCGGGATCGCCATTCTCGATGACGGGAGTGAAGACACCCGCCGTGGTCGGCAGCTTGAAAGAAAGCGTGACCTCGTCGCTGTCCATGGTGCGAAGAAGGTCGAGTAGGTATGTGGCGTTGTAGCCGATGTGGAACTCGTCCCCACTGTACGTGGCCGGAAGGGACTCTTCTGCTTCACCAACATTCTGCGCCTGGCCGCTCAACTGGACGGCATCGGCGAGCAGAGACAGCTTGATCTGCTTCGTCGTCGACTCACTGATCACGGACACGCGACGGAGTGAGGAGATCAGCAACTCGCGATTGACGACCGCGTTGATGTTGTTGTCTTTCGGAATGACATCCTCGACCGGAGGATAGTTTCCGTCGAGGAGACGCGTGTAGAGACGGCTGTTGCCAAGATTGAAAAGACAGTAGCGCTTGGAGGTGCTGAGTGAGATCGACTCAGTCGCCTCTGGAATCTGCTTCTGAACCAGGGAGAGAGCCTTCGGCGGGATGAGAATGCCTCCCCAGTCCGGATACTCTCCAGGATGACTCGCTCGCGCGAGGCGATGTCCATCGGTAGCCACGAAGCGCAACTCTCCACCTTCAGCTTTGACGAAGACGGCCGTGAGTTCCGCACGTGTAAAGTCGGTCGTGACCGCGTAGATCGTGCGCCGAATCATCCGGTCGAGGTGATCTCCCTGAATCGAGAAGATGCTCTCTTCGCTGATCTCGGGCGCGGCTGGAAACTCTTCGGGGTCGGTACCCACGAGTCGGAAACGACCTTGTCCCGACTTCAGCGAAATCCCGGAGCTCGTTGATTTCACTTCGACGACGTCGGAAGGCAGCTCCTTGACGATTTCGAGGAAGCGTCGTGCGGGAACCGTGACCACGCCGGCCTCTTCCACCGTTCCGCGGGCGTTCGTCACGAGAAACGTGTCGAGGTCCGTGCCCATGAAGCTGAGAAGGCCGTCAGACGTCGCTTCGACGCGGACAGAACCCAATCCCTGGATGTTGCTGCGTGAGGGCACAACCCCGGCAACGAGCGCGAGACACCGGTACAGCTCGCTTTGAACCAACGAGAACTTCATCGAGGTACTCCAAATTGGGCCGGTCCGGCAGGGACAGTTTGGGCCGTGCGCCGGATACGTTCATTCCTCGGCAAATGTGCTACCTGCAACTTCTGCACCGAGGGGGTGGAGGAAAGACTTTCCCTAGACCGCTGAGAATAGGAAATCCGGGCGCTGGAGTCCAGAGGAAACCCCCCTCATGGACAGAGGACAGCGTTTTGTCAGGCAAGGAGTTAAGGCCGGTGACGGAGTCTGGGACCGACTCTTCTTCTGTCTCTATTTTTAAATTCAAAAAGAAGTAGTCGTAGTAGGGCAGTGGAAAGTGGGCACTCTTTGTCCGGGCACTGGATAAAACATTAACTGGAAGGTACTTATGCGGACTCAAGGCGTCTGGACAATCTGGGGATGAAAGTCGAATCGCCGTCGTCCCGGTTGGGGATAACGGCGATCCACATTGGCGGCCTGTTAACTTGTTGTAAACTCGAAAGTTATCTTAGAAACGAAAGGCTTACGGCCTAAAAATCACATTTGGCCGAGCGAGATGAGTTCCTGCCGGATCTGGTCGACGCGAGCTTTGACTTCGGCATCATCGACGCACAACTGACGAATCTTCTTCACGGCATGCAGCACAGTGCTGTGGTCGCGATTTCCGAATCGTCGGCCGATCTCCACAACGGTCAACGGAGTCAGTTCCTTGGTCATGAACATCGCCACCTGGCGGGCAGAGACCACAGTGCTGGTCCTTCGCTTTCCACGAAGCGACTCAGGCGGCACTCCGTAGGCATGAGCGACGTACTTTTGGATGTCATGCACTTCGATGGGACGCTTCTGCTGGTTCCCGACGAGCTCACCCAACGCTTCCTTGACCAGGTCGTTGGTGATCGGGACCGAAAGCAAATCGGCGAAAGCCTTGATGCGTAGGAGACAGCCCTCGAGTTCGCGGATGTTCGACTGAATGCAGCTTGCGATCTCGAAAAGGACACTCTTCGGAACGTCGATACCCTTCTCCTCGGCCTTGCTTTGGAGAATGGCGATACGCGTCTCGAGATCCGGAGCCTGAATGTCGGAGATCAGTCCCCAATGGAATCGGGAGATCAACCGCTCTTCCAGGTCGCGAATCTCTTTCGGTGCCCGGTCGCTTGCGATCACGACCTGCTTGTCCGAGTCGTAGAGCGTATTGAAGGTGTGGAAGAACTCGTCCTGTGTGGACTCTTTTCCGGCGAGAAACTGGATGTCGTCGATGAGAAGCATGTCGAGCTTGCGGTAGCGGTTACGAAACTCGAGAGTCGCACCGCGCTGAATCGATTCGATCATCTCGTTCATGAAGCGCTCCGACGAGACGTACCGAACTTTTGCGTCCGGGTCCCGCCGCATGATCTCCGTCCCGATGGCGTGCATGAGATGGGTTTTCCCAAGCCCGACGCCGCCATGAAGAAACAGAGGGTTGTAGGAACGGGCCGGCTCTTTCGCTACGGCCATGCACGAGGCATAGGCGAACTCGTTGCCGCGCCCGACCACGAAGTTTTCAAAGGTAAACCGGTTCTTGAACTCCGACGTTCGTGCAGTCCGTCGGTCCGGCGCAATGCGCCGTCCTTTTCCCAGGCCACTCTCGGCGAAGGAAGAAGACGGACGCGGGGAAGGAGGCGCCGGCATCGTTGGGACCGTTTCAACGGGAGGAGTCATTTTTGCGCTCGGTTCGAGGACTGCCCCCTGTCGCACCTGGAAGCGGAGCGAGGGACAGAAACCCAGCACACTTTCGATACTTTCTCGGAGAGTTGGAAGGTTGTGGTCTTCAAAGAAGTCCACAAAGAATGCATTCGGGACCTCGAGGACGATCTCGTCACGCGTCATGGAGAACGGCGTCAGTTTTCGGAACCACGTCTCGAACTTCTGACTGGAAACGCGTGCCTTGAGATGATCAAGGATGCTCGCCCAAACTTGGCCCGGGTCGCCCAAATCCTTTTGTGGGTTCAACCAAGGTTCCTCATTCACATTTCGGCACAGTTTATCCACAGAGTTATCCACACCCGGGGTAACTACTGAAGACACTGTCGGAGAAAACTCACGGCAAGACCCGTTGAGACCCACACTCGTGTCCACAGCATTATCCACGAGAGAGAACAACCCCTAAATTGTTGAAAATCAAAAAACTACGGTAGAAAGAACATCTGGCTCACAGGGTGGTCCACATACGGAGACAGGTCTCCAGCGGCGTCAGGACCATAAGAACAGATGGAGCAATTTCAACTTCGGAAAGTGATTGATGATACTTATGAACAGCCCCGTCATCCTGTAGAGGTGGCGGTACTCTAACACAGCGAAAACGAAGCTGGCAACTTGTAAGGTCTTTTGAGTGTGCCCCCCTAAGTGGCGGCGAAAACGAAACTTAACTCACATCCAACTCGGCGTGGGAAAAAAGAATGGAGCTGGATTGGAGGCCTGGGAAGACCCGCCAAATGTGCAAAAAACGACTCAGATCCAGTGACAACACTTATTTAAGAACGATCAGTAGTAGTGGTCGTTCGTCGCTGGGAGGGGCGATCGCGGCAGCTCAGTCAGACAAGAATCGTGGGTTGACCCGGAATCGTTACTTTCGATAGCATCCGTCTTTCTGTGCAATGTAGGTAAGGTCAAGAGCCGACACGAATTCTCGGTTCTCACTAGGGGATGGAAACGCTATGAAGCGCACGTATCAACCTCACAACCGCCGACGCAAGAAGGTGCACGGTTTCCGCAAGCGGATGAGCAGCGCCAACGGTCGCAAGGTTCTGAAGCGTCGCCGGGCCAAAGGTCGCCGGAGACTCGCTGTTTAGTGTCGTGAATGTTCCGGTCCCCTGGACGGTAACGCCAATGACCGGAGACGAAACGATGCGACGCAAGGCGGACTTCCGCCGCCTTTACGACCATGGACAGGTACTACGTTCCTCCACCGTCGTCATGATCTTCGAAGAAACAGAGGCCCCGGGATTTCTCGGGGCCGTCGTTGCGAGTAGAAAAGTTGGATCCGCCGTTCGTCGGAATCGTGCGAAGCGCTGGTTGAGAGAGGCGCACCGAACGGCACGAGGAAGAACATCTCTTTCCGGGATCCGGCTCATTCTCATCGCTCGCTACACGACGCCGCATGCCGGCTTCGCAAAGATCCGTGACGAGGTGGCTCGACTCTATAAAGACGCGGGAATCATCGAACACTCATGAAGTCCATCGCCCACTTGATTCGTCGGGTCCTTCTTTGGACGACCGTTTCGACGATTCGCGTCTATCAAAAACTCATATCACCCGCCCTTCCCAGCTCCTGCCGTTTCTATCCGTCGTGTTCCCACTACGCAGAGGAGGCCCTTCACACGCATGGCCTCGTCCACGGCGGTTTTCTGAGCTTGAGAAGGTTGGCCCGATGTCACCCGTTCCACCCGGGCGGTCACGATCCTGTGCCCGGGAACGGAACTTCGGACAAGGAAAGGGAGAATGGACCGACGAACACTGCTTGCGGTCGTTTTGGCCGGGCTCGTCGTAGTCATCTACCAGTTCGTCTTCGTACCGCCGCCGGCGCAGCAGGGAACTGATCTAGAGAACGCCGCGTCGACGGATCCGATCGGAGAGTCGACGCCAGCTACGGACCTTACAGATCGCGGTGTCGGCTCCGATGCTGCAGATCCCCTGAACTCGTTTCCGGACGCAGAGTCGTCGGAATCGTCTTCCACCGATCGCCCTGGCGCTCCGGAGTTCGTCCTCACTGCCGCCTCGAGCACCGAGCTCGTTCGGACCGAACTCTATTCGGCCTCCCTGGAATCCACGGGCGGGCTGATTTCCAGTTGGCAACTTCAGGACTACACCGACAAGCAGGATCATCCAGCGGAACTGGTTGAGGATCGGGACGGCCTTTTCGAGATCGACCTGATGGTTGATTCGGGTCAGATTTCGCTGTCCGACGCCCCCTTCTCCATCAATCGAATTCCCCGGTCCGATGGAGACCGCTACCTGCTGGAGACCTCGACCGCCGATGGGATGAAGGTCCAGATCTCCTACGGCTTTGACGTGGACGAGTATCTTGCGGACTTCGATCTTCTGATCGACAACGCCCCGAATCTACGAGGCGACGGTGAGGTCATCATCGCGTTTCCGGACGGCATTCCCGTTCTCGAGGACAAGATCGGTGGCGGTATGGGTGGCTCCAGTGGTGGGCAATCCGCGATCGCGTTCGTCGACAACAAGCTGTGGAAGGAAAGCCAGGAGAAGAGGAAGCCCGGCTGGGAAAAGTCCAACGAGGGCGCGATCCACTGGTTCGGTGTCCGCAGCCGCTACTTTACGTCGACCCTCATCGCCGAGAACCCCATGTTCGGGACGGTCGAGGCCAAAGTCGATGACAACGGCAAGGTCCGGACGGAGCTACGGGTTCCGCTGCAGGAAACCGGGCCCAGTCGCTATTCGTTCCAGATCTACACCGGTCCGATGGAGTACGACCGCCTCTCTGCGCTCGACGTCGGACTGGAGAACGCCGTCGACCTGGGTTGGAGCTGGATCCGACCGTTCAGCCGCCTGCTTCTGTTCGCGATGAACTGGCTGCACGAGTTCATTCCCAACTACGGCGTCGTCATCATCATCCTGTCCGTCGTCACCAAACTCATGTTCTACCCGCTGACGAAGAAGTCGTTGGAGAGCATGCGCGCGCTTCAGGTGCTGAAGCCCGAGATGGACAAGCTCAATGAGCAGTACAAAGACGACCCGCAGCGGAAGCAGCAGGAGATCTTCGAGCTCTATAAGAAGCACAAGGTGAATCCGCTGGGCGGATGCCTGCCGATGCTTGTCCAGATGCCCGTATTCGTCGCGCTCTACTCCGTTCTGAGTAACGCGATCGAACTCCGCAAGGAGCCATTCTTCTTGTGGATCAATGACCTTTCTGTACCGGACGCGATCGGAAGTTTGCTGGGCTTCCCGATCCATATTCTCCCGATCCTCATGGCGGTCACGATGCTCATTCAGAGCAAACTGACCCCCACCGACCCACGGCAGGCAGCGCTGACCTACATCATGCCGGTCATGATGCTTTTCTTCTTCTATGCCCTGCCGTCCGGGTTGGTTCTCTACTGGACCGTGAGCAATGTCCTGCAGATTGGCCAGCAATTCATGATCAACCGAGAGACGCGCGTGGAGAAAGCCGCCGCGTAACTAGAAGGCAATGAGGAACGACGGATGTCCAGGAGAAGACGGTCACCGAAAGAAAGAAAAAGCGTAGAAGTCACCGGACGGTCTATTGATGACGCAGTAGCCAAAGCCACGTCCATTCTCAAAGCATCAGAGCACGACCTAGAAATCGAAGTGCTCGACGAAGGACGTGGCGGATTCCTCGGCATTGGCTCCAAGGAAGCGCGGGTCCGCGCCATTCTCAAACGATCTGACGCACGCGGCCGTGGTGGTGAGGGTGAAGGACGGTCTCGTGATGGAGGCGATCGTGACGGTCGCCGCCGTCGGCGCGATGGGGGCGAAGAGCGGGGCCGCGGAGCAGAGGCTCGTGATCGAGGCGACCGCGGGGACGCGCCTGAGCGTGGAAACGATGAGGAGCGCGGTGAAGGAAGAGATCGCCGCAGCCGCGGAGACCGCAACGACCGTGGTGAGCGTGGTGGAGAGCGGGATGGAGGCCGCGGAGGCCGCAGCCGCGATCGTGACGACCGTCCGCGCGGCCGTTCCGGAGATCGCGATGGAAATCGCCGCCGGCGCCGCCGGGATGAGGGCGGAGATCGCCCACGCCGAGGAGATCGCCGTGGAGGCGAGCGCGAATCCGGAACTCTCATGACCGAGCCGGATCCGGCATTCGAAAAGCAGGCCTCAGAGCTCCTTTCCGGAATCCTCGACCGAATGGGCTTCTCCCCCGAGGTCGACGCCAAGTTCGAGGAGGGTGCATACCTCCTGACGATCGAAGGCGGAGACGACGACGGCATTCTCATCGGACGGAAGGGCGAGACGTTGGACGCGCTTCAACATCTTGTCTACAAATCGGTTACACAGGGACGTGAGAACTACGCAACAATCAAGATTGATGTGTCGGGCTACCGTGAGCGTAGGGAATCCGCTTTGGCGGATCAGGCGCGCGAGATGGCCGAGGAAGTTCTCAAGACGGGACGCTCTCAGCAGACGGAGCCACTTCGGCCGTCTGAACGGCGGGTCATTCATCGTGCTCTGACGGACATGGAAGGCGTGACGTCGCGGGCTCTAGGGAGTGGGGTTGTGAAGCGGGTCCTGCTCGAGGCCGAAGGGTCAGAGGGCGGAGAAGTCGATGATGTCATCATCGGCGACGGACCCTCTGATTCACACGCCCGCGACCGCGATCGTGACCGTGACCGTGACCGCCGCCGCGATCGCGACTCCGGCTCCAGGCCGCCGCGTCGCTCGAAGCCGGCGGCCGAGCCTACGGTTTCCGGCGAGGTCCTCGACCTTATTTCGAGTGCCGAAGCCATGGGAAGTGACCAGAACGATAAGTCAGAAACAGTGTCGGACTGGGGACGCCGGGCTCGCCCGTCGAAGAAAGTCCGTCGTCGTTAGCTTATGTCTCGGACGAACCGACCGCCGGAAGACTCGGCCTCGGATCCACTCGTTCGAGACCTCGAAGAGCTGAGGATAGCCACCGAGCCCTTTCAGATAGAGTTATCTGTTCGGGCTCGGTCTTTGCTTCTCAGCTACGCTCGGCATCTCGTTTCCTGGAACCAGAAGCATAACTTGATGAGCCGAAACGATACGGCGAATGTCATTCGTCGACACGTTTCTGCCTCCCTGGGTCCGATTCTCGTGTCGCCGCCTGTCGCCGGCCAACGCTGGATCGATGTCGGCACTGGGGCTGGATTCCCGGGAATGGTGCTAGCCATTGTGTGCCCACAGATTGAGATGACCCTCTTGGACTCCTCCAACAAGCGCTGCGACTTCCTCGAGCATGTTGCCAAGGAGCTTGGCCTGGAGGTTCCGGTCCAACGGAGGCGGGCCGAAGAGTTTCTTCGGGACGGAAACGAGTTTGGCTTTGATGTCGTTACCACGAAAGCTGTGGCACCGGTGCTGGACTGCTTGAAGGGATTCGGCCGTCTGGTGAAGCCAGGGGGGCGGTTTGTCACGTTCAAAGGTCCGGGTTGGAGGGACGAGTTGGATGCCGCAGAGAAAGCTGGAGTTCTCCGGCCCGACTTTGCCGCTGAGTCCGTGATTCGCCTACCGTGGACCCAGGCTCATGTCTTGTCCCTTTCGCGGTGGCCCTGACAGGGCTGAAGGCCCGCCACCTGCTCCATGCCCCCGTCCTCTGGGGGCTGGGCACTCCCTTCTCTTATTCGCTCTAGTCACGCACTAGTCACACGCCGAGCCAGAGCGACGGCCGAGCAGGTACTGGTGTTCGACGCGGTGTTTCACGTGAAACACTTTCGGTAGTCCACCAGGCATTGCAGCGCTGCGACAAGCGTCTTGAAACCGGCTCGGTCCGAGTCTGGGTGAGAATGGAAGGTTGGACTCCGCCTGATCAGCTCCACCAGGGAGAGTCACCATCTCTCAGTTGGACCGCTCGTAGAACGGCGGGATCAGCACCAACGTAAGGACAAGGGCAGCCTTCATATGGAGATCGGGAGTGTTTCACGTGAAACAATCGCTCTCGTGGCGGCAGGCGAACGCTCCTGGGCTCACAACAGGCCTCGAGGCGGATCAGTACTGTCCTATCCTGATTCCGGGGAAAAGAAGTCGGGCTCAGAGCGGCCGATGGCAGTGGGGCGTGCCCCTTGCCGGACGAGGCCCCACAACCATTGTCCGAAACCTCTCCCTCAAGACGAACTCCCGACGGGCCGGAGCGAAGGCGGGCCTGGACCTAGGGATTGGGCCAGGACCCCGACCCCAAGACCTGGACCCTAAGATCTGGACCCTAAGATGTGGACGCTAAGACCTCGACCCTAAGACATCTTAAGACATCGACCCAACCCCAAGACTCAGCACCTTAGGACCTGGCACCCAGGACCCGGTCCAATCCTCAGGTTGTGGCCGGAGGATTGCGGACGGGATCCGGCTAAGTGTTTCTGGGTCGTTGACGTTACAGCGACGATCCGCCGTCGTCGTTCTCCCCTCCTGAGTTGATCCCCAAAGGACGCTGTGTCGTCGCAGGTTAGGAACCCGGCGTCCGCAATCTTCCGTCCACAACCCAATCCTCAGGGGCCTGTCTCCGGACCCACCCACCGGGTCTTGTTCCCCCAGGGTCCCAGCCTCGGACCTGCCCGCTGGGACGAGTCCCACCGAGCCCGTCTCCCGGGTCCAACCCCCGGATCCCGAACTCCCGGATCCCGAACCCCGGATCTAGTCCTCAAACCCCAGTGCTACGGACTCCCTGCGGCTCCGTACTTCCAACCGCAAAGACTCACCGGTCCCGCAGGATGGATCGCCATTCGTGATGAGGGCGCGTGAAAACGTGCACCTGGACCAAGTTCATGGGCCAGAATTTTTCGAGCGACCGAATCGACGCAAGCAATTGCGGGAATGGACGATGACGAGAGGTTCCACAGAGGGGGTGTTTCACGTGAAACAATGTCAATTGACCTGCTGAGAACCAGATTGCTACTTTGCGGCCAACAGGGGTGACTCCAAGACCTCCAGCCCGAAAGGACTCGGCAATGTGGACCTACGCCGCCTCCAGCCTGGATACATCACAGGCGGACACACCGGTACCAACACCAGAAACCGTTACAGAACAGAGGGTTAGGCAGGTTAGGTCGTATCGTGCGATCGCCGTCGCCAACCAGAAGGGGGGAGTCGGAAAGACTACGACTGCGGTGAACTTGAGCGCCGCGCTGGCCCGCCAGGGTTGTCGAGTCTTGCTGGTCGACTTGGACCCGCAGGCAAACGCGACATCAGGTGTCGGGTTTGCCACAGACAAGGGAACGCCCACTGCCTACGATGTGTTAACTGGAGCTAAGTCGCTGCGGGACTGCATGGTAGAAGTGCTGCCAAACCTTCGGCTATGCCCGTCTTCCCCATCCTTGGCTGGGTGCGAAGTCGAGTTGGTGGATGAGGAGGGGCGGGAAACCCGGCTTCAGCGGGCCCTGGACGAGGTCGCTTCAGAGTTTGACTTTGTGTTCGTAGACTGCCCGCCGTCACTGAGCCTCCTGACCCTGAACGCATTGGTCGCGGCAAAGTCGGTACTGATCCCACTTCAGTGCGAGTACTACGCCCTGGAAGGGGTTACCCACCTGCTGGAGACCCTCTCCCGGATCCAGGACAGTCTCAACACCGATCTGCAGATCGAGGGAGTCCTCCTGACGATGTATGACGGTCGTCTCAACCTCTCCGCGCAGGTCGCCGAAGAGGCCCGCTCATACTTTGGATCCAGGGTCTACGAGACAATGATCCCGAGAAACGTTCGACTCGGAGAGGCGCCGAGCTTTGGCCAGCCCATTACCGAGTACGACCTTCACTGTGTAGGGGCGAAAAGCTACCTACACCTCGCTGAGGAGGTGCTGGCGAATGAGCGGTAGGAAGGCGCTAGGGCGCGGCCTCGATGCGCTCATCCCAACGGAAAAGGCAGCCGGCGGAACCGGTGACGACCGCGTACTGGTCGTCCCGATCGAGCGGGTCATACCAAATCCGCGGCAACCGAGAACTGTCATGGACGAGGAGAACCTCCAGGAGCTCTCCGATTCGATCCGCGAGCGAGGAGTGATCGAGCCCCTTATCGTCCGGTCGCTTTCAGACGGAACGTTCGAATTGGTTGCAGGAGAACGCCGGCTCCGGGCCTCGGCGAGAGCGGGGATGTCCAGTGTCCCGGTTCTGATACGAGACCTGGGAGAAAGGGCAAGTCTCGAGATCGCTCTGATCGAGAACATCCAGCGGGAGGATCTCAACGCTGTAGACGAGGCCAAGGCATACCATCGCCTCGTTGAGGAGTTCGGGCGGACCCACGCAGAGATCTCCAAAGCGGTGGGCAAGAATCGCAGTACGGTTACCAACTTGTTGCGGTTACTTAACTTACCCGACCAGGTCCTTTCCGAGATTTCAAGTGGAACGCTCTCTGCCGGTCACGCGCGGGCGCTTCTCAAGCTGGAGAGCGCGGAAGAGCAGATTCAACTGGCCGCACGCGTTGTTGAGGAAGGGTGGAGTGTTCGAGACATCGAGAACCATCTCTCAGACCCGATTCCAGTTCCGACGACTCCGGATGACGTGGAGGTGGAGCCCCGGATAGCGAGCCAGCCAAATGTCAAGAAACCGAGAGATCCCCAAGTTATCCGCGTAGAAGAGGCTATTCGGCAGACTTTGGGAACGGAAGTGCGCCTTGATCATGGCACGAAAGGCGGAAAGCTGGAGATTCGCTACTTCAGCGACGAGGAACTCGAGAGACTGCTCGAGCAGATGGGTGTCGAAGTCCACTGATCGTCCTGCACCGGCCAGCGACCACCCGGCCAATGGCCAACAAGCTAACAGCTAACAGCTAACAGCCAGCGGCCATGGTGACGGAGGCAGATCTCCCAATGCAGAAGACTGACAGCGAAGGGCGCACGATCCGGTATGAGTGAGAGATGGTCCAAGAAGCGGCTTCTCGTCTACTTGGAGCCCGAGGGTGCGACCAGAACCTTTCAGTACCGGGTCGCATATGGGTTGATCGCTACGGTGTTTACCCTGTTCGTGGTCTCGATGTTGGTTTTCGTCGTTGGAGGCGCCATCTTCGCTCGAGGAATCGAATCGGCGCGGCAGGCAGATCAGTTGTCGGCCGCAAACGACTCTCTTCGGGCCGAGTTCCGCAAGCTCCGAACGATCGAGGCGCAGCTTGTCGAGTTGCGTCGCGTGAACGAAAGAATGCTTCGCCTCGCCGGCATTGACTCAGACAGTCTCCTGGACGACCTGGCGACCGGGTTGGAGCTGAATCAGACCGAGGACTCCGTTTGGAGGTATTCGCAGCCGCACCTACCGCCCCGAGTGGGGATCCAGTCTCGCGGATTCCGATCTGAGCCCAAGGGTTCAGAGCATCTGGGTGTAGACATCCCTGGCCCTATCGGTGTTCCGATTCTCGCCTCGGGCGGCGGCGTCGTGACCCGTGTTGAAGAAGACGCTGTGTACGGAAATGTCATCACGTTGGACCATGGGAGTGGAGTCACTTCCCTCTATGGCCATAACGACGAGGTCTTGGTTTCACTGGGCGATTCGGTCTTCGCCGGCCAGCCCATCGCTCGGCTGGGAAACACGGGAAAGAGTTCCGCCCCCCACCTCCATTTCGAGATCCAACTCGACGGAGTGCCCGTGGACCCCGCGGACTTTATCTTCGAGTATTCCCGAAACCCATAAATCTGGAGTAAAACGAAAAACGGCATAGGGATCGCCAGTCTTGCCGATGTAGATTTCAAGAGAGATCGGCAAAGAAAGGACACGGAATGTTTGGAAAGTCGAACGATACGGAGACCCGCTCTCCTTCCTCCTCAGACCGCCACGGAGGCCAATCCATACTCCAGGAGGGCGTCGTCGTTCGGGGCGAGATCGAGGCCAAGGGCGATGTCCGACTTGACGGCACCCTCGACGGCAAGATCGAAGTGAGTTCCCGGCTCACGATCGGAACGAACGGACTCGTCAAAGCCGAGGTACACGCGACGGACGTGGTGGTGATGGGGCGAGTTGAGGGCAGTATCGTGGCCAAGGGCCGAATTGACCTCAAGAAGGGCGCCCACGTCACCGGAAACCTGCAGGCGCCGACGCTGACCATTGAAGAGGGGGTCTTCTTCGAGGGGCAGGCGAAGATGGGTGCGGCCGCCGAGATGTCCAAACCAAAGAAGCCGGAGGGCGAGATTCTAAGTATCGAGAAGAAGCCCACGCCTGCCGCCCGGTGATGGGGCGTCCGGCCACAAACCAGGCTGAATCCCCAAGGCTCTCCCACTGTGGACATGATGTGTCAGCTACAAGCGACCCGACGTTTCTGATTGATCGGTCCAAAACCATCGATGGTGCGGTCTAGTGCTAACCGATTTTATAGCAGATAATTAGCGTGTCTTGTGTGTTTTGTTCGCGTATCCAACAATCTGACGGGTGCCCACCTTCTTCTGTGGAGAACCCGTGGAGAACTCGACCCCACCAAGGTGCCAGGGCAATGGGTGTGACTCTGGAAGGCGGATGTTTCCCGACTCCGGGGATGGGCGGGCCGTCCCAACATCCCGAGCAGGAGCCGGTCCGCTCGGTCCTCGACGTGCTTTCCCTTTGACACTTCTATAGATGCGTCCCTATATTTCGGCTGACACACGTCCGAGAGCGATGGCCTCTTCCGTCCTCTATTTCATCCTCGCTTGGGTCGGTGTGTGGGGTGGGCGCTTCTTCTTTGACCGCCGAGACAGGCGGAGCACTGCCGGGGTTGGCATCGATGAGGAGAGAAGATCGATCATGAGATCGCGGTGGTTCCTTTTGCTACTTTTGGGGTCAACCCTGGCTGTCATTCAAGGTTGTACCGACTCCGATCCACCCTCCTCCGCCGACGAAACACCCCCGGATGTCTCCGTCGTATTCCCTTTGGAGTTCATTGACAATCTCATCGCTGTGTCCGACTCCACCGACGTGTGGATCGTCGCCAGGGACGAAAGCAGCGAGATTGAAGCCGTCACGGCCTGGTTCCAGAGGGAAGATCAATCGAATGCGCAAATGATCGGAAGCACGTCCACCCTTGGTGACGTGAGTCAGGCGCCGGATTCCGTTCAGCAACTCATAGAAGTTCCACCTGGTTTCTCACTGTACTCGGTGTTCTGGAGAACGCAGCTGATCCCGTCCGGTACGAACACACAGGTCTTCGCGACCGCCGAGGACGGGGCCGGCAACGTTCAGCGAAGTGAGTCGAACCAGGTTGTCATCCTGAACGGAGTGGATCTCGAGCCCCCGGATCCAGTTGATTTTGACATCCAACCTCCGACGGGAGACATCAGCACGACGTTCTTCTTCGATCCCTCGCTGACCGAAGACAGGATCGACAACGATGCGGATATCCAGGTCCGCTGGGACTTCGACGGGGATGGCATCTGGGATATCGATTGGGATGCAGACGCGCGCGCCAACGAGACGCAAAGCTGGATCTTTGTTCGCGCCGAAACCTACTTCCCCAAGTTGGAAGCTCGAAACACCTACGTAGAGGAGGCGAACTCGAGTGCTCCAACCATCCGGGTCTCCGTGACGCCGCTGGGTGGATGTCCCGACCCGCTTCGCGCCGGGTGGCAGCCGGGTGAGGGGGCGGACTTCGCCAGAATTCCCCCCGGTGTGTATCCGCGCGGAGCCTCGAATCCGGTTGGGGCGAGCGAGAACGAATTCCCGGTACACCAGGTCCGACTTACTTCCGAATCCTTGTTGCTGAAGCGTGAGGTCACCAACCAGGAGTACCTCAACTATCTGCAGGAAGCCCTTCCCAACAACGATGTCTTCTTCGGAAACAACGAGATCTGGGGCGTGGACTCCACGGGTGCACTGACGGACCGGTACATGGACTTTGACAACTCGCGACTCTTCTTCAACATCGACTCGGAAGCATTCCTCGTCGAAGACGGGTTTGCAGACCATCCGGTAACGGGAGTGACGTGGTACGGGGCGACGGCATACGCCGTGAACTATGGCCTTCGTCTTCCGACAGAAGCCGAGTGGGAAGTCGCTGCCCGAGCCGACAACGCGAACTGGCGTTTTCCATACGGCGAGGATTTGAGAGACGGGGACAAGACGGGACAGAAGCGGATCAACTACGTAGAAAGTGGTGATCCTTTCGATGGAGACCGGGGTACGACTCCTGTCGGGTACTACGACGGCTCTACCTACGATGACTTTGAAACGGTCGATACACCGAGCGCGCTCGGTTGTTATGACATGTCGGGTAACGTCGCGGAATGGGTTAGCGACTGGTACGCGCCCTACGGGCAAGAATCGATCCAGACGAACCCACAAGGACCGGTCGACCCGCTGGTAGGAGAATTCAAGGCTGTTCGCGGCGGAAGCTACCAAAAGACACCAGGAGGAGTTCGAGTCACCGCCAGAGATGCGGACGTTCCTCCTTCGGAGAGTTTTGAGAGTGTCGGCTTCCGCGTGGCGTACTTCCCGATCGACTGTGAAAACCGTCCTTAGATTGGTCCTAACGACAATCCACGGAGTCGAGCCCTCATGAACCGAGACCGACTCCTGAGTTGGATTGCGCCGATCCTTCTGTTCTTCGTGGCTGCTGCGGTCTATTCCGGGGCGCGCGACAACGGAGTGCTGACAGAGGATACCCAGGTCATCTGGGGCAACCCTGCAGTGACCTCTCCGACCCTCACGGGGACCCTCGAAGGCGCCGCGATCTATTCGCGCGACGAAGTGCACCCCGTCGTCCGCCCTCTTACGGTGTGGGCCAACAGCATTCGATTCGACGCCTTCGGACGGGATCGTGCGTCCTACCTGTGGACCCAGATTCTTCTGTTGGCCGCGTGCGGGTATGTCCTTTTCGGCCTGATCCGGCAGACGACAGGGTCCGCAGTGGCGGCGGTCGTGACCAGTGTTCTGTTCGTTGGCCACGCGGGTGTGTCGCAGTCGGTACTACAATTGGCCGGCCTCTCCGAACTATCGAGCCTCTTGTTCGGCCTGCTCTCCCTCGGGTCGGCGTATCTTGCGGTGAACTCGTCTTCCGGCAGGGCCATGGCCTGGGCCTCGATCCTGCTTCTGGCGATTGCGCTTGGCTTCAAGGAGACGGCATTTGTCTTTGCACCGGTGGTGTGGCTTCTCTTGTGGTCAGGACGGGAGAGCGAAACGGACAGGACCACGGTGATTCTGGCGGTCGGTGTCCTTGTGACCTGCGTAGCGGCGCTTGGGTATCGAATGGTGGCCCTGAGCGCGGCTCATGACGGCGAGTTGGTCGCGAGGGTTGTGCATCCGGACACCGGGTTGCCGCTGTTGAAACGGGCTATGCTCGGTTTCGAATCGACACTCACATATCTACGT
Source organism: bacterium (assembly GCA_030431975.1). GTDB lineage: Bacteria > Eisenbacteria > RBG-16-71-46 > CAIMUX01 > CAIMUX01 > JACKCR01. The sequence goes on along the minus strand of JAUIHP010000017.1, from coordinate 66,784 downwards.
ATATTGATTTGGCCAGACCCTCTCTCGACTCGTCACGACTCCATCGTCTCCGGGGGTGGGAGTGCGCTAAAGGCGTTGATCGGGGTGGTCTTCGTGATCGCGGGCCTGGCTCTGACGGCTTTGGCCGCCATCCGAAAGCGCCTCGGACTCACCCTTTGGTCCGGTCTTCTGACCATGGTTCTGATTGCCACACTTGGGGTTCTGGCTCCAGCCGGTGACTTTGTAAACGAACGATTCGTCCCGTTTCTCCTGGCTGCGGCACTCGGGCTGGCTGCAACGGCGGCGCTTACATGGACTCGCCCATCGTCCGTTCGCATGGTCGCGGCGGCTGTGCCAGTTGTATTGGCCGGGATTTATGGGTGGTTGGCCATGCAGCGGGTGACTGATTATAAAGATCAAGACAGATTGATGCATGCTCAACTGGCCGATTACCCCAATTCTGCATACTTGGAGTTCGATCTCGGTAATCTCCACCTTGGGCGCGGCCAATACGCGGCGGCCCAGCAACGGTATGAGTCCGCGCTGGGGAAGCGGGAGGATCTGTGGGCCGGGTGGGTGAACCTTGGCGCCTCGTACTCCCGTCAGCAGGAGTACGGCCTGGCCCGACGAGCCTACAACAAGGCCATAGAGGGGATGGCTGGATCCGAAGAGTTCGCCGTACCTCGAGCCAAAGCGCATTTCAATCGGGCGCTGGCTTTGATGAGGCAGGACCAGAATCATCTCGCCGTCGAAGACTTGCAGAAGACCCTCGAGGTCTTTCCGGACCACCTTCGGGCTCATGCGAATCTCGGGTTCATCTATCGCAACAGCATCAAGTACGACGAGCAGGCGTTGTATCACTTCGGCCGCGCCATCGAGTTGGAAAAAGACCCGACGCAGCGGGCATCACTGGAAGAGGCTGTGGAGGTTATCCACGACCGGGCCGAGGAAGACGCGCGTCGGAGGCAGATCCGAATCGATGCCGGTCAGTCTCCCGTTCCCGAGGACGAGTCGCCTTAGCCGACGGGTCCGGGCGTCTCGGTGCCAAAGACCCCAACCAGGCCGTCCCGCGCCAGAGCTCATCCTGAAGCACCGTCCGGATCCCGTAGAAGATCGGAGTACGACCGGCCCTCGATGTCCCCTTCTTCCACGCCGAGTCGCTCCCGAAAAAGATCGCACTGCGCGCGGAGCCGCTCCTCCTCACCGAATTCACCGATCGCCTCTATCTCCACAAAACTTCCAAGCCCCTCCACGTTGTCGATGTGGAACTTGACGTTGTCGATGAAGAAGATCTCACGCTGCTTGCGAACGACCACGTCGATCTCCAACGCGCTCGAAAGTAGTTCCCGCAGCGCGGCGCTGTCCGTCGTTTTGTACAGGTGAACGTTGGACGCCCGCGTGTCGCGGCTATCGGCCCGGTGATACTGGATGAGAGCGGTTTCGATCGGGCCCTGGCGAAGCTTTAGGCGTCCCTTTGGGCACCGAAAGTAGGTATCGACTTGATGGTCGGTGCCGACGAATCGCGCGTCGCGGGCGCGAAGAAACGTTCGGACCCGGTCGGGATCCGGGCACCTCGCCTTGATCTCCATGTTCACATGCGACATAGGGAACCCCTTCTTTCATTGCGGACCGATCGTGTTCGCTGTCGGTCAGAAACGCCGCAGACAGGATCGGACTGGTTGACTCGCAAAGCAGCAAGTCTGTAACTTAGGCTCAGAGATGTGGAGAGTCTCCTTGGACCCGGGCCTCGGTTCAAGGCGCCGCAATGCTCGTCCCCATCTCCGTCTCCAACGACAGTTCGTTTCTGAGTTCCCCCCTTCGAAACGCAAACGACCAAGGTGAAGCTTGCATGCTCCACGACGGATCCCGCTTACCCTGCGGTTTCTGATCGGAAACGGGAGGCACCGATGTACTCGTGTCCTAAGCGCCCCATTCGACTCGCCCTGTTGCTATTCACCCTCACCAACCTCTTTCTGCTGGTCGGCCCCGCCGACGCGGCCGTGCTGGAGTACAACCGCCAGTACGCCTGGGTCCTGACCGATGGAACCCCGTTCGAAGAGCCGGAACTGAACCCTCACGTGCCGACGGACAGTGAAGACGTCAAGCACGACGACGATGGTCGGGAGCATGTTGACGATGATCAACGCAGCCACTCCCGCGACGGTCGCCGTGTCATCACGGAGGACGACATGTCGCCCCTGGCCAAATGGATCCGCAAGGTGGTGGGTTTCCGAATCGCCCTGCCTGGCGCATCGCGCTAATCCAAGGGGGGAGAGGAAATGTCACAACTCACACCAAGGCCGAGACCGGCCCAGGTCGCGCGCCGCACCGCGCTCGAACTGGCGCGCATCTACGTCTCGGCATCGGCGTACGAGTCCGCGATCGAGTCGTTGGACCGCTTACCGATCAACGGATGGGATGAAGAAGCTCGCCTCCTGAGAGCGGAGGCACTCGTCGGACTCGGACGAGTCCTCGAAGCGGACAAGTTGCTGGGGCCCCCGGTACTTCCGACCTCGATCGTTCGAGAAAACACCTGCTCCCGCTCGGCCTTCGACGAGTCGGAGGAAACCCTCGGCCCTGTCGAGAGTTTCGATGATCTTGCGGACCTCGATGAAGTCGGTGAGAGCTCCGACCAGCATGGGGAACTCGTTGACGCCGGTCAGAGCTCCGACCATCGGGAGAACCTCCATGCGGCAACGAGGCACGAAGAACGAGCCCTCTGGAGATTCCAGCTGCAACTGAGAGTTCTCCACCGACGCGGCCAGTATCGGCATGTGGTCGAACTCGGGCGGACCTTCTTCGACGGACAAAAGCAACCACCGACGACGATCGTTGCCCGGCTGGCGATGGTGGTCGCTCAGTCAATGCTGGCTTTGCGGAAACCGTCGGAAGCACGGGATCTCTTCGAGCACGTTCTCGATCTCTTTGACCGGCTGGGATCGAAAGAGGGGCGGGCGGACGCGCTCCTTGGAATTGCCAACACCCACCTTCTGGACTGCCACTGGGACGAAGCGGATGCGATTTATCAGGAAGCTCGCTTTCGCTACGAAGAGATCGGCCAGACGGAGAAGGCACTGGCGGCTCTGATCAATCTCGGTGTTCTGCGCGTGAAGCGAGGCGAGTTTGCGTCCGGGAAGGATCTGCTCACGCAGGCTTGGACTGGGTCGCAACGGGTCGGCGCAAGTCGTCGCGTCGCGACGATCCGGCTCGGGCTGGCCATGGCCGCAATCCGAACGGGAGACGAGGAGGCTGCCCGCGGTCATCTGGCCCACGTTCTGCGCAGTTCACGAGCTCGCGGCGCACAGCGGGACTACGCCCTCGCGTTGGAGTTCGCCGGCGAGTACCACATGTCCAGCGGCAGGTTGACCCGCGCTGCGCGACTTCTCAGTCGAGCCGAAGATCTGGCCGCAAAGATGGCACCCGACGGAGACATTGCGTTCGAGGTCAAACGTCGACTGGCCGAAGTGGCTCTCGCCCGAAAAGATGTCGAGTCGGCGCGATTGCTCGCAGCTCGTTCGGCCCGATCCGCCCGGCGCTACGGCGACGTCTACGAAGCGGCGACCTGTGAGCGTGTGCTGGCCGAGGTGGACCTCTATATGGGTGACGTCCGGTCCGCGGCGGCTCGTGTCGAAGCGGCCGGTGAAATGCTGGATCGTTTGGGTGAGACGTTCGAAAGAGCCCGGATCGGTTTGTTGGCGCTGCGCCTCAAGCACAGCGTCGGGACGATGGCGAGCGTCGACCTCAGCGTCCACGTATCGGAAGTCTGTCGTCCGTTTTCCGCGCATCCAGCCTCCTTGGTCCGGCGGGAGGGGGAACGACTCTTGGAGTCGATCGTGGAGAGTTCGCCGCGGCAGTACCCGAGACGGCTGAGGGAACCGGCCGCCGTGCAACGCTCGGACGACCGGCTCTCTGCCGAGGACCTTCACCTGCTGGAGTCCTATGGTCTGGTAACCCGGGACAGCGAACTTCTGCGGACCTTGGCGCTGGCCAAGAATGTCGCGGCACTGGACGTTCCGGTCCTCATTCGAGCAGAACCGGGGAGCGGCTTCGAGATCCTGGCGCGCGTCATCCACCGTTGGTCCGGTCGGAACGGGCTCTACATTCCGTTTCACTGCGTCGAACTCGGGGCCGCGGCCATGGAGAGAGAGCTCTGGGGTCAGGGCGAGCACGGTGGACTGAGTCGGGCCGCCGATGGCGGAACCCTCTTCCTGGATGGAATGGCGGATCTGGGCGCCGAAGCACAGCGGCTTCTCGTCCGGTGGCTGCAGGAACAACGGGAACGACTTCCCGCTGGGGGAGTCCGGGTCATCGCCAGCGACCGGCAGCGGGGTCCGGACGGCGAAACAGGAACGGATCCGGTCATCCCGGCGCTGCGACACGAGCTTTCCAGAGTTGTGTTGGAAATCCCGTCCCTGCGAGCCCGACGGCCGGACGTTCCTCTGCAGATCGATTGCGTACTTCGTCTGGGTCGGCGGCGGTACGGCAGCGAAATCCCTCGCCCGCCGGATGAGTTGCTCATTCGGTGGATGGATCACAGCTGGCCGGGGAATCTTCGGGAGTTGCGGGACGTCGTGGAGCGTTACATCGACCGGGTTCGGTAACGGACACGACCGTCGTCGAGTTTGGCATGTCCGACCGGCGTGGTTCTACGAAGAAGCCGCGGATCTGAAAGGATTCGCGGCTTTCCCATTGTTGGCCCCGGGCTTGCCTGGGAGAATGGCCGCGATCCTGTCCGCGCACATCAAAGTGACGAAAGAGGAGTACTCGCATGAGTTGGACCGCCGCCCTTTCGGTCGAAGAGCTTTCGATCCACACGATCCGAACCCTGTCCATGGACGGAGTGCAAAAGGCTGAGTCGGGGCACCCGGGAACACCGATGGCGCTTGCCCCCCTGACCTACCTGCTTTTCGCGGAAGCTATGCGCTACGACCCGAAGGCGCCGGATTGGGCCGATCGGGATCGGTTCGTTCTTTCGGCCGGGCATGCCTCGATGCTCATCTACTCGTCGCTTCACCTGGCGGGATACGACCTCAGCCTCCAGGACCTGAAAGACTTCCGTCAGTGGGGAAGCAAGACCGCGGGGCACCCGGAGCGCGGGGTGGTTCCCGGGATCGAGGTCACGACCGGTCCGTTGGGACAGGGAATCTCCAACGCGGTCGGCTTGGCGGTCGCCGAACAGATGCTGGCCCAGCGCTTCAATCGACCGGGGCACGAGGTCGTCGACCACCACACCTACGTCATCTGCTCGGACGGTGACCTGATGGAGGGCGTGGCTTACGAGGCCTGTTCCTTGGCCGGTCACCTTGGGCTTGGAAAGTTGATCTGCTTCTACGATGACAACGAGATCTCGATCGCAGGTAGTACAGATCTGGCTTTCACAGAGAATGTACAACAGCGATTCGATTCGAGCGGATGGCAGACTCTGCGTGTAGAAGACATCAACGATCTCGACGCACTTCGCTCTGTTTTGGCCGAAGCGAAGGCTGACACGCAGCGTCCTACGATGATCCTGACCCGGTCGGTCATCGGCTACGGCAGCCCTCACAAGGCGGGGACGGCGGGCGCCCACGGCGAACCCTTGGGCGAAAAGGAAGTCGAGGCCACGAAGAAGGCCTACGGCTGGCCGGAAGATGCGACATTTCTGGTGCCGGATGAGGTTCGGGCCCACTTCGCCGCGAAGACCACAGAGCGTGCGGCTTCACACGCCGAGTGGAAGTCCGGTTGGTCGGGCTATGCGCAGGAACACGCCGACTTGGCTCGCGAATTCGAGCGTGGACAGTCCGGAGAGCTTCCGGAGAACTGGCTTCGCGCGTTTCGCGACCATGACTTTCCGGAAAAGGCGGAAGCAACGAGGGCGTCGTCCGGGTCGATCATCCAGTCGTTGGCGGATGCCGTTCCGGAGCTGGTCGGAGGGTCGGCCGACCTCGATCCGTCGACCAAGACCTTCATCAAGTCGAGCACCAACTTTTCCAGGGACGACCGCTCGGGTCGGAACATCCAGTACGGGGTTCGTGAACACGGGATGGGTGCGATCTGCAACGGGATGATGGCGCACGGCGGGCTGCGTCCTTTCTGCTCCACGTTCTTTGTTTTCTCCGACTACATGCGGCCGACCATCCGGCTGGCCTCTCTTTCGCATCTCGGCTCCATCTTCGTCTTTACCCACGACTCCATCGGACTGGGAGAAGACGGTCCGACCCATCAGCCGATCGAGCACCTGGCGTCGCTTCGCGCCATTCCCGGTGTCCACACGTTCCGGCCGGCGGACGCGAAAGAGACCGCCGAGGCGTGGGAGATCGCGCTTCGACGGAAGACCGGGCCGACGATCCTGGTCCTCAGCCGGCAGGGTTTGCCGCAGCAGGACCGTTCCGGAGGCGGCACCGGTGCGGACAAGGGTGCGCTGCGGGGTGGCTATGTCCTGAAAGAGGCGAAGGGTGCGGCCGTGACCCTGATCGCGACGGGCTCGGAAGTGAAGGTCGCGATGGAAGCGGCGGAAGCTTTGGCTGCCGCGGGCACGGCAGCGCGAGTGGTCAGTCTTCCCTGTTGGGAAACGTTCGCCGAGCAGGACGAGGCCTATCGCGACTCCGTTCTCGGCGGGAGCGGCGGGCTTCGCGTTTCGATCGAAGCCGGCTCCACCTTCGGCTGGTCGCAACTCGTCGGATCCGACGGAATCTGTATCGGCAGCGACCGGTTCGGGGCCTCGGCTCCGGGCGGCACGAACATGGAGAAGTTCGGGTTTACCGCCGACAACGTAGTAAGTTGCGTCAAGGAGCGGCTGGGGTAGTCCGGTGAAAGAACGGAATCAGGAGCGATGGAGAAGGAACTCATGACCAAGAATCAGGACCCGAACGACTCGTCCCCGCTGAAGCCATCGCGCCCGGTCAGCGTCGTCATTTTCGGCGCATCCGGTGACCTCACGCAGCGGAAGCTGCTTCCGGCGCTCTACGCTCTGCGTTGTGAGGGATTCCTTCCCGATCACTTCCGGTTGATTGGAAACGCGCGCCGCGACTACACCGACGAAGCATTCCGCGACCTGATGCGGGAAGGGGTCGAGCAGCACGGGCGCCACGCTCCCAGTGAAGAGGATTCGTGGACCGACTTCGCGTCGAACATGTACTACGTGGGCGGCACCCTCGAAGAGGCGGAGACGTTCGACAAGATCAAGCAGAAGCTGGAAGAACTGGAAGCGAACGACGTCGAGGAATCGATTCGTTTGTATTACCTGGCGATTCCGCCATCGGCATTTCCGATCGCCCTGAACAACATCTCGGAACAGGGGCTGTCCGTTCCGGAGTCCGATCGTTTCCGCGTCATCGTCGAGAAGCCGTTCGGGGTCGACCAGGAAACCGCACGTGTTCTCAACACGCAGGTCCATTCGGCGTTCTCTGAAGATCAGGTTTTTCGAATCGATCACTATCTCGGCAAGGAAACGGTCCAGAACATCCTTGTCTTCCGGCTGGCCAACGGAATCTTCGAGCCGCTTTGGAACCGGCGATACGTGGACCACGTCCAGATTACCGTGGGCGAGTCCATCGGTGTCGGTCGCCGCGGCGGTTACTTCGATCAGGCCGGCATCGTTCGCGACATCGTTCAGAATCACATGCTGCAGTTGCTTTGTCTGGTCGGAATGGAAGTGCCCATCCGGTTCCGGGCCGAGCATGTTCGCAACGAGAAGGTCAAAGTCCTGATGTCTCTCAGTCCGCTCTCGGAAGTGGACATCAAGACGTCGGTGGTGCGTGGACAGTACGCCGAGGGCGTGGTCGACGATGAGCGGGTGACGGCCTACCGCTATGAGGAGGACGTCAATCCCGAGACCACGACGGAAACCTTCGCCGCGTTTCGTGCCTACATCGACAACTGGCGGTGGGCCGGCGTGCCCTTCTATCTTCGGGCCGGCAAGAGGATGAAGACTCGGACGACCGAGATCACGATCGTCTTCAAGCATCCGCCTCTCGCGCTCTTCAAGGCGACCCATGAAAGGATTCCGGCTCCCAACCAACTGATCATCCAGATCCAACCGGAAGAAGGGATCAAGTTGCGGGTCGGGTCAAAGAGGCCGGGGACGAAGTTCTCCATCGACCCGGTGCAGATGGCTTTCACCTACGAGCAGTCCTTCGAGAACGCGCCTCCCGGCGCCTACGAGCGACTTCTGTTGGACGCGATCAACGGCGACTCGACGCTCTTTGCGCGTGAAGACGAGGTCGACTATGCCTGGCGCTTCGTGCAACCGATTCTCGACGCGTGGCAAACGACCGATCTCTGTCCGGTCCATCCCTATTGGGCCGGCAGTTGGGGACCTGATGCTGCCGACCGAATCATCGAACGAGATGGGCGGGCGTGGCGGAACGAAATGCCCGGCGAGGAACCGACGCTGACGTGAGCCACCTCCATCGGGCTTCGAGACATCAAGCTGGATCCGTCACGCACTACGTCGTCGCGTACGAGAACGTAGATGCCTGGATTCAGGCCGCTGCGGCAGACTTCGTACGGGTCGGGGTGGCGTCGTTTCTGCGTCGCGGTGCGTTTCACGTGGTTCTTCCCGGAGGAAGCACGCCGAGGAAGGTGCTGGGAAAGTTGTCCCCGGAGTTTGTGCCGCCCGACCTTTTGGCGTCTGGCATAGCGCCGTCTGAGCCCGCGCCGTCTGATCCCGTACAGTCTGAACTCGCGCAGCCTGGCATAGCGCCGTCTGGCCCCGAGCCGTCGGGGACCCGTGAGCGCGGCGAGGAACGCGCGAGCTTGTTCGAGTCCTGGCTTCGAGCCACTCATGTCTATTTCGGAGACGAGCGCGGTGTACCGCCGACGGATGCGGACAGCAACTACCGCATGGTCGAGGAAGCGTGGCTGAGTCACTCGCCGATTCCGGCCGACCAGGTTCACCGGATCGAGGGCGAGCTCGACCTGGTCGAAGCGGCAGATCGGTACAACGAGGTCGTGGCGCGGTTGCTTGGTCCGAGTGCGGTGGAGTCCGACCCGCGGACCGTACCGGAATCAGATTCCAGCCCGGCAGACTTGCCACGGGCGTTTGATCTGGTCGCCCTCGGGATCGGTCCTGACGGGCATACCGCATCGCTCATTCCCGGGACGCCGCTGGACTACATCGCCGAGCCATGGGTCGGAGTCGGTCCCGCGCCGATGTCGCCCGCTCAGGTTCGCCGGGTCACCCTCACACCCGCGGCCCTCGCCACGACGCGAGCCACTCGGTTCTGGGTCAGCGGGGACGGAAAGGCCGAGGTGGTTCATGCGGCGGTTACCGGAACGGGGATGCAAACCATCATTCCGGAAGTGGTTCGGCGGGGCGGCGAGGCCGTCTGGGTGATCGACGGTGCTGCAGGCGCCAGGCTGGATGGCAATCTGGATGATGAGAAGCTCGACGGCCTCCTCGACACGTAGATCTCTGGCGAGCAAGCTCGACACATAGATCTCTGCCGGGCACGCTCGCGCCCTGACGCGGGGCCCCAACGGGCGGCCCATCGTGCGGTCCATCGTGCGGCCCATCGTGTGGCCCCTCGCGCGAGCGATTCTGAGATTTCAATTTGAGCCACGGCGGAGACATGGAAAACTAGTCCTTCCATGCGTTTGCTCCTGACCACATTCTGGTTCTTCCTCGCCGCAGGGCTCTTCGTCGGGACCCTGGCCGCACTGGTGTTGGGGTGGAACTTCGTCGAAGCCAACCTCTACGGGGACTATGGGCTCCGCTTTCTCTACTGGGACTCCCTCGCCGAGCGGGTTCAGAGCGGCACTCTCTGGGGAGGCGTCCTCGGCGCCGCCTGCGGGGTCCTTGCCCTGGTCGGCCGGTTTCTGGCGGCTCGATTCGTCTCCTGGATCGACGAGGCTGTCGTGGCCTGGCGTGTCGTCAGCCGCTCTCGCTGGATCGCGCTTTGCCTGGCCATTCCCGCAGCGGTCGTTCTGCTTGTCGTCGGGCTCCGGATCCTCAACGAGCACTTCATTCCCTGGGATTACACGAAGCGCTACTGGGTCCTGAACGGCGGATGGATCGTCGCCTCTATTGTCTCGACGTTCGTCCTGTACAACCTGCTCCGCCTGCCCAAGTACGATGGTCGCGAGGGGCGGCGCGGGGTTGTGCTCGCTACAGTGCTCGCGGCTCTCTCGGTCGTGGTGACGGTCGGATTTTCAGCCTATGCCGCGTCGCAGCGGCCCGTCTCGAACGGCCGTCACGTTCTGTTGCTCACCGTCGACACGCAGCGTGCCGATCATCTGAGCTGCTACGGCTACCCGCGGGAGACCAGTCCGAAGCTGGACGCTCTGGCGTCGACCGGAACACTCTTCGAGAACGCCTATTCGCATGCTCCCGTGACGTCCTCATCTTTCAGCTGCATTCATACCGGCCTGCGGCCGCGCGAGACCGGGACGTACGGAAACGACCCGATTCGGCTCTCCATGCCGACACTCTCGGAGCAGTTGCGAAACGCCGGCTACTACACGGGCGCCATCGTCAGCAACTTCGTGCTGCAGCGCGGCAAGAACTACGAGTACGGGTTCGATCACTACGACGACCGGATGGACAGTCGCGAACTCGTCCGCAAGACGCCGGAGCGCATCGGAGGCAGCACGACGACCAGTGCGCTCAAGTGGATGCGCGGTGCATTGGAGCAGGAACGTCCCGTGTTCCTGTGGGTGCACTACCAGGATCCGCACGGTCCCTACACACCGCCCCGCGAGTATCAGGATGACTTCTTGGAAGGGGAGCAGCGCGGCCGGAAGTTGCGAGTCAACGATTCCGTCAAAGGACAGGGAGGCATTCCCTCCTACCAGGAACTGGGCGCTTATCGCGAGTTCGGCTACTACGTTTCGCAGTACGACTCGGAGATCCGCTACTTCGATGACTCCATCGACAGTCTCGTCCGCGGCTTGAAGCAGTTGGGAGTCTGGGACGACGCGCTCGTCGTGTTCTCCTCGGATCACGGGGAAGGCATGGGCGAGCACGACTACTACTTTGCGCACGGCGACTACCTGTGGCCGGGACAAACCCATGTTCCGCTGATCGTTTGGGATCCGGACCGCAAGACGGATGCGGAGCGGGTCGCGGAGGTTGCGAAGTCGTCGGACATCGTTCCGACCGTGCTCGGCTTTGCCGGCGTGGACCCTGCGTTGGAGCTGCCGGGCGTGGACCTGCGGAAGCTGGCTGCGGAGGCGGGCGAGGGAGCGAACGGAGTCCCGGCCGGTGAGTCGACAGGAGAGGGTCAGAATGGAATTCCGGCCGACGAGTCGACTGACTCGACAAGCGGCGCCGCGACTGATCCCACCCGGTGGTCGCTCTCGGAGACTTTCGTTACCGACAACTACAAAGCAGCGATCCGATCCCGAGACCTCATGGTCTTCTACGACGCCTTCAACGAAGACTATCGCGCCTACGACCCGCGCGAAGGGCGGTTCCTTTCGTCCACCGAGACCTTCGAGAACCCGAACTTCGAACCGATGAAGGAAGCTCTGGATCAGCTGCGTAACCGAAGTGCTTCGAGGGATCCGAGGGGAACGGCGAAGGGGCGGCAGGAGATCGAGGTTCTGAAGTCTCTTGGGTATGTGAACTGAGCCCGGAGTCCGCTGATCGACCCGAAGCATTGGAAGAAAGCCCGCTCGCTCCTGGCGGATGCCCTCGAACTGCCCGAGCAGGAGCGGCAGGCATTTCTCGACGCGGCCTGTGGCGGCGACGCCAAGCTCCGTGGAGAGATCGAGTCTATGCTCGAGGCTGCTGCGGCGAGTTCAAACCTCCTCGACGAAGCGGCGGACGGTCGCATTGAGATCGGCGACGTGGGCATCCGTAACATCGATGTCGGCGACGTCGATGTTGATGCCGCGGACCGATTGGGCCGCTATCAACTGCGAGGCGAACTCGGACGCGGCGGTATGGGGATCGTTTACAAAGCGGACGACCCGACCCTCGACCGCTCGGTTGCCCTCAAGTTGATCCCGAGCACCCTGCTGCGCGACGCGGAACGTCGTGAGCGCTTTTCCAAAGAGGCGAAGCTCCTGGCCGCAGTGAAACACCCGCGCATTGCCACGGTCTACTCGATGGAAGAAGAGGACGGCGTCCGCTTCATCACCATGGAGCTCATGGAGGGCGAAAGCCTCGCCGACCGGCTGCGTCGGGAAGGTGCTCTCCCGTTGCTCGACTGCCTGAATTTCGGGGAGCAGATCGCCTTGGCGCTGGAAGCCGCGCATGCCACGGGTGTCGTGCATCGCGACCTTAAGCCGAGCAACATTCAGGTTCTGCCGGACGGACGCATCAAGGTCTTCGACTTTGGACTCGCGGCTTCGACGGACGAAGCTTCATCGGGTAGTTGGGCCGGGACGCCGGGATACATGAGTCCGGAGAGAATCCGTGGACGCGAGACTGGGCCTGAAGAGGATCTTTGGGCTTTGGGCTGCCTCATCTTCGAGTGTTTGAGCGGCTGTCCTGCCTTCCTTCGCGACGAACTCGCCGAAACCGTGCGCGCTACGGTACAGGAATCGTTGTCTTGGGAATCTCTTCCGACTCAAACGCCGGAGCCGATCCGCGCGCTCCTGGAACGCGCGCTCTCACCGAGCCCCGACAGGAAACCGGTCACGGCTTCGGAGTTTGCCGAGGTGTTCCGGGAAGAATGGCGGACGCGCGAAGAGTCCTTACGCTTCCGACGGAATCTGAGAGAAGAAGACGACGAACGCACGACTCTACCGGCCGTCTCCGGACGTTTTGTCGGCCGGGTCCGCGAGATCAACGAGTTGGCCCGACTTCTCGACTCGGAACGACACGTGACCGTGGTCGCCGGCGGCGGTTGCGGTAAGACGCGACTCTCCATCGAGACGGCCCGAGAGATCGCCGACCGGTTCGACAAGGGAGTGTGCTTCGCTCTTCTGGCTTCCATCGTCGAACCCGCCATGTTGCATCGGGCCGTCGCGTCCGCACTCGGTCTGGATGGTCGTGATCAGGACCTCCTCGAGGACATCGTCGAACATGTCGGGACGCGGAGTCTGCTTCTCGTGCTCGACAACTGCGAGCATCTGCAGGACTCCGTCAAAGACTTCGTAGACGAGATTCTGCCGAGATGTCCAGGCCTACGTGTGTTGGCGACGAGCCGGCGTAGCCTGGGTCCTGACAAGGAGCAGATCTTTCCTCTCTCTCCGTTGCCGGTGCCGGAATCGGAAAGTGCGACCCTCGACTCCATCGCGCACGTCGAAACGGTGCGTCTGTTCCTAGATCGGGCCGACCGTGCTGCGCCCGGTTTTCGACTTCGGGAAGAAGACGCGGCAACCTTGGCTCGCATCTGCGTCCAGCTCGAGGGCGTTCCCCTCGCTGTCGAGCTGGCGGCCTCCCGCGTGCGGATGTTGTCTCTTGGCCAGATCGAAGACCGTTTGTCGGATCGGTTGCGCGTGCTCTCCCGGGGCTCTTCCGAGGATGCGCGCCATCGCTCCCTTCGGGCGGCTTTGGACTGGAGCTACGATCAGCTTCCCGAAAGCGAGCGAGCTCTCCTTCGCCGCCTCTCGGTCTTCCGCGGCGGATGCAGTCTCGAACAGGTCGAAGCGGTCTGTAGCGACGACGACATTCACGAAGAGGAGATCCTCGACGGCCTAGCCGAGTTGGTCGATGCCTCGCTTGTGACGACCGTCGGTGAGTTCGCCGATACCTCGCTCCATTCTTCGCTGAATTCTTCGCTTAGTTCCTCACTCAATTCTTCGCTCAATGCCTCGCTCAATGCCTCGCGTTACGAGCTGCTGGAAACCGTTCGACAGTACGGAACGAGGAGATTGGAAGAAGCAGGGGAGAGCGCGAGATTCCTTGGTCAGCATAGAGATTACTTCGCCGGCTTGTCGACGCGCTTCAAGGATGAGTTCCAAGGGCCGAAGTCGGCTGAAACCGTAGCCCGTTGTTCCTCCGACCATGACAATCTCTTCGCTGCCTTCCGTCATGCGGTAAGGGACACGTCCACTCAGCCGGACGTCGCCTACGCTCTCGGAGCCGCGCTTGGCTCGTACTGGGACATTCGTGGCTACAACCAGACGGGACTGGTTGCCCTGGATTCCCTATTGAAAGCCGAGCATCTGCAGATCCCGTCGGTCGACCGCTCGCGAGTTCTCGGAAGTGCCGGCGTTCTTTGCATCAATCAGGGCAACTACACCGAAGCCAAAGCCAAGCTCGAGGAATCGCGACGACTGAGTCGAGAGTTCGACTTTGCCGAGGGTGAAGTTCGTTCCCTTCACAACCTCGCGATCTGTGCAAGTTTTACGCAGGACTTTGAAGAAGCGCGCAAGATGTGGGAGTCCGCCCTCGCCATTGCCCGCCGTCTCGGCCTGGGGTCGGCCGCCGCCCGGACCCTGAACAGTCTCGGTGTGCTGGCCGACATGATGGGAGACGATGAAACGGCCCGCCGTCACTACGAGGACAGTCTGGCCATCAAGCGAAAGCTCGGTAACCCTCGCTCCGTGGCCATCACGCTGGCCAACCTGGGGCAGATTGCCGCGAGAACGGACAGGCCCGCGGCCCGGCGCTGGTTGGAAGAGTCGATTCAGTTGACGCGGGACGTTCAGGACGATGCAAACCTGGCCTTTGCCCTGCGACAGCTGGGTGGGCTCGAGCGAAACGAGGGCAACTTCGAAGCCGCCCGCAACCATCTCGAGGAGGCCTTGAGTCTTGTCGAGAGAATCGGCGAGCGTGTCGGGCAGGTGGAAGCTCATCGCAACCTTTGCCTGTTGGAACGAGAGGCCGGACGGTTAGGTCCGGCCTGCATGCATGCGCGCGAAGCCCTCCAAACCGCGGAAGAGATTGCGGATCACCACGAAGTCGCCAACAATCTCGTCCAGATGGTTCACGTACTGATCGCGGACGGCCAGTGGGACGAAGCGTCCTTTCTCCTGGGCGGCCTCCGCTCCGTCGAGGCATTCGTGGACACGCGCATCACGGCCGATCTCGTCGGGCAAATGGAGCGGATCGAATCGCAGCTCGCCGCGCACGCAACAGAAGATCCCGCATTCGATGCCGCTTCGTTCCAGGCAAGAGGCCGGGAACTCAGTTACGGCGAGGTGCTGACCTGGGTCCGGGAGGTCCGGACGAAGGCCGACGAATGAGCGACGAGGCCGATTCACCGGCGTCGAAGTCCCCTGAGGCAGGCCCACCGATGTCGCAATCTCCCGAGGCCGTCACGGTCATCCTTCAACGGTACATTGCCGGCGATCCCACTGCCGCCGACGAGATGCTGCCTCTTCTCTACGACGAACTCCACCGGCTGGCCTCGATTCAGATGCGGGACGAACGGCGCGTGGCCACGCTCAGTCCGACCGTGCTCGTTCACGAGGCCTACCTTCGTTTGGTCCAGTCCCCGCCCGAGGTCGTGGAAGACCGCGCCCACTTCTGTGGTCTGGCCGCCCGTGCCATGAGAAGGGTGCTCGTGGACACGATCCGCAGAAAGCTGGCCGCCAAGCGCGGCGGTGTCGATGCGCCTGTAACACTCGAGGAGGGGCAGGTCCTCGGGGTGACTCGATCCGAAGAGATCCTTCACCTGGACGATGCTCTGGACCGATTGGCGAAGATGGACCCGGAGTTGTCGGACATCGTCGAGCTCAGGTTCTTTGCCGGGTTGACCCAGGAAGAGGTCGCTGAACTTCGTGGCCTCTCTCTTCGCACGGTCAAGCGGAGGTGGGCGGCCGCTCGTGCCTGGCTCGCCCGGGAACTCCGCGACACCGACCCGGCGAGCTGAGATACCGGGATTTTCTCCGAGAAAACTTGGCCCCTTTCGACCCTCTCCTGCGCCCTCCCAATCGAACAGCATGTGCACCCGCCCAGCGGGTCCGATAACACCACGATCGATGGCCAAGAGGAACGAAGACGATGAACCCGATCAGCCCTATTCTGAACTGCACACGAACCCTTGGGAGGCGACTCGGCCTTCTACTTCCCGTCCTAAGTACCCTGCTTTTGGTCAGTTCCGCCGCTGAAGCCTCCCAGCCGGGAGATCCGCGCGGCGCATGCTGCCACCCAGGTGACGGCGACTGCGTCCTCGTGACGGAGCAGCATTGTATCGAGAACCTGGGCCGCAATTACCTTGGTGACGGAACGGTCTGCGATCCAAATCCGTGTCCGATCCCACCGCTCGGCGCCTGCTGCGAAGAGTCGGGAATGTGCACCTTACTGAGCGAGTGGGACTGTCAGTACCGACTCGGATCTGACGATTGGCGGGGCGAGGGGTCGGAGTGTGAACCCAATCCCTGTCCGCAGCCCACCAGAGGCGCCTGCTGCAACTTCATCGATGGCTCCTGCACGCTGACCATCCCAGAGCAGTGCCGTGGCTACCGGATGGAGTATCAGGGTGACGACACCACTTGTGATCCCGGCCTCTGTGCGGTTGGAGCCTGCTGCACCCGGTGGGGCGACTGCTACGTCGACATTGAAGAGACCTGTGTCAATGACGACGGTGAGTACCAGGGCGACGGTACGACTTGCGATCCGAATCCCTGTCCGGAGCCGGTGCTTGGAGCTTGCTGCGATCCCAACAGCACTTCTTGTGAGCTGACGCCGAGCGTCTACTGCTACGGCGACTACCAGGGGGACGGTACGACCTGCGATCCCAATCCTTGCCCGGGACCCCCGGTCGGCGCCTGCTGCGACGAGGACAATGAGTGCGTCATTGCCTCCGAGGACGACTGCGACGATGACTATGACGGCGACTACCAGGGTGATGACACCGAGTGCGAACCGACGACCTGTGACGTGCCTGCCATCGAGGCCGCCTGCTGCCTCGGTGAAGACTGCCAGCTCCTGACCGAGGAAGAGTGTCTCTCGCAGGGGGGTGAGTACCAGGGCGACGGTGAACAAATCTGCCAGCCGGGGCTCACCTGCGTCGAATTGGTCGGCGCGTGTTGCACGGAAGAAGGAGAGTGCATCGTCCTGGCACGGGAAGACTGCGGCGAGGACGACCGCTGGTACGGTGAAAACACGACCTGTGAACCAAACCCGTGCGACACCGGCTTGGGCTCGCTCGACATCTGGGCCACGATCGATGGCGAGGATGCGGAAGTCGAGTACATGATCAACGGACCCGGCGGATACCAGACTGGAGAGACTCCGGCGTTTCTCGACGGACTGGAGCCAGGGTTCTACACCTTGACCTGGGGTAAGCCGGGTCACCGCGGTTGCACAATCGATTTCCGTATCGATCCCGACGAGCAGGAGTCGGCCTCCTGCGACCTGGTCCCTTACTACACGTCCCCACCCCGAGTCCCGGATGTCGGCCAGAGTCCGGTTCGGATGGCAGACATGGACCCACGCCTGGAATCGGCCACGGAACTTGCAGCGGCGGTCCGGCCCAATCCGGTGCGCGATCTGGCGCGAATCCAGTGGTCTGT
Organism: bacterium; assembly: GCA_030431975.1. Taxonomy (GTDB): domain Bacteria; phylum Eisenbacteria; class RBG-16-71-46; order CAIMUX01; family CAIMUX01; genus JACKCR01. The sequence continues at coordinate 49,471 of JAUIHP010000017.1, read as the reverse complement.
ACCCAAGTCTGCACGAACGGACGTGAGGATCTTTGATGCCTCGGGTCGTGTGCTGCGAAAGCTTTCTTCCGAAACCATCGGGGCCGGAGTCCACGAGGTGATTTGGGATAGCCGCGACCGCGACGGCGTTCCGGTTCCGACGGGAATCTACTTCTACCGCATCACGCTGCAGGAGACCGGTGAGCAGGTCTCGGACAGGATTCACGTGATTCGCTAGAACTCGATTCATGACATAGAGGCTAGAAAGTGGGCCGTAGCCGAGGAACCGCTCAGCACTACCGATTCCTTGCGTACAGGCCACTAGAACTCGGCGTTCGCGATCGATCACGGATCACGGTGAGCCCCGGTCCCCTTATCTGGCGGGCCGGGGCTTGCTGCTGAATCTGAGCGATGCCAATAAGCTCCAGCTCATGCGGCGTTTGGAGGTGATCTTCAGAGTCCTGCTCGCTATCGTCCAATCATGAACCTACAGATTCTCCGTCGGATGGGCTGGCCCTTTGGCACCACCCAGACTGCAGCCACAAGAGTGGCCGCGACGGCAATGGTTGCTGCGACAGCTGCTGCGACAGCAATGATTGCCGCAGCTGCAACGGTTGCCGCAACTACAACGGTTGCCGCAGCTGCAACGGTTACTGCAACTGCATCGGTTGCCGTCACCACTGCAACGTTGACGAGGGCAGAAGCGTCAACGGCCGCCACGGAAGGGAGCTCACCGACAAACGCGATCAGATATGCCCAAGCCGATCGTGCGGCCGTTCCGGGCTCGGAAACAAGGAGACCAGATGGCCAAGTCACGCCCGGCAGCTGGATCGGCTGGGCCTTTCTCGATGACGGAGGCGGCGATCTTCCGCTTCGAGTACGCATCGAGGACGACGGTTCGGCCAGCTTCGACGGTGTGGCGTGGAAGAGCTTTGGGTGGCCGGCAACATACTCACCTCAATCCGGAGATCAGGGTTTCGTTCTCGAGACGGAGAGCCCAAAGGGAACGAAACTGACCCTCACGGGTCCCGTAAACGATGCGGTGTGGCGGGGCGAGATCACCTTGGCGGATTACACGGGCGCCTTTGAACTCATGCACTCTCCCCAGGTTCTGGCAGATGTCGATCCGGAGTCGTACTCGGACATCGAAGGCTTCTACCGAATGGCTGACGGTGACGTGCTGGAGATCAAGGCCCGCGCGTGGGGTGAGATGGTCATTCGTTCCGTCCTTACGGGCGATCCACGAACCCTTCTGCCGACGGAGTCGGACCGATTCTTCACCGGACCGGCCATCTATCTTCCGTCTCCCGTGGAAACTCGGTACAAGTTTCACAGAGGAACCTCCGGCCAAGTCGACGGCATCACGCAAATCGCTGCCGACGGTTCGAGTCTGGACGGGATGCCGTTCACCCTCCGGACGGAAGACGTTCAGTTCGAGGGGAAGGGTTTGACCTTGCACGGCCGCGTGACGCGTATCGACGATGAACGCCGTCGGCCCGGGATCGTGATGCTTGGAGGTTCGGGTTGGCGCGAGCGCGGGGATCACGAGTTCAAGGAACGGAACCTGGCGGCGTTGGGTTTTGTCACGCTGAGTTACGACAAGCGAGGCTTCGGCCTTTCAGAGGGAGAAGACCCGGTGCCCTTCGAGACCACGTCACTGGACGCGGTCGGAGGTCGAAAGTTCCTGACGGACCGAGAGGACGTGAGCGAAGTCGGCTTCTTCGGCGTAAGTCGCGGAGGCTGGACCGCCCCACTTGCGGTTGCACTCGACAAGGAAGCCTCGTTCCTGGTCCTCTTCGTCCCGCCGGCTGACAGTCCCTCCGTTCAGGAGCACGGAAGCCGACTGCTTCGAATGCGTGAAGATGGAGCCTCCGAGGAAGAAGTCGAACTCGCCGACCGCATGCTGTCTGCTTGCTGGGAATTCCTGGCGGATGACACGAAGTGGGATGAGTATCAGAAGCTGGCGATCCAAGCCGGAGAGCGGGGACTTCCGGAGTACGTGCTGGAGAGTGAGGAGCGGAACCCGGACGACTGGCAATGGTCGCGAATGAACATGCTCTATGACCCGTCGGCCGCCTTCGAGCGGATTCACGTCCCCGGCATCGCCGTCTTCGGAGAGACGGATCGAAGTGTACTGACTTCGGTCCATCGTCCCGCGTGGGAGCGAGCCATGCAGCGCGCCGGAAACGAAGACTTCCGTTTCGTCACGATCGCCGGAGCCGGACACGACCTGTCCCGACGCTCAGACGCTCCGATCCATCGCTCCACCGGTGGCGGCGGAGAGGGGTTTCAGGAAGTTGCCGCCTGGGCTCGGGGGCGCGGACTCATCGACTGAGTTGCAGTCGGACGCTTCTGGTTACGAGACCGGAATGAACTCGACCGTGAAGGGATGGTACTCCGGCTTGGAGATTCCCTCCGCATAAGGCACGTTCCCGGGCTGCGTGAACCGCTCGAGATAGGCACGATCGATTCGCGCCATGAGCCCCTCCTCCTCGGGAGGGCGTCGGCCGACGACGGAGAGTATCTGGTCTCCGAACCGAATCTCGGTCGGCTCGCCCTCTACGGCTTTCCCAAACCATCCCGAAGTGCTTCGGCTCCAACTACGCGCAAAGATCCGACCCGACACTTCCACCATCCAAAGGTCGAGGAATCGATCCCGATCGAGCCCGACCTTGATGCCGACCAGAGTGTGCTGCCGCAGGTAGGTGAGAAACTCAGGTGGAAACACTGTCCATACTCCATCCGGCCTAGAGTGCCGTCAGCTCGATTGAATCACGCAAGGGGTTCGACGAGCCTCAAACCATACCCGCAGCGGGTGCGGAAGTGCGATAACTCCACGAATCTCGTACTTATGCAGCGCCGACACCCGCAGCGGGTGCGGAAGTGCGATAAGTCCACGGATTCCGTACTTATGCAGCGCCGACACCCGCAGCGGGTATGGAAGTGCGATAAGTCCACGGATTCCGTACTTATGCGGCGCCGACACCCGCAGCGGGTATGGAAGAGCGATAAGTCCACGGATCCCGTACTTACGCAGCGTCCACACCCGCAGCGGGTATGGAGAGAGCAGGGGGATGGGGCGTGACGGGCGTGTTTCTGACCGCCGGATGGGTCCTGTGCTACTCTGTTCTGCGGAAACTTTTGTCCGCCACTATTGAACTCGTCCGGCCCGGCACCCTCTCCCAGCTTTCGATTGCTCGTCGGTCGACGCCATAGTCGACCGGGTCGGCCAATCGAGGCCAGCCGCAGCCAAAGGAGTGATGCACCCAATGACTGTACCCACTTGCTGTCATGAAAGTCCGCGACCTTCCAATCGCCGAACCACGGCGGCCCTTGGTCCACAGACCGATGGGGTTCGAGCAGACGCCGTTGCGCCCGAAGAGGCGCCAGCTGCCCTCGGCATCCGTACTCTTCGCGGGCTTCCCATGCGCCCTTCGCTCCGCGGGCTTCCCATGCGCCCTGCGCTTCGCGAGCTCCCCATGCGTCCTCCATTTCGCGCGCTTCCCGCTGCACTTACTGCACTTCTGGCGCTGTGTGCATATCTTGTGCTGCCTAATGTGCCGGCAGCCACCGCCGCGGGTTCGGACTCGGCACACTCGGTGGCCGCAACGGAGTCATCCGCGTCCGAATCATCCGCGTCCGAGTCATCCGCGTCTGAGCTCCAGGTGTCCTCGCCTTCGTACGCATCGGCTGCCGTCGTGACTCCCGATCTTCGTTCCGCGATGGACCGCGCGGCGTCGGACGAGAAAATTCCGGTCATCGTCGTGCTCGAAGACCAGGTGGATCTGAATCTGGCGCTGGCCTCCGTGGCGGGCCTGTCCTCCAAGGATCGGCGATCGGTCGCGCGCACAGAGCTTCGTGACTTGGCCGATCGCACGCAGGCGCCGCTGCTCTCGTTTCTTCAATCCGAAGAAGCAGCGGGTCGGGTGAGCCAACTTCGCTCACTCTGGGTGGCCAACGGAATCCTTCTCGACGCGGTTCCGGCGACGATTGAAGAGCTATCCCAAAAGCCCGGGATCCGCTCTCTCATCTGGGATCCGCCGATCGCGGCGGAGCATGCTCACGACGAAATCTTCGAGCGTGGTCCCGTGGGCGCTGCCGAGATCGAGGCGATGCGTCGTGGAACCGAACTCTGGCAGCTGGAAAACATCAACGCGCCGCAAACCTGGGATCGTGGCTACGAAGGCGAAGGCATCATCATTGCCGTCCAGGACAATGGTGTGGATCGCACGCACGCGGACCTCGCCGGTCACATGTGGAACAACGACGGCGAGATTCCGAACAACGGGATCGACGACGACAACAACGGCTATGTCGACGATACCTGGGGTTGGGACTTCGCAAACGGCGACAACGATCCGATGCCCGCGCCGTCGGGAGCCAGCCGTGATCACGGCACGAAGTGTGCGGGCAATGCGGCGGGCGACGGCACGGAAGGGACACGAACCGGCGTTGCCCCAAAGGCATTGGTCATGGCCTGCTTCGTCAGTTCGTGGGGCCAAAACATCGAAGGCATCCAGTACGCGATCGACAACGGGGCCCATGTCATCAGCATGAGTCGTTCCCAGAAGTGGCGTTTCTCTCCGAAGCCGGATTACGACTGGTGGCGTTCTGTTACGGACGGAATCCTTCTCACGGGGATTCATCACGCGAACTCGATCGGTAACGAGGGAGACAACCCTGGAACCGATCCGATTCCGTTCAACATCTCTGCGCCGGGATCCAACCCGACGCCGTGGGCTCATCCGGAACAGGTGCAGGCCGGTGTCAGCGGAATCACCTCGGGCTGCGGCGCGATCACCGAGTCGGACGGTTGGGCCTCCTTCTCCTCTCTCGGCCCGTTTGCATGGGAGGACATCGGTGCGAACTGGCCGGAGTATCCCTTCGAGATGCGTGAGGAGTACCGGGACTACCCGTGGTCGGGCGGCATGCCGGGGCTGATCAAGCCGGACGTGATGGCCCCAGGATCCGGAACGATTTCGATCCTGATCGGCGGTGGCTACGGTGGGTTCTCCGGAACCTCATCCTCGACGCCGCACATCGCGGGTTCGATGGCCTTGATTCTGGGAGCGTATCCGGAGATCACGCCGGAAGAGATGGCCATGGTTCTGCAGACGACAGCTGTCGACCTCGGTCCGGCGGGGAAGGACAATCAGTTCGGCGCCGGCAAAGTGGACTGCCTGGCTGCAGCCATTCTGGCCGAGCAGATGAACGACTTCGGTTCTTTGGCGGGAGTCGTTCGTGATGCCGACAGCGGTGATCCCGTGCCGGGTGTCCGCGTCGAAGCGGTCGGAACCGGATTCAGCGTGGTCAGCAACGAGAACGGTCTCTACAGCCTGGGTCTGCCGGCCGGCGATTTCGACATTCGTGCGGAGACCTTCCTCTTCGAAACGTTCGAAACTTCGGTCACGATCACCGCGCAAGAGCAGTTCGGTCTCGACATCGACTTGAACGCTCTCCCCTCGAGTTCAGTCATGGGAACGGTGCGGCTCGAGAATTCGCCGCTGACCTTGAGCGGGGTCACTGTCACCGTCCTGGACACACCGCTCGATCCGGTCTCGACGGGGCTTGGCGGTAGCTATCAGATTCCGGCGCTTCCCATCGGAACCTACACGCTCGTTGCCGAGCGTTTCGGGTATGAGACAGCCCAAGCCGACATCGAAGTCGTCGAAGGAGAGTCCACCGTCCAGAACTTCAACCTCGCCGTCGCGTTGGCCGCATACAACATGGAGGTCGATCCGGGCTGGACCGTCGGCGCCTCCGACGACGACGCGACCACCGGCGTCTGGGAACGTGTCGATCCGAACGGAACCGGAGCGGCTCCCGAAGACGACCACACACCGCAACCGGGGACAGACTGCTGGGTCACGGGTCAGGGATCCCCGGGCGGGGCTGACGGCGAGAACGATGTTGACGGTGGGACGACGACATTGACCACGGGAGACTTCAACGTCTCGACGTCCTCGGATCCCGTCGTGAGCTATTGGTACTGGTACTCGAACAACGCCGGTACCGCCATCGACGATGAGTGGTTGGTCGAGATCTCCGATGACGGCGGATCGAACTGGACCGAGCTGCTTCGGACGACGGAGTCCGCCACCGAGTGGAAGCTTCACGAGTTTGCCATCGCGGACTTCGTGGAAACGACGGATGAAGTGCGAATCCGCTTCGTCGCATCGGACCTCGGCGAAGGCTCGATCGTTGAAGCGGGAATCGACGACTTTCAGGTGTTCGGCGGGCTGGAGCCGGCCTCGACGCCGACCGCCGCTTCCGTTGTGGCGCATTTGAAAGCGTTTCCTAACCCAACGACCGGCCACGCACAGGTACGCTTTGCTTTGACGGAGTCCCGTCCGGTCAACATTCGCGTCTACGATGTCGGCGGACGACAGGTCCGGGAACTCGCCAACGGATCAGAAAGCCTGGATGCCGGCGAATATGACTGGGCCTGGGACGGGCGGGATGAAGAGGGCCGCGAACTCGGTTCCGGCGTGTACTTCTTCCGGCTGGACACGGGCGACCAGGTCCAGACCAAGTCGATCGTCGTGACGAAGTAACTTCGCGGAGGGCATCGAGACGTCTGCGAGTCCTCCGTTGCCCAAGAAATGAATCGGTTGCCAGAGGGAGGTCGATCGAACTTTGAAAGAGTGGGTGACCGAGTTCGTCGGTACGTTCTTTCTGGTGCTGACGATCGGCCTTTCCGTCGCACAATCTCCCCCGATGGCTCCCTGGGCCATCGGGGTAGTTCTTACCGCCCTCGTCTACATGGGACGCGAGGTTTCCGGCGCGCACTACAACCCCGCCGTGTCGGTCGCCCTCATCCTTCGTGGAGTCTTCAGCTGGCAGCAACTGGGGCCGTACCTGTTGGCGCAGTTTCTGGCGGCCGTCGCCGCTGCCGGAGTCGTCAATTGGGTGACAGGCGAGCCGTTCTACCTCGCGCCTGCGTCGACGGCTTCAGCTGCAAAGGCACTCGTTGTCGAAGCGCTGTGCACTTTCCTGATGGTTCTTGTCATTCTGAATGTCGCGACGTCAAAGAGGACGGAGGGAAACGGCTACTTCGGATTGGCCATCGGTTTCGTCGTGGGCGGTATGGCCTACTTCGGCGGTCCGATCTCAGGCGGGGCGTACAACCCGGCGGTGGGGGTGGGGCCGATTCTCCTGCAAATCGGCTCTGGTGCCGGGAGTCACGCGTGGCTGTACCTGGCAGGGCCGCTGGTTGGAGCAGTCCTGGCAGTCGTGGTCTTCAACCTACAAGAAGTTGAGTAGACCGAACCCAAGACCAAAGCCCGAAAGCCAAAAAGCCAATGTCCCGAGCACCAAAGCCCCAAGGCCGAAGCCAAGCCGAAGCCCCAAGCCCCAAGCCCCGAGCCCCGAGCCCCGAGCCCCGAGCCTACGCCGACCTTTTTAGCTCTTCCAGAATTGATCCCAGCAGCTGAACCGACTGCTGGTTGGCTGCCAACGCGCTCTTCGTCAGCTGGATCGCTTCTTCCTGTCGGCGAATGGCTTCTTCGTGTTCCTTCATCACTTTGTCCTGGGCCGCCATCGTCTTTTGGATCTGCTTGCTGGCCTGGCGGGCCACGAGGCCCAGGATGATGACGAGAACGGTCAGCCCTCCGATGAAGATCCAGTTGCTGTACTGGGCGCAGGTCCAGAGCCAACCGGTTCCGCCGCCGCCGTAGTTGCTGGGGTATTTCGCGGCCAAAGCGTCGCGCCACTCTCCGAAGGAGAGCCAGGTCTCGGTCTCGGCGTCATAGTAGAGCGTGTTGTTTCGCTCCCACATTCCGATGCTCTGAATGTGGCGTTCGCGATACTCCCGCGGCATGTCGACGAGTTCGACTTCGACGATGGCGATGCGGCTCGGCTCTTCTTCGAACTCAATGGCTCCAAGGTCATCGATGGCCACATTGACGACATGCAGTTCACCGTCGTAGGGAAATCGTTCGGTCTTGAAGCGATAGCGCTTCTCGCCGACCTCTTCGAACCGAAGCGTTTGCGTATCGGCGGCCTGGACTTGCTCCCACGCCTCGAGCACGCTTTCGCGCGTGAGTGCCGCGGTCGGTACCTGCGGAACTCCGGCGGTGAGGAAGCTGGCCGTGATGATGGCGGCAATCACGGGGAGTGAGAGTCGGATCAACCGAATGTGCACTGGGACTCCTTTGGAAACGGACGGCGTGGCGAGTGTCGGCCAGCGGCCCGATCGAAAAAAAGGCAACTAGGCGGGTATCGGCCATGCGGCGGCGGACTTTGAGCGGAATTTCACAAGTGAAGAGGCTAGTTCTTCGGGCGACAGACGTAGAGGCGGCGAGGAACGAACACGTCCGGCTGTTCTTCCGGATCGATCAGCTGCACATGAATGATCTCGAGTCCGGCGGCGTCGACCATCGGGTCAAAGACCTCACGCGGCCACGCGCGCTCGAGGATTTCGGTCTCGCTGCGTTTCCAACTGCTCGATTCGGCTTTTTCGCCAGAGCGCTCGAAGAATGTGAAGTGGACCCGTCCGTAGGACGCGCCGCGCCGCTCGAGGTACTCGGACTCGCAGCCGACGTAGAGATGATCGTTCTGAACGATCCAGGGCGATCCGAAGATCTCCGGGAAGCATTCAACGTCGATCAGATCGAAAACGAACAGGCCACCCGGAAGTAGGCAGCGACGTGCAGAGCGGAGGGCCCCTTCGAGCTCTTTCGTTTTGGTGATGTGGTTCAGGCTGTCGAAGAAGCAGGTGACCATTCCGAAACCGGAACCGTGCCTGAGATCGGATAGGGACAACCGAGATATGTCGCCGACATGAAAGCTCGGGCTTGAGGGTGGCAGCGAAGCGTGTACCCGCCGCGGGTGTAGATTCCGCCCAGCGCTGTCTTTTCCGACATCCCCGGCATCCTCAGTACCCCCGGCGCCCGCAGTACTCCCAACGTCCTGACCACCTTCCGACACCTCGCCGTCGGCTTTTCGGAGGGCTCGTTCGATCATTGGGGCAGACCGGTCGACCCCGACGACTTCCCAGGCTGGATTGTGCTCGGACCACCACCATGCAAGCGTTCCGGTTCCGCAGGCGAAGTCGAGTAACGACTGTTCCGGAACGCCGAACTCCTCCCAGGCCTGCTGTATTCGGATGGTCATGGCCAAAGAGAATGGACGGGTATAGAGGTCTTGCCACCGGTCGTAGACGGAGGCAAAGGAGTCGTAGGGATCCGTTTCGCTCGAGGGGGTCTTCTTTCCGATGCCGAGGAAGCCGGATCTCACGAGCGGGTGTCTCGCGGGGCTTCCTGTTCGCCATCGCTGGAGAAGTCGGGTCGGAGCTCCATCGAGGGGTCCCGTGGTCCGGCTCGGCGGGACCTGAAATTTGCGCCGACATCCCCGCCGCCGGAACCGACGCCGGGGTTTCGATAGGTCCCACCGGTGACATGTTGCGCCGCGCGTCCTGCCGCTCGACGGATCCCGCGCACGAAGCGCCACAACAGGTACAGAAAGAAGATGACGAGCACAGCCGCGAGAAGCGGCAGAACGATCGCCAGCACCGAGAGTGTTCCCGAGATGGCATCTTCGGCCGTCGACAACAGCGGATTGGCGAGCCCACCTGTCGTTGCGGTCGAACCGAGACGCGCCTTGGCCCGTCCGAGTTGGGTTCCTAGTGAAATGGCCGCGGCAAAGAGGGCCATGGCGACGGCGACCGACGATGGGAGTTCGCCGAACATGGCCATTGCGGCAATGAAGCCCGAGACCGGCCGCAGGAAGGTGGCGCCGACGTCCAGGAAGTTGTCGAGGACAGGGACCTTGTCGGCGGCGACCTCGAGGATGGTGGCCAATACGAGCGCCACGAGCGCGACGTTGGACTGGAGAAAGTCGAGTCCGGGATTGAGTTCGATGACCCCGATGCGGGACGCGATGCAGACGGCGAGGAGCGGAAGGAAGGCGCGGATCCCTGCGGCGGCGGCGAGGCCGATTCCGGCACAGATCGCGACGATGAATTCAAAAGTCGTTTCGGGCATGGCTGCAGTGTACCGCTTTACTCCTCCTTCCACGTTACCGATGACGGACTCCGGTATTCACGAACGTCAGCGGCGCGCCATACGGTTCGGGATCAGCCCATGAATCGGTAGCCGACCCGGTGAACCGTGAGCAGGAACTCCGGGTTCTGCGGGTCGGTCTCGATCTTTCTCCGCAGCTTGGCCACGTGCACATCGATCGTCCGGGTGAGCGGCGCATCGTCATAGCCCCACACGGCGTCGAGCAGTTCGTCGCGGCGGACCACTTTTCCACGGTGGCGGATCATGTAGCGCAGAAGATCGAACTCGCGGGGGGAAAGCTCGATGCGACGGTCTCCGTTCCAGACTTCCTGTCCGTCAAAGACGACGCGGATGGGCCCGAAGCGGTACTCGTCCGAAGTGGTCGAGCCTCGGCCGAGCCGACGAAGCAGGGCCTCGATGCGTGCGGTCAGCTCCATAAAGCCGAACGGTTTGGTCATGTAGTCATCGGCGCCGAGCTTGAGCCCGAGGACCTTGTCGATCTCCTGACCTTTTGCGGTCAGCATCAGGATGGGCATTTGCCTGCCGGCGGAGCGGACCTGTTTGAGGATGTCGACGCCGCTCAGACTTGGCAGCATGACATCGAGGACGATGAGGTCGAACTCCCCTTTGAGGGCTCGTTCCAGTCCCGCGGCTCCGTCCCGCTGGACCTCGACATCGTAGCCTTCGAGTTCCAGACCGTCCGTTAGCGCGGTCGCCATGGATTCATCGTCTTCGATGACGAGCAGGTGGGGGCGAGCGGAACCGGCAGCCCGCGGAGACAGGTCCGCGTCCTTGGAAACGTGCTGACCGGACGGTCCGGAATGGGGTGATGACTTCATGCGGTCCTCTAGGCGGTAGCCACCCCGGATGGCTCCGACCCTTCTACGGAACCGGCCGGGCGAGGTTGCGTTTCCGCACGTCGCGGCAACCATAAATGGAAGGTGCTGCCTTTGCCGGGCTCACTAACCAGATCGATTGTTCCCTGATGGGCCGAGACGATCTCCTGAACGATGGCCAGCCCGAGGCCGCTGCCCTTGACGTCATGGACGTCCGCTCTCGCGGCGCGATGAAACCGGTCGAAGACGCGCGTGTGCTCGCCGGGTTCGATGCCGATGCCGTGGTCCTGGACGGAGATTCGGATTCCCGCTTCCTCGTCGGCGAGTTCGACCTCGACGAGTCGGGACGTTCCGGAGTACTTGACCGCATTCTCCAGCAGGTTGCCGATGGCCTGGGTCAGCGCGGTCCCGTCTCCGCGAACGGGTGCGCATTTTCGATCGGGCATCGATAGCCGGACCTCGAAACCGGAGGAAATCGGGCGGGTGCGAAAGGACTCGACGATCTGGCTCAGGAAGGATTTGGGTTCGAGCTCCCTGAACTCATACTGCTGCTGTCCGGACTCGATACGCGAAAACTCCAGGACCTTGTCGACGAGGTGAGTGAGCTTTCGACTCTCGGCCTCGATGAGCCCACCATACTCGCTGACCTTGTCCGGAGAGGCCACCTTTCCGCTTCGTAGCAGATCGGCGAGTACGCGAATGGACGCGACCGGCGTTCGCAACTCATGCGAGACGTTCGAGACGAAGTCCGACTTCATGGTCGAGAGTCGCAGAGCATGTCGCGCCGCGCGCAAAGAGAGAACGAGTCCGACGAGAATCGCGACGGCGAGCAATCCGGACAGGATCATCGGGATGCGCAGGTTGGCTTTGAACGCACCTTCGGGTGTGGTTCCGTAGTGATAGAGGTCGGCCGACCAGTCGGTGAAAACAAAGTCGAGCTGAGCGGAGCGGATGCTCGTGAACTCTCCGGTCCCGGGGCTTCCGTAGACGACACGTCCGTCTGCGTTGCGAATGCGCAGAGCAAAGCCGTCGGAGTCCGTCGAGAACTCAGCGAGGGAAGAGTTCACCGTCTGTGGCAGCACCTCGTCGTGAAAGTATTCTTCATCGAGAATCATGCCGACGATTCCGATCGTCGATTCGGACTCGTCCAGGATCGGGCGCAACAGGATCCGGTGACTGGGATTGCGATCGTCGGCCGTGATGCGCGAGGTTCGCCACCGCTGCGTTGCGCTTCCCGTGCGTGCAAAGGGAGAGCAGGCGACGATGACGGCGAAGCTCTCCTCCGACGAAAACATCTCGATCAAGCGATCCTTCTCGCGGTCGTAGAAGTAGAAATCGCCGAACGTCTTCTCCCTATAGTCGACCAGGAAATGGCGGCGCACGGCCGGATTCGGATGATCTCTCCAGAACGATGCGAGCGATGTGAAGGTCGAGTCCTGAAAAACCGGTTCGACCCGCCACAGCTGTTCCTCGCCCAGCTCCCGATAGAAGTTCTCGATATCAGCCGTCACCAGGCTGAGAACGCTGTGGACGGAAGCTCGGTAGGCCAGTGTGGTCACCCGCTCGAGTCGTTGCAGCCACGCGTACTGCACGACGAGAAGAATGACCAGAGGGACGAGAGCGATGAGAAACGCCAGCCAGAGACGATCTACACGAAGCCGCGACATCCGTTGAGTATCCCGTCGGTGGACTCCGCGGGCAACGTCTTCGATGGCGACGTCATCGATGACGACGTCTTTGATGACGACGCCTGCGTCGTTCAGAGCTGCGGCGGACACTGGGCGGGTACGCGGGTACGCGGGTACGCGGGTACAGGGCAGGTGCGGGGCGGGTACATGGCTGGCACATGGCGGTGCATGGCTGGTGCACGGCGAGTACAGGGCCGGGGTCGTTTACGATTCCGTTACATCATTCACAACTTTTTACGGAACGCACGACCACTTTTACCCGGAGCCTGCCTATAAATAGTGTATGGCGGGTGGGTGCCTCGGCAGCTCGCAACAGCAGTTTTGAATATGACGGTCCCCCTCCAGACCCGGCTCCCGACTGAACCGGGACGGCCGCTCCCGGTCAGACGGGGTCGGGAACCTTCAGTCAGGAACCGTCAGTCGGAGACCTTCAAAGGAGTTTGCGGCATGCGTATCTGGAAGAATCTGGCTCTGACGGCCGTCGCGATCGCTTTGACGGCAACGCTTTCCATCGCCGGTGAGTCCCACAAGTGTGAATCGTCGACGCAGGAATGCCTCGACTACATGGCCCAGAAGATGAAGGACAGCGGCTGGGTCGGGATCGAGCTCGACTACGCGGACGACGGCGCCCACATGCAGATCACGAAAGTCGTTCCGGACAGCCCGGCCGAAGGCGCGGGGATGCAGCCGGGCGACATTCTCTTCGCGATGTACGGCATCGAATTGAACGGGGAGAACAGCGAGAAGCTCGAGCAGGCTCGCTCCGAGTGGAAGCCGGGCCAACAGGTCACCTACACGGTGCAGCGTGCCGGACAGAATCACGACATCGATCTGACCCTGGCGGCGATGCCGGCCAGCGTTCTGGCCAACTGGATCGGTCGCCACCTCATGGAGTACCACGCCAACAACGAGTCCGACTCCGCTTCCGCGGACACCGACGGAGGCAGCTGATTCGACAAGCCGGTGTCCACGACAGTGTCGACGATCGGCTGGTTCTTCGTTCGAAAAGAGATTGCGAGTTTCTCGGGGCAACGCTCGAGGCTTGAACCGCCCCGGCAGGCAGAACGCTTTGGTGCGGAGCCGCCGGGAAATTCGCGAGGGTGTCGGGCTTCTGTGACGTAACCTCTCCCACGTTCACCGGAGCCCGACCCTAGTTTTTGTAGACTCAGTACTCTCCAGGGGAGGAAACGAGATGAAGTTCACGGAAGCCATGGCAGCGCTTCAAGCCGCCGGGACGGCACAAAACCGGAAGGTCTATGCCCGCCACGGTGTCCAGGAACCGTGTTTCGGAGTGAGCTACGCCAACCTCGGAAAACTGCAGAAGAAGGTCGGCAGGGACACCGCGCTGGCCGAACGGTTGTGGAAGTCCGGGAACCACGACGCTCGTGTCCTCGCAACCCTCGTTGCCGATCCCGAAGAACTCTCCGCAAAGACAATTGATAGCTGGGCTCGAGACCTCGACAGCTACGTCAACACGGACGCACTGGTCAAAGTCGTGGCCGGCTCCCGATTCGCCAGAAAGCGGGCCGAGAAGTGGTCCCAGTCCAAGAAAGAATGGCTGGGAGCGGCCGGGTGGGGCCTGGTCGCATACGTGGCGGGGTCGAAGGAAGATCTCGGCGATGATTACTTCATCGAGTACCTCGATCAGATCGAGAACAAGATTCACTCGAGCCCGAACCGCGTCCGCTACGCCATGAACAACGCGATCATCTCGATCGGAACGCGGAACTCGAAGCTGCAGAAGGCAGCGACTGCGGTTGCCAAGAGGGTGGGCAAGGTAGAAGTCGATCACGGCGAGACGGGATGCAAGACTCCCGACGCGGCGGACTACATTCGCAAGGTCGTCGAGTACCGAAAGAAGAAGGTGGCCACCGCCCGATCCTGAGTCACCGAGGAAGGGTTGCGATCGTTCTCTCGAATTGATCCATGTGCCGCTCTTCGTGCATCGCCATCCGTTCGACGAACCGAAAAACGTTCTGGTCGGTGTGCGTCGTACCGGTGAGGGTCGCACTTCGTTCCCAGCCGTTTGGCGGCATGTCTTTGAGCTGTTTCAGCAGTGCACGTCGCTGCGAAGCGAACGCGTTCAGAGAGTCTCCAAACTCGATCTCCAGGTAGTTCGTCTTCTTCAGGTAGCCCCTCGGGGAGGCATGACGCCATGTCGGGTGATCCTCGTCCAGCATTCGGGCGATGCCTTTTCCCCAAACGTCGGCGCAACACCGCAGGTGAGCCAGAATCTCGTTCGCAGACCAGGCGTCTTTGGCCGGGCGAGCCTTGAGCTTCGAGTCCGTTAGACCCGAGGCAAGTGTTTTCATACGGCGCGGAGTCCGGACGAGGATGTTCATGTAGGCCTTGGTCTCGGCTTCAGAGTACGGCATGTGGACCTCGCTTCGACAGCCTTCGCCCGAAGGTCTCAAGACGGAGGTTTGGTCGGTAGACCGCGACGACATCAAATGGTGTTGTCTACGCTGTGCGCCCGGCTCCGTTTACAAACAGACCTCGCGAGGATGAGCGAGGCGGCCAAAGCGATCCGGGCTATGGCAACCCCTGGAATCTTAGCGGTGGAAGCTGGACTTGCGTGCTGGAAACCGACTCGCCGCGAAGGAAAGCCTGGACGATGGCTCGATACTCAGGAGACATCAGTTCTCTCGAGCCGTGCCCGCAATGGCTGACGCGGATGTGACTGGCGTTGGCGAACTGACTCATGAGGTCATCGACGTTGGAGGGGGGCGTGCGAACATCCAATTCGCCGCTGACGAACAGGATCGGCACGGTGCAGGCAACAGGCGTGCGCAGCCATGTCCCGATGTCTTTCGTTGGGAAGTCAGAGCACGACTCCGGATAGTGCGGCGCGAGGATGGCGTCGCCCAGAAGGTTGGTTGGGTTCATGCGTTCGCGATTGAGTTGTGCGATCCGGGACGGGCTGCCACCGGAGGCACAGTCCATCGCCAACGGCATCGCGGTCGATGACGGCCGATGGTTATCGAAGGCGGTCTCGGCGAGGTCAGAGAAGTCTCCGCGTTTCATCCGAAGGAGTGCTGCCGGGACTGGGAGCCTCGTCCGGAACTCGGACAAGGAGCGGGCGAGGTACACCTGAAGGTCGAAAGGTCCGACAGCGACATCAAGTGTATCGACATCGGGTGTGCCGGAGCTGGGTGCGTCGGAGTCGGGCTTGTCGGAATCGGGTGTCTCGGAACTAGGTGTGCCGGAGCTGGGTGCGAAAGAGTCGGTGACGAAAGGGACTCTGACAGGTTTCTGCTCCAGCTGCTGGAGCAGTTCCTTGACCGTCGCGAGAACGTCCGGAAGTGAATCTTTCCAAGCCGGCGCCGTTTCGATCTGCTCGGACAGGACTTCCAACTGACGCTGAGTTTCTGCCGGTAGCTTCCATGTGTGATCCGGGCCTTCGACATTCAGAATGATCGCTCTCTCGACGTGAGACGCGTGCTCTCGTAAGTAGGCAAGACCCAGGTGAGAGCCATAGCTCGCGCCCCACAACGCGATCTCATCGAGGCCGAGATGCAACCTCAAGTCTTCGAGATCCTGCACACTCTCGCGCGTGTTGTACGCAGCCAGATCCACGCCCTCGGAGACCCAGTGGTCTCGACATGCTTCGGCTGCAACTTCGAACGCCTCGATGAAGGTCGCCCGCGTGACGGGCTCGTCGAGCGGGATCTCGTGCGTGAACGTCGGCCCGGACTCTCCGCAAAGGTGAGGGTCGCTGAGGCCGGTTCCCCGCTGGTCGAGACCAATGACGTCGCGATGTTCGAGAAGTCGAATCTGCGGATGGGACGCGACCACGGATGCGAACTCGACGCCCGAAGCTCCCGGCCCGCCGGCGAGAAAGAAGACTGGCGGAAGAGGATTGGGATGAGCCGTCTCGTACCGGACGAAAGCGAGCTCGATCGTAGGACTCTTCTCATCTTGCCGGTTCTCGGGAACGTTGAAGCGTCCGAGTTGGCCTTCGATCGTGCGTCCGCCGGGAGTACGCCCGAAGTACGGCTCGAAGTACGGCTCGAAGCCGGCGGCGGTGACTCGTGGCGCGAAGCCAACGCCTACGACGGCCAGCAGGCAAACCGTGGCCGCGTTCACCCCGAGCTTCCAACGGGACATTCGCGGCCAAGAGCCGGACGACATCCATGCAAGCACGAACGCAGCACACGGCAGTCCGAATACGACGAGGAGAATGTCCGACCACGGAAACGTCAAGGGCATTGGCAGGTCCGAGACCTGGAGCAGTCCGAGTGCGGGATAGATTCCGGCTGGAACCGCGAGGAGGCAACCGAGCAGTGCGAGATACCCCGCGCGAGCGGCCGAGAGAGTCCTTAGCAAGGTCGGGCTTCCTCCGATCGTGTGCAGCAAGTGGTGATCGTTGGCCGACTCGGCGGAAGAAAGCGCGGTAGCGACGAAAAGAATGATGAGTCCGGTCGCCAGACAGAGAAGCAACACGAAGTTGTAGGAGTTGCGGAGCGGTCGAACTTCAAGAAGCGCTGCCGAAATCGAGGCCTGACCGAGTTCAGCCGCCCGGTCGCTGGTCCGTTCGAGCAACGCCTCGTCGACGACACTGTCAAAACGCAACAGGAACGGTGTCGTGGTCGATCGCAGAGGCGGGCCGGAGTGGAGTCCGTACGAAGAGAGTGCATCCGACGAGAGAGCGCCCGACGAGAGCAGATAGCGCGGGGATCGCACGTTCTCATCGGTTCGGACGAAGTGAACCGGTAACGACGCAACGTTCCTCTTGCCGATCCACGACTGCAAAGTGATGAACGCCGGCTCGGTCACTGAATCTATCTGCCCGGCCTCCGAGGATGGCACGGGATTTGAGCTGTTCTTCTGTGCCCTTGCAGCTCCTATTGTCTTGGATCTGTCATTGATGAGCGCAACAACGGCGCCCGCGCGAAACGCGGAGATGGCCGATTCCGCTCCCATTGTTCTCAAGAGCTCCTCGCTACCGCACGCAACCCAGTCCTCGCGCGTGGGCGCGATCCCGGTCGGCGGAACGACGCGTACGGGTTCGGCACCTGCGTATGTTGCGTGAAGCGGGGTCCAGGCCATGACTGCGAACTCGGAAGCCAGGGTATGCGCGACATTCTCTGCGTTGGGACCTTCGACGAAGATCTGGTCGGTTCGATAGGACGCCGGAAGCGCATCGAGCCCGGACTGCAGGCTCGCGACCAGAATCCCCATGGTCACGCTCATCGCCATTCCCGCAAGGATCGCCGTCACGACGGGGCCGTTGCGGGTTCGAAAGCGGCCCGCGTCCCGAAGTGCCAACCTCCACGGCAGCGGCAGCGGGGCGGCGACTTTCGCGAGGACTCCCAGAAGCCACGGGCTGATCAGTCCGAAGCCGAGAAGTCCGAACAGCGAACCGAATAGGATCATCGTTCCGGAGACTGCGGGCTCCGCCGGAGTTCGCGAAGCAAGCGCGAGAAGACCGAGTCCTGTCCCGGCGGCCACGACTCCAATGACAAAAGTTGCGCGGTGACTCGAGGTCGGAGGTCTCCGTCCACGCAAAGCTTCACGTACGGGGATGGTGGTGGCTGCTCGTGCCGGAATCCATGCGGCGAGTCCGGCGGTGACGACACCAAGGATGACTCCGGCGACAACTCCGACGAACGAGACCTCAAACGGGCCGTTGATCCGTCCGTTCCAATTGTCGAGTTGAGGATGGACGAGTGCTGCGATCGCGATCCCGATCAATGCGCCGATCAGAGAGGCGACAAATGCCATGGCAAGCGTGGACACGATCAAGGATCGTAGGATGTCGCGCGGTGACGCGCCGGTCGCACCGAGCAACCCGATTTCGTAGCGCCGTCTCTGAAAGCTGATGAAGAAGGCGGAGGCGATGACCAGTCCGGCTTCGGCGAACCCAATGGTGCCGAGAAGTACGATGAGTTGAGAGAGCGTCGGGTCCGCACGAAAGGAAGTCCTTCGGGAGACTCGGATGGAGTCGCTTTCCAGCTTGAGAGCCAGCTCGGTTGCATTGAACGCCGAGTCCTCAGGGTCTGCTCGCCCGATGAGGAGATACTCCTTGGCGGGATACTCGACGGCAGCGGGTGTTCTCAGGACAATCGGCGCGTTCTGGTCCTCGGAGTCCACAACGATGCCCGTGATGATCCGCTTTGTTCCGTAGGAAAGAGTGACGGAGTCACCGAGGGCGCAGCCGAGCCCGTCCAGTAAGGTCGGCGAGAGAGCGACCTCCGACGGATTCCGCGGAGCACGGCCTTCGAGTATGTGCACGAGTCCCGAACCGATCGGTTGCGGATGAGTTTGCAGATTCGGATCAGCTTGCAGGTTCGGTCGAGTTCGCGGGTTCGGCCGAGCTTGCAGGTTCGGCCGCACTCGCGAGCTTGCTCTCGGACTCTCCAAATGAAGCGGATCGATCGCGATCATCTTGCTACGCAGTTTGCGGCCCGCCGCCTGCACGGTTTCCTGGCTGACGAAGAACCGTGCGCGTTCGGCTTCCTCCGGAATGGCGTCGAGGATGCGGTCGTAGTTTCCGGGATCGGACGGGACTTCGACAAGGAGCGCGGCGGCTCCCATTGCTTTCTGCGCGCGCTCCGTTGGCGTGGGCTCAATCATCTTGGCGATGGCTGCGCCGCCAACGACTGCTGCGACCGGTACTGCGATCAGAAGCAGGAGAAGCGCAGACCTGCCGCGGTGTCTGCGAAGGTCTCGCCATTCGAGCCGCAAAAGCGCGGGGAGTGCCAAGATCCAACGTCGGGAAGCGGACGAACTTTTGCTGCCGCTCACGTCACGACCGTCCCGGGTGAACGGGTCTCGTCGACGATTCGTCCGTCTCGCAGAAAGACCACTCGATCGGCCCACGCTGCGTGGGAAGAATCGTGCGTCACGAGGACGACGGTGCGGCCGGACTCACATTGCTTTCGCAGCAGGCGCATGATGCGTTCACCTGTGACCGTGTCGAGGGCCCCTGTCGGTTCGTCCGCGAGAAGGAGCTGCCGCGGACCGACGACGGCGCGGGCGATGGCGACACGTTGCTGTTCGCCGCCGGAGAGGTTTTCCGGGAATCGGTGGGCTTTGTCGGCCATGCCGACGCCTTGCAGCGCGACTTCAGCTTCCGGTCTGCACCTCGAACTCGAAGCGCCGCTGAGTTCGAGGGGAAGGGTCACGTTCTCGAGCGCGGTCAGGCCGGGGAGCAGGTTCAGGTCCTGGAAGACGAAACCGATGTAGGTCCGGCGCAGAGTCGCGAGGTCGTGCGCGTTGATGTTGTCAAGAGGACGGCCGCCGAGCGAAACGCTCCCGTCGGTCGGCTTGTCGAGTCCGCCGGCAAGGTTGAGCAGCGTCGACTTGCCGGAGCCGGAAGGCCCCATGATGGCGACGAACTCCGACTCGTCGATACGGAGGTCAATCGGACCAAGCGCACGGGCCACGCGATCCCCGGTGCCATGCGTGCGGCCGGCCGCTTTGAACTCGAGTACAGCGTCCCGTTCGTGGAATGGAATCACGACGGCCTCGTGTTGTGGTGACGGAGCCTTTCCTCGCAGAGATCCAGCCACTGAATCTCCGCCTTGGCGCGGAGAATGAAGGCATCGAGCAGGAGGACCCAGGAAAGCTCGTCGTCCGGGTCCGCGATTCGCTTTCGTTGGGTGTACTGCTGAAGCCGCTCCATCGTCGTGGCCCGTTGCGCCTGCAGAATGTCGAGGACGTCGACGTGCTCGGCAGCGACAGCGAGGAGGACTTTCAGAGTGAGTTCGTCGCGTTGTGGCGGGTCGTCCAGAATCGGCTCGGCGAACCAACGGGCAAGTGCGCCCCGGCCGGGATCGGTCAGACGCCAGGACTGCCGGTCCTTGTCCTCCGAACCTCTTCCGGGAGACAGGGGCTCGACCAGTCCGTCACGTTCGAGGCGTTGAAGCGTGGAGTAGACCTGGCCGACGTTGAGCGGCCAAGTCCCGGCGGTACTGTTCTCAAAGCGGTTCTTCAGGCCGTACCCGTGGGTCGGCTCTTCAGAGAGGATGGCGAGTAGGCTGTTTCGAATGGACATGATACTGAGTATGCATACTCAGTATGTAATGTTGCATCCGAGAGAAGAAAAGTTGGATGGCGCCTCGCGACCGAGGGTTCAGAAATGCCGTTGAAGGTTTCTTGTCGCCCGCCGGCAGCCTCGGCTCGAGCTCAACGCCAACCGGAGTCGAAGCTGGGCCCGGTACCCGTCCCGGGACCACAAGCTGAGGGCACCCGAGAACTGAAACCCCATGCTATATCTATTGGTATTGATGCAATTTAATGGAGTTCGCGTCACTCGGTTGCTCGAAGCCAGCTTTTCTTGACCCAACGCAGCCCAAGAGTGGCCCGGTAACACATTCGTATATACTGATGTAATGATCCTGGCCCGCATCCTGAGTCGGCCGGTCAAAGGCCGAACTGGGCGAGGATCGCGGCCATGTACTCCTTATCCTCCAGACTCTTACGCGCCTCCAGAATCTGGACCGCGTCATCCCCAACAGGATACCGAATCTGATCCGTTCCATCCGTCGCTGCGCCGAAGATAGCCTCCGCGATCGCGGACGCGTCCGTGCCCATGTTCCCCATCCGCTCCATGGCAGCCATGATCTTCTCGACGAATGGAGCGTACTCAGAAAGGGACGGATCCAGGCTCAGATCAAGCGACGTCGATCCAAAGTTCGTGCGGACGATTCCCGGCTCGATCAGTTTGATCCGAACTCCGATCGAAGTGAGCTCATGGGAGAGGGCCTCGGACATTCCCTCCACAGCGAACTTGGACCCGTGGTAGAGGGTGCCCAACGGGAACGTAATCTTCCCTCCCATCGAGGAGATGTTGACGAAGGTACCCGCGCCGCGGCTGCGAAAGTGGGGCAGGACGGCTTGCGTCACCGCCAGCACTCCAATGACGTTGACCTCGAACTGGCGCCGAATCTTCTCGATCGGCGTGGCCTCGAGGAGACCGTAGGCACCATAGCCGGCGTTGTTGACCACGACGTCGATGCCCCCAAACTTGTCCAGAGTGGCGCTGACGGCGGATTTGACTGTCGAGTGGTCCGTGGCGTCGAGCTTCGTCACCAGGACGTTCTCGAGTGCGGATAGTTCCGACTCCTTCTCGGGGGACCGGACAGTCGCAGCGACGTTCCAACCCTCCTTCTGAAAGTGAAGTGCCGTGGCTCTTCCGATGCCGCTGCTGCAACCGGTGATCAAAACCGTCTGACTCATGGTCCAGACCTCCAATGAATGGTTCGCCGTGACGAACTCGTCGAACTGCCGAAACCCACCGGACCGCCGAACTCGCCGTACCCGCCGCACCCGCCGAATCCGCGAAACTCACCGCTGACGCCGAGCTCACCGGACCCGCCGCCGGACAGCCGAACGCAACGAGCTCAATAGGAAAGTACGACCGGAGCGAGGATGAGGCTCTGCAGATCCCGCCAAACACATGGCGGAGTGCGCCAATCACAACGGTCGGGGCTGGCGCGATCCGCTGTACCAATGGCGGGAATCGCTAACCAACCTCTCGCTGGCCCGAGTAGAGTTTCCAAGGTGCGGTCAGCCCTCTCAGGGACCGAACCGTCGCAGCGGCCTGAGCGATGTGCACCATGTGACGCATCCGAAACCCGTCCAGAAACTGGGAAGGGGCCACGCTTCCGGGCAAGGAGAACTCATTGACGAACGGCAAGTCGTTCCCCGTCAGTCCGCGCTGGCGCCTGCTGATGCGCGATATCGGTTTGCGGGAGTTTGTGATCCTCAGGCGGGCGGGACTGCCCGGCGACCTTTTCGCACGCAACCGCGCCGACCTCAGTACCGAAGAGTACTTCCACTTGTGGCAGGCGATGGAGGAAGAGGCGGGGGACACCGTGCTGCCGCTACGGATTGCCGAAGCGCTGTCGGTCGACGCCTTCGATCCGGCGGTGTTCGCAGCCTATTGCAGTCCGGACCTCAACGTTGCCTTGTCGAGACTGTCCATCTACAAGCGGCTCATCTGTCCGATGGCCTTGCATGTCGGGGTCGGGAGCAGAAAGACCACTCTCAAGCTGGAGTGGCTGGATGCGCACGCTCACCCCCCGGCATCATTGATCGGGTTCGAGCTGGTCTTCTTCGTCCAGTTGGCGCGGCTGGCGACGCGGACGCCGATTCGGCCGCTCGAGGTCCGGACGCCGGTTCCGCTCGAACCGCGGTCGGACTACGAAGAGTTCTTCAGTGTCTCGATGAAATCCGGTCGTCAAGCCACTCTCGTTTTCCAACGAGAGGACGCCACGCGGCCGTTCCTGAGTGCGAACGAGGAGATGTGGAGCACGTTCGAACCGGGGCTCAAGCGACGACTGTCAGAACTCGATGAAAGCGCCACGACGATGGATCGAGTTCGGTCTGCGCTGCTCGAGCTTCTTCCCTCCGGTAATGCATCGATCGGTGCGGTGGCCCAAGAACTTGGGACGAGCAGTCGGACGCTGCAACGACGTCTGCAACACGAGGGCGCAACGTTCCAGACCGTTCTCGACAGCACAAGGGAAGAACTGGGACGCCACTACCTGACCACGACGCACTTGAGCGGAGCGGAGATATCGTTCCTGCTCGGCTACGAGGATCCGAGCTCGTTTTCTCGCGCGTTCCATTCGTGGACCGGGCATACACCCGATGCGCTACGGACGGAGTAGGCCAACGCGTTAGGCAACTGTGCCGGCAGAGGAACACGGCAACATCGGAACGGCCAACGACCTCTTCTTGCCAGAGATGTGCCCGCACAGGGAAGCCGTCTCGGGATGGCCTTCGCGGTCTCGCCCCGATAAGATGGCCGGATGGAAACATTCGACGCACTCAGCCGACACCGATCGATCCGAAAGTACAAGCCCGACGCCATTCCTCAGGAGCACGTGGACAAGATTCTTCACGCCGCCGTCCGCGCGTCGAGCAGCGGGAACATGCAGACCTACAGCATCATCGTGACCCGCGACGAAAAGCGGAAGGCGAAATTGTGGGAGATGCACTACAAGCAGGACATGATTCTGCAGGCGCCGATGCTGCTGACCTTCGTCGTCGATTGGAATCGTATGAACCATTGGTGTCGTGTCAGTGATGCGGAGCCGGGGTTCGACAACTTCCTCAGCTACCTCGTCGGATTCGCGGACGCCATCATTGCGGCGCAAAACGCTGCGTTGGCCGCTGAGGACATGGGCTACGGAATCTGCTACATGGGGACAACCCTCGGGGCCGCGCCCCGTATTGCCGAGTTTCTGGACCTGCCGCCCTCGACCTTTCCGGCGACCACGTTGGTCGTTGGGGTTCCCGATGAGGACCCGGATCTCCGGGCTCGGCTTCCCATCGAGTCGATCGTTCACGACGAGACCTACCAGCATTTCGATGACAAGCGCGTCGCCGCGACCTACCAGGCCCGGGAGACCGAGGGCTGGAACCGGTACATGTCCTATCCGGACATGGCCAAGGTGATCACCGAGTCGGATGTCCGCAACCTGGCCGAGATCTACACGAAGCTCAAGTACACGAAATCGGACAACGAGGAGGTCTCGGAAGAGCTTCGCCAACTGATGGTCGAGCCGGGGTTCTTTCCAGCTGACGGATGAGTGCGACGGATGCCTCGAAGGATGATCCCGACGGATGACACGATGTGACCCCGACGGGTGACCCGACGAGACCCGACGGATGACACGATGGGACCCCGAGGGGTGAACGTTACCGGGACGACGGCCCTCCTGCAGAAACGGTCAGGATTGGCCGATCTGACCGATAGAGACCAGGATAGAGGTCTGGAGCGGCCGACTGCCCGGCGTCCCATCAGAAGTCGGCGCAGAGGCGGAAGATACCTGAGAACGGAAGGGAATCCGTGAAAGAAGGATCGAAAGAGAGCACCCGGAACGGGCAGTTCCGGGAGATTCGCGTCGAGATGGGGGACGAGGTCTTCGTCGTCCAGAAGGGCGCCCGGGCTGGCGACGTCATCGCCGAGCACGCGTCGAGTGGGCTCCTTCCCGCGCTGGGGGCTATCGTCAATGGACGCCTTCGCTCGCTGGACCATCAGCTCGTTTCCAACTGCAAGGTCCGTGCAGTCCGCTTTGGCGAAAAAGATGGGACCGCTATCTATATAAGAACGGCGATCCTGATTCTCTGCGAGGCCGTCCATCGTGTTGACGAGTCGCTGAACCCTGTCGTCGGCCAGAGCCTGGCCGGCGGATACTCCTTCACTCTGCGCAAGGACGGGAAGCTTCAGGAAACCGTTTCGCCGGCTCTGATCCGTCGGTTCCGAAAGGAAATGCAGCGCATCATCGCGGCGGACGAACCGATTGTCATCGAGCGCGTGACATTGGAAGAGGCACTCGCCCACTTCCTTCGTATCGGCGCTAAGGACAAGACGGGATTGTTGAACACCGTTCGTCGATCCGAGGTGCAGTGGGCGACGGTCGGCGGATACAAAGATCTGATTACCGGTCCGCTCGCGCCTTCCACCGGACAGGTTTCCAAGTGGGAACTCATTCCTTACGAAACCGAGATGGTGTTGCGCTTTCCGGGTTCGGACTTCGAGATGCGACCCAAGCCGCGCCGGCAGACTCGTCTCTACACCGCCTATCGCGAGACCCGCCGTTGGAATGAAGAGCTCGGAGTCGGCAACGTTGGTCAGTTGAACGAAGCGGTCATCCAGGGACACGTCTCCGAGATCATTCGCGTCGCGGAAGGCTTTCAGGAGAAGAAGGTCGTAGCCATCGCCGACAGCATCGCAGAGCGGAAGCGGTGCCGTCTCGTTCTGGTCGCGGGTCCGTCCTCTTCGGGAAAGACGACGTTTACGAAACGACTGATGGTGCAGCTACGAGTGCTCGGTCTGAAACCGGTTGCCATCAGTATGGACAACTACTACGTCAATCGGGTCGACACCCCGAAACATGCCGACGGCTCCTACAACTTCGAGAGCCTGGACGCTTTGGACGTCAAACTCTTCAATGATCACGTCCACCGATTGATTCGTGGGGAGCGGGTGGAAACGCCGGTCTACTCGTTCGTAACCGGGGAGCGTGTCGAGAGAACAATTCCGATGGAACTGGGTCCCCGGGACGTCCTGATCACGGAAGGCATCCACTGCCTTAATCCGCGACTGACGGATGGGATTCAGAAGGCGAAGAAGTTCGGCATTTACGTGTCGGCATTGACGCAGATGTCGATCGACGATCACAGTCGCATCTTCACGGCCGACGTCCGATTGTTGCGTCGGATCGTTCGTGACCGCGTCTATCGGAACTACACGGCAGAGCAGACGATCCTCGGTTGGTCCAGCGTGCGCGCAGGCGAGAACAAATACATCTTTCCATTCCAGGAAAACGCCGACGTCATGTTCAACTCGGCCCTCGTCTATGAGCAGGCCGTCATCCGGACGTATGCCGAGCGATTTCTCCTCGAGGTTCCATTGGAGTCGCCGGCCATGCCCGAGGTCTACCGTTTGCTGCGGTTTCTGCATATGCTGGTCCCATTGTTTCCGCAGGAGGTTCCGCAGAACTCGCTACTGCGTGAGTTCATCGGCGGCAGTGCGTTTACCTATTAGAGGACCGCGGTCGTGAGCCGTCCGTGCTGAAGGTGAGGCGATGAAGGAATCCCGATATCAGTTCGTTCTCCGCCTGCGGCGACTGGACGAGATGCTCTCCAAAAGCGCGAGCGCTGATCCGACCCGCGCCCTCTTGCGAACGCCGGATAGGAATGTGACCTACGGTGAGGCGGACGACCAGACCACGCGGTTTGCTTGTCATTTGCAGGGCCTTGGGCTCGCGCCCGGTGAGCGTGTCGCCATCTTGGCGGAGAACGGTCTCGACTACGTTGTTGCCTTCTATGGTGCGATGCGCGCAGGACTGGTTGCGGTGCCGGTCAACAATGCGGTCGACGCGTCCGGGCTGAGATTCGTTCTTGGGAACTCCGGGGCGACGATCCTGTGCACGACGTCCAAGTTTCGAAAGGTTGTTTCGGAGGCGGCCGACTCCGATGTTCGTGTGGTTGAGCTGGCTGAGGGTGATTCGTCCGAGGCGGGCTATCGTGAGCCGAATCTCGATCCGGCCGCGCCCGCTGCGATCATCTACACGTCGGGTTCGACCGGTGAGCCGCGCGGCGCGACGCTCTCTCACCGCAACCTTCTGACCAACACCTGGTCGATTCTCGAGTACCTCGAACTCACAGAAGACGACCGGATGATGGTCGTTCTGCCGTTCTACTATGTCTACGGTCAGTCCCTCCTGAACACGCACATCGCAGTCGGCGCTTCGCTCATCATCGGTACGGAGCTCTTCTTCCCGAATCGCGTGATCGATCGGATGAAGCAGGACGAAGCGACGGGTCTGGCCGGGGTGCCGTCGAGCTTTGTCGTTTTGATGAGTCGCTCCAGCCTGGTCGAGTCGACTCCGCCGACGCTTCGCTATCTCACGCAAGCGGGAGGCGCAATGTCTCCCGACCTGACGCGGCAGATCCTCGAAGGTCTCCCGAACGTCGACCTCTTCATCATGTACGGCGCGACGGAAGCCGGTGCTCGACTGTCGTACCTGGAGCCGTCGGCACTTCCTGCGAAGATCGGCTCGATCGGAAAAGCCATCCCCGGCGTAACGCTTCGAGTCCTCCGCGAAGACGAGACGGAAGCAGATGTCGACGAACCCGGTGAGTTGGTTGCCTCCGGCGACAACATCATGCTCGGTTACTGGAACGATCCGGAAGAGACGGGCCGCGTGCTCGGTCCGCACGGCCTTCGAACCGGTGACCTTGCGCGACGCGATCACGAGGGATACCTCTACATCGTCGGCCGCAAGAAAGAGATGATCAAGTCCGGTGCCCATCGGATCAGCCCGAAGGAGATCGAAGAGCACCTGGCCGAGCATCCGGACGTTCTGGAGTCCGCAGTGATCGGTGTGCCGGATGAACTGTTGGGCGAAGCCATCGTGGCGTTTGTGGTTCTGGTCGAAGGATCGGACCTGGACGAACGAGGCGCGCAGCGGTTCCTGATGGAGCACGTGGCGGAGTACAAGGTTCCGCGGTACGTGCGGATCGTCAGTGAGCTTCCTAAGAATGAGTCGGGGAAGGTTCAGAAGCGGACGTTGAAGGACAGGGAGCTGGATTCTGCGCCTCGAGAAGATGGGCAATGAGACCGAGACTCCTGATGTTATCATTCGTGGCGTTGAGTTTCGGCGCACTCTTGGGGCCGGGATGCGCTACTTCCAAAGAAGGTGTGGAGATCATCGCCGACTCGGTGCGTGACTTCTCCGGATCGCAAGGAGCAAGCGGTTGGTCCTATGGCTACTGGGATCGAGGCTCAGACCGGGACGGGGTCTACGACCAGTCCAACGACTTTCGACGACTCGAGCATTTCGGTGCGGATCCAATCAACGGACTCAGCGAACACGCGGAGTTCGATACGGGCGAACTGTGGTACCTCGAAGACGGTCGATACTACACATCCCTGTGGGCTGAGGGTGGACATCCGCACGGCACGATGGATCTGGGAACGTATACCAAGGCTGAGCACTGGGTGGTTCGGCGATGGGTCAGCAATGTCAGTGGTCGTGTCGAAATTCAAGGACATGCCGGCAAGGTCATGCCTTGGGGCGAGAACTGGGCGGGTGACGTCCAGTTCCGGATTCTCGTTGGCGGTTCCAGCGTCTATGAGGGTCTCTTCGGAGACGGCGGTGAGAGCTATTCTGTAAGCGCTACAGTCAAACAGGGCTCTCCGGTCGACTTCCTCATCGGTCCGGGTTCGGCAATCGGGGTCATGAAGTTCACTGGTGCCATCCGAGCCACTACAGGTGGTTGAGCGGCTCACACCAGCCCATATGTGCTGGCCGTCATAGGGTGTACCGCATTCGGTTCGCGGTGGTCTCGTCAGAATCCTCGTCGAGGACCCGGATGCTTAGCGTCCGGGTGACTAATCTGCCCGATCTCTAAGAGCGAGCCAACGGTTGCGCAACTGGCCACTGACGCCGGGAAGACCGAGGAACATCGCGGCTTCACGACGGACATCATTCGCAGAGAGCGTCCCGTTTCGCCAGCCGGAGGCGACCACGTCGTAGCGCGCCAACGCGCGGTTGAAGTTGGCGGCTTCCCGATTCGTTTTGGACATCCGTTGGAAAAGCTGTTGGCAGAGGAGTCCGTGGTTGAGCTGCGCCCGGACCGCTGAGCGCACGAGTGACTGGGCCTAGGACCGCGGTACCTGTCTGCTGGTGAGCGTGTCTGCGTGAGCGAGAGCTTGGTTGCGCTCCCGTGCGTCTTTCTGCAGCGGGATGAGTTCCACGGTGTGTTTACGACTGGTGTTGCAGCCGGTGCCGGAGACGAAGCCGAGACTGATGATCGCCACAACGACACCGAGAGTAGCGAGACGGGTCCAGCTCATTCGAGGAACAACACCTCACAAGTGTCGGCGCGAGTGAAACCCAATCGTATGGCCATGCGCTGGGATACCGGGTTGGCGGCGTTCCAACAAGGCTCGATGCCTCGATCCATCGCATCGATGAGCAGCGCTGCGGCGGTAGCGGATGCCAAACCGGAACCGCGATGCTCCGCCCGGGTGGCGATGGCCACTTCGATCTGACGTGTCGACATGGCGTAGGAGGTGGCGGCGGACACGAGTCGTTCCCCGATGAAGGCACCCCACCCGAGTCCCTCCGCAACGAAGTGTTCGGGATCGACATAGGTCTGCAGGGCGTGCGGCGCGATGCCGGCGTCCAACTGAGCGGCGTCGGCCACGTCGAGGCGGCGGACCTCCGCGTCGGCGCCGATGTTCTTCACGCATTGACGAAGCGATTCACGATTCAGTGACCGGCCGTCGAATCGACGCATGGGCCGATCCGTCAGGCGTTCCGCGCTGATCGCTTGCAGCAACCTGTGTCGCCAGTCGGGACTGGGATAGATCAGCTCGCGCGAAGTGGTCACGCCATCGATCAGGGCACCGACCTTCGTGGACTCAGCGTCGCCTCCAAAGAAGGAGTAGCATCCCAGGTCAAGGCAGGCTGCGTCTCCCGCTTCGGTGACGCGGACACGGCCGAGCCGTCCCTCGAGTCCGGAATCGATCACTGCCCTCAAGTGGACGTGATCGGCGAACATCCGGACGATCTCCGGTGGGACCGGGTGGCGAGGGCCTTGGTCGTTGTGGTGTTCGTGGCCTTTGTCGAAACGCGACATATCTGGAAGATAGGCCATGGCAGCCACAATCTCACGACCTTCGGATTCGGACATCCCGGCCTCATAAGGCTCCAGCCGATCGGGTCTTTGCATTCGTTTCGGTCGTATCCCGCTCACAGAGGACTGTGTTCAAGTGGCGGGCTCCGAGTTGTTTCGGACGCCCCGAGCTACTACACTTTTACCGTGCGTTCCGGGGCGAACTTTGTCGCCTCCCTCTCTTGAACGTAACGGCATCTTGAACATACTTCGGTTTCGGAGGGAACCTATGTCCCGTCGACATTGGTCGCCATGCGTTCGTCCTCTTCTCGCCAACCTACTGGGATGCTCGCTTCTGTTCGCTGCGGCCATCCCGACCATCCCGACCATTCGGCCGGCCATGGCAGCGGCGCCGTCCAGCCTACTGTCGGGGGGATCCGATCCCGGCGGGTCGGCCGTGGCGCTGTCCTCCGGGTTGGTCCGTGACCGGGACTACGAGACGCGGATCGACGTCAACAACCTCAACATGGTCGTGACCAATGTGGGCTCGTTCGCCTACGACGTGCAGGCGGGCAGTGCCGGCCTGGAGTTCCCAAACGGATTCGGTCTCACCACAGTGTTTGCCAGTGGCCTGTGGCTTGGGGCCCAGGTCTTTGGAGAGGACGCGCCGCGAGTCACGGTGGCCGAATACTCATTCGAGTACTCGGGCGGACCGCTCGCCTCCGACGGCTCCTGGGACGAGAACTGGACCAACGATTCCAGCTACCGGGTGTACAAACTGAGTTATCTCGACGGTCCCGGCACTCCCGACTGGGACGAGTGGCCGGTCGATCAGGGCGCACCGACCCGAAAGGACGGCTCGCCGAAGATCTTTGGCGACCAGACCTGCTGGACCGTCTTCCACGACGCGGATTCCGCGCAACATTCGAACGACGCAGGCGGAACGGCGCCGCTGGGGGTCGAAGTGCAGCAGACGGTCTTCGCCGTGGACCGAACCGGAGGCGATGGCCATGTCGTCTTCGTCGAGTGGACGCTGATCAACAAGGGCAACGACGTTCTCGACGACATGTACTTTGCGACGTGGTGCGACCCGGATGTCGGGGGGGCGGGTGATGACCTCGTTGGTTGTTCCGTCGACGACGACATGGGCTATGCCTTCAATGCGACGAACGTTGATCAGCAATACGGGCAACGACCGCCCGCCGTCGGGATCCAGCTGATCCAGGGTCCGATCGTTCCGTCGCCCGGAGATGTAGCGCGCGTGGGTACGCGAACCATTCCCGACTATCGAAACCTGCCTATGACCGCCTTTCGACGTTTCATTAGCGGCACCGACCCCCATTCCTCCGCGGAGAGCTACAACGCGATGAAGGGGCTGGAGTTCGACGGCACTCCGATCATCGACGAAGTCACATTGGAAGAGACAACCTTCGAGTACTCGGGCGATCCGGTCTTGGTCACCGGGTGGTTGGATAGCAACCCGGCCGACCGTCGAATGCTCCTGTCGAGCGGTCCGTTTCAGATGGCGCCTGGCGACACCCAGTCGGTTGTTGTAGCGGTGGTCGCCGCTCGCGCGTCCGATCGCTTGGGGTCCGTCACTCTACTGAAGAACTACGCCGACGACGCGGACCTGTTGTACCCCACGCTGATCGGCACGACTGGCGCTTGCTGCGTCGACGGTGAGGATTGCGTCATCCTTTCGGACGGTACGTGTTCCGGCACCTTCTACCCGGACATGCCGTGCGAACCCGGCCTCTGTCCGGAGATGGCAGCCTGTTGCTTCCCTGACGGAACCTGTGAGTTGACCGAGGAAGAAGGCTGCACCGGGACCTTCTTCGATGGGTACGCCTGCGAGCCGAATCTCTGTGGTGAATTGGGTGCGTGTTGCCTTGTCAACGGCGACTGCGTGGTGTCACGACAGGTTGAATGTGGTGATACCGGATTCGTCCCCGGGGTCACGTGTGATCCCAATCCGTGCCCCCCGGTGGGCGCATGTTGCCTCCCCGATGGAGACTGCATCATTCGCTCTTTCGACAACTGCTCGGGCACCTTCTTCGGGCGGGACACGGAGTGCGGTCCCGAGATCTGCGACGGCCTGACTACGGGCGCCTGCTGCACGCCGGAAGGTTGCCAACTCGTCTTCTACAACTCGTGCGACGGCGATTGGCAGGGAGCGGGCAGCGTTTGCGAGACCGGCGCCTGTGGCGGTGTGATCTGGGATTGGACCCCGGAGGACCGGTGGCTTACGTGGGTCGACTGGGGCGGCACCTTCTTCAATGGAGGGATGGGGTTCGGTTCCGAGTTCTTCGGATCAGAGCTGAAAGAAGAAGAGATCACGAGCGTCCGCATTCACTTCACCGACGTCGAGGACGACTGGTCTCTATGCCAAACCTACCGCCGGGACCAGGACTACGAACTCGGAGGCATCGGTACGTTCCCGGGCTCTGCCTGGGACATCTCGGACCCGGACAATCCGCGACGGCTGAACATCAACTTCGTTGAAGACGCTGCCGAGCGGCCCGCTGACTTGATGTGGAATCCGAGCGAAGCTCCGGTCGGAGACCGGGAGTACCTCTTCATCATGAAGAGTGACTATGACGCCGGTCTCAGCTACGGCGACGGCAAGACACTTCCTGATGGCAGACTCTCGGACGTGATGTATGCAGGATGGACCCGGGTGCGCGGAGGCTATACCTTCCTGGACCCTGTTCCGGCCGAGTGGAGTTTCTACCTTCAGGTCCCGGGGGATCTTTACGGAGCCTGTTGCCTGAGCGACGGGTCCTGCGAGTTCGTTCGCAGCTCGGAGTGCGAGGGCGTCTTTCAGGGTGGCGGTTCTTTATGTGGCGACTGCGCGTCCGACTTCGGAGCCTGCTGTTTCGGCGACGGAGCTTGCGAAGTTCTGGCTGCCGAAGACTGCCTCGCCGATTATCTCGGACCGGACACAACCTGCGATCCCAATCCGTGCGGGCAGCCCGGGGCGTGCTGCACGTCCACCGGTCGTTGCATCATCGTCGACCGTTTGGCGTGCATCGATGTCTATCAGGGAGACGTCTCCTCCTGCAACCCGAACCCATGCGACCCTCCGGGAGCCGCCGGGGTCGACAAGACCAAAGCTGTCATGCTGGTCGAAACCAACCCGAGCATTGGGGATGTCGTGTTTGACCTTTGGTCGCCTGGTGTGGGACAGGCCGAGGTCGACATCTTCGACATTAGCGGTCGCCGCGTGTGGTCGTGGCGGCAATCCGTGGAGTCGGGCTGGTATGAAGTGGCTTGGGACGCCGTCGACGAGGAAGGACGAAAGTTGCCCCGGGGTTCCTACTTCGCTCGTCTCCGCACACCTTCGGAGTTGAATGGTCGGACCGAGGCGCTGAGAAGAATCACGATCCTCGGTACGAGGTAGCGACGACCGTACGTCGTAGTCTGCGAACAAGTCGTTAGTCTGCGAACAAAAGGATGGGAGTGTGACGTTGAAGGCGGACCATCTAGGGCAAGCGCCTCAAGCCTTCACTCTTATGGCAGCACTTATGGCAGCACTTGTGGCCGCCTCCCTGCCGCAGTCTTCGGCTGTCGCTGCCGAATTCTGCTACGGCTCGTACGAACTCCGCGAAGGTGAACCTTACGCGCTGAGAAACGGGATCTGGACCTTTGACTCCGGTCTGGCAGACCCGCTCGAAGGCTGGGTCGGCGCCCACACACGTGGCCCGGATGACTACGAAGTGTTTCGCTGGCGCACTCTTTCCGACTTCGCCGCCGACGGCCTGCCGCCGGGCGCGCCGATCATCGACGGGCAGGGGATGCTTTGGTTGGGCATCCATGAAGAAGAGGCGAACGACCTCTGCTTCGACTGCGGACTCGGTTACGCACCGGATTGGAGTCGGACGCTGACGAGCCCGGCCATTCCGATCGTGGACCGCAATCTGGAACTCAGCTTCGACTACTTCTTCGATGTCGCGTGGGACGGAATCCACATTCGCGTAGAACTGATCTCCGGAAACGGTGGAGGGTACGAGCTTCAGGATCTTTGGCTCGATCCGGGCGACGACGTCGGCAGCTGGGACGATCCTCTTCACTTCATGATGTCGAGCCAGTTCAACATCGAGGCGGAATCGGTTTACGTAAAGATCACTGCCTCCACGTTTCGAGGCGGCGACGAAGACTGCACCTATGACTCGGAGTTCGGCGCGTTTGCACTGGACAACCTGCAGCTCACGGGTACGGACTACGTCGAAGACTTTGAATCGGACCCGGAGTGGACGCCCGGATTTGGTGGCACGCCGGACGGCATCCACCTGAACACGTTTGCGCTCGACTCGTTCGGCGAGGGTTGGGAAGCATGGCCGGACTGCCCGGTCTCGGGAAACGTCATGGCGTTCTTCGACCAGCCGGACGGATACAGCGACCCCTTCCGCGAAGTGGCGACCTCGCCGGTCATAGACGTGTCCTCCCTGGGCATGGATCAGTTCGACGGCGTGGTGGTGACGATGGACCGGTTGGTCGACAATCCGATCAGCGACACCTGGGTCCGGCAGGAATTCGAGGTTCGACAATACCCCGTCCCGTGTTCCGTGACCGGCGGGGACAAGTGGTCCACCTGGAAGTACGTCGACAGTTACTTGGTGACAGGCGAGGAGTGTGGACCCCGCACGTTCAATCTTGGAAACCCGATTGATGGCATTCCCGAACTGATGCAGGTTCGACTGGGCGTGCATGTCTGTACCGCATGCTGCATCACGTACTGCTCCGGCTGGCTGAAGGAAACGCCGCTCTTCGACAACCTGCAGATCTGCGTTCGCGGATCATCCCCTTCGGACGTCCCTGATTTCGAAACCGAAATGGACGCACCCAGCCGCGTGTCCTTCCATCTTTCCGGCAATCCGGTCGATGCGGGAACGGAACTGGTTCTCCAGGTTCGCGAGGACGGAACTCCCGTGCGCGCCGAACTCTTCGGACCCGGCGGCCGCCAGGTCGAAACGATCCTGGATCAGCGTCTTGATCGCGGAACGCATCGCATCCCGGTCGGGGCCAGTCTTACACGGCGGGGAGAGGCCGGCGTGACCTTCCTTCGTGTTCAGGGACCTTGGGGTATGCAGTCAGAAAAGTTGGTTCAGATTAGGTAGCAAGGTGTTTCCGCATCGGAGAAGAGGGCTCTCCTCAGTTCCCGTCGGCGGACCTTAACTTCGCTGCCAAGTGCTTTGCTTTTCTTCCCCAGGCCTGACGAGCTGGAAGAAGCGTCCGACAGACTCCGTTTCCAGCGTACGGAGCCGCCTGTAGACGACGCTGTTCGAGAGGCTGACCTCCGTCGTAAACGTCGAACTGCCCCAGGCTGATGCGCTGTCGAGTGATCGGCGGAGGAGCGCCGATGCCAATGTCGACCGCCTGTAGATCGGGAGGACGCCAACAAGGCCGAGTCTGGGGCCGCGCTGATTCCTCCACAACCGAACAAGCCCCGCGTAGCAGCCGGACGCCTGATGGACTCCAATCAAATAAGCCGACGGGTCGAAAGCCGGCGAGTCCAACTCATCGATGATCCAGTCCCGGCAACCCTGCCAGCCGCCGGTGCCGGGTGTTTCCTGCCTGATTGCGTCATCGAGACGAAGCAGGCCATCGATGTCGGCGCACTCTGCGCTGATGATCTTGAAGCCTGAGGGTGTCCACGCACGGTGCAGTCGCCGAAGGGCGACTGCGAACGGAACGCGAAACTCCTCGAACTGATGTTCCGTCTCGAAGCCGAGTGTGCGGAGGATGCGCGTCTTCTCGGGATCCTGCTCACTAACCTGAGTGTGAAGATCGCCGCCGACAGAACGTCGGACCGCATTGACCAGGATCCGACATTCTGGCTCGACACCTCCGGCGAACGAAAGGAACATCCGTTGGTCCGGTCTTTGTCGAACCGTGACGACGGCCGTCAGTGTGTCCTCCCGCCGGGCTATCCAGCGACTCAGGGGTGGGTTGGACTTGTCCATCTCCTGAAGGTCGTCGACGGGCCTGGACACCAAGGCCGAAAGCTCGAAGTACTCGTCCACGAAGGGGCTGGCGGAAACGGAGTGGTCCATCATCCCGATGCCGCGAAAAGCCGAACCGCCATCCGTACGACGGCCTGTTGAACCATGACTCCGCCTACCAAAGCGAGAGCGATCGCGAGCAGCGGATTGCCAGGTTTCCCTCCGGATTCCAGAAACAGCTCGAAGTGCTTCCGCTGCTGAAACGCGACGACCATCGCGGCGGCGATGTGGAGGAAGAACCAGGCGCTGAAGTAGCCGGCGCCGCTTCCCTCGATTCCTTGTGAAGTCGGGGCTCCAACGACACCGCGAGAGTTGAGCCATGCGCCGAGGAGTGCGGTTCCCACGACGATGAGTGCAAACACGAAGAGTGTTTGGCGGCCGCGTTCTGGAAAGCCGAGTCGCATCCAGTTGAGCCCGAGCAGCGTCCCGCCGGCCGGAAGAGCACCGACGAGAACGAGGAGAACGAGTGGAATGGGCGACCAGGGTCGCCTTTCATCTCTCGGCTGAGGGCGTTCGGACCCTGTTCGACCCGTAGCTCCAGGATCCGGGGCCGAGTCTTGTGTCGCGGTGTTATCCAGCTGAGTTCTCCTCCGCTTCGCGAGTCGTAGTCGCGCTGTCCGGTGCGGACCTGCTGTCCGCAGAAGAGACATCCGCGGAGGAGCCGGCGTCATCCGGTCCCGCCAACAGCTCCGGAATCCCCTCCGTTCTCAGAATGAGCATCCCCAACCGCTCGTCGGACAAACCTTCCTCGAGCTTGTAGGAAAACCGTGGTCTCCCGTCTTCGACCTTGGCGGTGAAGCAGGTGAACCTTATCCCAGGATGATCGAGATCTCTCCCCAGTTCCAACAAGTGCGACGAAAGGACGAAAAGGCTGTCTGTGTGTCGGAGGAAGCCGTCCACGACCATGCGCGAACCTTCCATGGCGTCGGCCAGGTTGGTTCCTTTGAAGAGCTCGTCGAAGAGTACGAGCAGTCGGCGACCCTGATGCAACCGTTGTGCGACGTCTTTGACCCGTTGAACCTCTGCGAAGAAGTAGCTGTAGCCTTTGCCGAGGTTGTCTTCGACGTTAAGGCTGCTGACGATGCCTTCGAGAAAGCCGAGTTTCATGGAGCGACACGGCACCGGGAATCCGACGTGGGCGAGATACGTCGCGACACCGAGGGCTTTCATTAGCGTCGTCTTCCCGGCCATGTTGGGGCCGGTGAGGAAAAGAAAGTTCTGCGGGTTCTGCAGGTGGACGTCATTGTCGACACCCTCTTCGATGAAAGGGTGTCTCAGGCCTTCACACAGGATTCCGTCATGATCGGAGGCTACGGAAGGGAGAACAAAGCTGT
The DNA here is from genome assembly GCA_030431975.1 of bacterium. Lineage (GTDB taxonomy): Bacteria > Eisenbacteria > RBG-16-71-46 > CAIMUX01 > CAIMUX01 > JACKCR01. Next base: position 12,546 of record JAUIHP010000017.1, on the reverse strand, counting down.
GACGCGAAGCGGCTCGGGCCACGGAAAGCAGGGCATCCATCCGATACAAAGCGTCGAGCGCGCGGCGGAGTAAGTCCCGGTGGACGTACCGAAACTGATGATCGAAGTAGAACATTCGCCAGAAGTAGAAACGACTTTGTTTGCCACCGGCCTTTAGGAATTGCTGGGTGACGTCACTTTGAAGCAGCGCGTCGAACGCGCGGAGGCACTCGGTAATCTCCACGGGGACGCTTGAGCCGCCTCCCTCTTTCCGCGACGTTGAACTTCGCATCTCGGATAGGGCGACGACGACTCGATGGAGTGTGCGGACCCGCCCATCCAAGTACTCGAAGTACTCGCGGTAGCTCGTCCGGAACCACCATGCGCGGATGAACTGCAACGGATTGGGAGTACCCTCGACTGGGTGAATGTACGACTCCAGGTACTCCTCGATCTGTACAGTGGCTCGATCGGCGATGCGAGGCAGCCAGGTGTCCCCGTTCTCCCGGTCCCGAAGGAAGCGCAAGGCTTGCTGTCGTTTTTCGATCGCGTCGGGATTCGGAAGAGGAGTCGATAACAAGTTCCGAAGTTCGATGCTGCCGCCGGTCGTCCGGGTTTGATCGAACAGCCCAAGAACGGACGGCGCTTCGGATTGCTGGGCGCCGGGCCCCGGAAAGATCTCCAGGTCGCGAATGGTCTGCGCGTCGGCCCAGGTCCCGTCTCCGAGATTGCCGACCCGACCTGCGAGTTCACCGGGCGGGGGCGTCCCATGGGTGGCGGAGCGACGAGTCTGCGTACGCTCGGATGCGCTGTGCGAGGAGAGACCGCGTCCCATTTGATCGCGCGGTCGGCGCGAAGAACCACGACTTCCACGGGACTTCCTGCTCCCGTTCTTGTCAGGCTGGCTCGACGAGCGGCGCTTTTTGTCGAAGGAATCCTCGCGCATTCCACCCAAGTGTAGCATGCACGTTTCGGATCACTCTCCCGATCGCTATGATCGCCTGGTTGATGACGGAGCCAGTGGATACGGTGGGGATACGTTGCCCTAGAACATGGGGTATGTGCGCCGTGACGGAGGCGCGACCGTCATCCGTCTCACGCAACAAAGAGAATCAGGTCCGGCGGCGAATTGAATCAGGAGGCTGAAGAGTGAAGTACAGACGACTGGGACGGACAGGACTCAAGGTCTCCGACCTGTGCTTGGGAACGATGCAGTTCGGCTGGACCGCGGACGAGGCAACGTCCTTCCAGATTCTGGATCGGGCCTTCGAACTTGGGTTCAACTTTGTTGACACCGCCGACATCTACTCCCGGTGGGCGGACGGGAATCCGGGCGGCGTGAGCGAAGAAGTCATCGGCAAGTGGCTGGATCGTGGATCGGTCCCTCGGGAGGACGTCATCCTGGCCACGAAGATGCGCGGAGTCATGGGTGAGGGACCCAACGCCGAGGGGCTGTCCCGCGACCGCATTTTCAAGTGCATCGACGCCAGCCTCCGCCGTCTGCGTACCGATTACGTCGACCTCTACCAGCTGCACTGGCCGGACGAGGAGACTCCGCTCGACGAAACCATGGAAGCGCTCAACGATTTGGTGCGCTCGGGCAAGGTCCGGTACATCGGTTGTTCGAACTACCCGGCTTGGTTGACGATGAAGGCGATGTGGATCAGCGATACGCGTGGGTTTGCGAGGTTCGAAACGACACAACCGCACTACAACCTTTTGCAACGAGACGGAGTCGAGCGTGAACTGACGGCAACTTGCGAAGATCAGGGCATCGGTATCCTGGCGTGGAGCCCTCTCGCTGGAGGGTTCCTTACAGGGAAGTACCGCAAAGATGACCCGCTTCCGGAGTCGAGCCGTGCAGAAGGAATTCAGAAGCGGTACTGGAACGATCGCTCGTGGTCGACCCTCGAGGTAATGGACGCGGTGTCGAAAGAGACCGGCGCACCACTGCCGCAGATTGCACTCTCGTGGCTGCTGACTCGTCCCGCGATGACGGCCGCGATCATTGGAGCCAACACGGTCCAACAGCTCGAACAGATCGCTCCGGCGTCGGACTTGGAGTTGCCGGAACCGGCTGTGGAACGATTGGCCGAAGTCACGGAGTGGCGGGCGCAGTGATCGGGGGGACGGTTGGGCCGCCATACGACTTGGTTCCCGCTTTGGATGGCGCGCGCGCCCGTACGCCGCTGGGACTGTCGACACGCTCGCTCGCGCTGCTCTTGTTCTGTGTCGCGGTGCCGACCCTCATCCCACTGGAGTGGTGGTTCGTCGGCGTCCCGACGTGGCTGGGCTCGATATGGCTGGTCCTGCGCGACCCCGACGCACGATACCGCCGGCGAATGGGCGTGCTGTTGGGTTCCGTGGCGATCCTCGCCTTCGCACCGATCGAAACCGACACGAGCAATCGAGGCTACCTTCTGGTCGGCGGTTTCTTCCTTGCAGCCATCCTGCTTCCGACCCTGGTCCTGAAGAAAACGGATCCCGGAGTGATCGACTACCGAATCTGGCCTTACAAGTTTCGCTGGTTGGACGTTCTCTACGTCCTGATCGCGGTACCGCTCGCCTACTTCCTGATCAAGTGGTACTTCTTCACCGTCAATCTCTACATGCCGACGCAGTGGGCGCTTCCTCCGGAGTACGACAACGAAGAAGTCTGGCGCCTGGTCGTCGGACTGAACTGCGTCGGGATCTGGGACGAACTCTTTTTCGTCAACATCTGCTTCGCCGTACTGCGCACGATGCACCGGTTCTGGATTGCGAACCTGGCCCAAGCCGTCGTCTACACCGCTGTGCTGTACGACATGGCCTTCATCGGGATCGGACCATTCCTGATCTATGCCTTCGCGTTGACGCAGGGATCGATGTATGAAGAGTCGAAGTGCCTGCTGTGGGTGCTGATCGTCCACCTGATCATCGATGCGTTCCTGCTCGAGAACATCATCGCGCACTACTACCCGAATCACGGCAGCTTCCACTGGTTCTAAGAGGGAACCGACGCGGAGGACCGACAGCTTAGGCAGCTCATATGGCAGGGCTGGCCGCTGCGTCCTCCGCGCCGAATTGAAGAGCCAGATTACTTTGACCTATGCAGGGGCACTTGTCACGTCTGAAGAACGGCAAGGAAAACGACAAATCGGAAGCACGGGCAGATAGCGGGATCCACACCCGCGGCGGGTGCAGGGACGGGCGCGCAAGCCGACGGACAAACTGGCTAGCTGCGGACGCGGAGCTGCAACACTCCTTTGCCTTGATAGCTGCGCCATCGGCGAAACAATTGGGGCCAATCTCCCGCCGGGAAAGACGACACGAAGGTTGAGGCGGCGGAATGAGAAAGAGCGTTGGCTGGCAGCCATTGCCAAGCGTACTGTTCGCACAATGGGAACCAAGATCACACCTGAGTATGCGGAGGCTCTCCGCCGACTCTCCGGCGAAGAGAAATGGAAGACCGCATTCCGCCTCTATTGGTCTGCCCGAAAGCTGAAGGCGGCGAGGCTGCGCGAGCAGCATCCGGACTGGACCGAAGAGCAGGTGCAGGAGCGGGTCAAAGAGATCTTTCTCTATGCCAGAACCTGAACCATTTCTCATCTTCACGCGCAAGCTCAACCAGCTCGGAGTCCGTTACATGGTCTCCGGTAGCGTTGCCGCAATCTACTATGGGGAGCCTAGGCTCACCAACGATGTCGACGTCGTCCTGGTCCTGGAGCAGACGGACGTGGCCCGGTTTGTCGCTGCATTCCCAATCGATGAGTTCTACTGCCCCCCCGCTGAAATCGTTCGGATCGAGCAGAGCCGTGAGGAAAGAGGACATCTCAACCTGATCCACCACGACACGGGCTTCAAGGCGGATCTCTATCTGGTTCGTCGGGATCGTTTGCACCAGTGGGGCATGGAGAACGCAAGAACGGTTTCGCTGGATGCAGACACCATCCAACTTGCGCCGCCCGAGTATGTGATCATCCGAAAGCTTCAATTCTATCGCGAAGGAAGCGCAGAGAAGCACCTTCGCGATATCCGTCGGATACTGGTCGGGTTGGGATCTGATTGGGGGCGTGACACGCTTGCCGATCTTGTCGAGCACTATGGCTTGGAGTCCGAGTGGCGCGAGGTCGTCTCTGTCAGGGACTAGGTGGGTACAGCCGCGTTCCTACGCAGGATGCCCGTTTCGCCGCGCCCGTGGGAGTCTCCAAGCGGCTATGAAGAAACCGAGCCGGTCTAAGCCGACTCGGTCTCTTTCATGCCTTCCGCCAAAGCATCGGTACCCGCCGACGCTCCGACGCCCAAAGAACCTTGTTACCGCGTCCGGATCGTCTTCATCCGTGCCGTCCGCTCCGGCGTCTGCAACACGGTGAAGTAGACCCCGCTTGCCAGTTCCCGTCCGTGCTCGTCACGGCCGTCCCACGGAACGCTGTGGAATCCCGGATCGATCTGACGATCGACGAGGGTCCGCACGCGACGGCCTTGTGCGTCATACACCGACAGATCGACCTGCGTCGTCCGCGGCAGATCGAAACGCAGGACCGTTTCTCCCTGGAACGGGTTCGGTGCGTTGGCGTGGAGCTTGAACTCCTTGGGCGCCACCGGACCGTCGGCCATGGCGAATCGGGCGAGTCCACCGCTGACGGTCAGCGAGTAGGCTCCGGTCGATCCGTTGTAGCCGTCGACGAACAGGTAGTACCGCCCGGCGGAGGCATTGTAGGAGCCGGTCTCCGGGTTGTTCACGGTGTAGCCGCGCGCGACCTCGGTGAGGCTGGAGTTGTAGAGGAACCAGTCGAAGTCCTGGCCGCTCGGCATCGTCAATGAGATGTTGATGTTTCCAGCGGACCCTACGTCCAGATAGAACCAGTCGTCGTCTGCTCCGGATGAGAGCGTTCCGCTAACCGCGATGCCGTCGCCGACCGGTCCGTCGGACGTGCCGGAGTCGCCGTTGGGCTCGGACTCGGCGGTGATGCCGCCTCCACCACCGCTGCCGGCCGTTACGGAGATGTCGTCGATGGCATGACCGTCCGTCGTGATCGCGTAGTTGTCGTACTGTTGGAACTTCACGAGGAAGGTTCCGGAGAGCGACAGTCCGTTGGCGGATGCCAAAGCGTCGACGTCCAGATCGAAGGACTGCCAGGTGTTGTTCGTGTAGCTCGCTCCGTTCAGGTCGAGAACCTTGACGTAGGACGAACCATCGTTGTCCGAGAAGTAGACGCCGTCTTGCGAGTGCGTCTCGTCTCCGAACTCTTTCCACCAGAACGAAAGGTCGACCTGCGTCTCACCGGAGAGGTCGAGAGCCAAGACGGCTTCGTTCGTTGCGTAGTTGCCGTTGGTGTTCGAGTCCATCGTCAGGTGCGTCGAACCGCCGTGCGGACCGTTCGCGGACGCCGTCTGCACGCGGCCGAACGAGTTGTCACTATCCGTGCTCCAGTAGTTGTCGAGACCACCTTCAAACCCGGTCGAGTAGGGAAGCGAGGCGTAGTCTCCGCCTCCTCCACCACTGCCGGCCGTCACGGAGATGTCGTCGATGGCGTGACCGTCCGTCGTGATCGCGTAGTTGTCGTACTGCTGGAACTTGACGACGAACGTGCTGGTCAGGGACAAGCCGTTGGAGCTGGCCAGTGCGTCGAGATCGAGGACGAACGACTGCCACGTGTTGTTCGTGTAGCTCGCGCCGTTCAGGTCCTGGACCTTGACGAAGCTCGAACCGCCGTTGTCCGAGAAGTAGACGCCGTCCTGCGTGTGCGTCTCGTCTCCGAACTCCTTCCACCAGAACGACAGTTCGACCTGCGACTCGCCGGCAAGGTCGAGTCCGAGCCATGCTTCGTTGAGCGCGAAGTTGCCGTTGGTGTTGGAGTCCATGGTCAGGTGCGTCGATCCGCTATGAGGTGTGTTGGCCGATGTGGTCTGAATCCGGCCGAAGCTGTTGTCGCTTTGTGTCGACCAGTAGCTGTCGAGGCCGCCTTCGAACCCCGTTGCGTAGGGAAGCGAAGCGTAGTTCCCGCCGCCGGAGGGAACGTCGATCGTAAAGTCGGCGTCGCTGACGTCGTTGATCGACGAGTTGGACGCGTCGGCGACGCGAACCCGACCCTGAGTCGTGGCCGTGCTCGGGACCGACCAGGTGTAGGTTCCGTCGTTGGTCGTTGAGCCCGTGACCGTCGTCCAGCTGGCGCCGGAGTTGGTCGAGTACTCGATGGAGACGTTGGCGACTGTTCCCGTCGTCGACCACGTGACGTTGAAATTGCTGGCGGCGGTCAGCGTTTCTCCACCGTTCGGGTCGGTCACCGTTACCGTCGGCGCCGGCGGTGCGCCCGAGGTCACGGAGATCTCGTCGAAGGCGAAGCCGTCGGTTGCGATGGGATAGTTGTCGTACTGCTGGAACTTGATGACGAAGTTGCTCGACAACGACAGACCGTTGGCCCCGGCCAGTGCGTCGAGGTCGAGCGAGAACGATTGCCAGGTGTTGTTGGTGTAGCTCGCGCCGTTCAGGTCCTGAACCTTGACGAAGCTGGCGCCCGCGTTGTCCGAGAAGTAGATCCCGTCCTGGCTGTGGGTCTCGTCCCCGAACTCCTTCCACTGAAAGTCGAGGTCGACCTGCGACTCGCCGGAAAGGTCGAGATGGAGCCTCGCTTCGTTGAGCGCGAAGTTTCCGCTGGTCGTCGAGTCCAGCGTCAGGTGCGAGCTGCCCGCGAATGGACCGTTGGCGCTGGTCGTCTGGATGCGACCGAAGCCGTTGTCGCTCTGCGTTGCCCAGTAGGTGTCGAGTCCACCCTCGAAGCCGGTCGTGTACGGAAGCGATGCATAGTCCTGTGGGCCACCGCCTCCGCCACCAAGAGCGTTGTTCGCATTGATCATTCCGTAGCCGCTGTAACGGTCCCAGCCGGTACCCGACTCGACGTTCTGCACATCTTCACAACCGTTGCGGATCGCGTCGCGAACCTGCGCCGGCGTGAAGGACGGGTTGGCCGAGATGATCAGAGCTGCAACGCCCGCAGCGTACGGTGTCGCGCAGGACGTTCCATTGAACCAGTTGTCGAAGTCCCCGGAATTGTATCCGCCCGAACCCTGAATGTCGGTCGTGGGAAGGATGGTCGGAGCGAGGAAGTCGACGGCGGCAGCGGAGCCCTGTGAGGTCGAACCGTAGTTGGAACCCCACCAACGCTCGCCGTCACAGGTGTAGCCGTTCGGGTCCGTGCTCACGCCCGGATTGACTTCGCTGGACAGCGAGGAGCTGCGCTTGCGGTCTCCGCACGGAGACGCGGCGCCGACCGCGATGACCTGCGAGTGAATCGCCGGGTAGCTGATCGTGCTCGCGTTCTCGTTGCCCGTCGCGGCGAGCAGAGTGACGCCTGCGTTGTAGGCATAGCTCAGCGCACTGTCCGTCGACGGATCACTCGAGATGGCGGCGCCGAAACTCATGTTTGCGACGTCGGCCCCGTTGTCTGCCGCATGGATGAGACCGTTTTGAATGTACGAGAAGAAGAGCGAGCCGCCGCTGTCCGCAACCTTGAGCGGCATGATGCTGCACCCGCCGGCGATACCGGCCGGGCCCAGGTTGTTGTTCGAGATGGCTGCCGCGACACCCGCACAAGCGGTACCGTGACCCGGCTGCGAGCTGTTGTCGTCCGCGTTCGAATCGTTGTCACCGTAGTCATAGCCCGCGACCTGGTTGAGGTCCGGGTGACCCGCATCCACGCCGCTGTCAAGAATCGCGATGACCACGGACGAAGAGCCGTAGCCCTGCGACTTGTCCCAGGCCAGTTGCGCGTCCGCGTCGAAGCCCGGCGTTCCGACCGGACTGCCGCTGTCGTGACCACCACAACCCCAGCAGTAGTCCAGCATCTGCCCGGTGTTGTTGTGTCCCCACTGAATCGAATAGGTCGGATCGTTCGGCGTTGCCGTCGAGTATGCGTAGTAGTCCGGGGTCGCTTCGTCGACGTTCGGGTCCGCTTTGTACTGGGCGATCCAGGCCGGGATGTCCGTCCCTTCCGGAACCGTAACCGAGTACCAGCGGTCCAATCCGAGCGAAGCCGCAAGGGACTCATTGCGGGCTTTGATGTGAGTCAGCCCCAATGCGGTGGCGTTGCTGGAGGTCAGAAGTCCGTCCAGGCTAGGGATGGAAGTTCGAACTCCCGCCGCGGTGTTTTGCACCACCGCGTTCTGCGCGGCATTGGGTGATAGTTGGATCAGGATGCGATCCGCCGCGAAGAGCGGACGGTCGGTCGGGTCCGGATCATTCGGTCCGAGTCGCGGTGCGTCCGCGAGTGCAGTTGTTGTTGTGGCAAAGAAAAGCCCACCGACAGCAGCAGCCGATAGGAGATGTTTGGCAGTTTGTATGGCTCTCATTCGTCTCCCCCATGAGAGTAGGTAGTTTCATACCGCGCGGCCCCAAGGTCCGGGATGATTCGCGAAGGTCTGCTGTGGCAGCGACCTTCACGAAACGTCCGGCCCCACACGCGGGTCGTCGTAGGTGGGGGAGAGTATGGGAATGTAGTAGGACGACTTCTACTGGGAATTCGCAAGAACGATGGGTTTGTTAGGCGCGATGCTTTGTTCGGAAGTAGAACAATTCGTCCGGTATCCGTAGAAACGTCCTCGTGACGGCCGACGGGATCACCAGGTGCGGACGCCGAGTTGAGGCGGAGGCGAGGCCGATCTAATCAGGAAGGGCTGCGGCGAGATTTCGTGAGCGAATCGGGCCAGCCTTACTTACGGTTCCTCGGGTGCTTCGACCGGCTCGTAGAAGTAGTAGCAAAGGCCGTCCGGCGCGATGACGAAGAAGACCTGTAGCTTCTCGCCATCACGTTCGTCGATTCGCCAGTTGGCGGTCTTGACACCGCGCGATTCGAGTTCGTCTCTCATTGCCGAGATGTTGCTGACTCGGATGGCTGCGCCCTCTTCGGATGCGTCCCCGCCATTGACGGCGAATCCGATACGTACTCCATCGCGTTCCAGAAGGACGCGTGGGTGTGAAGCGCCGGCTGTAGATGAAGCATCCCGGTCTACCTCGGACATTCCGAAGTGCTTTGAGTACCACTCCGAGGCGTCGTCCAAGCTAGGGACCGGTAGTGCGAGGACATCGTCTTTGTAAGGCGCAGCGGATTGGAAACGCGCTTCTGTATGCACAGCGAGATCTCCTCGGAGGAGTACGACCGAATCGATTCGGAATGCAAGAGTCTGCACCCGGAGCGGGGGCAAACTGCGGACAGACCTCCTAGCGATCGCATGAGTCTAGTCAAGAGTCGTCCACCAACCCAGGGAGATGTTAACGGAGTTTGCGTTTCCGTGTACGCCGTCCCACCGGTGCAGCATTCCGTGTTCGTACCGGACCGCCGTCTCGAGTCCGCCGGGGAAACGCAACCCGGCGAGTGCCGACATCGAAGAGTCCCAACGAGGAAACTGCTCGGACACCTCGAGTTCTTCGCCGGAAGCACGGCTGTAGTGGGCACGAATCAGCCGGTTCCACGACAACCCGGCGGCGAGCACGGGGCGGACCGGCCCTGTGTCCTTCGGGTGAAACTCGAGTAGCGTCGGGAAGGACAGGTAGTAGGCCTCGTAGGTTTCTTCGGAGTCGATGAGGCGCGCGAGCGCTTTGGCTCCGTAGTGGTGGAACTCGGTCCCCGTTCGAAAGCGAGTCCTGTCAGTGAGCTCGACCCCGATGCCGAGTCCACCGTGGGGTCGAACCTTGTCGAAGGTCGCGTTCGAGTCGAACCAGGCGCCGACTCCGCCGTATCCGCCAACCGCGACTTTGCTGCCGGCATGGGCGAGGCCGATGAGTGCCGACAGAAACATGCAAGAGGTCACGGCCATGAGGGACCTCGCCGGACCCTGACGTGTGTTCATCGGAGAGAACCCTCCACTCCCAATCTGACGGCCGTCGACCAGCTGTAGATCTCGTCAGCCCCGACTCGGTCGGCGACAACAACCTCCTTGTCCACGAGATTTCTTAGCCCCCGTTCGGTCTCGATCACGACCCGCGGCCGAAAACGGGTCGAGCCGTAGGACAGTCCAAGGGAGAGGATTCCCGCCACGTCCGTTCCATCCAGTAACTCCGGAGCCGCGGACGAATTCCCGACGCACTCGTACTCATACTTTACTGCCCACGATCCTCGCAACCCGAGCGAGAGGTCGACATCCGCTGGACCGAAACTTACGGAAGGGCCGACCCGCGCGGACAAGCTGAGGGAACCGAGGTCCCAAACATCGCGGTCTCCGCCTAGCAGCTCTCTAAAAGTGCAGCCGTGGTCTTCGTACGAGACTCCTGCGGCCACGCGCCAGAACCTACGATCCGTCGATACCTCGAGGTGGGTGATAGAGCCCCGTTCTCCATTTCCCCATTCGGGACGGCCATGGAAATCGAATCCGGATTCCGAAAGCCCAAAGGTGAGGTCGACGGACACGGGCTCGCCTTGTGCGCTCGAAGTAGGGATGGCAAAGCCTACGCCTATACAGGCCGCGGCCAGTCGAAGAGTGTCGCGATGGTTCAAATGCCCCCCCCTCTTGCAGGGTGACGACGGTAAGTCGTCGAGTCGTCGCAGGCAGGAATCTCGATGCCGGGTCTGGACTACCTACTAACCACTGGAGGACTGGTTCCTAACTGGATGACTAAGGCAATCGTGGGATTGCCCGGTCTGTCCTGCAGCGAGCAGCACTGCCGGGCGAGAACAGCGTGGGTGGCCACGAGGCAGCCGAAAGCGGATTGCGCTTACGGTTCTCGCGCAACAACGATAGGGAGTTTGCTTTACGAGTTGGCGATACGCGAACGAATGTTTGTTTTATTGTTGACTTCTACATTTGCGGCGTATAAGTTCGAAATCGTACGTCGTCAAGGAAGACGGTGCCCCGATTCCCGACACCGACACCGACACCGACACCGACACCGACACCGACACCGACACCGACACCGACACCGACACCGACACCGACACCGACACCGACACCGACACCGACACCGACACCGAGCAAGCTGCATGCCCATGCGCGTCGTCCACAAAGCTATCGCTGTCTATGAGCGTGAGATCCTGGCCCCCGCTTTGGGTTGGTCCAAGGAATCCCTCGTTCGGCCGCCTCGTGTGCATGAAACTCGACTCGACGAGCAAGTCAGGGACACGCAGTCGCGTCTCGCCGCAACGAAGCTATCCCGGATCGATTTATTGGGTCGCATCCGGCGAGAGGTCGACCCGCTGGATCTCGGGTACTCACGGACTTCCGTTTTCGCAAATGAAGAGCTGGGAATCAGTCACCGGTCCTTCCAGGATGCTGCGCGCATTTCACGCGAGACTGAAACGCGACCACTTCTTCGTCGTGCGATGGCGGAAGGGATCATTTGTGAGTCGAAGGTTCTGACGATTCTCCCTGTCCTGGATGCTGACAATGAAGTCGAGTGGCTGCGATCCGCCTGCTCGCTCACAAACAAGGCTCTCAAAGAGCGCGCGCAACGGGAGAAGGAAGAAGAGAAAGAGGAGAAGAAGGAACAGGAGAAGGGAACGGGAACGGGAACGGGAACGGACAAGGAGCGCGCGAAAGGCAACCACGCGAAAGGGCGACGGGAAAGCGCCGAGCCGCGCGACTTCGGCCTAAGGACCCTGAACGCCCTCAACGGGTTCGGCAATCACGGTACAAACCACCGCTATCACCGCGGGATGTGGCTTCTGGTCGATGTCGAATGCCCGACCCAGTTCCGTTGGATATTCGAGGCCTTCTGCGAAGACGTCGCACGTCGGACCGGCGGTCCGGCAAATAGTAGCCAGGCCCTCGAGGTCCTGCTGGCCGAGTTCGAGGCTTCGAACTTCGTGGATCTGTATGAGCCTCCCGACGAACCTCCGGAGTTCTTCGAGAACGAAACCGACGGTGGAATCAGGGAGATCCCGCAAACGGGTGGCAAAGGGATGTCGGTGATTCGCGTTTCCAATCACGACGACTTCGTCTTGAGCAAGACTCGACTAGCCGAGCTGGACGCCGTGCTGGCAACGGATTTCGGGAGTAACGGCGGAGCGGAAGCCGCGGTCGAGGACCTCGTGGGTCCGAACTATATGGCTACGGCCACGAACCCGGCCGATACCGACCCGACGGGAACGATTCCGACTCATTCGAGCGCTGCAGATTTGATCCGTGAGTTCCGCTCGTTGGAGGCGAAACTTCGATCTCTGCGCAATCATCTGGCCTGTCTGCTCTATGACATTCGGAGCACGCACGCTTGGCGACCGCTTGGCTTCGACTGCTTTCGCGAATATGTTGAGGATCGCTTGGACGTTTCGGTCCGGACCGCCAACCAGTGGATTCGGGCGTGGCAGACTCGTTCCCGCACGCTGCATGAAGCTCAGTCCGCCGAGGAGCTTCGCACGACATCACTTCTCGCACTCAGCCGAATCGAACGCGCCGGGGCGGGCGGAGAGAGCATGCGTCTGTGGCGTCAGCGCGCAACGGAAGTAACCGCCGCGGTTCTTGAACAACAGGTCCGTTGGGCAATGGCGCACGAGGATCTATTGCCGACCAGTACCGGTGACGATCTCGGCGACACCGATTCTGGTGACACCAATCCTGGCGATACCGTTTCTCGGCCTCCGCGGCTTCGCATGGCTCCAC
>JAUIHP010000053.1 GCA_030431975.1 bacterium | reverse complement strand
CGTCTTGACGGCTGACGACTGCGCCAACGAAGGCGGCGAGTACCAAGGTGACGACACGTCCTGTGATCCCAACCCGTGCCCGCAGCCGGTCCTCGACGGCGCCTGCTGCTTCGAGAGTGGTGAGTGTGTCGTGCTGACGACTGAAGACTGCGCCAACGAAGGCGGCGACTACCAGGGTGACGACACCTCCTGTGATCCCAACCCCTGCCCGCAACCCGTTCTCGACGGAGCCTGCTGCTTCGAGAGCGGTGAGTGTGCCGTCTTGACGGCTGACGACTGCGCAACCGAGGGCGGCGAATACCAAGGCGACGACACGTCCTGTGATCCCAACCCCTGCCCGCAACCGGTCGTCGACGGAGCCTGCTGCTTCGATAGCGGTGAGTGCAAAACCTTGACCGCCGACGACTGCGCCACTGAAGGCGGCGACTACCTAGGTGACGACACCGTCTGTGATCCCAACCCCTGTCCGCAGCCCGTCCTCGACGGTGCCTGCTGCTTCGAAAGCGGAGAGTGCGTCGTACTGACGGCTGACGACTGCGCCACCGAAGGCGGCGAGTACCAGGGCGACAAGACGGTGTGTGATCCCAACCCCTGCCCGGACCCGAATCCGGCCGGAGCCTGCTGCACGGCAGACGGGCGGTGCTTCATCGTAAGCTTCATCGCCTGCGCAGAGACCTACCACGGAGACGGCTCGGACTGCGATCCGAACCCGTGCCCGCAGCCCACAATCGAGGGCGCGTGCTGCTTCGGGGATGGAGCCTGCGAGGTGTTGAGTCGGCCTACCTGCGAAGTCGAGAACGGCTCATACCAGGGAGACGAGACGACGTGCGACCCCAACCCCTGTTCCGGCGACGGAGGGGGCGCGGCTACCCAGGGATGCGGCCAAGGTTGGTGGAAAAATCACACGGACGCGTGGGGACCGTCCGGCTACGGTCCGAACGACTCCGTTTCGCGGATCTTCTCCCTGCCGGACGCCTTGTCCGACTTCGGAGACGACTCGCTTCTCACGGCGCTACGCTACGGCGGCGGTTCGGGAACGAACGGCGGAGCGAAACTGTTGCTCCGCACGGCCACCACGGCTGCGCTCAACGCCGCGCACCCCGACGTCAACTATGGCCTGAGCCTCGACGAGATCGTTTCGATCGTGAATGATGCCCTGGCTTCCGAAGACCGCCGAACGATGCAGGACGCACGACAGCGCGTCGGTGAATCGAACGGTGGAGGCTGCCCTCTGGAATAGAACGCAGACTCCCCGGAGGTTCGTAGGCCTCCGGGGAGTCCTACTTTCTGACACGCGCAGACTCATCAGGCAACCATGTAAGACCACAACGCCCAGAGCGATCTCCATTGAAGGTCTTCAAATTGATGGCGAAGCATCGGGCGCGCGCCGCTAGGCGCAGGACTGCGCGGATGGGAACATCCCCGACTTTCTGATGAGGTCGCGTCCAGACCACAACACATCAATTCAACAGCCTCTTCCGACCATCCTCGATGATGTAGAGCCGATCTTCGTTGAAGGCCATGGCAGACCCTGAGCTGGACCAAGTTGGAACCATCCAGTAGTCAAGTGGTCGATCTCGTACGAGAACACGCACGCTTCTCGTCACCACGTCGACTTCCACTATGCCGACGCCTTTCCGAGAGAACGCCAAGGATCGACCGTCGGGATGCCAGCGAGGAAACAAATCCCGCCCGCTCGGATCTGTTACCTGCCGTTGATCCAGAGACTCGACGTCAATTACCCAAAGAGCCGCTTGGCCGGAACCATTGTTCACTGAATATGCGATCGATCTGCCGTCAGGGGACCAAACCGGAGTTCTCCAGGCGACTCCACGTGGTGAGATCTCTCGAATTTCACCCGTGGTTGCATCAATGACTGACAACCCGGCCAATTCAATGGGGCCGAGAATGTCCAGGAGGATCGAGGAGCCGTCAGGGGACCAGTCAGCGTATGTAATGACATTCTCTCCAAGATCAATCGTCGAATCGAAGTTCCAGACACCGTCATCCCCTCGCCTTAGCACCTGGAGCGACGAGCCTGCGCTAATCGCTACTAGATCTGAGCTAGGCCCCCAGGTCGCGAATCGGCCACTGGCGACAAACTGCCGGTCGAGCGTCGTTACGTCTATGATCCAGATTCCGGCTTCATAGTCCCCGCCAGGTCTCTGATAGAAGAGAATTTCGCTTCCTGGCCCCCACTCTGGATCTTTGATTTCGACATGGGCGGACCCGACTGGCTCACGGTCACCGCAGGCAACAGCCAAGAAACTTAGTACGGCGAGGACAAGACGCTTCATTCCGGGGCTACCAATCTTGAGACTTCTCCGGTCGGATCATTCGTCTTGGCGTGAAGGAAGTAGACCCCGCGCGGCGGTTCGTCCCTGCTCCATTCGGTGTGGTACCCCTCTTCCAAGTGTCCACCGAAGACTACATCAGCGAGTCGCCCGGATGCTTCGTAGAGTCGACGTGATTGCAAATCCCGAAGACGGAACTCCGATGCGGTATGAAGTCTCCAGGCCATCCATGGGGCCGTGCGCGAGACTATCTATTAACGCACTTTTGTTCGTTTTATATTGACTTCCACATTTTACTCGTATAAGTTCTACATTATCCGTCTCCACGGAAGGCGGACTTATCTACTAATCCCCGGCACAGATTCCGAGCAAGCTATGCGGACATCTCGGTAGCGACATCGAGCAGGTTGGACGGACATGCGCGTTGACCACAAAACCATCGCTGTCTATGAGCGTGAGATCCTGGCCCCCGCCTTGGGTTGGTCCAAAGAATCTCTCGTTCGGCCGCCTCGTGCGCATGAGACTCGACTCGATCAGCAGGTTCGGGACACGCAGTCGCGTATTGCCGCAACGAAGCTGTCCCGTATCGATTTGGCCGGTCGTATCCGGCGGGAGGTTGATCCACTGGATCTCGGGTACTCGCGGACTTCCGTTTTCGCAAATGAAGAGCTGGGAGTCAGTCACCGATCGTTTCAGGACGCCGCACGCATTTCCCGTGAGACTGAAACGCGTCCGCTACTTCGTCGTGCGATGGCGGAAGGGATCATTTGTGAGTCGAAGGTTCTGACGATTCTCCCTGTCCTGGATGCTGACAATGAAGTCGAGTGGTTGCGAACCGCCTGTTCGCTCACGAACAAGGCTCTCAAAGAGCGCGTGCAGCGGGAGAAGGAACTAAAGAAGGAGAAGGAGAAGGAGAAGGAAGAGGGGAACGGGAAGGACAAGGAGCGCGCGAAAGGCACCCAGACGAAAGAGCGACGGGAAGACCCCGATCCGCGCGACTTCGGCCTAAGGAGTCTGAACGATCTCAACGGGTTCGGGAATCACGGAGCAAACCACCGCTATCACCGTGGGATGTGGCTCCTGGTCGATGTCGAATGCCCGACCCAGTTTCGCTGGATCTTCGAGGCCTTCTGCGAAGACGTCGCACGTCGGACCGGCGGCCCGGCAAATAGTAGCCAGGCCCTCGAGGTCCTGCTGGCCGAGTTCGAGGCTTCGAACTTTGTGGATCTGTATGAGCCTCCCGACGAACCGCCGGAGTTCTTCGAGAACGAGACCGACGGTGGAATCAGGGAGATCCCGCAAACAGGTGGCAAAGGGATGTCGGTGATTCGCGTGTCCAGTCACGATGACTTCGTCTTGAGCAAGACCCGCCTATCCGAACTGGACGCCGTGCTGGCATCGGATTGCGGGAGCAACGGCGGCGCGGAAGCCGCGGTCGAGGACCTCGTAGGTGGGAACGCCGCCGGAGGGAGCCTAACGGGTACGGGTCTGTCGGGCGCGAATCCAACGGGAATGAGTGCAACGAGCGTGAACTCCATGAGTGCGAACTCTATGGTTACGGACGCGGCCGGTATCAACCCGATGGGCGGGATTCCGGCGGATTCGAGCGCTGCAGATTTGATTCGTGAGTTCCGCTCGTTCGAAGCGAAGCTTCGGTCTCTTCGCAATCATCTGGCTTGTCTGCTCTATGACATTCGGAGCACGCACGCTTGGCGGCCGCTCGGTTTCGACTGCTTCCGTGAGTATGTCGAAGATCGCCTGGACGTTTCTGTTCGGACCGCCAACCAGTGGATTCGGGCGTGGCAGACTCGCTCGCGTACGCTGCATGAAGCTCAGTCCGCCGAGGAGCTTCGCACGACATCACTTCTTGCACTCAGCCGAATCGAACGGGCCGGGGCAGGCGGTGAGAGCATGCGTCTATGGCGTCAGCGCGCAACGGAAGTCACCGCCGCGGTTCTTGAACAACAGGTCCGTTGGGCCATGGCGCACGAGGATCTACTGCCGGCAAGTACCGGTGCCGACCTTGGCGACACAGCTCCAGGTGAGGCCGACCTTGGTGGCAACGATCTTGGTAACACAGATCCTGGTGACACCGATTTTGGTGGTGACGATCTTGGTGGCACAGATCCCGGTGACACCCCATCTCGCCCACCCCGACTTCGCCTGGCTCCACCGTCGGAAGCTACGTGGCCTGCGATTGCGGGTCGGCTTCGTCAGACTCCGGAACTGATTTCTCTGCCCGCGTTCCATGAAGCCGCTTTCGAACACGATGCAGAGATCCAGCGCGACGCGATGTCGGCATGCTGCGCCGACGGGGACGACCGGGCCGACACGAAATGTGATCCTGCAGGTGAACCGGTCGGAGCTGACGCAAAAGGACTCGACACTCCGTCGGATCCGACCGTGGTGCCCGAAGCCGCCACCGATGTCCCGCCTGACCCGACGGCGATGTCCAAAGCGGCCGCCGACTTCTTCGGGAAGATTTCTGCGTGCTACTGGGAAGAGATGCTTCGAGTGCCCGATCCGACCGAGAAGTG
>JAUIHP010000016.1 GCA_030431975.1 bacterium | reverse complement strand
TAGCCAGTAGGTGGCGGAAAACGTTCGCGTAGAAAACCGTCGACCGCAGTGACGGCAAAGGAAGCGCTGAAACTGGCGCTGGTCCGACGGGCGAGTGAAGAACCCGTCGCGAACGTAGTGCCACTGCCGTCTGTTCCCTAAGTGGAAGGAACAGTCACGGTTCGGGCAGAAGGGCGGGTGATAGGTCGAGTAGATCGCCCCGGGTGACGGAGTTCGGTCGGTCATGCTCGGAGAACTGCGAAATCCGTTCCCGAGCGTCACCAATCCTCAGGCCACAACCATCAGATCTGGATGCTCTTGGTTTCCTTGTCCGGGTCGGTCTCGAGTTCTTCCAGGTACTCCTCCAGCCGCTTGCGCAACCGGTCGGCAGCTTCGTTGCCCTGCTTTTCCAACTCCTGCAGAAGCTCCCGCGCATCGGCCTCGATCTCCGGTCGACGCTCTTCCCAGTGCTCCTTGCCGACGCGAGCGGCACTGTCTGCGGCTGCGGCCAGGTCCTCGAAAGTCTTCTTCAGGTCGGTGTTCTGAATGGAATCGAGGAATCGGTCCGTGAGTCCCTTGATTCGATCTTCGACGGAAACGACGCCTTCGAATCGGGCTCCGTCGGCGACGGGTTGGCCGTCTCCAACCTGAAGGTCGATGAATCGCCCGGGCTCCAGCCACGACTCCCGGCGGACGGCAAACGTCGAGCCTTCGGTCACGTAATCCTTGTACTTGGGATACATCCGAACCTGCACCGCGACCCGGCCGTCGGGTTCGAGCTCGATCGCCTTGACCTCGCCGACGACAAAGTCGTTCATCTTGACGGGATTGCCGCGTTCGAGTCCGGAGTCATCGGGGTAAAGGACGTAGACGTCGGTCGTTCCCGCTCCCTGGCAGGCTGCCCACACCATCGACATGAAAAGAACAATCAGAGTTCGTGCGCTTCTTGTCATGTGTCACCTCCGTGCTCCGTATTGCGAGACGCTGTTCCGCCCCGTCCGTCGCCCGCTCTCTACCAGAGCCGCTCCGGCAGCTGGCCGGGGGAACTGTTTCGATTCTCATCACCCGACCTCGGCCGTCCCGGGACCTGCCCGGCGGCGATCCGGACCCGTCGCCGCCGAAAAAAGAATACCCCCGAAGTCCGAATCGATTCTCGGTCTTCGGGGGCGAATCTATCCTACGAGCCAGCTGAGCCGGCAGGCGAACCGGCGGTCTAGGCGAGCCAGCGCTCCCACCACGCCAGGATCTCTCCCAACCGGTGAATCCTCATGTCCGGCGGTCCTCCGCGACTCATCCCGTGGCTTGTCTCCCTCGGATACCGAACGAAACGGGTCGGAACACCGCGCAGCGAAAGAATGGAATGCACCTGCTCTCCCTGCTCCACATTGCAACGGAGATCGCCTTCGCTGTGAATGATCAGGGTCGGCGTCTTGCACTTGCCGAGGTACTTCACGGGGCTGCGCTCCCAAAGAAACTCCGACTTGTCCCAGTGATTGCCGGGCCAGTAGGAGTCGGGCACCTGCGGGAAGTCGCTGTTTCCGGCGGCGCTGACGAGGTTGGAGACACAGCGATCCGTGATCGCACCGCGATAGGCGCGCGTGTGACCGATGACCCAGTTCGTCATGTAGCCGCCGTAGCTTCCGCCCATCACACCCATGCGCTTCTCGTTGACGTTCTTGTGTGACTGCATGAACTCGGTGACGGCTTCGATGTCGACCCAGTCGGCGCCGCCCCACGATCCGCGGATGGCGGCGCAGTGTTCTTCTCCGTAACCCTTGCTTCCGCGAGGGTTGGAGAAAAAGACCGCGTAGCCCTTGCCGCAAAGCACCTGAAACTCGTGAAAGAGCCCGATGCTGTACATGGCATGAGGTCCGCCATGAATCTCGAGGACGGCCGGGAATCGTCCGCGCTTGGCTTTGTGCGGCGGAAACAGAGCCCAAACCTGTACGCGGTTGCCGTCCTCCGTCCGGACCCAATGATTCTCGGGCTTCGCGATGTGAACTTCCGACAGCAAAGGCCCATTCAGATCGGTGAGACGGCGAACCCCGAATCGGTTCCAGCGGTCGAACTCCCCCACTGCGATTTCGTCGAATCGGGTCGGGCTTCCCTGCGACATGGCCAGATGCTCACCGGCGTCATCGAAGTTCCCAATGGAATGGAGCGTCTTACCGCTCGTGACCCACTCGAGCTCTCCGCCGCGCCGGGCGATTCGAGCCACGTGCGATTCACCGTGCCAACCCAACAGGACGTAGATGTCCTTGCTGTTCGGGCTCCAGCGAATCGACGCGCCGAAAGTCGCCGCGCTCGTGTCGGTCAACGCGATCGCGAGCAGACAGTAGTCCGTATCCTTGGTCAGACACCGCGTGCGCCCCGAATCCACGTCGCAAATCCACAGCTCGAGATTGTCCGGACTGTAAACGTCGTCATGTCCTTCGCGGCCGGCGTAGGCGATGGTCTTGCCGTCCGGCGACCACTCGAGCGCGGTCTTTGGGCCTTCGGGCAACCCTTTGATCTCACGAACCCGGCCGGTCGACGCATTCACGCGATAGATCGAGGTGTGCCACGGCTCCATCAGAGCCTTCTTGTGCCGGTTGGAAGCGACGGCCAACTCGCGTCCATCCGGAGACCAGGTGAAGGAGTAGTCTCCGGTCACATCCGAGTAGAGCTTCTCGTGCGCACCGGATTCGGCATCGACGGTGTAGATCTCGAAACGTTGTGCGCCGAAGTATCCGTCGCCGTCCAGACGGTACCAGGGATCATCGATGACCCACGGCGGTGTCGTCCCGCCCGACTCGGCTCGCGCCTTCTTCGCTTCGCTCGTCCACTCGGGAGCCGTTTCCCGAAAGCTCACGGCCAGACGACTACCGTCCGGTGACCACTGGAAGGACGCAATCGTGCCCTCGGGAAACGAGGTCAGCTTCCGGGCTTCGCCGCCACCGCTTGGGATGAGAAAGATCTGCGAGCCCGTCTCGCTTCCGCGAACGAAGGCGACCTGGCTACCATCCGGAGACCAACGACCGTGGCCGTCCTTGCCGCTGCTGGTAAAGGCCCGCGCCTCGGTCTCACCATCCGTCGCCGTGGTCCACAGCTCTGCGTGATAGTTGTTCTTCTCACCGACCTTCTTGTGCGTGAACAGAATGGTCGATCCGTCGGGGGAGATCTGCGGATCCGAAACAAACCGGATGCGGAGCAAATCCTCCGGCTCCATCACCCTCTTGCGAGACTTGCGCGTGCGGCGCTGAACCTTGGCTCGCTTCGAAGTTTCGGATGCGCGGGCTGACCGCCGTCCGCCGCGACTCGTTGTCGTTCTTGCCATAAGTGGTGACTCCTCTCTGCCTTAGTGGCCGGGAGGAGCCTAACCTCTCGTTCCGAGATTGCAAGGGAGGGTCGCCGTACAAGAGCGGTGTTTCGACTCGAGTGGAGCTGCCAACGAGAAACCCGCGTTGAGATCGTCGTTAAAGGTCAGGACGGTCGAGCTAGGAACCTTCGCTGCTTCCGTTTGCCCCCAGGATCCACGGATCCCCCGGACCTCTGCGATAGCTCGCCGACCGCACAACCGGATCCTCCGGATCGCGCTCGAACTCACGCAACGCAAACTCGACCGGACGAAAGGCGAGTTCGTCCCAGGGAACATCTCCCAAGTGGAAGAGCTCCACCTCCGAACTCTCCGGGGTCGGACCGAAAGACAGATCCTTCATCCGGGCCAGAAAGAGAAAATAGACCTGGTTGACGTGCGGAAGACTGAAGACGGAGAAGAGGCGCGTGATCCGGCACTCGACCCGGGCTTCCTCCTGCGTCTCTCGCAATGCTCCCTCTTCCAGGGACTCGTCGTTTTCCATGAAACCGGAAGGAAGAGTCCAAAGTCCGAATCGAGGCTCGATCGAGCGGCGGCAGAGCAGGATGCGTCCGTCCGTCCAGACCGGCAGACAACCGGTCACGATCTTTGGATTGGAGTAGTGGACGGTCTCGCAACTCGTGCAGACATCCCGGACTCGATTGTCCCCCTCCGGGGTGACCGCTCGCGTCGTCTCTCCGCATTTCGGGCAGTGCTTCAAAGGACGGATTCTCCTCTACCGCACAATCGTAGCTGTTTTTTGCCGGGAAGTCCGAACCGACTGCCCGTCAAGAATCGCTTTCCACCAACGACCGCAACGCCGTTTGCGGCTAAGATAGCGGGCGTTGCGCCGTCATCTCAGTGGGCATTGGAGGCTCTGAAAGAATTGCGTCACCACCTTTTGGCCGCCGTCGGACTGATTCTCGCCGGTCTGTTCGTGGGCTGCAGCGAGCAGCCGACGGACACCGGTTCCGTGGTCTCTCTGGATCTCGAAGTGGTCTTCGGTTCAGACCCCGGCCTCGCCAATCGGGAGGCCGGAGGCAGCGAAGTCATCACCGAGATCTCGGCCCAGGCCTTCCGCTATGACGAAGAGTCGAACACGCTGGATCTGGAAGACAGCGACACGGACGTCATCGAGCCCAAAGACACCTCGTTCTCGATCTCGCTGACCGTGCGGCCCGGGTCCTACAGTATCCAGGTCGAGGCGCAGGGTTTAGCCGACGGCACCACGGTTTCCCAGGGTCTTCTATATGAAGGATCGACGTTCCTCGAGGACGTCCGCGCCGGGTCTCCCAACCGCGCAACGATCGTGCTGCTGCCCATCTATCCGCAGTTCAACGAGACGTTCGCCACCGAAACCGACTATCGACTGAGTTGGGGCGCGATCAGCGGCGCACTCCGCTACGACCTGCGTGAGATCAACGAGAACGAGTTCGAAACGGTCTACTCGCTGTCCCGCACCGATACGACGATCACCTTTCCCCCGACTCTGACTTTCGGCGGCGGGGAACGCAGCTATCGCGTCCGCGCGGTCTTTGAAGACAAGGTCAGCGCCTACAGCGAACGCGAAATCGTCAGCCTGTTGCCGGAGGTGCCGCCGGCTCGAACGACCGACCTTCGCGTGGGCGCCTTCACGGACACGACAGCGGTTCTGCATTGGACCGCCCCGGGAGACGACGGAGATGTCGGTCAGGCGAGTCGTTACGATCTGAGAATCAGTGACGAGCTCATCGACACACCGACGTTGTTCGACCAAGCCACCCCGCTTCCGGATCTTCCGCTGCCCAGTCCGGCCGGAACGGAGGAGACCTACCTGGTCACGGGTCTGGAAGCGAGTACCCTCTACAACTTTGCGCTTCGTACCGAGGACGATGTGCCGATTACGTCGAGCCTTTCCAATCCCATCGCCTTTACGACCCTGCCTCCGCCGGACCGCACACCTCCGGCGCAGGTCACGGATCTGGCAGCGGTCGAGATCGGCGTCGACTCGTTCGAGTTGGAGTGGACGGCGACCGGGGACGACGGCAACGAGGGAACCGCGACGCGCTACGAAGCTCGGATATCGACGGATCCGATCAACGATGACAACTTCGCGTCGGCGACGAGCTTGCCCGATGTCCCGACTCCTTCCCCGCCCGGCAGCTCCGAGTTTCTGTTCGTGGATGGACTCGATGAGCGGACCACCTACTACGTCGGGCTCAAGGTTTACGACGAGGAGGATAATGAGTCCCCGTTGGCGACGACGGAACTGACGACCGCAGACGGAACCGGTCCCTCCGCGGTCACGGACCTGACCGCGGTCGCCGAGTCGGGAACCGAGATCCAGCTGTCCTTTACCGCTCCGAACGACGGCGGCCGCCGCGTCGACACCTATGAGGTCCGCTTCTCACTGGCGCCGTTGGACGAGAGTAACTTCGCCGAGGCGACACGGCTCACAACCTCGTTCCCGCAGGCTCCTGGCGCCACCGAGATTCTTCGGGTCATCAACCTGACGCCGGAAACGACCTACTACTTCGGACAACGTTCGACCGACGATCAGGGCAACGTCTCTGCCCTCTCCAACATCGCGTCGGCAACGACACCGGATGTCATTCCGCCCATCCGAACGACCGACCTCGCGGCCGAAGCCATCGATCAAACGACCATTCGTCTTACCTGGACAGCTCCGGGTGACAACGGGATCGAGGGAACGGCTGCTTCCTACGACCTCCGTCTGTCCGAGATTCTGATCGACGAGACCAACTTCGAGGACGCAACACCGATTGCGTTGGGACCGCCCCAACCGCCCCTGACGCAGGAAGCGATCGAGGTTTCCGGTCTGGAAACCGGACGCACCTATTTCTTCCGCCTTCGCACGACGGACGATGCAGGCAATGTTTCCGACCTTTCGAACTCGACCTTTGCCCTTCCTTCGGACTTCATTCCGCCAAGCGCGGTCACACTGTCTTTGGAGAGCACGTCGACCAACTCGGTCACCCTTAGTTGGACGGCTCCGGGTGACGACGGTACGGACGGGACCGCCGCCCTCTATGATCTGCGGTACTCCGACAAACCGTTCACGGCCGATGAGTTCTTCGATGCGATTCGGGTTCTCGACCTGCCGACGCCCTCACCATCCGGCTCTTCGGAAATGTTTGAGGTGACCGGACTCGAGGAAGCGACGACCTACTACTTCGGACTTCTCTCGCAGGACGAGGCGGGGAACTTCTCGGACGTATCGAACATCGTCGAAGCCGCAACCGGGACCGCTGCGCCCGAAGCGCCCAGCAACTTGGCCGCGGTGGCCCAGTCGACGACTCTCGTTCGCCTCGTCTGGCAGGACAATGCCGACAACGAGACGAGCTACGAGATCGAACGACGGACAGAGGTCCCGGGCGCCGCTGCAGGCGGCGACTTCGTTCGAATCGCCACGATCGGCCCGGCCAACGGTGGCGTGACGTTCGACGACGACACGGCCACCGATCGTACGACCTACACCTACCGCGTGCGGGCCGTGAATGCGGGCGGCGCCTCTGCATACTCCAACGAGGTGACGGTCCGCACTCCCGTTCCCGTTCCACAGGACTTCGAGGTCACGGCCCAGGCCTATGACGAAGTGCTCGTCGAGTGGAGCTATCCGTTCGGTGACCCCGACGGCTTCCGTATCGAACGCTTGGAGGAAGGTTGGACCACCGTCGGCGAAGTCATGGGCAGTGCGAGAGAATTCCTCGACACCGACCTGACCTACCTCACGACCTACACCTATCGCATGGTCGCAACCGACGCGGGTGACGACTCCGATCACACCGAAAAGTTGTCCGTCGAGACTCCGGACGAGGAACCTTTCTGTTCGATCTCACCGTCTCGTCTCGACTTTGCAACACTGGAACCAGGTCAGCGGGATACGCTCTCCGTCACCTTCACCAACACCGGTGGCGGCATCCTGACCGGGACTGCCGTATTCAACTTCGACTGTGCACACTTCGAGAGCCTCGACCCCGCGTCGTTTGGACTTCCGCGCGGTCAGTCCAAGACGGTCGACATCGTCTATGCGCCGCTCAGCGAAGGCAGCCACGAATGCGACCTTCTCACCGGTTCCTTATGTGCGAGCGTTCCCTGCACCGGGTCCGCTGTCGAGCCCGAGGACAACTACTGGTGGGATGGTTTCGGGCCGAATCCAAGCGGTCAGGGTGTGGACGGTCGCATCCGCGCCATGGAGGCCGGAGGTGACGGCTTCCTCTACGTCGGAGGGGAGTTCTCACGCGTGGGCCCGATCAACAGCGCCTACGCCGCACGCTGGAACGGTGGTTCCTGGACAAGCCGCGGGGGCTCACTCAACGGAACGGTGCGCGCGCTGCACTGGCTTGACGGGCGGATCTACGCCGGCGGGGAGTTCAATACTCAGGGAGAGCCGAATCACTTCGCGTATTGGGAGGACAAGATCGGACGGTGGTTTGGGCCGACGACCTCGCCGAACTTTCATGTCTACGCCCTCGCCGACCTCGACTTCGAACTCTATCTCGGGGGTGCCTTCACCGGACTCGTGCAGTTCGGCGACCCGACCATCGGCCCGAGTTTCGTCTCGAAGTGGACGGACGAATTCATCACCTACGTCGACGGCTTCAAGGACCCCGAAGAACCCAACGGCATCGTCCATGCCGTCGCCGAGTTTGGTGGGAGAATCTACATCGGCGGTTCTTTCAACCAGATCGGTGGCTCTTCCATCGTGGGTGTGGCCTACTACGATCCGTTCAGCGGTTGGCAGTCATTGGGAACCGGCGTCAACGGATCCGTATTCTCTCTGGCCGTCGTCAACGGCGAGCTTTGGGTAGGGGGCCAGTTCTCGATGGCCGGCGGTCAGACGGCGCTCGGCGTCGCGAAGTGGAGTGGAACCGGGTGGTCTTCCGTCTCCTCGACCGAGGACTTCCGTGCGACCTACGCCATCACCGAGTTCAACGGTGACGCCGTCATCGGCGGAAGCTGGTCCGTCCCCACGCAGCAGGGCAACCTCAACGGTATCGCCCTCTGGGACGGCAGCAGCTGGAACCGACTCGCGAGCGGTGTCGACGGAACGGTCTACTGCCTCGAAGAATACTTTGGCGACCTTTACGTCGGAGGATTGTTCGAGACCGCCGGCGGTTACCCGTCGAACAACATCGGACTCTGGAGTCCGCTCACACCACGATAGCCCGGGAGGTCGGGATGGCTGAGGCGCTCAAGAACTACATCGGTGACCGGTGGACGGAGTCCAGTGGAAGAGAAACGCTTCCTCTGATCAATCCCGCAACCGGCGAGTCCCTGGGTCGGGTCCCGCTCTCCACGGCAGGAGACGTCGACGCTGCTGTCAAAGCCGCGTCCAATGCCTTCGCCGACTGGAGGCGTGTGCCCGCCGTGGAACGGGCGCGCTACCTCTTTCGCTACAAGGCCCTTTTGGACGAACACCGTGACGAACTCTGCGAGATCCTGACGCGCGAGCACGGCAAGACGCTCTCCGAATCCTGGGGCAGCCTGAAACGCGGAATCGAAAACGTCGAACACGCCTGCGGCATTCCCAACCTGCTCATGGGCGAGTCGTTGGAGGACGTCGCCGGCGGCATCGACACCGTCACGCGGCGGCAACCGATCGGCGTCTTTGCGGGCATCACCCCGTTCAACTTCCCAGCCATGGTTCCGCTTTGGTTCTGGCCCTACGCCGTCGCCTGCGGAAACACCTTTGTCCTCAAGCCTTCAGAGCAGGTTCCGCTTTCTCAGGCTCGCCAGTTCGAATTGATGGAAGAAGCAGGCTTTCCCCCGGGAGTTCTCAACCTGGTCCACGGAGCGAAGGAAGTGGTCGAAGCCATTTGCGAACACCCGGACATTTCCGGGGTGAGCTTTGTCGGTTCGACTCCCGTTGCTCGTCTTGTCTATCAGGAAGCGGCCGCTTCGGGAAAGCGGGTACAGTCACTGGGTGGTGCGAAGAATTTCATGGTGGTGATGCCGGACGCCGACCTCGAAACGACGATCTCGGGCGTCGTCGGCAGCTGCTATGGATGCGCCGGCCAACGCTGCCTTGCTGGAAGCACCGCCGTTCTCGTCGGGGATGCTTATGACACGTTTCTTCCGAAGATCGTCGAAGCCACGCGCGCGCTTCGCCTCGGCAACGGACTTCACGAAGGTGTGGACATGGGTCCCGTCATCTCCAAGACCCACCGGGACCGGGTTCTGGAACGGATTCAGAACGGGATCGCCGAAGGCGCAAACCTCGTCGTCGACGGACGCGAGCAGACCGTTCCCGGGCACGAAAACGGATTCTGGGTCGGCGCATGCCTCTTCGACGAAGTGCAACCGGAGATGTCGATCGCCAAGGAAGAGATCTTCGGACCCGTCTTGAACGTGATGCGCACCGACGACCTGGACTCGGCCGTTCGCCTGATCCAAGCGTCCGAGTTCGCGAACGCAACTTCGATCTTCACGACTTCCGGCGCCTCTGCGCGTCGATTCGAGTACACATCGGGAGTCAGCATGATGGGAGTCAACGTCGGGGTTGCTGCACCCATGGCGTTCTTCCCGTTCGGGGGAGCCAAGAACAGCTTCTTCGGCGACCTCAAGGCACACGGACGGGACTCCGTTCGTTTCTACACCGACCAGAAGGTCGTGATCTCCCGCTGGTAGTAGCTGGTAGCACCCAGGAGGTTTGATTTATGGGACGGAAGGTCGTATCCGGCCTCATCCAGATGAGCAATCCGATCAATGACGACGCCGCACCGATCGAAAAGGTGCGCGACGCAATGATCGACAAGCACCTGCCTCTGATCGAAGAGGCCGGTCAACGCGGCGTGCAGATCCTGTGTTTGCAGGAGATGTTCAACGGACCGTACTTCTGCCCCAGCCAGGACTCCCGTTGGTGTGACCTCGCCGAAACGGTTCCCGGCCCCTCGGTCGAGATGATGTCGAAACTCGCGGCCAAGCACGAGATGGTCATCGTCGTTCCCATCTACGAACGGGAGATGCCGGGCGTCTACTACAACACCGCCGCCGTCATCGATGCCGACGGTACTTATCTCGGCAAGTACCGTAAGAACCACATTCCGCACACCAACGGTTTCTGGGAGAAGTACTTCTTCAAGCCCGGCAACCTCGGCTATCCCGTCTTCGAAACGAGGTACGCCAAGGTCGGCGTCTACATCTGCTATGACCGCCACTTTCCCGAAGGCGCAAGACTCCTCGGGCTGAACGGCGCCGAGATCGTCTTCAATCCGTCGGCGACAGTAACCGGGCTCAGTCAGTATCTGTGGAAGCTGGAGCAACCCGCCCACGCGGTCGCAAACGGCTACTTCATGGGATGCATCAACCGCGTCGGAACGGAAGCGCCGTGGAACATCGGCAAGTTCTATGGATCGAGCTACTTCGTCGACCCGCGCGGGAACTTTCTGGCGGAAGGTTCCGAGGACGACGACGAGCTGATCGTGGCCGAGCTACCGCTCGACATGATCGAAGAGGTACGGCGTACGTGGCAGTTCTTCCGGGACCGTCGGCCGGAGACCTACGGGGACATGATCGAGCAGTTACCGTAGTAGCGGCCGCGGGCGGTGCCTACGACCGCCCGACCGTGAACTTCTCCTGAAACCGGTCGACCACTTCCAGCAGATCAGGGGTCAGCTTGCTTCTCGCCGTATCCGCCAACGCCTTCGGCACCTCACCGTAGAAGGCTTCCGCGATCGAGCCCGCAATACAGGCCTGCGTGTCGCTGTCCCCTCCCAAAGACACGGCGGTTCGGATGGCATCTTCGTAAGAGTTCGATTCCAGAAACGCGAGGATCGCTTCCGGAACAGAGCCCTGGCAGGATTCGTCGAACTCGTACTCGGGACGGATGTCCGCGATCTCACGATCGAGGTCGTAACCGAATCGCCGGGTGACTTCCTCCCGGATGCGGGATTTGTCCTGCGTGGTCCGCGCGAGGAAGATCGACAGAGCGACGGCCTGGGCTCCCTTGATCCCTTCCGGATGGTTGTGACTGATGACGGCAGAACGCTCCGCCTCTTCCATCACGTCTTCGATTGTGTCAAACGCGAACCCGACCGGGCTGACCCGCATTGCGGATCCGTTTCCCCAACTCTCGTAGGGAAGCGGCTCTTCCGACCGAAGCCACTTCAGAAAGTACATTCCATAGCCCGCCGTCGGGTACTTCCGGCCCCACTTCAGAACGGAACCCAAGTAGTCCCGATCGTCGAGCAGGGCGGCCGCGACCGCCACGGTCAACACCGTATCGTCCGTGAAGAAGCAGGCCTTGCCAAAGATCGGAAACGCCTTCGACTTGGTCGGTTCGAACTCGTACGCGGATCCGGCGATATCGCCGACGATGGCTCCCAGCATGACTATTCCTCCTCCTCGAGCAGGGCCAGCAGAATGTCTTCCGAGCGCTGTTGTCCCCGCCACTGACCATACGCTGTGGACATAACCGCAACCACCATATCGAAGGCAGGAACCACGTAGATCTTGTTCCCGCCATTGCCCGAAGCAAACCACACCTCGACCGTTCGATCCTTGACCTCGTAAGTCTGGTAGAACCAGTAGTAGCCGTAGCCGATCGCGTTCGGTTCGTACTCGGAGATATCGACCTTCGGACCGAGGCTGGCCTTGATCCACTCGCTGCTGACGACTTGCCGATCGTTAAAGACTCCACCATCCAGAACCATCTGCCCGATGGCCGCAAAGTCTCGCGCTGTCAGGAACAGGTTTCCCTGACCTTTGGTCACACCAGACTGATCCTCCTGCCACTCCCAAGACTGAAACCCGAGCGGCTCGAAGAGATTCGCTTTCGCGAACTCGCCGAGACGCTGCCCCGTTGCGCGGGCCACGACGACGCCGGCGACGAAGGCCGTGACAGAGTTGTACCTGTACTGCGTACCTGGTTCTTCCAAGCGCGGCACGGACAAGGCAAAGGCCAGAGTGTTCTCCGACGCATCCAGATAGTCTTCATATCCGGGAGATTCCGGATCGTTTCCGTCTGCGTTCAGACCGGATCGCATGGTTAGGAGTTCATTCAGACGAACCGCGCCGACAGCGCTTCCTTCAGATTCGGGCCAGTACGTGAAGACGGGATCATCGAGACTTGCGATGGCCCCCCGGTCCAACGCAATCCCGACCATCAACGAGGTAACGCTCTTTC
Organism: bacterium; assembly: GCA_030431975.1. Classification (GTDB taxonomy): domain Bacteria; phylum Eisenbacteria; class RBG-16-71-46; order CAIMUX01; family CAIMUX01; genus JACKCR01. The sequence continues at coordinate 151,126 of JAUIHP010000016.1, read as the reverse complement.
CCGCGGACCGGACATCCACCTGTCTCGCTCGAGATCCCTCACCGAAGTAGCGTTCGGCAACAACATCCCCGTCCTTCCGAACGACGACCGCATGGAGGTCACCGTACTCGTCATCGTCATAGGATGAGAGTCGCTTCTCATAGGATGAGGGTCGCAACTCCCGCGAAGAGCCGGTCGCGGGGTCGGACGCGAGAACCGTCCAAAGCCCGATCACGAAAGAAAGAGTTACTGCCGCATTCCATTGACGCCGCACTCGCCCCCCTTGGCCGCAAATCAACACCGTTGCTCGAGATGAAACTACTTTCGGCGCGTTCCAACACTACCCGAAACCATGCTCGCGATCCCGCATCTCTATGGGAGAATCATCTCGTGCAAGCAGCCGAGCGGGCTGGGATCACGAAGTCAACCGGGGAGCGAGCCATGTCGAACGAAGTGACCAAGGTCGTCAGAGAGAAGTACGGCGAAACCGCCCGAAGCGGCTTGTCCAGCAGCGACAAGTCCGTCCACGCGGTCGCAGAAGCTTTCGGTTACACCGCCGAAGAATTGGCGGCGATTCCTGCCGAGGCCAACATGGGTCTTTCCTGCGGCAACCCGACCGCGCTCGCCAGTCTGAAGCCGGGTGAGGTCGTCGTCGATCTGGGCAGCGGTGGGGGCCTGGACGTCTTCCTGGCCGCGCAACGTGTTGGGCCCGAGGGCCGCGCTATCGGTGTCGACATGACTCCGGACATGATCTCGCTGGCGGAGCGAAACGCACAAAAAGGCCCCGGCGGGAAGCCCTACTCCAACGTCGAATTCAAGCTTGGTCAGATCGACGACCTGCCGCTGGACAACAGCTCCGCCGACGTCATCATCTCGAACTGCGTCATCAACCTGGCGCCGGACAAGAACACGGTCTTTGCTGAGATGTTCCGCGTGCTCAAGCCGGGCGGCCGGGTCGCCGTGTCCGACATCGCCCTGAAGAAGACTCTGCCAAAAGAGCTCAAAGAGAACGTTGCGGCCCTGACCGGATGCATCGCGGGCGCCATCCCGATCGAGGACTACACGGCCGGGCTCCGGGAAGCCGGTTTCGACGGCGTCACCGTGATTGACGATCAGCGGGATCTGACAGCATACGGCCAAGTCGAGGGACAGTCGGGCTGCTGCACTCCGTCACCGGAAGCAGAGTCCGCCAGTTCCTGCTGCGCGCCGGCACCGGAAACAGAATCCGAAAGTTCCTGCTGCACACCGGCACCGGAGACAGATTCCGCCAGCTCCTGCTGCACACCGGCCAAACCGATGCACGCCGAGCTCGGTGACCTCTTTGCCAGATACGACATCAACGACTACGCAGCGTCGGTCAAGGTATTCGCCATCAAGACGTGACGTCCGACGATCCACGTGACGACGAGGATGACCGCGACACCGATGATCCAGATCGTCGCGCTGGAGAGGGGCACGGACTCCAGCAGATAGGGCGCACGCGGAATTTGCAGCATGTACTTGAGTGGCGAAAACTCCCAGTCGGAGTGAAGGCCCCACACGCCGTCGATCCGGACATCGCCCGCCCGGGCTGCGTCCCTCAACGTGCGGTAAAAGAGCGGCAGTCTCCCCATGACGAGCAACAGCTGCTGCATCGTACAGACCGCCACGAACCCCAGAAGCGACCACACCCACAGCGCCCTTCGCGTCCGTAGGACTTCGTCGAAGAGAAACGCGACAGGCACGAGAAGAAACGGTATCAGTGGGACCATGTAGCGTGGTCCCACGCAGTCCCCTCCATGCCAGTCACTGCGGGACGCAACGAAAACGAGTCGGATCAGCGCCATCGCCAACAGAGCCAAGGCCAGCTGTGCGTTCCGACGCCGCATCCGGGGCAACGCAGCCAATCCCAGAATGATTGCCGGACAGTAGATGACGAGTCCCTTTCCGCTACTGAACAGCAGATAGTAGAGAGTCTTCAGCGGATTGATGAACGAGCCGTAGTAGAGTGCCTTCGCTTGATCCGGATCTACATACCGTCCCGTCTCCAGAGCGTCACCGAACCGCATGTAGTTGAACGCGAGCAGCGCGACGATCGGACCGGCCAAGCCCAAGCCCCATGCCAGGAGTCCGCGAAGTCGGGGAACCCAAACCGGATAGCGGTGGATTCCGTAGAGCGCAAACACCGGCACGAACAGGACGGACGTGAGGTGCGTCCCGATCGCCAACCCCAAAAGGGCGCCGGACACTGCGAGATGGCGATGCGAAACGGAAGGCTCGACTGACGACGTCTTGGGCACCAGCAGCAGAAACGCGGAGACGCTCAAAAGCGTGGCCAGAGGTTCGCTGAAAAAGGTCTCGGCATACGGCCAGGCCAAGGTTCCGAACGCGTAGAGGGATCCGGTGACGCCGACGGCGGCCAGGGAGGTTCCGAGACGGAGCAGCAGCAGCATCAATACAAAGACGCAGGTTGCCGTAACCAGAACATTGAAGAACATGACAAGGAACCGTTCCGCATGCGGCTCGGCATCGTCGTCGGCATTCAGGACGGCTTGTAGGGTTTGCGTCCGGTAGGGACTCGAAGGAATGTAGAACGGCGCATGCTCGTACCACCCGGTTTGATTGATACCTCGCGCCGCCGCCACGAATGGAGCCGCCGCGAACGATTGGACCGGGCCAAAGACAGAGTAGAGCTTCCCGTCCCTTCCCTCGGCGACGCCGAACCCCTCCCAGGCTTCGAGGTCCTCCTCGACATGGGTTCCCTGAAACTTCGAAATGGTCTGCGCCGAGCGGTACACGATCTCCGCATCGGGTGACCGAATCCCGCCATACATGAAAAGCGAGTAGACGAGCACACTGAAGAGACCCACGCCGACGAACACGCGGGCTTCAGAACGGATCACTGATCGAGGATCCCGCTGAGATCCACCAACTCGAGGCCTAGTTCGCGGGCAACGTCCAAAGACCGTTCGTCCCGGTAGAACTCCCCGTAGTAGACCCGCTGGATCGAAGAATTGGCGATCAGCCGGAAGCAGTTCCAGCACGGACTGGCCGTCGTATAGATGTCCGCGCCCTCGATCCGCACACCGTTGCGGGCGGCCTGGCAGATCGCGTTGGCCTCAGCATGAACCGTGCGAACGCAATGCCCGTCCTCGATCATGTGCCCCACTTCGTTGCAGTGGGCGAGCCCCCGAATCGAACCGTTGTATCCCGTCGAAAGAATGGTCTTGTCTCTTACGATCACCGCTCCGACGTGTTTTCGGTCGCAGGTCGCCCGCGTGGCGACCTGACGGGCGATGTTCATGAAGTATTCGTCCCAGGAAACTCTGGGGTTGGGTGATACGTCGGGCATAGCTCAGGATCCTCATCCAACGGATTCAAAGTCGGAACAACAAGCCCTCGAAAGTCTCACACCCGTCCCTACCAGAACTAGCGAAGAATCTGAATCCGTTGCGTCAGGACGGCCTCAGGCTATCGGCTTCTCATCCGGGAATCCATGACTTATCCCCTATAGTTTTTGCAGCCGATTCCACGTCGACCTGTTCTGCGTCGAGCAGGGTCGGATTGCATCGCTGACGCACATCAGATCGGATGGAACGGAACGTCCGACCTAGGGGAGAGGGTCGCGACGTTTCGGGTGACTTCTGCCGTGCGAACGACGCTCCGTAGGACTACGATCTCCATCATCACGAACATCGTCAGCCGTCTCGGCGACCGTGGGGTCGACCGGCAAACCCCACATTGCGGAAGGATTCGCGAAACATGGGCAATCAGAAAGGTTCGGGAATGGACTCCCAGACAGTACGCAACAAGCACCAGGAGTTTCTCTTCCCCTGCGTCGCCAACTACTACGAAGAGCCCGTCGTCCTGGCCGAGGCCGAAGGCTGTTACGCGAAAGACCTGGAAGGCCGGGAGTACCTCGACTTCTTCGGCGGGATCCTCACGGTCGGATTGGGCCACCGTCACCCCCGAATCATCGAGGCCGTGACCGAGCAGATGAATCAGCTCGGCCACACATCATCGCTGTACCCAACCGAAAACGTCGTCCAGGTCGCCGAGCACCTGGCGCGAATCACGCCTGGTGACCTCAAGAAGTCGTTCTTCACGAACTCCGGAACCGAAGCGGACGAAACGGCGGTTCTGCTGGCCAAGCTTCACACAGGATCCAGCGAGATCATCGCGCTCCGACATGGCTACGCCGGTCGCTCGCAGCTTGCGCTCAACCTGACCGGTCACGCGCCCTGGCGCCTGATCAGCGCATCGATGCCGGGCATCCGGCACGCCCCCGCTCCCTACTGCTACCGCTGTCCGATGGGGCTCGAGTACCCCTCCTGCGGAATCAAGTGCGCGCAGGACCTGGAAGAGCTGATCCGTACCGAAACCTGCGGGAAGCCGGCCGCGTTCATCGCGGAACCGATCCAGGGTGTCGGCGGTTTCATCACTCCGCCGCCGGAGTACTTCCAGATTGCAGTCGGAATCGTGCGTAACTACGGCGGACTCTTCATCTGCGACGAGGTTCAAACCGGGTTCGGGCGTACCGGTGAGAAGTGGTTCGGCATCGAACATTGGGGTGTGGAGCCGGACATCATGACTATGGCGAAAGCCATTGCCAACGGAATGCCGGTCGGGGCGACCATTGCCAAGGAAGAGATCGCCAACTCGTTCACGGGCATGACGATCTCGACCTTCGGTGGAAATCCGGTGACGATGGCCGCAACGGAAGCCACCCTCGACGTGATGGAAGAAGAGGACGTTCCGACGCGCGCCTTCGAACGCGGCAAGCAACTACGGGATCGCCTCGACGAAATGAAAGAGACGTATCCGTTCGTCGGCGATGTCCGTGGCAAGGGACTCATGCTGGGGATGGAGATCGTCGAGGACCCGACCACGAAGGAGCCGTCGCCCAAGAAGACCGTCGCCATAATGGAAGCCGCGAAAAGGAACGGGCTTCTGATCGGCAAAGGTGGTCTCTATGGAAATGTCCTACGAATCACTCCGCCGATGCTGATCAGCGAGAGCGACATCGCAGCGGGCGCCGACAAGTTGCAGGCAGCGCTGGCAGAAGTTTGAAGTCTGTGGTCCGAAGTCTGACTGAGGTAGAAAATGACAGCGACTCTTCGCACAACCGTCAACGGAATGGAGTTCGAGAACCCATTCCTTCTTGCGTCCGGTCCTCCGGGCACGAACGGCAAGGTCATTGCCAAGTCCTTTGACCTGGGGTGGGGCGGCAATGTCTGCAAGACGATCAGCCTCGACTCGAGCAAGGTGGTCAACACCAATCCGCGCTACGCCAAGCTTCGTGACCGAAACGATTCAAAGTCCATCATCGGCTTCGAGAACATCGAACTGATCAGCGACCGGCCGTTCGACGTTTGGATCGAAGAACTGACCGAGGTAAAGAAGGCCTACCCGAACCACGTGCTCATCGCATCGATCATGGAAGAGTACCGGCGGGAAGCGTGGCACGAGATCACCGACCGGATCCAGGCCACAGGGGTCGACGCAATCGAACTCAACCTGAGTTGTCCGCATGGTCTCCCCGAACGCAAGATGGGCATGGCTATGGGCGAGAACCCGGACATCGTGGAAGAGGTCGTGGGCTGGGTCACTGAGGTCGCGAAGGTTCCGGTCTGGGCAAAGATGACACCGAACGTCGGAAATGTGACCGCCGCACCGGCCGCCGCCGTCCGTGCGGGCGTGGATGGCATCAGCGCCATCAACACGATCCTTTGCGTGACGGGGATCGACAGAAAAACCCTTCGTCCCATCCCCACCGTCGAGGGCTACACGGTGCCGGGCGGCTACTCCGGCCAGGCGGTTCGCCCCATCGCGCTGCGACAGGTCATGGAAATCAACCGGGAGTTCCCGGATGTCGCCGTCTCGGGTATCGGCGGAATCGGAACGGGAGAAGACGCCGCCCAGTTCATCCTGCTCGGATGCTCCACGGTACAGATGTGCACCGGAGCCATGCTGCAAGGCTACGAAGTGGTCGAGAAAGTAAAACGCGAGCTACTCGAGTTCATGGAAGAGCACGGCTTCGAGACACTCGATGACATGCGCGGACATTCTCTGCAGTACTTCTCGACCCATGCGAGTCTCGTGCAACGTCAGGCGGACGCCAAAGCCGCCAAACGTGCGGGCGGCAACCTCGATGGGGAGACCTGGAAGGGTGAGATCGCGGACGAAACCGAGGAGCTGACGTCCAACTAACAGGTGTCCGCCGTCTACCGAATGGCGAGTGGAACCGCCGTTGCTCTGCCGGGGAGGACGAGCGATCCACAGACCAGGTCTCGTCCATGCCAATCGACGATCGAACGGACCAGGCCGCGGAAGTCCTCTTCCGAGTGCGGCTCGATCGTTCCTCCGACGATCCGGCCCATGACGAAGTGCTCGGACTCATCACGGTAGAAATCACCAAGGACGACGAGTTCACCGCGAACCTCTCGGATCTCACGAGCCGTTCCATTCCATTCCGACGCCAATCCCCGCCACTCCTTCCCATCGGAAACCGCAATCAGAGGAGCATCGTCGACCTGCCAGCCCACTGCATACAGGGCGTCTTCGTATACACAAAACGACCGGCAATGGATCGTAAGGCCGCCTGCGAACGGCTTCATCTCGCCGTCGTCGAGATAACCCACTCCTCCAACCTCGTCGTACGGACTGTTGCGCCCGACGATGACTTGTCCTTGGAAGCGCGTAAGCGCCGTACATTCCGGGTCCGGGTCGAGAAGTTCCCAGGAGTCCCCGTTCAGACGCCATAGGCCGTCGCTGTTCGCCGCGTATGTCCCTTCCTCGTCCACCCAAAGGTCCCGGGTGGATAGCGCCGAGTTACCGAAGCCGGCACCCAACTGCCGCCAGGTGTCACCATCCCAGCGCGCGAAACTCTCGACCACTCTCGACCCGGAATGGGTAAACGCACCCAAGGCGTAGAGGTCGCCGGCGAAAACACGAAGGTCCTCGACACGCCCGGTCAGTCCCTCGCCCATCGGCTGCCACGAGTCTCCATCCCACATGGCGACACCACGAGTGTCCCGAACATCGACCCGAGTCGGATCGGTAACCACGATCAGGCGGCTATCCGCGACAAGGCCTTCAACTCGCGCAACTGGCGCGCCCTTGACCGGGGACCACTCGCTTCCATCCCATCGGATGAGGCCGTACGACTCGGGGCTTGGAGGAAACTCGAAGCCTCCGGTTGCATAGAGATGCCCGCCGGAAGTGACGAGCCTTTCGGTTCCCAGTCCGACCGTCGGAGATGCGAAAGGAGAGAGCCCCTCTTCGTTCACTCGCAGAAACAAAGGTCGCCGACCTGGACTTCCCGGCTGGTAACCAGATGCAATGACCTCGCCATCGAGACGGGCCAACGACGTGACGCTGTGACCCTCGAGCCCAGTCAGCAAGGAGTGCCATTCCTTACCGTCCCATCCGGCGAGGGTCGTTGGGAGCCCGTCGACAGAAAACTCTCCGCCGAGCAGAAGCTCGCCATCGTACAACTCGAGGGCGAAAACACGACCGTAGTCCAGGTCCTCATCAACCGAATGAAAGCCATCGACGTTCCATCGCACGATACCCGGCACCTGAAGAAGGCCGGCTCGCGAAAATGTCCCGGCGAGGTACAAATCGTCCTGGAAGTAAGCGGCATCGTGGACCAACCCGTTGATCCCACTGCGACTGAGCCGATTCCAACTTGTGCCGTCCCAAAGGGCGATGTCGGGCGCCGACGTGTCGCCGCCGACGATGTCGAAGTCTCCGTAGACGAGCAGGTGGTCGCCCAGCGACTTCACGAAATGAACCGGGCCGTCGGTACCGCCTTGAAACGGCTCCCAGTGCTGGCCGTTCCAAGCCAGGAGAAAGCCCGCGGCCACACCCTCCGCTCCGGCAACGATCTGACCGTGATGAATGGTGGCCGTCGTGAAGTCCACCGGTACCGGCGTGCGCAAGGTGGACCAACTTTCCTCTTCGAGCACGGAGATCCCACTCGAGGAGATTCCGCCGGCGAGTCGAAAACTGCCCGCGACGACAAGTTCGCCGCCGAGGTCGACAACGTCGACAACGGAGTTGTCGAGGCTCGTCCCGAAGGGCGCCCAACCGGAGACGGCGAACGGGGCGGTCGAGCCATCATCTCCACATCCGTAGAGACCGGGAAGTCCGAGTCCGACGGCAACGATCCACGCGATCGTTCGGAGACCTCTCCCCGTCGCCGATATCGGCAGGAAACGATCCACGATTGCCGACGGCAGGGGGGCCCGCGGACTAGAACTGAGGAATCGGAATCTCACCTTCGGCGTCCAAAGGTATCGTGATCCTCCCCAGCACCGGTGCGTCGACGTGCAACCCGAAGTCCGCTTTGTACGGAACGTCGGATCCCTTCTTCACGCCGGAAATGACGGAGTAGATCTCCTGGTAGGGAATCCGAATCGGAACGGCCATGCGCCGACTTTCTCCAGCCGGTATCGACTCGTTCTGATCGAGGGCGCCCGAAAGGAACTCCGTGCCGGCGCTCGAAAGCTGAAAGTCCAACCCCAGGACCGGAAGGGTCACCGTGTACGGGTTGGCCACATCGATGTCGAAGGCCAAGGTCAGCGCGGTCAGTCCGACGTTGTCGACCCGAACATCGGCAACGGATGCGTCCGGGTAGGAAACCGCTGACTTCAGGGCGGCGCAACCGGCAACGAGGGCAAGCGACAGGACGATTACGGTCAGGCGAATCATTCGCATCTTTCAGTCTCCTCCGTTTGAGCTTTCGAGAGGGTACACCAGAGCGTCTCGTTGTTCAGGTTCGGAACGTGAACTGAGCTCGCCCCAGGATCTCGCCCGCCGAGCCCGGTACCGTTACACTGAAGGGCCGAGCCGATCGGAATCACCACGGCTTCGATGTCCGCGCTGGGCCGGACCTCGGGTCGACAACGAATTGAGCTGCCTGTGGACCCGAAGCCTCCGGAACAACTGCTGGCAGAACTCCTGGCCGACGGCCAAGGCCTCGATCCACATTTGATCGGCCGGCTCGATCCAGACAGCGAATCCGTCCGAGGACTTGAGCGCCTCCACTCGGTGCTTCAAGCGTTTGAAGCCGGGCGCCGGGAAGCGACCGTTCTTTCCCAACCAGACCTCGTCGTCCAGTCGGTGGGCCCGGAACAGAGTTCGGAACAGAGCCAGGAACAGAGTCCAGAACAGGTTCCGGAGCGAGGTACGGGACAGGGTCCGGGGCAGACTCCAGAAAAGTGGGGGCCTCTTCGCGTCGAGTCCAAGATCGGCGAGGGAGCCTTCGGTTCCGTCTACGTCGCCTTTGAACCTGAGCTCAAACGACGTGTCGCGCTGAAACTCCTAAGCCCGAAGAGACGCGGTGGAGCCACGGCGGACCGTGACCTTCTCGAAGAAGCGCGGCGTCTCGCGCTCGTTCGGCACCCGAACGTGCTCATCGTTCACGGCGCCGGAACGTTCGAAGGCCTTCCCGGCTTCTGGACGGACCTGGTGCCCGGAGACTCGCTGAGCTATCTGCTGCACGAGAACGGTCCCTTGAACGTTGACGAGGTCGTCGACCTCGGATTGGAGCTTTGTCGGGCCCTTACCGCCATTCACGACGCGGGACTCGTCCACGGAGACGTCAAGGCCGGGAACGTGATTCGCGAACGCACCTCGGGACGACACATCCTGCTCGACTTTGGATCGGCCGTGGGCGAAGACGCCGAATCCGCGAAGTCGCTGACTCCAATCTGCGCCGCGCCGGAAGTGCTGAACGGCGGGCCTCCCTCTCGCGCCTCCGACATCTACTCTGTCGGGGTTCTGCTCTTTCAGCTCGCGACCGGTAGCTACCCGATTGCCCCCGGTAGCGTCGAAGAGATCCGGCAAGCACATGCGGACCGACGACACGTCCGACTCAGGGACAAGCTTGCGTCCGTGGACGACCGGTTGGAGTCCGTTCTCGAACGCGCCATGAGTCCGGACCCTCTGCAAAGATTCCGCTCCGCGGGGGAGATGGAGATTCTTCTCTCACAGCTCGTCTCTCCGCAGGGGATCGCCGGTAGCGGCGGCCGAGCCCAACCGCCCAAGGCCGCCATTCCCGTCCGCCAGGACCGGGTCTTCGGTCGGGAGGGAGATGTCCTCGAGATTCGCCGCCTCCTCGACCGGGAGCGGATGGTTCATCTGGTCGGGTCCGGAGGCACCGGAAAGACGCGCCTCGCCATCGAGGTCGCGAGTTCCTACGGCGATTTTCGTTCGCTGATGCAGCACGACGTCGGACAGGGAGGTTCTCCGTACAAACGGGAACTCGACTCGTTGGACGTGGGTTTTGTCGACCTTTCGACGATTCAGGAAGACTCCCAACTCGAGTCGCAGGTCCTCCGATCTCTCGGCGTTCGTGCAAACCGGGGACGTGAGCGCGAAGACCTCCTTCTGTTCCTGGGTCGTCGACCGTCGCTTCTGGTTCTGGACAACTGCGAGCACATGGGGCCCGCGGTGGGCCGCCTCTGCGACGAGATATTCCCCGCGACGGAGACGACGATCCTGACGACGTCCCGGTCTCTTCTGCACACCGGCGCTGGAGCCACCTATGAGGTTCCCACCCTGACCCATTCGATGGACGCAGCCGTCGGGCTCTTTGTCGACCGCGCGCGGAAGTCCGCACCGCAGTTCTCCCCGACCGATGAAGACACGGCCTCCATCCTCGAGATCGTAACCCGACTTGACGGCCTTCCTCTCGCCATCGAGTTGGCCGCAGCGAGGACGTCCGTCCTTCGTCCTCGTCAGATCGCGGAGCGCCTCTCGGAACGTTTCGACCTTCTCGGAACTCCCAACAAGGGAGGACGGCAGGAAACCCTGCGGGCCTCTCTCGATTGGAGCTACTCCCTACTGCAAGCGCCGGAGCAGAAACTCCTCGCGAACCTCAGCGCCTTCAACGGAAGCTTCACGTTCGAGGCCGTCGAAGGAACCTGTTTCGATGAGCCGTCACGCCTCGGGCAACTGAACTCCTTTTCGAGGCTCGTCGAGTCCTCCCTGGTGCATCGGGTCGGCGAACGGCCGGACGGAAGGGTGGCCTTCCGACTTCAACAGAACACACGCGAGTACGCGGCCGACTTGTTGGAAGGACAGCCGGAAGCCTGGAAACTTCTTCGTGCTCGGTACGTGTCCTACTGGCTGTCTTTCGCCCAGGACTTCGGCGGCCGATTCGAAAGAGGAGACGTTTCCCCGTCGAGTTCCGTGCTGAACGCCGAGTGGGACAACCTGAGGCAGGCGCTCGAGTGGGCGCTCGACGACCTCCCCCTGGCCTGCCGGTTCCTCGACTCCATCCGGCGATGGATCCGACGCGGCCCCCTCGCCCACGAAGCTCAGGTGTATGTGCAGGAGGTGTTGCGGCGAGCGGGTACAGGGGAAGGAACGCAGCTTCCGCCCAGGGACTTCGGCCGATTGCTGCTCCTTGCCGCGTCCCACGCGGCCAACATTGCCGAATACGAAGCCGGTCTCACCTATCTTCGTCAAGCACAGGCGCTGCTCGCGGACGAGGAAGACCAACTCCTGCGGAGCTACACGGTGGAGGCCAGATTCGTAAACGTCGACATGGCGGAACGAGAAGAAAAGCTGCGCCGATTCATTCAGCACTTCGAGAACGGAAACGCGTTCGACCGGGGAATCGGGCACTCGGCCATGGCCACTCTTCTTGGAAAACAGGCTCGATATGATGAAGCCAGAGAGTTCTCGACTCAGGCTTTGAAGTTCTATGAAGAGGCGGGCGATCCCATCGCCATCCATTCACAGCGTTCTGACCTGGCATTCCTGGCTATCAACAAAGGGCGGCACGAAGAGGCCGAAAGCATCTGGCGCGAACTTCTGAGCGCACCTCCGGACACCCTACCCGCCGAGGGTCCGATTACCTTCCACTTCAATCTCGGCGTCGCCGAGGCGAAGCGCGGAAACTTGGCTGAAGCTCGCCGACACTATGACGCGGCATTCGACGCGGCTCAGAAGATGTCCCTACATCGGCTCGCCTACTCCGCGCGCATCTCTCGCGCCGTTCTTCAGGATGAGTTCTACGATGAGAAAGAACTCAAAGAAGCTCAGCAGGAAGCGACCGATTTCTTCTACCGGAACGGGGACCTGTTCCGTACGGCTACCAGTATCGCCGGGGTTCAGAATCGACTGACCAATTCGCAACGACATGCGGAGGCTGCGGTCGTCGCGGCCGCTCTGCAGCGCTTCTGGGACAGTGGAGCGGTCACCCGGCCGCCCGGATACGCCGATCTTCACGACCAGTTCATCGAGGACCTGAAGAAGAGACTGGGCGACGGCTTTTCAGAACCGTGGCAGAAGGGTTACCGGATGGAGCTGGAAGAACTCATCGAGTATGTGGCCGGGTTGGACTGAGCCCAGCCACACGACGGAACGGAAACCGAGCAACCTCAGGCAGCAATACGCGACTTGATCCAGCGTAGGACCCGCCCGATCACCGGAAAGTGCTCGAACAGCCCAGCGGTCGAGTCCCAATAGTCCCTATGGAAGATGATTCGCCCGTCATCCGCAGCCTCGAGGTGGGACATCCCCCGAGACTTCAGTGTTTCTCCCTTGGCCACGCGTTTCAACTGCATGACCATTTCCCAGCGCACGTAGACGGCGCCGCGAGCCCCGGGACTTGCATCCAGGATCTTCACCCGGCACCCGACGACGCCCTTCGCAGTCCTGACCATGTAGTCCTTCAGAGCGTCACGACCGGTCAGTTGGTGCAGCGTATCGTCGAAGACGATCTCGGGGTGGTACGTCTCTTCGATCTTGGAGCGGACGGAGTCTTCGGTCAGATCCCGGAAGAAGTTTGCAAACTTCTGGACCACACCCTCGAAGTGCAGAGCCTCTGTCGCGTCCGTGACGCGACCCGCTTCGTGGCGAGCTTCCGAATTGGTTTCGAGCATCGTCCCATTCCCTTCGCGGACAGTAGCGGCCTTCGTTGCTCGGGCTCCGCGTTCCGGGTTCCGCGGTCCGGAGAAGGTGGGAATGAGAGCCGCCGGGGGAACTCTCAGTTCTTACGTTTGCCCAAGGTCTCCGCGAGCGCGTCCCGAGCCTCCGGCAGCGCGAACCGGAACCCGCTGTCGAGCAGCCGACGTGGCGCGACGGGCACACCGGCCAGCAAAGCTTCCTCTCCCATCTTCCCAAAAAGGATTCGTACGACAGCCGCCGGTAGAGGCAGGAAAGAAGGACGGGAGAGAACTCCGCCCAGGGCGGATGCGAAGTCCTTTTGGCGAAGCGGGTTGGGAGAGACGAAGTTGACCGGCCCGTTCACGGACTCGGTATGTAGGCAGTGCTCAACTGCCCCGAGGACGTCCTCGAGGGAGATCCAGCTCATCCACTGTCGACCGGTGCCGATCGGGCCGCCGGCCCCCATGCGAAATGCCGGCATCATCTTTTGAACGGCGCCGCCCTGTGCCGACAGGACCACGCCGAGTCGCATGTTGACGATGCGCGTTTTGGGTAAGGAGACGACTCGCGTCGCCTCTTCCCAATGCCGCACGACGTCCGCAAGGAAGCCGGGTCCGATCGGATCGCCTTCTACCCGAACGTCATCGTCGACGGTAGCTCCGTACCAGCCCGCTCCGGACGCGCATATCCAAACCCTCGGCGGATGATCGAGTTCGGCAAACGTTCGTGCGAGAAGCTCGGTGCTTTCCACTCGGCTCCGAAGGATCTTCGCTTTCGTCTCTTCATCCCATCGCTCCGCAATCGGCGAACCGGAAAGATGAATGACTGCGTCGACACCCTCCAACCCGTCGGCGTCGATCTGACCGTCGCGGATGGACCAGGTGATCCCATCAGCCCACGACGGCCTTTGCCCTCCGCGGATTCGACGCAAGACTTTGACGTCATGGCCTGCCGTGGAGAGATACGCAGCCAGGTTGGACCCAAGCATCCCGGAAGCGCCCGAGATGACGATGCGCAGAGGCGTCGTCGGATACTGCGCATGGCGTTCCAGATCACGGGAGAGCACCGCATGGCGATACTGAAACAACTGATTCAACTGCCCGCGGACGTAAGAACCCACGATCGGACTCGAGATCGGATGCAAGGGAAGACGGTACTCGATGTCGTCGATCAGACGTGACCCTGTGGGTTCCCCGCTCGGTTCAAAACCGTGCCGATGCCGCCAAAACGCAAATGGCCCGGATTCCTGGATGTCCGTGAACGAGCGTCCCGGTTCCCAGGCTTCATGAAGCGCATGCCACTCCTTGCGGAAGGGACCCATACGAAGTTCCAGGCATGTCCGCGAGCCCGGCTCGATTCCGGGAGAACCGGACTTCAGCCGAACGTCCTGCCAGGGGGGCTGCATCCTCGGGAACGCGCCCGGCCGAGAATGCCAGTCAAAGGCTTCCTCGGCCGCAGCCGGCATCGGTGATTCGTATCGAAACTGAGAGTTCATCCGGCTGCTCCGACCTGCGCTTCCTTGGGCTACTGATGGACTCCAGGGGCTTCGCGGCCCGTCTTCTCCACGTACTCCGTGTACGTACCCGGATAGATGTGCGGACTGCGTTCCCCATCCTCGCCGTACTCCAGCTCGAGGACGCGATTGGCCAGTCCCTTCAGAAACGTCCGATCGTGAGAGACGAAAAGCATGGTTCCGGGAAACGAACGCAGCGACTCGACCAGCATTTCCTTCGTCTCCAGATCGAGATGATTGGTCGGTTCGTCGAGAACCAGAAAGTTGGGCGGATACATGAGCATTCGCGCCAGCACAAGCCTGGAGCGCTCTCCGCCGGAAAGGACGAGTATGCGCTTGTCGACATCGCCGCCGCTGAAGTGGAACGCTCCGAGAAGATTCCGAAGCCGTCCCTGAGACTCGTCGGGGAAATCGTGCTGCAACTGTTCGAGCACCGTGCGCGCGGGATCGAGCAGATCCAAAGACTGCTGACTGAAGTACCCCGTCTGCAGGCTGGCCCCGAGACGGACGGTCCCCTGGTCCGGTTGGGTATCTCCGACCACCAGCTTCAGCAAGGTCGACTTGCCAGCGCCGTTTCGGCCCATGACGCACCAGCGCTCACCCCGGCGGACAGAAAAGTCGAACCCGTCATAGATCGACTTCGGCCCATAGGCTTTGTCCACCGCGGTCAGCCGAACGACATCGTCCCCGGAGCGCGGAGGATCCTTGAACTCGAACTTCACGACCTCGCGTCGGCGCGGCATCTCCACAGCATCGATCTTGTCGAGCTTCTTGACGCGGCTCTGCACCTGCGCGGCTTTGGCGGCGTGCGCTGCAAACCGCTCGATGAAGCGCTTCTCTTTGGCCAGCATCGCCTGTTGCCGTGCGTAAGCCGCTTCTTTCTGAGCCGCCTGCTGTTCACGCTGCGTCGTATAGAAGTCGTAGTCACCCGACCAACTGGTCAGCTCCCCGCCTTCGATCTCGACGATCCGTCCCACGACCCTGTTCATGAAGTCGCGATCATGACAGGTGATGAGAAGAGCCGAAGAGGACGCGGCCAGGAACTTTTGCAGCCAAAGGATGGATTCGATGTCGAGATGGTTCGTCGGCTCGTCCATGAGCAGGACCGTTGGATTCATCAGAAGAACCTTGGCCATCGCGACCCGGGTCTTCCATCCACCGGACAAATTGGCAACATCGCCCTCAACCTGATCGGGATCGAATCCGAGCCCGGCCAGAATCTCGTGCGCCCGCGGTTCGAGTTCATAACCACCGGCGTTTTGGTACTCGTCCTGCACCTCGCCGTAACGCTCCAGAATCGACTCCATCTGGTCGGCAAGAGACGGGTCGGAGAGCTGACTCTCCAACTCCTGGAGTTCAAAGTGCAATTCACCCAACCGACCGGAACCGGCGATGGCCTCTTCGAGAACCGAGCGTCCCGACATCGACTCGGTGTCCTGACGGAAGTAGCCGATCGTCGTCCGCTTCGGAATGGTAACGGTGCCTTCATCGGGCTGCTCTTCGCCGGTCAGGATCCGGAAGAGCGTGGTCTTTCCGGCGCCGTTCGGCCCGACCAACCCAACCTTTTCTCCGGGGTTGAGCTGCATCGACGCCTCGATGAAGAGAATCTGGCGACCGTACTGCTTGGAGATGTCGGAAAGAGCAATCATAAGACCTACGCCGGAGCTTTGACCGTGACGTAGCGACCCTCGCGCGGAGCATCCACGACAGTCTCTTCACCATCCGGCCATTCGACAACGATCCGCTGAACCGACTCTTCCTTACCGAGTCCAAAGACCCGCCGGTTGGAGTGTTGCGAGAAGAACGAGTCACCCGCGACCACGACCTGGACCATCGGTCCCCGATTCGTTTCAACGCGGATCGTCGCGCCAAACACGGAATGCTTGGCTGCAGGTTCCAGTACGACCCCGATCCAGTCCCCGGCGTCAGGCCACTCGTTGCGGTAGACGCGGAAGCCCTTGCGGTTGCCGAGGCCATCCTTGAACCCGACGAGAAGATCGGTCCGTCCGTCTCCATCGAAGTCCTCGGAGATGACATGTCGGCTGTCCAGGTAGTCCGCAACGCCCAATGCGAACCCGGCGCTGATGAATCCGTCCGGCGTGTTCACGAGCAACCGGTTGTGCTCGTACCCCGCCCAGGAAACCGACTTTCCGAGTTGGCTCATGCGTTCGAGAAAGAAGGCGTTCTTGAGCGCGTCGGGTTTGGAACCCGTGAAGTAGACGTCGTGCCGCCAGTAGCTGCTGTCGAAGTCGCGAATCGATTCGCCGGAGATGTGGCCGTTTGCCACGAAGAGATCCAGGTCCCCATCATTGTCGGGATCGAAAGACGTCACACCCCAGGACCAACCGGTGTTGGCGGCGCTGTCCTTGAACGGCGGTTGAGCAAAACCGTTCGACGATCCCATGTACATGCGGTTTCCGTAGGCGATGGCCATTCGGTGGTCGTCGATGTCCGGACGGTCGGGCCGTCCCAGCCCCATCGCCTCCAACCGCCGAACAGTGTGCGAGTACATCCCGGTGACATAGAAGTCGGCGACACCATCACGATCGTAGTCACCAAACGTATGCGACATTCCGAAGTTGGCGGACTCATCAACGCCGCCTCCGGGTGCTTCCGTGAACTTTCCGGTCCCGTCGTTCCAAAAGATGGCTGTTCCGGCGAAGTCATTCGTCTGCAGAAGATCCAGGTCGTTGTCCCCGTCCATGTCGAAGAAGGAAACCCGGAAGGTGCGACGACGCCGGTTCCCTTCGAGCCCGGATCCTTCGATGCCTTGGGTAAAGCGACCGGTCCCGTCATTGATCAACAGGTCCGCCGGCAAACCGTCGTTGGAATCATGGAACGGTGTCGGGACCTGGCCCCCGATGAAAGGCGGCAGATACTTCCCGATGTAGAGATCGAGATCACCGTCACCGTCGATGTCACCGGCGGCAAAGCAAAGCTGGCTCTCGAACGTCGCATCGTAGACTCGTTCAGGAGGGTCGGGAAAGCGGAGCGGATCCGCGGCCGCATCCTCGCCACCCGTACTGTAGAGATACAACGATGGCCGGTTCCCCGAATCGCCCTCCCCCATCCCCGCAGCGAGAAGGTCGCGCCGACCATCCCCATCGAAATCTGCAATCAGAGCGTCGTAATAGTTGTTGAGAGGAAACGAGCAGAAGTCGGTCTTCTCGAACTCGAAGTCACCCTGGTTGTGGAAGAGCGTGTTCGTCTGCGGATAGAGAATGTCCGAGAGTCCGTCGTCATCGAGATCGTAGATACAGATCGGCGGAATCGTCTTGTGGCCCGGTATGTCGTGCAGCAACGCTTCCTGAAAAGGTGCCTCGCCGTTCCATTCCAACCACTCTCCGGAAACCAGTTCGATCAACGCGGGCTGGTAGTTGAGATAAGAGTCCTTCTCCGCCGACCACGTCACTGCGATCTCGGCACGAACCTGAATCCGGCGTGTCTCGACACTCTTGGGATCCGGAGCCAAACCCAACGTGACGTCGAACACAGAGATTGCAGGGTTCGCGTCTTTGAAGTCGATGGGAATGAGCTCGAAGTACTCGAGTTCGTAGCGGGCACTGAGATCCCGCATCCAGCCCTTCCAAGCTTCTGCGTCCAGGACTTGTTCAGGCGTGTCCGCCGAAACGAGTTCCCGCCGGATCAGTCCGTTCCCAAGGTCGGTTGTCGATCCGATACGACCGGGAGCGACCTTCGCAAACGCGCGATCCGCGAGGAATCCCCACCGATCCGTCGATCGCCAAAGCCCGTCCCACAGATCGACGATCGTCCCTCGATAGACCTCGGACTGGACTTCCGCCGCCCAATACTCCTCATCATTCCGGGCCTGTCGCAGGCGAAGCTCCTGTATGGTCTGAGGCGGAGTGGCGGACGGAGTGCTGTCTGACGCGCCCGGCACCGATCTATCGTTCGTGCCGGGATTTCCGGAGTCATCCGGGGAGGAGCACGACGCCAGGAAAGCACAGCAAATAAAGAAGATAACGTGTCTCAAGAGGCTCCTTGTCCCGTCGGAGGACAGGGTACCCGGAGGGGTCCCCTGAAGGCGACCAACTCTTGGCCACACAAAGTCCGAACGCCCAAAAATGTTGACCTTACCGGAATCGGATGAATACAATTGTGGTTCCTTCAGTTTGAATGGAAGGAATACCGAAATCTTTGCAAGCTCGTCCGCAGGGGCACGCCGAAGAGGCCGACTCCGGTACCTGTTTAGGATAGCTCGACAACATCCGCGATGCGACGACACGTCTGCTTCGCACCGAAAACGCATTGGGACTTAGACGGGGAGCACCGATGAAACTCTTGCGCACTTTGACTCTCTCTGCCGCGGCCATTGTGGCGTCCGCAGGGATGTCTTCGGCCACGGTCTACGAATGGACCTGGACGCCGGATTCCGGAGTCGGTTCGTACTCCGATCAGGGCGGTGACATCAATTGGATCACCAGCTCATTCGATTCGAGCACGAACAAACTCACCTGGTACACGAACATGATGGTCCAGTCGTCCCGGATGGGCTTCACGCTGGCCATCAACGACGGTCCGAACCCGAACGGGCTCGAGGGCGAGATGGCGTTGATCTACTTCGACGCCAAGAACAACACGCCCGAGCTGAGTGTCTACGGTTACAACGGCCGCAACGACCACACCAGCTACAAGGACGGAACCCGCTACGGCAGCAACTACGACAATCCCGACCGGATCCTGACGTCGAAGTACAATTCCAGCAGCTACGGCAGCTGGCTTCACGACAAGACCAAGCGCTGGGAGAACGACGGATCCCTGACGATGGGCTTCAGCATCGACGCGACGTCCATCATCAACCACAACCCGATGTACACCGACGGCAGCGCCTGGAAGGGCATCGGCTACGGCGACGACATCGGCGTTTGGTTCCACACGTTCTCTAACCTGAACCGTCGCTACTACGGAAGTTCGAGTTCGAAGGCAGGTTTCCTCAAGGACTGGGGCTTCTCCAAGCAGGGTTGGCTCGACCTGACCTACGGCAGCACGTCTCCGACCGATCCGGTTCCGGAGCCGGCCAGTCTTCTGCTTCTGGGTGGTGGTCTCGGCCTGGGCGCGATCGTCCGTCGCCGGAAGAACGCCGCCAAGTAGTTTGCGTGTTACATGGTCAGCATTCCTGCTGACGCGAAGGGCCTCCGACACTTCCCCGTCCGGAGGCTTTTTCGTGGGTACGACTTTCGCCCGGCCCGGTTCGAGTCTGAGGGTTGGGTCGAGTTCCGGGTTGCGTCGCCCTCCGCACCCGGATCGAGTCCCGGGACCGGTCAACGCGCCGTCACTCTCCGCCGGTTATGAACCGTGTCTGGTAGCTGTCCAGATAGTTCTCGTAGGAGTCGTTCGCGGGAGCCTCGTCGGCTGGTGGCGGATAGGCACTCATTCCGCGGAACGGCAGCGGCTCGATCCATCTTCCGGTCCGGTTGTGGAAACTGCCCTCTTTCGCCCACCCGCTGATCTTCAGGAAGTAGGTCCGTTCGGCACGGTTCTCAGCGTTCTCGAGCGCCGGCACCGGGAACTCCAGGACGACGCGATCTCCGGCAACCAGCACCGCGAGTTCGTCGTCGTGGCGCTCGAGCAGGGGGCGAACATCACCGTAGCGTGTGGCCGGACCCCAGGCCCGCGCGAAGGCATCGTCGGGACCGGCGGAGTCGTAGTCGTAGGTTTGTTCGTGACGTGCCTTGTCCCCCACGATCTGTGAATAGCCGTGGTACTCCAAGGTGGCGACGGTCGGCAGTGTCTTCGAAACCGTCACCGCTCGTACTGATCCCGTTTTCGTCTTCCCGTCCAGCATGACGTGACCGGAAACAGGCATCCCGTCCGCGGACGAAAGCTCCAGCCGTTGCAACGGCGGTGCAAAGAGGATCCGGTCCCAGAGGAAGCGAAACTGCCCGTGAAGACGCAGCCGGGTGTCCGTCACCAGCGGCTCGTCCCAAGTCGAAACGAGAGTGCGATCCATCCCCGCGGGAAGTCCGATGTCCGAAACCAGAACCTCCGGATGGATCCCGCCGTTCTCACGAACAGATCGTCCCGCTTCGCCAAGCTTTTCAAGTCGAAGGCTGTTCCATCCGCGCCCGTTCTGATTGAGCGCGTACGACACGGTGGAGTCGTACCAGTGAATCCGCCCCGTCAGTAGGAGCGTCCCCGCGCCCTCGGGCGCAGTCAGCTCCAACGAGTACGGTTCGACCCAACCCGACCACTGACTCGGGGCTTCGCCGTACCCGTGCACGTAGCGAAAGTCTCCGGATTCCGCCAGCTCGGTCGCATCGGCTCCATCGTCGGTCCGCACATCGCGGGCAGGCTGCAGGTCCGCGACAGGAACGGCATAGACACGCAGCGGGTCGTACGCGCCCTGATTCGTGCTCTCATCGAGATAAAGAACGTGGTCGCTCGGATGATCGGCCCACCAAAGCTCGACCCGATCCAGGTATGTCGTCTCGCGGAGCTCTTCGGTAATCGCCAACCGAACCCGGCCGTCACGCACGACCAGATCGCGTCCGTCGATGCGGACGAACTCCTCCGGGTCCTGATGCGCAGTTCCACCGGGCGGCAACCATTCGTCGAGAGGCGCGATCCCGACGACATCGGTGAGAAAGCGCCAACCGTCGGGTCCCTCGGCATAGAGGAACGGACAACTCGCAACCAGACCTTCGTCCTGCGTGGGACGGAACTCGCGCGCCGTCTCGAGAACGAAGTCGGCCTGCAGCTCGGACTGGATGATCCCCTGCGGCCAGCTCATGCGGACGCCGTCCAGTTGTTGAATCGAACGCCCACCCAGGCCGAAGCGAACACCGCGGGCACCGCGGATCATCCGCATTTGGTAGGTATCCCCGGCAAACTGTTCGACGAGGGTCCCGATCCCTTCCAGGTTGTCGCGCGCGCCTTTCGGACGCATGCGCCAGGCGTCGTAGCCTCTTTCGTTCGAGGCTTCGATGGAGAAACTTTCTTCGCCGCCGACGCCGCCGACCCACAGCTCGATGCGACCGTCGTCGTCCAGGTCGGTGGTTGCGACGTGCCCCGTCATGGTGACGCCCAGCAGGTGCTCTCCCACGTACTCACGAGTCATCGAGGAAAAGGAGAACGTCCGCCCTCCTTCGTTGGAGAACGCCGCGATCTCCTTTCGGCTAAACGTCACCAGATCCAGGTCCGCGTCATTGTCGATGTCTTCGAGGAGCAGGCGAGTTTGGTCTCCAGGCCCTGACCCTTGGCCGGCATCTCTCAAACGAAAGTCCGCCCTCTTTCCCTTCACATCGACGTTGTGGTACCGGATCCATCCGCCCCGTTCCGCTCGAACCCCGACCAGATCCGGAGCACCGTCGTTGTTGAGATCCCCGACTGCGATATCGGCAAGCGGTCCAGTCTCGATAAACACGGGTCGGAAGGTTCCGTCCCGCAAGTTGAGAAGCGCCATCGTTTCGCCCGGACCGGAGACGATCAGATCGAGGTCGTTCCCCTGATCGAAGTCTCCGAAGTCCAGGCTCGTCGCTGCAGTCATCACGGACCGAACCCGGTCCGGGCTCGCCGTCTCGCCCGACACACCGTCGGCGCCCGGAGTCTGCGCAAACTCACTCGGCGTCACCGTCGTGATCGCGGCCCAAGCCTCGAACGTCCGGTCCCCGTTGTTGCGAATCCAACCAGGGCCCGACCCGTTGCGAAGCCCGATCAGGTCGAGGTCTCCGTCGTGATCGATATCCAGAAGGTAGACGCGACCCAGTTCACCCTGGACCGTCCCCATGGAAGCCAAGGGAAGGAAGACACCCTCTTCGCGACCGAATCCAACTTCGATCGCGATTGGCTTGCCCGTTCCGGAGCTGGATCCGGGGGCCGCGGCCCCGACAAGAACTGCGTCCGGGGACTCATCGTTGTCCAGATCCCCGACAAGAACGTGAGAAGCGGCGTGTCCGAGCCAATCACACTGCACCGTTGCGCCGACGACCTGCACACCTTCGTCCGTCGCCAGAAGTGCCGCCGGTGTCCCACCGACCGTCCACTCCGCGACCGAACGCATTCCCGAAGGCGCGGACTGCAGTTTCTCGAAGGAGACCTCTGACTTCGCGGGCTCGGCGGCCGCCCGATCCGAGGGGATGAGATCGACCATGGCCAAATCACACTTCTCCGGATCCGGCTGGGTCTCCTGCGGAAGCGCGGCGAAAACTTCGGAGGCCGCCTTTTCTTCGTCCGCGCGGCCGAGTTGACGCAGCACGATGACCCGCCGATACGCCGCCGCCCGGTACTTCGGGTCGATCTCCAGGACCTTGGCGTAGCACTCGTTCGCAAGTTCCAGCTGCTTCAGGCGCTCCGCTACGTAGCCGCGCTGATACCAGGCGTGCAAGTGCTCCGGAAGCGCTTCGGTGACCTCTCCGAAGTAGCTCAAAGCCAACTCGCGGTCCGCCGCTCGGTTGGCATGAATCCCGGAAACGTAGGAAAGCGCGGGGTGAGCCTCATTCGTGCCGACCTGGGCACGCGCGGTTTCCAGGTGAGGCCCGGCTTCCATCGCCCGGTCCGTAAAGACGAGAGCCCGGGCCAGGTTCAAACGGTCACGTGGGGTGTCGGGAGACTCCGCGACCACCTGTTCGAGCAGCCGCGCGGCCTCGACGTAACCTTCGTCGGTGTCCCGATCGGCATGAAGCTTGGCTTGGTTGCGTAAGGCGAAGAGTCGCGCTTGAGGGTCAGTGTCCGGAGAGCCCGCATCCGGGTGTCCGCCGGAGCCTGCGCCCTTCCCGGAACCGCCGTCGGTCCCCGTTCCCTGCTGCTCCGAAGTCCCCTCGGATGTGCTGCCCGGGTCCGTCCCGTCCCCGCCGCCACAGGCGCAAAGCTGCGTGGCCAGGATCAGCGAGAGGGCGAGGATCCACCTTCGCGACTCACCGAACCTGGGGCTCACTGCTCCTCGCAGCGCGCTTTGAAACTCCGTGTCCACAGGGCGTGTTCGAGCGGAGAAAGATCGTGGCGTCAGGAATCGAAGCATGGCGGAGTTCAACCTCGCAGGCAGAAGAGACAATCAGTCCAACGTTTGACCGCGCGGATCCGGACCGAGTCGTCTCTCGGAAGAGGACGACTGAGCCCTTCGCGGACCCAAACGCAGTTGGGGCCGCCGACTTCGAAAAGAAGCTCGGCGACCCCACAGTCTAACGCCCTCGACCTTGGGTTTCTCGTCGATTCCTACCCGTCCAGAAGACGCTCCAGTTCGAGTTGCGCATCCCGCGACCAACCGCCGAACGCCGCTTCGATCCGCCCCGAACCGTCTAAGACAAAGGTTAGAGGCACGAAGACATCCCCCTCTCCGTAGATCGCATCGATCGCCGCCTGGCCGCCGTGGACGATGGGGTACTCGATACTCTTCTCATCCAGGAACTCGTTGATCCGCGCAGGCCCGCCCTTGGTGTCGATGCTGATTCCCAACAGCTCGACGCCGGAGGCCTTGAAATCATCTGCGCGCCGCTGCAGCTCCGGCATCTCGGTGGCGCATGGAACGCACCAGGTCGCCCAGACGTTGACGAGATGGGTCTTACCCGGGACGAGATGGGAGCTGAGCGCGCCGGCCTTGCCATCGCGCCCAGCTACGTTGATTTCCGGTAGCCGGTCCCCGATGGAAAGGCCGAGATCCGCCAGAAGCCGGTCCGCCTTGGAGAGAGGATTCGGCAGACTGGACCGTTTCTCGGACATGGAGGCAGGCGCGCCGCCCCCTTCCTTGAGCATCCACGACGAGTTCGCAGCGAATCCGTTTCCGCCGGCCGGAGGACCATCGAAACGGTCTTTCTTCCCGGTCGGCCAGGTCACCTCGATCCACTCCACCGAATCGTCATCACCCAGGCCGAAGAGAAGTCGGGAATCATTCTGAGCCAGATACCCACGGCCCGCGCTCTTGATCTTCGTTTGCACTCCTCGCGACGTCTTGACGCGAACCTCCGCGCCGAACGCGTCCGTACCCGAGTCGGAACCCTGGAGTGCAACCCGCAGGTAGTTTCGATCATCCCCGACGTTGTTGCGGAAGAGAAGATGCGCCTGGCCCTGAATGGTCGTAAGGAAGATGTCGAGATCGCCGTCGTTGTCGAAGTCGGCGAAGACCGCCGCCCTACCGTCGGTCACGGAATCGAGCCCGGAAACGCCGGACACGTTTCGGTAGCGGCGCTGCGTTCCCGATGCGGGGACTTCGTCCCGGGCCACGTTGAGATAGACACCGTCCCGTTCGTAGCCACTGAAGGAGAACCCGTCCCTGAACATCACGCTGAGGTGGTTATCGCGATAGGCGTCGCTTCCGGCCTGCTCCATTTCTTCCGAGGACGTCACGACGTGACGCCAGAAGAGGCTTCAGGTGTCTTTCATCAGTTTGCCGGAGACAAAGCCGTTCGGACTGTAGACATCCTCCCAGCCATCGTTGTCGAGATCGACGAAACCGCCACCCCAGGCCCAACCCGCCGAGAAACTGCCCAGATCCTGGGTGACCGACTTCCAGGAGCCGTCATCCATCCGTTCGTAGACGCTGTTTCCGGACGCCAGCTTGCGCAGAGTTTGTCCCGTCGGGGCCGTCTGGTCATAGAGACGACCCAGGATTCGGTTGCCTGCGGTTGACGACATGTTCGTGACGTGAAGATCGAGGTCACCGTCGTTGTCGTAGTCCCCGAAGCTCACGCCCATCCCGTTCCCCGGATCCACGACACCGGCCTCTTCCGCGATGTCTACGAAGCGATCGCCGTCGTTGCGATAGAACCCGTTCGTCCCAAAGTCGTTGGCGACGTAGACGTCGAGGTCGTGATCGCCATCGATATCGACGAACTCAGAGGCGTAGCTCCATCGGGAGTCATTCAGACCCCAGTCCGCAGCCACTTCTTCGAAGGTTCCGTCTCCCTGATTGAGGAAGAGAAGGTTGGGCGTTCCGTTGTCCGCTTCCGCCCAGTCGTTGGGCATCACGACCCCGTACCTTTGGTAGGAGTTGACGTAGATGTCGGGAAAGCCGTCCCCATTGACATCAGCCGCAGTGGCACTGAATCCGATCGCAGGCTGGTCGACACCTGCGGAAAGGGAAACGTCCTGAAAGTTGAGATTTCCATCCGGCACCAGTCTGTTCTCAAAGAGCATCTGATTCCCGGACGCCGAAAGGAAGAGATCGGAGTCTCCATCGTTGTCGTAGTCGACGAAGAGCGGGGCGACTGCGGTCTCCGAGGTTTGAGCCACTCCGAGTTCGGCTGCAGACTCCACGAACGTTCCGTCCCCGCGATTGAGGTAGACGTAGTTCCGATGGACCCCCGTGGCCATGACGTCGACGTCACCATCCTGATCGATGTCGATCGCTGCGGCGCCGTGCCAAACAAAGCCTTCGTTTCCGGGAGCGCCGTAACGAGGTAGCTGCAACGCGACTCCCGCCGGCTGTGCGACCTCGGAGAAAAGATCGACTTCGGAGTAGAGGGATGTCACCGACTCTAGTTCGATGTTGCGGAAGCGCCAGGTATCTTCCGCTCCCGATCGCGTGAAGTCGGCCTCCGCCCAGACCTTGATCCACTCGCGTTGATCCTTGGCGTTGCGGCCGATGACGAAGGCGTAGACCCGGGCGTGACCACCGGTCTCGGAATCGAACAGGGCCTTCTTCACTTTGAATCGCACGTCCTCGATCTCTTTGAAGAGTCCGAGGAAGCGGTCCCAGTCGGCAACCGCGTCTTCGCCGCTACGAGAGTTGGCCGCCGGCAAACGCCAGGAGGCTTGATGAATCCGTGAGGAGACGCCGGTCTCGCTATTCCCATCGCCCATCATTGCGGGTTCCGCGGGTTCGACCGGCTCCCGGGTCGACGGCCACGCGGATCCGGAAACGTTGGCGGCAAAGTAGTTCGACATCGACTCGATGTCGCGCCGGCGCGAGGCGACGGAGAGGTCGAGCAGATCGTTGGCCAGGGACTCCGACAGGTCTTCGATGCGTTCGAGTTCTCCGGCGTCGATCGGATCGTTTTGTCCCGACGACGCTGACCCGGAGCCTGCCGTGCCCGAGTCGCCAGATCCCGAATCGGGTGAATCTGGAGCGCATGCAATGAAGAGGAACGAAACGATCAGGGCCATTCCCGATCGGAGAGGAAGAGAAGGAAGCACAACACCCCCTGAAGCGAGGTAAGAAGAACGGTGAAGAGCGTCTAGTTGATTATAGAGATCGGGATAAGGATGAGGCTACTCAACGTCGGCAACGGGGTTGGGGAATCCCCGTACTCGATGCAACAATGTCGAGATCAAGAGCACGTTCGACTCAAACCTGTCCGAAACGGGCCTGAACAAGCCCGTTCCTAGAAGATCTGCAGCTTTTGACCTGGATAGATACGCGCCCGTGAGGGAAGTCCGTTCCACCGCATGAGATCGCCGACGCGAACTCCGTAGTTCTTGGCGATGCGCCAAAGATTCTCGCCTTTGAGCACGACATGCGTCTTCCCATCGTCACGGGACATGCCGGTCGGGGTCGTCTCTCCCATAGGCGCGAGACGAATCTCGTCGCCGGGTCGGATGAGACCCCGGGACCCGATCCCGTTCCAACGTTTGAGGTCGCTGACGCTGTGGCCGAACTGACGGGCGATTCCATAGAGGGTGTCGCCGCTTCGCACTGTGTATGAATGGGTACGCGTGCTGGATGCCGAGGCCGCAGAGTTCGAAACGATGGTGTCCGCAGCTTCTGTTGCAGCCCCTGTTGCAGCCTCTGTTGCAGCCTCGCTCGGGCGTTTCCCATCGGAGAACTGCGTCAGACGACTCTCCTCAGCGCCGCGGCCCGCCGATGCAAAGTGAGCCTTCTCCCGAACCGGAGTGCTCTGCCCGGGAATCGCACTCGCCGAGTCGACACGATCCATTCGGGATGCGGTCGTGCTTTCCGGATTGGCGATCTCGGCGCGAGCCAACTCGACCAGGTGGGCTGTGCTTCCACCTCGCCCCAGGGATTCAGCCGTCGGCGCAGGAGCGGAACGTTTTCTAAGGACCTCGGCATACATCGCGTCGACCGGTTGCCAGGAATTCGAGCCGGAGCCGGGCTGCCCCGGAATCAGCAACGTCTGCCCCTGGTGGATCCGCGATGGATCCGCAATCCGGTTTGCCTTTGCCAGGGCATTCGTCGACATGCCGTATCGACGAGCAATGGCACCGAGCGTTTCGCCACGACGCACCTTGTGCTTGCCGGAGGCGGGAACCTCGACGGCGGACGCCACACCGATAGGAGGACTGCCATGCGCAGGGATCCGCAGAACCTTTCCGACTCCGATCAGAGTCGAACGTCCCATTCCGTTGGCCTGCTGGATCTCGCCGACGCTCGTTCCATACCGCCGTGCGATGGCACCCAACGTGTCACCGGAGCGAACCTGATGCGAGGTGAAGGCGAAGCGTTTGTCCGGCGGCACATCCGCCAGTCGCGAGGACGCAATCTCGCCCAACCCTTTCGGAACGTGGACTTCATAACCGGCAGGAATCTGTCCCTTGAGCAGCGCCGGATTCAGTTCGCGGATCTCTTCAACGGGGACGCCGGCGCACTGGGCAGCGACGCCGAGATCGGTCGTGTGACTGACGGAAACGGTTTCGAACTCGAGAGGACTATGGGTGTCGGTTGGTAGTCCGTACGCATCGGGCGACTTGGCGAGAATCGTCGCCGCCAGAATCGCCGGGACGAAGTTCCTCGTCTCGGTCAGAAGGTGATCGGTCTTTGCGATCTCCCAGAAGTCACGCGATCCCGCCCGACGAATAGCCTTGTCCACCTTACCCGGACCAGCGTTGTAACCGGCGAGGGCCAGAAGCCAGTCGTCGTATCTTTCGTAGAGCCAACGCAGGTAGATCGCCGCGGTTCTCGTCGACCGCTCAGGATCCAGTCGCTCGTCGACCCAGGTGTCGCAACGCATTCCGTAGTCCGTGGCCGTTCCTCTCATGAACTGCCACAAGCCAAGGGCGCGCTTCGGGGAACGGGCATTGAACCGGAATCCGCTTTCGACGTGACCGAGAAACGCAAGATCTCGCGGTACACCTTCTTCAGCAAAGATCTGTCGAGCCATGGGCAGGTAGCGACCCGACCGTTGCAGACTGTTCGAAAAGCTGTTTCGACTTCTCCCGGTGTACGCGTCGACCCAGGTCAGGACGCGGCGGTTCACCACGACCGGATAGTCGAAGAGTTCCTCGGAAGCCGGAAGCCGAGCCTCCGTCTCCACGGCAAGACTGTCGGAGATGTCGGGAATGCCATCGACGAGGCTGCCCGGGCTTTCCAACGAATCGACGAGGACACTCTGCTCGTCGATCAGGTTCTCGAATTCGAGATTCGCCAGGTACTCTTCCGCGTCGCCGACCAACTCGGTCGCTTCGCGATGCACCGGATACGGTTGGACCTCGTCCGACACTTCCTGCGGATCGGAGAGGTGCGGCGATACCGCGCAGCCGGACAGGCCGGCCGCCACGAAGAAAAGGGCGGTCAGTTTGTGGATGGCCATGAGCGGCAAAATAGGTATCTCCACCGGCACCCGCAACGAGAAAACGCCTTCCCGGCAGGGCGAAAGTGAACGTTCGTTCCTGTTGTCGGACTAGTTGCTTGCACGACTCCATCTTCCGCGTCTGTACGGCCGTTCGGCTCCGAACCAAGATATTCCGCAATCCCCGCCATCGAGAAATCGGCGGTTCCATCCCCGGGCTTGCGCCTCCGTTTTCCAACTCGTCGCGAGAGGTGGACGAACGCGTCAGGGCCGACCGCGGCGGCCGCCGACGCGCGGGGCCGTCGACGTTCCCTCGTGGAAGCAGGACGCTCTCTCAATCCGAAGCGTTTGAAGAAAGTCCGTCCGATACGACGAAAATGGACGTTTTCTCGTCAGACAGATGCTGAACGGTTGGCCAACGGCTTGCGTCTCGTTTGAAAACGGTTTTCCTGAAACTCCGCGGCCGCAGACGCGTAAGCCACAGACGACAGGTCGTTCTGTCTCTGCCACCGTCGCTTGTCGATCGCGCATCTTGCGCAACCGGGGTTTGGGTTTCCTCTACGTCTGGAGTTGTCTGCCATGTTGAAGCACTATCAAGATCGTTTCCGGCTCAGTCGAGTCGAGCGGATCCTTCAAGGTGCAGCCATCGCCGTATTCACCGCCGTGGTCTGCTTCGGACTCGTCTACCTGATCTAGGGTTTGGACCTCGGGTCAAGCTCGGGCTTCGGCTCGGGCTTTGGCCCCGGCTAAGTCAGTCGGGAAGCTGAAGAGCCGGCTTCCTTAGAAGAGTGGCGTTGAAAGTGGCATCGATTGGCAGCTCCGCGAGAATCCTTGCGATCTCTACCGACGCATTCCCGTCGCCGTAGGGATTCACCGCGTTGGAAGCACGTGACCGAAACGCTTCGGTTGAAGCGCGCTCGATCGCCTGAACGATAGCTCCTGCCTCCGGCTGGACATCGATGATGTTCTCTGCCCGTTCCCGGCCTTTCTGTCGGTCTCCGATGTTGATCGCGGGAATCCCGACAGAGGGACTCTCCATGATTCCGCTACTCGAGTTCCCGACCAACATGTCGACGTGCCGCAGCAGACTCCAGTACGGAATGGGCGGAAGGTTGACGTGGATCCGAATCGACGGAGCTTCACGACGACCGACTTCACGGCCGACTTCGTGACCGACCTTGTGATCAACTTCGTGACCGACTTCGTGACCGACTTCGCGACCGACTTCACGATCGACATCGCGCGGCCATCTCCGTGCGCGGAACCCCTCGACTTCTTTGATGATCCGACGGCTTCCGGCATCCGCGTTCGGAAAGCAAAAGATGAGCGGGCGCCGGACCTGTTCCAAGGCGGCCAGCAGTTCGCCGACGCCTTGTACCGTCTCTTTCTCCAACGTGACTGGATGATAGCCAACCAGGATCGTGCCATCGAAGATCTCGTGCCCCAACTCCGTTTCGAGCGACGCTCGGTCCAAGAGCGCGGAGCGGTTCAAGTGGTCGAGGCTCGGCGCGCCGGTGCAGTGGACTCTCCAGGACTCCTCGCCCATGGCAATGACGCGGCGCCGGGACAGCTCGGTCGGCGTCAGATGGATGTGACTCATCATCGTCAGCGCGTTGCGCACGGCGTGGTCAATGGCGCCTTCCGAAGCCTCTCCTCCCTCGATGTGAACGATCGGAATCCGTAAGGCCAAGGCCACCGAAGCCGGAGCGAGCATTTCGTATCGATCGGCGATGACGAGAAGCAGGTCGGGCCGTTCGCGGCCCAGCACATCGGCAAGGCTTTGCGTGGCAATACCGATCGTCTTCGCCATACCGACATCGGAGTCCGAACTCAGCAGGCACTCCAGCTTGTAGTCGACGACGAAGCCCGCCTCCTCGATCGCGTCGACGGTGTGCCCGAACTCCGAAGACAGATGTGGCCCCATCGCGATGAGAAGAAGGTCGACTTCAGGCCGCGCCTCCAGCTCTTTCAGTGGCCAGAAGAGGTGCCCGAAGTCCGCCCTCGACGATGTAATGACGGCAATTCGCTTCTTGTTTGGGTGGCGCATCCGGGAAGAGTAGCGCCCGAGCCGCTAGATGGGGCTAGACTTTCGACATGTTCGAGAGTTGGGCTCATCTTTATGACGATGTCTACGCGGCAAGGGGGAAGGACTACCGGAAGGAAGCCGAGTACCTGCGCGCGGTCATCGGAGTGGCAATGGACTCGACTCGAGTGCCCGAATCGAGCCCGCCGGCCGGATCGTTCGAGTCCGGGTCTGGGCCGCCGCCCACTCGCCTGAGGCTGCTGGATGTGGCCTGCGGAACCGGGCTCCATCTGCGCCACCTTTCCCAGCACTTCGCAGCACAGGGATTGGACCGCTCGCCGGAGATGCTTCGCGTCGCACGGGAACACCTGCCCTCGACACGGTTTCATCAAGCGGACATGACCCGGTTTCAGCTCCGTCAGACGTTTGACGTCGTGACCTGCCTCTTCTCTTCGGTCGGGTACCTGGACGGGCCGGAAGACCTCAACATCGCGATCGCGACCATGGCCGAGCACGTCTCGGAGGGAGGCTGCCTTCTCGTGGAGCCGCCTGTTTCAAGAGAGAGGGTGCAGCCGCCTGAGGTTTCGGAAGATGTCTTTTTCTCCGGTGGTCGGCAGTGGCGCCGAAAGACAGACGCCACGTTGGACGGTCCCCTGTTGCGCATCCGCTTTCTCTATTCACGGGCGGGCCAGGAAGAGCCCAACGGCGCCGTGGACGAACCCGCACTGCGCGACAAACCACTTTGCGATGAACAACTGTGCGATGAACAGCCGATCTATCTCTTCACGGACGAAGAGATGAAAACGGCGTTCCAGCGAGCAGGGCTCGAGTGGAGTAGGGACCCGAAGGGGCCATCCGGACTTGGACTGCACGTTGGGTCAAGGCGGAGCTAACCCTCCGTCCAGGACGGACGCAGAAAGAGCAAAAAGAGATTGGGAGGGACACCGGGGCAGGGTCCCTCCCAGGCCACCATCAACGACGAAACGGGGAAGACGTCGTTGATTGGCAGTTCCTCACCATCGATCTCGCGCCTCGCACAAGCTGGTCGCCTGGCGGCCGTGACCGACGGCGATCTAGCGACGACTCATGAGTGCATCATCCTGAACCGGCTCCTCACCTTCCGGAAGCGACTCTTCCAGTCGCTCCAGGTTGGCCTGGGCGCCGGCGTGACCCTGCTCCGCTGCGGCGGAGTAGGCATCCACGGCCTCGAGCACCATTTCCTTCTTCTCGTAGACGACACCGAGGTTGTTCCAGGCCACGGACGGAAGCGTCTCACCGATTTCCTCGGCCGCAGTACGTGCTGCTTCGAGAGAGGTCAGTGCCGTAGTCAAGTCCCCCTCCATCAGGGAGAGATAGCCACTGTTGTTGTAGGCCCAGTAGTTGCCGGAGTCCAAACGAGTCGCCTTGGCAAAAGCCAGTGTCGCTTCCTCGTTGTCTCCCGCTTCCATCAGGGCGAGTCCACGGACGTTCCATACCTGAGACGATTCCGGATCCAGCTCGATGGCTTCAGCGGTCGGCTGCAGAGCCTTCTCGGACTGGTCCGCGCTCATGTAGCAACGCGCGAGGTTCGTCCGGACCTTGGCTTCCATCTGGACATCGTCTCCGAAGGCGCCGACGGCGTCATGAAGGAGAGCCGCCGCCTCATCGGGACGATCCGTCTTCATATCGAGAGCCTTCTCGAAGTTCTCTCGCGCCTGGGCTTCATCGAGAACCTCGGTCGTCTCGGCAGATGACTCGTGGTTCGAATCTTCGGCCGTCGTCTGCTGCTGGGCGTTCGGCTCGGTCGTGGGCTCACCCTTCACCGGATCATTGCCGGCAAAGACCGTCGTCGCGCAGAGGAGCGCGAAGCTCGCGAAGAACGTTCCCACCTTGGCGATTCGTGATGACTTGAACATGGTTTCCTCCTGAACTCGGCACTTCTCCTGCCCCGAAGCCAAACCCTGATGCTCACAGGCTTCGAAACGCGAGATCGTCTTGCTGATCAGAACCGGACCCGTGCCCGATGCGCGGGTTTGTGCTTTGGTGGTGAGCTGAGGCGCACCGGGCACGGACGGTTTCGTTGTCGGATCGGTCTCTACTCGTTCGTGTTCTGCTCGATCGTGACCGCAGCGGTTTCGGAACCACTGGCCTCGATCGGAGTGCGCTCGACGATCCAGATCGTCGCGTTTCGCCGGCTCTCATCAGTATCGAAACCGGCCGCGTCAAACGATCCGCCCGGCGACGGAACATCCTCGCCGTAGCTGACGGAGACAAAGCGCGTCGGCAACGTCTGCGCAGAGTTGGCGAGGTACCGAATCACGGCGTTGGCCCGACGATCGGCGAGTGCATGGTTGTATGCGGCCGAACCCTTCGGGTCAGCGAAACCGTGGACCGCTGCGACATAGTCGGGTCGGTCCTGCAGCTGACGCGAGATGCTGTTCAGAGTGGCCGAAGCCGAGTCGGTAATCTCAACGCTGTCGAAGTCGAAATAGACGGTGTGGGTGTCGACAATCTCGTAGTCGTACTCACCCAGTGCCCACCGGCCGCTGGCTTCCGCACGCAACATCGCTTCCGAAGCCCGTGCCAATGCATCATCGGCTGTGGCGGAAGCGCGGGAGTCACCGGCCTCCATGTCCTGTTCGAGCCGCTCGATCTTCGCGTCCAGGAGCGTCATCTCGTCCCGGACAAATCCTTTCGATGCACATCCTGCCTGGGCCACGGTGAACGTGCCCGCCAAGGCGAGGAGCATCCAATTCTGCTTCTTCATTTGTCACCACCTCCTGTGTGCGGCACCTAGCCGCGTTCGGGGAGGTAGGACTCAACCCCCATGCCATCGCACCAGGATCGCCGGAAAACAATCCACAACCGCATATCTGACATAGGCTTGAAGTTTCAGCGAGATTCTCGCGGCGAAGTCCCGGGCACATTCCGGCTCTGCAGCTTTCTCATAGGAGGCCCCTCATGTGTGAAGTATCTTCAGACTTTCCATCTGACTGCAGAGGTCGGGCGATCTGACTGCAGAGGTCAGGCGACGGTCCACTTTCGCCGAGGTTTTCTTCGCTGAGTGAAGGCACAACACAAGTCCTCGTCGTCGATGACGAAGAGTCGATCCGCGAGGGGTTGCAGTCCCTTCTCTCGAACTTCGGTCTCCAAGTAGCGGTCGCCTCCACCGCCGAAGAAGGTTTGGAGCGCGCGCTCCAGTTGTCCCCCGCCGTCATCGTGACCGACCTCAACATGCCCGGTCACGACGGACTCTGGCTGATCTCCGAACTTCGCGAAGCCTCGCTCGAGGCCACGATCATCGTGTTGACCGGCCACGCCACGATCGAAACCGCAATCGAAGCGACGCGCCGGGGCGTTTATGACTACCTGCAGAAACCGGTGCGACCGGATCATCTCGAGCACGTCATCCAACGCGCCCTCGAACGATCCCAACTACGAAGCGAGGTTCGGGAACTTCGCCAGGAGGTCCTGCGTGGGGGCCGGTTTCACCGACTGGTCGGAAAGTCGCGATCCATGCTCGAGCAGTACCGGCTTATCGAACAGGTCGGCCCGTCCGAAGCTTCGGTCCTCATCACCGGAGAAAGCGGGACCGGAAAGGAAATGGTCGCCCGGACCATTCACGAACTGAGCGGGCGCAAAGACAGCCGTCTTGTCGCCATCAACTGCGCGGCGATTCCCGAGACGCTGTTGGAGAGTGAGATTCTCGGCCACGAGAAAGGCGCGTTCACGGGGGCCAACCAGTCCCGCCCGGGATGCTTCGAGCAGGCAGACGGCGGCACACTTCTACTCGACGAGATCGGCGAGATGCCGGTGGCTCTGCAAAGCAAGCTGCTTCGCGTTCTCGAGGACGGCAAGGTGCAACGGCTCGGAGGAACCGAGGAAGTTTCCGTCGACACCCGCGTGATCGCCTCGACCAATGCCGACATCGAAGGGGCGCTCGAGCGCGGAGAGTTCCGCGAGGACCTCTACTACAGACTCAATGTCTTCCATATCCAACTTCCTCCGTTGCGTGAACGGAAGCTGGACATCCCTCTTCTTGCCGACCACTTCCTCAGCGGCTTCAGTGACAGCGGACAGACCGAAGCGACCGGATTCAGCGAGGATGCGATCGCACTGCTCCTTCGCCATGACTGGCCGGGGAACGCCCGCGAGCTTCGAAACGTCGTGCAGAGAGCGTCGATTCTCTGTAAGGAAGGCGACATCGAACCCCATCACCTACCCCCTTCTGTCCGGCCTAAGGCAGGAAAGTCCAGCGGCGAACCCGGAACGCTCATGCTGTCGGTGGGAACGACGGTCGAGGAGGCCGAGAAGGCACTCATCCTCGAAACTCTGGACGTTTGCAAGGGAGTGAAGACACGTGCGGCCTCCATGCTCGGAATCAGCACGCGGACACTCTATACAAAGCTTCACAAGTACGAGGAAGAGGGCGCGTATGCGCCGGACCCGGGCGACGAGGAGAGTGAGTAGCTCGTGAGACTGGGCTGGGCTTCACGTCAGATCGGTTGGCTTACGCTGCTTTCCGTGCTCGTCGTCCTTGTCGCCGGGCTCATGGAGTTGGCGGACCGAACCCGGTCGACCCTGGAACGAGCTTCCGTCGAGAGCCGACTCGTCACGGGCGGTCTTCGTCGACAGATCGCCTTTCTGCTGATGGAGCAGGGTTCCGGTGCACTCAACAACCTTCAGTCCAACCCCAGAGTGACCCTGGAATTGGAGGACGCGCAGGTGCTCGCCAGTGGGGTCGTGCACGTCGCCGTCACCGATCCGCGGGACATCGTCGTCGCGCACACTCTGGACTCGTTCCTGACGGAACCGGTGGAGCGGCACGAACCGCTCCCTGAACCCCAAAACCTGGTCGCGTCCCTGCAAACTCTCTATCGGCTTTGGAAGGACGAACCGACCTACGAAGTCTTCACGCCTCTGGTGGTGGCCGATGAACCGGTCGCGTCGATTCAGGTCGTCGTCTCCGGAACGTTTCTTCTCGATCAGGTTCGTACACGGCTGGGCGCAGGACTCCTTCTCGCTGCGGCCTTCGTCGCATTAGCCACGGCAACCGGCGCCGTACTTTCCCACATCGTGGTCACGCGCGTCCGCCGGGCCCGGGACGCGGTCGTAGCCGTTCGGGAAGGACGCCGTCCAAAACTGGCGGATGACGGCGTCGGCGAGTTTGGTGAACTGGCGCGCGAACTCAATCTGTTGGGAGAACAGTACGACCAGGACCGTCGCCGCGCGGGCGTCGAAACCACGTTCCGCCGCGCCGCCGATCTCTTTGGAGACGGCATCCTCACCTTGGGACCCTCCCGAGAGATCGTCATGATCAACGTTCCAGCCGCCTCCCAACTCGAGTTGGATCGGGAGGCCGTGCTCGGTCGCAAGCTGGACGACGTCCTGCCGGGACACCCTCTGCTGGCTGCGGTGTTGGAACTCGAACGGGCCTACGACGGATCTGGGGAGACGCCGAGCCTGACCGTGCAGCTGCCCGGCGAGGACGACGAAGAGGAACAGGTCGCGGTCGCACATGTCGTCGAAAACCCGGACGGCGTCGCGGGCTTTCTCGTGGAAATCAAACCAGCCGCCGAGCAGGCGCATCTTCATACGCTGGTCGACCAGTCACATGTTCTCACCTGGCTGGCGCAGATGGCCGCAGGGGTCGCACACGAGATTCGGAACCCGCTTCAGTCCATCCAGTTCGAACTTCACGCCCTGGGATTGCTGCAGGGAGACGATCCAAAGACCCAGAAGCACCTGACCGGTCTGCAGTCGAAGATCGGAAGACTCGACGATGTGGTCAACGGATTCCTCCGACTCGCTCGCCTCCGACCGGCTGCGATGCAACCCACGGAGCTGAACAGTCTCGTCGATGAGGTCGAGTCCAACCTTCGTTTTGAAGCACGCCAGGCGGGAGTCGAACTTCGGACGGAACTCGAGACCCACCTTCCTGACATTCCGGCCGACCGCCACCTGTTGCGTCAGGCCCTCGACAATCTGGTTCGCAACGCCATCGAAGCCACACCTTCCGACGACGACACGATTCGCATTCGCAGTCGCTCGGACGCGCGGTGGGTCCATCTCGAGGTCGCGGACTCCGGCCCCGGAATTCCTGAGACGAATCGCAGCCGCGTCTTCGACATCTACTTTACGACGAAGGCCACCGGAAGCGGAGTCGGGCTGGCTCTGGTTCGTCAGGTCGCCGCATTCCACGGTGGAGAGGTTACGATCGGGGCTGGCACGGAAGCCGGACTCGGCGCTACCGTGACGATGTCACTGCCTCGGGGACTCGAGGACTCGGATGAAGGCGAAAGATAGCCGCGAGGCTGGAGAAAACGTGAACGGTCGAGCCCGACGATTCTATTGGGTCTGGATGTCACCCGTCTTGGCACTGGCCGGCTGCGGCGCGTTCTCGAGCGGAGAATCCCCCCCGACGGATCCGACCCCGCCACAGGAAGCCTTCTCCTCGTCCGCGACCGACTCGAGTGCCGTCTTCGACTCCCTTGAGAGTGCCCAGGTGGAGCCGGCGGGATCACCGCGGTCCTCGCAGGAGTCGGCTGCAAAGAGTGGACGATCCGGCGGCCAGAATGCGCCTAAGACTCCCGCTCAAGGTACAGGTAGCCCGAGTCCGCCCTCCGAAGAAACTTCGAATGCGGCGCCCGCGCTCCCTCAGCTTCAGGTCGACGTTCCGGCAGCGGAGCGACAGAAGTTGGAACGCGATGCACGGAACGATCTCAGCGAAGCTGAGACCAGTCTTCGCGAAATGGAGACTCGCAGCCGATTGAGCCGCGACGAGGCGGAGCAGCTGCGAACTGCGAAAGAGTTGATGGAGAAAGTGACGAACGCGCTGGACGACGGGGACGTCACCGTCGCGGCGAGCCTGGCTCGCAAGGCACGGCTACTTCTGGACGGACTGATTTCCCGCTGAAGGCTGGCGCTGGGACACAAACGAATCGGAGTTCTGAGTCGCAGTACCGTCTGTCATGGGACAACGCTGGGACCGCCTCCGACGCGGGCGCGACTAATCACCCACGATGAGGATCCGGGCTGTGTACCGCCTGCCGGTCGAGGTTTCGACCCTTCCGAAATAGAGCCCGCTGACGACGAGAGTTCCACCGGAATCACGCCCGTTCCAATGCCACTCCAAGGTTACCCCGTCAGTTTCCGTCGCAGATCCCAAGGACCGAACCAAGCGTCCCGTGACATCAAAGATTTCTGCCTTTGACGGCGTGTCGAGAGGGGAAGGATCGACCGTCTTTGTCAAACAACCTCGCCGTTCGGCGTGAAGACAAGGCTGTCACTGTGTTACTTTAGCTACTGAGTGCTTCGACCGCTGTGGCCCCTACTACGATCGGGAACCCCATGAAGATCTACCTCATCGCGCTATTCGCTTTTCAGTTGATGCTTGCGGCAACCTGCAGTGCCGAGCAGATTCTAGTAGGATCCGGCGCCGACGCAGACTTCAGTTCGGTCCGTGAGGCCGTGCTGGCTGCACAATCGGGCGATGTCGTCGCCATCCAACCGGGTCTCTATGCCGAGGGTTCCGAAGCGCACACACAAGTGTGGGTGTCAGATCTATCGATTGTGGGCTTGGGTGCGACTCCCGGTTCTACGACAATTGTCGACCTTAGACTTTGGTATCGGGTGGCGGACGGGCACCGAATCGAGAACCTTCGGTTCACCGGGGATGACACCGTTATTATTGGCGGCACTTTCGTGATGGAGGGCTGTGTCTTCGAGTCTATCGCTGACAAAAGTTTCGGGGGAATCGTGTGGCCCGGACCAGGGTCGCTCGTGGTCGACTGCGACTTTATCGGAAACACAATCTCCGTAACGGATGACGGTGCGCCGCTCGTCTTTAGCAGCTTCTCCGGCGATGTAGAGAACTGCTTCTTTGTTGACAACACGTCGACGGGGTACGGCGCGGTCGCACTGTCCGGACCCTCGCAGGTCACAGGAAGTGTTTTCGTTGGCAATCGAGGGGAGTTCGGCGGCCTCGGCTCCTACCATGAGTGTTGCGACTTCGGTTCTCACCCGGTTCTGAGTCGTTGCACTTTCTGGGGAAATGAAGTTGTGGGAATGGGTGGAGCGATCAATCTTCTGGCCGGTTACGCAGAGATCGAACGCTGTATCGTTGCCGGAACAATCGGCGGCGCTGGGGCGGTGCTTGCAGATGGCGGAAACGTCCGGTGTTCGGACTTCTGGGACAACGAGGACGGAGGCTTGTTGTGCGGGGGATGCAGCACAACCAACAACTACTCCGTGGATCCGATGTTCTGCGATCCTTCCAACAACGACTTTTACTTGAGCCCTGATTCGCCGTGTGCAGATCCACTCCTCCATCTCGGCCTACCATGTGAGTCTGCTGGAGCATTCTTGACCTGCCAGTCCTCGTCGTCGCCGATGGAAGTTCTCGGAGACGATGTCTTCCTGAGGGTCTTCCCTAACCCAGCCCGGTCCGCGCCGCGCCTGTCGTTTCAGGTGCCGTACGCTGGATCGTATTGCGTTCGGTTGTACGACGTCGCCGGGGCCTTGGAAGGTGAGTCCTGGCTGAGCTTGGAGGCAGGCCCAACAATCGCGTCCTTACCCTCGTCAGCGGATCTGGTCGAGGGCGTCTACTACGTGCGCATTCAGGGAAAGGCTCTCGACCTGAAGGCTCGTTTCGTCCTTCTTGGGGTCAACTAACCAACTCACTCACACTTCGTGCCGGGTTGGAGCGCAGGCCGATCAGGCGCGAAGCTTCATCAGGAGCTCTAGGTCTAGGTCTAGGAAACCACCGGATCGAAGCTCTGAAACACCGACTCCGGCAGTCTACGGCACCGCGATCTTCCAGTCAGTCATGGCGCCTCCTTGAGGGTGGAACCCCATTCTCGTCAATCCGGTCCGACGCTCAAGATGGGGTCACCGAACGCGTACCTATGGGTAGCAGTTCATCAGATTTGTCGATAGTGAACGACCCTGACCTAGTTGGCAGAGGTCCGCGACCTATTGCGCCCGAGGGAGGTATCAGCTGTAGCGGTCGGCACTTGATCGGACAGGGCACCGCTCTGCGATCGGTGACTGTCAGGTTGGCAACAAAGAGGGGCTAGGCTGGCAACACTTCCCTCTGGATGACTTCCTACTTACCGAACGAGCCCCACCAACCCAAGTGGGGAGATCAAAAGTGACAATCAGATTGCGAGCTCGCGAGCATTGAGTGCCACGCGCACACCGCCGTCGCCCAGCAGGTCAACGTTCTCCACTCGTACATCCGTGCTTAGCGGGTCATTCCACCAGGGCGGAAGCTCTCCTGTGGACCGGCGGAAGTTGCCAAGTCGCTTGCCAGAAAGGGTGACCAAATCATAGTGCGCGGGGCTTTGGTCCGGACGTGGGACGACAACAAGCCGGTCATTCGCTCCAATGCTGATTGGAGCCGATCTGACCTTCACGCTCCATCGCATGGCCCCATCTTCGAACTCGAACGGTTCAAAGTCCGGCAGTTGACGCTGCTTCCTCCGAAGAACATCCACCTCGGGCGCGGATAGCCCCTTCGCTGTTAGTTCCGCAGCAGGAGCTGCATGAAGCCAGGCAATAGCTCTGGGAATCTCGGTGAGGCCATATGGACACACCTTGGCAACCGTCATCGCCAGCGCCCGATCCATCTGGATATATGGGGCAAACACGGCAGCCAACGGGTCGCTCACACCTATTTTAAACATTGCTGGCAGGTGATCTAGGACGACCGGCCCCTCGGCTCCCTCCGCTTGCAGCTCCTCCTTAGCGAAGCTGATCAGGCCACTGACGGCCCATGCCAGTCCGTAAACGCAGTACTCTTCAAGAAACCGGCCCAACTGCCCCGCGTCGTGCTCCAGCTCTTCCCCTAGGCCGTCTGCGACGATCTGTACGCATCGCTTACCTTGAAGCCATGCTCTCACGATGTCCAGCGCATCGGGAGGCATCGTTCGGACAGCCTCACTCGTTGCCTTGACCCGACTTGCGATCACGGCGAATGACATCAGCAGCTCTAGTCGCTGTGCTAAGGTGAGTTCCTGCCACTCATGCGCTTGTTCGACAAGGGTAAGCAGCTCGTCAGTTGCTGCTTCGATAGTCTCGCAGTCCCCGAGCGACATACCCATGCGATAGAACTGCTCCCGCCTTGTCGGATGTGGCACTCGCGCGAAGACCCACCGCAGCCTCGCTGCTAAGATGTCCCGAGCGGCCGTCTCATCAAGCCGTTCAACTGGACGGGCGCCCAACTGAGCGTACAGCAGCGATTCGCGAAGCACCTCCTGGAGCAAATCCAGATCAGCAGGACCAAACCCGCCTTCAACGGCAACAGCCAGCAAGTGCTGATCGATCAGCGCGACAAACTCCTTCAGCCCTGGACGCCGTGACCTCTCAACCCACTCGAAGTCATTCTCGGCCAGCCTTAGGGCTAAACCAGGTAGGTCCAAATCAGGTGCATCGATCCTCCATCGATGCACAAGCAGCTTCAAGATCCGATACAGGAGACCGACTACTTGTTCTACGGCGGATCTGTCGACGATCGCGGCAGCTGCCTGTCGTTGCCTGCGCACGACCAACCGGTCGCGCTCGATGTCGTTGAAGAAGAGGACTTGGCCCTCGTTCTCGCAAAGCGCGCGACCCGCCCGCCCGGCGATGTTCCAGAACGTCATCGCGTCGACGACACTATCCTGTCCTTGCTGAAGTCCCCGAACCAGCACAGTGCGGATTGGCAGATTCACGCCTTGAGCGAGCGTAGTTGTTGCGACAATGATCCGGATCTCCCCAGCCCGAATCAGCCGCTCTACTGCGATTCTTACTCCTGCTGGCAAGTTGCCTCGGTGTATGGCGATACCATGTCGCAGAAACCACTCGGGTTCAGAGCCTTCCCCAAGTTCTTCACCCATCGCATCAATGGCCTCTCTCATCAATCGCGTCGTGCCGTCCGGAGCTGGCAGCTTCCAAGTCTCACCGTCCGCCTCGGATAGTACCTTCATGAGGTGACTCGCCTTTACGAGGACGCGCGCGTTGCTATCTACCTGTCGTGCTTGTGGAACAAACGCGAGGGTTGTGCCGTACTGAGCGAACCTCAGGACACATGCCGCAAACGCCTCGGGCGTATCGTGGGGGAACGCGTTCCGTCGCCTACCGGCCCCGGGAACCCCTCGCACACCACGCACTCTGACGAACGGTTGGATGAGGACATCCGTCTCCAGCCGTTGAGACCCCTCGTGCGTGAACGAGAGCCGGACGTCACCTCGGGTTCTACTCCATTCGCACTCGCCAAGAACCAAGCGCGACGGCCGCCAGTCGGATTCGACGATTCTATCTGCGGAACCACCTATCCAAGACGCGAACTCATCTGCGTTCGGCAGTACGGCTGAGATGAACACATGGCGGCAGTTGTCACGCCCAAGTCGCCAAAGCAGTCGATTGATTAGGAATTCTGCCCGTATCCCCCTTTCAGAGCGAGACCCGGCAATGTGTCCTTCATCAATTATCACCAGTCGAACTGAGTCCAAGAGGTCCGGCACGAGCCTGACGGCGGCGTCAATCTTCTCCGGAGTAGCAACCATCACCTGGGTCTCTCTGATCAGACGTTCGTCAGCCACTGTCAAGTCGAAGCCGCCGTAGATCTCCGAAACTCGGATCCCAAGAGGGCGTAAGCCCTTGCTAAGAGTTGACTCCACCTCCACAGCCAGGGACCGAAACGGAGCGATGTATAGGCAT
Organism: bacterium; assembly: GCA_030431975.1. Classification (GTDB taxonomy): domain Bacteria; phylum Eisenbacteria; class RBG-16-71-46; order CAIMUX01; family CAIMUX01; genus JACKCR01. Next base: position 108,633 of record JAUIHP010000016.1, on the reverse strand, counting down.
CTCGCATCGTCCTCGACCACAGCCTCTAGCATCGTTCGAAGAATACAGAACTCCGCGATCTTCGTCTTACCTGCGCTGGTTGGCATTCGGATGCAGAAGCTCGGTGCCCCCGGAGTCTTGATCATTCCAAGCGCCTTGCGTTGGGAGGGCCACAGAGTCACGATTGATGTTTCGGCCCGTAAACTGGATTCGATATACCGGTCAATAGCGCCCCCATACGGAGACGTAGGACAGAGATCTCTCAGACCACTCCAAAGGCTCGAGTTACCCAGGTCACGCAGAAGCCTTTCAACTGCTAGTCCAAGCCACCAGAGATCGACGTGACCAGCTTCCTGCCCTAGGCGGGACACGACACGACACTGTGCTCGAGCGCCGACAAGAAGCTCAGCCTGGCCTCTTTTGGCGTACTCCAGGTAAGATAGGAGTGCCTCGCTTAAGCTACGACGGCCCAAGTTCCCGATGGCGTCGTCGTCATCCAGCGCGCCTTCTCGTAGTGCCTTACTCACACCCTGGTCCTGCGATGTCTGACTTCCAAGAGTCTTGAGGCAGGATGTGGAGAGACTCCGAAGATCTCGACGAAGCAGTGCCAAGAGCGATGTCGCGAGACCATCTGGACCCCTGCCAGTGTGCTCTTCCTCTGCCAGCCGATCTGCTATCACGTATGAGCGAGCGTGGTGGCCTGATACGTGATAAGCAAGGGCAGCATTGAGACGCTCTTCGAACCGCGAAATAGGCCCCCGCGCTGAATCCGTGATGAACTCAAGCGTCTCTGCTCCACGGAAAAGAAGACTGCTTCCCAGTGCGGCATGCGAGTCGATGTCAATCAGTTCCATTCCTCGCACGAGATACACGTGCGCTCCGTACAACAGCCGTTCGTCGAGTTCCTCCGTGAATTGGTGCCAGTCGTCAGCGGATGTACCCAACTGGTTGAGCATGGTACGCGCGTGTGCTTGGGCTTGTAGATTCCGCAGTGCTCCATCTTCTAGGAGTTCCTGAAGAGCAAGAGCCGTTTCGGCCAGGTCACGCGGCACCTACTCGTCCTCGTCGGGACGTAAAACAGGCCCCGCGTCAAACAGCGTATCGACTAGATCGGTCATCTCGGGCAGGGTGACGCTAACGCAACATAGATCAGTGATCGCCTCTCCATTCTCCGCCAAGACCGCAAAAGGGTCCTGCGGCTGATTCTCGTAAATAACAAAGATCCAATGCGCACAAGGGAAGGCCCGACGTGGTAGTGAGATTGAGATCCTGTCGATTTGCGCCGCCAGTGCATCGTCGCCCTTGTCATAGAGTATGTTGGAAAGCATCGCGAGTGTCTTTGGGCGGGGTCTATAGGCCCCCCTCAGTCGCTCGTGGGCCTCTCGCACGGTCTCGCTTCGGTAGCGCTTGGCCGCTTTTGATTCACCGATGATGACACGGACAATCTTGCCTGTGTCATTCACCTCAAACGCGACGATGTCCTCTCCGCGCATCGGAAGTGCGCTGTCGCGATACCGGAGTTTGAATACCGGCATCGAGTAGCCGTACCGCTGAATGAGGTGCTCTGAGGCGACGACCTCTCCAAAGTTGCCCTTCCGGGTTCGATCAGCCTTCGGCAGTTCCTGTGCGAAAAACTCCGCAGCCTCCGCATGGCCAAGCTCATCGAGCACTTGGGCCACTCTCTGGCGCGACGTGTGATGATCCTGAATGGCCTCAACTAGGAACGGCTCGACGGCCGCTCGACTACCCTCGCTCTCATGTGCTGTCTTCTCTGCGAATGGTCGGTCAGACTGGTCGCCGTCCTCAACATCTAGCCAATAGAGGTCGTAGGTATGTCGCGACAGCCCCGCTGGCTCTTGGAGGCGGGTGCGAGTTGTACGCTTCTTCGTGGGCACAAGACTCCCTGACTTCAAGTCAACAACTGTCCCCCCAGGCTAAAGGACGAGTTGATACTCTCAGGGGGTCTAGGAAAAGTCGAACGGTGTTTCTCTCGTCGTTGGTATTGCGCTAACCCAGTCCGTCGCTGCCCCCGAGACTGTCAGAAGTTTCGTGTTTGAGCCATACAATGGACTCCTCGGACGGAGGCGAGAAGTAGAAGATCGACGAGAAGCTCCTGGACGGCGCGTTCGGTGGTCACATGTCTGACCGGCACCGCTTCTTCGTCCGGTTAGTTCGCGGCGCTCTCCTCGGCCCACGCCCACGGCGTGGGCTTCCGGATCTCCGACTGTGGTGTGCTGCTCACGCGTTCGAGAACGTCCTTGAGATAGCGCTCGGGGTGGATATCCAGCGCCTTGCAGGCGGCGACGATGGAGAAAAGACTCGCTCCAACCCGCCCGCCCTTCTCGCTTCCGAAGAGTCGACCCGGGGAACCTCCCCCCGGGGTCGCTCACAGAACCGTAAGTGAGCGTCTCCACTCATACGGCTCTTGGGTGCGCATTCGATCCAAGGAGAGTCCCGTGGGCGAACAACGACGGTTGGGCTTGGCGAACACGAGCCAGCTTCCGCTCGGCAGCACGTTGCCCGAGTCGGTACTTTTTTTGACGAGCCGCGACTGGAACACACTTTGAGGCACCCGGAGCAACCTTTCGGAACAGAACTCCGTTTCGATCGATCAGCGTGCGCTCTTTGAAGTCGTACCCGAGGAAGGTGAACTCTCGGGGGACCGCAGACGGAGTCGACCCACGCCCCACGACCGCTGCCTCGAAGAAAGGTGCATCTCCGGTACCGTCCAAAAGGACGTGCCATGTCTTCGGCTCAGCAGCAGGTACGCTTCCCCAAATCGCAAGACAAAGCAGCCCCCTCGAATCGTGTCTTTCATCATTGGTATGTCACTTTCTCAGCTGAAAGTTTCATTCGAGCGAGGGATTCTCGTTCACCGCAAGGCGCTACGACGACGAATACCTGAGGCGGTACTCGGAGGAGAAGCAACGAAGCGGAGGGCGAGAAGAGCCGCTCAGGCACTACCGATTCCTCGGTTACGGTCCACTGAACACCCACACTTCCCGCCGGTTTGGAGCGCAGGCGGATCAGGCGCGAAGCTTCATCAGGAGCTCTAGGTCTAGGTCTAGGAAACCACCGGATCGAAGCTCTGAAACACCGACTCCGGCAGGGTCTGCGGCGCCGCGATCTTCCAATCCTTGCCTTGTCCATGCTCCGTAGCGAGGCGGATCTTGCCGAACTGCTGCCAACCACCCCAGGGCAGGGTGAACTGTGGCTTCTCCAGTTCCCGACGTGGATAGTGCGACCACTGCAGGACGGTGGCGTCTTCCTTGGAGACGTACACGTCATACTTGGCCTTGGAACGCTCGCGGTAGCCTTCGTCAAACGTGACTGTGATGATGTCGCAGGGAACGTCGCTGTTCGTCGTTCCTTCACCTTTGTAGGTCAGGTTGACGCCGTCATCCCGAAGTACGAAGGGCAGGAACATCCAGTAGTAGTCGTTCTCCCACCAACCTTTCGCCAGGTTCAGGAAACTGCGGAGATGAGTGGGATCCTTCAATTCCTCGCCGGCCTTCTTGGCGCGTCCCTCTCCGCTTCGTAGATTCAGGAGAACGACGGCGTCGTTTGTTTCGATCCGAACATCGTCGGTCTTCTTGTCCCACCAGTACTCACGGCCGCCGAAGAAAACCCAGGAAAGGTACCGGGTCTCGTGCCAGGCGTTCTCTCCACCCAGTCCCTCGATGACTCGGTCGGCGATCGCAGCAGCCTTGGCGCGACTCTCGGCGTCGTCCCCCGATTCCTTCGAGTCACCGGAGGCCGCGGATGAGCCGTTGGACGCGGACTCTGCCGTGGCTTGATTGCCTTCGCCCTCTTTCGACTCGGTCTTTTTGGACTGACAGCCCATGACGATCAGTCCCAGGACGCAAACGGTCCAGAGGAGTGTGTGAGCCGTTGTCCGTTCCACTTTGCGAGTCATTGACTTGTATCTCCCTACTTACGACGAGGTGTCCTCGTCCCGATCGTCGCCGGAACCGACGAGCTCGATCAGCGACCCGTCTTTGAGTCCAGCCTGCCCGGCCACGACCACGGTATCTCCGACTGCGAAGCCTTCCGACGGTTCGACCGAATCACGATCGGACAGGACGGGCATGATGGCAACCCTCTCGGCCCGGTCGCCGTTCACTTTGAAGGCGAAGGCGCGGTCTTCATCGTAGACGAGGGCGCGCTTCGGGACGAGTACGGCATCTTCATGCACGGCGGTCACAAGATCAACGTCGACGAACATTCCAGGCAAAAGACCGGGTTGGGCTCCGACCGAAACCGTGACTTTGACCGTCCCCGACTTGGGGTCGACGACGGGGGCGACCCGATCGACCTTGGCGTCATACTCGGAAGTTCCAGCGGCCTCCGCTCGGATCCTGGCCGGTTGGTCCGACGCGATTTCTGAAATGTATCGCTCGGGTACGTAGACACGGGCCACAAGAGACTCGAAGTCGACGACGTCAAAGAGATGCTGACCAACCGAGACCTGGTCTCCGACTTTGACGAGGCGTTGGGTCACGGTGCCGGCGATGGTTGACCGAACCTCGGTGTAACTGAGCTCACGTTTTGCATCGTCGAGCGCGATCTTTTGCCGCTCGTACTCGTGCTTGGCGTCGTTGTAGGCGCGTTCCGCCGCGAGGTTCTGATCAAAGAGACGCTGTTGCCGCTGAAACTCCGTTTCGGCCTGATCGAAACCGACCTGCGCACGAGCCAGGGCGCTCTTCTGCTCGTTGTTTTCCAGTCGAAGCAGGACCTGGCCTTTGCTCACCCGGTCGCCCTCTTCTACATAGAGACTCCGCACCTGACGGGCCGCTTCGGCGAGGATCTGAACCTGGTTCTCGGCTTCAAGATTGGCGGAGGTCCGGACGACCGACTCGATGCGGCCGGATTGGATGGGCACGGCGTCCACGGGAAGAGCCTCGACGACCTTCTTGTCGTCATCGCCGTCGTCGCCGCCCTTGGACCTTTTGCCTTTCCCGGCCCCGTCACCACCCTTGGCCGAGCTTTCGGAGTTTTCGCCGTCGCCGCCGCTCGAGCCATCGCGGCCCACCTCGCCCGTGGAGTCGGCGGAGGAATCTTCGTCACCCTGCTCCGAGCCCGCCTGCGACTTCTCCTGGGACTCTGCGGACTCGTCGCCACGGGAGCACCCGCTCAGACCGACGACGGAGAAAGACATCAGGGCAACAAAGGCCAGCATAAGGAAAGGCAAGGCAAGGGACGTGATCCGCGTAAGCCTGTTTTGGCGGCCGGAGATCGCTCCGGTTCTTCGAGCAGTCAACATCACCTCCAAGCCGGTCCGACAGGCCCGGCGTGATTGGATGATTTCGCGAGCTGTGAGGATACCGCCTACTACGGGAACCAGCCAGATTGGGTTTCTCCCGGAAAGAGAGTAACGTTGGCCCGCGGGAGTCGAGGAAGCGAAGCCGTCGGGGGGTGCATTGGGTTCCGACATCCAGATCATCTTGGGATCCGTCGTCCCCGTCTTTGGTGTCGTCGCCGTCTCCTACCTCTACTGCAGACGGTTTCGGCCGGACCTCAGCACGATGCTGCGAGTCACCGCAGGGTTCTTCATCCCCTGCTTCGTCCTGACCTCGCTTCTCGAAGCCGACGTCGCCGCCTCCGACGTCCGCAGCGCCGCTCTCGCCACCGCGCTGCAGATCGTCGTCGGCCTCACTCTCGGAGTGCTTGTCCTGCGTCTTCTGGGCAAGGGAGATCGACGTGAACTGCTTCTCCCGATCGCCTTCGTCAACTCGGCCAACCTCCCTCTTCCGATCGTCCTTTCGCACTTTGGACCGGAGGGAGTGTCCTTCGCCATCGTCTGTTTCTTGACGACCAGCATGACGGTCTTCACCGTCGGCAACTTCATCCTGCATGGAAAGGGACGCTGGGCGGATGCGGCCAAGGAGCCGGTTCTCTGGGCGACTTTGGTCGCTCTGGCGATTCGGCTGACACACATCGAGCTACCCGGCGCGGTCTTGGGCATCGCGGAACTCGCGGGACAGGCCGCCGTCCCGCTGATGCTCTTTCTCTTCGGGAACTCGTTGGCGCGGACACCGGCCGGATCGTTCGGACCGGCCCTGGTCGCAACCGCCGTGCGCTACGCCGGTGGATGGATCGCGATTCTTCTCACCCTGAAGTGGTTGGCGCCGACGGGAATGTTGCGGTCGGTGCTGATTCTCTACGCCTTCATGCCGGCGGCGGTCGTCACGGTCGTTCTGACGGAACGCGCCGGTCGAAAGACGGAGGAGGTCGCCTCGACCATTCTGCTGACGACCTTGGTGTCGCTTTTCCTGATCCCTTGGATCCTGGCGCAATTCGGTTGAGGCTTCGACTACTCCGACTCTTCCGCTTCTTCCTCGTCCGACTCCTGCACGTAGGGCCGCAAAACCTCATTCATGTTCTGCCAGGTACTCGGATCCATCATGTAGAGAGTGACCAGGTAAAGATCAACGGTGGCAACTTCGTGCTTGTCGAAAAGCGCTTTGACCCCGACCTCGAGCTTGGCCTTCTCGACGATCTCGAACTCGAAGTCCTCATCGATGAGCCCGTTCTCGTGCGGAATTTCGAGGGCGTCGAGAAAGGTCGCCATGATGTCGGAGCGCTTTTCGAGATGAAGCGCCAGGAGCAGCGAAGAAACCAAAGACCGGTCGGGGCGAACGACCTTGGCCAGGTACTTGACCCGGTCGGCCTGCGGGAGCTTCTTGATGGCCTGCGGCCGGAACTTCAGAGCCTTGGCGATATAGAGATTGGCCTCGGTCGGGACCGGATCCCCTTCCCAATCGTGCTCGTAGAGCGCGGTCGCGGCGTCAAAGCGCGTCTCCGGAGCGAGGCGCAGCCAAAGCCGGGTGGGGGTCAATCCTGTCGTTTTCAGAGAGCTCCAGAGTTCCATCGTCCTGCCATCCCAAAGGTTGTCGATCCTGCCGGGCGAGCCAGCGTGCAAAGTCGGAAAGTATAGCACAGAGGGGCGTCGACCTCCGCCGCGCCCGGCCTTCGGAGGCTTCAACTCGCTCTCGGCATCCCCGCTTCGAGCCGGACCGTACGCCGCTGGCCCAGTGTCGAAGAAATCGGCCCTAAGGCGACTCGGAACGGGACCGGCTCCCGAAGTCCGGCGCCATCTGGAGGATTTCTTCGATCCGGCGCTCCTTTTCAGCCCAGACATCGCGGGTCCACTTCTGGATCCGCTCCCGGAAATCCGGCTGCGTCATGTAGTCGCCGTCTGCGAAATCCTCAGGAATCTCTCTCTGCCTGAGATCCATGACGACCCATGGCAGTTGCCCGGCGAGGAAGTGCCAGAAGCTGAGCCGACCGGGCGGATAGACGATCGTAACGTCGAGGAACCGGTGGAGACGGTGGCCCATCGCCGAGAGGATGTAGGCGATCCCCCCGGTCTTCGGTTTCAGCAGATGCTTGTAGGGAGAGTCCTGTGATCGGTGCTTGGCGGAGGTGAACCGCGTCCCTTCCGCGTAGTTGACGATCGAGGTCGGAATGTCGCGGAACTTCTCGCCGACTTTCCGCGCCACTTCCCGATCCTTTCCGCGATCCTCCGGATGACGTTCCAGATGCTCTCGCGAGAAGCGCTGCATGAACGGAAAGTCCAACGCCCAAAAGGCAAATCCAAAGAACGGCAGCCAGATCAAACCCTTCTTTGCGAAGAACCGAAAGAAGGGAACGTGTCCGGCCAGGCGCGTCGCCAGAATGAGCGGGTCGACAAACGACTGGTGGTTCGAGGAAATGAAGTACGACTTCTTCGGATCCAGCGGCGGATCGAGGGATTCCTTTCCGAGAATGACGAACCGCGTCGGCAACACCCCATCGAGGACCCAGCGACAACACCACACCCAGCCCCACCCGATCTGCACGAGAATACGCGCGCAGAATCGGCGAAATGCGCGGATCGGAATCAACAGCCGAAGAATCGCCACGGGATAGAACAGCGCCAACCAGAACGCACTGTGGCCGGCCAGCAGAAGCACCGAGATCAGAAGGATGAATGGAGCGGCCAGACGCCTCACGCCTGGACTCCGGCAGCCTTTGCGGAACGCAACACTTCGCGAAAGGCTTCGTGTTTCCGAATCAGCTCGAGAGCCCGGGCCAAGAGCGTCTTTCCCGGCTCGATCCGCGGCCACGGCGAGGCGCCGGATGGATGGGGCAAAGGAATGAGATCGAAACTCACGCCCGCGCGCTCTCCCCGGGTCCGGCTCCCCACGTGATCCTCCAGTCTCGTGTACTCGACGAACTGTTCGATGGCGAGTTTCCCCACGGGAAGAACCAGACGAGGTTCGAGCATCCGGATCTCCGCTTCCAGCCAGGCTGCGCAGGTCGCGATCTCCTGTTTGTCCGGAACGCGATCGCCTCCCTTCGGCTTCTTTCCGGGAAAGCAACGACAGACCGCCGCCATGTAGACATGACTGCGAAAAGCCGCTTCACCCAGTCCCGCGCTCTGATCGAACCACTTGAAGAGAGTCTTCCCCGCCGTCCACGCGAACGGACGCCCGAGTTTGGGTTCTTTGTCACCCGGCGCCTGACCAACCAGAAGAACCGGACTGAGAACGGGGCCGCCACTGATCGCGGGCCGGTGCATGTTCGGGCAAAGTTCACACGCGTGGAGGTCACGGACGTGTCGCTGCAGCTTCTTTTCGAGAGAAGCCGTTGCCGCGCGTCCGGACCCGGCGCGCCTTTGCCCCTTGGAATTCGGCATCGTGCGAAGGTAGCAGATCGTCGAACGCGCGGGAGCTTCGGAATCTACTCGGGAATCGACGTGATTCCGGGCTCGATCATCCAGATGTCGGAGTGGAACTCGCGATAGTCGTAGGAAAGCAGCCGCTTATCGGTTGTCATGTCGACCGCACTCCACATCCCGCCCCTGTTCGGTAGTCGAACGACTTCTTCCACCGTTGCACCGTCGACGGAAACCCGAATGATTCGTGCCCGTTCGTCCGCATCCCCCAGGGTGATGAGGTACACGAACCCCCCGTCCTCGGACCACGCGATCGGGGCGGCCAAACCGTTGTACAAAGGCTGCACTCGCCCCGTCCCGACATCGACGAGCACGACTCTTGGCCCTCGCGACTTCGACTGAGTTTCGAGAACGGCAACGAGGTCCCGCACGGGAGAGGACTCGATCTGCCAAACGAGACGGGACGAATCGTCCTTGAAGAGCAGGCGCTTGTCGAAGGTCTCCGGATCGACGACCCAAAAGTTCGTCCCGTCCTCGTTCTGAACGAAGATGCGATTCGACGGATGCCAGGTCACGATCCGCCCGACGGAAATCCCGGGCCCTTCGTCGATACGGCCCTGCTCCAGATCGTACCTTCCGTAGTATCGCGCCCCGTCATCGATCACATGGAAGAGCAACTGCCTGCCGTCCGGAGACCAGGCCGGCATGCCGATTCCGTCGGCGCTGATCACGACCTTGCGTTCGCCTGAAGTCAAAGAGTGGATGATGAGCTCGACGTCACGTCCCTGAGAGTTCCGCGTGTACGCGATCCACTTTCCGTCCGGCGAGAAACGGGTGATGCCGTGACTGAACGTCCCGGAAGTCAACGGATTGTCCGAGGGTGGATCCTTGGCCAGATCCAACAGGTGAACGTTCGACTGTCCGGGTCCACGCGCGTAGACGAAGTGACCTTCCCGGGAAACGCTGACGCTGCCGGCAATCGGCCCAGGCTCCAGTAGTGTCGGCTCACCTTTGGCCGTCCCGGACCCTGGATCGAACTCCGTGGCGTAAAGACGAAGTTCCGTGCCTCGAACGTGGTAGAGATACCGGCCGTCGTGTGACCATCGTGGTGAGGCGGCTCTTCCTGTCGTAAATGGAGTGCTCCCGGATCCGTCTGCCCGCATCGTCCAAATGACGGAATCCTCTCCCTGCCGCGTTTCAAAGGCAATGCGGTCGCCGTCGGGCGACCAGTCGAAATCAAACAGCGGGCGCTGCTCCGGTGTGCCCATCCGTCTCAGCACGGCTCCGCTTTCCACGTCGACGACACACAACGAATCCCACTTCCCGTAGCTTGGCGTCGTGAGAAATCGGGAACCGTCCGGGGCCCAGGCCAGCGGCCCGGCCGTGTCGAACTCGCGAACGACGGCATCTCCATTCGGAGTGAAGGGGTCGACGAGGAAGGTCTTGTGATCCTGTTTCCCTTCGACATGCGCAGAGATCAAGAGGTGTCGGCCGTCGGGAGACCAACGGAGGAAAGGACGCGACCACGTCTCGAAAACCACGCGCGGCTCCGCCGAGCCCGGTCCACGAACGCGGATGCGATTCCGCGTCGGGAGTTCCTGATCGACGTAGGCGATGTGCCTCCCGTCCGGTGTGATCTCGGCCTGTTCCGCCACGCCGGAGAACGTGACCTGGACGCGCTTGCTGTCCCGTACCCGGGCCACTTCGTCCCGCGGATCGCCCGCGGTCCGCATTTGCAGAAAGACAAAGGCGGCGATCACGGAAAGAGCCACGAACCCCAGCGCCCAGTAGATGCCCGGAGTGGGAGTTTCGGCCTGACTCTTCAGGACCTCATGCGCCTGCCGCATCGAGGAGAGTCGCATCCCCGGGTCTGCGACCAGACAGCGGTCGGCGAGCGACCGAATCGGCTTCGGGAGCCCGGCCGCACGAAACGTTTCCTCGAGGATGCGGCCGAATGCCCAGATGTCCGCTCGGTGATCGACCTCGCGTCCAGCCTCCTGCTCTGGACTCATGTAGCCGGGTGTTCCCACAGGAAGGCTGGAGAGCCGCGTCGACGCCGCCGGCAACAGCGTGCCGGCCGTGAGTGTCGAACCCGCCCCGGAATCGGCGGCGAACCCGAGATCGGCCACCGACTTTGCAATACCGAAGTCGAGCAACTTGGCCCGTCCAGCCGCGTCGATCTTGATGTTCAAAGGTTTCAGGTCGCGATGAACAATTCCCTTCTCGTGCGCGACCTGCAGTGCTCCGGCAATCTCTTCGCAGAGTCGAAGGGCTTCGATTCGGGAGGGTGGTGAATCCGCCAACCTTTGCGCGAGAGTCGGTCCTTCGACCAGTTCCATCGTGATGAAACGCTGTCCGTCCGCTTCCTCGAACGAATAGATCGTCGCGATACTCGGATGATTGAGCGAAGCCAAGGCCCGCGCTTCCGCTTCAAACCGACCCACCCAGTCTTCGAGAATCGCCAGGTTGGCTGGAAGAACCTTGAGTGCGAGTTCACGGCCGAGCGTTTGGTCCTTGGCGCGATAGACGATGCCCATGCTGCCGCGTCCGAGTTCCCCAACGATGTCGTAGGGGCCGACCTTGTCGGGAAGTTCTCCGGTCAGGGCGGACGTCGGAAGATCGAGTTCGGACGAACTCTCGTACGCGAACAGAAGTTGCTCGACCTCCGAGCGCAGCTCATCGTCACCGGCGCATGCGGCCTCGAGAAACGCAGCACGTTCTTCGGAACCCAGCTCGAGGGCGTCATTGAAGATGGTGTCGATGGAACGGTCCACGGATTCTGGACTCTACAGTCGTTTCAGCAACCAGGCTCGCGAGAACTTCCAATCCCGCTCGACCGTCCGACGTGAAACCTCCAGGACCTCGGCCGCTTCATGGACGGCCAGCCCCCCGAAGTAGAGCATCTCCACGATGCGAAGCTTCCTCTCATCCACCTGTCCCAGTTCTTCCAAAGCGCGATCCAACTTGAGGACATCGATGGGGCCGGTCGACTCCGGGGCGGGCACGAACTCCAACGAGACCGCGCGCGACTCACCGCCACGCTTCTGCGCCCGCTGCGCCCGTGCGTGATCGACGAGGGTGTGCCGCATGGCCCGGGCTGCCAGAGCTACAAGGTGTGCACGACTTCTCCATTTCAGGGGAGCGGACTCCCGAAGACGGATGTACGCCTCGTGGGTCAGAGCCGTCGGCTGAAGCGTGTGGCTCCCCCGCTCATCCCGCATGTAGTTGGCGGCAATGGCCCGGAGTTCGGCATAGACGATGGGAAGGGCCCGATCGAGATCGGCGCCGTCGGCCAACGCCGTCTCCGAGAGAAGCGGAGTGATCTCCCAGTCAGAGTCCGACGGGCCGATCGGCTTTTCCGGGTCCTCGCCCTGTGGCATGTCGTGCTGCTGCCCTTTCCCAACCCGATCCATCCATGACGGTCGGGCCCTAAACCTATTGAGTACCGGGGTTTACTGCAGATAGGCACTTCGATTGCAGAGATCGAAGAAAAGTGTGTCGCAATCCGCAACGGTTTTTCGCTTCAAGGCCGCCGAAGGTAGCCGCACTTGCAACTGCCCCGCACACCGGAATCCTCGCCGACCGGTTGGGACAGCCCTCAGGGGAACTATACCAAGCAATGGGAGAACCCATGAACCGCTTCCGGTTGTTCCTCGAGTTCGCGCGTCCGGTTTCATCCACGACGCTACATCGCTTTGCATCCGCGAAACGAATCGCCACGGCGACTCGAATCGCACTCTGGACCGTCGCGCTTCAGCTAGGGCTCGGACTCTCTCCAGGTCCGTTCGCTGATGCCCCGGCTTTCGGACCTTCCGCAGCCCTGGCTCAAGCGGACGGTCCCCCGGCCTTCATCCTCGAGTTCGGAATTCCCGGAAACGGTCCTGGTGAGTTTGACGGACCGCGGGGAATCGCGACCGACGCCAACTGCAACGTTTACGTTGTGGACTCCGGGAACCACCGGGTCCAGGTCTTCGACGAAAACGGCAACTACATCAATCAGTTCGGAATCATGGGAAGCGGCCCCGGAGAGCTTCTGAATCCGATCGGAATCGCGGTCAACCCCAACAACGGCGAGATCTACGTCGTCGACACCGGCAATCATCGTGTTTCGGTTTGGAACTCCGCCTTCAATCACATCACGGACGTCGGTGGGTTCGGAACCGGAAATCTGCGGTTCAACTCACCGTCGCATGTCGAGTACGTCGGCGGACAACTCGTCGTCACGGACACCGGCAACTCCCGGTACCAGCGGATCGACGCCGTCGGAAACTGGTTCGGCTCGTACGGCACGTTCGGAACGAACCCTGGAGAGTTCCAACGCCCCTACGGCATCACGGTCAATCCCGGCCCCGGCGGGAGCCAGGTATGTATCACTGACCTTCAGAACACCGATTGGGTGCAAACCTGGACCCTCGGCGGCGCCTACACCGGCATCATCGGCAGCGCGGGCACGGGGAACGGACAGTTCACGGGACCCCGTGGAATCGACGCCTACTTCGGCAACGAGTTCCATGTCGTCGAGGGCAGTACATCCGTCGACCGGATTCAGCGGATGGAGATCCTGGCCGGCGCCTACCGGACCCAATGGGGCTCGACCGGATTCCTGCCGGGAGAGTTCAGTGCACCCGATGATGTCGCCGCGTGTGAGTGCTACATCTTCGTCACCGACACGGACAACCATCGAGTCCAACGCTTCGACAAGATCTGCGTGTCGGGACGAAAGTACGAAGACGCCAATCAGAACAGCATGCCGGACGTATCCGAGTCCGGTTTGTCGGGATGGACGATCGAGCTGCGCGATGGAGCGGGCGGTTCGGTCCTGGAGACGGCCATCACGGATGCGGCCGGGGCGTACGCGTTCGAAGGGATCGCCGCCGGGACCTACGTCATCAATGAAGTCCAGCAGCCCGGTTGGTATCAGACGGGGCCACTCAGCGCCGTCTACAACTCAACGTTCCTACCCGGCGTCACGGTCGATGGGCTCGACTTCGGGAACGTCCAGGACGATTGCTTCGAGCCGCAGGTCTACACCTGCAACGGGGGTCTCGGTGACGGGTTCGACCCGTCCAACAACGAGCCCTCGACCCCGAGCGTAACTTTTCTCGCGGCGCTGAGCGGCAGCTGCTCTTCGTTCCTCTTGGACTACGACGTCCCGCCGATGGACCAGTGCTTCGCCGAGACTCAGGACTGTTGGCCGGAAAGCTGCCTCGTCGTCGGCGCGAAACTGGAGTTCACGCTGAGGGCAGGTGAGGGAGAAGTGGGTGACGATCAAATTTCATTCTGGCAGGGATCGTCGACGATCTGGTCCGCGAGCATCAGCTCGCTGCCGGGTGCCGGGTCCACTTGGTTCCCGGGCCAGACCGGCTCCTTCTCCCTCGACCTGTCCAGCCTTCCCCCCGATCTCTTCGGCACGACGAATGTCATCGCCGCGCTGCAGGATGGGGATCTCGACATTCTCATCCAGGACAACACGGCGGTCGACAACCTCGACCTCAATGTCTTCGTCTGCTGTCCGATCGGAGGATCGATCTGCGGGGCCAAGTTCAACGACCTCGATTGCGACGGCGTATGGGACTCGGGCGAGCCGCCGATTCCAGGTTGGCCGATCAGCCTGACCTATCCGAATGGAAACTCGAACACCGTCAACACGGACCAAAACGGACAGTTCTGCTTCGAGGCGCTGCCGCCGGGAACGTATGACGTGGTAGAGGGAATGCTGCCGGGTTGGGTTCAGACTGCGCCCGCCGACGTTTTCTACACGTTTACTCTGCTCAACGGACAGAACGAGTCGGGTGCGGTGTTCGGCAACGCCAAGGCCTGCGCCGACACAAGTTCGTTTGCGGCGACGTTCGGCAACCCGGACGGATTCTCGTTCCCGAACGAGCCGACGAACCCCGGCCCGGATCTGACGCCGCTCTTCGCCAACTGCACGTTTGGTGGAATCTATGAGTATGACTACATCCCACTGAATCAGTGCTTCGGCGAGACGATGACGGGCTGGCCGACGACCTGCACCGTGACGGGAGCAGAGGTTTGCCTGCGGATGCGGTCGACGACGGATCCGAACGGAGATCCGGAGACGGACTCCATCATCTTCTACCAGGCCGGCAGTCCGGTTTGGTCGATGCCTTTGAACAATCTGGCTCCGGACGGAAGTTGGGACGCCGGGGATGACATGACCATCTGCCTGGACCTGGCGGATCTTCCGCCTGCACCGGGAACGTTGGTCACCAACATCCTGTCCGCACTGCATGACGGAAACCTCGACCTGCTCATTCAGGACGATACCGGTGTCGACTACATCGACATCGAACTCACCTACTGTTGCGACTGCGGATCGGGAACGTGCTGCGTACTGGCGCCGCCTTCGATCTGTGCATGGTGGCCGGGAGATGGGGGCGGCGCTGCGATCGACCTGATCTCGGCACCGGCGACGGGGTCTTTCATCGACAACACGATCTACACGAGCGGCTTCGTCGGCGACGCCTTCCTTTTCGACGGAATGGGAGACCGAGTCGAGACCGCCTCCGCAGCGAAACTCAATCCATTCCAGCAATTCACCCTCGACGCCTGGATTCGAGCTGACAACCTTGATGCTGCCGGAGTCGAAACCTTCATCGAGAAGCTGGACGGCGCATCGCGCGGCTACTGGCTCTACATGCAGGACGGTTTCCTCGGATACGAACTTCGCGGAAGCAGTGCAAGTGCGTCCAACGTGAGCAGCTCGTTCGTCGGGGACGGAAACTGGCATCTGATCGCGTTGACCGTCGAGCCCGGATTCGTCCGACTCTACGTCGACGGCGTCAAGATCCTCGAAGACACCGGATTCACTTTCGGCAACTTCGCGAACAACCGCCCCTTCCGAATCGGGGGCACGACAAACGGTGAGGACTTCGCCGGGGCCATCGACGAAGTCGAGTACTTCCGACGCAGTCTGACCGAAGCCGAGATCGTCTCGCTCTGGGAGGCGGGTTCCACCGGCAAGTGCCGCGATCGCGTCAGCGTTCCGGGAGCCATCCGGGCGACATCTGGGGTGGCGCAGGTTTCGACCTCGGCCACGATCTGCAACTCGACACCCGGCAGCATCACCTATGAGTACGCCTTCTCCGGGCTGCCCGCAGGTGGAGACTGCGACGTCGCCGGTCCGACGAGCTTCTTCCCGTCGGCAACCGGAACGATCACCGTGGGCGCCGGCAGCTGCGTCACGATCTCACCGATTCTGATGACCGTCCCGTCCGGAATGAGCCCCGGCGACGAAGCGTGCTACGAGTTCCGAGCATGGAACAAGGACGTAGGAAGTGGACCGTGCGACCTGGTCGCAACGGGAACCATCCTGAAGGTTCGCGATCGTGATCCGTGGGACATCCAGATCCTGGCCCCGGTCGTCGGCTCCGAGTATTCCGACTCGACGTCGCAGGAGATCGAGGTCTCGTTCCGCATCCAGAACCTGCTCGATGTGCCGAACGTCTTTGACTACGACATCGCCGAGAGGCACTCCGAGTCCGACATCTGGCCGGTTCTTTCCATCGACGGTGGAGAACCGGGCGAAGTGAGCGGCGAGCAGCTGCAGTTCATGGAAGGTGAGATCAAGGTCATCACACGGCGTGTTCAGTTCGCACGTTGCGCGCGACGTTGGGTGTATCCGATCGTTCTTTCCTACGATCCGCAGTTCGAAGAAGGCGTCTTCGAGGTTGGAGCCCAGACCGCGCTCTCGACCCGCGGTGGGCTCAGGGTCCCCGTCGCCTCCGTCGGCGTCATCCCCGGTGAAGCCCTCATCGAGACGACATCCGCCGACGAGGAGCTACCGACTCTGCGTCATCTCGACACGCTGCAAGCCGCGCCGATGCCGTTCCGTGATCGGACGAAGCTCAGCTTCAGCCTCGAGCGGAGCGCCGACGTGCGAATGGCGGTTCACGACGCTTCGGGCCGCCGGGTACGGACGTTGATCGACACGGAGCTTTCCGCCGGTCGTCACACCATCGGTTGGGACGGCCGAAACGATCGCGGACAGGAGCTGACAAGCGGGATCTACTTCGTACGACTCGCTTCCGGAGATCGCGTGCTCAAGGCCAAGCTGCTTCTCACGAAGTAGCCGCACGCGTTGCGGAGGCCGGTTGTTATAGGTTGCGCGGCCCGGTCTCCGCAATGGTCGACCTCCAGACGGGGCTTCGGCCCTGGTCAGACAAAGAGGGACAGTCGAAAGGCTGTCCCTCTTGTCGTAGGCTCAACCCAGCCAGGTTCTTTCACGAAGGTTGTAGCCACTTCAGCTTGAGCGAGATGCCAGAGACCGGGGGGGAGTGCCGGAAGATGAGCAACGATCCAATCCGTCCTGTCGAGTCCGAAGCCTTTTCGGTCCTCCGCAGTTTCTTCGATTACGACCTCGGCGTCCCGTTCGACGAGCGAACCGTGGAAGTCCTGGAAGAGCCGGCCTACCACCGCGAGAAGTTCGTCTTCCGTGGTCCACGAGACAGTCGAGTGCCCGGCTACCTGGCGCTTCCCTGCTCCAGTTCACCGCCGCATCCGTGCGTCATGCTTCTTCACGGCATCGGCGGTTCGAAGGAGGGCTGGTGGACCGATGGGAGTTCCCATTCGGGCTATCTGCTGACGCTACGGCTGCTGGAGGCGGGATACGCCGTCGTCACTCTGGATTGCCAGTACCACGGAGAACGGCTGGGCGAGAACGACTATGAGTCCCCTGCGGCATTTCTGTTCGAGCGGGGTTGGTTCGAGCGAGCACGTGAGATGATCGTCCAGTCCGTCGTCGAACATCGGCGGTGCCTCGACCTGATGGCAACCCGGCCGGAAATCGACGAGTCACGGATCGGCGTAGCCGGCTACAGCATGGGTGGACTGCTTTCGTTCCTGATGCCCGCGTTGGATCCGAGAATCTCTGTGGCGGTGTCATGCGTACCGCCCATCGTGAACGCACCGACGGCGATATCGGCCTACCACTATGCGCCACGCGTCCTCCAACCACACCTGTTGCTCGTTGCAGAGGAGGACCCGGTCAACTACACGGCCGATACGGCCCGGCATCTGCATTCTCTCCTTCATTCATCAGAGAAGGACATCCACTTCTACCCCGGCGGCCACAACCTTCCGGCCGATTGGATTGACAAGGCAATCGACTGGATCCAAAGGCACCTTTCGAAGCCCTGACACGTGGCGGACTTTGTTGTCAGCGAAAACAAACCCTCCTCATTCATGTACTCATCGAAGGTTCCGTCCTTCCATACACAAGTTTTTCGACTGCGCGTCCGGCGGTACAACGACGTGTTACAGAAGGAGTGTTTCTTGAAGAAATCTTCGTCATAAAGCTGCCGTAGCTGGTAATCGTACAACTTCATCCGTCTATCCATGCAGGCCGCTGGTGCACTCTGCTCCAGCGGCCGCCGACATCAACTTCCATAGATGGAGAACAACTGATGAAGAAGCTAGCTCGACTCATGGTTGCAACTGCGATGATTCTCGGTGGTGCGATGGCAGCGAACGCCTGCGACAACCTCGCTGCAAGCGTATCTTGCGCGGCGATCTCCCCGGGTCCGGGTCTGGAAACCTGGGTCATCAACTTCAATGACACCGGCTGTGACTGCGACGAGGTTCGAATCTACGTCAAGTCCGGCTGCACCGGAGATTGGTCCCCTATCGCAGTCCTCGATTGCGGCAAGACGCAGTACAAGTACATTGGATCTGCGGGCGACAACCAGTTCAAGATCGAGCGTTGGTACAACGGATCCCCGAATCAGACTGCCGTCACGGGTTGTCAGACCTGCAACTAGTCCAAGTCCGAGTTCGAGCAAGGTCATTCGGCAGACGGGTCGAGTGACCTTGCCCGATTCTCGAAGCTTCCAGTTACGGTCCACTATAGAAGCAACGATCTTCGCAGCTTTCGGATCGCGCTTGCGGCCACGGTGTAGGCTTTCCGACTGTTCTTCAAACTCAGTCGGCGCGCAATCTCCCGTGCCGAGACTCCCCGAAGCTTCAGCAGGATCACTTCGCGCTCTATCTCGGGCAGCTTCTGTATCTGCACCCTCAGCTTCTCGGCCGTACCGTACTCGTCACTGTACTCGTCACCGTACTTGTCCCCGGTCTCCATTCGCCGATCCGGCCGGCGTTCCTCCAGCGCCTCGGTCAGCTCACGGTAAAAGTCCCGAACGTGCCCTCGCCAGACGGCTTCTCTCCGTGGAGACGGACTTCTGCCCTTCCGACGGCGCAGCTCATCCACCGCACGGGACCGCACCACGTGATCCAGCCACGTCGATAGGGCGGCTTCTCCCCGGTAGGTCTGCAGCCCCGATCTGTGGAGGTAGGTGAGAACATTGACGAAGACCGACTGAACCTCGTCCTCATCCCGGACGGGCTGTCGGCGAATGGATTTCAGAATCGTAGGTGCATACTCGAGGAGGAACTCTTCCCACGCTTCCTGCGAACCGTTTGCGACACGCTGCGCGAGACTCCTCTCATGGTTCGGCTCCGAAGAATGCTGCCCCGTCGGCTCCTCCGCGGATCGGCAATCCGGAAACTCCATGACTCTCCCTTCCGGCCCCGGGTCGCGTAGGCAAACATCCGTGCCATCGCGGGATGAAGCTTGTGCTGGCAAGACAAATCGCTGGGAGACAGCCGACTGCGAAAGCCCGCTGACTTCGATCGGCTTCGAGTTTGGTTTCAGCAAAGGATCGAAAGGATCGAGTGTGGAGCTTGGAGAGAACTGATCTGTTCGAATGCGAACGGTTGTGCCAAGTGTTTCTCGCCGGTCAAGGGGTCAGGCCTTGCGTGCGAGGCATGGTCGTGACGGCACGCGATTCGATGTAGTCTTGGAGCCATGTTTCCAGACTCAAGCTCAGCGGCATCGTGCAACCGACGGACATCTATCCTGCTTGGACTGGTTCTTTTGGTGATCGGGTGCCCGGAAGTGGCCGACGCATCGGATCCCGACCGGTTCAATACGACTTTGACCGAAGTAAGGAAGAGTGAGGTCGACCGCCACTTCTCACAGTTCGAGGGAAGACAGCCCGGTTATGCCGTCGGCATCGTCGAAGATGGAGATCTGGTACATGCCCGCGGTTTCGGGAGCGCCAACCTCGAGCACGACATCCCGATCGACCCGACGACCGCATTCAACATCGCCTCGCTCTCGAAGCAGTTCACCGCCGCTGCTCTCGGAATCCTGATCCAGCGTGGCCAGGTGCTGCTCGATGCGCCCGTATCGCAGTATCTGGAAGAATGGCCCGCGCCGTTTCAGAGCGTGCAGGTTCAGCACCTCGTCTACATGACAAGCGGACTTCCGGAATACTACCGGCTCGAACGATCCGGCGGTCGCGACTGGGGCGCCGACTATTTCACGGTCGAGGATGCTCTCAGCGCCGTGATGGCAACTCCGGACTTGGAGTTCGCTCCCGGATCGCAATGGGCCTACAGCAACACCAACTACCAGGTCATCGCAGAGATCGTCGCGCGAGTCAGCGGAGTTCCATTCTCGGCCTTCGTCGAACGTGAGATCTTCCTTCCCCTGAAGATGAACCGAAGCGTCGTCAACGATGATCTCGGCCGCATCATCGCGGGCCGCGCCACCGGCTACAACGTGGACGAGGAAGCGGGGTTTCGACGAGAGATCCGACGGTCGCCCCACTACGGAGGCAGCGGTGTCTTCTCGACACTGGAAGACCTGGCGAAGTGGGATGAGAGCTTCCGGTCCCATTCGCTCGGCGGCCCGGAGCTGACCGAGCTGCTGCTTCAGGTCCGGCGTTTCGAACACGACAAGGCAAACGACGCGTTCGGCCTGGTTTGGGGCGAGTTTGACGGTCGCCGGACCCTCTGGTACGAGGGCGGGGACCTGGGCTTCAGCTCCTACATGGTGCGATTCCCTGACGACGACCTCACCGTCATCGTCCTCTCGAATCTGGGAACTGGCTACGCGGCCGGACAGGCACGCGCTGTCCTGGACATCCTGTTCGGGCAGTAGCGGGGTCGAGGGCAGGCGACCCCCTAGGAAGGGCTGCCTTACATATGGAGCCTCCAGTTGCCCATATTAAATGCAGCCTTTAATATGGCGAGGTGAGGAGTCCATATGAAAGGCTACCTTTACTGTGACCCGACGGACGAACAACTCCCGATCAGGCCGCTATATCCATCAGTTGCAAGGCTATAGCGCGTTTCTACCTACGCGGCTGCCGCCAGACCCCCCGATCCTCATCGAGGACCGGCTCCAAGTACTGCTATCGAAGGCCGATCGGGCCCTGGGCCGGCTGGACGGCTCGGTCCAAACCCTGCCCCACCCTGACCTCTTCGTGGCGATGTACGTTCGAAGAGAGGCAGTTCTTTCCAGCCAAATCGAAGGGACCCAAAGCTCTCTCCAGGATGTCCTTGCCGCCGAAGCACGGGTGCTATCTGCCGAAGCGCCGAATGATGTGGACGAGGTCTTCAACTACGTCCAGGCCATGAACTACGGTTTGGAGCGACTCGAGGCGCTCTCGGTCTCCGTCCGCCTCATCCGGGAGATCCACAAACGACTCCTCGCCGGCGGTCGGGGGCGTCACCTGGTGCCCGGCGAGTTGAGAGAATCACAGAACTGGATCGGACCTTCCGGCTGTACCCTGAACGAAGCGAGCTTCGTTCCACCCCCTCCTGCTGAGGTACCGCGCCTCCTGCGAGAGTTGGAATCGTTTCTCCACGATGACTCATCCCTCCCGTTGCTCGTCCGTATTGGACTGGCACACGCTCAGTTCGAAACGATCCACCCATTTCTCGACGGTAATGGTCGAGTCGGCCGACTTCTGATCACGTTCCTTCTATGTGAACGGGAAGTCTTGCTGAAACCCGTTCTCTATCTTTCCCACTACTTCAAACGTTATCGCCAAGAGTACTACGACCGCCTTCAAGCGGTGCGAGACAGTGGTGAGTGGGAGGAATGGCTGATGTTTTTCCTGAAGGGGGTCTACGAGGTCAGCCAGGAGGCCACCGAGACTGCCCGAAAGATCCTTCTGTTGCGGGAAAACCATCGTGAACGGATCGTTCACGCGTTTGGACGGGCAGCCGGCAACGGCCACAGAGTCCTCGAGCGACTCTACGAGCAGCCGTATCTAACCGTGAAGACCGTGCAGAGCATCACAGGTAGCAGCTACCCGGCGGCGAACAGCCTCGTCAAGCAGTTCGTCGAACATCGAATCCTGGTCGAGCAGACCGGCCAGAAGCGCAATCGCGTCTTCTTTTACGCGGACTACATCCGGTTGTTCCAGGACGGGCCGGAGTGATCGCCGAATGAGCCGTTCGCCAAGTTTCGATGCCATCACTCAACCGTCATCCGGAAAACCCCCTATGTGACCACGTGCCGAAACGTCGTCTCCTAGTAGCAACAGGACTGATTGGGCTACTTGAAGGGAGGTTCCGATGCGTCCTCGAACCTTGATCGCCGGTGGAGGTGCCCTCGCCGGCCTCGTTGCCATCCTACTCTTTGCAACAGCGGATACAGGACACGCCCAGCAGAAGTCACAGTGGGGCCGCCCCGACGTCGAGTCGTACGGTGACGCTTCGGGCTGCTGCAACACGGACGGCTGCTGCAACGCGACCCGGCAGGCTCGCCAAGGCTCAGAAAAAGCGAAACCCTCCGGAAAGAACCGCGCCAGACGAGGCGGCCGAGGCAAAGGCCCGGCCCAGAATTCCAGTGTCAACTGTGGCTGGGGCGCTTGTGGCGGAGCCTCCTGCGGAAGCAGCGTGGGCGGATCTGGAAATGGCAAGCCTGGCTGCGGCGGCGGCGCCTGCAGCGCCAAGGATATCGGAGAGATGATCGAAGATCCGGCCAAGACGCCGCTCACGCAAGTCGAGCGCGCCGACCTCTTCTTCATGTTGCAGGAAGAGCAACTCGCTCGCGACGTCTACACGCAACTTCTGGAGACCTGGAGCTTCCGTCCCTACGCGAACATCTCGCGCTCGGAACAGACGCACATGGACCTGCTCCACGAGTTGGCGGACACTTACGAGGTCAAGGGAGCGCCAAAGACTCGCGTCGGTGAGTTCCGCAATCCGGCCATCCAAACCCTCCACGATCAACTCGTGGCCCAGGGATGGCAGTCTCTCGATCAGGCGATCGTCGTCGGCGCCCGCATCGAGGAACTGGATATCGTCGATCTTCGCGAGCGGCAGGCCCGCACGACCAACCCGGATCTCAAACGGGTCTACACCATCTTGGAGACGGGTTCACGAAATCACCTACGCGCTTTCGCCCGCCATCTGCAGCGGCGGGACATCGACTTCACGCCGGAACACCTCTCCGAGCAGGAGTTTTGGGAGATCGCGGCCGGTGAGCACGAACGCTGCTTCGCCGAAGGCGACTGACGAAGCCGCCGAGCCGAGCGCCGGAGTGCCCTTGCGTCACTCCGGCCGCCCCCCCTATTCTCAAGTCCGTTCGCTGGGTGCGGGCGCAGTGACGCCCTGAGACGCGGTTTTCCGGCCGACCGGAACGCACCGCGGAAGCCTCTGAACCTGATCCGGATCATGCCGGCGTAGGGAAGCGAAGCTACGGACCGACTCACCTCGAATCTCTCCGTGCTCGTTGCCCCTCCGAAACGACTCTTTCGTAGGAGCGACTTATGACGACGAATGACAAGGGCCTCAACGGCCACGCCAACAACGGCCACCGCACACCTGACGGCGAATCTCAAATCACCCGGGATCCGTTTCCGGCTTCGAAGAAGGTCTATATCGAAGGCTCGGATCCCACGGTTCGAGTTCCGATGAGAGAGATCGCGCAGACTCCGACCCAAGCAGGAGGGCCCACGAGTTCTGCTGGCGAAGAGAATCCGCCGATTCGTGTTTACGACACGTCGGGTCCGTATACCGACCCGGATGTAAACATCGACGTACGGCAGGGCCTCGCTCCGCTGCGAGATTCCTGGATCCGTGCTCGGGGTGATGTCGTCGAGATGGACGGAATCACCTCTTCCTACGGTCGCGAGCGGCTTGCGGACTCGTCGTTGGACGGGATTCGCTTCGAGCGCACGCGTCGCCCGCTCAAGGCTGCGGACGGACGCCGTGTCACCCAGATGCACTATGCCCGCCGCGGCGAGATCACTCCGGAGATGGAGTACATCGCGATCCGCGAGAACATGAAGCTGCAGCTCGCGCGCGAAGCCGCAGGTAACGGTAACGGCAACGGAAGCGGTAGCCACGGCTCCGGCTCCGGTGGTCACTCGAGCCGCAACGGCGGTTCCGGTAACGGAACCAACCTTTCCGATGTCACTCGCCAACATCCGGGTCAGAGCTTCGGTGCTGCGATCCCCAAGGAAATCACTCCGGAGTTCGTGCGCGACGAGGTCGCCCGGGGACGCGCCATCATCCCCGCCAACATCAACCACCCCGAGCTCGAGCCGATGATCATCGGCCGGAACTTCCTCGTGAAGATCAACGCGAACATCGGCAACTCCGCCGTCACGAGTTCGATCGAGGAAGAAGTCGAAAAGATGGTCTGGGCCATTCGGTGGGGTGCGGACACGGTCATGGACCTCTCCACCGGAAAGAACATCCACGAGACCCGGGAGTGGATCCTTCGCAACTCGCCGGTCCCGATCGGGACGGTTCCGATCTATCAGGCTTTGGAGAAAGTCGGTGGGCGTCCGGAAGAGCTGACCTGGGACATCTTCCGCGACACCCTGATCGAACAATGCGAGCAGGGCGTCGACTACTTCACCATCCACGCCGGTGTTCTTCTGCGATTCGTTCCGCTGACCGCCGGTCGACGCACCGGAATCGTCAGCCGTGGCGGTTCGATCATGGCGAAGTGGTGTCTTGCCCACCACAAGGAGAACTTCCTCTACACGAACTGGGATGAGATCTGCGAGATCATGGCGGCCTACGACGTCAGCTTCTCGATTGGCGACGGCCTTCGCCCGGGTTCGCTGGAAGATGCCAACGACGAAGCGCAGTTCGGTGAGCTCAAGGTCCAGGGAGACCTGACCACCCGCGCCTGGGCTCAGGATGTTCAGGTCATGAACGAAGGCCCTGGCCACGTTCCGATGCACATGATCAAGGAGAACATGGACAAGCAGCTGGAGTGGTGTCACGAAGCGCCGTTCTACACGCTCGGTCCTTTGACCACGGACATCGCTCCCGGGTACGACCACTTCACCTCCGGAATCGGCGCGGCCATGATCGGGTGGTTCGGCACTGCGATGCTCTGTTACGTCACGCCCAAAGAGCACTTGGGACTTCCCAATCGGGACGACGTCAAGACCGGAGTCATTACCTACAAGATCGCGGCCCACGCCGCAGACCTGGCCAAGGGACACCCCGGTGCGCAGATTCGGGACAACGCGCTCTCCAAGGCCCGATTCGAGTTCCGCTGGGAAGACCAGTACAACCTTTCCCTCGATCCGGACACCGCTCGCGCTTTCCATGACGAAACCCTGCCGGCGGAGGGCGCGAAAGTGGCCCACTTCTGTTCCATGTGCGGGCCGAAGTTCTGCAGCATGGAAATCACGCAGCAGATCCGGGACTACGCGGCGGAAAACGGTTACGGCGATGCCGACGCGGCTGCGAAAGCAGGAATGGAAGAAAAGTCCAAGGAGTTCCAGGACAAGGGCGGAGAGATCTACTACGAGGTCTAGCACGGACTGTTCACGAAGGTTGCTGCGGTGACCTTCGAGAATACCCGACGTTAGCCGTTCGGACCCGAACAGGAGGGCTGGCTTTGAAGCTCAACGACGTGCTGAAAGACCTGAAGTCGAAAGGGAGCGAGCAGACCCGCAAGACGCTCGCTCGCCACGGCGCATCCGAATCCTACGGAGTCAAAGTCGCCGACTTGAAAGTGGTCGCGAAGAAGATCAAAGGGCGGCAGGACCTGGCGCACGAGCTTTTCGAGACCGGCAACTACGATGCGATGTACCTGGCGGGTATGGTGGCGGACGGCCGGGAGATGACGAAGAAGCAGTTGGAGTCCTGGGCCCGCAACGCCAGGTTCACAACGATTTCCGAGTACAGCGTCCCCTGGGTTGCTTCGGAAAGTAAGCACGGACGCGATCTGGCCATGAAGTGGATCGACGCCAGGAAAGAACAGGTGGCCGCAGCAGGGTGGTGCACGTACGTCGGCCTGCTCGCCACCCAGGCGGACGAAGAACTCGATCTCGACGAGGTCCGGGGATTGCTGAAGCGTGTCCAAACCGACATCGCGGACGCACCGAATCGAGTGCGTTACACCATGAACGGCTTCGTCATCGCGGTGGGGAGTTACGTCCAGTCACTTCGGAAGGAAGCCAAGGCCACGGCAAAGTCGATCGGCAAAGTCGAGGTCGACATGGGCGGAACCGCCTGCAAAGTCCCTCTGGCCACAGAATACATCGACAAGGTCGAGAAAGCGGGCCGCGCCGGAAAGAAGCGCAAGACCATCCGCTGCTGATCGGAATTCGACGATCGAAGAGCCGACTAACGAACTCGTGTCATGCGCCCCTGCTCGACCCGGGCCCCCGCCTGCAGCACGTACCGATATACACCGTTCGGCAGATCTTCCCCTGCAAAGGAGATCTCATGTCGACCTGCGTCCAGACGCGGTTCAAAGTGCCTGGCCACTTGCCGTCCACTCACGTCGATGACGATCAGTCGCACCTCCGACGGCTCCGGGAGCTGGAAACGGATCCGGGTTTCGTCCGCGAACGGGTTTGGGGCATTCCCCAGAAGGATTCGGTCCGCCTGTCGGCCACCTTCTGTAGCCGGTCCTGAGTCGGGAAGCGACACGTCGGAGGGCACCGCGTCGTTTCCAATGACGTAAAGTCCGTCCATCCCGTCGGTCACATAGACTCTGGAGCCCGAAGCATAGAGACCCCGCGCCGCAAAGCCGGTATCGAAGGCTCCGACCTGAACCGGATGCTCGGGATCGCTGACATCCACGACGTAGACACCCTCGGCCCACGCCGCGACGTAGGCATAGCCTTCCGCAAAGGCGATGTCGTTCCCTCCCACTCCGAACAAGACACTTCGCAAGACCGGAAGGGTTGGGTTGGAAATGTCGATGATGCGAAGCCCTGGATTGTCGGCAAGGTAGGCGAAGTCGCCGTCGACGACGACATCGGTCGCGTTCCCCGGCGTATCGAGTTGTCCCACTGTGACTGGATTGTCCGGATCGGAGATGTCGATGATCCGTAGTCCGCACTGATCTTCGGCCGCGAAGACCAGGTTGCCCACGACGTCGATGCCGGCGACGTATGCCGACTCCAACGAGGCGCCGCAGGGAGAGTTGTCGTCCAAACGGGACCTAAGGAACGGGAAGGTCGGATCGGAGACATCGACAATGGCCGTCCCCAGGTTTCCGTTGGCCGCGATGGCCAGATCGCCAAGTCCGACGACATCGTAGAACCAATCGGCGGACGCATGCAGTCCCAGTTGGGCGGGAGCGAGAGGATTCGCAACATCCACGATTCGCAGTCCCGCGGCGCCGTCGGCCATGTATGCGCGGGACTGGTCGACATCGATTCCGTACGTGGCCCAGTTGGTCTCGAGGAACCCGATCTCCTCGAGCGAGGACAGATCGCTGAGGTCGATGATGCGGAGTCCCCGGCTTCCATTCGCAACGTAGGCCAGATCGCCGATGACCTTGATGTCGTAGGAGTAGCCTCGAGCGTCGATGACGCCGATCTCGTCGAGTGTCGTCGGGGTCGGAAGATCGAAGATGCGCGTCCCTTCGATGCTGTCGGCCATGTAGAGGTGAGTGTCGACGACATCAATGTCGTAGTAGAGGTCACCGAAATGCCCTCCGCCGACGATGGCCGCTTGCTCCACATTCGAAGGGTCCGATACGTCAAAAACCCTCACGCCTCGTCCGTCCGATGCGTAGAGAATGTCGCCGTCGACCTCGACATCGAAAATGATCCCCGTCGCCAGGAAGTCGAGTTCGAAGGGATTGGCCGGATCCGAAACGTCGACCGTACGGACGCCCTGCCAATCGCCGACGTACGCCACACCGTCCTGGACGTCACAAACTTCGTTCAGGCCCACAGGAATGGGTACGTGTGTGCCCAACAACTGAGGCGTAGTCGGGTCACCCACGTCATAGATCAGGAGCCCCTGACCAAAATCGGAAACATAGGCGAGCCCGCCCTGTACCCTGGTGTCGGTCGCGGACCCCGACGTCGCAATCTGAGTCACCAGAGACGGATCAAACGGATCCGAGACGTCGACGATATTGACCCCAACCCCGTCCGCGAGATAGACGTGGCCGCCCGCGATCTCCAGGTCGATCAGGAACGAGTCGAAGGGCAGGGACGAGATCACCGCCGGAGCGGACGAGTCAGTGACATCGAGCACGAAGAGTCCGGAGTAGGCCGTCGCCACGAACGCAAAGTCGCTCTCGACCTCGACGTCGAGTACAGCAGACGGAAACTCGAAGTCTCCGAGTGGAATGGGTGACGCTTCGTCCGTTACGTCGGAAATGAGAAGGAACCCACCGGCCCCGGTGTAGGCCGTGGTCCCGACGACGCACACCGTCGAGGAGGGGCCGTAGGCCCAACGGCCGAGGAGCGTCGTGTTGTCTCCTCCGGCTTGCGCAGTGCTCGCCAGAAGGACGAGCGAAACGATCGTTCCAAGTACCAACCGCAACGAGATTGTCCCGTTCATCGATCCCCCCTTCTCGTCAAGCGCCGGACGAATGAGTCGTCTTGCCTTCAGGTAGTCGGAACTCTGGCGAGAATGATACGGCTCGACAGGAGAGACCGCGGCTCCAGAACCAGAAAGGGGGACACCCAGTGGATGTCCCCCTTTCATCAGCGGTCATCGTGAGACCGGGAAAACGTGAAGACTATCGAACCAAGCTCGAACTGCTGGACGATTCCGGCGCATCCGCCGCTGTCGCATCGCCCTTCTTGAAATCACCGGCCCGGAAGATCGAAACCTTGCCCGGAACGATGATCTTCTTGAGTGCCGCCGTTACTTGCTCCGGCGTGACCTCAGCGATCTTGGCTTCCAGTTTCTTGTCCCACTGCAGCGTGCGGCCCTTCGAAGCGAGGTCGTTGAGACGACCGGCCAACTCCCGGTCATTGCTGCGCGAGACCTTCTGCTGCTGCAGCCAGCCGGACTTCGCTTCGGCGACTTCGTCGGCCGTGAACGGAACTTCGTTCGACTTCCGCAGTTCGTCCGCGAACGCTTCCATCAGTCGAGCATCGTTCTGGGGCGCATACATCGCAAAGGCGCCAAAGCCCGCGTTGTTCCCCGCGTCGGGAGCCCAGGTCCACGCCCACACGCTGTAGCTGATCCCTTCCTCCTGACGGATGCGCGTGGCCAGACGGGAGTTGAGGAATCCGCCGCCCATCATGAATCCGCCAAGCTGACTCGCCGGATAGAGAGCATCCTCGTCATTCATATCGACTCGCACACCCGCCGACATGGCCGCGCTTTCCTTATCCGGGATCTGGATGCGGTCGACCATTGCCGGTCGATCCTGGAACTCGGTGACGATCCGCTCGTACGGCATCTTCGTCTGCCAATCGGCCAGCTTCTGCTCGATCAGAGTTCCGATCGCGTCCGCGTCGAAGTCGCCGACGACCGAGAGTTCTCCGAATGTCGCGCCGTAGAAATCCGCGTGGAAACGCATGAGATCGTCGGCGGTGATCCCCTCAAGTTCGGCGATCGCCTCCTCGGGCGTCATGCTGTAACGCACGTCATCAGAGTCATACGGATAGAGATGACGGTTGAGTGACGTCCGGGCCGCAGACCGCGGACTCGACTTCTGCTCCTCGAGGTTGCTCGATCTCTCTTCCTTCAGCTGCGCGAACTCTTCCGCATCGAAGATCGGATTCCGGAGACAGTCCACGAGGATGTCGATCATCGGATCCAGGTTTTCCCGCGTCACCTCGATCGAGGCAGAGACGCCCGTAGCTCCGCCACCGATTCTCATTGACCCCTGCAGCGCATCGATCTCGTCACGGATCTGCTGGCGGGTCCGGGAACTCGTTCCCCGGTCGAGCATCTCTCCCGTCAAGCGTCCCACCTCCGACTTGCCGGCGAGGGACTCCTTCGTGCCCATGTGAAGAGACAGAGAGAGATTGACCGTCTCACCACGCGTCTTCTTCGGCAGAAGCATCACATTGAGACCGTTGGCGAGAACGCTTCGTTGAAGCAGAGACTCGATATTGTCCGGAGAAGAGTCGAACTCCTCGCCCAGGGCCATTCCCTCGCCGCCCGTGTAGGAAGCGAGCATGGTGTCGAGATCGGGAGTGTCCGGAATCTCCACACGCTCCGCCGCATCCGTCGGGATGTAGAGACCGACCGTGCGGTTCGTGGACTGCAGATAGGTCTCCGCAACCCGGGCCACGTCGGCTGCCGTCACTTCCTTCAGCCGGTCGCGGTGCAGGTACTGCAACCGCCAATCGCCCATCGAAGCCCACTCACTGAGACCGATGGCCGCCCAGCTCGTGTTCCTCTGACGCTGCTGCCACCGGCGCATCAAGGCGTTCTTCGCACGATCGACCTCTTCGTCCGTCGGCGGATTCGCCACGATGTCTTCGGCCTGTTCGAGCACGACCTTCTGCACAGCGTAGACATCTTTGTTCTTGTCCACTTCAGCGCGCAGGACGAACAACGCCGGATCTTTGAAGCGATCCGCACCACTCGAGACCTCGGTCGCCATCTTCGTCTCGACGAGTTCCTTGTGCAGTCGGCCGGACGGCGTGGAACCAAGGACGTGTGACAGAACCTGCAGAGCCGGATAATCCGGATGCGCTCCGGACGGGATGTGATAGCCCGCGATCACGCCCTGAATGTCGCCGACACGACGCAGGGTGACCGTCCGCTCTCCGTCCTGGGCCGGCTCACGCGTGTAGACCGGAGGCAGCGGCGTCTCGGGATTCTCGATCGGGGCGAACTTCTCGTCGATCAACGCGACGGTCTTGACCGGATCGAACTTGCCCGCCACAACGAGAATCGCGTTCTCCGGGCGATACCAGGTCTTATAGAACGCCTTCAGACGATCGATCGGAACCTCTTCGATGTCCGAACGGGCGCCGATCGTCGTGTTGCCGTAGTTGTGCCAGATATAGGAGGTGGCGTAGACGCGCTCTTCGAGAATGCCCATCGGGTTGTTCTCCCCGATTTCGAACTCGTTTCGGACCACGGACATTTCCGAATCGAGGTCGGACTTGCGGACAAAGCTGTTGACCATGCGGTCGGCTTCCAGATCCAAAGCCCACTCCAGGTTCTCTTCGGTCGCCGAGAACGATTCGAAGTAGTTGGTGCGATCAAACCAGGTCGTCCCATTCGGACGGGCGCCGTGGGCCGTCAACTCATCCGGAATGTTGGGATGGTTGGTCGAACCTTTGAACAGAAGGTGTTCCAGCAGATGGGCCATACCCGTCTCTCCGTAACCTTCGTGCATCGATCCCACCAGGTAGGTGATGTTGACCGTAGCCATGTCCTTGGAAGGGTCGGGAAAGAGCAGGACGCGAAGCCCGTTTTCCAACTGGTACTCGTGGATTCCTTCCACCGAAACGACGTGCGTCATTCCGTCGGGAAGCTCCAGGTCCGTCTGGGCAGAAAGTGGAGCACCCGCGGCGGCCAGCATGACAAGGCCGACAATGCAGGCACTGATGGAACGCCACACAGCGGTGGCGGGGATAGGGAAAGACATTGAGACTCCTCTCGAAGCGGAAGGTGGGACAGCGGGATCGAATGTCCCACCGGCCAGCGGCAGGAAACGGTCCTCGACTTGTCTCCGGGTCGGGTCCACCGTGTCTGCGCCCTCTCCCAATCAGGCGAGCAGACCGCGGGGAGTCTAGCAGGATCGCGGACTTAGGCGCTTTGAAATCCGCCGGGCCGGCATTCGAGCTCGGCCGAGGAGGCCAGCCCACGGTTGCCGCTGAGCTCCAGGATCGTCACCTCGGGGCGGCAGTTGAAGCGAACGCCGAACAAACTGCCGACTCCTCGCGTCGTGTATACCCAACGGTTCTCGAAGGCGTTGAGTCCGGCAATGTAGCGACGATCCTGGACCGGGGCGTAGGGAGCACCGACCAGCGGGACACGGATTTGCCCCCCGTGCGTGTGTCCGGAGATCATGAGATCCCAATCGAACGCGCGAACCAGGTCCTTCGTGTCCGGGTTGTGCGCCAACACAAGGGTGGCTTGGGGCTGAACGGGTTCCGACAGCTCTTGTCCTGTGAAGGCCGGCCTGGGGTCACAACTTCCCGACCAAAGATCTGCCAGCCCGACAAGTCGGACTCCTTCTTTGGTGGTCAGCGACTGGTTCTCGAGGATCGTGATACCTGCGCGAGTCAGCGCTTGGCCGACCGCATCCGGCGACTCGAAACCATCGTCACGATGCGATGCCCACTCACCGCCGTCGTGGTTTCCGAACACCGCAAACGTAGGCACCTGTTGTGCCAGCCGACCCAGGGACTCCGTGAGTGGCGCCAAGTCCGGACGCTCTCCCGCCGTGATGAAGTCCCCTCCCAAACACGCGAAGTCGGGCGACTCTTTGAGGCCGGACCGGATGGCCCGATCGATGAGAGAAATGGGAACAGCGGAGGAGTAGTGGAGGTCGGACAGCACGAGGACGCGAACGGTCGAGGCCAGTCCGGGCAGCGAAACCGGGACATGGCGAGTTTCCAACCAACCCGACTCTCCCAGCCGGGAGTAGGCGAAACCGGCGCCGGCCAGACCGGCTGCGCCGGCGAGAAGAAACGCTCTTCGACTAAGCTTGGCCACACCTCAACCTTGTCGCTCGAATGGACCGTTTCGCTCCGGCCAACCCCGAGCACCACTCAGGCACCTTCGATTCCACGGCTACTGACGACTACGGCGCCCACGCGACGACATTGAACTCGAACTCGACCTCATCGCCGATCCAGTCGAACAGATCCGGATTCGGGTTGACGTTGAAGTCCGAGCGGGAAAACGAGCAGCGTCCCTGGACGAAGACTGCATCCCCCTCGACATTGCCATTCGTCCGCGTCGTCATACCGTCTTCGATGAAGCGAATGGTAATCGGAAAATCAAAGCCTCCGGCACGGCCGCGCATCATCATGGCGCCGCGCGCTTTCATCCGCCAAAGACCGTCGTCCAGTTCCTCGACGTCTTCGACGCCCTTGATCGTCAGTTTGATCTGGCGATGGCGGTCAAAGAAGAACCAGTCTTCGGAATGAAGCTTGGCGTTCATTTCGTGACCTGCGAACCGAAGGTTCTCCGTCCACAAGTTCATCGTGCCGTCGATATGACCCGTCTCTTTGTCGAACTGGAATCGCCCGTCGATACGGTCACAGAATCCGCGTATCGGCGAGTAGTGGGAATCGATCGCCACGGACACGGCATTGAGGCCCATCGGGTCCTGGAGCGAGTACGTGATGCGCTCGGCATCAGCGGAATGCGTGGCGCAAAGCAACGTCGCTCCGGCAAGAAGTGAGGTCGAAATCAGGGATCGAAAGAACCGATGAAACACGATCAGGTGGTCTCCTTGGCGGCATGGACAAAGGTGCCCCGCAGACGATCTTTGGTGACACCGGGAAACTCGAGCACCCGACCGTGAGCCACGCAGTAGACCCCCGGTTGCAGGAGCCCGGCCGCAAAGACAGCCTCGGTCAGGTTTTGTAGTGCGTCCGACTTTTTCATTTCATAGGGCCGAATGGCGCCCGTAAGGATGATCGGCATGCGAGGAAGGGGAATCGACGAAAGAAGCCTCTCGCCCGTCGTCTCGAGCGTGTCGGTCCCATGGAGAATGACGATACCCACCGTCTCCCCGGGATTTTCGACCGCCCCGAAGGTTTTGGTCACTTCGACGATCCGGGCCCGGTCTGCGTCGGTCAGATGTAGGGAGTCCTTGTGCATGAGCTCCAGAATGCTGATTTCTTTGTCCTCTAAACGCAAGCGACTGAGCATCTTACGAACGACGGACTGACGATTGACCAGCTCCCCGGTCGTCTCGTCGTAGGTCTTCTCTATGGTCCCGCCCGTCGTGATGAGAACGATCCGACGCAAGTGATCCCCCTGAAGCTTCGGCCACCTCTCCCTACCCGCAAAACCCCGTCCCGGATCCAGGTTTGATTCAGATCGAGAGGACGGCGAGTCAGTGTAGCAGTCGCCGGGCTCAGACCTCGATTCGTTTCCAGCCGCCGTGGAGCAGGCGTACCAGGAAAAGAAGCGCCCGAACGACGATTTCCAAACAGAGTACCCACCAGACGCCGACCAATCCGCCGCCGGCTTTGTAGCCGATCCAGTAGGAGAACGGAACCCGGATCCCGTAGGTTCCGATGAGGTTGATCCAGAGGGCCCATCGTGTGTCGCCGGCGCCTTTGATCGCTTCACGAATGACCATGGCCATGGCGAAGAAGACCTGGACGAAGCCGCAGATTCGCAGCAGTTCCGGCGCGATCTCCAGGTGGAGCGGGTCCCGGCTGATCTGGCGGGTCAGGAACTCTCCGCCAAAGATGAATCCGAAACCTGCGGCTCCCATGAAGACGGCGGCGACGGCCGTGCAGGCCCAGATCGCCCGCGTTGCCATCTCCCGGTTGCCCGCGCCGAGATACTGGCCGACCAAGGTCGCGGCTGCAGTTCCCAGTGCGAATCCGGGAAGGAAGGAGAACGCCTCCCACTGCACACCGATGATGTGTGCGCCGATGAGACCATCCTGGGTTCCGGAGACGAGACCGAGTTCCAACGCTTGTTGGGCAGCGATCATCCCGACGATGCCGACGACCAGGATGTTCCCGACCCACATCGCCATTCCGTCGCCAAACGCGGGCAGGCCGACGCGAATGATTCGTCGCAGCATCTCGCTGTCCGGCCGCAACGCCCACCGCCGAAGTCGCAGGTCCTGAACTCCATGAACGATCAGCGCGAAGACAAGCACGGCTCCGACGATTCGCGAGATCACGGTGCCCGTGGCGATGCCCTCGACACCCATCGCTCCCGAAGACGCAAAGCTACGGCCGAAGACTGCGACGACCGAGCCCGAGAGCTGCCAACTGACCACAATGTTGACGATATTGACGACGAGCATGATGAAGAATGGTCGGACGGCCTCACCGGCGCCGTGAAGCGACATGATTCCGACCATGGTCAGGGACGCGAAGGGAAGCCCCAGAGCGATCCGCCGGACATAGACGGTGCAAGCTTCCGCCGCTTCCGGAGACAACCCTCCGATCTTCGCCAACAAGGGAGCTGCCGCATGCAAAGCAAAGGCGAGGATCACCCCCCAAATCACAGAAAAGGTGGTGGCTTGCCCCAATCCCAGTTCGGCGCTGCGGACGTCCCCCTTCCCCAGCGAGCGACTGATGATGGCAAGACCGCCGATCCCGAGAGCGCTCAGGGAGATTCCGATGAACCAGCCGACATAGGCTCCGATGCCGACACCGTCCAATGCCGCCGTCGCGCCGGTCGGGAGTCCGCCGGTCAGGACCTTGTCGACCAACCCGACAAACGCCGCGAGAAACTGCTCCAACAGAACCGGAGCCGCCACCAGGACGATAGCGGTCGGAAGGGACTTGCCCGCCAACCGGCCGGCTTTGATCTGGCGATCGTCGCTCATGGGACGGGGATCTTAGCCCGGATCGACCCGCATCACCGTGGGCAAAAGCGTCCAGGAAGCAGCCGGGCGGGTTGACGAAACTCGGAGTCCCGGGGAGCATCCGAACCAAGCGGCTGGAGTCAAATCGAGACAGGAACAGGAGTGCTACTCATGGCCCGTGACTTTGCCATCGGAGATAACCACTTCACCCTTGCCGGCAATCCGGTCGAGGTTGGGCAGAAGGCACCCGACTTCAATCTTCAGGGTGTGGACATGGGCAACATCACCTTGGACACCTACGGCGGGAAGACACGAATCCTTTGCAGCGTCCCCTCGCTCGACACCAGCGTCTGCGACATGGAAATGAAGAAGTTCAACGAGCGAGCCGCCAACCTTGACGACACGGTGGTCATCGCGGTCAGCATGGACCTTCCTTTTGCTCAAGGACGGTGGTGCGGCGCAAACGGAATCAAGAACGTCGTCACGGGTAGTGACCACCGTAGGGCATCGTTCGGGGATGCGTACGGATGCCTACTGGCGGAGGGCACCGCCGAGAGAACGTTGAGTCGCGCCGTTTTCGTCGTCGGGCCTGACGACACCGTTCGCTACGTCGAGTACGTTCCCACGATCGTAACTGAACCGGACTACGACGCGGTTTTGGCGGCCGCGGGCGCGTGACGTTCGCAAAGCTTCCGACATAAGGCCGAACACGATCGCTTTCGTGCCGCGAAACAGGATTCGCACAACCATTCCGATCATCTACGCCTTTCTCGTCACCGTGTATTTCTGTGTGGGTCAGTAGTTCTTACCTACAATTCACCGCACGCTCTTCCTTCCAGCGACGGATGCTCAAACCTCTAAACGCTTGCTCGTAAACGCGCCGAGTATTTCCGCACTTTATTGGCAC
Organism: bacterium; assembly: GCA_030431975.1. Lineage (GTDB taxonomy): Bacteria > Eisenbacteria > RBG-16-71-46 > CAIMUX01 > CAIMUX01 > JACKCR01. The sequence goes on along the minus strand of JAUIHP010000016.1, from coordinate 72,621 downwards.
GACGATTCCAAACTGAGTTTGCAGGTGCATAGGCACAGTCGAATCCGAAGCGGAAAACAGCCCTGCTGTCGCTCGCTCTTCAAACAACGGAGAACTGCATGATCCGACTCGTTCGTCTCGTCGTGGGGGGACTGTTCACGTTCATGGCAATCGGCCTGTCCGGGCCGGTTTCGGCTGCTGCGGACCCGGGAACCTGGGAACGTTTGGGAGTGCAGCAGGTCAATGCCAACGGCGGCCAGGATGTCCTCACCGTAACCGCGGCGGATGGACGGTTCGAAGCGCTGCAGATTCGGGTCGCACGATCGGCCATGGACATCTACAGCCTGCGGGTCCACTTCGGGGACGGCACGATGCAGGATGTCGACATGCAACAGAGCTTCTCTGCCGGGGCGAGTTCACGACTGATTGAGTTTCCCGGTGGAAAGAAGATCGTGGAGAAGATCGACTTCAAGTACGGAAATGTCGAGCAGGGCCGACGCCCAGCCCGACTTGCAGTGTGGGGACGCCGCTAGACGACGGACCGCCCCCGTCGGGCCCGTCGACCGGCCAGGTCGTACAGAGAATGCATCCTTGCCACGGCGACTGTTACCGCCGGCATCACGACCTGAAGGCGCACCCACCTCTCCACCTTGATTCGGCGAAACCGCCGGTCAAGGTCAGCTGACATCCCGCAGTACCGCGGCCACTCGCGGGATGTTGGACGCGGGGACCGGACACTTCCGCCGGTCCCCGCCCTTTTTTTGCCCGCTATGGTCCACTAGTTACTCCATCAGCTGGGCCAGGCGCACGAGCGCACGGGTCACCTGCATGCGAACAGCATTTGCCGAAGGGCGGCCCAGTCCCTCCGCAATCTCCTGGTAGCGAAGTCCGAATTCCACGCGGAGGATGACCGCAGCCTGATCGTCTTCGGGCAGCTGGGACAGTGCAGTCTCGTAGGACTCGATCGTCTCCCGTCCGACCTCATCTTCGACCGAAGGGAGAATGTCCGGCCGCTCCGTCGCTTCACTTCCGGATTCCGGCCGGCTACCGGAAGCGCGGATCTCATTGCGGATCTGATTGAGAAGCGCCCGACGAAGATACGCCAGGAAGCTTCCGGGGCGCTTTGCATCGAAGCGATCGACCTGGCCAAGGGCCCGAACCAAACAGACTTGGACGACGTCAACGGTGTCGACAAGCCCGCGCGCGTTTCCGGGAAGGCGGCCCGACGCCCACTGTTCCAGCAAGGGACGGTAGAGCTCGACCAGGTCGCGGATCGCACCTTCATCCCCACCGCGAACGCGGCTCAATAACTCGGCGGTCTCGCCCATGATGGCGGGAGTTTCTCTGCTGCTCGGCGAGCCCATGAGGCAAGCATAGCAGGATCGAACCTCCATCGTTGCGGGCCTCAGCGCGGTCGGCTGCGCGCGGTTGGAGCGGCGGCCCCCACTTGCTTGACATCGGCTACTCGATTGGACTGCAATCAACCGGGGTTCGGCCGACCCATCGATGGAGCCGGCGAACCGAGGCTCAACGGCGACGTCGCTCCGTCTCGACTGAACGCAGGAGCTTGTGCGCCAAGGCGGCCGCGGCGACCACGTCGAGCTGCCGACCTCGCAATCGGCAGGCTTCGACTTGTTCCGGAGAAAGGCGACTCTCCGCGATCCTGACGATCTCGGCAAAGTCCGCAGCCTGGCTTCCCAGGTTCTGAAACCCTTGCGCCTCACGGAACGCATCCTCGAAAGCCAGAAGCGTCATTCCGTCTTCCAGCGCAAGGTTGGGCAGAATCCCTTCGCGGGCGATGCCACGAAACACGGGGAGCGCATAGAAGTAGTCGCGTGCTTCCAACAAGACGTCGAGTGAGTGTGAGAGGATGTTCTTTCTCTCACTGAACTCTTCGCAGTAACCCGTCAGCCCCAAAAGGCACATGCAGGAGAACACGCTGTACCCCGCTTCTTCGGCACGCTGGGCTCCGATGCGGTAGTGAGCCATCGCCTGGGCGCGCTTGCCCAGATTTCGATAGACGTTCCCAAGGTTGCTGTGAATCGACATGATGAAAAGGGCGCGGGGGAAACCCCGGGTCAATTCGAGAGCTTCCTCGAGTTCGTGAATTGCCGCCTCGTATCGGCCTTGCGCCCACGAGACCGAGCCGGCCGTGATCAGTGAGCTGGCCAACCCGAAGGAGTTCTCTGCCTCGCGGTTGATCCGAAGCGCCGCCTCGAGTTGCTCCCGAGCTTCATCCAGCCGGTTCCACTTGTAGAAGTTGTAGGCGCGTGACGCATAGGCATCCGCATAGGCCGTGACGTTGTCGGTCTGACCCAGCACGTAGATGCCTTCCCGAATCTTCTGGTCGCCTTCTTCGAAACGCAGGTCGTCCCCGTCGATTCCACCCAGCGCAACCAAGGCCTTCCCGCGCCCCTGATCGTCTCCGATCCGGGTGAAGGTCTCGAAGGCCGCTCTTGCATCCTCGCGGGTCTGATCCGCACGGAAGAGGCGGGTGCAACGGGAGCGGTGAAAGCGCACCCAGGCCGACTTCAGCGGATCGAGCGTTTCACCGAATGCATCGAGGATCCGGTCGTAGAAGTAAGCACCATTGACTTGACGCCCGGCCATACTCCAGTAGCGATGAAGCCGGTTGGCCGTATTGACCAAGGATTCCCGAACTCGCGGATCTGCGACTCCGTCCTCGAGCCCCGCCGCCATCGCCTGCTCCAGGTTGGCGAAGTCCTCTTCCAACCCCGCCAGCGTTTTCGACTGCCTGGCTCCGAACAACTCCTTTGACCGGACCCGGAATCGCTCGAGAAACACGTCCCGGTGTTGCGAGCGCCTCTTTTTCTCTTCTCCGCGATCTGACAGTCGCTCATGACTGAACTCGCGAAGAGTCTCCAGCAGCTCGAAGCGCACGCGCCCCGACTCTGAGCGTCTTTTTTCGACCAGCGAAGACGCAACCAGCTCTGCCGTGGGCTCCATCGGCGCCGATTTCGTGACGGCTTCCGCCGTTTCCAAGGTCCACCCGCCGCGAAACACGGACAGTTGGTCGAAGAAGAGCTGCGTTTCCGGACGAAGGAGTCCGTAGCTCCACTCAATCGAGGCCCGAAGAGAGTCCCCGCGGGAACGCGGACGGGTCGTGGACGCCAACTCGAGCGGTGACTCGAGATTGCGCAGCACTTCCTCCGGGGAAAGCATGGCCGCACGCGAAGCCGCCAGTTCGATCGCAAGCGGAATCCCATCGAGACGGCGGCAGATTTCTTCCGCCACGAGAACCGTGGACTCGTCTTCCATGTCCTGATCCCGTCGCCGGGTTCGGTCCAGAAAGAGACGGATGCATGCGTTCTGATCACTCGACGGCGGTGCTGTGAACGCAGCTGTGTCGGCACCCGGCATGGGTCCGGGACCGCGATGATCCCCGGACCGGGTCTCGCTGCTCGCTTCCCGGCTCGCTTCCGCCATGGAACCGGAGTCGCTGTCATCCTGCGTCTTCCGCTTGGGCGGCAAAGGAAGCGGCAACAGCTTCAGTACCTCTTCCGAAGTCGATTCCAAAGCTCGACGAGACGTGACGAGAACATGCGTCTCCGGACAAGCGTCCAGAAGCCGCTCGACGAAGTCACAGAGTGGGTCGACCAGATGCTCGGCATTGTCGAGAACGAAGAGGCAGCGTTGGCTTCGCACTCGGCGAAGGATGGGTTCGATCCCGGTCGCACTGAGTCCGAGCAGGCCCATCGAGTCATAGACGTGCGGAAGGACCTGATCCTCCGTTTCGACCGACGTCAGGTCGACGAACCACATTCCACCCGGAAAACTCGAAGTCAGCTGCGACGCCAGCTCGATGGCCAAGCGGGTCTTCCCGGTCCCACCCACGCCGACCAGGGTCACCCAACGACCGGAAAGGATGCGCTCTTTGAGCTGCGCCATCTCTCTCTTCCGTCCGAAGAATCGTGTCGTCCGTCGAGGAAGTTTGGGTTCAAAGGCCGACGTCGCCCGGCCTACATCCTCCAGCACAGAGAGCGACCGGACCACGTCTCGCGCCTCCTGCAAACGCAGTCTCGGATTCGGATGAAGCAAAGACGCCACCAGGTCACGAAGAAGATCCGGCGTCCCATCCGGCCACTGCAGCGACGGAGTCGTTTCGTTGGCCTGCAGCTCAGAGTGGCGACGTTCCAGTTCCGCCACATCCTGGCCGGGAACGGGATACTCTGCAGTCGCCGCGCGGTAGATGAGGACACCGAGCGAATAGAGATCACTCTGCGGACTGGGCTCCTGTCCGAGTAGGAGCACCTCCGGCGCGAGGAAGAGAGGCGCTGCCGAAACTGGTTTCCAGTTCACCGCTTCGGCCATGATCGCGGAACCAAAGTCGAGAAGTACGATCCGTCCGTCCGGTTCTACGAATACATTGCCATCGTTGACGTCGCCGTGGACCAGTCGCAATGCGTGCACGGACTGAAGCGCCTCGGCCAGATCGCGCCCCACGCGGAGAACTTCTGACAACGGCAGAGACTTCACCTCCAGAAGCTCGCGAAGGGATGCGCCGTTCAGACGTTCCATCCACATTCCGGCAACGCCATCGTGGACGTCCGCACCGAAAATCGCCACGACCGAGGGATGCCTCACCTGCGCGAGTTTTCGCGCTTCGTCCAACAACCGACGGGATTGACGATCGCGCTCGAGCCGCGACTCCGTGTGGCCGCGCCACAGCTTGAGAGCAACCTCCCGCTCGAGCACACAATCGTAGGCGGCATGGACGGTGCCGAATCCGCCTTCCCCCAGCGGCTCGATCAGCTCGAACGGGCCCCACCGGTCGATTGTTCGCGTTCCGGAAACCTCTGCGGAGGTTCCCGCAGCTTCTTCATCTGCGCCTGGAGTCGGCTCGGAGATTGCGCCAGCAGGTCCGGTCGTTCCGGTCGGTCCCTGGGCACTGTTCGAAGGATTGAGATCGACGTGCCGACAGAAACTGTCGGCAATACGCTCGATTCGCCGAACGTTTTCAACCGCATGACGTTCCGCAGGGCTCAGGTCGAGTTCCATCCAGTCGACCTTGGCCCGATCGGCTACCGCTGCGGCGAGTTTTTCTACAGATCCTGGTTCCGCCACGTGGGGTCCCTCCGAGGGTGGACCATCATTCTATTGGAAGAACACGCGGAAGCATCGAAAACGCACAAACGCGGCGGCTGAAACCAACCCCGCACCACGCTCCGGATCACTCGGGCATTGGATAGCGATCCAGCATACTGCGAATCATCGGGCCGTCCCGCCCCTCCAGCTGTCGTCGAACCTTACGATGGATCTCCGCATCCGGGAGCCTGAGAAGAGCCTGGGCACAGACAGCGACCTTCGCCTCCTCCGCGCTCGTGTTGACTTTCCCGACTTCCCCGGCGGAATCGCCTGCGCCACGTTCCTGCCAGTCTTCGAGTGCCCGCTCCAACTCCTTCAGCAGCGCCGACTCAGCCAAGTCGCGGGCCGCGACATCGCGGGTGGACGTGCTGTCTTTGAGAGATGCACGGACCAAACCCAGCCCTCGCATGAGCTGGATCGGATCGTCCGTCGCGTCGGCCGCATCGACGATGGCGGGAACCGAAGTTCGACCAAAGTGAACCAACCCCGACATGGCCGCGCTCCGCACCGTGAAGTAGGGGTCGGACATCATCTCGACGAGGACCGGAGCCGATTCTTCGTCTCCCAGCAACTTCAGCGCTTCCAAGGAACGAATGCGCAACGATTCCTTGTCGTGCCGGACGAAGTCGCGCACGGCCGGAATGGACGCCGGCTGACCGATTCGTCCGAGAGCCCACACGGCAATCCCATGAAGCCGTTCGCTCTCCGCGTCTGCAAGGATCGAACGAATCTCAGGTTCCGCCTCCGCGCGTTTGAGATCACCCAGCAGCCGAATGATGTTGCCCCTCACGACGAGGTCTTCATCGTCCATTCGCGCCAACAGTCGCGGGGTGATGAGGTCGGGATGTTTTCCCGCAACTTCACGCAGAGTGCGGTAGCGAATGGTCGTTTTCTGCGCCAACGGTTCGCCATCGGGGTACGGTCCGGTCTCCCCGCTGAGAAAGGCCACCGCCTCTTCGCCGCGCGCGGACAGCGCAATGCGCGCCCGTCGGACTTTATTCGCCGAACTGCCCACTTCCCAGAGCGAAGCCGTTTCGTAGAGCTCGTCGATCGCGCGGGTGCTGTCCTCAGCAGTCAGAATGATCTCGGGCCGATCTTCCGTGGGGAGTTTGATGTCGCGATCGAGATCCATCCCGATGGAGAAGTTGTGGGTGGACCAGGTCAAGCCATCCGCCCCGTGCCCCTTCTCCGGGTAGGTATCGCTACCTTCCAAGTCCAGGAAGAGTGCGGCGCCGGAGAAGCCCCGTCGATAGCGCGCCGTTCCCTGACCCGCTCCAGCGGTGGCATAGATGTCATCTCCCATCTCGTCGATGAAGAGAGCCGATGAGTTGGTCAGACTTTCCCCCTGTCCACCGCGCACGGTGTACATGTCGTTCCCGGATTCATCGAGAAGCATGGCCACGGCGTAGTCGTGAGCCGTCCCCTGGACGACTCCGTGTTTGGAGACGTAGTGATCGTCTCCACCGCGGTCCCACAAAGAACCCGCCGCCAGGTGAATGCCGGCGCCCTGTCCGTATTGACTGGCGAGGTAGCGGTCGTTGCCGCCTCCGTCGAAGAGCAAACCAAAGGAGTAGAAGTAGGCAGCACCCTGGGCGTAGACCTCGGCGTCGTAGTAGTCATTTCCCGCCTCGTCGATGAGCAGGCCTATCCCGCCGGAAGCCCGGGGACGAAACCCGATCGAGAAGCCTTGGGAAAGAGACCGAAAGTCATGTGGCAGGAGAGGCGCGTGCGGATAGCGCCCACCGGCGCGGTAGAGATCATTCCCCTGATCGTCGTAGAGAAGTCCGATCCCCAACGTCGAAGCGAAACCCTGCCCGTAGAACGAAGCTTCATAGGTGTCGTTTTCGTCGAACCGAATGGGTAGCGACCCCGTTCCCGGTGTCGAGAGGATGCCTTCTTCATAAGCAACATCACGGACGATCTCCGGCCCACCGGGAGCCTCTTGCGCTGCGGAGGCAATCAACATCCCGATACCCACGGCGCCCGCACCCTGCGTGAAGTTCCGTCCTTCGAAACGGTCACGGCCGGCGCCGTCGTAGAGAAGGCCAAACCCAAAATAACCTGCACCCAGCGATCCATCGTCCGCCCGATAGAGATCATCGCCGTTCAGATCGACAAGAGCGGCACAGCCCATGACCGCACCGCCCTGCGCGTACGGACTCCCGCCGGAGAGATAGGTGTCGTCTCCATCGAAATCGATGAGCCCACCCAGAGGTCGATCGACGCTTCCCCCCAACCCGGAAGCCACTCGCCCCCGGTAGACATCGTTGCCACCGAGGTCCAGCAGAAGCGCGATCTCCTTCAATGCTGCGGGGTCATAGACGTTGTCCGTTTCACCGCCGACCACGAACCAACCGAACTCACTCGGCCAGGCCGCGACGACGTCGCCACGAATCGATTCTTCGAGGGAGCGAAACGTCTTGGGATGTTTGTTGGGTACTCCGTCTGGCCGGCGGCCCTTTCGCGTTTCGGCTCGTAAGAACACGCCCAACTTCTGAGCTTCTTCCATTCCGAGCAGGAAGTGCTCGGCGGCCCGAAGCATCTCCGCGCGCCGAACCGACGCTGCGGCATCGAGGACGGGGTCGATCCCCAACTCCAACGTCGTGTCGACCCGAGCCCCGAGTTCGAAATGGATCATGCCTTTGCGAAGAGCATCTTCCTCGTCGTCTTCATTTCCCCAGATCGACGGAGCTCCGATGAGAATTTCTTCGCGCAGGTCTTTCGGAACTTCCGCCAGGGCGGCTTCGAGTTTGGTTGCGGCTTCGGTCCAATGTTGCAGAACCGTTTCGGGATCGGCGCGACGCAGCTGCGGAGAAGAATCCACTGCCGCGCCCCAAGCCGAGTTGCGCCGTACATCCGCCCCCGCGTTGGCGACGGACTCGTCAATAGCACGCGCTGTCCCGCGCACCGCGTCGTCAGGACGGTCGTCGGGACCGTCGACTATTTCGTTGTCGTAACCATCGCCGGCTTCAACCGCCAACAATCCACCCAGAAAGCCCAACAGGGACCGCGACTGTCGAGCCCGGTCACGCGCTCCCTGAACGAGTCGGGTCTGTGCCAATGGAAGACTGAGTGGATCGTTCATGATGTCTTCCACGAACGCGAGCCGGAAGGTGTCCTCCCGAGCGGCGAGCTTGTGAAACCCCAGCTCGTAGGGGGCGATTCCCATCGCACCGAGCCCACTCTCGATGGCCGCCGCCGTGGCGGGTTTGAGGCCGGGGATCGACGAGTCTTCCAGGTAGAGGGGAATATCTTCGCGCGGATACTCCGGCACCTGATCCCGCCGATCCGACGGAGGCCATCGAACCTCGTTTGCCTCCACTTCAGACGAACTCGAAACCGGCTCCTGACCTTGGGAACGATCCGGGTCCGCGATCAGAATCGGGAAGACGACCCATATTGAAAGAAGCAGCTTCGCAGCAGACTTGAACTTCATTTGCGCCTCTCACCAGATAGACAGCGGGCGACGAACACAAAGATCCGACTCTCGCTCGCGACGGGATCTGTCCAGGTCACTCATACCGAAATGTCTGTCGGGCCAGGAAGAACACCGCCACCGTGAACCCACTCAACAGCAGCAGCGGAATGAGTATGGATTCCAAGCCGGAGCCGAAGTTCATCAAACGGTGCATTCCGTACATGGCCCATCCGGTCGGCAGCATCCACGCGATTCGCTGCATCATCTCAGGTACGACTTCGATAGGCCACCAGCATCCACCCAGAGCACCCAGCACGTTCGCCGAGAGAACCCCGAGTCCCACGGCCTGGCCGCGACTCCGCGCCAAATTGCCGAAGAGGATCGAGAGAACAGAAATCGCGACTCCGTAGACCAGCAACAGAAGTCCGATCTCGGGTAGGCGACCACCCCAGCTGATCCGAAAGACGAACGTTCCCAATAAGACGGCAAAGGTCGCCTGAACGATGGCGACGAGAATTCGCGCCACAAGTTTGCTGGCCACGATTTCGGATCGGGAAACCGGAGTCGACGCCAACCGACGCAGCAACCCTTCTTCCCGTTCAATGACCAAATGCACGCCGCCCGTCGTCATCAAGACGAGAACGACGAACATGACGAGGATACCCGGCACGGACTGCTGGAACCCGTCTGGAGCCGTGAACGCTTTCCCGCCGGAGACGACCTCGAGATCGATCGCCCGCGGCCGGGATCGCAGCTCCTCCAAGGTTGCTGGTGACACCTCGCGACCTTCCGACTGGATCGCAATGACGGAGGTCAGAGTTTGAAACGCGGCTCGTTGTACACGGACCCGGTCCAACGCACCCGACTCGGTGCCTGATCCCTTGCGGAACCATTCCACGTTCTGCGGCTGGCCCGACAGAACACCTGACGTGAAACCACCGGGGATCGTCAGCTGACGGGAGTACTTCGCCAGAGTCGTGTCCGCGTCGACCCGCTGAACTGCGTATCCCAGTGACTCGATGCGAGCACACAGATCGGCGGCCAACATCCCACCGTCGTGGTCCTGAACGGCCATCGTGGGAACACCACCACCGCCTCTGGCTTCCGTCATGCGCCCGATGAGGAACATGAAGAGAACCGGCATGATGAACATCCACAGAATGGTTTCGCGACTCCGCAGCATGTAGCGGAGATCGAATCGCGAGAGCACGCCGACGTTGCGCAGATTCATCGTCAGGCCTCTCCGAGAAAACGACGGCGAGCCTGCCGCGCGATGAAGAAGCTGAGCACGAGACCGATGACCAGGCAGACGGCCACGGACACCGACGCGGAACCCCAGTCAGGGCGTCCATAGAGAATGCCCTTCACATCCTGCAGGATGAGCCCGGTCGGCGAATGTGTCCCGATCGTTCGAAGCAAGCCGGTCATGGACTCCAACGGAAAGAGACCGCCACCGAGAAGAATCATGGGCATGATGAAGAGATTGCTGAGCACGGCCCCACCGTTCTGGGACTTGGCGATCACGGCCAACCAACTGAGCCCGGCCAGGAACGCGAACCCGGTCAGCGCCAGGAACGCTGCGGCAAGGTGGAGGGATTGCAGCTCGATCTGCAACAGGTACCGGCCGACTACGAGCAGCGCAAAGAAGATCACGAACAGAAGGATTGCCCCCGCGATCAACTTCGCGAGAACGAGGTAGTTCGCTCCCCCGGGTAGAGTCTGCGATCGACGAAAGGTTCCGATGCGTTCCTCTTCCCACAGATCGCCCGCGACGGCCTGCCCCACGAAGAGCAGGGACATGATGAGGACTCCGGGAAAGAAGAGCGCCATGAACCCGACACCCGGGTCACCATCCTCCCTCCCGACGTCGGAACCACCTTCCCCCACCTTTCGGTCCACGACCTCGATCGACGGTGGGAAGAGATGTGCCCCAATCGTCTCTGCCGGCCCCCGAAAACGCGACGTCACATCGAACAGAGTCGAGTCCGACGGGGGCGAAACTGCCTGCGTCAGATCCACGACCTGTTCGATCGGACCACCCAGCACGGTTCGAACCGCGGTCGCCCCGTCGATCAGAACCTCCATCGTCTCCTCGCTGATTCGCGGAAGAATCTGCTCGGCCGGATTCTGAAGCAATCGAAGCTGCGGTCTCTTACCGCGCAGATAGTCGTCGGCAAAACCGCGAGGGAGAAACAGCGCCGACGAAACCCTCCCGGCGCGAACGCTGGCCACGGCATCTGCCGAATCAGCTTCCGTGACTTCGAACAGGTCGGCGAGAGGACCCTGCGAAAAGGATCCTTTGACAAGGCCGGTGACGAACGAAGGCTGTGGATCCACGATGACGAGCTTGGCCTGGACGGCAACCTCATCTCCGCCAAATGCGAGCTTCATGACGAACGCGATGACGAGCGGAATGAAAGCCCACAAGAGGATCCCGACGGGATCGCGGGCCCAGCGCTTCAAGTCCTTGACGATGGCGAAATAGAGGTTGCGCGCGTTCACTCGCGCAATTCCTTTCCGGTCAGATGGAGGAACAGCCGCTCCAAACTCGGCTCCGGAACGGTCTGCCTCTGAATGGCATCTCCCGCCTGAGACAGCAACTCGTCGAGCGTCCCCTCTGCAATGACCTTTCCGTGATCCATGATCGAAAAGCTGTCGCAGAGCCCCTCGGCTTCGCCCATGTAGTGCGTCGTGTAGAGAATCGCGCAACCGGCCGCGGCTCGCTCTTTGATCAGATCCAGGATGTGTCCCCGACTTTGCGGATCCACTCCGACCGTTGGCTCGTCCATAAGGACGACCTCCGGATCGTGGACGAGACCTATCGCCAAATTGAGACGGCGTTTCATCCCGCCGGAGAAGTCTTTGACCGGATCCTTGGCACGATCGGCCAAGCCGACACGTTCCAGCATCTCCGGTACCTTCCGCTTCACCTCATCGCTGGAAAGCCCCTGAACACTGGCCCAGTACTGAAGGTTTTCCTGCGCGGAGACCTCCATGTACATCGCCAGCTCCTGCGGAACGACTCCCAGCGAGCGTCGGGCTTCCGATCGACCACGGGTCATGTCCTCACCGCGGACGTTGAGCGTGCCGGAGGTCGGTCGAATCAGCCCGGAGATGCAAGAGATCGTCGTCGTCTTGCCGGCGCCGTTGGGACCGAGCAACCCAAAGATTTGGCCCGGCTCGACGCGGAAGGAAATGCCGTCAACAGCCACTCGGCTTCCGTATTCTTTTCGCAGATTCTCAACTTCGATCAACGTGGGTTCCTCGTTTCGGCGGTCATGTTAGCATCTCCCGCATGACGCCGAAGCAAGCATGCGCGGAAGCTGCCGCCAAGATCGTTCCGAGCGGAAAAACCATCGGATTGGGAACCGGCTCGACGGCCGAGCTCTTCGTGCAAGCCCTTGCCAAGGAAGTCTCCGCCGGGCGTGTTCACGATATCGTCGGCGTTCCGACCTCACGGCGAACGGCGCGTCTTGCCCAGGAACTCGGCATTCCACTGGTAGCGGAGGGTGAGGTTCCTCCAATCGAGGTCACCTTCGACGGCGCCGACGAAGTCGACCCGGCAGGCAATCTCATCAAAGGCGGAGGCGGTTCCCTTCTGCGCGAAAAGATCGTAGCCCAGGCCTCGTCGCGACTCGTCGTCATGGTCGACGAGTCCAAGGTCGTTTCCCGCCTCGGCGAAACCTTTGCGCTTCCCGTGGACGTCGTGCCTTTCGGTTGGGCCGGACACGAGTCATTTTTCGAAAGCCTCGGCGCCGAACCGACACTGCGAATCCGCGACGGCGAACCATTTCGCACCGACGAAGGAAACTACGTGGTCGATCTTCACTTCAAGGAAGACCTCGGGGATCTCTGGGAGTTGGAAGCGGCACTCAGCTGTCGTGTCGGCATCGTCGAGACCGGGCTCTTTCTCGGCCTGGCCGACGAGGTCTTCATCGGTACCGCCACGGGAGTCGAGAGACGAAACTTTCGCGACCAAACGTAGCCAACCCAAACCCAAGGACCGAGGACTCATCGTTGACGCCGCAAACGCCGGATCGAAGTCTGATCATCTGGAAACCACCGCTGGTTCTCGCCTTTCTCTGCCTCCTCGTCGGCACTCTTGTTGTCGCCACGAGCGCACATGGGAAGGACGGAAGCGGCGAGAGCTACTGGGGACCCATCGAGGCAAGGGCCGACTCCAACAGCACCGAGGTCGAACAGAATCCCAGACCCGCGTGGGAGTACCCGCTCCTCGTTCCGTACCGCATCGTGCAGCTGCCCTTTCGAGCCGTCGTCGGCACGATCGGCGCGGCCTACGTCTATGCGGATGAAAGCGGGCTCGCCTACCGGATCGCCCAGATTCTCGGCCCCAAGGAACTCCCCTACGGTGCGCTTTTGACCGTAAAAGGCGGAGGCCTGTCCGGAATCGGCGGTGGCGTATCCATCTTCCACAAGGAGTTCTTCGGCCCACACAACCGCCTAAAGATCCGGACGACCTTCACGAGCAAAGGGGAAACGAAAGCCACTCTGGGAACCCTCTTCGGAGACCGGAAGGCGAGCATGCTGGAGGTCGGCGGCGGCTACCGGATCCGGCGCAACGCCCGCTACTTCGGACTCGGACCGGACGCCGGCAACCGCAACGAAAGTTTCTACTCACAGGAAACGAGCTGGGGCGGATTCCTCGTCAGCCAACGGATCAAAGACGAGCTTCGCATCGAGCTTGGGACTCTCTATTCGGGAGTCGGCGCACGCCGACCTCACGATGAAGATGAACCCGCTCTCCCCGACCTCTTCAACGGAACCCGCGAACGCACCCGTCCCTTTGGATACGGCGACCTCTCGACAGGATTGACCCTCAACCTCGGCATCGTTCGCGACGGCACGATGAAGACCGGACGACCCGAGTCCGGAAGCATCCAACGTCTGCGTGCGACCTACTTCACGTCCACCGGTGACGAGGCGGAGTCCTCTTTCTGGTCGTACCGACTCGACCTGGAGCAGTTCATCGGCCTCTGGCACACGGAACGAGCCCTCGCCATTCGCGGCTACGTCAACTGGTTGGACGAAGAGAGCGATCTCATTCCGTTCCAACGATTGCTGACCAACGATGAACCCGACCTCTTTCGTGGCTTCAAAGACTACCGATGGCGCGATCGCGGGCTCACCGGTTTGTCACTCGAGTATCGATGGCCCCTGTGGGTCGACAACCAGGTCGGAGGGCCCGGGCTGGACGTTTACCTACTGACGGACGTCGGTCAGGTCTTCAATGAGTTCGAAGAGATCTCCGCCCGCAATGTTCAGGTCTCCTACGGCGGCGGGATCCGAATGATCGGGCGCGACGGCTACAACGGACGACTCGAGATGGCGTGGAGCAAGGATGAGTTCGTCCTCCGCGTCGGCTCGGACCAGATCTTCCAGTATGCGAGAGGAGGGCTCTTCAATGGGCGTGATCAATCCGCGCTTCGTTAGGACCTCCGGCGCCTTCCGTTCCGAGGATCGGCGTCGTCAGGTTCACTCGACGACGGGATCTCTCGTGGGACTTATCATGTGCCGAACTTCAGCTCTCGTCCTTTTGTTCTGCCTAGCACTAGCCGCGAGTTTCTCCACAAGCTTTGGACAAACACTCTCGGAAACCGTTCTTTGGTGGGACATCGACGATCAAAACATCGAAGAGCCCCGGGAGCGTGAGCCCAACATCGTCTGGGACGGAGTCGAGGACACCGTGATGCGCCCGGTGGGCCGTTTCTTCAACCCGGTCCGTCAGGTTCGCCGCGTCGGCACGATCTTCGGCGGCGATCACGTCTCACGTGCATCGGACATCAATGCCCTGGGAGAGGTCTTCAACAGCAGCTGGTTCACGAATCGAATCGGGCTCTTCCCGATGAGCGTCGACGAAGTCGTTCAAGGCCCCGGAACCGGACAGGGACCGGACCGCTCCGGCAAGTGGACCATCGTCAGCGCCAAGACCGAGGGCGTCACTCCCGGTTTCAACATCAAAGACGCGAAAGGCAACACCTACCTCATCAAGTTCGACCCGCAGGGCTACCTCGAAATGACGACCTGCGCCGGTGTTGTCTGCACGAAGATCTTTCACGCGGCCGGCTACAACGTTCCCGATGACGTCACGGTCCGGTTCCGGCGCGAAGACCTGGTGCTCGGTGAAGACGTCAGGATCAAACTGAAGGATGGAAGCAGACGACCGATGACGGACGCTGACATCGACGAGATTCTGAACTCCGTCGATCGACTTCCCAGCGGAGAGTGGTTCGCCATCTCGAGCAAGTTTCTCTCCGGTCGCCCCATCGGTCCGTTCAACTACTTCGGCACACGCGGTGATGATCCGAACGATCGCATCGATCACAAGCACCGGCGTTCCCTCCGCGGGCTCGAGATCTTCGCCTCCTGGCTCAATCATTTCGACACGAAGCAACACAACTCTCTCGACATGTTCGTGGAAGAAGACGGCCGACAGTTCGTGAAGCACTACCTCATCGATTTCGCCAGCACTCTCGGCTCCGGAGCGAAAGGTCCGCAACCTCGGCACGGCTATGAGTTCACCGTCGACCTGCCCGCCTCGATGGGACGCCTCTTTTCGCTGGGCGCCTACGAAACCACATGGAGAAAACGCAGTCGTCCGGAGGGACTTCCCGCCGTCGGCTACTTTGACGCGAAGTACTACAACCCGGCAGGGTTCAAACCACTGCAACCCAACACCGCTTTCGCCAACCGCACCGGAGAGGACGGTTACTGGGCAGCCAAGATCATCACCGCGTTCACCGACGAACAGATCGACGGCATCGTGCAGTCCGCCGGCTACACCGACCCGCGATCGGCGGAGTACATCGGCAAGATCCTGAAAGCGCGGCGCAACCAGATCGGCAAGCGGTTCTTTGACGAGATCGCGCCACTCGAGTTCTTTGTCCTGGACGAGGGCGAGGTGCGGTTCCGCGATCTCGGTCACGAACGCGGAATCTACCCGCGCCATCTTCCCCTGTATCGCTCGCGGTTCGCCTTCTGTGACTCGGACCGGAAGGCCCGGGCTTGGTCGGACTGGATCGAGACCGGAGACTGCGCCGTTCCGCTTCGCCAGGTCCCGGCGACACAAGGACGCAATCTGAACCTGCCGCAGAACGAAGACGACCTTCCGTTTCTTGCGTTCGAGGCCCAGGTGAGGAGAGCCGAGGGCTGGTCCGAGAGCGTCACAGCCTACCTGTCCACTCGAAGTGGACGAACCGTGGCGATGGAGCGGTAGACTTTCTTCATTAGCAAACGCAACTTTCCATTTTGATCTGCGTATCCCACTCTTGAGACCCGAATAGTGGGCAGGGAGGTCAAAATGTCGAAAGCTCGCCTTGAAATTCTCACCATGATCGCCGAGGGCAAGATTTCCGCCGAGGATGGCGAACGCCTCTTGGCGGCCCTCGAAGAGGGAGCCGCTCCCGGCGGGGCTACATCTGCTGGCCCCACAAGCAGTTCCAAGGCCAAGCAAGGGGCCAGGGACGCCGCGGAGAACTTCGGAAAGGCCGTGGAGGACGCTGCCACGGCCGTGAAGTCCGCAGCCATGGAAGGCGCCCGCGCATTCCAACGTGTTTTTGATGAACACCGTCCGGACACCGAGCCGGTCGACGTCGACTCCAACGAATTCGAGATCCCGGAAGGGGCCACCCTCCGGATCCAGCCGGCTTTTCGGGTCAGCATCGGAGGCAGCAGTGCGGGCGGGGCCGTCACCGTTCGCGGGGTCCCGGGGTCCAAGGCCCGGGTCCTTCAGGGAAGCGCGGTCGAGGTGCACCGGAACGAGGACGAGTTCGTTCTAACATGGGCCAAGAGCTCCCTCGTCGTCGAGTTACCGGCCACCGTCGCGCATCTCTTTATCCGCGGACTGGGCGGCAACGTCAGCCTCTCGGACTTCGACGGCAAGTTCCGGATCGAGAGCTTCGGAGGCAACGCTTCGATCGTCGGCGCCCGCTCCCCCTTCAAGGTCCGCTCCCTCGGTGGATCGGTCCGGGTACGCGACCTCGCTCTGCAGCAGGGTCTCGCTTCCATTCGGACCACGGGCGGAGACATCGAAGTCAGCCCGACCGAAGATGCCTCCGTCGAGATCCAGGCCTCTTCCACGCTCGGCGGAAACCTGGTTCTTCCGAAGAACGCCGTCCGCTCGGCTTCCCGGACGCGGCGCCGCGGGGTCGTCGTCCTGGGTGACGGCCAGGGCCGGCTCTCTCTCGACACGGTCGCAGGATGGATTCGCGTTCAGGCGGACCACCTGGAGTCGGACAGCGGACCGGAAGAGGAAGTCTATGAAGACACGGACATCCGCGATGCAGCCGGTGGAGCCATGGCCTCGGCCGGTTACTCGACGATGGATGACGACGATGACTTCCCGGATCCATCGCGGCCGACACCGCCTCCTGCCCCGGGATCCGGAAGTCCAGGCGCGTCCGCGGAAACGGAACCGGACTTCGGCGAACCCGACCGCTCGAAGCGTCCACCGGTACCGGAGACGGATCGCGACCCGTGGATGGATGATCCTTCGGACCACCGGTCGTGAAACCGCCACACCAATGCCCCGCATGCAAGGGTGCACTCGAGGTCAACGCTCTCGGGTGCACCCAATGCGCAACCAAGGTGGAAGGACACTTCAGCCTGTGTCCCTTTTGTCGTTTGGACGAAAAGGACCAGGCGTTGCTCCACCTCTTTCTGAAGGCTCGCGGGAACGTCAAAGAACTACAGCGGGAGCTCGAGGTCAGTTATCCAACGGCGCGCTCGAGACTCGACCAGCTTTGGAAGACGATGGGCTACGCGCCCGACCCGAACGAGAACCAGAGCGCCGACGACATCCTCATGGACCTGCGAACGGGCCAGATCGATGTCGACGAAGCCACGCGGCGCCTTCGCAATCGGGGAATGGCCTAGCGCGGGAAAGAGAGGATAGACTGCGAACCATGACGAACTATCCCTACGGTACGCCCAACTCTATCAAGACTCCGTACGGCCCCCTCGCCCCCGACCTGACCCGCTCGACCACCTTTGCCATGAAGGACGCTCTGACCATTCGGGACGTCGGCAGCGACGAACTCCCCGGCGAGTTCTATCCGCGCTACGGCCACCCGAACGGGCGCGAGTTCGAGTCTTTGGTCGCCGAACTGGAACAGGGAGACGGCGCGGTCGCCTTCGCCTCGGGCATGGCTGCGTTTCACGCCGTCTTCTGCGGACTTCTCAGTCGGGGCGACGTCCTGCTGTGCAGCCGGCAGGTGTACGGTGGCGTCCACGCCCTTATCGAAACAGACCTGCCGCGATTCGGCATCGGTGTCGAGCGGTTTGATCCCTTCAACCTCGAAGACCTGCACCGAAAGCTCCAGTCGACCTCGGCCCGGCTCGTCCACATCGAAACGCCGGTCAATCCGATCTGCCGCGTCGTCGACCTGGAACGCACCGCGGAAGTCGTTCACGCAGCAGGCGCACTCCTTTGCGTCGACGGAACGTTTCTGCCGCCGCCGTTGCAGCGGCCTCTCATTCACGGCGCCGACATCGTCATTCACAGTGCGACCAAGTTCCTGGGCGGACACTCCGACTGTCTTGGTGGGATCGTCACCAGCCACCACGAAGTCCTCGAACCGTTGGAGCGTTTCCGTCGCCGCACCGGTGGGATCCTTTCACCGGACACCGCCTGGCTCTACTGCCGCTCACTACGCACGCTGGAGCTTCGGGTTCGCCAGCAGTCGAAGAGTGCTGCGATTCTCGCCTTATGGTTGCAGTCACGGGCACGCGAGGACGAGTCCATCTGCGCAGTGCACTATCCCGGACTGCCCGGACATCCGGACCGGGAGACTGCAGAAAAGCAGATGGAGACCTTCGGTTCGATGCTGGCCTTCGCGATGCCGGACCTGGAATCGGCCATGGCCGTCTACAACCGTTTCCGCCGCATTGGCCGCGCCGTTTCTTTGGGAGGGATCGAAACTATCTCGTCCCTGCCTCTCCATACGTCCCATGCCTCGAGCACGCCGGAAGAGTTGGCCGCAGCCGGAATCGAGCCCGGGCTCATCCGGATCTCTGTCGGGCTGGAGCCGGTCGAGGAGATCCAGGCCGACCTGGATCAGGCGTTCTCGGAGTAGCGGAATTCGCAAGCATCGTCGAGTCGGCAGCGGCCGCAGACCCGGCCCGGTTCGTCGCGCCCTGTGACCTACCGGTGGGCTAGTGGAACTCGGAGAGCCTTCGGAGCGACGCGATCTCGGACCGGGGAACCCGAATCTGGTCCGTGTTGCGGGCGACCCCGAACTTGATCGTCCTGCCGACGTAGTCGTCGACGGACTCGGTCGCTTCCAGGTCGCGGACGTCGACATCCCGAAGCAGGACGCCCCGCTCGTCCTCGACATCAAAGCGACCGATATAGATACGGCTGGAGTTCGACTCGACGACGACCGTCAAGCCGTGGAGGGGTAGATCACATTTCGACATCTCCGGAGTTTAGCCTCGAAACGAGGCTGCCGCCTAGGCCGATCGATTCATGAAGTCGTAGCGAGACCGGGCCCAGGCCGCCCAACCATGCCGCCCCATTTTGGATGAAACGCTCTCCGCTTCCGTCATCCATGAGGTAACCTTGAGAGATCGTGTCTGAAACCGAGTTCACAGAAGATCCCCGGATCGAACATGAAAAGCGGCTCGCTGCGCGCGGCTGGGAAAGCGACCGGGACCGGAGCGGCGTCCTTCGCGAACTGCTGAGTCGGTCCGTCCAGCGAGTTTATCTGTGGGCCTACTCGCAGCTCCGCGCTCGGGACAAGGCCATGGTCGAAACGCGCAACGCGCTTCTGTGGGCCAGCCGAACACTCGATCAGGTGCCGGAAGGACGGCTTCTCGACCACTGGATCTTCGAGTACCTCGCCACCGAGTCGGCTGCAAAGCTCAAGCTCAAACGCAGCGAACTCGGTCCCGAACCCTGTCAGGTCTTGGGCGACACACCCAACATGCATTACCTGGAGTCCTACCCAACCTGCGGCGAACTCCGTGAGGAGTTCCTGAAGTATCGGGACATTCCAAACGACTCCGTCATCGTCAAGCGATCGGGTTGGGATACGGCGGAAGCCGACCTGGACCGTTTTCTCCAGGGACACTTCGGCGACGAGTTCGCACATTCGAGCGAGGCCAAGGATCCCCTACGCCATCGCCTTCGCAGGACCCGCTTTCGTACCCTGCTGCGGTTCGTCGTCTTTGCGGCACTCGTAGGCTGGATCGCTCTTCTGCAGATGGAAAACCGCGCACTGAAGCGGCAACTCGAAGAGCCCGCGACGGAGGTCAGCGAGACGACGCCCAACATTTCCGAGCCGGACATCAGCTCACCATCGATGGGGTCCATTCGAGATGTCGCCCTCGAGACCGACGTACAAAGACTGACGTTCCGTTGGGAACCGTACCCGGACGCCGACAGCTACCGCGTCATCCTCATGAGCTCGAAAATGGACACGCTCTTTACGCGCCCCAACGTAAGAGGTGAGGCCGCCATCATTCGGCGGGCGGAACTTCCGGACTCGACCGCTCCCGATTCGTATCTGTACAAGATCGAAGCGTTGCAGCGGGACGAGGTCATCGCCATGAGTCGAATGGCGACCTATCCGCCGATCTAGCGACAACACTCGAGGCGGCGCTATCACGACCGTCACGTACGTTTGCCGACCGTGGAGAAGTGAACTGAAGGTCTAGTTGGTCGCAAACTTGATCCGAGCGACCTTCAGGTAAGTCCGTTCCCGGACTCTCCACCCCTGACCTCGCCGAGCGCCTACTCGCCGATGACGTGAACCAAAACCTCACGACGATGCGGTCGATGACGGTGCTCGAACAGATAAAGCCCCTGCCACGTCCCCAGCCCGAGCCGTCCCTGCCGAATGGGAATCTGCTCTGAGGTATGCGTCAACGCACTCTTCAGGTGTGCGGGCATGTCGTCGACGCCTTCCATCGTGTGAGTGTAGGCAGGGTCCCCTTCCGGGGCCACGCGCAGAAAGTACTGTTCGATGTCATGACGGGCGGAGGGGTCGGCATTCTCCTGAATCAGCAGGGACGCCGACGTGTGGCGAACGAACACGTGACACATCCCCGCCTCGACCTCCGCGTCCGCAACGACCGCCATGATCTGATCGGTGATGTCGTGAAGGCCCTGGCCGGGCGAGTGGACGGAGAGAAGTGCCTGATGCTGTTTCATGGTGCACTCAACCGTACGCGTGGAGACGGCTGTCCGCAAGGGCTCGCACCTTCTATACTGCTTTGATGAATTCGAAGCGGAAAGACCGAGGACCCTCGAAGTCCCAGGGCACGGACTACGCCTTGGCGGTCGCCCTGTTTGTTCTGGCTCTGACCCACCGACTCTTCTTTCTCGCTTCGAACACGGATACGACCTGGGGCTTCTCCATCTTCTATGAGGGAGACTCCGAAACGTTTTATAACTACGCGCGGTCGATCCTGGCCGGCGTTCCCTATGACTCCGGGATTCCGTTTCACCCTCCGGCATGGCCGCGATTTCTGGCCGTGATTCACGAATGGGTCGGGGCCGGAAGCGTCACGAGCCAGGTGCCGCACGTGCAGGTCAGGGCTTGGACCGCAGTGCTGGGAAGTCTTTGCGTGCCGGCTCTCTTCTGGGTCGCCCGAAGGTACGTTGGACGTGGTGTCGCGTTGGCGGCTGCTCTACTCGCAACCTACTCATTCGGTCTCTACGTCATCTCGGTGGCGCCGGTCAGTGAATCGTTCTATCTGCTCGTCCTGCTCACCTGCTGCGGGTTGTTGGCCGGGCTCCCCCATCCGCTGGGCGCTGCAGCGGGAGCTCCTGGCTCGGCCCCGAGCGGTAGAGCTCCCGGCGCTTCGACTTCCGGCGCTTCAGCTGCCGACGGGTCGGCCTCCAGCAATTCGCCAGCCACCTTCCTGCGAGCAGCAGGACTCGGTGTGGGCCTCGGTCTTCTTTCCCTGACTCGCGCGGAAGGGTTGGGAGTCGCACTCCTCATCATCGGGCTCGGCCTCGCCGCAGCACTTTGGCGTACCTCGAGAGCAAAGGCGCCTGCGAGCGCCGGTTCCCGTTGGAGGTCGACGGCTGTCTGGGGACTGGCCGCGCTCGCATTCGTCCTGACTCTCCTGCCTTGGACGATCCGCAACCATCAGACGCTCAGCCGATTCAACACGCAGTTCGGAGACCAGGTCGAGGCACCGCTGCCGACCTTCGCTCCGGTCACCGCCTACGGTCCGCTCAATTTCGCGTTGGCCAACAATGACCTGGCGGACGGAACCTTTAGCCGCGAGATCCTGACTTCCGGCGCCAAAGTGGCCGTCCTCGACCTGAAGGATCCGCAACACTACGACTACTTTCTCAACGGCTACGGAATCGGTTGGGACTGGATCGCGTCCCACCCGACCGAGTTTCTGGGACTCGTTTTCGAACGATGGAAACTCTTCGGCGACTCGTTGACTCTGGGATGGACGCAGTGGAACCTGCCCGGCGGACTCAACGGTGTGCGACGGCCTGTGGACCTCTTCGTTCCCGACCGCGGCTGGCTCTCGTGGATCCTTTTGCCGCTCATCGTCACCGGTCTCGTTCTTCAGTTGCGCGCCGGGGGTGCTCCTCGTCGTTGGGCGCTGCTCACTCTCGCCCTGACCTCCGTTGGAATGCTCGCCACCGGAGCTTTCTTCGGATACGCCCGTCTCGGTGTCCTGCTCACTCCCGTCTGGATGACGCAGGTCGTCACTTCGCTCCGAGCCATGTGGTCGCTCACTCGGCGCCGGAATGACACCGCGGATCCGGCAGCTCGTACTCGAGAACCGGGTTCGGACCTCTTCCAGTGGCAACCGGCCTTCCTCGGTCGTGAGTCGGGCCGCTCCCGCTGGGTATGGTTGGCGCCGGTCATCCTTCTACTCATCCTTGAGGCGTGGGGCGCAACCGGCGAACGCGACTACCGCGCCACCGGCACGCAGCTCGAAGGGGCCAGTCATCTGAATCCTCACGACGAGATGCGGCTCGAGGTCATCGACCAATAGTGCCGACCTGCCCGGCCCCGCGCTTGTGGTACCTTTGAACACTATTCTGGAACGCATGAAGGAATGAGCGACGACGATATGCAGCACTCCGACCCGTGGTCTCCGACTTCGTGGCAGGCCAAGCAGGCTCTGCAACAACCCGTCTATCCCGATGCGAAAGAGACCGATCGCGTCGTCTCCGAGATCGCGGCTCTTCCTCCGCTCGTCACGTCCTGGGAAGTCGAGAGCCTGCGCGACCAGTTGGCCAAGGCCGCGGCGGGAGAAGCCTTCCTGTTGCAAGGAGGGGACTGCGCCGAGAGTTTCGACGAGTGCGACTCGGACAACATCGCCTCGAAGCTCAAGATTCTGCTGCAAATGTCGCTGATTCTCGTCCACGGCACACGGACCCGCGTCATTCGGGTCGGACGCATGGCCGGTCAGTACGCGAAGCCGAGATCGAGCGATTCCGAAAGCCGCGACGGCGTGACGCTTCCGTCCTATCGGGGCGATCTCGTCAACCGGATCGGGTTCACTTCGGACGAGCGCATTCCCGATCCGCGGCTCATGCTGCGTGGCTACGAACGTGCAGCTCTCACTCTGAATTTCGTTCGCGCTCTGGCCGACGGCGGCTTTGCCGACCTTCACCATCCGGAGTATTGGAAGCTCGACTTCATCCGCCACGCCAAGCTCGCCTCGGACTACGAACGGATCGTCGATGGAATTCAGGAGTCGATTCGCTTCATGGAGGCGGTCGCGGACATTCGACTTGGCAACCTCGGCCGCGTCGATTTCTATACCAGCCACGAGGGTCTGTCTCTTCTCTACGAGCAGGCACAGACTCGAAAGGTTCCACGTCGCGAAGGCTGGTACAACCTGTCGACGCACATGCCGTGGATCGGAATGCGGACGGCACAGGTCGACGGCGCGCACATCGAGTACTTCCGCGGAATCAACAACCCCATCGCAATCAAGATCGGTCCGGGAATGACGCCGGAGTGGCTGACCGGATTGCTCGAGACCCTCCATCCGAACAACGAGCCTGGACGTCTCTCCCTGATCGTTCGCCTGGGCGCCGGCAACGTTGAAGGCAAGCTCCCGGAGTTCGTCGAGACCGTTCGGAAGGCGAAGCGCGATGTCCTTTGGATCTGCGACCCGATGCACGGCAACACCGAGACGACTGGTGATGGAATCAAAACGCGCAACTTCGACAACATCCTCTCCGAACTCAAGTCCTCGTTCGAAGTGCATCGTCAGCTCGGATCCCATCTCGGCGGCGTTCATTTCGAGATGACCGGCGAAGACGTCACCGAGTGCATCGGCGGTGCGCGCGGCCTGACCGCAGATGACCTCAAGCGCGACTACCGGTCCCAGGTAGATCCGCGCCTCAACTACGAGCAGGCGCTGGAGATGAGCATGCTGATCGCCGGCTACCTGCGCGGCAACGGACACGATGCCCGCTGAACCCGGTTCCCGTTCGTCGCTACCGCGTGTTTACCGGAACGTCGCCCTCTTCGTCTTCAATACTCTGCTCGTCTTGACCATCGGATCGCTGGTCGCCGACTTCTTCATTCGCCGCACGATCTCGAGCAACAGCACCCGGGTCTACTCCGCCCGCTTCGAAGCCGCGTCGTACGGACACACCACCCCCGAAGACACCCAGCGAATCGGAGCGGACTTCGACCAGATGGGTGAGCGGGAGTCGTACCAGTTCAACCCCTGGACGACGTTCATGGAGTCGCCCTTCGATGGAGAAAAGGTTCACGTCGACCCGACCGAGCCCTTCCCCACGCGACGAACGGTTCCTCCCGTCGAGAACGGGATGGAGGAGCTGCGACTTTGGTTGTTCGGCGGATCCACAGTCTTCGGATGGGGCGTCGGAGACGAGAACACCCTCGCGTCACACATGCAGATCGCGTTGCAGGAACTCGTGCCGAACCGGAAGGTCGTCGTCGTCAACCACGGACACTCCTACTACTTCAGCTCGATGGAGGTGGCGCTCTATGTCGCTCTCCTTCGTGAGAACGATCCGCCGGATGTCGTTGTCTTCTTCGACGGCATCAATGATCTCTTCTCGGGCCTCAAGGAAATGGAAGTGCCGCACTTCACCGCGCGCGCCGAGCGAGGCTGGGATGAGCAGCGACAGCCCCTGTACTACGGTCACGAGGAACCATGGTTCGACGTCAACGCCACGTTCCCGCCGCTACGACTGGCCCGGTATCTCAAGCTGATCGAGGCAGCGGAGAATCCGGAAGACTCCGTGCCGTTCAGCGAAAAGGACGCATCTGGGTTGGTCTTGTCCACGATCGAACGGATGCGGAAGAACCGGCAGATGGCGACGGCCGTGAGCCTCGAATACAACGTCCGCCCGTTCTTCTTTCTCCAACCCCTCGGTCCGGGGCAGGAAGGTAATCGGGTCTTTCAGTTTGCATATCAGCAACTACGCGCCGAGGTCGACGACATCTTTCTCGATGTCAGTGCGCCGCTTCCACGGCCGGTCGAGTCCTACTTCGTGGATCGATCCCACTACGGGGATCTTGGGAATGAGATCGTAGCCCGTCGAATGGCCGAACGGATCTCGGGGCTCATATCGGACCCCGACAATCGCTTGGGTCCCTAGCCCGAGCTATTCATGAAGGTCGTAGCGAGATGGCGAAGATGGCCACAGCTACAAGGCGCGCGCAGCCCGAACGACGCAGGCGTAGCCGATGCGCTACGTCGAGGAGTGAGGGCAAGCGCAACGCGGTAGCTGTGGGCAGATTCGTCATCGCAGTAGACCTTCATGAATAGTTCGGGCTAGAAGGTTTCGTGAACCAATCCAGGCGGGATGGCGAGCATGCGGATCGACAACGGCTTGTACAGAAACAGGCCCGGGTCCACTCACCGTGCTATTCTGGTACCCATGGGTGACAAACAGGAAGCAATGGGCCGAGTCCCTGGAGCCCAATCTCTACTCGTCTTCGCTGCCCTCGTGGTCTTTGGGTGCGGCGAAGATGAGGGCCCGACCACCGTGCACCCACCGGTCACACTTTCGGGTGTGTTCGATGCAGACTGGGAGCCTCGCCAACTGGTGCAGGGTGACGTCCAGATCACCCCGGTCGGCGATTATCTGCGCGTAGGACAGGCCATCATCGACTCATTGGGTCGGTTCGCGATGGGAGTCGTCCCCGGTGAGTACAATGTGGAGGTCGATCTTCCCTACTCGTGGCCCATGTTTCTGAATCAGGAAGGCCAGCTCACGGCGGAGCGGTCAGTCGTGTCGATCCTCGCGTCGGAGGGCAGCCTGCACTGGGAGCCTCAGGCCTACCGGATCCTCTTCGACTTCCTACCGGACCACGGGGCAGACCGCGACTGGCTCCTCGTAGTCGAGCACGACTCTGACACTCTCTTTCGCGACCACTTTCGCCCGACTGAAGGCGCCCCGCCACTGCGAAATCTGCCGGGGGGTACGCACGAGATCAACCTCACCACTCCCTGGGGAGAGGTCGTGAGTCCCATCTTGTCCGAAGACGGAGATGAGCTTCCCCACTTCGAGGTCGGACCGTCGAAAGAAAGGCAGTACGTCGGAGCGATGCCGGCACCTTTCTTCATCCGAGTCGTCGCGGACGGCCTTCCCGACGACCTTCGGGACCCAACCCTCCACGTTTCCGGGTATCGCCAGAACGGAAGCAGCCCCTACGCCTCGACCCAGTACACGAACGGTCGAGCTACGGTCACGTTTCCTGTGTTCGACTCGGAACCCCTCCGCCTGCGTGTAGCGGCTTCGTCCAATGCCTCCTTTCCCGCCAGCAATGAAAGAGAGTGGTGGACCGCTGCCCCGGGAGACACCATCGTCGCCTCCATCTCGTTCGGTGAGCTCGTCATCGAAGTCCATGACGAGAACATCGACCTCGAGCACTTAATGATGACTCTCTATCCGGAAGGATCCACCTACATCATTCAAAGGCCGGCCACACGCGATGCAGCTCCAGGAACACTTCGCCTCGTGGCGAAGGAGGGCAAGTACCGGGTGGCACTACAGGGCTGCACAACCGAGAACAGTCCGCCAAGACAGTGGCTACGAGGAACCGAAGAGGAGAGCCTGATCGAGATCCGCGCGAGCGAAACGACCCATGTTTCCTGGACACCCTGGGATGGGACCACGATATCAGGGGCTCTCAGCCGCCCACTGATGGAGCACGAGGTTTTGCAATTCGACGGGGGTTGTCCCGGATACTCGCCTTTCAACACCACCATCGAGACGTCTGAATCGGGTGACTTTCGAATCGACCACATCGGCTACGAACCAATCCGGCTGTGGGCACGCATCGGAGAGTACCGACGCTTCTATTACTACCCTGGCACCTTTGAGTTCGACGAGGCCGAAGTCATTCTAGTCGACTCCCATGACGGCATCGAAGGCCTCTTCTTCGAGTTGCCATGAATCCCCACACTCGCATTATGGTGGTGGCAATTGGGAAGAGCCGGAGTCGGGCTTCCTATCGGGGTTCACTGAACTTGGTTGATAGCCCTCTTCATCCACCAACCTTTCCGACTTTCTTACGTCTCCTCTACCTGGCGGTCAGTCTTGCTCTCATACCTTTCTTTGTCGCCTGCTCAGAAAGCACATCTCCTACGGACGTGTACGTCGGACGTCTCGAGGGAATCGTTGAGGACGCAAGCGGCCCAGTTGTAGGAACCGAAGTAACCGCAGAACGATTCGAGTTCGACGATGAGTACGTGAAGGCACGAACGGACTCCCTCGGCCAGTTTCGGCTTCAGCTACTTCCCGGCAGGTGGATCGTGCACGTGAACCGCAAGTACTACGATCGAGGCAGGCTTCGGCCCCACAAGGCACAGGCCGAGGTCCTGAGCGTAACGGAGCAGGAGGCGGTGCCCGCGATTCGAGCCAGGTACGGCGGAGTCGAGGTCGCATTGTCTGCCCCACAATTCGAAGGCGAAACCGTCTTCCTGTCGCTCGAAACACCGATCTTCGGCAATCAGGTCGAATACGGCTCCGCTGTCGTCGAAAACGGAGTTGCCGAGTTCACGTTTCCTCGTGTACCGGTCACTGACGTGCGGGGCTATGTCTACTTGGACGAAGCATATTGTGAGATCGACTTCGAACTCGCTGGTAGCGCCGTCGAGGTGGCCACTGTCTCCCCGGGCTCGATGTCTCGTTACTCGGCACGATTGAGACCGGCGACGGACTTTACGATCAACATCAACAGGTTTTCGGTCGCGGATCCGGTCTACCCCGTCGAGCTGGAAGTCCGGAGGTTCGACGACAACCGCCCTATCAGGAGTATCCCTCTTCAGGACAACGGCCCCCTCCACTTCCGCCTCTTCGAGACCGCGCCGTTTCGCATCTCAACCTACTTCCGCCACCCGACGCTGGGCGAACCCATTCCGGTTGATCGCTATCTCACTTCGTACAATGAGCTGGAGGAGCCGGTCATCACGTATCAACCCGGCTCGGAGACCACGCTCCCTTCGTTTGATGCATGTGCCTTGGAAGTGCGACTACAGGCGGAGATCCAAAGCGAGAATTTCTGCTGGCTTCAGATTCACTCGGCCGATGGTGATGATCTGCTGGCCAGAACCCAAGTCGCCTCTACCGCCGAGGATCGGGAGTTTCACCCGCGGCTCTTCACCGGCCTCATTCCGGGAGAGGTCACTCTGGCCTTCGTCACAAATCAGGACCACCTAATCAGCCACTGGTACTCGCCTTCCGGACCCGTGTTCGAACCGGAGCCTTTTCAACTCGGAGAAGCCGGGACAAAGACCGTGATCGATTGGCCGCTGTTTGAGGCCGCACGCATACAAGGCACGGTCGTCGACGAGAGCGGCACCCCTCTCAATGACATCTTCTTCTCCGCAACGGGGATCGACAACAACTACGTCAATCGCAACCTGGGTCGCAGCGACGAGGACGGGAAGTTCGACGTCGGCCCGTTCCCACCGGGAACCTACACACTGGGCGGGTTCCGGTACCCCGGTATCAGCCGCTGGTACCCTGGTGTCGAGTCGGAAGACGAAGCCTCAACCTTTCAACTGGATTGGGGTTCCAGCCAGGACAGCCTCGTCTTCGTCTTTCGATAGTGCCGCGACGCGGATCGAGAGTCCCACTTCGCTCCCGAGGCGGCGCCCCGCCCCTTTTGGTTACCGCACGTAAATGAGACCGAGCTTCGACTTTCGTCCATCTGCTTCCAGAATCGCAAAGTAGACGCCGTTCGCCGGACTCTCACCGTTGCGGCCCGGGAGCCACTCCACGCTGTGCTCTCCCGCAACCCGTCGCTCATCCAACAGAGTCGACACGAGTCGGCCGGACGCGTCGACGATCCGCACTCGAACGTGCCCCGTCTCGGGTGTCCGGAAGCGCAACGTCGTCGAGGTCCGGAATGGGGTCGGCGATGCGGTCATTGCCAGCTCGTCAACTCCATGAAATCCACCATCGGCCCCGAGTTCATCTGCCGACGCGGGAACTGTCCGAATACGGAAGTCCATTTCCCCGGCCGCATTTCGGGCCGGACCGAACCACGGCGACCGCTTGACCCCGGCTCTCTTCGAGAGAACGCGTGCCCGCCATCGGTAGTCGTCTTCTGCAAGACCTGAAAGCGTCTCACGAATCGTGACCCAGCTTCCCGAATCGTTCTGCGGAATCCCGGTGTCGTAGAGCGCGGACGTCGCGGTGTTGCTACCGTCAAAGGGCTGGCCGAACGGTTTGATCTCGACTTCGAGACGAAGACGATCGCGGCCGACCGGACTGCGCAGGTCAGCTTCGACATCAACGACCGACTCCTCGAGAGCCCCCATCAAGGGGACGGGCTGACTCGTGTTCTCGTGACGAAGGCTGAGGTATCGCGGCTGTCCCCCAAAGAGGAAAGGAAGTGACGTGCTCCAGATCCCGTTGCCCGGCCACAGCCAGACGCGGCCCTGGGATTGAGCTTCTCCCGCTTCTCCGGGAGCTCCGCTCAAGAGATCCGGGACACCATCGCTGTTGATATCTCCCACCGCGAGCGCGGTGCCGTGTCCTCCGTAATCGAAGTTGCCGTCGTTGGCAAACCAGAGGACACCGTCGAACGGAGCACGCAGGACCCAGACCTGACCTTCGTCGACCTGTCCGTTGTCCACTCCCGGAATCCCGAGAACGACATCGCTTCGTCCATCGAGGTTGAAGTCCGCCATCTCAACGGACGTCCCTGTGCGTGCACCGGCATGACTTGCGGTCCACTGATGGACCATCACATAGTTCGTAGAGCTGGCTGCGCCCTGGTAGACGTCGACGCGGCCGGCATCGTCGCCACCGAACCCGGGGGACCCAACGACCACGTCGCTGAACGCGTCTGCGTTGACATCACCCGAACCGGCAACGGAGTAGCCGTGGAGTGCCCCGGGTGAATCGACTTCCGTCGTCCAGAAACCCGGTTGGACGCCCGTGGCGGATCCGAAGAAGAGGAACGTCTTACCCTCGTCCATCTCGGGGTCGTCGTAGCCGGGCGCACCGACCAGTACGTCGGAGAAGCCGTCCGCGTTGACATCCCCGGCCCAACAGACGTCGAATCCAAACAGGGATTCATTCTGCGGGGACACATGGCTCCATTGGGGCACGTCGGTAAGACCGACCGAGGAACCAAAGAAGACATCCACGCGTCCGGGCTTGCCCGCTCCCCTCCTGGCCGGCGATCCGACGATGACGTCCGCATACCCGTCCGCGTTGAGGTCGCCCGCACTCGAGACCGACCAGCCGAATGCGTCTCCGTCCGCGGCACCTGCGCGGACCCACGCCGGCGTCACGGAAAGCCCGCTCGCCCCACCGTAGTAAAGCCGGACTTCTCCCCGGCCCTCGTTGGCTCCGGGGACGCCCACCAGCAGGTCTTCATAGCCGTTGCCGTTCACGTCCAACGCAGTCGCGACGGCGGCGCCCAACTGCATTCCCTCATCGTCTCCCTGGACGGACCAGTCTGCATCGATGTCGAGTTCCGGTCCGTAATGAACCAGAACCTGTCCTTCGTCATCGGACGAACCGTCGAACAGAGGGTTGCCAAGGACGGCGTCGTCGGCACCGTCGCCGTTGAAGTCACCGATGGCGAGCGCGCCTCCGAGGCCGGCGTCCGGGTGCGCTCCGTCGGCGCTCCACAGCCAGAGGGAGCCGGGCGCCTCCATTGATCCGTGAAAGACTTCGACCCGTCCTTCGCTGTCACTCGGGTTGTCGAGATACGGAGACGAAAAGGCAAGATCACTGAGCCCGTCGCCATTGACATCACCGGCGGGGGCACACCGGTCGCCGAAGTCGTCGCCGGCCGCCGCGCCGGAGTGTTCCCAGACCGGTTCGTCCGTCGGACCGTCCAACCTTCCGTAGAACAGCCTCACTCGTCCCGAGTCGTCCGGTTCCGCAGAACTCGCGATGAAGTCGCCGAATCCGTCTCCGTTGGCGTCGCCGACGAAGCTTACGTGAATGCCGAAACGCTCTTCTGCTTCCGTGCCCTCATACTGCCAGACCTCGCCTGGAAGTGTCGTCGCACCGAACACGACGGTGACGCGCCCCGCATTGGCTGCCGATCCGATCGTTGCTGTCGGATCGCCGATGATCATGTCTTCGAATCCGTCTCCGTTGACGTCACCGGCCGAGGCCGCACTTCCTCCTGTGAAGATGTCTCCCGCCGTCGTCATCAATGTGGGGTTCGCATTCGGTCCGGCCGGTCCACCGAGAAAGAGATTGTACGTGGCCTCAAACTGCGGGTTGTAGTTGCGAATGACGATGTCGCTGTACCCGTCCGCGTTGATGTCGAGGCTCCAGATCCCCGAACCCATGAGAGCTGCGGCCCAGTCTCCATCGTGAACCCAGCCCAACGTCGGACCGCCTGCACCGCCGAAGAAGACGTAGGCACGACCGCTACTCAAATTCCCGCCGCTGTCGTAAGCCCAGCTTCCGACGGCAAAGTCGGCAAAGCCGTCACCATTGACGTCGCCGACACCTGCGACCGTGTCGCCGAAGAGTTGTTCCGCCTGAGGACCGTCGTACGTCCACGAAGGTGTGCCCGCCAGCCCGGCAGCAGATCCGTAGTAGAGAAAGGCGCGCCCGTCATTGATCTGGCCACCGACGCTTTCCAGCGGCGCCCCGACCAACACGTCATCGAAACCGTCGTTGTTCACGTCACCTGCGCATGAAACGGAGTAGCCGTAGAGGCTTTCCGTCCCTCCGTCTTTGATCCAGGCCGGAGCCGCGTCCAATCCGGACGGGCCCCCGTGATGGACCCAGACCCGGCCCCTCCGAACGCCGGCTACCTCGGTGTAAGGCGTCCCGACGATGAGGTCGTCGAAGCCGTCACCGTTGACATCCCCGGCCGTCGAAACAGAGAAACCGTAAGCTTCGTCGGATTGCGTTCCATCGCCCGACCAGGCCAACTCCGGGAGGGCATCCGCAGCGGTTCCCCAGAGGACGGCTGCCGTAATCGCCAACGTGAACGTGAACTTGAACGTGGAACAGGATTGGACGAATCGACACGACCGACCGTGCCGTGGGGCGAACCCAACGCCGAACATCTGACGGGGCATGAGCTTCTCCTTCGCGCGGAGTGCGAAAAACGACTGTCACCCGGTCAACGACGGAGAGGCAGAATTGTGCACACGGCTCACGGAGACCACGATCTTTCGGAGTTCGGGAAAGACTGTCGGGACCCTCATCAGGTAGCTTCTGCAAGCAAACCTCTTGAGCATCCGGGTCGGAGTCCCGGGCGTAGCTGTGTCCGCCGATTCGACACTTTGCGCGGCTGCCTAGCGCCGTAGATTCACGGAGTTGTGCCCGACATGACGACCAAAGAACTCTCCTTTCAGGCCACCGAATCCGCCGGAGACGTCTCCGCTCTTTGGCTTCGCCCTCGTGGCGCAACCGCCGCCTACGTGCTCGGCCACGGCGCCGGCGCGGGGATGAAACACGCTTTCATGGAGTCGATCGCGCAACATCTCGCGGAACGGAAGATCGCAACCTTTCGCTACCAGTTTCCCTACATGGAGCAGGGCAAGAAGCGACCGGACTCGCCAAAGGTCGTCGAAGAGACGATTCGCAATGCCGTGACCGCCGCGTCCAAGTTGGCGAAGGGGCTTCCGATGATCGCCGGAGGGAAATCGTTCGGGGGACGACTCACTTCGACAGCGCAGGCCAAAGAGCCGTTGCCCGGTGTTCTAGGCCTCGCCTTTCTCGGATTCCCTTTGCACGCACCGGGAAAGCCATCGGACACTCGTGCTGCCCACCTCGATGACATTCGAGTCCCCATGCTCTTTCTGCAAGGCACCCGTGACAGCCTCGCCGACCTCACTCTTCTGGAACCGGTCTGCAAGAAGCTGAAGAAACGGTCGACGCTGCACATCGTCGACGGCGCGGACCACGGCTTTCATGTTCTCAAGCGGACCGGGCGCACCGACGACGAGGTGTTGGAGGAACTCGCCGAGCGCATCTCGACGTGGACCCTGGGGCTGCTCGAGTAGCCCCAGGTACAAGCACCCCGATCGACCCCTACCGGGCATCCTTGAGGACCGTCGCACGAGTACGGGTAGGTCAAAGCCCACCACTGGGCCTTTCGGGATACGCCGCCGGGCCTCTCCGTGGAAGATCCGATTTTCTCTGCCTCCTAAGCATCGTCGGACCAATGCGTTTCCGCGGTCTCCTCCTACCCGGAGCAGAGTCGGCATGTTGATTGCCCTGTTTCAACTCGCATGCATGCCACCGACAAACGAATCTCGGAACCTAAGAAACAGGAGAGTAAAGATGACAAGGAATCTCGGATGTTCTATCGCCGCCATGATCGCGATCTGCATGTCAGCAGTTCAAGCCTTGGCTTGCGATTTCACGACAGCTTCGGTCGAGTGCGGAGTCGGTCACGATACGGACAAGATGATCCTCACCTACCAAGTCGACGGCGAACCCGGCTGCCAGTCGAACCTCCTCAAGATCGAACGGCGCTGCTACGGAACCTCGACGTGGACGCTGCTGGACTCCGGCGGATTCTCGTTCGGAATCCTCTACAACTACGCTGATGACCCGAACACAAACTGCCTGTCCAGTTATGGCTATGAGTACCGAATCACGGCAGTGTGCTTCTGTGACTCCTTTCCGATCTCGGACGAGGTCATCCTCGGGCCGATCGCCTGTCCATAGGTCCGGCCGGAGAGCCGCATTGGGGTATCCGCTTTTGATCCCAATGCGGCTTCCTTTTGAAAACACGGCTTCTCGTCGTCTCTCTTGGACGCGTCAACGGATCCGATAACAGACCACTGACAACGGCACGACCTCTTCGTCCTCAGCATCCTCTCCGGATCCCATACTCGCCCGGGTCGCACTGCTCTGCTCTTCGACGACGAGGAAGTGCTCTGTCCCCAAGAACTCGAATCCGTCCGAATCGTAATCGCCGTTACCGCGAAGAGTGACGCGTTCGACGAACCGGCCGTCGGCCTCGAAGACATCCCAGACGCCGACGGTACCCGCTGGATTTCGGTAGGCGCCGTCGCTGGTCAGAACCCAAAGACGTCCGTCTTCTCGTGCGTCCAAACGGACCGTCGCCGGATCGGTCGGGCTGACGATGTATTCGATCTGAACACCGCCGCTGATGAAGAACTTGCTGCGAGCCGCTTCGAGTTCGGCTTCCGTCCGTTCGTGTGGACGGTGATTCATACGCACCCGCCACGAGCCCGAAGACTCAGGACTTTCCCCGGGAGGGAAGACTTCAAACTCGTACTCGTGGAAGCCGTGCTGCAGAAACAGCGCACCATCCGCGGTCACGGCCCAACGGCGAAATCCGTTTCCGGTCACCTCCCGAATCTCCGAAGAAAACTCCCGTTCAAACTCTGTCGCGGTGATCTCGACCGGGTCCGTTCCGTCCAACCGGGTTCGCGTGATGACCTGGCGCACCTGAAAACCGTTGTCGATTCGCTGAGAAGTGGACGTCCGCCAGAACATCTGATTCCCCGCGACATGCGCGTCGATCAGCGTAGGCGTAGATCCCTCCGGTCCCGGCGCAGCAAGGTCTCCCGCGGGTTCACCGGTTGGTTCGAGCAGCACGATCTTTCCGGGCCGACTCTGCAGGACACCGACTCTTCCATCCGGCAGAACCATCAGGCTCCATGCTCGCTGGAACTCGCCGGGACCTTCTCCTTCGCGGCCGATGGTGCGCAGGTACTCGCCGTCCGGCGAGATCACCTGAATCTCATGAAGCTGCGAGTCGAGCAGATAGGTGTTCCCGTCCGGCCCCCGGACGGCATCGGAGATGACTCCCAACAGAAGTTCACCGTCTCCGTCCAACCGCCAGACCTCTTCGAGTTTGAGCGTCTTCTCTCCGTGAAGCGGAGGTTCTGAGTTCTCCACGTCTTTCGCAGAAAGCGAAGTCGCAACGCCAAAGACGGCCAAGGACACCCCGAAGAGGACGCATCGGACTTTCGAACGGACTTGCAGAGGCTTCACAGGCTCTCTCCCCTCTCTGAAACACGTGCCCACCGAACTACTACACGTGTAGACGAAAGCAAGAGCCGATCGTTCACGGATTTTCGGGCGCCGACGATGTCTGAACGAAAGATTAGATACCGCGCGAATCGAGCATCATCGTCACAGAGCCACTTGGCCTGATCTCGTCCTCAATCTTCCGACTACAACCGATTGAGGAGTCTAACGCGGGGCGTCGAGTCCCGGGGTCAGTCCGAAGACGAGCCACTCGTCCGGATCCCAAAGGTGATCGTCCGAGGCCCGGTAGGCTCGCAGCCAGGACTGACCGTCCCGGTGCTGAAGGTAAAAGCCACGGGGAAACTCGTCACTCTCGTAGAGCCGGTTCGATGTGACCGTGACCCGCTGCTCCGAGATCTCCTCGGGAAACTGCAGCCGGAAGTGCGGCGCAAGCTCGAGCGGGCACACCTCGAGGCCGACCGTGGTGGCTGCTCGAGTGATGTCGGAAAAGAACGCCCCGTCGGGGAATCCCAAATCTCTCGCCCGAACCTGCACGGTTCGGCACTCGACCGACTGGGTGGATGTCGGAAAGTTTGGATCCGAAAGTAGCTGCTCGGCGTAGGGGTTCAACGAGACGTCATGCCGCACCAGTTGTTTCACGAGTTCATCCGCAGAGGCGCCGCCACAAGCGATCGTACGCAGGACCTTCTCGCAGTTTGGGTAGATGGCAGAAGAAGTCATGATCGATCGAACGCCCCGCTCCAGGAATGGTTCGTCAACTCAGTCGGCGGCTACCCGGAAGTAACGCAAGGCGCACGCCCGGATGCTTGACCAGGGTATCCGCGACCTGTTCCAATTCTAAAACGCACCTCGCGTCGATTCGCAGGGGTGCCCCCGTCGAGAGGCGCTGCAGCGGGCTCAACCGCCCGTCACGCTCGACGCGGTATCCTCACTCGGCAAGGGCGCCTTCTTCAAGCCCGGACCTTCATGAGTAGGTCGGGCCAGGAGGCATGATGCAATCCACCGAGAAGTCATCTCCCGAAACTCAAGTCGTTGGAAGCGTGGTCGGGCTGTGGCGATACCCGGTCAAATCCATGGCCGCGGAGCCGCTGGAAACGGTAGAGGTTTCGTGGTTCGGGCTGGCCGGCGATCGCCGCTGGGCCTTCGTTCGAGACGATGTCCCACAGAGTGGGTTCCCGTGGTTCACCCTGCGACAACGGGGGGACCTCAACCAGTACCGTCCGACATTCGCCGACCCGACCCGTCCGGATGAGTCGGCCACCGTCGTCCAAACCCCCGACGGCCGATCCATGGACGTCACCGACCCCGCCTTGGCCGAAGCCCTTGCTGAAAGTAAGGCACGGGTCATCCGCCAGAGTCGCGGCGTCTTCGATACCTTCCCGGTGTCCTTGATCACGACACAAACGATTCGGGAGATCGGAGTACGGGTGGGTACTCCACTTCAGATCGAACGGTTTCGTCCCAACATTCTGGTGGACCTGATCTCCGACCTCCCCTTCGAAGAAGATAGCTGGGTCGGAAGGACCATTCAGATTGGAGCGTACCGGATGCGTGTCGACAAGCGGGACGGACGCTGCGTGGTCATCACGATCGACCCGGCAACCGGTGAACGGCTTCCGCAAGTGCTCCGGACCGTGGCTGAGGAAAGAGACGGTTGCCTTGGAGTCTACGGAACGACCGTCGAGCCCGGTGCAATAGCGATGAGAGACGATGTGATCCTGACGCCAAGTTGACCTCGATTCGTCAATCTTTCGTGACTCCTTCCGTGCCTGCGAGTCGCGGACCGTTCACGGTGCGGCCGGGTTCGAGGTGCGGCCGGGTTCACAGCGCGGCCGGGTTCGAGGTGCGGCCGGGTTTCGCAACCCATTAGTGTCACAGATGGTGCCGCTCTGAGTACCTCCGACGGAGGTACTCATGAAAACGAATGTATCCGATGTCACCGGACTCGGCTCGTTGCTCCGCCGCGTCCGGAAACTGGGGTCGGCAGCCGCCCTGACCGCCTTTGGATTGACGTTGTCCGCACTTCCCGCCCAAGCGGAACTCTTCCCGCGTACGGTCTTGGCTGAGAAGTTCGGATTCTTCACCTGACCGTTCTGTCCGGGAGCCCGGGAGGCTCTCGCCCAGATCGAGGTCGACAACAGCCCGCAGTTCATCCATGTCGACTACCACACGGCTCAGCTCTTCCAAAACGACGACACCACGGCAAGGACCAACTACTACAACGTCCTTGGAAGTCCGACCGTTCTGTTTGACGGCGGCAATCGGGTGGTCGGCTTCACTCCGGGAACGACGGCGACCTACATTCAGCGGACCGAGGACCGACTGCGCGACCTGTCCGAAGTCTCCGTCGAAGTGACCTCCGCCACTTTCGAAACGGGCAGTGGTTCGGCCTCCATTCGGATCGAGATCGGTGACGGCGAGTCGATCGATCCCACCGGAAGCCAGATCCGGGCGCTGGTCTACGAGGACGACATCATCGCCTGTTGCGATCCGGAAGGACAGGACGAGTGGGACTACATCGTCCGGAAGGTCCTTCCCGACACTCCTCTGACCGCCTCACAGAGCCAGGAGGTGCAAACTATCGACCTGGACTTCGATCTTGATCCAACCTGGGTAGCCGACAATCTGACCATCGTGGCGTGGGTCCAAAGAGACTCGGATCAATACATCTGGAATGCAGGAAAAGCAGCGGGGGTTCCGGCCGACGCACCGACGGATCTCCCCGCCCGCTCCCAAAGCGTCGTTCTGTTCCAGAACGCTCCCAATCCCGTTGCGGACGTGACTTCGATCGGTTTTGAGCTCATGCAGGATGGCCCGGTAATCGTGAGCATCTTCGACGTTGCGGGACGTGAAGTTCGGCGGCTGGTCGACGATACGCTGACCGCGGGCGAACATGCGATTCGCTGGGACGGCACGGACAAACACGGTCTGGCACTCCCGAACGGAGCGTATCTGTACCGGGTGAGGTTTGCGAACGGCGACGTTTCCCGAGGACTCCGGCTGCTTCGATAGAAGGACCGCTTCGACGGTTACGAGAAGTCTTCCCTCCGCGCCCCGCCTCGTTTCCCTCTCAACGAGGCGGGGCGCACCTTCTCGAGCGTGCTGCAACCCTGCGACATATCTGATCAATGGGTCTGCACGTCGATCAACCCACTGGCACCGAGCCCGGGGTTCTTGACGAAGGTCACCTCCCTTGTAGGGGACGTTGATTCCGACCTCTCATTCCGCCTTACCTGGAATGTTTTTGGTGGAACACACCCCTACTTTTCTCACATATTAAGAATGTCGGGGCACCACGGAGAAAAAACGGAATGAACGTCCGCCTCGCGGACCACTTCTCCGAGCTCGTTCGTGTAGCCCGGGTCAAGGGATTGAACCGGGAAGACGCGGAAGAGGTCGCGCAAGACGCGTTGATGGTCTTCGCGGAGAAAGCCCGGTCCCAAGAAATCCGGATTCTGACCGAAGAGTCCATCCTGAACCGCGCCGGTCGGAAGCGGACCGTTCGCGGTTGGCTGACGGACGTGGTCGGACTCCTGCTGCGAAACAAGATTCGGGACGTGCGCAGGAGAAACCCGGCATCTGAAACCCTGGACGGTTTGTCCTTGGCCTGCCCCAGGGCCACATCGGAGGACCGGGTCTACCTTCTCGATTTCGCGCGGGATGCCTTCGCCGTGCTGGATGACGACGAAGCAGAGCTGTTGCGACTGGACCTTCTGGGGCTGAACTCCTCCGAGATCGGCTCGGAACTCGGATTGCCCGACAGCACTGTTCGCGTTCGGAAGATGCGACTCCTGGAACGACTTCGCTGTCACCCCTCTCTGCGCAAGTACCAGGAAGATGCGCCGGGAACTCGTGAACGGAATCATGGGAAACGGAAGCGAAACGATGACGACGACCTGCCGCCGAGTCCCGGCGGTGGGAACTTGCGGGAACATGACATGAAGCACCACAGCCCGAACAAGAATGAACCTCTCTTCGCGGCTGCCGAGCGCCGCCGTGTCGAGTCCTTGCTGCACGACTACGGACAGATGTGCAGAGAGGCCGGATGGGATCCAATGGAAGCGGCGGGGCGGACGACGCACCGTCGACGGAGCTCCTCACCGTGGACGAAGCCGACCCAGTGGCTCGGCCCGCTCGCCCTTTCCCTTTGCGCGGTCGGAATGCTGGTCGTGTCCCTGGACGAGTCCAAGCACATGAAAGCCGCGGAGCAGGAAATGGATCGAATGGACGCTGCCCCGCGCGCGAGTGCCGCCATCGTCACCGGCCATCGGGAGCACGTCCAGGTTTCGCTGGTTCCCGATCTCCCGCCGATGATCGAGGTTTCCACGCCCTTTCCCCGGATCGGCCCGGGTGGCGGCGGGATCCTCTTCTCCGACTCCTGGGTGAGTTCCCTCTCCTAGAGATCCGGGTTCGAAGACGCGACGGGGGCTGCCTGGGCTGGGGGCTGCTAGGCCTGGGGGCTGATCGGACTCGGCGACTGGTCACTCGCGATCCGGGTCGCCGAATCAAACTGCGGCCGGCATCGGTACTACCGGTTCGAATGTGAAGACCACGTGATCCCGACAGAACCGGAGTTCTCGTCCCGATCGTTCGGAGCACCAAGACGACCGGCGAGATGCAGCTGCACGGGCTGATCCGGAATCGAGATCGTCGCCTGCTGCAGGAACCCTGGCTTTTCCTGAACCCCAAGCGCGAAGCCCGTGAAGAGTCGAACGTCACGACCGACCGGATATCCGACGCCCGCATTGAACAGCCCTCCACCGGAGTAGAGCGGAAGCGTCTCGTTCAGACTCAGGAGGAAGTAGACCTCGGAGAGACTTCCGGCGCGAAGGTGGCCGGTCACTCCAACATCCACTCGCTGCATTTCGGTCGGATCCAGGGTTACGTCTTCCGCAAAAAGCGGAACATCCCCGAACAGTAGGCCGAACCCAGCACCGGTGTAGGCTCCCTCGACACTGATGTTGGGATTGATGTAGCTCGACCGGCGATCCCGGTACTTTTCCGTGTCGTCTTCGGTGTCGGTGAGAACGTCGTCGGCCCTCAACCAGCCACCCTTGATCCCCATGAGGACCTGGGCATCGCCGCTGACCTGAGAAATGCCCACGGCGACCGCTCCCTCCCGGAACTCGTAGGGAGCGGTTTCGGAGATGCGCCCGCTGCAGTCTCTGAGGACGGCAACGGCCTGACCCATTCCCCCATAGACTCCGATCGACATCGACGATGAATCCGGATTGTCAGGTTGGTACCCAAACGGCAGGACCAAAACCATCATCGTGAAGACTGGCTTCTTCCAGGGCTTCCAGAGATTCGGGAGATTCGTCATCCGAGGCACGTCGGTTCTCCTTGGAGAGGGAACGGTTGTCTTCGTACGACTCACGAAGGACCTTATCGGTGCCGGGGCAGGGAAACGAACGAGTTTGGGTAACGGAGAGTGCGAAAATGCGTCACTCGGCGGAACGCAAATTCGAAGTCAGGGAATCAACCAATCCCCGGTAGCGGGAAAGCGCACGCACGGCTCGGTCGATACCGGTCGCAATCAGATCTTCCTCGCGCTTCGTACCGGGAGTCCAACGCGCCACGCCGCAGGTGGACGTGACAAAGAAGAAAACCAGCGCGGCGCCCAAGAGCTTCGGCTCGGCGCCAACCGAGGCCCCCGAAGACCGGCACTCATCGAAAGTAACGTCATACGCGCTTCGGGCGGCGTCGGCGTCCTCGGCGCTGCTGACGGCGAAGAGCAACTCGGCGATCTCCAGTGCGGCGGGTCCCCGACAGATGCGGGCCCAATCCAGGATCACGGGAGTTCCACCTGTTGGATCCAGGATCACATTGTCGAAGTGGAAGTCGCCATGAAGCAGGGTGGAAGGACATGGAGCAAGAATCGACCGGGCGCGATCGACCTCTTCCTCCAAACGAGCCATGAAGCCTTTGGCGAACGGATCGAGTCGGTCCGAATAGAGGGCGAGAAACTCCCGACGCCGGCTGTCGATCCATTCCGGCGTGACCTGATGGCGAGTCGTCGATGGAATCCAATCGTGGTCGAGGAGAGAGGTGTCGTTGGCGCCCGCAGCATGAAGTTCCGCCAACTGCTTCGCGAGCGCGACGGCTTCATCCCGACGTGGATGCTGCAGACAGTCACCCTGGATGAAACCGGCGAAGTCCTGCATGACGAGACAACCGTGACCGACCTCCTCGTCGACCTTCGCGAAGTAGCACTCGGGAAGACGTAGCGCCGGTGCCACGCTGCGCAAGCGGGTGGCGATAGCTTCGAAGAATGAAGCTTCCCGCGTTCCGCCCGGACCGTCGGTGTTCCACAGCTTGGCGACCACGGATTCCGGCACGTCCTGGCCGGACAGGTGCCCGCGGTAGATCTCGCTGGCCAGGCCGAAACCTTCGCCGATCCGCTCCCAACGGACCGCATCAATTCGGGCCGACGGAAAACGGGAGGCCAAAGCCTCCCGCAAGACCGCCAACTCGAGTACGTTACCCAAAGCCAACTCGTCGACGGGTGGTTAGTCGCGAGGTTTCGGAAGACTGACGACCCGAACCTGCGCGAACTGACGATGCCCCTCCGTCGAACTGTGATAGCCGTAGCCGCTTTGCTTCGCTCCGACCCACGGAGAGCCGGAAGCCCCGCCACAGCCTTTGTTCACCCCGATCATCCCGGCTTCCAGACGTCGAGCGACCTGTGAGGCTCGCTCTTCGTCCCCGCCGAAAACGGCAGCGCCCAGGCCAAACGGAGTGTCGTTAGCCAACTCGACCGCTTCGTCATCCGAGGAGAAGGTCTGAATGCACGCCACGGGACCGAAGGTTTCTTCCCGCATGATCTCCATGTCGTGGTTGACGCCGGAAAGAATCGTCGGCTGGACGAAGTTCCCTTCGCCGTCCGGGTTCTCCCCGTACACGACCTGAGCGCCGGCCTTCCTCGCGGCGTCGACTTGGCGAAGAACGTGATCCTTCTGCCGGCGACTGATCATTGGACCGACGCGGACGCCTTCATCGGCGCCGTTGCCGACCTTGAGAGTCTTCGCGACCTCGATCATGGCGTTCTGAAACTTTTCGGCGACGGACTGATCAACGTAGATGCGCTCCGTGGAAACGCAAACCTGTCCCGCGTTGCGGAAGCTGTTCATGGCCGCGAAGCGCGCGGCCTTCTCCATGTCCGCGTCGTCGAGAACGATCATGGGATCCTTGCCGCCCAACTCGAGCACGACGCGCTTCAAGCCATCGGACGCCGCGGACAGGATCTTCTTGCCGGTTTCACGTGAGCCCGTGAAGGCGATGAGGTCGACGTCCGAGTTGACCAGGGCCTTCCCCTGCTCGTCCGCACCATGAACGATCTGGAGCACGCCTTCGGGAAGCCCTTCGTTCAATGCGTCGACAAACGCCTGCGCGATCAAAGGAGTCTCTTCCGACGGTTTCAGGATGACCGCGTTGCCGGCGGTCAAAGCGGGAATGACCAGCGAGTGGGGCATCGCGATGGGAAAGTTCCACGGAGTGATCGCCGCGCAAACCCCGAACGGATCGAAGTACTGCGTGGTCTTCGTGTACTTGTCTTCTCTCTTTTCGGGAGCGAGGGCTTCGGCAACTTCGCGGGCGTCGGGTTCGACACTCATCCCGCAGCCTTTGACCTCTCCGGTGCCCTCGGCGAGCGGCTTGCCCATCTCGGCAGTCAACAACCGACCCAGCTCTTCAGCCTTGTCGACCAGGACTTTTCCGCCGACGGCCATCATGGCGATCCGCTCATCGAAGGAAAGGCGAGCCCATTCCTTTTGAGCCGCTTTGGCCTTCGCGACGATCTTCGGGATGTCCTCCGCCGGCGTCACCGGCACTTCTCCCACGGTCTCACCCGTCGCCGGGTTGATCGACGCCAAAGTCTGGAACGTCGTAACGGTCATGCAAGAATCTCCTCGATGTTACAACTCAGTCCGCGACCATCTTCCGCAGGAACCGCCTTCGGCTCCCAAGGAACCTCCGTCGGCTCGCGAGGAACCGTCTTCAGGCTCGCGCCGTGGAAGAAGCTCGAATCGAGCTTAGCCGACGTACTCGGTGACCATAAACTCATTGCCCTCGGGATCGCGAACTTCGGCGATCCGGACGGGCTCACCTTCGGGCCGGACGGGTGGTTTGACGATCGTCCCGCCGCAATCCGCAATCTCGACCAACGCTTGATCAAGCCCTTTGACCTGAATGCTGAACCCAGACGGTTTGACGGAGCCGTCGTGTCCGCCATGCAGAGCCAGGTGACATCCCCCGAGGTCCAGCTCACTCCAATGTTCCGTGGCGAAGACCGTGGTCAGGCCAAAGCAGCCGGTCCAGAACTGCATCGCCCGGTCCATCTCGACGGCCCAAAGGATGAACTTGATCCGCTCGATTTCCACGTCGACCTCCCTTTGCCTGCGATGCCGAATTGTAGGCGAAAGATACGCCGCCTTACTACGAAACGACCGGCTTCGGAAGCGTTCGCCACCGATACTTCTCGATCAGGTCCGCGGGCTCGACGACCCGGAACTCCACCGATCGCTCGAGCTTTCGACTACCGATTCGATCGAACGCACCGATGGTAAACCGGTAGTCCCCGGTCTCCAGCTCGCCCAGGCCGATCGAACGTGCGATATTCCACTGGCGGACACCGAATCGGATCAGGTTCGTGTTGGCCCCGCGAAGGCTGATTTCGTACTCGATCTCGCCTTCCCCGTCGATCTTGGCCAGCCGGGTCTCGAGCTCGATGTTGACCACCCCTTCCCGATCGTCGAGGTTGTAGATCTCCAGGTAGTAGCCAAAACTTTCGCCGCGAAGGAAGTCCAGACTTCCTCGGGGCACCATATTGAAGAGGTTCGGGTCCGGACCGAAGGCAACCCAACCCGGGGCCAGTTCGCGTTCGACATCATCCTGGATGATCCCTTCCAGATCCGAAGCGACGAGTAGGTCGGAAGCATCGAAGTCGTCCTCGAGGAACCCGCCCACGTCGAAGGAAGATCCGTTGTCGATGGCGACATGGAGGGTTTGCTCTTCTTCGTCCCGCAACCGTAGGAAGGTCGCGATCTGGTAGCTTCCCGCCTCGACATCCGTCACGACGAGCTGGCCGGACCTCCGCCGAAACTCATGTTGCTGGTTCGTCGTTCGTAGCTGACTCAGCTCGACGTTTCCCGACCACTGTTCCCGGAAGCGTGGGCCGACGACTTCCATGATCGCGCAGTCGACTTTGGCTTCTCCGTCGTAGCGAAAGCCTTGAAACGGATACCGAATGTTGTAGTTCGGAAGGACCGTGTCGAACGAAACGACGAGGCGGGTGTTTCCATCGAGCTGCCGGAACCGCGAGACACGCTTGTTCGATCGATAGCCCCGACCGAGGAAGTCCCCATCGAATTCGTGCATCGGCCACTCCGGGGGGCGCAACGAATCGGTCGCGACATAGTGTCCGCGACTTCCGCTTCGGTCCTGAAGCAAAACGGAGCGATGCTCTCCGCCGCCAAACCACAGGTAGTCCCACACCCACGTCGGGTGGACTGCGTTGTCAAAGACTTCGTCGGGTTCGAACGCCGCCTGCGCACCCATGGCTCGGTACCGATGCGGTGCACCGAAACGAAGGAGGACTTTGCCCGGCTCTGTCGACGGACCCATCATCCGGGCATCAAGATCCGCAAAGCGAAACACGGCTTCGGCGACTCGTGCGTAGTAGTCGATCTCCAGCTCCGAAAGAATCGGCGTGGCCCAGATCGGATCACTTCGCTGCCAGAAGGCGCGAACGAAGTCCCGTCGTGACAACGACAGATCGAAACGTTCCTGTTCGGAGAGCGACCACAGATCCCATGGGACTCGAAGAGTTGTGCGTACATCCGCGAGCGGGAGATAACCCGCCGCTAAAGCCTTCGCCGCTTCGAAGTGCTCCGCCGCCGCTTCGTGGTTGATACGCCGGACGTCGACCAGTCCCTTGAGAAGATGCGCGTGAAAGGCGGAAAGCGTGTCGCGAACCGCCGGGCCTTCGTTCTCGAGAATGGCATCC
Organism: bacterium; assembly: GCA_030431975.1. Taxonomy (GTDB): domain Bacteria; phylum Eisenbacteria; class RBG-16-71-46; order CAIMUX01; family CAIMUX01; genus JACKCR01. Next base: position 27,720 of record JAUIHP010000016.1, on the reverse strand, counting down.
GCTCCGACTTCGGCCAATGAAAGGGAGTCCGAAAGAAAGTCGAAGCGGGCCCGCTCCCAAAGCAACCAACTCGGAACCCCGCGTGCGGACGCGACACGGTCCGTCAGGTCATCGATGAGAACTCCAGCTTGGATTCGATGCTCGTCGTGTCCCTGAATCGACCATTCCCGAACGTTCTTCCGATACCGGGCCAGATCGATGAGTTCGCTCTCCCCGTGTTCCTTTTCGTAGTCGTCGAGGGACCGAAGGGAGTTCGAACGAAAGCCGGCCATCTCCAGGTAGGATGCCCGAACGACGGCGAGAACAGCGTTGTCGTCGTCATAGCGGCAGGCGTCCTCGAGAACCCGCGCCCCCTGGACACGGTCATCGGCGAACCCAGTTCGCATGCGCGTGAGAGCCAGACGGGCATGGAGCCGTGCCGCTAACTCGAACTCACTCCGTTCTTCCTCAGAGAGCCCACCGAGACGGAGACGCATGATGGAACCCGCCCCTAACCGCAACGAGTCGATCTCTTTCTCGATAGAGCGGATCTCGGCCTTCAAAGCGTCGCGCATCCAGAGCTGGTCGTTGCCTTCGGTAAGCGCGATCTGGCGAAAGACGCCGGCGATTCTTTCCAGCGTCTCGGCCGGAGTTTCCGTTCGGGAATCGAAGAGCGTGCGCTCGGGGAACGGCTCTACGTCGTCAGGGCCCGGAGTGGGCCGACGCGGTTCGTAGAGTTCGAGCCCGGAACCACACCCGACGAGCAGAAGGAGGAAGACGATCCGTACAACGGGTGAAGCGACAGCCGAGACAGTCAGCGAGATGCGTGGGTCTTCGGTCCGCGGCGAATCCGCACGCTGGACGCTTGGGCCTTCGGTCCGCGGCGAATCCACATACCGTCGGCATGGAGGTTCGTATTCCCCACCTACTTCAGCCAGCGGTCCAGCCATCCCACGATGCGTTTGATCCGGTCGATCCTTCGGTCGGGGCGCCCCGTTCGAGACATCCCGTGCGGTTCCGCCGGATAGCGAATGAACTCGCAAGGAACTCCCTTGACCTTCAGAGCGGACCAAAGCTGCTCGGCCTGATCGATGGGGCAACGGTGATCTTCCTCCTGATGCTCGATCAAGGTCGGGGTTCGCATGTTGTCCACGTAGTACAGCGGAGATCTCTTCAGATAGTACATCGGATTCTTCCACGGATCGATGAAGTCGAACTCCCGCCGCCACTCCTGGCCGAAGTCGCTGGCTCCGATGAAGCTCATCCAGTTGGAGATACACCTTTGGGTCACCGCGCAGGCGAAACGCTGGGTGTGCCCAATGATCCAGTTGGTCATGAACCCGCCGTAGGATCCGCCGGCCACTCCAACTCGCTTGCGATCGATGAAGCGTTTCCGACGCAACACGACGTCGGTGAACTTCATGAGGTCTTCGTAGTCGTAGGTGCCCCAACGTCCCACGATCGAGTTCAGGTGCCGCTGGGTGTAGCCTTGCCCTCCACGAGGGTTCGAGTAGAAGACGACGTAGCCTTGGGCCGCCAACGCCTGAAACTCGTGAAAGAACGCGTGACCGTACTGGGCGCCCGGCCCGCCGTGAATGTAAAGCAGGGCTGGATACTTCCGGTTCTTGCGCAACCCGGGCGGATAGAGAACCCATCCCTGCAACGGATGGTTGCCGCGCCCTTCGAACCAGATCTCTTCGGGCAGCGAGACATGCCTCTCCCCGATCCATTCCGAGTTGAGCTTCGAACGAACGGTGGGACGAGTCGGAGTGGCAACCCGGGGCGTCCGATACTCTCGCTTGCTCAAAGGCTTCGCCGTCCGGACTTTTGGATCGGGGAGCCGCGAACTCAGGATCTCTCCGGGTGTGTGAAGGTCACACCAGCTGTAGTGGATCCACCGGCCTTCGAAATCGATCGAGAAGTCGAGAATCACACCGGGATCGCTGAGCACCGGTTCCGGTTGCTTCTTCTTTCGGGACACCCGCCACAGCTGTGTGTCACCTTCCGTCGATACGACGAAGTAAATCCACTCCGAGTCCGGACTCCAAGTCAGCCTGGGATCCCCGATGTTTCCGAAGACGTCACCGATCGATGCGTTGGTCAGGTCGCGATCCAGCACACCGGAGAGCAGAACCGGCCGACCGCCGGAGGATGGAACAAGATAGAGCCGGGACTGATGCTGATTCCAGGCAACGTGCGGATCCGGCCGTCCAATGAACGCAATCCACTGCCCATCCGGACTGATCGCGATGTTGTTCGAGGGCCCGGCGAACGTCCGCACCTTTTCGATCTCTCCACCGCGCGTTGGAATGCACCAAACGTCCGCGCGCAGAACATCCTGATCGGGGTCGGGCTGCCGGTTGCTGACAAAGTAGATGGTACGACCGTCCGGTGAGAATCGAGGCTCGGACTCTTCGTAGAGGTCGTCCTCTGTCAGAGCCTTGCCTTTCCCGGTGCCGGCATCGACCAGCCAAAGATGCGCCCGCGGATGCGGCAGAAACCCCGCTCCGTCGATCTTGTAGGTCAATCTCTTGTAGTGACGCACGCGCTCGGAGTCGGCGCCCGGCTTGTTGTTCTCTTTGAGTTCAGCGTGCGCCTTTTCTTCTTCCCCGGTCTTTTGAAGAGCCACCACCAGTCGCTTTCCGTTCGGATGCCAGTCGAAGTCCGAGATGCTTCCTTCCAGCTTCGTGAGCTGACTGGCCTCACCGCCACCGGCAGGAATCGTCCACAGTTCGGACTTTCCACTGCGGCTGGAAATGAACGCGATGCGCGAACCGTCGGGAGACCACTTCGGACGCGTCTCGTTCTTGTCGCCGCCCGTGTACGGATAACTCGGGCTCTCCGCCGGGTCCTCGGCGCCCAGATCCGTGGCCCACAGGTGGGACTCGGTCTTCAGGGTCTTCTCTTTTTGTTGTGAGACGACGGTCAGAAGCCGCTGTCCGTCGGGACTGACCTCACAGTAGGTCGGCATCCGGACCTGGTAGAGATCCTCGGGCGTGATCGGAGTCCGCTTCGGCATGTACTGGTGCTCCAGAAAGAGGGTGAGGAGGGCGTTTTCCAGGGTGGATCGTACACGGGGAACGAAGCAGCGTCACGCCAAGGCGACCGGCGTCGCGGCTCGTTTGTGGCGGAGCGAGGGGCCGCTTCCTTGCAGGAACCAAGGCTCATTGCTTGGCGAGGTCGGAAGTACCACCGTGGCCTCGCATCCCCACCCCGTGCCGGTGAGAACGGAACGAGTTAGTGAGGACGGACTTCAAACTCTCCGAAGCGACGAACCGGAACCTCGACGTAACCACGCTTGGGGAAGACTTTCACTTCCGCCCTCATCCAGTTGGGACTGCCGACGGGGCGAAAGTACACCTGCCCGGCGGTGTCCTTCGACTCGATCCGAAGGACGGCGCCGTCCACGATCAGGTCCGACGGAGAGATGGTGCAGCGACGACCGGCCGGACCGTGCTCCAGAGTGACATCGACATCCCCGGAAAGTGCGCCGGCGCGAAAAACAAGGGTGAACGGACCGCTGCGAAGCCACCCGCCGTGGTCCCCACGGATGGTCCGGGTCGTGACCTCCTTAGAACCGTAAGACTCTGCTGCTTCAGACTTCCCGGCTGCGGCCAGGAGGAAAAGCACGAAGAACAGGAGTGAGCCCACGAGGACGAGGAGGGCAGATCGATTGGTTTCGGCGCGCGTCATCATCGTTCGTCTCCTTTTGGGGCAGCCACGGGGTTCTGTGTTGCCAGCTTCGTGCCGTTGCACGTATCGATGATGTGGGCCAGCGAGTTGCGTCATTTCGGAGGTTTTTCTGATTGGGGCCTGGACCCATCGTCCAAGGCGCCCCGGGCGGCAGGCCCCTTCGAATGGACGTCGCCCCAACGAATTGGCACACCAGGGCCTCACCTGGCCCATCGGGCGGATTGGCCCGGGTCTCGCGCCGCCCCGCAACCGCGGGTGGAACGAAAGCGCCGTGGAAGGGTACGATCGGCAGACGGTCTGCGGCGGGCTCCTTCAGCTCGCGCAGATATCGATAATTACCGGAGCTGGGTAGGCTCCCGCCCCATTCGATCCTTTCCGAGGAGACCCTCGTCTTGGTTTCACAGGCCCGTCCGACTTCCGTCCGATCCCTTCTTTTCTCGGGTCTGGGCGTTGCCGCCGCCGTCTCCGGACTTTTCATTACTAGCGATTCCGCCTCGGCCGAGGTCGGCTTCTCGCTCTTCGGCAGCGGATCCTCTGTTCAGAACGTACGATCCGACACGGATGAACTGCTCCTCCCGATCGAAGTCAAAGACTGGAAGGGCAGCTGGCACGCCGGGGTCGGCGCCCGGCTTTCGTCGTCCACGGCCGGACGGGTCGGAGGAGAGCCGCGCTGGGAGACCCGGTTACGCCTCGGCTACGGTCAGGGCTCCATGGAGGACGTGAGGGTCGACTTCACGAATACCTCCTCCCAGACTCCCCCGTATTCCTGGAAGCTCGTGGAATCCTTCGAGTACACCAGCGTCTCGCTGAACGCCACGGTGCTGGCGCGACTGCACGAACGGATCGGGGTTTTCATCGGGCCCGGCATCGAGCGGGTTTCCTTCACCGGAGACTTCAACCGCGCCTGGACCGGCGCTATTCCGGACTACTGCGTGGGGACGACCTACTGCGGCGACCGCGTCGCCGATGCCGAGGGGACGGGCATCTACGGATCTCTCGAACTCGGGGTCGCGATCCCGACCGGGACTCCGCTGTCCGCGATCGAGTTGTTCTATGTTCCGCGTCGCGTGCAGATGTCGGTGACCCAGACCGTCGACGAGGATCAGTACAAAGCCAACTTCGCCGACCTCGACGCCTCGTACGGGATCCGACTCACCTACGACTTCTAGGGCTCTTACTGGATCCGGAAGTTCTGCGGCTGTGACTTGGCCAGCACGGTTCCGGCGGAATCCAGTGCCTCGACCGACCACACGTACATGCCTGTCTCGAGGCCCGGAAGAATCTGCGTCGATGGCGTCCAGGAGTGATTCCAGACCAGGACCGGATCGACGACGGGAGTTCCGTCGGCCAGATGGATCCGCAGGTGGAACTGGGTCGCTCCCGGAACCGCATCCCATTCCAAGACCAGTGACTCTGCAAACACCGGAGCGGCCGGCGAGCCCGCCCCCAAAACGGGGAGGTCAGCGACAGCTTCCGAGGCCGGAGGCGCCGCGCCTTCCCGGGACCGGACGTAGAACTGCACGGCCACGAGAAACGCAGCGGATGCCGCGAGCAGGATCCACAGGAGCCGGCTGACGTGAAGCGAACTCGGCTCCGGGGCTTCAGGCGGTGTGGGAATCGGGTTCGGGGACGCGATCTTCCGGGCCGGCTCTGTCATGGCACTCTCACAAGATGCTGTTCGGAAAAACGTTACGGAGTTGTCTCTCGCGACGGAGGCAAGATCCGAGGCCTCCCCGCTTCTCGCGTTATCGGCGCTTCGCTCGCCGATCCATATGTAGATTCCGCCCTTGACCGACCCTGACGGGAAACCCCAGCCTTCCTGCCTACATCGAAACTGGTGAAGGTTCGGCAGTTCGTTCCCGGTCCTGGGGGCGTTGCCCCACACCGTCCACCCTCACGAAGGAGTTCTGATGAAAATCCGAATCGAGTACTGCGGGGTTTGAAACTACCTCCCCCGCGCCTCCAGTTTGGAGGCCGCCATTCGAAAAGAGCACGACGCTGAAATCGAGTTGGTCCGAGGCGGCGGAGGCATCTTCGACGTCGAAGTCGACGGCGAGATGATCTTCAGCAAAGGCGACGTCGGCCGATTCCCGGAAGATTCCGAGATCCTCGAGAAACTCACGGCCCTCAAGGGCTGAAGCCAAGCGTCTCCAGCATCTACTGAATGGGTCACGGCCCCGTGCCGAACATTCTATAGAAGCTGGAAGGTGACTCGACACACGGGGCGGGACTCGACGACGGGTTCCCATAAAGGAGACCAATGGGCAGGCTACTCTTTCTGAGCATGCTCTCCTTCGTCATCGTATTCGGAGCAGCGTGTTCCGGCAGCGGTGGGGGCAAGGAGAGCGGAACCGAGTCGAACGAATTGATCAGCTACATCTCACATGGTGAGTCCGTGGACATCGACGCCAAGGTCCCGAAGTCGGGGCTGGTCGTGGTCGAGTTCACGGCGGATTGGTGAGGCGGCTGTCGCCAACTCAAGCCTCAGTTGGAGGCGAAGATCAACGAAACGCAAATCCCGCTCCGCAAGGTCGACATCAAGAACTGGAATTCGGCCGTCGCGCAGCAGTACAACATCCAGAGACTGCCGACGCTGTGGCTCTACAAGGACGGCAAGATCGTAAGCCAGGACTCGCGGGACGTCCTGCAGAGGCTCAACAACATCTAGTGAATCGTAGAGTCGTCCACTAGACAGTATCGAGTAGGAAAGCGGGTTCGGGTTTCGAGCCCGCTTTCGTTTGCCACGGAGTCCAGACGAGAACGACATCTACGTCGATGTCTGACTTTCGGGGCGGCACGGCCACCGTCTCCAGTTCGATCGTCTCTGCATCGAACTTCTCTCGTAACGCTTCCGCGTCCGCTTCGAACTCAGCTTCCAGCGCCGTAAGCTTTTCGTGCAAGTCTTCCAGCTTTTCCTGAGCCCTTTCGATGTCCCCCTGCTCACGGGAAACGCGCCCGGCACCTCGCGCTGCGGTTGCAGCCCGTCCAATGTTGCCCCGACTGGTGAGCTTGCGACCGAAGAGCGCACCCAACACCGTTGCGCCGACGGAAACGACCGTCTGAAACTTCTGCTGCTTCAGCTGGTCCTCTTCCTTGTCCACGCGCAGCTCGGCCTTCTGGATCTTGTCCTGGACGGACGTCAGCTTCTTCTCGTACTTCTGGCGGAGCTTCTCGATCTCCAGGTCCCGTTGTTCGTGCGCCGCATGCGCAAGTCGGCCACGGAACTCCCCTTCGCTCTCTCCGGGTTTCGAAACCTCCTTGAGCGCCTTCGAGCGAAAGAGCGTCAACGCCTCCGTCTGGTAGACCCGGTTCTTGAGTTCCTTGGCCCACGACTTGTAAGAGCGGGACCGCTCCGCCTCCACGGGCAAGGGGACGAAGCGGGTTCGTTCCGCGGGTTCCGATTCCAGCTCGATATCGAGTGCAACCCGTTCCGCCTTCGGCCAGGGATCATCGATATTCTTTTCGTCCAAGGCAGCCAGCAGAAACTGGTCGGACCACTCATCCAGGTTGAGCGATGACTTCACGTGGTGAAGTTTGACTCGACCGAGCAGATGCGGACGGTAAACGATGTCGTCGCCGGACCCGCCGAACCAGGGAATGAAGGACTCGTCGATTCCGTCGGGAACGATCGGGCGCGGAGCGGAACTTTGGGCTGCCGCTGTAGGCGGGGCCGGAGCGCCCGAGCCGACCGTGCCGACCGAACCTCCAGAACCGACGGAGTTCGGCGCCACCGCTGCGGCCAGCTGAGTCGCGCTGGGCGTCGCTGCTCCGCCCGCCGGTCGAGGCAACAACGCGTCCCGCTTCGGCTCCATGACCTCTGTGATCTGCTGGCGTGTCATCGGCCCACGCAGATACGACAGAACCCAGCGTGTGTGGAATAGGATCGGGGCTCCTTCATGGACGTTGTTCATGAGGAAGACCCGCTTCCCCAGCCCTGCAAGAAGCGTGTCCATCGTCGATCGATCGAAGGTTTGACCGTTCGCAGCCGAAGCGCCCTCCAGTCCGTCGAGGATGCGCAGCTTGTCACGCTCGGTTTGAAGACGTCCCAGAAACCACGTACCGCAGTTGGAAAGCCCCTTGTAGTCGAGGTCGACAGGGTTCTGCGTCGAAAGCACAACACCCACGCCGAAGGCGCGCGCCTGCTTGAGCAGAGTCAGCATCGGCGTCTTTGACGGAGGATTCTTGCTCGGCGGGAAGTAGCCGAAGATCTCGTCCATGTAGAGCAGCGCCCGCAGGCTGGACGTTCCCGGTTGCGTACGCATCCACGCGTTGAGTTCGTTCAGCAGCAGGGTGACGACGAACATCCTCTCCTCGTCGGAAAGGTGCGCGATGGAGACGATGGAGATCCGCGGCCGACCGTCCGGCGAGTAGAGCAGCGACGGGATGTCCAGCGGAGCTCCCTCCATCCAAACGGAGAAGCCCGGAGAGGCCAACAGATTGTTCAGCCGCATCGACAACTGGAAACGATCCTTGGGCGGGAAGATGGCGTCGAGGTCCAGGACACCCACGCGTTGAAACGGAGGACTCTGGATCTCGCGAATCAGTCCGGCGAGGTCGAGAGTCCGCCCTTCCCGCCAGGCACGGTCGAGCAGATTCGAGATGAGGATGTGCTCGCGGCTCTGGATCGGATCGGCATCAATGCCCAATAGTCCAAGAAGCCCCGACACCGTTCCCGCGATCCGCTCCCGAAAGGCGTCTTCGTCATTCAGAAGCGCAGCGGGCGGCGCTTGAAACGATCGGAGCACTTTCAGAGGCACTCCGGCCCGGCTACCCGGAGTGAAGATATTGAAGTCCGCCGCCTCGCGGAGTCGACGAATGCGGTCACCGTCCTGATCCCAGTCCGCCAGTCCGTTCTTCCATAGATCTGCGGTCTTCTTGGCGAGATCGGACGGGCTCAGGCCCTTGCGTGTCGCTTCCGACGGATCAATCCAGGGCTCGTAGCTCGACGGTTTGAAGTCCGGAAACGTAAGCAGGAGGTTGCCGAGGTCTCCCTTGGGATCAATGACGATCGCGGGAACACCATCGATGGCGGCTTCTTCCAGAAGTCCGACGCAAAGACCGGTCTTGCCGCTTCCAGTCATCCCGACGCAAAGGGCGTGGGTCGTCAGATCCTTGGAATCGTAGAGCAGCAACTCATCGGTGAGGTTGCCGCTTTCGGCCTCAACGCGCTTGCCCAGATAGAATGCGCCGAGTTTCTCGTAAGCCTGCATCCGAACATCTCCCTCGCTTCGTTTCGTCACCTTTTGAAGGGGGAAACGTACACGATGGGTCGCTTCATGTCTTCACCGGCGGCGGCGATCTCAGTCGCCGTGCCCGATCCAACCGACGCCTGTGTCGGCAGAGGTTCTGAGACGCTCGATGAGCTGGCCCGCATGATGCTGCGCGTGACGAAGGTTGTAGAGGTGAAGCTCGAAGCGACCGAACGGGATCCACTCGAAGCCGGATTCCGATTCGAGAGACGTCGCGTCGAGCAGAGACGGCAACTCCGCTTCGATCCGATCCGCGTACTCGATGAGATCGGCTTTGGAGTATGGCTCTCCGACCACGATCTCGTCATGGGGTGGCCAGTGCAGACGATCCCCCAAATAGTAGACGTGCTCCCGCGCCTTGGGCCACGAACTGAACTGCGCTTCCGACGGGCTCAGGTAGAGGTGCGTGTAGTGGAGTGCGTGGTAGGCAACACGCCAGTAGGTGTTGCCGAATGAGTCGTCCGTCCAGAGGTCGTCGGGACAAGTTTCGATCGCTTTGCGAAGCGTTCGGATAGCCGCTTGAAATTGTGACCGGAACGCAGCTTGGGGATCCAACGGGCTTCTCCTCTCCATCGCCTCGCGAGGCGAACTCAACGTCGAAGAACCGACGATTACTCGGAAGAGGGATCGTAACCCGAAACCACGACTTCGCGCGTCAGTTGAACGACGTTCTGCACGCCGATCTTGCGCATCAGGCGGGACCGGTGATTCTCCACGGTCTTCTCCTCGATTCCGAGGTGAGTTCCGATTCGGCGACTGCTTTGTCCGTCGAGCACCAGATCGAGAACCTGGCGCTCCCGGTTCGTCAGTTGCCGGATCCGACTGAGAATCACCGAGGTTTGCTCACGAACGCTTTGCATCTCGACGCCGACCCGCATCGCCGAACTAATCGCCTCGAAGAACGCGACCTCGGGACCGGACTTGAGGAGGACGTCGAAAACGCCGCGCTTCATGGCTCCGACGGCTCCAGCGACATCGATCTTGTCCGAGAGAATCACCACAGGAACTTCGATTTTGCGGCGGCGGAGTTCTTCGAACAACTCAGTGCTGGAAAGAGGCGATTGTTCGAGCGCCAACACGATGACGCCATTCCAGGATGGATTGACGCACCGCAGAAAGTCGATTGGGTCCGAGAAACTCTCAACGCGACGGCCCAGTCCCCGAAGGAGTCGCGCAGCGGATTGGCGAACGTACGGTTCCTCGTCGACCAAGAAAACGGTCGGTTCCATCTTCGATTCCCCTGAATGGGAGTCCAGCATCAGGCAGGGCGCCGGGAGTAGCGACGCATCGCGGCACGTTCAAAGCGGTCAAACTTTGCGCACACGCTTAGAGGAAATGTAGGTGAGGTTTACTTTTTAAGGTTGTGAAATCTATCGGTCCAATAGTGTTGACAGTTTTCGCGTCTTACAAAAATCTCCACAGATCCCGTGTAGTCTCGGAAACCATTCGAGTTAGCTGCCGGACAGTTCTGTTCGGTAGAGGTTCTTGATCTTCCCCCAAGTGAGATCTGTCGTCGGAGTTGGACAGGGATCCGGGTCGCAAATCGTGCCGACTCCCAGGTAGGCCCCGCCACGGTCCGTGCATTCTCCCTCCGGCACGAAGATGCAGGCACTGTTGCTGAGGCAGCAGGCTCCGGGAGGGTCCCCGCAGGGGTTCGGATCACACTCGGTGAAGTCACCGAGGTAGCTGCCGCCAAGATCGTCGCAGTCTTCCTTGGGAAGCCACTCGCAGGATCCGTCGTCGAGGCAACATGCTCCGATCGGACTCCGTTGCGCCGACGGCGGGTCCGAAGCCGCCGCTTCCGCTCTTGGAAAGCCCACCGAACACACCGTCAGTACCAGGCTTGCCGCCAGGATCTTCGTGGAAACTCTCATCGACAACTCTCCCCTCCTGGGTTGGCTTCCGGCTGAACGTCCTTCTTCAGTAATCGGCCCGTTCGGGCTCCGGCCTTAGCCTTCGGACCTTCGCGCCTTCGGGCCGTCGGGCCGTCGCGCCTCCGGGCCTTCGGTCGGAACCGAGCCGGACGCCAGCCAGAACGCATCGGACTGGTGATCGGACGGAGAGTGGACGGCAACTACAGTGGTCGCGCGGCATTGGCTATGCTGGGGGAAGGGGAAGGAGAAACGCTCTTGAAGGTACTCATCTTCGGCGCGGCAGGATCGGGCTGTTCGACCTTGGGTAAGGCACTCTCCCGTGTCGTCGACATTCCATGCTTTGACTCGGACGACTACTTCTGGGTCGCGACAGATCCCCCGTTCCAAAAGAACCGGAGCCCGGAGGAAGCCTTCGCACTGTTCTCGGCGGATACGGAGGGGATCGACTCCTGGATCCTCGCCGGCTCACAGAAGATCGGAGCCCTGGCCGCGGATCGGCTCGATCTGGCGGTGTTTCTGTACGTGCCCCCAGAGACTCGCATCCCACGCCTGCGAGCGCGCGAGCGTTCCCGGTTCGGCGACCGCATCGATCCCGGCGGCGACATCCACGAAGAACATGTCGCGTTCATCGACTGGGCCTCGAAGTATGAAAACCCGGAGACGCCGGTGCGCAATCTGAAGATGCACACCGACTGGATGGACTCGCTGCAGTGCCGGGTTTTAAGAATCGAAGGCACACCTTCGGTGGAACGCAGCGTGCAGCAAGTGTCGGAAGTCATCCGCTCGCATCCGCGAAACGAAACGAACGAATAGGCACTGTCGGACTGTGCCGGCTCGGCCACAGACCCGAGTCGAGGTTCAGAAGAGCGAGACCGTCAACGGGATGAAGTTCGATCTACGGCTCGAACCGATCTGGTTGCCACTCGATTCCGAGTTCGCTCGGCGGCGCCATGTAACCCGCCAGGGCCGAACTCGCAACGACGATCGGGCTGGCCAGATACCCCTCGCCACCCAGTCCCATGCGGTTCTGCCAGTTCCGATTGAACGATGTGATGGCGCGCTGGCCGGCCTCCAACGCGTCTTCTCCCTGGCCGAAACACGGGCCGCACCAGGAGTGGCGGATGACTCCGCCGACCGAGCGAAAGACGTCGGCAATGGACTGGCCGCCGAGACGAGATTCGGGATCTTCGATCTGCTTCTTGACGCCGCCCGACCCCGGAAAGATGACGAAGTCGGTTGCGGCCTTGGAGATTCCCTTGGCTTTGCCGGCTTCGATGACGAGGGCGGCCTGCAACAGGTCAGTGTAGCTGCCGTTCGTGCAGGAACCGATATAGGCCTTGTCGAAGGTGATCCTCTCCTTGGCCACTTCCTCTGCCGGAAACGCGTTCCCGGGGCTGTAGGGCTTGGCGATCATGGGAACGATCTCGGTCAGCTCGAGCGTTTCGTCGATCTCGTACTGCGCCTCGATCCCCGGAACGACCTGGGGATAGAGCAACTCGCCCATTCCCTTTTCCTGGTACCAGCGGGTTGTGACCTCGTCCTGCGCGAAGATGCCGTTCTGGGCTTCGCCCTCGGCCATCATGTTGGCAATGGTGTTGCGATACGCGATGGGTAGTTGTTGGTTGACGTCGACGAACTCTACGGACATTCCCTGCGACTGCTTTGCTCCCCACTTCTCGAGGAGGCGCAGCACGATGTCCTTGCCGCCGACCCACGGCTGCAGTTGTCCGGCAAAGACGACCCGGCGAGCCTTGGCCAACGTGAAGTAGACGTATCCGGTTGACCATCCGAAACCCAAAGTCGTCGACCCGACGCCGATGCCGACCGCGCCGTAGGCGCCGTAGGCCCGGCTGTGAGAGTCCGCGCCTGGAATGAACTGCCCGGGAAGGACGAGTCCCTGCTCGGGGAAATAGAAGTGGAAGATCCCGTCGCCTGCGTTCGCGAAGTAGGGCTTCTCCATCGATTGCGCCCGCGCAAAGTCCCGACCGATCTCCGTCTGCTTGTCGTCGGCCTCGCGACCGGTGAAGACGAAGTGATCACTCGCCACCGCGGCCTGGCGCGGATAGATCTGATCCCGGGTGATCTGGTTGAACGTATGAATGGCAAACGGCGCTGTTCCGTCCGATGCCGGCAACAGGTCCGCATAGACACGAAGCGTGGCGCCCGGTTCGAGGCGGGCGTCCTTGTCGACGCGGTGCGCCCAAATGATCTGCTCGGTCGTCGTCATTCGCCGAGCCTGACGTTCGTTCGGCCACACCAGTTCCGGCTTCCGCCGAACAGAATCCGCGAACTCGCTGCGGCCGACGTGGAAGATCCCTCCGCTCTTGCGAATCTCATCTTCCTTCGCGGTCAGCGGAGTCGGTTCGTAGGACTTGTTCTGGGTCACATTGGTCAGCGTGCGGCCGCTTGGTTCGAAGCGGAACCGGTCCCCGTCCTGGGCGTCGGCCACCGCTTCGGGACACTGCACGACCTGCAGTCCCAGATTGAAAGAGTTCCGACGGAAGATGTCTCCCATGTTGCGACCGCACACGACGACGAGTTCGTGTCCCGCCTCCTCTCCGATCGCTTTGAGTCCGGCCGGGCTCATTTCCCGGGAAGAGCCGATGGCAAACCGATCGCCGGCGATCAGAAAGTTCTCACCACGATGAACCCGCTCCCGAAAGTCGGGCATCAGGTAACGAAACGCGCCCTCTTTCCATTTCTGATCAATTGCGTCGAGAGACTCGGAAACGCAGTCGGCGGCGGGAGTGATCTGGTCAGTGTCGATGGCGTCGAGCTTCTGACCCGGATTCTTCGGGTCCCAAAAGATGAGTGCCGTTCCCTCGATGGCGTCGGCAGCAGATCCCGTCGCGGCGCCGGTTGTGTCCGAGTCGAGTGAATCCAGATCCAAGGTGGGCTTGGGTCGGGCCTCGAGAATCTTGTGCATTTCTGGGCGTTCCTTCTACTTGTCGGAAGCGCGTTCCGGGCGGGGCCGCGGCTCCGCGGGCTCGCCGGAAAGGGTGCGCTCGATGATCCGGTGTTCTTCAACCGGATTTCCCTGAATGAGGTGTTCCTGGATGATCCGCTCCAGAACCGGCGGGTCGCAGTGGCCGTACCAGGTGCCGTCCGGATAGACGACGGCAATCGGCCCGCCTTCGCAAACCCGCAGGCAGTTCGCCTTGGTGCGGAAGATCCCTCCCTGCTCGCTGAGCCCAAGCTCCCGAAGCCGCCTCTTCAAGTAGTTCCAGGCGGCATCCAATCGCTCGGCGTCACAGCACTTGGCCTTGGTCTGGTCGCAGCAGAGGAAGATGTGGCGCCGGAGCACCGGGATGCCAAGTGACTGCGCAACGGCTCGTTGCGACTCCTTCGTTCCCTTCTTTTCGGGTTCCGTCCCGTCAGACATGATTTGGAGAAGATACCACATTGTGACAGGATCCCTCCTCGTCGGGTCGCAAGGCGCGGCGGGGACGGAGCTGGGACGGAGCTGGAACGAGTTGACGGAGAGTTTTCGGGCCGCCGGCATTCGCGGGCCCGAGGACCGAAGCACAAGGAGTGGACTTGAGCGGTAGAGTGATCATCAGTGACATCGATGGGGTCATCCTTCACAACAACCAGTTGATCGAAGGGGCCGACGTCTACATCGACCGCATGGAGAAGTCCGGTTTCCCCTTCCTGCTGCTGACCAACTACCCGTCGCAGACGCGGAAGGACCTTCAGAATCGGCTCGCCAACGCGGGAGTCACTCTCCCCGTCGAAGCGTTCTACACCTCGGCGATGGCCACGGCCGCTTTCCTCGAACGACAGACCGGCACAAAAGCTTTCGTCATCGGAGACTCCGCCCTCACGCACGAGCTCTACAACGTCGGGTTCACCATCACCGACATCGATCCGGATTACGTCGTGGTTGGAGAGACCAAGTCCTACAACTGGGAGATGATCCAGAAGGCGTCGTGGTTCATCATGGAAGGCGCACGCTTCATTGCAACCAATCCGGATGTCGCCGGCCCCAAGGGGTTCCCGGCCTGCGGTGCCCTCTGCGCTCCCATCGAACGAATCACCGGGAAGAAACCATTCTACGTCGGAAAACCGAGTGCCTGGATGATGCGAGCTGCTCTCAACAGCGTCGACGGACACTCCGAGGACTCCGTCATCATCGGGGACAATCTGAACACGGACATTCTTGCCGGAGTCCAGGCAGGAATGGACACCATCCTCGTCCTGACCGGCTATTCGGGCCGGGACGACCTCGACAAGGTCCCTTTCCGTCCCAACCACATCTTCGAGCGCGCCGGGGACATCGACGTCTTTTAGCGCGTCGGAACTCACCATGGAGGCGGCGGTTTTCGACTCTACCGCCCCGCTGCCGCAGGTCTCCCATCGAGATCAGGCCGTGCCGGACACCCGGATCTAAGGGAGAACGCGAGGCCCGCCGATAGGGACGCATGAGCCGTTCCGAAGACTTCACGCGCCCCGAAGAAACCGAGCCGACGGGAAAAGATCTCCCCGAGAGCGCGCTTTCGCCCACAGAATCGGACGGAGAGCCACGGCGTCGCTACCGGGACCACCTGCCCGGATCGGAAGAGGACACAACGATCGTCCGGCCGGCGCCGATCAAGCGTCGACCCAAAGAAACCTGCGCGGCACTCGTCGTCCTCGACGGGCCGGAAATCGGCAATCAGTTCCCGCTGCGGCGCACCCGTTACACCATCGGCCGGGCCTCCGATGCCTGCATCTCACTGCGGGCCGACCACCTGATCTCCCGGCTGCACTCGGAAGTCGTCATGGAGTACGACGCGGATACGAACGCAACGCGCTACCTGCTGAGGGATCTTGGCAGTACGAACCACACTTTCGTCAACGGACAGGCGGTCGAGTCGCACTACCTCGAAAACGGGGACAAAATCCAAACCGGGGACACGACCCTTCGTTTCTGCATCCTCGACGAAATGGAAGCCCGGTTTCACAAGACGGTTCAGCAGCGGATCCACTTTGATCCCCTGACCTCGTTGCTGACCAAGGACTCCTGTGACCTCGCCATCACGTCGGAACTCACCCGATGCGAGCAGCGGCACTTTCCCCTGGCCGTGCTCATGATGGACATCGACTTCTTCCGCAATGTGAACGAACGGTACGGTCACCAGGGCGGAAGTTGGATCCTTTCCGAGCTGGGTTCCCTCTTCGAGAACAACCTGCGCGGCTTTGACCTTGTCGGCCGTTTCGGCGGTGAGGAATTCATGGCCGGCCTGCCGGAAGCATCACTCGATGACGCCATGGACGTCGCGGAACGAATTCGGCGCAGCGTGGAAGACCAGGTCTTTCCCTGGAACGGGGACAAGATCCGGATCACGATCAGCATCGGGGTCTCCGTCTTTCCCGAAGACGGCCGGACTCTAAAGGATCTGGTCGCGGCGGCGGACAAGGCTCTCTACCGAAGCAAGCACACCGGACGCAACCGCGTGACGGCGGCCTCCGACCTGCTGCAGGACGACTCGAACCCCACATTCGACGCCGGGACCGTGAGCCGCGCGGATGACTCGGCGGAGTCCGAAGCCGCGTAGACGCGAGGCGCGCTCCGACGTCCAAGCAAGTCTAGCTAGACCCTCGTCCTTGGCGAAGCCGCGAGTCCGCAAGGCCTGACTCCAACAACACTCTAACCAACCACCAGCCTCATTTACTTTGACGCCGCACATACTGTAGAGTCCGGATTGACCTTCTGTGCCTTATCCGAAGGTTCCTGTATCCTGTCGACTGACTAGAACTCTAGAGCTACGTTAGGATCGACAAGCCAAGCCATCACTTCGGCAGCCAAGAAAGCCACTCGGAAGACTTTCCCGCAACAACCTGAGGTGTCCCTTGAGTGTTCCACCTTTTCATACTGACGTAAAAGCCCGGCCACGCCCGACCGGTTGGCCAGAAATCCGTCGAGATCAAGTCATCCTAACTCTAAACTCCTTCTTCGACGCAGGTCTACGTTTCCTTGTCGTAGAGGGCGCTGACGGCATCGGGAAAACCACTGTTCTCGGCCAGTTCGCCGACACATACCCTCAACGGACGATAGCGGTCTTCCTGTCGGCCGCTAGTAGGTGGGCCTACGACCCAGAGATGGTCGCGGCGGACTTACATGCCAGAATTTCCGAGATCCTCGGCACTGCCGTCGCGCCAAACAAGACCATCGGCAAGAGAGAACTCGGACGCGCATACAACAAGCTACATGCAAGAGCGACACGCAACCGAACTCCATACTTCTTTGTACTTGACGGTGTCGAGGACATCCCGGAACACCATGCGGCGGCGGCGGGTCACCTACTCGACCTATTGCCTTTCGGGCGCACATGGTTTCGGTTTGTCATCAGCGCGAGATGCTTTGGCGATTTACCACTAACGCCTGACGCGCGTCGTATCAGCAAGACCTATACGATGTCTGTCCTCGGCCGGGGCGAGGTGTCCGATTTTCTGGCCAGCTATGACCTGAGCGAAGACCAGTTGGGGAAGGTATACGGCTCGACCCAAGGGATGCCCGCATCCGTCGCCTCAGTATGGAAGCTCCTCCAATCGGGCAAAGATGTTTCCGACGTCGTGGAAGGCAGCGACCTTCTTGAGTTGGAGTGGAGGGATATTGATCCAGAGGACTCATCCACACTTGACATACTGGCGCTAATGTCAACTGAAGAGAGGCCTTTCCCAGCCAAAGAGATCGCCGCCCTGCTTGAACTAACACCAGATGATGTCAAGACCCGGTTAGCGAGATTGACATTCATTGACATCGACGATAGCGACCTGTGCACCTTCTCGCACCCATCGGCTGCGCGCTTCGTGAGCAGAAGACTTGCCAATAGGAAGGACCACATTCGAGATTTGTTGATCTGCTCGTACCAAGACAGTCCGGACTCTCCCGCCGCGCTGAACTGTCTCCCGATACACTATGTGCAGTCTGGAAGGCCGGGTGAGCTCATCGACTTCCTGACCCCTGTGCGTTTTGCTGACATGTACAAAGGTTCAAGCTCTCTGGAAACCGTCAAGAACCATGTTGACCGAGGACTGGCAGCTGCTGAAGCACTGGCGCGAAACGGCGAACGAATCCGTTTCGCGCTCCAAAGATCCGCGATAGAAGAGATCTCTCATTCACGAGCAAAAGTAGCTGAGGCCTCTGCTCACGCCGCGGTAGGTGATTACGACACAGCGATGGCTATCGCAGAGGCGACTAACAGAACGGAGGAGAAGCTCCGACTCTTGACTGCGGTGGCAACGATCATGCACCGGCACGGGTTTCCTGAAGAGAGGCAAGTCATAGATCGAATTCGTGACCTCTACAACGAATTTGACCACAACGACAATCCCCGGTTGGTCCCCGACCTAGCTACCAACCTCTTTCTGATAGCTCCGGATCTCGCAGTGGACCTTGTTGGAAAACTATCCGCCAACGAGAAGGGCTCCAACTCAGCTGAGTTCGCAATGACAAGCGTCCTGATCCAGGCACAACTTGGCAATGGAGATCCGAATGCTAAGGGCAGCTCCGACATCTTCGAGAAGCCAATCTCATCACCGAATCTACGTCGTTTGATGATGAGGGCCGTCGGAATCCTAGGAAATCTCTCCGCGAGCGAGGTTCTGGCGCACGCAAAGAAGATCTCCTCGGTTGAGGACCGCCTGTACTTGTATCGCCAATGGATGAGAGGTAACCGAACGAGAGGCGATGCCATTGAAGTATTCTTCGAGGGTGTTCGATTAGCGATCAAATCAACGGAATACTCGGCTACGGCATTCGCCTTTAGTGATCTCGCTCTCTGCATTCCGAGTGTCGGCGACAAAGATCACCTTGCACGGGCACTGTCGCTACTTGACGGGCAGTTGCCGGTAGTTGAGCACATCGGCCCCACGCAAGCATACGTGTCTTTAGCTCTTCTGATGGCAAGAGGCGCTCACGACTTGTCCGAAGAATCGGCACTGAAGCGCCTTGAGTCCGTTTACTCCTATCTCGACGCAGAAAGTGACAAGACCGTCTGCGCCGGCGGCCTAGCCAGACTCCGAGGAGTCCTTCTTGTGCTGGGTCATTCCGAGACCGATTTGTATAAGGTCGTGGATCTCGAACTAGGCTCGACAGTCGACCACCTGCTTGATGGGTGCGCCGAGCACTACGAGGCAACTGAAGAAGTGATACGGGGACTGGCTGCTGTAGACCCAGAGTACTGCCTCACCTTGATTCAGCGAATAAATACAGGTTGGAGAAGATCAGAAGCCCTTGGCGGGTTTGTCGAAGCATGTTTGTTCGTGCCGGCCAAGGATCTCCGAATAGCAGAGATCAAGAAGGCTCTGAGCAGCATTGAGAGCTACGAGGTCTTCGATGATGCGGTGGGAGCCCTTGTCTCAAAGCTGAGCGCAACGGGCGATTCGTCAGTATTCGACGACAGTACGGTCGAGTTCTTGGTTTCTGCACTAAGGCGCGTCACGAACGTATCGCTTCGAGTGTCCTCGTTGGCCGACTTCTACTCGCAGTTGCTTCGGGCGTCTGAGATTGACGCAAGCAGCCGCCAGAAGGTAGCCGTTGAGCTGTACCGATCCTGGGACCGAATGGATGCGGGCTGGCAGAAGCTTGAGATCGGATTTGACATCGTCACGAAGGTCGCTGACGTAGACTTGGATCTTGCGCGTCGCCTCGGAGAGAGAATTGGAGAGTTGAGGGGCCAAAGATTTCTTCGTGATGAGCAATCCACCGCCGCTGCGGGTTGGGCCATTCTTCTTGCGAACAGGGCCGTGGCGGGAATGCTGGAGGGGACCCTCGCAACTGAGAACGACCTTGATCGACTGGTCCGACTCATCGATCGTTGCGGTGGCGCAGAAGAACGCATCGAGCACTTCACCGACCTCGCGGTCCGAGCTTACTTCGCTGAGCGCCCAGATGTGTCGAAGTCTCTCGTCGAGAACAGCATTCTCCCTTTGCTGGACAGTTTGGATGAAGATCAGGCTAACTACGAGTACCGACTCACTGTTGTTGCGGCCCCAGCGCTTCACCTAGGCCTTCGTGCTGCGGCGAAGGCGATCCTCCTCAGGCTACCCAAGCTGTGGCAGGAAGATGCCCGCCACCGAATCGCTTGGACGCTGCTGACTAGGGTCCCGATTGGGGATGCATACGAGTTTTCTCGCCCTGGGTTGATGCCCAGTTATGACACCATTTGTCAAGTAATAGATGTTGTTCACAGTATGACTGTAGACTGGCACATCTATAGCATCATTGTCGAGATCGTCGATTCGGCGCTGTCTGCGGAACGCCACGGAACAATCAAAAGGGCCCAAAAGGCGGATATTGCGCGCCAGCTATCTGAATTGGTGTCGACAAAGTTTCCTTCGCCAAGTGGCGTGTCCCACGAAGGCTATATCATAGTTGCTGAGTCTCATATCAACCGGCTCCGACCCAAGGAGGACAAGGTCAGTACCGAGGGTCTGGCAAAGCGTGCGAGGGCCGTGCCCAATACCGCAGACAGAGCCTTTGTTCTTGCCGTCATCGGTGTTTTTGCGTCCAAGGCCAAGGACCGCGCACCGCTACTCAACGAGGCAAGGTCTGTCATTCAAGAGATTCCTTCTTTGCTGGACAGAGTTGGAAGACTTGAGCAGATCGCGGTAATGGCGAATTCGAAAGATGGCGCCTTTTGCCGAAGCCTCCTCCACGAAGCGGCCAATCTACTGCTCAGAGGTGAGGCAAAATCGATTCAATTGCGTCGGAGATCACTGATCAACGCAGCCTATCGCATTGATCCTGAGTTTGCAGAGACACTGGCACAGGCGGTAGATGACGACCCCGCCAAGAACATGGTTAACAGGCAGCTTGAGATCTTTCGCCTTCGTGACACACTGATGGAAAGTCGGAGACCTGCCCAGTCCGCCATCGAGAAAGAAGAACCGAGATTCCGTGACATCGTTGACGCTGCTTGGCTCAGGCTCGGCAGCCTACAAGCCGGAAGGGTCAAGTCTGTCCCAGACAGCCATTACCTGACCGCTCTCAAGAACGCTCCAGAGTTTTCAATGTCGGAATCATATCCACTCTATGCGCTCTTCGTAGAGAACTGCGTAAGGAACGAGCTGAAGCGCTCACGACCAAGTGAGAAGATAAGGCCGCTGTTTGAAGCGTGCGTCATGGCGGCAGAACTGGCCGCCTTGACTTCTGAGGCTTATGATCCAAAGACAGATGGAGAGCTAGCCTTTGACCACTCCGACTCCGATCTGTATCGATCGGGGGAGCGAAAGAGGGCACTAGAACGGATAAGGCTCTGGGTTCAGTCCTTAGCACCCAATGAGACAATCACTATCGTCGATCCATACTTTAGACCTGTCGATGTTGACCTGCTCGTCTTGATCTGCGAGAACTCGACGGACACGAGAGTAGAGGTATTGACTGGCATGGATTCACTAAAGGAGATTGACGGAGACGCTCGAGCTGCGTTCCTGAAGGAGTGGGCCGAGAGACGTAGTGAACGACCGCCGGAGACACGAATCGTGGTTGTAGGGACTCGTGATTCACATCGGTGCCCATTTCACGACCGTCTGTATCTTACTGAAGAGAAAGGCCTGTCCGTGGGTTCGTCGTACGGGGGCCTCGGGAAGAGGGACTCGATAATATCCGAATTCCCGAACATCAAGGCGCAACAGCGACTCAGTGAATTCCGACCATACCTCCGTCAGGAGAGAAGGGAGGTGGACGGAGACCGTCTCACTTACCAGTCCTTTGAACTCTAGGCGGAGTTACCTTCCAAGGAATCTTGTTCAGACCCAGGGCAATAACCTGGTCCGGCTCGCTTGTCTCTCTCTTGGTCCGCAGACTTCCCCGCCTTGAACCTTACGTCTATAGCAGCGGTCGATCTCTAATGCACATAGCTTCGGCCACCTTCCTGAAGTGGAGAAATCATGAAGATCGCCATCGTCTACAACCGCGAGAGCCGGTCCGTCATCAATCTCTTCGGCGTTCCCAACCAGGAGACCATCGGCCTCAAGACAGTGGCCCGCTTGAGAAACTCTCTCAAAGCCGGAGGCCACCAGGTCGAGTCCTTCGAGGGCGACAAGGATCTCATCGACAACCTCGAGGAGTTCATGCCGAGGGTGCTGAAGGGAGAGCGTCCCGGGATCGTCTTCAACATCTCCTACGGGATTCAGGGACAGGCGCGGTACACCCACGTGCCTTCGATCCTGGAGATGGTTGGAGTCCCCTACGTCGGCAGCGGTCCGCTTGCCCACTCCCTTGCTCTCGACAAAGTCGTCGCCAAGATGATCTTTCAGCAACGCGGTCTCTCGACACCGGCCTTTGCCGTACTCGAGTCGGCAGGCTTCGAGATGCCCGACCTTCCGTTCCCGTTGATCGTCAAACCGAAGAACGAGTCCGTCTCTTTCGGGATCAAAGTCGTTCACAACGAGGACGAACTCCGCGACGCCTCGCAGAACATCTTCGACAAGTTCTCGCAACCGGTTCTGGCCGAGCAGTACATCGAAGGTCGCGAGATCAACGTCGGACTTCTCGGGAACAATCCGCCGGACGCCCTTCCGCCCGCCGAAATTCTCTTCGGAAAGGACGGCCCGGCGATCTACACCTATGAAGACAAGACGCGCAAGAGCGGCCGCGAAATCGGAGTCCGATGTCCCGCCGACCTTGATGCCGAGACTACCGCGCGTGCGCAGGAGCTGGCGCGAGGCGCGTTCACGGCTTTGGGTTGCTACGACTGCGCCCGTGTCGACATGCGGATGGATGCCGACGGTCAGCTCTACATCCTGGAGGTCAACAGCCTCCCCAGTCTCGGCGAGCACGGCTCGTACGTGCAGGGCGCCGAAGCCGTGGGACTCGACTTTACGGGACTCGTCAACCGCCTCGTAGAAGTCGCCAGCGCGCGCTACTTCGGAACTCCGGAACCGTTGTCGGTCGAGCCGGGCCGCAAGGACCCACGATCCCAGGTCTCCTTTTACCTGACGGAACGAAGGGACGCCTTGGAGGAACGCGTCGAGCGTTGGACGCGACTGACCAGTCGGACGGCCGATCCCGTCGGCCTGCAGGACGCAGCCCGCGCATTCGACAAGTCGATGACCGACCTCAAGCTTCGTCCGATCTCAGATCTGACCGACGATCGCTTTTCCTACGGTTGGGAGACGAAGACGGGACTGGACGGCGGCACTCTGCTGCTCGCCCACCTGGACGTTCCCCTGGATCCCAGCGTTCCCGTTCAGGTGTTTCGAAGGGATCCGGAGTGGCTTTACGGAGAAGGCGTCGCCTCATCCCGCGCCGGTCTGGCCATGATCGAGATGTCCCTGACGGCATTGCGTTCCGCCCGACAACTTCATCGCCTGCCGATCGGTGTTCTCGCCTACACGGACGAGGGCACGGACTGCCGGTACAGTTTGAAGGCCATCAAGGACGCTGCATCCCGGGCCCGACGTGTTCTCGTCCTCCGTCCCGGCAACGTCGGCGATCGCGTGATCACGAGCCGGCGCGGTCAAAGGAAGTATTCCCTTCGGGTGGTGGGTACGCCCCGGCGTCCCGGCAGGCCGTTCCGGACGCCCGATGTCGTGCGCTGGACTTTCGAACGGTTGGAACGAGCCTCTCAGCTCTCTCGCCCCCGGGCCGGCCTCTCCGTTTCCGTGCTCGACTTCAAGACCGAGCACTATCCCGTGCTGTTGCCTCATCGCATCTCTGCAACCTTGCTCGTCACCTATCGCGAAGAGGAACGCGCCGAGGCAGCTGAGGCGGAGCTGCAGAAGATCTTCAAGAAGGACGGCTATGAGTGCACGCTCAAGCTCGTCGTCGACCGGCCTCCGATGAAGGAGCGACGGGGAGGCTTGGCCCTTCACCGTTTCGCCGCTACGTTGGGCGAAGAGTGGGGAGCCGAAGTCGGCAAGGAGTCTTCCGTTTGGCCATCTGCTGCTGGACTCGTCCCAGCCAAGACGGCGGCCCTTTGCGGATTGGGGCCAGCCACGGTCAATCTCTACACTCCGCAGGAAGCGATCCAGAGAATCAGTCTTCTTCAAAGGACTCTGCTTCTCACGGGTCTTCTCTTTGACAAAGGCGAAAAGGACGTCAAGTGAACACGCGTCGGAAAACCGAGTCCGAGACTGAGCATCTGGAGCCCGGGCGGCGACGCCCTGTTCAACCACAGAGGGTCGCGCATTCCCGGAACGGGATGGTCTCGACTGCGCACTTCGCGGCGACCCGTGCCGGCGTCGCCATGCTGGAGGCCGGAGGAAACGCGGCGGACGCCGCGGCGGCCGCGGCTTTCGCCTTGGGAGTCTGTGAACCGCAGGCTTCCGGGATCGGCGGGCAGACAATGGTGCTGGTTCACAACGCCGAACCCCGCACGACGGTGGCACTCGACGGGTCGACGCGGGCACCCAACCGAGCAACACCCGAGAGCCTGACCAAAAAGGAAATGAGACGCGGCTACCGCGCCACGACCGTACCAAGCACGCCGGCCGTTCTCGACTATCTCCGGTCTACCTACGGAACACTGCCATTGGCGCAGATACTCGAGCCGGCGATCGAGCTGGCCGAGTCCGGCTTCGAGACGACGGAACTCTTCGAGGCGCTGTCCGAACGCGAGCTGAAGAATCTGAAGGACGGAAACGCCGCGGAGCAGTTCCTGAAGAAAGGAACCCGTCCGCACAAGCCGGGCAGTCGACTCAAGCAGCCGGCGCTGGCCAAGACACTGTCCCGACTGGCCAAGGCGGGCGCGGACGACTTCTACTCCGGTCGGATCGCACGCGCCATTCATGCCGACATGCAGGCTCACGACGGCCTGCTTCACCTCGACGACCTGGCGCAGGTTCCTCGACCGATTGAGCGCCGCCCCGTTTCTTCCCGGTTTCAAGGCGCCCGCGTCGTCACGTTTCCGCCACCGGGAGCGGGACGCGTGCTCTTGGAGATGCTTTCGATCCTCGAGAACTTCCCGGAAAAGCACTGGACCCCGGACACACCGAAGGGAGCGTTGCTTCTTGCGGAAGTCATGCGCCGGGGAGCGCTCGACCGGCGTGACCGGCCGTATGACCCGGCGTTCTTCCCACAGGTCGAAGACCAGAAGATGCTGGACCCGGCCTACGCGAAGCAGGCATCCAAGGAGATCCGAAAACGTATCCGGTCGCGAGGCACGACAATTCAGAGCAGCGGTGAGACGACTCACCTCTCGGTGATGGACCGGTGGGGAAACGCCGTGGCGCTGACGCAGTCGATCGAACGTGTCTTCGGTTCCTTCGTGGCCACACCGGAACTCGGTTTTCTCTACAACAACTACATGTCGGCGTACGAGTATGAGGACATCGGCCACCCCTACTACCTGCGACCGAACGCACCTCCCTGGGCCAGCGTCGCTCCGACCATCGTCTTTCGCGGGTCCAAGCCGAGCCTCGTTCTGGGTTCGCCGGGAAGTGAGCGCATCGTTTCCGCGATGCTTCAGGTGCTGATCCGCCTTCGGGATAAGAGTGCGTTCGACGCCGTGGCCGCACCACGACTGCACTGCTCAGTCAAAGGCAAGGTTTCGCTCGAGTCCTCCCGGTTCCGCGATGACATCCCCGAGCTGCTGGAGAAGTCCGGCTTCGAAGTCGACCACCGCGACGCCTACAGTTTCTACCTCGGTTGTGTCCAGTTGGTCCAGCGACAGAAGGACGGACTCGTTGGCGTGGCCGACCCTCGCCGCGACGGATCTGCGGGCGGACCCAGGACGTAAGATTCAACATGGCCAAGACGAAACTCCCATTGCTTCTCTCGGTCCCGCACGCCGGGCTTCGGGTACCGCCCGAAGTCGAGCATCTCTCCATGCTGACTCCGGAGCAGATCGCCAAGGACGGAGACGAAGGGGCGGCGGAGATCTACGATCTCGAGGAGCACGTCGAGGCCTATGTCTCGACGAAGATCGCGCGTGCTTTCGTGGACCAGAACCGTGCCGTCGACGACCGGAGAGCCGACGGTGTGGTCAAGACTCATACGTGTTGGGAAGAGCAGATCTATCGGGAGCCCCTGTCGGAAGAGACGGTGGCCACGCTTCTCGATCGATACCATCGGCCCTACCATGAGGACTTGGCGGCTTCCGCGAAGCGACCGGGCGTGATCTGTGGAATCGATGGACACACAATGGCGGCCATCGCACCCCCCATCGGTCCCGATGTCGGACCACGACCGGAAGTGTGTTTGGGAAACGCCGACACAACCTGTCCGACCTCATGGATCGAGTCGTTGGCGGAATGTCTTCGAGATCTTTTTCCGGGACGGATCGCGATCAACGATCCGTTCCGCGGTGGCTACATCACGCGGTCACAGCCGGGTGGGATTCCCTGGATCCAGATCGAGTTTTCGCGCGCGCCGTTCCTTCCGAACTCGGAGAAGAGATCGAGACTGCTCGAGGCACTACGCAAGTGGAGCGTGGACCTTTCGGATCGATGAAACGCACTCCGAAGCCTTCAGGAGAGGTGGCTGTCCGACGAAGTCTTCAGGGAAGTTGCCTGCTCGCGAGTGTGTTTCCGTTGGTCAGTCTGTGAGCAAGGCGGATGAAGAGTTCCGCACCGACGGGCAGCAGCGCATCAGGAAAGTCATAGCCCGGATTGTGTAGAGCGGGAACGTCGACACCTGCGCCGAGTCCGAACAGAGCCCCATTGTAGCGGCCGGTGAAGTGTCCGAAGTCTTCCGACCAGGCCATGGGTGTGACTGGGACCTCCACCCTCAGGTCCATGGATTGGGCGCAGTCGACGATGTGATCCACGGCTTCGCCCGAGTTCTCCGTGATCGGGAACTCTTCCTCCCAGGACACCTTCGCTTCGAGATCGTAGGTCGACGCCAAGCCTTCGACGAGGCGGCGACAGCGATCCTTCAGGCGTTTCATGGTCTCAGAAGTCATGGCTCGCAGCGTCGCGGTCAGCTCACCGTCGCCGGGGGTGATCCCGAAGTTGGATTCCCCGACCCGAAGATGCGTCACGGTGACCTTGGCCGAGTCGTCGAGGCCCACGTGCCTTTGGGGAAAGGACGCCAGCGACATGGCACACTGACTAATCGCCATGACCGGACTGCAGCCCAGGTGGGGTTCCGCAGCGTGTGACGTCATTCCCGTGAAGGTCACGCGCAGACCGCAGCTGGTCGCGGCGAACACGCCCTTTCTTACAACAACGCTTCCGAGACCGTACCCGGGAAGGTTGTGCAGGGCGAACACGTAGTCCGGATTCACCTTCTGGAAGGCGGGCGAGTCGAGCACGCGAGCGGCGCCTTCGCCGGTTTCTTCAGCTGGCTGGTAGAGAAGGACGATGCGACCGGTCTTCGGGCGAGCCTTGGCGAACTCGTACGCCAAAGCGGTGACCATGGTCATGTGACCGTCGTGCCCACAACGATGAGAGTACCCCGGGTGGGACGACGCATACGGCAGCGCGTCCGTTGGTTCGTCGATCGGCAGACCGTCAAGCTCGCACCGAAAGAGCACGGTGGGTCCCGGCTCGGGTCCGGCAAAGATGGCCAGAATGCCGTGGCCCCCGACCTCATCGACGATCTCGTCGGGATTCAGGCGATCCAATTCGAGACGAATCCTGGCCGCCGTCTTTCGCTCTGAACCCGAGGCCTCCGGGATCTGGTGCAGCTCGTGCCGCAGCGCTAAGAGAGAGTCCGGAACCGGAGAGGTCATCGCACGACTCTTCGGGGAATCGCAGCGGGCAGTCGGCTGATGAACTCGTTGTTCAGCTCGTTCGAGAAGTCCGAGAACGAGCGAATCGGGATCACATTCTTCTTCTGCTTCCCCACCAGAACGACCTCTTCCCCGGTTTCCACATCACCGACGCGTGAAACGTCGACGATACAGGCATTCATGTTGACCAACCCGACAATGGGACACTTGTATCCTCGGATGAGAACATGCCCCCGATTCGAAAGCGGTCGCGGAAGCCCGTTCGAATAGCCGACGGGAATGACCGCAATCCTCATGTCCGCGGGAGCCTGAAATGCCGTCCCG